>CAMNXF010000040.1 GCA_946567425.1 uncultured Clostridia bacterium | reverse complement strand
CCCATTATATTTATCGGCTGATACTTGAAAATCTTTATTGTTGGATAGGCTCTAAGAATGTAAGAAATCGTACCAATAGAATGGTATAATAAAATAATGATAGCAGAAAATAAACGAAACGCATATGAAACTAATTTTACAGATAGCCAATGGGAAATAATAGAATTGTTAATATGGAAATCTGACAATAAAAGACCTGCAAATAAAAGTCAAGGGGCAAAATGAAGATTTCATCAAATTTTCACAATAGGAAAATGGGTATAACAAAAACGCCGCCGAAAATAAAATTTTTTCGGCAGCTAATAAAATACAATGAAAAAATCATGCGATAGTTTCCATAACGCGAGCGTAATAAATTCTCAGGAACTTGTGAACGGCAGCGATCATATAGACCCTGTACGGCTTGCCTTCGGCACGTTTTTTGTCAAGGAATTGATAAACGGGTTCGTCCGAGGGGCGATGTTGAATATAGACTGCCATGATCTGAAACAGAGTTTTACGGAGCGCGGGTGATCCGCGCTTGGAAATGCTCCTTGATTTGGGATCGTTTGCGCCGGACTGGTTTGGCGGCGGGTCGATTCCCGCGAGAGCAACTGCGGATTTAGCGGATTTCAGTCTTCTGACATCGCCGATTTCTGCAATCAACTGAGCGCCGAATACGTGCCCGACACCGTACAAATCCATAACGGCTTCGTATTCGGGAAACTGCGACGCAAGGTTGTCCATTTTGTCTCTGAGAACAGCGAGAGTTTCAAGCGTAGAATCAAGCAGCTTGGCGGGTTCGGTAATAAGTTTAATAACATAATCCGTTAAAGGCAGCGAACTTACTTGAGATCTTGAATAAGCGTGAATTTCCGTCGCTTTGGTCTCACTGTAATTGTAGTGATTTTCTTTGCACCAGCTTTGATATTTGGATTTAAAAACGGACGGACAAAGCGCGGAAATTTCAGTACAAAATCAACCCATTTTTCATGTCCGTCTGATTCCCTTCGAGGAGATGAGAACAATGTTGTAACGCGGCACGCGAAATCCAAACCGCATTACGCAAAAATCCAAAATTCCCCGAAAAATACCCTAAAATCCACTAATGAAAATGAAATTTCAGAAAAAAATCTTTCATTTTCGCGTAAAAGCATGAGGTGAGTGGACTAATTTTCCGCCCATATTATTTGACCAACTCGCAAAATGAGAGGGGGGCGCAGAACGTGACGGTGTCTCCATCAGATATTACAGTTTGATGAGTGGAGTAACAAAACGCCCCTTAAGTGAAAGCAGGGGGGCGACGTTCTGCCTCCCCCCTTCAAATTGTTGGCAGAAAGTGGGCAGTTTGCTCACTCCTTTAGTTTGATTCGATCAGCTGTCAATCCTTGAGCCTCTCCTCGAACTCTGCCAAAATTGCTTTGTCCGCGTCAGACATTTGAGGCTTGATACGATATCGTTCCTGCATTGCGGCGTATTTCCGTCGCTGCTCATCGCTGAGTTTGGCAAGATCGGTATTGCGTATGCCGATAATTTCAGACAGCGAGCAGCCGCCGAGGTCGCCTAGCATTGCGAGAAACGCAAACCAGTGCAAGCGTTCGCGTGTAAGATTTACATCGTAACGCGCACGAAATGCCGAGTACACAAGCCTGTTGTCTTGTTCAAAATCAAACGTCTGCGGTTTGCCATCGGGAACGTGATTACTGTTGGTATCACCGCCGCTCATCTTCTCCTGCCGCCGCTTTGCTTCCTCCTCGAAATACGGCGTCGAAGAATTGTAAATGCAGCTCGAACGATGGTAAGATATCTCCATGCCCTATGAATGTTCGCTTGGTGTAGCCGAGCAGTATCTTATCGTCCATTGTTTCTATGTCATCAGCATTTTTATCACCATCCCTTTCCGTTATTCATCACTGTATCGCGCCATTCTGGACGAAGTACCGTTTCCGTATTGGTTTTGACAGTCTTCGTATTAACGCCGTCAATTACTATTGGAAAGGTAAATTCCTGCTGTACGGGCGCATACCCGAAGCATAAGGAGCTTGAGACGCATAACTTGACGAAGACGGGAAAAGAGACTGCTGTGGTACTTCATTTCTGCCATTGCTATACTTGGCAAGATAGTCTTCAATCCATTTGTCCGCTTTGGTCGTATCAAGCTCAACTGGAATCTTTATCGGATCAAAATTGGTTTTATCTATCCATTCCAATAGCACTTTGGTAAATTCTTCTGGACGTTCCTTTAATTCGTCCATTTTAGGCAGCAAATCATCAACATCGAGTCCCTTTGTGTTTTGTAAAGATATTCAAGTGAGTTATAAAATTCGTCAAGCGAGACCTCAGTATCGCCGATAGCTTCGTTAAGATTACTCCACTCATGCATAAAATCCAACCCGAACTGCCTATTGAGTTCCTCAAGATCATATTCTGCCATCCTTGAAAGGTTCATTGCATATTGTCCGTCAACACTGTTGAGTATATCAGCAAGATGTACACCGTTGGGTGTGTTAATCATAAGGTCAAAAACGGCTTTAACTTTCTTCTTCATTTCTGCCGAATAGCCCTGATTAGCATCAACTATTCTGTCAAATGCTGTATGAGACCAAGTAGTAAGAATTTCCCTTTGATATCGGGCAGATTTAATCTCTAGTTCTTTGATAGTATCATCAACTTCTTCGAAAAGTTCTTCTTTCTGCCGCTCATATTCCTCGTCGGTAATTTTTCCTGCAGCTCTTTCCGTACCGAGCTTAGCCAACACGTTTTCATACATTGATTTCTGCAGTTCGTCACGGGTCTCCTTTTCTTGTTCCTGCGCCTCTTTTATTTGCGCTGCAAGTTCCTCATAGCTGTCAATGCTGTATGCTCCTCTTTTCAGCCGCTCCCATGCTGCTTCGGATTTTACCGTATCCTGTGTCATTGTTAGTTCGGCAAGCTTGTTGTAGAGACTTTCAAGGTTTTCAATTTCCGCCTCAGTCAGTTCACGGCTTTCATCAATAGCGGTCTGTGTAATTAGATGAATCGCTTTGCCATAGCCTCTTATCGTGTCCGGAATGGAATCACCCATCTCAGCAAAGCTGTCAAGTATTTCCTGCTCATGCTCGTCGATTTCACCATCATCTTCCAGAAATGCCGTTTTCCACGCGCTTGTGTCAAAAGTCGCATTATTTACTTCAAGCGCACCGTTGACAAGCTCGTCAAGTTGCTGTGCAAAGCCTTCGACATCTTGCTCGATATCATTATTCTTGAACGAATCGGCGGTCTCCTGTACGGCTTTCGCGATATCCAAGAAGTTTTCCTTTGCTGTTGTCAGCTTTGTCTCGTTATCCTTGAATGCGCCCGCGACCTTGTCAACACTCTCGGTTATGGGACTTATTAGAGTGCGGACTTCGTCAAGCGATATTGAAATATCTCCGAAATACGAAGCAATACGCTGGCGCTGCATTTCATCATTTAGTGCAATTATACCAATTGCTAACGCCGTGATCCCCGCAACTGCCGCGGCGGTCGGGTGTGCTGTGATCAAACCGATCAACCCGTTATATCCTTTTGAAAAAGCATTTATACCGCGCACGACGCCTGTAACCGTCTTATATGCAAGAATAACCCCGAGAATATCCATAAGCGCGTTTACAACGCCCTTTGCGGAGATTTTTCCGTTGTCCTTGATAAACCCGAAAAATTTACCTATCCCCTTGATAATGTCCTCAATTGTTTTCGTCAGCGGATGACGCTTGAACGCAAGATAAATCTCGTTGATTATATCGCGGTATTTCTGCGCGGCTTTTTTTGCGTGTGAAGTATCCGCGTCAAGGTTCACGCCCAGCAAATTTGAAGTGTCGATACCCGCGTCGGTGGTGTTCTCTTTTTCCTTATCTGAACCCGCGCCGCTGATGATATGCAGCTCGTCAAAGCCCGAAATAAGGTTGTTGAGCTTTTTCTTGGACTTGTCGGCAGCCGCTCCCATTGAGGTTACTTCTTCGGTGATCGCCTCGGCGTTCTTGGCGGCGGTCGTGTCCTCCGCGTTATTTCCGCCGAAAAACAGCTCATTCAGAAACGTCACCGCCTCGTTCGCGAATTGCAGCGCGGGCGTGAGAGTATTCATTATAACGCCGCCGAGGTTGGTCATAAATTCGTTGATACGCTCGGACAACAGTCTTGTCTGGTTTGCCCAGCCTTCGGAGGTTTTCGCGAAATCGCCCTGCGCGAGCGAGGTCTGCTCCAGAAAATACTTGTAACGCACAAGCAGCTGCTCGTTGGAGCTCATTTCGGCATAGGTCTTTGAAAAACCTTGCGCCATTGCATACGCGGACAAATTCGTCTGCGTCATAACAACGCCGATTGCCTTCAGCGGCTCGGTCTCGCCCGTGATCAGAGCGCGCCCGATCGTGTCAACTTCGGACTGCGTTTTATTGTAAAATGACATAATGTCGGACAACCGTCCCGTGAGAGTTACCGCCATATCCGAAGCCGCGTCGGTCGCAACGCCCATACCTTTCGCCATTGCCATGTAGGTGCTGCCCATGTTTTTCGCCGTCAGCTCCGAAATGCCGTAGGTCTCTAAGGCAGTGGCAGCGAATTGCTCCATTTTCCAGCTCATAGCGCCGAACGCCGTGTCAACAACGTTCTGCGCCTCGGCGAGATCGGACGCCGCGTCGATTGAGCGCTTGCCAAACTCCATAAGCTCCTTAACTCCGAACGCAAGACCTACGGTCGCCGCTAAGCCCTTTATTTTGTTCTCGATCTGCGCCAGACCGTTGTCGATAGGCGCAGCGTTTATCGCTGTGTCTATACGTATTGAGCCGTCGTAACTACCCGCCATTTCATCATCTTTTTTAGATTGCTGTTCACAATGTTGCATTGTGAAGTGACCGCTTCGGTCACTTCTTTTGCACCGCGCAAATTGTAATATACGCTAGCTTGTCTTTTAATTGCGAAAGTTCATCATTTGCGCTGTTGAGTTTAGCTTTAAGCTCCAGTATTTTTTCTTTGCATACGGCA
>CAMNXF010000039.1 GCA_946567425.1 uncultured Clostridia bacterium | reverse complement strand
TTTGTATTATACTTTTTTGAGGTTTTGGTGTCAAGTTTTATTATACAACATCAAACGAACTTCGACAGACCGAATTTCCAACGTATGATCGACGATATTGAGGACGGAAAAATCAACTGCGTGATCACGAAAGACCTGTCAAGGCTCGGCAGAAATTATATTCTTACGGGGCAATACACCGACATCTACTTTCCGTCAAAAGGCGTGAGATATATCGCACTCAGCGACGGCGTGGACAGCGAGAAAGGCGAAAGCGAGATTGCGCCGTTCCTGAATATTCTCAATGAAATGCACGCTCGGCAAACAAGCAAAAAAGTCAAAGCGGCTATGAAAACCCGCTTTTTGAACGGAGCGTATTACAGTCCGTGCGCGCCGATAGGCTACAAATGGCATCCCGAAATCAAGGGGAAACTTGTACCCGATGAGGATGCTCGGTGGATAGTGGAAAAGATATTTGATCTCGCCGCGCACGGGGTTGGAGCAACCAAAATCCGCCATATGCTTGATGATGAGCAAATCCCGACACCTGCGTGGCTGAACTATCAAAAAAACGGAACGTTCGCTCACGTTTTTGAGGGGCAGCCGGAAAACAAACGGCATCAATGGTCAATAGCTATCGTCAAAGCGATCCTCTCCAGCGAGGTGTACATCGGGAACAGCGTTCACAACAAGCAGACCGCTATATCGTTCAGGAACAAGAAAAAGATTCTCAGACCAAAAGACGAGTGGTATACCGTAGAAAATACTCACGAGCCTATAATTTCAAGGGAACTGTGGGAGCAGGCGCACGCGCATATCGACAGCCGAAAACGTCCTAAAAAAAGCGGTGAAACGCAGATTTTCGCGGGACTTCTGAAGTGCGCCGACTGCGGTCGGACATTGCGGTATGTGCATAGAAATGCAACCGCAAGGACGTGTGAAAAACAATATTATATGTGCACGTCATACAGTGAATACGGCAAAGATAGGTGCTCAAGCCACTATATTCGGTATAATGTGATATACGCCGTTGTGCTCGGCAGACTGCAATATTGGATATCACAGGTGCACAAAAAAGACGACAGCAAACTGCTTCAACGCTTGCTGAAAAGCGGCGATAAGCAGTGGGAAAAGGAAACCGCAAGTGCCAAGAAAGAACTGACGAAAACCGAAAAGCGACTTCAGGAGCTTGATAATTTGTTCGTCAAGATGTACGAGGACAGGGCGATTGAGGCGATTACTGAACGCAACTTCGCAATGCTCTCGGCAAAATACCAAGAGGAACAGACACAGCTTGAAAATAAGAAGTGCGAACTTCAAACCAAGCTTAATAAGTCGGCACAAGACACCGATGGGGCGGAAAAGTGGCTGTCGCTTATCAGCAAGTACACCGAACTGACGGAACTCACAGCACCTCTGCTGAACGAGCTGATCGACAAGATCGTGATTCACGAAGCGGAGAACGCCGAAAACGGTAACAGAACACAGGAAATCGAGATCTTCTACCGCTTTGTAGGGAAAATCGATTAAAAAACTTTGGCGGTATCCTTAAGTAATGGAAAAGAATGCCTTTTTTTACGAGGCGGCAGAGGGCTTGCTAACGGCGGTCATATTGCTGATCGCGGAATTCTGTCCTACCGAAAAGCGGCACATCATCAGCGTATTCAAGTTGATCCAAGATTTGCTCGCACCGTCCGGAACAAAGGGCGTATCGCGTTTCCAAATGCTTATTGAAAAACTGCCCAGCGAGCATAAGGCGAGATGGTTCGCAGGCGCAGCGCTGAACTCGTCCGACCAAGCAATGGCAAGCGTTATGTCGACTGCGCTGTCAAGGCTGAACTCGTTCATAGACTCGGAACTTGAACAAATTCTCTGTTTCGATACCTCAATTGATGTTGAGGAATTCTGTAATACCAAATCCGCAATATATCTTGTACTCCCAGAGGAGGACGGAACTAAGCACTTCCTTGTCTCACTTATATTACAGCAAATTTATAGGGAATTGCTTACGATAGCAGATGAAAAGGGCGGTCAGCTTGATAAACGTGTTATGATATATGCCGATGAGCTAGGCACACTGCCCAAAATAGAGGGCATTGAAATGATGTTCTCGGCTTCGCGTTCGAGAAAAATATCCATTGTGGCAATCATTCAGTCTCTCGCGCAGTTCGAGAAAACCTATGGTAAAGAGGGTGCGGAAATCATTGTGGACAACTGTCAATGCACCTTGTTCGGTGCATTCGCTCCAAACTCCAAGACAGCCGAGGCTATGTCCCAAAATCTCGGCAAGCAAACCGTTCTCAGCGGAACGGTGACACGTTCAAGCAGTCGAGACGGCAGCAACCGCCAGCTTCAGATGATAGAACAACCGCTTATGACCGTGGACGAGTTGAAAAGTATGCCGAAAGGTCACTTTATAGTGATGAAAACAGGCTGTCATCCGATGAAAACTCGGCTGAAGCTGTTCTTTAAATGGGGTATTCAATTTGAGAACGCTTACGCTATTGAGGAAAAATCCGAACGCAAGGTGCAATATGCAGACTGCCGTGAAGTCGAGGCGGCGGTGTTGGAGAAATTTCCTCCAAAGCCTGTTGCAATTGATTTTGTCGAAGATGAACCTTTATCGGATTCCCGACACAGCAGAAAGAAGCTCCCCAAAACAGAAATGAAGTAACATCGCTCTTGCTCTCGGATGACATAATATTGTTGCATTTACGCCCTTAAATTTGCTATAATAAGTTTATAAAGGAGGGCGATGCAATGTTTATTACAAATGAATTATGGGGCAGATTTAAAAATTATTTGAAAGAAATGGAGCGCAGCGAACGCACAATCGAGAAGTATATGCGTGACGTTTTTCGATTCGCGGAGTTTGTCGGTGATGGTGAGCTCACAAAAGAAGCGGTGGTGCGGTTTAAGGAGAACTTGCGGCGCGAAATGTCTCCTGTAAGTGTTAACTCCGTGCTTGCGGCGGTCAACTGCTTTCTGAAATTTTTAGGACATACAGAACTTTGCGTGAAAGCGTTCAGAATACAACGGCGGCTGTTCTCGCCGAAGAGTGAACTGTCCGAGAGCGAGTACAGGCGGCTCGTCAATGCGGCATTCAAGGCAGACAACGAACGCCTTGCGCTGTTGATACAGACGATCTGCTCAACGGGAATACGCGTTTCGGAGCTCAAATATATCACCGTTGAGGCGGTCAAGTCCGGTCGTGCGGAGATCTCGTGCAAGGGGAAATTTCGGATAATATTCATTCCCGACAAGCTGCAGACGATACTTTTAAATTACGCAGCAAAGGAAAAGATTTCGTCGGGAGCAGTGTTCGTGACGCGCGGCGGAAAGCCGATCGACCGTTCCAACATATGGCGGGATATGAAGAAGCTCTGCGCTTCGGCAAACGTTCCTCCCGAAAAGGTATTTCCTCACAATCTACGGCATCTTTTCGCGAGAACGTTCTACTCGTTGGAAAAGGACATCTCGCGGTTGTCGGATATTCTCGGACACTCAAGTATATCAACCACCAGAATTTACACAATGGAGAGCGGAACGGAGCACGCGCGGCAGGTAAATTTGTTAAATCTGGTGGTCTGCTTGTCATAGAAAAATGCGGTTTACAACACAACCCCGATTATGTTGTAAACCGCAATACGTTTATTTAAACGGTTTTACAAACCGCCATATTACATACTGTTGTATTATAACACGATTTTACCGTCTTGTCAAGTACTTAAATCAAATTTTTATAAGTTTTATATAGTTTGACGAACAAAGTAAATTTTAAAATGTTTTTTTAGCAATTTGCAAGAAAATCGCATAGCTGTTGCTGACCCCGATTACAACATAATCGGGGTTGTGTTGTATATCCGCTAACGGCTCTGTTGAGCCGAATGGAGGAAGTATGTACGATTTTCTTATAGTGGGCGCGGGGTTGTTTGGCGCGACATTCGCGTATGAAGCAGCGCGGAAAGGTAAGCGCTGTTTGGTGATTGACAAGCGACCGCATATAGGCGGCAATATCTACACGGAGAACATCGAAGGGATCAACGTCCACAAATACGGAGCGCACATCTTCCACACGTCCGACAAGGTGGTGTGGGATTACGTTAATCAATTCGCGGAATTCAATAATTATATAAACTTGCCCGTCGCCGTGTATAAGGACGAACTGTACAATCTCCCCTTTAATATGAATACGTTCGCCAAAATGTGGGGGATAAAAACGCCTGCCGAGGCTAAGGCGAAGATTGCGGAGCAGATCGCCGAGCTGAATATCGGCGAACCTCAGAACCTCGAGGAACAGGCACTGAAATTGGTTGGCACGGACGTGTATGAAAAGCTGATCAAGGGCTACACAGAAAAGCAGTGGGGTCGTCCTTGCAGCGAGCTGCCCGCATTTATTATTAAGCGCTTGCCGCTGCGTTTTCGCTACGATAATAATTATTTTAACGACCGCTATCAAGGGATACCTGTCGGCGGCTACACGCAAATTATTGAGAAAATGCTCGCGAATGCCGAGATCAAGCTGAATACCGATTACTTTGAATTTATCAAAGGAAATCCGAATATTGCCGTGAAAATTGTTTTTACGGGTGCGGTCGATGAATTTTTCGGATTTAAATTCGGCGCGTTGGAATACCGTTCGGTGCGCTTTGAGACTGAAATTCTCGACGAGGAAAACTATCAGGGCAACGCTGTCGTGAATTATACCGCTGCCGATGTTCCGTTCACGCGGATAATCGAGCATAAGCATTTTGAGTTCGGTGAGCAGCCGAAAACGGTTATCAGCCGCGAATATTCCGCGGAATGGAAGCCCGGTATTGAGCCGTATTATCCCGTGAATAACGAGAAAAACAACGCTCTTTATAAAAAGTACGAGGAGCTTGCCGCGGAGCGGAAAGACGTAATTTTCGGCGGCAGACTGGGCTTGTACCGCTATCTGGATATGGATAAGGTTATCGTGCTGGCGCTCGAAACGGCGGAACGCGAGTTGAAATGAGAGTTCTCTTGCTCTCCCACGAAATGACGTACACTGGCGCGCCGAACAGCTTGCTGAATATGGCGCGTC
>CAMNXF010000038.1 GCA_946567425.1 uncultured Clostridia bacterium | reverse complement strand
GGTGCGGCAATTTATGGCAGGAGAGTTCTGCCTATCCTTTCCGATCCTACCAGAGCGGACAGCGATGGTGATGGAATTGTGGATAAGTATGATCCTCATAAACTTGTAGCAGGGGATATAGACACGCCGTGTCTATATAATTGTGGTGTTGTAGGTGTTGAAAATCACAATATGCTTCTTGATTTAAACAATGAAACTAAAACATATGTTTGTGACAACTGTGGGTACTCAAAATACTCGCCCGAATATGATGATGTATATCTTAATCCTTCAGACTATTTGCTTGTTGACGCGCTTAAAAATATTGGTTCTAAATTCATGGAAAGTGAGACGGAAAACGAGGCAGTTAAGCTATATCTGGTTGAGTGCATATCTAGGCTTATAGACCATATTCGTGAAACCTCACATGTTAACTACAACTATTGTGATGCTAAAGGTAATTATGCATCACCAATTAAATATGTGTTAACGTCAGGTGATATAACCCCGGATTCAAATGATATTTTTACTGTGGTGTCCGTAGATGAATATAAGAAAACAAGAAAACTACTTGAGGCATATGCTACTGTTGGACGGCTTACATTGGAAGTTGGTTTATGCGCAGTTGATTGTTATTTAGCAGGTATTTCTTTGTCGGAGATTGGTTATTGGCTAGCCGAGATGGGCATAATTATTAAAATGGGTAGAATTGCAATTAAAGAAGAAGAGATTCGCGCTATGGTATATGGTAGAGAATTTAGTTGGCAACCTGTGATTGAGTCTATGAGTGCCACAGTATTAGACGCTGTAACAGATATTGGGGATGAATTAGGGGGATTTGGATTTTCGTCAGCCTTAATTGTAAAATCATATCTTTTGCCAATTATATCACAATATTGTATTGTGGACTATGGCAAAATACCTGACAAAGGGACAACGGAAAAATATGGTCTAGAACCTCAATATCAATACCATATAACAACCCAAATACTATCAAAAGGAGGTGGATACTCTTTTTCATTTGATTATGACTTTTATGGTTACAATTACATCGAAAAAACATCCGATTCCTTTTCTAAAACAGATGATTCACATTTTGGTAGGTACAGAAATGCTGTTGAATTCTCAGTTGAGGATATTGATGGCGGCAGAAAAGAGCGCAATTATATTACCGGAATTGTTGGGTCATATTATTTTGAGGATGTTAAGGGAAACGGGTTGTATATAAAAAAACGTAGTCTTGAACAGGACATTTCATTAACATGTAAGAAGGAGGCTCTTTGATGAGAAAATATATTTTAACGCTTGTGGCTTTAAGCGGAATGTTGTGGGTATATGGTTGTTCTTCAATCAACAGTAATGTTTCAGATATTAGTCAAAGCAGTTTAGAAACAAACCAGAGTGAGTTCTGGTTTGAACTGAACGAAAACACGGGTACATATACAATAACGTATTATGACGGCGAGGGCGGTGACCTCGTTATTCCAGCAGAATACGAGGGAAAAGCCGTAACGAAAATAAACGACGGGGTGTTTCAAAGTTTTCATTTTGATGTAACAAGCGTTACTCTGCCTGAAAGCCTTGTGGAATTTCCACGTCTCGCAGCACTGCCCGTGCTTGAAAGAGTAACTATTCCTTCATCTGTTGCATCGCTGCCCAACGGTGCCTTTGCCGGTGACAGTTCACTTAAAACATTGGATATCCCCGAAACAATTACGGCGTTGGGCGATAATTGCTTTTCATCCAGCGGTTTGACGGAGATTTCTTTGCCCGACAGCATAACGAGTATGGGAAAAAGTGATTTTGAGGCATGCCGTTCCTTGACGAAAGCAACTCTTTCAGGCGGCGTAAAAAAAATACCTGAAAGAACGTTCTATGATTGCTATATGCTCGAGCAGATCACAATACCTTCGGGTGTGACCAGCATCGGCAAAGATGCATTCAGAGGTTGCATGGCACTTTCCGATATTTATTTGCCAGATACGCTTGCATCTGTTGACGCGGAAGCGGCAGGACTGTACAGAAACAAGACAAAAATTCATATAAGCAGCGTATCACCACTTGTTGATTTCGCAAAATCTGAAAACGAGCATTTGGACGAAGCACTGTGGTTTATTGATTTATGAGTATATCATAGCAGGTGAAAAAAGCAACAACCTGCATTAAGATTTGGAGGCGAAGCATGAAAAAATACTGTTCTGTTTGCAGAAAACCGCTTACCGACCCCAATACGGCGATTTGCGACAAATGCGGCAAGCCCACAACGCCCATTGATTTTTTCAATAGGGCGGCGAGCGACAACATCTTGTCTTCAAGAGAAAAAACGCTGCTTGAAGTCATCGGGATATTTACAATTGTAGCGTGTGCGTTTTCAATATTCCAATGCCTGCTGATAAACGGGATTTTTGCCAATCAGATAAAACAGCTTCAATATCAGATTGAAATAGGTTGGATCGAAAACTCTCCCGAAAATCTGGCCAAAATAGGAGCGTATTCGGCTACGGCGAATGTCTTTAAAATAATAGCAACTTTCATTATAATTGAGCAGCTCGCCACAGCTGTTCTGGGGGTTATGGTTGCACTGAAAAAAGCGGGAGCGGTGCGCATCGCGCAGATTATTTACATAATCAACGCCGTGCTGTATTTGTTGTCCGCAAACATAATAAGCGTAATTATCGCAATTGTTCTCGCCGTCAAACTCGGCGGCATAATATCAAAAATGAAAGGTGGCTCAAAATACACCGAAGCAGCGAAGACCGCCGCAGCCGATGTACAGCTTGATCCTGCAAACTGGCAATGTAAATTTTGCGGCTATATAAATCCGAACACGATTTCGGAATGTAAATCCTGCGGAAAATGGAAAAACTGAATTTTTAGGAGCTGATTATCATAGTCCAAGTAGCCTGTGGAATCAAAAGGCTGTTTGGCAGCATCGGCAGACCACCGACAAATCAATCGGCTCTTTTAGATAATTTCGAGTCCGAGGCGGAACATCGCCTCGGATATTTTTTTGTCCAAAAACGGATAACACCTCGGTGCAGGTCACCTCCATAATTTAGATTTTGAACAGACAAAATTCTAAATTACAGGAGGGACTGACAATGTCCAAAAAGTACATCATTAAGAACGGCACTGCCGTTGAGGTTTCCGATGAGGTTTACAAAATCCTCAGAAAATGGGATCGGCGCATCAAGTACGTCGAGCATGATCTCAAGGAAACGCGATACATTATCGACCAAAAGAAAGAAACGGTCAAGGAGATACCGAGCCGCGAGGACTCGCTCGACAGACTGACGGCTCTCGGGTTCGACTTTGAAAACCGGACTGCGGACTTCCAAGAATCGATTACCGACAAAATAATGCTTAAACAAGCACTCGAAAAGCTGAGTGACGAGGAACGATACCTCATCACTCAGCTTTTTTATTTTGGGCGAAGCGAACAGGAGCTGGCAGCAGAATTGAACGTGACCCGCCGCACGGTAAATAACAGAAAACGCAAAATCTTATCCAAGCTCCGTGACTTCTTTGAGAGATAATTTCATTTGTCCCTCGCCTCGGTGAGGGACATTTTTGTATTCGCAAAATGTACATATCCTCTGCGATAGGATTTATCTAAATTGTGCAATATTACCGAAAAATATAAATTTCTGAAAAAAATTTCAAAAAACCTTTCCAAAACCACCTTTCCCAACGGCGAATATTATAGAGGGCAAATTTCCCTCTTCAGTTCTTTGACAATTGAATAGCAGTATTTCAGATACCTTCCCCTGCGCAGCCTGACAAGGAGAAAGCGGCAGGAACACTGCGCCAAGACGTGTGTGGCAGTGGTCAGCGGAATTCGGACGAACATCTACGGCGGTTAGCCGGATGAGTTTTACTCAATCAAGTTCACAAAGAATTTCGCGACACGCAGCCAAATGCACACCGAGCGACAAACAGCAGCTCCCGAAACCGATATGGCAGTCGGTGCGCGATGACCTGCACAGGGGGATAATGATACTTCCGTCCAGCCACAGAATGACGCAATGGGGGCGGCTTCATGAGAACCATGTTGGGGTGAATGACCCATGACGCTGTCGAGCCAGGCAGCGGTCTGAAATATTCCCTAAGAGCATTTATGCTCTGGTAGTCGGGGGGGCGGGGCAAATACGACATAGTTTTTACAGGCAAACAGCGGAGAAATCCGCTTGATATAAGTGAAATTCGCGGATATTTCGCGGATTTCACCTTACATATTGCATAAATCGTAAATTTTTTTTAAACTTCCTCTTGACATTACAGTCAAAAAGGTGTATAATACAATTGCACCCAATTGACTGCGAAAAGGAGAAGTTGAAATGAATTTAAGCGGTTTTCAAATGTGTCACTTTGACAACAAATCAATTTTAAGGGAAAAACGGGTCGTTCTCGGTATGACACAGCAGCAGGTTGCGGACAAGGCGCACATCGTTCTTCAGCAGTATCAGAAGTTTGAAAGCGGGGAGCGAAATATTATGACCTGCTCGTTTCAGATTGCCTGTCGGATCATCGAGGCATTGGAAATGGACATAACGGCATTTTTTCACGGGGATTACGTGTTCGGCGAGGAAGTATGTTTTTCGGCAGACGGACTGAAATACAAGAAAACAGGTAAATCCACCAATGAGGATGTCGAATAAGCAGAACAAACTGCGTTAACAATTGAATAACGCAAGACGGATGACGGTCTAAAGCTGTCGTCCGTTTTTCTTATTCCCGAAAGGAGAAATATGGACAGAAAAATCAGGCGGGGTGAAATATACCTTGCGAATTTAGAGCCGATAATCGGCAGCGAACAGGGCGGAATCCGTCCCGTTCTAATCATACAGAACAACAAGGGAAACAAATACAGCAGCACGACGATTGCCGCGCCGATAACCACAAAGCGGGTTCCGAATTATCTGCCGATACACATTTTTGTGTTCGCAAGTCAGACAGGACTGCCGCAAACATCCTGCGTTCTGTTGGAGCAGCTGAGGGTACTGGATAAATCACGGCTGACCGATTACATCGGTAAGGTAAATGATTTCACGATGCAGGACATTGACCGCGCTTTGAAAATAAGCGTGGGATTAAATTCAAAATATAATTGAGGTGGAACATGGATAACGAAGCAATCATCAGGTACAAATTCCACTTGTGCCGCAATTTTCTGGACAAGCTGTTATCGGAAAATCTCATTACCGAGGCACAGCGCAGAAAAATCGAAAAGGCTGTCATAAAGCGGCTTGCCGAGGTTTGAACCCTCGTCCGCTTTTGTTGGTTATGATACAGTTTCCCGTAGATATTTCGGTAGCATTAGTGATAGATAAACCCGAACCGTTTCGGTATACTGTGTTTGAAAGGATGTGATGATATGGCAGAAATCACGATAATACCCGCAAAAGACCGTTCTGACGAAATCGTCAGAACCGCCGCCTACGCCCGAGTATCGAGCGACAGCGAGGATCAGCTAAACTCATTCGCAGCGCAGATAAGGTACTACACGGAACTGCTCCAAAACAGCACCGACGCAGTGTTCGTGGATATGTACGCGGACGAAGGCATATCGGGAACCTCGGCGGCAAAGCGAACAGAGTTCCAAAGGCTGATGAGCGACTGTCGAA
>CAMNXF010000037.1 GCA_946567425.1 uncultured Clostridia bacterium | reverse complement strand
GACCGCCGTACTCCAAAAAGTTATAAACCCTAGAATAAATATATGACCGAAACACTGTTGTCGGCCTTATGGAACGTTGCGGACTTGATAAATTCCTTTAAGAGCCCGTTTTTTTCACACTCGGTGACGTTTGCGGATTTGAGCCGATCAAGAGTTTTCAGATGTTTTTCAGCGAATGCACTCCGTTCTTCGGGTGTTATTTCGGGAAGTTCAGTCTTTGCGCTTTTTTCAAGCGTAGCGATCTCCGCGAGTATACGGGCTTTGTTTTCCTTGTATTCGTCTATGGTGTCTATACCGCGCTGATATGCCTCTGAAACGCGTTGCAGCTTCTGTTTTGCCTTGTCAATGGACTTTGTATAGTCTATCGTGTCGGAGCGAATACGGGGCGTTTCTGCGCGTTCTATGGTGAAATTTCCGCTTTCGAGGTCGTTTTGGATAGCGGAGTATAACATCATCTCCATTTTCTCGATTTTGATATGATGTGAAACATCGCAGCTCCCCTTGCAATAATTTATGCACTGTAAGTATTCTCTTTGGGAACGCGCAAGGCTCGCTCCGCAATGGGAGCACTTGATTATTCCAGAAAGAGTATATGCGGTCGGAACGTTTTCGCGGCGGTTCTTTATGTGCTTTCGTTTCTGCTCTGAAAGGCGTTCCTGCGCCCGAGCCCACAGTTCCTCGTCTACGATCGGTGTATGGCTGCCCTTAGCAACGATACTGTCGGGGTTATGATAATCACGGAAGGTCTTTCCCGTGGGAGTCCAACGTGTAAACCCATGATATACGGGATTGTTCAGCCAGTACTCGACCGTCCTGTTTTCTATCTTGCTGCCGCGATTGGTTGTCACGCCGATTTCATTAAGCCATACAGCCAACTGCTTATGTCCCCAGCCGTTGACATAGCGGACAAATACTTCGTGTATGATATCCGCTTGCTCGGGGTAAACGACCAGCTTCTTATTTTCAATTTTATACCCGAACGGCGCGATGGAGCAATATTCACCGCGCCTTGCCTTTTCGGTCATGCCGCGCTTGACTTCCTCGGCAAGGTTGATTGAATAGTACTCGTCCATTGCTTCGATTATTGCTTCGGTGATGACGGACATTTTGTCGTCGCCGATATTTTCGCTAACGGAAATGACCTCAATTCCGAGTTGTTTCCTAAGCATTGATTTGTAGACGATACTGTCCTCGCGGTTGCGCGCGAAACGTGAGAATTTCCATACCAGAATAACATCGAATGGTTTGGGCTTGCTTTTGGCTAGCGCTATCATTCGCTGAAACTCCCGCCGTTTCGCGGCTTTTCTGCCGCTTACGCCCTCGTCCTCAACGAAAACGAACTCCTCCGGCAGGATCATATCGCCGCGCTTGGCGAAATCGCGTATCTTTTCGAGCTGGCTGTCGGGGGAGTATTCGAGTTGGTCATCTGTAGATACTCTGATGTAACAGGCTGCTGTTTTCATTCGATAGCCTCCTTATTGTGGCTTTGCAATCTATCGCAAAAATCCTCTTGACAAAACTCATATTTAGGTGTTATAATATACTTAACGACATTACGCAAAACGTTGGGAAATGAGGTATAATGCAATGAACGACAGATCACATTCTCTTGTTATCGAATACGGGCGCGATGTGTATAAAAAATACGGACGCTCTCCCATAAGGGTGTTTTTGGACGAAAAGGACATAACAGGCGCATTGAAAGGTATTTCCGTTGACATTAAGTCCGACTGTTCGCCTGTTGTCAATTTGTCGTGTCTTCTTGACAAAATAACGTTCAAAGGCACAGATATGTGGGAACTTATTGAACAAATTATTGCAGAGGGGAAAGAATAAAATAATGTTCGGTGTCAACAACATCTTCAATCATCATCAATATGTCACGAATACATTTAGTATTTAATTTCATAGTTTATCCTTTCAGCCGCCTTTCGGGGCGGTTTTTGTTATTTTAAACAAAATTATTTGTAATATTTGCCAAAATGACGAAATCCATTATACTCTGCCTATGACCTTTTCTTCATAAATTCTATCTAAAGGAACATCCCATATTTTGGTAAATGCTGAATGCACGATGAACAAAATCTTCTGTGACCCCAAAGTAATCCGCGAGCTGCCAACATTCGACATATCCGCTTTTACATGCTTGTATAATTTCATCATAAGGCATAAGCTGTTGTATTGCCCACTTGTCCGCGCGATATTCGTGCTTTTCGCGAATATCAAAGCTGCTGTGAATATTATAGAATGCTCCGCGTTCGCAGTGTCCCAATTCGTGAGCTAAGCGAACAACTTCTTCCGCATTACTTTCAAATGCATTGCTGTCAATGCCGATATAGCATTGTTTGTCGTCTGTCATAAGAGAAATAGAGCCGCATTTCGGGCAATCAATCTTAAGAACTTCTATGCCGTCGCGGTCTGCCACTTCATAAAGGTCTTTAAGTTGTGTCACTTTTTCCTCTTTTCCTGTTCGCGTTCTTTAACAAATTTCGCAAAAGCCTTGACTTCCTCGTACATTTCGTCTGTAATTTCTTCTGTTCCCTTGAAGAGAGCAAACTTGATATCTTCATCGCTCACAGAGGGCGCGTTTTTGTTTTCGTTGCCAAGAAGATAGTCGGTTGTTACATTGAAGTAGGCGGCTAACTGTTGAATTTTTTCTGTTGAGGGGTTTGAGCCCCTGTTTATATTGCAAATAAAATTTTTGCCCACGCCGCTATTGACTAATGCAGTTGTTTTACTTACCCCTCTTTCTGCGGAAAGGCGTTCAATATTTTGTATCATTTTTTCATATGACATCGTAAAACCTCCTTGACAATTCCTCAATTGAGGAGTATAATATAATTAACACGGAATGAATTATGAATATTTTTGGTAAGGTGAAGCGCAATGAACAAAAAGAAATTTTTCCCCGATGATTTCCCAGACTGCGAATGTTATCTTTGGAATAGAAACCCAAGTAGTACACACGGCTTTAAGGTTCGAACAACCGAATTGTATGTTTTTGGTGTTGAAGACCGTTTATTCTTTGAAATTCGCCATAATGATAAAATCATTGCCATTGTTCAAGCAAGTGAGTATATCATAGATTTTGTTTCAGCGGGACAAATTCCGTTAGTATGATACTAATGAAATTATTGTGTCGAATAACTCACCCTTCGATTTGTTACTGTTATTATTTGGTTTAGAATAATCGGAATTTTTATAGGTTTACCTTTATCTGTCAAAATTAACAATGCACTTTTTTCGTTGTCTAGTCCTGTTTGTGTTAATGGGCAAAAGGCAAAATATCCGCCGTGCGAATAATATCCGTCAACAAATATCGGAGTTACCTCTGATACGCCTTTATGGAAGAGTTTTTCAATATCCGTATCTTCCGAAACAACCAAAGGCGTAGAAAAAGCATCACATTCATCATTTCTATAATCTTCGTTTAATAACTTTACTCTTATTAAATTAACAGGTTTCGAAGAAAGATTGTCAATCCAATAACGGACAAATAAAGTATTGCCCGCACGTTGTATTTTTGTTATGCAAAACTTAAATTTTTTTTGTTTGTTGAGCCAATCTCTTGTAATCTGCATTATATTCAGTCCAAGAGAAACAAAAGCAATTATCGGAGTTGCAAACTTGTAAATAAATTCCCCAAGCGCTTCAAAATCTATCATATGTTCTCCTTGCCGTCCTATTGGGCGGTTTTTGTTATTTTTTACAAAAATCTTCCGTTTAGTTTAGGCACATACAACAAAATTCTTAAATTGAGGAAAATATTATTGACAATTCCTCAGTTTAAGAGTATAATATTACTTGTAAGAAAGACAGCGCAAACGGCATAAAGGAAACCAAACCGTTCAAAGGTAGTCTCAAAACGGTTGTATATTATCTGTTCGCACTTTTATTATACATCTGTTTTTAAAATTTGTCAAGGATTTCTTACAAAATATTTTTTTGGTGGGCTAAAAATGATACAATAAGCCCTAAAAACATAGAGAGGAGTGTTTAAATGGTAGATTTTGCAAGATTTAAGGCAGAGGTTAAAAAACAATTGTCGTTAAAGAATTGGAAATATGCTGATTTGGCGAAAGCTACGGGATATTCCATTAGCACAATTGAAAGCCTTATGTGTGGGTCGAGAGCAAGCGACAAAGTCTATAAGGCGGTTGCTAACGCGCTAGATATTCCCGAGCATTTGGCTAGCTGAAATTCGAAAGCGAGGTGAAACTAATGAAAATAAAAGTAACCGTTGACGGATTGGACGAAACAATCAAGCTGCTCGACGAAGCAAGCAGCTTGATTGAGAGATTGAGAGAAATCACTGTGACATTGTCTTTGTACAGCAAAAGTTCTCCCGATTTGTCGTTGCCCGAGCTCGAAGAGGTGCATTTAAACGCGGAAACTATTTCTGAAGCTGTTCTGAAAGCTAATTGAAATTTAAACGAGTTATGAAAGTGAGGTAAAACACAATGAATGAACTTATACCTGTTAACTACAACGGTGAACAGCCTACAGTAAGCGGACGGGAACTGCACGAAGCTCTGGGGATTGAAACTCCGTACCACAAATGGTTTCCGAGAATGTGTGAATATGGTTTTATAGAGAGCGAGGACTTTTGGACAAAAATGTCCGAAAGCACAGGCGGCAGACCCGCAACTGACCATTCTCTCACAATCCCAATGGCAAAAGAACTTTGTATGCTCCAGCGCAACGACAAAGGCAAGATGTTCAGACAGTACTTCATTAAAGTTGAGGAGGCGTGGAACAGCCCCGAAAAGGTAATGGAACGCGCTTTGGAGTACGCGCACAAGAAAGTGGAAGAGCTTACTGCGCAGATTATGTATGAAAAGCCGAAAGTGCTTTTCGCAAACGCTGTTGAAACGGCGAAGACCTCAATACTTATCGGAGACCTTGCCAAAATACTCAAGCAAAACGGCGTTGACACAGGTCAGAAGCGGCTTTTCGAGCAGCTGCGCCAGGAGGGCTTTCTGATAAAGGGCGGCACGTCTCACAATATGCCGACGCAACGCTCTATGGAAATGGGGCTGTTTGAGGTTAAGGAAAGCACGATAAACAATCCCGATGGCTCAGTGCGTATAAACCGCACAACAAAGGTTACGGGCAAAGGGCAGACTTATTTTGTTAACAGGTATCTGGGGGTATCGCAATGACTGAATACGACAACACAAACGGAAAAGAACTCATCGAGTACGCGGCAGAGCTTTGCCGCGAGATAAACGGCTGACAACTGTACAACCACCGAAAGCATACAATTGAATTAGGAGGTGATCTTATGGCAAATCGAAAAAAAGAAGATTATAGCCAATATTACAATCCCGACGGCAGTATCAAGCGGCTTCTCGAAGTTGTCGAGGTACTTCCCGACGGAACGCGGGTATTTGAGAACGGCTGCAAGGCTCGCCCGTCAATGGTGGATTTCGGAGGAGAACGCGGGCTCGTGCGGCTCGACAGCATGACCCCCGAAGAGAAAGCGGAATGGGAAAAGAACCTGTTTGAGCGCGTCGGGCGAAATATGTCCGCATACTACCAGTCGCTCGAAACTGGCGCAGGAAATTACTCGTGAAAAATCCAAGGACGTATAAAGGGCGGACAAGCCCAAACATCGGTAAATTACAAGGAAATTGAGGATTTTCAATGAATGAAATGTTACCCAAGAAGATAGAAGACCCGCGAAAGGTCATACTCTCCGACTACATAACGGTTATCCGCGGAACAAAAGCAATCACGTATATTGGCAGTGAATTGCCGCTGAATAAAGTCAGAATATACAAGGGCGAACCCGTGACCGTTATCGCGGAAACGCCGCTGCATGGCGAGGTTTACAAATACGGAAACCACGGCAGCTTCTGGGAGCAGATTGGAACGACTTGTGGTTACGCATAAGCACAAGCCGCAGAAACTGTCAATCATTTAGAAAGGACAATCAATGAAATACAAAGTATACCTGACGAAAAGCCGCGAGGTCGCGGACATTATCATGAAAGCGCACCAAGTTGGCGAAGAGGGAATAAAGTCAATCGGCTGTGGCGTTTCATCCCTTTATATGGAAGTTCCCGCAATGTATCAGAGCGAGAATGTGTTCTGCTGCGTGGTAAGATACAACGATGACGCGGACGTGCAGCCGTATCAGCTTATTATCGCGTGAAAAACAAGCCCGAATAGGAGGTAAAAAGCATGGCAAGACAAGCAAGAAGCGCACAAATAAGACCGTACAAGGTGTGCGGATACGGAACGACATCGGCTGTCGAATTTGTCGTGGACACGGACGGGTTATCGTTTGGAATTATTTACGGAGAGTGTACGTCGGGATATTTTATTGCGATCCCGAATTTCGGAGTGAGCGTTCCCGCGGCAGCTCCCGAGGATACATTCTATAACTATGAGCGGCTTCGAAGCTGCAAAAACAAGTTCGTCTCGGATAATGCAAAAACGCTCGCGTGTGCGATAAAGTTTTATTTCGAGGAAGGACAAGCCGTGAACGAAGACAAAGCGAAGATATGTGAAAAGCTCGGCGAGCTGCTGAAGCTCACGCGGGCGGGCGCGGACATTGAACGTATCGGTTACGATGAGGAGCACGACTGCGCGGCGGTCTATTACAAGGGCGTGTACGGAGGTATTCCGTCTTTGTTCGGAATGCGTTTGTTGAATACCGCAGGAGACAGCGGCGCACAGCTTATCGCCGACGTTTTAAGGGAAATTCTGAAGTAACAGGAGGATAATTTATGAAAGGATATAAAGGTTTTTCAAAAGGGCTTATATGCCGCGGCAAACAGTACGCCGAGAACACCGTTTTCGAGGAAGACGACACGGAAATCTGCAAAAAAGGTATGCATTTCTGCCAAAATCCATTTGATGTGCTTGATCATTATGGATTTGTGGACGAAAATACAGCCGAATTAAACGAGTTTTGCGAGGTGGAGGCACTCGACGATGTACAGACTGACGATCAAAAAAAGTATTGCACAAAGAAACTGAGAGTCGGTGCGAAAATCGGAATATCGGGACTTATAAACGCTTTTGTTAGTTTTACATTAGCAAATATAAAATCCGATGATTTAATTTCCGATTCGGGCGACCAATCAGCAGCAACGAACACGGGCGACCAATCAGCAGCAACGAACAC
>CAMNXF010000036.1 GCA_946567425.1 uncultured Clostridia bacterium | reverse complement strand
CCTTGCGGTGTTTTTCTCTTCACTGTGCATTTTTGAGGACTGTACATTAGGAGGTTTATGTTACATGTAACATAAACCTCCTTGCGGAGTTCCGCTGTAGGTGTTGTGAAATCTCCATTCTTCGAGGTATCCCGCTTTGAGAAATTTTCTGATGAGCCGCAAAAAGCGTTCATCTTTAATCCTCTCCGACAGAATTTTAATCATGATTTCGTGATTTATATTATCGAAAAATCCCTTTATATCACCCTCAACAAACCACTTTGTTCCTGTAAATCGGGCTTGTATCTGCTGCAATACGGTGTGACAGCTCCTTTTCGGTCTGAAACCGTGTGATGTGTCCGAGAAGCTGTTTTCATAAACCGCTTCAAGCAGCATTCTGATGACCTCTTGGATTAGCTTGTCATCAAAAGACGGTATTCCCAAAGGGCGTAGTTTTCCGTTTTTCTTGGGAATATATGTCCGTCTTGACGGCTGCGGTTGATAGCTTTCATCTCTAAGGCTTTCAATGAGCTTGTCTATAGCTGTCGAGAAAGACCACCGCAGCTTGGTCGAGGATCTCCTTGCGCTTTTTACCGCGCTTGTTGATCTCGTTCATATAGCCGATTGCAGTGTTTGTGGAGTTGCGTTCGTCTCACATTATCACCTCAATGTTGACGAGCCCGCGCAGCAGCCCCGTTCTGCTGTCGTCGTAATCAACTGCCATTGTCTTCGTTTGTAATCTCCGTTCTGAACACATATCACTACGATATTCTAATATTTTTTGTTTGTCAATACGAAAATGAAAATTTTTAAAAAATTAACTCTATCCCTTGACTTATTTTTTATTTATGATAAAATATAAATAAAGAGACTTTTCAAAAGGGGTACACGCTATGAAACCCGAAAACAACATTGACAGAAAACGCGCAACGCGAAACAGCATATATAATTACCTGTATAATTGCAAGTACTTCTGTTCGAGGCAGATATTGGCGAACGAGCTGGGTCTGAGTCTACCGACGGTGTACCAGAATCTCGCGGAGCTTATGGAGCTCGGGTTGGTATCTGCGACGGATGAGAAGCTCTCGACGGGCGGACGGCGCGTAGAGGGCTTGGCGATAGTTGAGGACGCGCGGTTCGCTGTCGGCGTTTCGGTGAGCGATGACGCACTGCGTATCTCCGCTGTCGATCTGCGCATGAATGAATTGGCGTACAAAAAGGTATCGCTGCGCCGATCCGACGATTTTACAGTCTATACGAAGCGTATCAACGAGGAGATCGAGTGCTTCATAGACGAGCTCGGCATAGACTGCGGAAAGCTGCTCGGTGTCGGAGTAGCACTGCCCGGGATTGTCTCAAATGACGGCATGACGCTTGAATATGCACCTACTCTCGGCTTGCGTGACATTTCACTTAAAGCTCTCGTTGAGAACTTTCCCTATGATATTCACATAGAGAATGACGCGAATTGCGGCGGCGGAGCGGAGTGTATTGCACGCGACGGCAAGGAGAACATTGCATATCTGTCGATTGAAGAGGGCATAGGCGGCGCGGTTTTCGCCAACGGAATGCCGTATTTCGGCGACAACCACCGAAGCGGAGAGTTCGGGCATATCTGCGTCGAACCCGGCGGACTGCAATGCAGCTGCGGTCGTCAGGGCTGTCTTGAAGCGTATTGCTCGTCGCGTAGAATAAGCACGGATCTCGGAATATCGCTTGAGGAATTTTACGAGAGCCTGCAAAAAGGCAAAGTTGACTGCTGCATGAGGTGGGAGAGCTATTTGTATCATTTGGCGGTCGGTATTAACAATATACGAATGGCGCTGGACTGCGATGTTGTGCTCGGCGGCTTTATGACTGAGTATCTTGCCGATTCTATGCCGAGACTCAGGGAGTATCTCGCGGCGCTGAACGCGTTCGAGCGCTCTGCCGATTATGTTCAATTGAGCCGTCAGCGTAAACACGCGATCTCAATGGGCGCAACACTTTATTTTATTACTAAATTCATCAATGAGATGTAAAAACAGTACAGTCCGTTCCGCAGGAGCGGGCTTTTTTATATATGTTTCTCTGATACGGCATATTTTGGCGCGAATATGAATGTATGCTATCCTGTTTTTATAGGTTTTATAAAACGGTTTAACAAAACAAAAATCGTTTTATAAATATATTGTCATAAATATACAAAATAAATACACACAATTTATACATTGCTACAAAAAAAAAAAAAAAAAGATTGACAAAGGTAAAATTGTATTATATAATATAGACATAAGGAAAGCGAAGCTTACCTCCATGGCGGACAGCAGTGGATGATAAGCCGCTGGAGGAGCGGTCTTTATACGCTTTGCGGCAATTACAAATTCACTAATTGAAAGGGATGGTGTAATGACAGCGACAAAAACTGTAAAACAGGCGAAGCAACCGATTGATTTTATCGGATATTTTCTCCGTGTTTTAATAATTCTTACATTGGTTTGCCTGTTTGTTCCCGCTCTTAATCCCACGCACATGAGCGAGCTTATGAACGAGGGCGATTCATTTTTCACCTCAGGTATCTCATACGACGGCATTGCGGGTGGATTTCAGCGCGCGATTTCCAGAGGGTATATCGAGAAGAGCGTTCTGGTGTACACTTATATCGGCTCGTTGATATCGCTTATCGGTATGGTGGCTATGCTGGCAGGCTGCGCTATGACTATCGGAGAGATCAGATTCAAGCGTCTCGGAGCGAAGATTGTTCTCGGGGGAAGCGTTGTGAGCATGGCGGGGCTTGTTTTCGTCAAGCTTCAGCAGCCGGGTTTCACAAACGCTGCCAATCCCGAAAGAATTAAGCCGCTTGAGCCGATAGGCGCGATTATCTTTATCGTGCTCGTCGGGATATGTCTGCTCCTCAGTTTGCTTTACCTTTTGAAGCTCCCAAAAGCTACGAAAGAGGATGGTTGGGTCATGGAGGGCAAGTTCAGGCTCTTCCTGATGATGGCGCCGTTCATCGTGTTGGTTTTCCTGTTCTCTTATCTGCCGCTCTGGGGCTGGCGTTACGCATTCTTCGATTACAAGCCCGGGCAGACGCTCACAATGGACAACTTCGTGGGCTTTAAATGGTTTACATATCTGTTTGAGAACGCGGCTACCCGCGCCGATATCACGCGCGTTATGACGAACACGCTTGCGATGAGCGGTATCGGTCTCGCGATGTCGTGGCTGCCGCTTGCGTTCGCGATATTCCTCACGGAGATCAAATGCGGTCCCGTAAGGCGTGCTGTTCAGACAATAACGACTATCCCGAACTTCATAAGCTGGGTTCTGGTATATACGGTAGCGTTCGCGCTGTTCTCATCGGACGGCTTTGTAAACCAATTCCTTTTGAGCACGGGTCTCGCGACCGAAAGCCAAGACTTTCTAATCGGCAACGACGGAATATGGATCAAAATGTACTTGTGGGGCACATGGAAAGGGCTCGGCTGGGGCGCAATCATTTACATAGCGGGCATTTCAGGCATTGATCAGGCGCTGTACGAAGCGGCGACGATTGACGGCGCGGGACGTTTCCAGAAGATCTGGCACATCACGATCCCCGGACTTATGCCCACGTTCTTCGTGCAGTTTATACTCTCGATTTCGAACATACTCTCCAACGGCATGGATCAATACCTTGTATTCCGCAACGCGACAAACACTTCGGGCATTCAGGTGTTGGATCTGTACGTGTATATGCTCGGTCTCGGTTCAAGCAACCAGATACCGCTGTCGACCGTTGTCGGCATGGCAAAGTCCATTATTAGCGTCATTCTTCTGTTCAGCGCGAATAAGGCTTCCAAGGCTATCCGCGGCTCGGGTATCGTTTAAGGAGGGGATAATATGGCTAAAACGAAAGAAAAGCACGGTTTCCGTCTGACTTCGGAGGACGTTGTATTCAACATCATAAACTACACCATATTCATTCTTTTCGCACTGATATGTCTGTTTCCGTTCTACTATCTGTTTATCAATACGATAAGCGACAACTCTCTTGTCGGCGCGGGTAAGATACAGCTTGTCCCCAAGGGCATACACTTTAACAACTACGTCGGACTAACCAGAATAAACGGTTTGGGAACATCGTTCATCGTATCTATCGCGCGAACCGTTATAGGTACGGTGCTCATGATCGGCGCTTCGGCAATGGTCGGCTACCTTGTTACCAAGCAGGAAATGTGGGGCAGAAAATTCTGGTACAGATTTCTCGTTATCACGATGTATTTCAACGCGGGTCTTATCCCGTGGTACATGAACATGTCGATGCTGGGTCTCACCAACAACTTCCTCGCGTACATAATCCCCGGCATCATCTCCCCGTACAATATCATTCTCGTCAAGACCTACATTGAATCTATCCCTGCGGAGCTTGAGGAGAGCGCGTCTATTGACGGCGCGGGCTATTTCAGAATATTCAGATGCATCATTTTCCCTCTCTGCAAGCCGATTTTGGCGACGATCGCGATATTCGGCGCGGTAGGGCACTGGAATTCCTTTACCGATTCGCTTATTCTTATGTCGGGTAAGCCCGAGCTTTATACGCTTCAGCACCGCTTGTACACATACATGAACGAGGCGACGAACCTCGCAGCGATGATACAGCAGGGCGGCAGCGATATCAGCAACCTTGCGACGCAGACATCCATGAATATGCGTCCGATAAAGTTTACGGTCGCAATGGCGACGGTAATACCCATTCTGCTCGTTTACCCGTTTATGTCTAAGTATTTTGAAAAGGGCATTATGCTCGGCGCGGTAAAGGGCTAAGTTGAGTATTTTCGCGGGAAACCGCAGAAATAAACGGTTTGCTTCATTCGGAGGCAAACCAAATCACCAATGAAAAAGGAGAATTAACATGACAAAAAGCAGCAAGAGAATTGCGGCAGGCGCTCTCGCGGTCATGACAGCGTTATCGCTTACGGCATGCAACACGGACACCAATTCATCGGGCGGCGCGGGCGGTTCGTCGGATAGCAATTCAACATCCAATTCCGGCGCTTCCGGTTCCGGCACATCCTCCACCGGGGGCAGCAGCACTCCTGATGTTTCAACACCCGACCCGTCGGGCACTTCCAAGTGGGAGGCTGATTACAGTGAGTTTATACCCAAGGACACTGTAACGCTTGATGTTTATTCGCAGCTTTCCAACTATTCGGGCAAGCAGCTCGGTTGGTTCGCGGATATCATGAAGGAGAAGTTCAACGTAGAGCTCAACATCATCAACAACCCTGATGGTATGTTCGCGACCAGAATGGAATCGGGCAACCTTGGCGATATTGTCGTATTTGGTGCGACTGATCAGTTCGCGCAGGCGGCTACAGCAGGTCTGCTTCTCGATTGGGAGGACGAGGATATCCTCGCAGACTTTGCTCCTTACATCAGTGAAAATCTTCAGCCAGCTCTCGATAAGGTAAAGAATATGGCGGGCAGCGACGGCAAGGTTCACGGTTACGGTCACGACGTTGCAACCGACCCCACCGAGACGAAGATGCAGGACTACTGGCCCGCGCTCCGTTACGACCTGTATGAACAGATCGGCAAGCCCGAGATCAAGACGCTCGACGACTATATCCCCGTGTTT
This sequence comes from uncultured Clostridia bacterium, assembly GCA_946567425.1. Lineage (GTDB taxonomy): Bacteria > Bacillota > Clostridia > Oscillospirales > Ruminococcaceae > CAG-115. The sequence continues at coordinate 1,990 of CAMNXF010000036.1, read as the reverse complement.
GAGGAAATGAAGAAGCTCTGCCCGACCTCTGACAGCGGCAAGGAGACCTATGCGGTATCTCTGTTCAGCGATTGGGACGGCGATATGGTAATGTTCGTCAAGACAATCGGTGCACTGTACGGATACGACGAGTTCGGTCTCGGTCTGTATGACTGTGCTACCAATACTTATCAGGACGTTCTTCAGGCGGACGGCTGGTATCTCAAGGGTCTTAAGTGGTACAACACGCTGTACCAGAAAGGTCTGCTCAACCCCAACTCCATGACACAGAAGTATGACGATGTTGCTTCTCAGCTCGTTGACGGCGCAACGTTCTTTAACCAGTTCAAGTGGATGGGCGCGGATCTTTACAACACTCCCGAGCATGTTGCCGACGGCAAGGCTATGTACTGCGTACCGCCCGCTGACTCCAAGAACCTCGTTGAGGGCTTGAATATTTACGGCGGCGAGCGTATCTGGACTATTGGCTCCAAAACGCAGTATCCTGAGCTTTGCATGGCTATAATCAACTGGTTCTCAACTCCCGAGGGCACAATGACTATCAAGTATGGTCCTCAGGGCACTACATGGGATTACAATGCGGACGGCAAGGCTTATCTTACCGATCTCGGCCGTCAGGCTATGACCGATAAGAAGGGTGCTATGATCAACGGTTCGACCTTTGAAGATGGCGAGTTCAAGATCAACAACACCACAATGTCTCTTGATGATGTAAACCCGCTCACTGGCGAGAGATACAACTGGGAGTATTGGTCGACAACTTCTACAGATTACCCCGAGATCCAGAAACAGTGGCAGGCATGGTCCGGATTTAACACTGCTGATGAGTATCTCGAAAGCAGACAGATCGTAAATGTTAAGTCTACATACACTGCTACTCCCAAGGAAGCCGATCTTCAGGCTAAGTGGGATCAGGTTAAGCAGTGCGTAAAGGACGGCTCTTGGAATGCAATTTATGCTAAGGACGACGCAGAGTTTGATTCTATCGTTGCTAAGATGACAGAGGACGCTAAGGCTTACGGCTACGACGAGTGCGTTGCCTACCAGACCAACGAGGCGAACCTCAGAGCGGCGGCTGTTCAGGACGCTCTCAAGGCGGCTCAATAATCGGCAAACCGATCACCCAAAAATGGTGTAGAAATACGGATAGGAGAGCGCTAAAACAGCTCTCCTATTTGTTCACTTAAAGAAAGAGGGAAAAGCTTATGCGTTTGTTCCGGGCGGACGGACCTCTGTACGAAATCATTACCAAATTTACGGATATGGTTTTACTGTCGTTGTGCTGGCTTGTTTGCAGCATTCCGATATTGACTATCGGCGCGTCTACGTCGGCATTGTATGCGGAGTGCTTTAAAATGCTCAAGAGCGAGGAAGGGCACGTTTGCAGACAGTTTTTTTCCTATTTCAAGAGCAACTTTAAGCAAGCGACTCTCGCATGGCTGATACTTTTGCCGATAGGCGTTCTGATAGCGTATATGATCTATCTGTATTTTTTCGGAATGTCGGTAATGGACGGTGCGGCGGACGTTTTCGCGATACTTCTGCTCGTGGCTGCAGCGCTTTATATCATCACGCTGACTTATGTTTTCGCATGCGCAGCGCGTTACGAGAATACGCCCCTGCAAACCGTCAAAAACGGTATCTTCATCGGTCTGCGTTTTTTGGGTAGAACAGCCATTCTGCTTGCAATAACAGTAGCTGTGATGTTTGTGGCGCTGTGGAACTACACCACGATGTTCATCGCTCTGCTTCTTGTACCCGCGTTTTTGACATATGTGCACGGTTCGTTTATTCTGAAAATATTCGAGAAGCTTGAAGAGGAACGTGCCGAACGCGAATGCCGCGATGAGACCGAACGCCACAAGGCATTGATTAAATCCGAAAATCCGGAGAAAAAAGACAGATAAAAGATAACCGCTCACGATAAGCGTGGTATCGCTAACGGAGAATTAAGATTTATGTACCTCCCGCAAGGTTTGTGCCTTGCGGG
>CAMNXF010000035.1 GCA_946567425.1 uncultured Clostridia bacterium | reverse complement strand
CGATCTCGCTGTTTATCTCGGATATCTCTTCCGCGCGTTCTGCCGTGTATGGCTTAGCGGGAGCGAGTTCGTCAGCGCCAAGTGACAGTTCATCATTTTTCATAAAAATTCTCCTGTTATCTTGAAATTTCTCCCACCTTGTGATATAATATAGGTGGATTACTATGCCTTTTGTTGCCCCTCTAGGGTACATATATATTATAATTCGGTTTTTTGAGTTTGCCAAGATATTTTTTGATAAGAATACTGAATTTATCCTTTTTGCACAATTTTAATAGGGAGGTTTTGTATGTTTTATGACAGATTGAAAATTGCATGCAAAAATGCTAATACAACGGTTACTGCTACACTAAAAGCAATTGGTATAGGCACTGCGAATGGAACATACTGGAAAAACGGTTCTGCTCCATCATCAGATATAGTAGTTAAGTTGGCTGAATTCTTAGGTGTTTCAACAGATTACCTGCTAATTGGAAAGAAAAGTGCTGAATTCAATATTAGTCCTGACACAATTGAATTGATTAACGCATACAACAGTGTGGATATAATTGCCAAAACAATGATAAAAGAACGAGCATTAACCCTTGCCGAACGCGCAGCTAAAGAACGAGCGGCTGAACAGCCCCAAAAGCTCGCAAAAGCTGCCAATGAGCTGCCCGATGACGAGCCGGAACAGGAGGAAGAGTTCTACATAGACCTCTGCTCCCTGCCTGCCAGCGCCGGAGAGGGCGTGCAGCTTGACGAGGGCTACACGGAGCCTATGCAAATCAAGCACACTCCCATCGCGGAGCGTGCAAATTATGCCGTTCGCGTATCTGGTGACAGCATGGAAACGGAATATTATGACGGTGATATAGTGCTTGTTGAAACCTGCCCGAACGTGGCAGTCGGCGAGATCGGCATTTTTATCGTAAATGATCAAGGCTATATCAAACAGCGAGGAGAAGATCGCTTAATTTCGCTAAACCCTGAATACGATGACGTGTTTATACAAGAGGGAGATGTTGTGTATTGCCGCGGACGCGTTCTCGGCAAAGCCGAACTTGTCAAGTAAACCTCACGAGCGGCTTATTCAACGAGCACCACACCAATAAATACAAAAGCGGCACCGAAAAAATGCCGCTTTTCCTTTGCTCAAAAAATACATTTTGATAGGTATAAAAAATTGCACAAAATTGCACCAAATGTTAATAATTTATCTTTACATTTCTCTTGCAACCAACTAGTTGGTTGCAAAGACTTTTTTGTTGGTTGAGTTGGTTGCTAAAATATGGAAAAAACATCAATATCAACAGTGCCTTTTTAAAAACGCAATTTTTCTTAAAACGCGCTACAAAGCCATTTGAACAAAATTTGAACGCTCTAAAACGATTTTTTAAAAAATTCCTCAAAAGCCCTACACTTCCCAAAAATGACCAAGAAATGCCCGAAAAGTTTTGACAAACCTCTCGGGCATATCTTTTATAAAATTTCGCGCCCATGCAAGAAAATTCGGCGCGGTTAAGCCAAAAATTTAGGATTTTCATATATTTTGCGGGTTTTTTCGGCTTATTTTACTTTTTGTGTTCTGCTTGTCAAATAACACTTTGCTGCGCTCTCTTTAACTTCCTACCTGTTACAAAAATTCAACGTCATTTTTGGCTGTTTTGCCTATTGACTTTTCTTAGCAGGTTCTGATATTGTTTATCTATCAGAAATTTCCATAGCGTATATTGGTTTCTGGATTTATAATATCCCAACATAATAAACCCGACTAATGCATCATCAGTATATATTGCAAAGGGAAAAGCTGTTTCATGATAGACCATACGCTTGCATCAACGCATGAGCGGTTGAAGATACAAATTTGCTTTGATATTCAAATATCCGTAAATTTAATACGTCTTCAAGGTTAGACGGCGTGATCTCTCTTAGTTCAACCATATTGTTACGCCCCGTCTGTAACTTACAATATGCCAGTCATAAAATTTCGTAAAGCCCGCCAAGACTGTCTGCCGTATATTCGGGTTCTTCAATTTTATTTTTTATGCTCCAATACCGCCAAACGCCTTGTCTTATCCAAATTGTGTGCATTCCCAACGAATTTGCCGGCACAATGTCGTTGTCGATCCTATCTCCTATCATAACCGAATTACATGCTTTGCAGCCGCTTTTATTCAGCGCTGTTTCAAATATCTTCTTATCTGGCTTTGAAACGCCCTCCTCTGCGGATGCAATAATCAAGTTAATATATCGCAGCAAGCCGTATTTATCTAAACGCTGTTCGGTTCCGAGAGATTGGTTTGCAATAATTCCGATCTTATATTTGCCGCTAAAAAATTCAAGGCATTGAACGGCGTCCTTATAAGGCTTTTCAAATTCTTTTAGCCAGACAGGCAGACTTACTCCCAACATTTTTGCGGTTTCTCGGTCGCCCTTTTGATTTTGTTTGTAAAACTCAAAGGCGGTTTTGTAAACGTTATCGTATGTGGTGTTTGCCGCATCGGCTATTTTTCTTAACCGATCTTCGTATGCAAGCTCTTCATTGATCAATGTCCAACCAATATCAAAAAACAGCCATTCCGCATTTTTTATCATAGGCACCTCACTTGCTTCACTTAATTAAAAAATCTCCACCGAACGCTGCCCAAATCCAACATGTTCGCCACAAACTCAAAGAAATACCATTCCCGCACCCAACGACGCGTCCTCACGGGTAACAAACCCGAACTTCTTGTAAAAACTTTCTTTCCCGACAGCAGCGCCCAAATATGCCCGCAAATCTCCGAAAACCCGCTTATAGCTACGGATTTTCTCCATAATATGTTCCATAATGCCCGTGCCGATTTTCCGCCCCTGATATTCGGGTAGCACCATAATATCCTGAATATACAAAAACATCACGCCGTCGCCGATAAGCCTGCCAAACCCGACAATTTTTCCGCCGTCGTAAGCGCAAACGACATACAATGAATTCGCGAGTGCGCGCTCAACTGTATCAACCTCGGAAGCGCCCCAGCCGACCGCACTTTTAAGCGCATTGTATTCGTCAGCAGACGGCACTTTTTCAATAAAATCTATCATATACCCTCTTAAGTATGCGCCCTTACGTTGTCCCAGTCCTCCGCGTCAAATACGCCGATAAGCCAGTTAAAGCCCTTGTGCTGCTCCATAACAACGTCGCTCATAAGATTGCCGCAGATCGAGCGGTCGTTCTTAAGTCTTGCCTCGACACACGCCCAGTCCATACGCAGGCAAACGTCGGCGTTATCGAGTATCTCGGAGAGCGTATGCATTTTAACATGCGACATTACCTCCTCAAAGCTGTGACAGCCGCCGAGCAGCTTTATCAGTTCGGTAGTATCGGTAATATCGGAGGGAAACGCAAGGTCGTGTTTCCCGAGAAAACCGCACGCCCAGAATAGCGGCATACACATTTCAATGCGCCATTGAAATTGATTTGCGTCACTCGGTGAAATGCGTGGCGAGTTCTCGTCGGCGAGTGCAAAATATTTTTTCTCGTCAGCGGTGAGTTCGTTCTCCAAGCCAAAGCTCTTTAAAATATCGGTGAAAAAAGCCGCAGATTCCGTACCGCTCTCGCCGTTGCATATGTCAATTGCGATCTGCGCCGCCAGAAACGCACACACAACGCGCTTGACCGTCTCCCCGGGAGACTTCAGCTCCGCGTCGTTTTCGTTTGCCATCTCAGGCAGATTGGGATTTATCCGAACCCCTTGGCTCGTCAAAAACCGTTCGGAGCGCTCCTTTCTACTGCCCTGTTTTGATCTCATGTTGAATAGGCTCATTTCGGGTATCCTCCATTATATTACTCGTGCCCCATATAATGGTATTATACCACACGCTACCCGAAATGTCAACACAATAACCGCAGCCTTTCACGGCTGCGGTTTTTAATTGTCATAGTAACATCAATATTCGTTACACCATGATTCGCGGTAATGCCACGGCAGATAGTCGAGCGGATTAAGCTGCTCATCGCCCAACCGAACCTCAAAGTGCAGATGAGGACCCGTGGTATAGCCCGTCATGCCTATACGGGCAATCAAATCGCCGCCGGTAACTCTGTCGCCGACGTTAACATACAACTCGCTGGCGTGGTAATAGTATGTACGGAAACCATTATCGTTTTGAATAACTATAAAGTTTCCGCGGCTCCAGTCACCCCACGTGCTCTGGACTACAACGCCATTTGCAGCGGCGTAGATAGGCGTTCCTATCGGAGCAGTGATGTCAACGCCGCCGTGACCCGCATAACCGCCGTGCCACCATACCATTTCGCTGATACCGCCGCCGTCATAGCCGCCAACGGGCCAGATCATCTTGCCGTTCTCAATATCCGCACCGGGTGCCGCGTCATCGGGACGAGGCTTGGTACCTATCGCAATGACCTCCGTAACAGGCTGCGTTATCGTGGTACGGGAGAGTACCTGTCTGCTGACCTCATTACCGTTTATGTAGGAAACGTTCGCGACCACATAGCGTTCGCCGTCTACACCATCGGTATCCCTATAGCGATTGCCCGCGTACATCATATCGTCGTCGATATAGCTTGTCGAGTACGGAATAGGTTCGTTATAATGCTCCTCGCGCGTTATTATTATCGTGAGATAAGGAACCTCCTGCGCGGTCTGTATACGGTCACCCGTATGCAGCTCGGTATCCTCTCCGAATTCAGGATTAAGCTGCTCCAGTTCCGCATAGGTCATATTCAGCTTTTCGCACACAAGGCTCGGTGAATCGCCGTCGGCTACCGTGTAGTATGCGGCTTCCTGACGCATGGAGGTAAGCTGTCGGATTATCTCGTCCTCGCTTACAAAGCTGTCCGTAAGGTAAAGCCCGTAAATGTAGGAAATATCGCGGTCAAATTCGACCGTCTCTTTTTCCTCGCCCGTTCTGTACTTGGCGAGCAGACCATCCAGAGCCGCGTCAACGCGTCCGTGCTCAAGCAGCGTACCATAATACGAGTCCCCGACGTACAAGCCGTAGCCGTGCTGAATATCCGCGTCAAGCATTTCCAGCATTTTATCCGTCAACTGGTACTGATTAAGCGGAGCGCCCGTGCCGATAAGGTCGACTTCATAACTCGGTTCAAACGTGATGACCTCGGTGTTGCTGCCCGTATAATTTATACGCTTCTGCACCATTTTCTCAGCGTCGGTGAAAACGGTCTCGCTCTCAATAAAGCCGAGGAAATCGCCGTTGACAATGAGCTTCAAAGCGTACTGCTGATTGTTTGCGTATGTAACTATGTTGAACAGGAAAACACACGACACGACAGGAAGTGCCCAGTTGACGATAGTTACCGCCCAACCGCGCTTTCCGAAGATAAGTCTGCCCGTTACGCGCAGCCGCGCGAGCACGCCGCCGAAAACGCCTTTTTCACTGCGCGCCTTTGCGACCTCCGCGCTGCCCATTTTCATAGCCTTGCTGTAACGGATAAACGGACCCGCGAGGAAATTTCCGATGTTCCGCAGCATCCTTTTCAGCGGAACTTTTATCCTGTCGTATCCGCGCAAGATAGCCGCAATCACCCATAAAATACTGTGAGCGATAAGCGTCAGGATCGCGAGAAACGCGGCGAAAAACGTTTCTCCCATTGACGAGACCGCGTCAAAGAACGTGCGTTTGACGGCGGTCTTGGGTTTGTTGTCTTTATCGGTCAAAGTCATAAAAACTCCTCAAATCAAAAAAGATTTACTTAAAATATTGTAACATATTTGTAACCTTTTTTCAAGAGCTTTTAAGATTTTTCGTCAACTTATCACAAAAAATTACTCCGAAATAACATAATCTACGGGATTTTCAATAGAGTTTATCCCATTCATTTCCAGAATAATGTAAGTTATGTCTACCATGTGTGAACTGCCGTTATCGTCCGTCACCTCGCCCTTTTCGGTGAACTCCGTAATATAACCGTCCGGATTTATGCGGTATACGCAGGTGAGCGCCGAAAACGCCGAAACGTCATCCAGATTACCCGCGGTGTTCTCGTTAAGCCTCTCGCTGTCGTAAACGTAGGTGACCACGGTATCGCCGCCGTCCTGTACTGCTTTCGCGGAACTTACCGAAGCGCCGTCCAGAAAGAACAGTCCGCCGCGCGCATACGGATAGCGGTACTTGCGGTTGTATATATTGTAGATATATTCCTCACTGCCCGGGGTTATCGCCGACCAGCCATCCTGTTCCTCCGTTTTGTAGAAGAACTGCTGCCCGTCGCTGTACGCCGAACCTGTTTCAAGGCTTTCAAAGCTGAATATCATCTCGTCTCTTTTGTTTATGAAGAAACAGAAATCCATAAGCTGCTTTCCCGTTTCATTGTCTTTCATTACCACTCTCGCGGAATCGAGCTTTTCATAAAGCCCTTTAGCCTTTTTGACCTCGTCGTAGCAATCGGGCATGGGAGCGCAGCCCACAAGCAGGAGAGACGTGGCTATCGTCAGAATATACAAAAAAAACTTCTTCATTCTCTGTCCTATCACAAAATAAAGGGGCAGAAAAGGCGCGCCGCCCCGGTGTCCGCGCCGCGAGTATTCGTTCCCGAAAGACCGTCTCGCGGCTGCGTAGCACCCCTGTACGGCAAGCAGCCTAAATTCCGCCCCGATTGCTTACGCAAAAACAGTTGCCTAATTACTCAGCGAATTCGCTCTCAACGAGCTTAACAAGACCGTCAACAGCCAACTGCTCGTCGGAGCCGTCGGCGATGATGCGAATCTGAGCGCCGCCCACGATACCGAGCGAAAGGATACCGAGCAGAGACTTAGCGTTAACTCTGCGCTCCTCTTTTTCCACCCAGATAGAAGACTTGTACTCATTAGCCTTCTGAATAAAGAATGTAGCGGGTCTTGCGTGTAAGCCTACCTGGTTTTTCACTTCAATGTCTTTCATGCACATAAATAACAACCTCCATTACAATTGTGTCTTTTGTCAGCGAGCAACCTTTGCCCGACGGCGACTGCCGTCCTTAAGTTCTCTTTCTGTGTGCCATTGCGTCAAGAGAATAAAGCCGCCCGAAGATTCGCCGTTATATATTTTTTATCGGCGCTTACCTTTCTCTTAACTCTAGTATATCCAAATATTTTCCTCCCGTCAACAGTCTTTTTGTTTTTTTATCATTTCAAACTTGATTTTCTGTTTTTTGACGTATATTTCACGAAAGAAAGCGCCGATACTTGTATATCTTGCACAAAAAGTTTTCAACAATCTAATCAACATAGACATCTGTTTTCAACCGTTCTAAACAAAACCTAATTGCAATGGGGAATATCCATTTCCTACCATTCTTGTAAGTTGCTAGGCATTACAAGATAATTCTCATCACAAGTGCTGAGTGAGTAGAAAAAGTGCTAGCAGATGCAGCGATAATACAGAATGAGATACTTTAAGTTTAATCCAGAAACGAAAAAATGGAAGCGCAGTCAACTTACTCATAAATTTTTAACGGAAATACATCGCTGCTGTTTATGTCATACCACTCGCCGCCGCAGAGCAGATAACGTTCGCTTGCGCCGTTGTTGATATATGACAACTTGCCGTCCGCAAACGTGAATGTGAACGCTTCGCCGCCATCGCTGTCGCCCGGAGTCTCGCCATCTGGAAACCAACGGTGTCTGTATTCAACGCCGCCGAGCCACTCGGAAAGCGCGGTTTTGTCCTTAACGGACAGCTCAAGCTCGGCGGTTTGTGCATTATGCGCATACTCGACCTTGACAATATCCCAAGCGTCGATCCCAAGATCGCTCACAAAGCCCGTCGGAATCGGCTTTGGATTGCCGACGGAGAACCACTCGTCCATGCGACACAGATAACACGCGCCGCCGCAGTCCAGATAACGGTATATCTCGGGTGCATTTCCGCCAAACGTCAATTCAATCGTATATAAACGTCCGTCTTCGGGAACGCTTGCAACAGGCTCGGTCTCAAAACCCTCTATCCATTCCCTGAGAGCAAGCGCTGCATCCGTCTGTCCGCTGCGCTCCGAGACCTCGCAGCCGTCATTCACCGTGATCTTTGCCGCTGCCGTGGTGATATTGACGTTCCCTTGCGCCGTGCTGCCGCTTATTCCCTTGTCCGCATACGTACCCGAGCAGCCGCCGATCGTCATAATGCACATAACCGCCGCTATCATTATAATGTATATTTTCATGCATCATTCCTCCTTGATAACCAGCCTTGCGACCGTCTCCTCGGTAAGATCATGGAAATCCGTATAGCTTGTCGTGAATATACCGCCATCCGCGCTTACACACTTGAACGTGTACATACGCTGTCCGCCCATTATCCCGTACTTGTAATACTGAAAATCCCAGTCAACGACCGTGCAGTTTATTAAAAGCTCATTGTTGAGATAGTCCTCGGCGAGCCGCGCTTTGTCGGCGTATTTGCTGCGGCAGCCGCTTATTGTTAAAATGCACAAGGCAGCTATGCATATCACGATAGTTTTTTTCATTTTCTCACTCCAGATAGCCGTTGACGATCCTTATCATCATATCCTTGAGCTTCTCAACGTTGTACGCGCCGACGGTAGGCTCGATATGGCTGCCGCCCACTCCGCTGTCGTCGGTGAGGAACGTGTACGTTCCGCCCGTCGTGAACGCCATGGCGCGCAGCAGATATTCGGTTGATTTGTCAATTCCGCTGCTCGCCACGGGAACTATGCGGATACCCTTTTCGGCAGCCTGTGCGATATATTTGTTCACGCTGTCGATTATCTGCGCGTCGTCGTGAGGGGGAGCGTCGAGCACCAGAAACATTATCTTCACGCTTTCTGCATTCCAGTTGTGCTTGTTGACCGCGCTGTCGAGTGCCGTGTGGACTGCCTCGGGAAAGTCTCCGCCGCCGCCTGCCGACTGTTCGCGTATAGCCTCGGCGACCTCGTTGATATTCTCGCTGAACGGGAACTGCCGCACCTCATATTCATCTTCGGTATCACGGTAGAAGTTGACCGAAACGCGCGTCGGGATATTGGCGTTACCGGACTTAATGCTTTTTACAATGTCCTCCAGCTCTACCTTGAGGTATTCAAGCTCGTCTCCCATAGAACCAGTGGTGTCGCACATTATCATCAAGTCGAGCTTTTTCGCTGTCGGGGAAACCGCGCCGTCCATTTCCACCGAGAGCGACAGGTCGTGCGTGTCTGTGGTCAATTCGGCGATATGCTCCGTTTTTTTATCGCCGCACGTCACCGTGACCTCCGAGGTCGGCGTTTCGTCCGAGAACAGATACGCCTTGCCCTTATTGTCCGTGACCGCCGTGTTTCCGTTCCAGTTCACCGCTGCGCCCGCAAGCGGCTTGCCGTCTGCCTTGACCGTTACCGTAAGACGATAATCGTCGGCTATGCGCCAATCGTCTTTATATCGCGTCCAGACCTCGTGTGAGCCGTAAAGTGCGTTCCAGTCCGCCCAATGTGAGTTATCGTTCCACTCGCCGCCCGTCAGCAGTCCCGACTGCGGAGGGATTTTGGTAACGTAGTCCTCGGGTTCAAAGCAGATGCCCGCGTTGATCCCGTCGGCTGTACCCTCTGCATCGGTGGCGAAGAGCGCGCCGTCTGCGTCGGCGGTCAGCGTATCATCGCCGAACATGCCGCCGATTACGTCTAAAAAGGATTCCTTTTTGCCGCCAATATCCGTTCCCTCAAACTTTCCTGCGCTCGGTGCGCTTCCAGTGCCGTTTTTAATTGCCGAGCCGCCGTCTGCCGGAGCGTTTCCGATTGCCGAGCAGCCTGTCATTGCCAGTGCCGAGATAATCGTCAACAGTGTTATCAAATGCTTTCTCATATTATATTCCTCGCTTTCGATGAAGTGTAAATATTTGCTTCTATCAGTAATACCTGACAAATCGGAAAATGCTGCAGAAATTTCATAAATTTTTTAAAAACTCTTGCCGAGCAAAGGGTGCTATCCTTAACGGAGAATTTCTAAAACCGAATAGGATTGCTTAACCCGTGCGCTTGATAAAGTGTGCGGGTTTTGCTATACTAATATAGTGGTGTTCTTTTATCTAGACGACAATGAACAATATTTATTTCTAAAAAGCATGGTATATATAATAGGTGTATTATGATTCTCGTATTAAGCTCCTGATTTCGAATATTTGAAGACAATCAATAAAAATAATTATTTTGATAAATGGATATGTTATCTCGGAGGAATGTTTAACGGCAGTTAAGAAAAGTAAACTATACTCAAGTCTATATGGGCAAGCTGTGATAGTTTGCATGGCGGGATGGATAGTTCGCAATACAAAGATTATATACTAACACTTTTATTTGTCAAGTATATTTCAGATGAAATTAAAGATGTGTAACAAAATTAAGAATACCAAGGAACTAAATGTAATGGCAATTAATCTTTGATGTTGTATAATAAAACTTGACACCAAAACCTCAAAAAAGTATAATACAAA
>CAMNXF010000034.1 GCA_946567425.1 uncultured Clostridia bacterium | reverse complement strand
AAAGAAAAGCTACACTCTTTGTGCGTTTTGCACTAAAAATGTAGCTTTCAACTTGGTCGAGACGACGTGATTTGAACACGCGACCTCTGCGTCCCAAAGAGTGCGCATTATGCCCTCTCCACCGCGAATAGCTTTTTGTAGCGGTTTTTGCTACACGGGAAATGCTCTTTAGCGGTCTTTTGTCCGTTATTTCCGTGTGCTCCGAAGCTGTCTATGGTCAGATATGTGGTCTTTTTTCCGCGCTCGTCAACAAGAAACTATTAAATCTAACGTTATTATAGCATAGAAAAGAGCAAAAGTCAAGTCAAAAATTGAGCCGCTGTAAACAAAGAAGAACCAAATCAATCAGTGAAATTTTACATACATTTTACACAGCCTTGCTTTTGGGTTTTACATTGAGTGTGCTAAACTGATATTGCAAAACAAAAACACATTCAAAGGAGAAAAGTTATGAAAGCATTGAAAATTATTGGCTGCGTGGCGGTTGCCGTTGTATTGGCTTTGAGTACACTTACGGGCTGCAGCAGAGAAGAGAAGACGGTTTCCACCGACGGCTCCACCTCTATGGAAAAGGTCATAGGAATTCTGAGCGAGGCGTACATGGAAAAGCACAGTGACGTTAAGGTGACTTACAACCCCACGGGTTCCGGATCGGGGATACAGGCGGTCGCGGACGTCAGGTGCGATATCGGGCTTGCGAGCCGTAATCTCAAGGACGAGGAAAAAGCAAACCTCAACGAAACGGTAGTTGCAATAGACGGTATTGCCATTATTGTGAACACTGAAAATACTGTTTCCGATCTTACCGTAGAGCAGATAGCGGGGCTTTACACGGGCGAAATTTCCAACTGGAAGGACGTAGGCGGCAGCGACGCTCCCGTTGTGTGCATCGGCAGAGAAGCGGCTTCGGGAACGCGCGACGGTTTTGAGTCCATAACCAAGACTGCTGAAAAGTGCAAATATTCACAAGAGCTCACTTCGACAGGCGACGTTATTCAAACCGTATCGTCAAATCCGAACGCTATCGGCTACGCGTCGCTGGCTTCCGTAAACGATACGGTCAAGACCGTAAGCGTAGAGGGCGTGACACCCTCGGAGGATACTATTCTGAACGGTGAATATAAAATACAGCGCAATTTCGTCCTTGTCACAAAAAAGGACAAGGAGCTTACAGGTGCGGCAAAGGACTTCTTTGATTTTTGCACCGGCAAGGACGGCGCGGAATACATAACAAGGGCAGGTGCGGTTCCCGTTGCAAAGTGAGATATTAAATGTGGCGGCGGCACGCGATATACGCGCGGGCAGACTGAAAAAAGCCGCCGATATGCTTGAAACGGTAATGCGGACATTATTCACGGTCTGCGGATTTATAGCGGTCGGGTTCGTCGTGATAATAACGGTTTTTCTTATAATATCGGGTGTTCCCGCTATCGGAGAAATTGGACTTGCGGACTTTCTGTTTGGAACGAAGTGGGCTTCAACGGCGGCACAGCCGAGCTTCGGAATACTGCCGTTTATCCTCACCTCGGTTTACGGAACATTCGGGGCAATCGTTATCGGTGTTCCGCTCGGAATACTCTGCGCGGTATTCGCGGCTAAGTACGCGAGCGGAAAAGCGGCGGCGTTAACAGGCGGACTGGTCGGTCTTATGTCTGGCATTCCCTCGGTGATTTACGGTCTTATCGGAATGATAGTTGTCGTTCCCGCGGTAAGGGAAATATTCGGACTTCCCGACGGCGCGAATTTATTTTCGGCGATCATCGTGCTTTCGGTAATGATATTGCCATCGGTAATCTCGGTGTCCGAAACCGCGCTGAGAGGCGTTCCAAAAGAATATGAAGAAGCTTCTCTGGCGCTCGGGGCGACCAAAACCGAAACGGTATTCAAGGTAACGCTCCCCGCGGCGAAAAGCGGAATATTGGCGGCGGTCGTGCTCGGTATCGGCAGAGCGATCGGCGAGGCTATGGCGGTTATGATGGTCGCGGGCAACGTTCCGAATATGCCGGGACTTTTCCAAAGCGTTCGCTTTCTCACTACCGCCGTGGCGAGCGAGATGTCCTATTCCTCGGGGTTGCAAAGGCAAGCGCTGTTCTCGATCGCGTTGGTGCTGTTCGCGTTTATTATGCTGATAAATCTCACGCTGAATCTGATCGTAAAAAGGGGCGACAAACATAAATGAAAAACTCCGAGAAACGCAAAATTAAAGAACATTTCTTGAAAACGCTCGTTTTTTCAGCGGCGGGAATTACGGGAACGTTTTTCATCGGAATAGTCGTTTATATCCTGTTCCGAGGACTGCCTCATATCTCGCTCGGTCTGCTTACCTCAAAACCGAGCCTGCTGAACGGCACAGTTGGCATACTCCCGAATATTCTCAACACGCTTTACGCCATTTTTATCACGCTGCTTATCGTGCTGCCGCTCGGTGTGGGTGCAGCGGTCTATCTGAACGAGTACGCCAAAAACAAGCGCGCGGTAAGAATTATCGAGTTTGCCGCGGAAACGCTGGCGGGCATTCCCTCGATAATTTACGGTCTTGTGGGGATGCTGATATTCGTGCAGTTCTGCTCGCTCGAAACGAGTATTATGGCGGGTTCGCTTACGCTCGTTATAATGACGCTGCCAACGATCATCCGCACGACGCAGGAGAGCCTGAAAACCGTTCCGGACGGCTACCGCGAGGGAGCGCTGGCTTTAGGCGCGGGCAAGTGGCATATGATACGCACGACCGTGCTTCCGTCGGCAATTGACGGCATCGTCACGGGCTGCATACTCTCGATAGGCAGAATAGTCGGGGAAAGTGCGGCGCTGATGTTTACGGCGGGAATGGCGAACGAGGTGCTCGGTTTTTTCGAGGCGTTTGTGCCGGGAAATGCGGGCTCCACACTGGCGGTCTCGCTGTACGTTTACGCAAAGGAGCGCGGGGATTCCGACACCGCCTTTGCGATTGCCGCGATATTGCTCATTTTAACGGCGCTTATCAATTTCGGAGCAAAGCTCGCGGCAAAAAAACTCGGGAAAGGAAGCGGACGGAAATGAATATAATAAGCGCAAAAAATATGAACCTTTGGTACGGCGAAAATTACGCTCTAAAGGGTATAAACATAGATATCCCCGAAAAGGAAATAACGGCGATGATAGGTCCGTCGGGCTGCGGAAAATCCACGTTTCTGAAATCGCTCAACCGAATGAACGACCTTGTGGATGGCTGCCGTATCGAGGGCGAAATAACCTTGCGCGGCGATAATATTTACGGCGATTACGATGTTAATATGCTGCGAAAGAACGTGGGAATGGTATTTCAGAAGCCCAACCCGTTCCCGATGAGCATTTATGACAACATAGCCTACGGACCGAGGATACACGGCGTGAAGTCGCGCGTAAAGCTCGACGAGATAGTGGAAAATTCCCTGAAAAAAGCGGCGATCTGGGAGGAATGCAAGGACCGACTGAAGAAAAGCGCTCTCGGAATGAGCGGCGGTCAGCAACAGCGGCTGTGTATTGCGCGCGCGCTCGCCGTAGAGCCGGAGGTGCTTTTAATGGACGAGCCGACCTCCGCGCTCGATCCGATTTCAACCTCAAAAATAGAGGAGCTGGCGATGGAGCTGCGCGAAAAATATACGATAATAATCGTGACGCACAATATGCAGCAGGCAGCGAGAATAGCGGATAAAACCGCGTTCTTTCTGCTGGGCGAGCTTGTGGAGTTCGATTCGACGGAGAAGATATTCGACACGCCGTCCGACAAGCGCACCGAGGATTACATAACGGGGAGGTTCGGCTGATGAGAAATTATTTTGAAGAGCAGCTCAGTAAGCTCAATTCGGAGCTTTTGCTGATGGGAGCGCTGTGCGAGGACGCGATAAGCTGCGCCGTAAAATGTCTTACGGAGAGCGAATCCAAATGCAAGGAGGGGGCGTTCTCCGCTGAATGTGAGATAGACCGCAAGGAACGTGAGATAGAGCAGCTTTGCATGAAGCTGTTGGTGCGTCAGCAGCCCGTGGCGACGGATTTCCGCACCGTGACGGCGGCGCTTAAAATGATCTCGGATATGGAACGCATAGGCGACCAGTCGAGGGATATCGCCGAGATCGCCGATTATGTAACGTCGGTAGGACTTCAAGCCGAAATAAACATTTCGGATATGGCGAGAGCGGCGGTGGAAATGGTAACTCGGAGCGTAAACTCCTTTGTTAAAAGGGATATCGATACAGCGCATTCCGTGGCGGCTATGGACGATACCGTTGACGCACTTTTCCTGAAAATAAAGGGTGAGCTTATCGCCGCCGTGAAAAGCGGTCACGAAAACGCCGAAGCGCTCGTCGATCTGCTTATGATCGCGAAGTATTTCGAACGAATAGGCGATCACGCGGAAAATATCGCGGAATGGGTGGTTTACGCGATAACGGGCGAGCATAAAAATCTTATCGGATAACCGAAAAAGCGCTTGAAAATCCGCCTTAAAAGTATTATAATAAAAAAGGGGATTTGATATGGAAAAAATATATCTGGTCGAGGACGACGACAATATACGCAAGCTGGTGTGTTACGCCCTGTCGCGCGAGGGCTATGAAATAAAGGGTTTTGCCGCTCCGACCGAGTTTTGGGGCGAATACGCAAAATCAAAGCCCGATCTGATATTGTTGGACATTATGCTTCCCGAAGAGGACGGTTTGTCGATACTGAAAAAAATACGTTTCTCAGACGGCGGTACGGCGATAATTATGCTGACCGCCAAGAGCAGCGAGTTTGATAAGGTGACGGGACTCGACCTCGGCGCGGACGATTATATAGCGAAGCCGTTCGGAATGTCGGAGCTTGTTTCAAGAATAAACGCGGTTCTCCGTCGGTTTCGTAAGTCGGCGGAAAACGAGAAAATATACCGTATCGGCGAGCTTGAGGTTTATCCCGAGCGGCGAATCGCCGAGACGTCGGGAAAAGAGCTTTCGCTGTCCTATAAGGAATTCGAGCTATTGATTGCCTTACTTGAAGCGGACGGAAAAGCAGTGACGCGCGAGGAGCTTTTCGCAAAAGTATGGGGTGAATTTTACGGTGAATCCCGCACGTTGGACGTTCATATCCGAAACCTGCGAACAAAACTGGGTGCGGCGGGAAATTATATTCAAACCGTTAAAAACGTCGGTTACAGAATAGGTAAAAAGGATGATTAAAAAGATTTTTCGCGCGTCGTTTCTTACGGCGCTTCTCACGCTTGCAGTAAGCATATTTTTCGTCTTCGGAATACTGTATCAATATTTTGAGGGACAGCTTATCGACGAGCTTAAAAGCAAGGCTGAATATATATCATACGCTATTGAAAGCGGCGCTCTTGAAAAAATAAACGATGTAGATGAGCGTATCACCATTATCGCTCCCGATGGAACGGTCATCGCCGACAATAAGGTGAATGTCGCGGAAATGGAAAACCACCTTGAACGCAGCGAGGTAAAGCAGGCTCTTGAAAACGGCAGCGGCACAAGCGTGCGTTATTCGGAAACGCTGACCGAAAAGATAATTTACTATGCCGTAAGAATGTCCGATGGGAATATTATGCGCGTTTCGGCAAAGCATTACACGGTGATGACCATACTGCTCGGTCTGGTGCAGCCTATACTTGTTGTACTTCTGACAGCGGCGATACTTTGCTTTATTTTATCGTCAAGAGTATCGAAAAACATTGTAAAACCGATAAATTCGCTCGACCTTGACGAGCCGGAAAATAACGAAACTTATGAGGAGCTTGCTCCGCTGCTGAAAAAAATATCCCGACAGAAAAAAGTGATCGGCGAACAGCTTCAAGACGCAAAGCGAAAGCAGGAGGAATTTCGGCTCATTACCGAAAATATGAGCGAGGGATTTCTTGTGATTGATGCAGAAAGGAACGTGCTGACGCATAATTCCGCCGCGCTTAAAATACTCGGAAATTCCGGCGAAAATATTTCGGATATTTTTGAGTTGAACCGTGAAAAACCATTTCGGGAAACGGTGGAAAACGCCCTTTCGGGAGAAAAGGCAGCGGGCGAAATCGGCCTTGGGGAACGGATTTACAGTGTTATCGCCAATCCCGTTTTTGAAAACAAAAAAATTATCGGTGCGGTCATAATCATTCTGGACGTTACCGAGCGCGCTCATCGCGAACAGCTTCGCAGGGAGTTCACCGCCAACGTTTCACATGAGCTGAAAACGCCGCTGACTTCGATCTCGGGGTTTGCGGAAATGATGATGAACGGTGTCTCCGATGACGTTGCCGCCGATTTTTCAAGATCAATATACGACGAGGCACAGCGGCTGATTGCTTCGGTTGGGGATATTATAAAGCTGTCTGAGCTTGAGGAAAATTCCGCGCGTTTTGAACGCGAAACCGTGGACTTGCGCGAGCTTGCGGAAAATATTTCAAAACGGCTGAAGTTTGCCGCCGATGATAAAAACGTAACGATAACGATTATCGGAAACGCGCAAATAAACGGCGTGCGGAAAATTCTGGACGAAATGATTTTCAATCTTTGCGACAACGCGATAAAATACAATAAGCAAAACGGCACGGTTGAAATTATTCTTGAAAAAGACTCGCTGACCGTGCGCGATACGGGAATTGGAATACCGGAATCCGCACAAAGCCGCATTTTCGAGCGTTTTTACCGGGTGGATAAGGGGCGTTCGAGAGCAGTAGGAGGTACAGGTCTTGGGCTGGCTATTGTAAAGCACGGCGCGATTTGTCATAACGCGGAGATTCGGTTTAAAAGCGAAGAAAACGAATGCACGGAAATAAGTGTCGTTTTTCCCGAACCATGAGGGAGTGATTGAAAATGTGGATAGTATTCGCGTTCGGATCGGCATTGTTCGCGGGACTTACGGCAATACTTGCGAAATGCGGAATTAAAAAAACGGATTCGACTGTCGCCACGGCGATACGCACGATTATCGTGCTGATATTCTCATGTATAATGGTGTTTATCGTCGGCTCACAATCGGGATTTAGCGGCATTTCAGGGCGCTCGTGGATGTTCCTCGTTTTGTCGGGTCTGGCGACGGGAGCGTCGTGGCTGTGCTATTTCAGAGCGCTGCAAATCGGAAATATAAATAAGGTCGTTCCCATAGACAAATCCTCGGTAATACTTACGATAATTTTCGCGTTTATTTTTCTGCGCGAGGAAATAAGCGTGACAAAGGCGGCGGGCGTTGTTCTTGTGGGCGCGGGAACGTTTCTGATGATCGAGAAAAAGGACGTGACCGAAAATAAGTCGGCGAAAAAGTGTTGGATACTTTACGCGGCGGGCTCTGCGGTGTTTGCGGGCCTTACTTCCATTCTCGGCAAGATAGGGATATCAGATGTGGAATCCAATTTAGGAACCGCCATACGTACGGCGGTGGTGCTGATAATGGCATGGGTTATGGTGTTCGTCACGAAAAAACAAAATTCCGTGAAGAATATTCCACGTAAAGAATTGCTTTTTATCTCGCTGTCGGGACTTGCAACGGGCGGCTCCTGGCTGTGCTATTACAAGGCGCTCCAAGACGGACCGGCGAGCGTGGTGGTTCCTATCGATAAGCTGAGCATCGTTATCACGGTGCTGTTTTCTTACATGGTTTTCAAGGAAAAGCTATCGAAAAAGGCGTTGGCGGGACTATTGGCGATAGTCGCGGGAACGATTGTTATGCTGTTTTAAAAAGTATTGGTAAAAATCGCGGTGAACACGTTTTGCTTGCGAACGGGCACTAAGTGTATTTTTGAGAAAGGGGCTTGAAAATGAGCTTGAAATCACGCTCAGTGCGTTTAAAAGCTGATATTCCTGCGATATTTCTTGCGCTTAAGGACAAAAAATTACCGTGATTGCAAAGATTTTTGCGACGATCACAATTGTATACGCACTGTCGCCCATAGATTTAATCCCGGATTGCATTCCCGTTCTGGGACAGCTTGACGATCTGATAATGCTGCCGGCACTCGCCGCATTGACGATCAAATTTATTCCCAAAGAAAAAATAGAGGAATACCGCGAAAAATCACTCGGCATGTGGGAAACCGGTAAACCGAAAAAATGGTATTACGCCGCACCGATTTTGATTTTTTGGTTGATAATACTTTTGATTGTTATAAAAATATTTGTTTAATTTGCATGCGTTTTTTATTCAGTTCCGCCACGAAGCTTTGTTTTCGTTTTAAAAATTAAGCCACATAAAACAAAGAAAAGGGCAGGGATAATTGAAAGCAAATATGATAAAATTCTTAAATCATAGGGCAGCATGATAAAAATTGCCTGTCATAGTCCGAAACTATGGCCGGCAATAAAAAATAGGTGTTACCACATATCAAATCAAGTATGCTATAATAAAATAAAAAAACGAGAGGTAACATAAAAATGAAAACATCTATTATAGGATACCCGAGAATAGGTTCCCAAAGAGAACTGAAGTTCGCTTCGGAAAAGTATTTTAAGGGAGAGATCACTGCCGCCGAATTACAGGAAACGGCAAAAAAACTCCGCACGGAAAACCTTAAAGTCCATAAGGAAAGCGGCTTGGACTACATTCCGTCAAACGATTTTTCCTTTTATGACGTAATGCTTGACACGTCGGTTCTGCTCAACGCCGTACCGCACCGCTATGCAGATTTGGGGCTTTCCGAGCTTGACACGTATTTCGCTATGGCGCGCGGCTATCAAGGCGAAAAGGGCGACGTTAAGGCGCTTGCAATGAAAAAGTGGTTCAACACGAATTATCATTATATGGTGCCCGAAATTGAGGACGACTGGCAGCCCTCGCTTGGCTCGCAAAAGCCGTTTGAGCTGTTTTCCGAGGCAAAGGACGGCGGCGTGAAAACAAAGCCCGTTATTATCGGCGCGTTTACATTCTTGAAACTGGCGCGTTTTACGGGTTCTAAGAGCGCCGCGGATTTTGCCGATAAAACCGCAGACGTTTACGCGGAAATTCTTGCAAAGCTCAGCGCGCTCGGCGCGGAGTGGGTTCAGCTTGACGAGCCGTATCTTGTCCGCGATCTTTCCGCCGAGGACAAAGAACTTTTCGCCTTGCTTTACACGAAAATTCTCGCAAATAAGAACGTTAAAGTTCTTTTGCAGACATACTTCGGCGATGTGCGCGACTGCTATTCCGAAATCGCCGCCCTCCCCTTTGACGGCGTGGGACTTGATTTTATCGAGGGTAAGGAAACGCTGAATTTAGTGGAGAAAAACGGGTTCCCGAAAGATAAGATACTCTTTGCGGGCGTTGTAAACGGCAAGAATATTTGGCGCAATCACTACGCAAAAACAGTGGATATTTTACAAAAAATCGCGCCGGTATGCGGAGAGATCGTCCTGAACACCTCCTGCTCACTGCTGCACGTTCCCTACACGTTGGAAAATGAAACAAAGCTTTCCGAGGACGTTAAAAAGCACTTTGCTTTTGCCGCAGAAAAGCTCGGAGAATTAGGCAAGCTTAAGAAAATAATGTCTTGGGAAAATCCGCGGAACGCCCACGAATACGCTGTAAACACCGCTCTTATGAACGAAGTCCGCAGCGGCGAGGACAAGTCCGTGCAGGAAAAGGTAAAAGCGCTGTCCGATAAGGACTTCACGCGTTTGCCCGAGTTTTCCGAGCGTGAGAAAATCCAGCATGAGTGCTTTAAGCTGCCGATTTTACCGACCACGACCATAGGTTCATTCCCGCAGACCGCCGAGGTTCGCAAAACGCGCGCGGTGTTCAAAAAGAACGAGATTACCGAAGAAGAATATGATAAGTTTATGCGTGATAAAATCGCTGAATGCGTTAAATTGCAAGAAAAAATCGGCTTGGACGTGCTCGTTCACGGCGAATTTGAGCGTAACGATATGGTGGAATATTTCGGCGAATGTCTGAACGGTTTCCTGTTTACGGAAAAGGCATGGGTGCAAAGCTACGGTACACGCTGCGTAAAGCCGCCCATTGTTTGGGGCGACGTTTCCCGCGCAAAGCCGATGACTGTAAAATGGAGCAAATTCGCGCAGTCGCTTACGGAAAATCCGATGAAAGGTATGCTTACGGGACCCGTGACCATTCTCAACTGGAGCTTTCCGAGAGAGGATATAACGCTTCGCGAGAGCGCGTTCCAAATCGGACTTGCAATTCGCGAAGAAGTTCTCGATTTGGATGCTAACGGCATTTCAATAATTCAGGTGGACGAGGCGGCGCTTCGAGAAAAGCTGCCACTCAGAAAATCCGATTGGCACAGTGAGTATCTCAATTGGGCGATTCCCGCATTCAGACTGGTTCACAGCGGAGTTAAGCCCGAAACACAAATCCACACACATATGTGTTACAGCGAATTTTCCGACATTATCAAGGATATTGATGATATGGACGCAGATGTTATCACTTTTGAGGCGAGCCGTTCCGATCTTACTATTCTCGATGTGCTGAAAGCAAATAATTTCCGCACCGAGGTAGGTCCGGGGGTATATGACATTCATTCGCCCAGAGTGCCCTCAAAGGACGAGATAAAAACCGCACTTCGCAAAATGCTCGAGAAAATTCCCGCCGAAAAGCTGTGGGTAAATCCCGACTGCGGTCTGAAAACAAGGGGAGTAGCGGAAACCGTTCCGAGCCTTGAAAATCTTGTCAAGGCGGCAAAGGAGCTGCGCAGTGAAAACAAATAAACTTTTTTGCGAACGCACAGTGCTGTCATTTGAAGTATTCCCGCCCAAGCCGACGTCGGACGAATCGGTCATATACGATGCTTTGGAGAAGCTGTCAAAGCTACGTCCGGACTGCATTAGCGTGACATACGGAGCGGGCGGCAGCGCAAACTGCGATAAAACGGTGCAGATAGCGTCCGACATAAAAAACAAATACGGCATAGAAAGCGTGGCGCATCTGCCGTGCGTTTATATTTCCGAAACGGAGGCGGTTGAAATTCTGGACAGCCTTGAAACGAACGGAATTGAAAACGTTCTCGCGCTGACCGGTAACCCTTCTCCGAATATAATGCCAAACGGAAGATTTCATTACGCAAACGAGCTTATCGAATTTATCCGCGAACGATATGATTTCAACATTATTGCCGCATGTTATCCCGAGATTCACCCCGAAAGCCCCAACGCTATGTCAGATATACAAAGCCTGAAACGCAAGGTTGACAGCGGTGCGTCGCAGCTTATCACACAGCTTTTCTTGAACAATGATGATTTTTACAGGTTTAAGGAACGGGCAGAGCTTGCAGGGATAAATGTTCCGATTGAAGCGGGAATTATGCCCGTAACCAACAAAAAATCCATTGAGCGTATGGTGAAAATGTGCGGCATAAAGCTGCCCGATAAATTTCGAAAGGTGATCGAAAAATACGGAGATAATCCCACAGCCATGTATGACGCGGGAATCGCTTACGCCATTGACCAAATAGTGGATCTGCTGTCACAGGGCGTGGACGGGATACATCTCTACACAATGAACAACGCCTATACTGCGGAGCGGATATACAATGCCGTTCATAGCCTGATTTCCTTAAAATGCGGTTGAAATCTTACAGAAAATATGCTATAATAACAAGGGAAACATTCGTATACGAACGGTTTTCCCTTGATTTTTTTCGGGAAGTGTTGAAAATGACATTACAGCAGCTCAAATATATAATCGAGATAGTGAACTGCGGCTCTATTACAATGGCGGCTCAAAAGCTGTATATTACTCAGCCGAGCCTGTCGAAGGCGGTTTCCGAGCTTGAACGGGAAATGGGAATTACGATTTTTTGCCGCAGCAATCGCGGAGTGATACTGTCCGAAGAAGGAACGAAATTTCTCGCCTATGCAAGACAGGTGGTGGAACAAGCGGAGCTTCTCGAACATACCTACAAGCACGGAGAACCCGTCAAGAGGGTATTCGCGGTTTCCGCACAGCACTATGCCTTTGCGGTTAATGCCTTTGTGGCGCTTGTAAAGGAATACGGCAGGGATAAATATGAATTTTCCCTGCGTGAGCTTCGGACAAATGATATTATAGAGGACGTCCGCATGGGACGGTCGGAGCTTGGAATAATTTTTCTGAGCAGCTTTAACCGCGAGGTTCTTCTTCGGATACTTCAGAATAACGATCTTGAATTTGTTCCGCAGTTTACCGCCGAACCGCACGTTTTTGTCAGCAAAAACAATCCGCTTTCAAAAAAGAAAATTGTTTCACGCAAGGAACTGTTGGAATTCCCTCGGCTTACCTATGATCAGGGCGTAAATAATTCCTTTTATTTTGCAGAGGAGCTTCATATTACCGACGAAAGCCCGAAGAGCATTGTTGTATCCGACCGAGCAACCCTGTTCAATCTGCTGATCGGGTTGAACGGGTACACTATATCATCGGGAATTCTCAGCAGCGATCTGAACGGTACCGATATAGTTGCCGTGCCTCTTCAAAGCGGCGAGGTTATGGATGTGGGCTATATCCATGCGGCAGGGCCGCCGTTAAGCGCAATAGCGGAGCGGTATCTTGAACACTTTAGGCGGTATATTGAGGGGTATAACGCTTGAAATGCCACAACAATGCTTACAGGCAGACACACTTATATTGACCGAGTTCTGCCACGAAACCCAGTTTTCTTTTCAAAAATTGAGCTGCATAAAACAAAGATAAGGCGCGGCAAATACAGCAAAATTTGTGCTTCACCACCTCAGCTTTTTACTTGCGAATGTCAGCATAATACCGCTCAAAAGGAATCTCCCTCGCCAGTGCCCTATCACGAATTTCTGAAGCAAACCTCGACCACTTCTCAAACTCAGCAACCGTCATTTTCTTCTTCAAATAACGCGCATAATGTGCCTTGTACACGCGGTTATAGGTTTGCCAGATTGGATCGTTCTTGCATTTCTTCTCGTAACTCCGTTTTCAACCGACATCGCGGCAGGTCTTGTCAGGCTCGTTGACCAACGGATTGTCACAGTATGTATATTACCAACTTTCGCGAATCAGGAGGTACCTTCCGCAGTTTCTGCAACGGTTAGGAAGATAGTTTTGAGCGATCCCACGGAAGAAATCATAATACAGAAACAAGCCTAAATCGGTAAACTTCACCTCTTCGCAAAGAATAGAAATTGCCACCCTCATCAAGTATTGATTTGTACCCGAACGACTCCATTCTGCACTTTATTCTTTCAAAATTCAGTCCTTTGGAACGGTTAAATTTCGTAAAATAGCGTGCGGTTTCATCGGAGGTCGGAAACGATTCGTTGCGATTAAGACAATCACAGATAAACGGCTTATATGTCGATGAACCTGTAAATACGCGTTCAAGAAGTCGATGTATATATCGAAAGATGAAGAAATGCTGCCGTTTAACTCGCGCAAATCGTCAGCGATGTCCTCATCTGCCAAGTCTTCTTTATCAAGTTTCATAAGATCAAATCGGGTAAGCCGAAGGAAATAATTTCCGAGATCGTCCTACTCGCCATAGCCATATTCGTTTATGAAATCCTCGTCAACACGACCAAGTGCATAGTCCATTGAATCAAGTCCGTCCTTGAAAAATCGGTCGTACCCATTCAAAATATAGTCCAACTTTATTATAGAATACCCTAGAGCTTTATTGAACGGTGGCAGCGAAAAAATAATTTGATTTATATCTCCGAGTACGCTCATAGCAGCGTAAACATTGTCGTTATATCTCGAAGAATCATAATGATCCATGTACGGAGATATGGTCAAGCAGCGTTTATATCCATTAAGAGCCTATCCAACAATAAAGATTTTCAAGTATCAGCCGATAAATATAATGGGTG
>CAMNXF010000033.1 GCA_946567425.1 uncultured Clostridia bacterium | reverse complement strand
CGGCTTCAAAGATTTGCGCCTTTGTGAATACCCTCCCCGGACTGGCGGCAAGGTAACAGAGTGCGCCATACTCTAAACGGGTAAGGTTTATGTCTGCACCGTCTTTCAGTACCCGGCGTTGGTGCAGTCTGATTTCCAATCCCGGAAAAATCAGTGCGGGGGAATGTGGCGGCTGTATGGCTTCCAGCGGTAGCATATCGGCAAGGGCGGCTATGGCTCTCTCAACCGCTTTTTCTTCTGCGTCTTTGAATGTGAGTATGATTATTTTACCGACAAACCTCACCTCACGTTATATGCCTGTTCATCAAAGCGGAACTTGAACAGGGCGGCAACAAGCCGGGATTTTATACTGTCCTCCGTGTCCGGGTTGACATGTCCGTTTTCAAGGGCTGCATGACGGATTCTCCGGCTGTAATAGCGCAGAACCTCGTCCACCGCTTCCGGCTCTCCGCTGGTCGCCCGCACAATCGTTTCATAAGGGATAAGATTCGGATTCCCCATGTGAAAGCACCTCCATTTCTTTCCGCAGGAGCTTTAACGTCCTGTGGATTTGATACCCGGCTGTACTCCGGCAGCGTCCGTACATTTCCCCGATTTCCCACTGTCTGTAATGCTTGAAAAAGTAAAGGAAAATGATTTCCTGTCTTTGTTCCGGCAGAGAGCGCAGGGCGGCGGCAAGTTTCCCATTGGTGAGAATGATTGTCTGACCGCATATCGTAACGGGGTATTCTTCATAGGGTGCTGTGAAATATTCGTCTGTTGTGCCTAAAGGGTAGAACTTTTCTTCTGTGAGGTATTCAAGGGATATTTCTCTTTTGTGCCGCCTTTGCCGGTCACGCCATGCGGTAATAGCTGCATTGCGGATAACGACTTTGCAAAAGCCGTGGAATGTGTACATGATGTGTTCCCGGTATTCCTCTGTGCAAGGCATAGAAGATTCCCCCTTTCTCCCACATGGGGCAGCGCATGATTCATGGCTTTGTTTTTGTGTAAATACAAAAGCTAATTTCTTAAACATTGCAAAATCGGTTCAATATACTTTTTGTCTGAAATATCATAAGACGAAGAAATCATTTTTACCATTACTTGCTCCGCTTCTGTTTTATCTTTTTTTGCTTTAAGCGTCTTTACAAACATTTTCATCATTAGTTTAGACGGAGTGGACATTTTCTCATAGTTAAAACCGCCCGGACAATAAAACGTTTTTACCCTTTTCCGTTCCATCTCACTGAAATTTTTGTTAAGGGCTACTTCAATTTCTGGATTGTCTATTGGACTTCCTCCAACACAAAATGCAATTAGCTTTTTATCTGCCCATTTATCTATATTTCCTTTAAACCAGCTAATTTTACTTATACTGCCCGCACAAGCCCAACCTCCAAAAATAATTGCTTCATAAGCAGCTAAATCTTTCTTCTTTGCAACAGACAATTCAAGACAATCTGCCCCGGTTGCTTCCGCTATCCACTCGGCATAACGCTTTGTAAACCCTGTTTGCGAATTATAAATTACTACTATCTTCATTTTCTCCAATCTCCTTTTTTAGTTTTCTATTGCATTTTCAACAGCTTTTAATATACATTTACTACTTACCGTCGCTCCCGATACTGCGTCTATATCTAATGACTGTTCTTCAACTATATCGTTGACTATACTTTCCGCTGTACTTCTCAGTCCGTTGTCATGCTGTAAAATTGAAATATCTGTTATTTGATGATTATTAACGGATACCTCAACTTTTACATGAACAGGTGTAATCGAATATTCGCCTATGTAATTTCCATCTTGAATATCCGATAAGTCGGGCATAAATACAGAAATATTTTTAACATTTTTCACCATATTTCCCATTACGATTTTTCCAGTAATAAACAAAAATAAAACGACAATGAATGTTATCAGCAACACTTTTTTACCTTTTTTCATTCGCAGCCCTCTTTTCCAAATTTTCTATCCCGGCATACAGTTTCGATAAAAGAATGAAAAGAGTTTCAATCTCCTTGTCTGTATAAACTTCAAAAAGATATTTTAATTCCTCTTGGTACTGTAAAAAATCATTTGCAAAATAATCATTTACCTTTTCGGTGGGGCAGATACACATAGCCCTTGTATCATGTGGACTTTGCTGAATTGTAACAAATCCTTTTTTCATTAAAACATCAGCTAATTTTTTGATATTTTGCCTTGAACAGCCCAGCAAATTTCCTAATTGGGTAAATGTTAGTGCCTCCTTTGATTGTCTGATTATTGAAAGTAACATAAATTGCTTTAGTGATACCTCTGGAATATGATTGTCAAAGAGCGTTTGTAACTTGTTTCCAGCAATAAATAATGTGCTAAAAATAGCTTTTCTTTGATTTTCCGTAGAACCTGAAAATTTTGCTGTCAAATCATCTAAATTCATACAATCCTCCTTATTCGCAACTTGTTACGCTTTATTATAGCAACAAGTTACCTATGTGTCAATATGAATGATAGAATTGAATGGGATTCCGCAGGAGTCGGCATTGTGCGTAATGTGTATAACTGGCTGTCTTATGGAGTTGTGGGTAACTCTGTTTGCAGAATGTGGGAAAGCTGCACTTTAGCTTTTCCATGTTCTGTGAATAGAGTTATCCATGATTCCATAGCCTGTTATACACATTTCCACAATGCTTGTTTTGTCTTTGGTTTCTTTTGTACGGAATAGTGTGGTGCTGGCGGTCTATCTCTTGTTTTTGTTTTCTTGCTTCTTTACCGTACATGAGCATTTATTCTTGGCTTATAGGTTCGGGTTCTGGGTTGAACCTCAAAAAACTGCGGCTTAAGGCCGGCGGCGTTTTCATAAATACTGTCGGTTTCTCTAGCGGAATTATAGCGGTAATGTGCCGTGTTAATCAATCCGAAAACATGTGCCGAAAGACAGTGTGCCTCGTTTATATTCTCCTTACAGGCCGCAAACATCTTCATGTACTGCTTATAATTCTGCTTGCGGCTTATTTCTGAGCTGCGAAGCTGCATAATCATAACCGCATTTGTTAGGATTTTTCGTATTATCTGATCGGTATACTCCATTGCCATGCCGCAGGTTGATATTTTGGATTCATGCGAAACAAACCAGTTGTACAAGGCGATCCACTGACTGTTTATCTTTTCCATTGCGGTTTCTGCGCTGAAATCATCAGCATTTGTGCGCGGCTGCTCTACCTCGCTCTGTAAAACTTTATTCAGGAGGCAACTGCGTGTATTCTCGCTTATCCCGATAAGCGTTCTTTCGATAATAACAGAGTATTTCTGAAGAATGCGTATGAAATCTCTCAAATAATCCACAAACTTATCCTTGTGCTGTATAAAATCAACAGAGCGCAGCATTTTTTCGCCGCTTACAGAATAAAAAGCGTGTATGTAATCTGAGTAATTCTGATTGATACGTTTAAAATCTATTTGCAGATTATTCCACCATTCGTACACCTTCTTGAGGTCTTTTTCCGCAATCATTTTGTCTATGTCTAGCAGATAACCGTTAATCCGCATAAGCAGCGACGATGACAACGTATTACCTTCCGAAAATAAATTTTCCAGTTCAATCGTCATTCTCTCAATTTTTATTGAGTATTCCGACAGAGAATAGCGATACATTTTGTTTTTATATTCCTCAATAGTGGCAGCCTTCCTCGGATCCTGCATGGGAACAAGATTGCCCCAATCCGTAAGCTGGGTGAGCGCAAGCTTCAACTCGTCAATTGTAATATCTTCAAATTCGTCGTTTTGCCGCACCTTGCCAAGAATTTCTTCTGTGCTCAATTGTGAGTTGAACATTTCCTTTTCATTATATAGCATTCTCATAATCGTT
The DNA here is from genome assembly GCA_946567425.1 of uncultured Clostridia bacterium. Classification (GTDB taxonomy): domain Bacteria; phylum Bacillota; class Clostridia; order Oscillospirales; family Ruminococcaceae; genus CAG-115. The sequence goes on along the minus strand of CAMNXF010000033.1, from coordinate 10,354 downwards.
CTGTACAGTGAGAACTTGTCGGCAGAAAGATAAGCAGTTTCCGGTATTTTCATCAGTCTGTTTGAATTTGAGCGCATTCTTATGTCACTTCCTTACTGAAAACTGAACCATGCTTTGCAGTATAATATACCAATTTAATTATACACTTTTTGTGCGTTTTTGTCAATATAATTTTGAGAATTATGAAGAATTTGTTATTTTAGCGTAATTGGACGACAGCATTTTATGCATAATGCCATAAAAAATAAAACGGTTCTGTTTTTTGGTCGTTTTTATTTGTTTACACAAAGAGGCAATTTCGCACATCTTATTTACGTTGTTCTTTATAATTAGATATGTCGAGACTAGCGAGAAATGTGAGGAAAAGTTTGCGGCGATGATAGTGCAGATCAAGGCTGATATTAAAGCGGAGAAAAAGCGGCTAAAATTCATTAAAAAACGTGACCCAATTTATTCAAAAATTGAGCCACATAAAACAAAAAAATAGACCGAAAAAACAGCCCCTTGAAATTGAAGTTTAAATGGGCTGTCTCGTGTAAGTGGTCAAATATGTGGTCATCAAGCGTTTTTCGGCTATTTTCAGCTCGATGACAGCACCGTGAATTTGTAGTGTCAAAGGGCATTTGCGAAATTCGGTTGCGGGATATGCTCCTGTGAGATTATGCTCCCAAAGAGTATGAGTTATGTCCTCTCCACTATCAATGGCTTCTTATAGCCGTTTCCACTCTATGGGAAATGCTCTTTAGCGGTCTTGTATCCGTTATTTTCGTGTGCTCCGAGCGTGTCTATGGTCAGATATGTGGTCAGCAAAACCGTAAATCGACAGGATATCGGACGGTTTTCGACCGTTTCTTTCGCTATTTTAATTTAAACGCAAGCGGAAATTAAGTCAAAATTTGAGTCGCATTAAACAAAGAAAAGATCGTTTTCAGAGTGTTGTGAAATATCCAAGAGTCATTTCCGTTAAATTTTACCAAAGAGTTAAACAAGGAAATATCCTCTTGCGTGATATGTCGATTAAGTGATTTTTACGTTATTTAAGTGACTGTACTTGAAAAAGCAAAGCACTTCTTCTAAAATATGAGCAGTACCTTATAAAATATGATTTTACCTCAAGAATGCCGTTTCGCGCAGAAAAAACAACATTTCACGCAAACAAGGTTGAATTTTTAACGCAAATAGGTTATTATTGTATAAAAAATAGGAGACGAAAGGTAATGTATATTACAGGTTGTATAGTAGCAACTACGCACCAAAAAATCAGTTCACCTGAAGCCACAGTTCACATCGCGGCGTTTGGGTGTTTTTGTTTAAAATACGTTATAAGGAGAGAATTTCAATGAAAACAACTTCTAAAAGGATTACGGCTATTGTCACAGCGGCGGTTACCTTAACTGTGTGTATGGTGTTTGATGTGCCCGAGCGGATTGCTGCGGCTGCCGAGGAAACTCATTCGCACAAATTGTGCGGCGGTACGGAGCACGACGGCTGCACTCACGGGGATATTGAGTTTCAACCGCTTACATATACTTTTACTGATGACAAGCCGCAATGGATTATACGCGGTCAAAACGTTTACCTGACAAGCGATATTGAAATGCCCGATGACGGCAGACTTTTCGTTGAAAAGGGAGTTACAAATCTTTGCCTTAACGGATATTCTATCAAGAAAAACGGCGACGAAATAATTGATATGAACAATATCGGCGGAGAATACGCGGAGCTTAATATCTGCGACTGCAAGGGCGGAGGCGGCATTGTAAACACATCCGTAAGCGGCGAGGAGGATTTAAGCTGTATAGCCGCTATTGACAACGTGACACTGAACGTATACGGCGGAACAATAGATGGGGGAAAGAGCGCCGCTGCAATAGACAGCCATAAAACTACGGGTCAAAAAGGCGGCGATGTTAATATCTACGGCGGCGAAATAAAGGCGGAGGACGGATGCGGCATATATTTGTTCGACGATGCCAATGCCTCTCTTTCCGTTTACGGCGGGGAGATTACATCCGGTGAGAACGGTTACTCAATATATTCAAGAAGCTCCGGGAATACCGTCACAGTTTGCGGCGGTAATATTTCCGGTACAATAAGAAACAATTCCGACAGCACATTAAAAATCGAAGACGGAAACGTAAGCAGCACCCAATATTTCGCAATAGACAATTACGGTTTATTTGACCTTTCGGGAGGCAGTATTTCTTCAAGCGGATCTGATTCGACAATAGAAAACTGCGGCACAATAAATATAACAGGCGGCAGCGTTTCCGGCGATGTTACTTACGAAATTATAAATTACAAGGGCACCGTGACAATCAGCGGGGGAACTGTTGAAGGGTCGAAATATCTTCTTTGGAACAAGACGAATGCTTCGGCGGACATAAAAGGCGGAGAACTCATCGGAGAGAACTATGATTGCTTTTGGAACAACGGTACGCTGAGCATTTCGGGCGGAGAGATAAAATGTTTAGGTTATCCGCTCAAAAACTACGGTATTTTAAACATTTCCGGCGGCAGCATTAAGCACAAAAATTTCTCGGGCACAAGAAATTATATCCAAAACTATGGCACATTTAATCTCAGCGCTTCACCGACATTTGAAAACACAGACTTTTGGCTGAGGAGCAATGACAATATCGGGATAGCGGGAGAACTTACCTATAACACCCCTTGTACAGTATACATAGACAGCAATGTGCCAAGAATATTCACAAGCGGCTGGAACACCTATATGAGCGGGAGAAATGTTTCCGATTATTTTAAAAGCCCATACAGTCTTTGCACCGTTGCGGAATCCGAGGACGAGGCAATTTTGAGAGTGTTTAAAATTACGTTTGACGCTAACGGCGGAGAGTGCGGGACGCAAGATACAGATGTTAATGACTACGGAAAAGTGTCGCCTCTTCCCGAGGCAACATGGCAGGGATATACCTTTGACGGTTGGTTTACTGAAGCCGAGAACGGCGAGGAAGTGACCGTCGATACGGTATTCACTTCGGACACTACAATATACGCTCATTGGACAAAAAATGTTTGCGAGCATAATTGGAGTACCGAATGGAGCAATGACGATACCAATCACTGGCATGAGTGTCTCAATGGCTGCGGTGAGAAAAACGGCGAATCCGAGCATACATGGAACGACGGCATAATTACCAAAGAGCCTACGGAAGCCGCCAAAGGAGAGAAAACCTTTACTTGCACGGCTTGCAATACGACAAAAACCGAAACACTCCCGAAGCTTGACCACGTTCACGCGCTAACTTATCACGAAAGAGTTGATGCAGACTGTGTAAACGACGGAACGGTCGAGTACTGGAGCTGTTCAAAGTGCGGCAAGAATTACAGCGACGCGGCGGCAACAAATCAACTTACGGATATAACCATAAGTGCAAAGAAGCATACCGTTGAAATTGACGCGGCAGTTGAAGCAACTTGTACCACCGACGGAAAGACCGAGGGTTCGCACTGTTCTGTTTGCGATACAGTTTTAACGGCGCAAACGACCATTCCCGCAAAAGGACACTCTTGGGATAACGGTGTTGTAACCACTCCCGCAACCGAGGACAGCGAGGGCGTAAAAACCTTTACTTGTTCGGTCTGCAAAAAGGTCGAAACCAAACCGATACCGAAACTCGACCACGTTCACACACTTACCTTTCACGCAAAGGTCGACGCGGATTGTGAGAACGACGGAACGGTCGAGTATTGGAGCTGTTCAAAGTGCGGCAATAATTACAGTGATGCGGCGGCGACACAGCAGCTCGCTGATACAACTATTCCCGCAAAGGGTCATATTTGGGATAACGGCGTAGTTACAACAGAGCCGACCGCAAGCACAGACGGCGAAAAAACCTACACTTGTACGATCTGCGGAGTAACCAAAACCGAAAAAATCCCCGCAACGGGCGGTACAAATCCCCCAAGCGGTAACGAAAACGGAAATATTACAACAGAGGTTCAACAGGGAGAGAATGTTCCCGCAACGGAAGTTAAAACACCGAAAGATGAGCTTATCGACGCGGTTCTCACTGCCGAAGAAAAAGAGCAGACCAACAACGGCGTTGATATTAAGATAATTCTGAAAGTCGAGGATGGAACGGATACCGTTCCCGCCGAGGATAAGGCAAACGTAGAGAAAAAAATCGGCGAGCTGCCTAACTACAAGCTGGGGCAGTATCTTGACGTTGAGTTGCTGAAAATCATTGGCAGCGTACAGGAAAAAATCACTAATACAACGTCCAATATAACGGTAACGTTTGATTTGCCCGAAGCTCTCCGCGAAACAAGCAGGACCTACTCTGTAATACGCGTTCACGACGGCATTACAGAGGTTCTTCCCGACCTTGACAATGATGTCAACACCGTGACGATAGAAACCGATAAGTTCTCGACCTACGCTCTGGCTTACAGCGAAAAGAGCGAAAATACGCCGCCAAGCGGCGGCAACAGCGACGGTTCAAATCCGACCACACCTACGTCGTACAGAATAACCGTAAACGCAAATGAGGGCGGCTATGTAAGCGGCAGCGGCGACTACAACCACGGCGATATAGCCGAAATCTCCGCGGCTCCCGACAACGGTTACAAGTTTGTAGGTTGGTATGAGGACGGAACGTTGGTCAGCACATCTTTGAATTACTCGTTTACTGTGAGGTCTTCAAGAACGTTTATGGCAAAATTTGAAGTAATTGATGATACCTCCGGCGACGATAATCCTACACCGCCTACGAGTGACGAAAGCGATCCGAACGAGAGCGGAGATACTTCCACTGACAGCAACGACGAAACATCGGGTGATGAAACCACACAGCCGAGCGATGATAATCCCTCGACCAACGAGAGCGGTACAAATACGAGCGACAGTACATCATCAGGCGATAAAAACAATTCCGCTCCAAGCGAGAGTGCGCCGAGCGATAACGGAGAAAACCCCGCTACGGGTATTGCCGTATCGTGCCTGCCTTTGGCAACGGCGGTTATCATATTAACAGTTGCCGCCAAGCGCAAAAAGAAATAATATTTACAGCGATGATGGGAGGATATATCCCATCATCGTTTTTGGGAAACAACGATCCCGTTTATTATTTTAGAAAAACGGGTTTGTCAGCTTTACAATCATAGTGTTATTATGATTAAGTATTTAAATATGTCGGAATCTTTGCAGGGAGGTACTTGACTTGATATCAGACAAAAAAGCAAGATCCAACGGGAACATATTGCGAAATCTTCTTATATTTGCGCTCTGCTTATGCGTATTATTTACGCTGTATCCCATTTCTTCATTTGCTGACGCGGAACAGCAGGATCAATATGAAGCGGCATGGTATAACGAAAGCGGCGAGTTGATATACGGTTCTCTTGAGGAAGCAATCGGAAACGTCGGTGCGGACGGAATAGTTATGTTGTTGTCGGATGTCTCTCTGGCGAAGGGAATAACCGTTTCAAAGCCGATGATGATATTCTCGCAGGACGCAAACGCGCCTTATACCATAAAAAATCATATGGCGGGCGATGTGAACGATACAAAGGAGCTCGGCAGGATATTCACCTTTACGGGAAGCGGTAATCTTATACTGCGGAACATAATTCTTGACGGTGGAAAAAACGCCGGAGTTGCCGCCTATCACCCGCTGATCTGCGTAAACGGCGGCGGGTATCTGCGCTTGCTTGAGGGAGCGGTACTGCGAAACGCCGAAAACAAATCGCAGAGTTTGGGCGGCGGCGGAGTTAATATCAGAAGCGGACAGCTCTATATGTATGATGGGTCCATGATCACGGACTGCAAGGCGGTTGACGGCGGCGGAGTGGAAGTAAACAGTAAAAGCAAGAACTACACGGGCGCTATGTTCGGCATGGCGGGCGGCAGCGTCGAGGACTGCGAAGCGTCTAAAGGCGGCGGCGTGTACGTTAACATAGGGCAGTTTATGATGCAAAACGGAAAGATCACCAACAACACTGCGACAAACAGTGAGTATAATTACGGCGGAGGCGGTATCTATGTGGCGGGAGAGAGGTACACGGCGGCAGTCCGTATAACGGGCGGTGAAATTTCGGACAATACCGCGGTATCAAACGGCGGCGGGATACTTGTGAACGGCGCATATGCCTTGCTCCAGACAGAGGGCAGCACGCTCGAGCGCAATAATGCAGACAACGGCGGCGGTGTTTCCATGCTTTTGGGAACGATGAACCTTTATGGCGGCACCGTAACAAACAATACCGCAGAGCTGTACGGCGGTGGTGTTTTGGGTTCGCCTGACAGCGTTATATATCTGCAAGGAGCTCCACGGATATTCGGGAATACCGCGAAAGATACGGAGGACAGCTTTGATAATCTGTATCTGGACGGAGCCGACGATTATGGTTATCCAACGTCTCCGCTCAGACTTACGGGAGCGCTGACGGACGGCGTAATGTTGGGAATGTCGCGCTGGGTTCGTCCCGATGACGAACACCCTTACAGGGAAATGCTCGTTCCGCACAACGGCTTTAATATCACGCAAAGCGATCTTGACAGGCTGTGCTGCAATCGAACCGACGAAAACAAAGAGCTGTATGCGGATAATATGGAAAAATACGCTTTTATTACTTACGACGGAAAAATCGTTATGGTGCTTGCGGTCGATGTTGAGCTTGATAGGGAGGAATTGGCGTTTAAGGAACTGAGCGACGAGCCCGTCACTGTTGTCGCGTCAGTTACGCCCGATAACGCGCCCGAAAAAGGTGTCACGTGGAGCTCGTCCGATGAAAATGTGGCGACGGTCGATGAAAACGGAAAAGTCACGCCTGTGGGAAATGGCACGGCGGTAGTCACAGCAGTGACTAAGTCGCCTTATCATGAGACCGCGTCCTGCAGTGTGACGGTGGGTCAAGAGAGCCATCAATTGACGACCAAAGCGGTGAACGGCAAGCTTACCTTTATGCCCGTCGGGTCAAACGGTTTTTTTATGTGCGGTGACGAGATCGAACTGAAGCCCGTCGCGGATAACGGGTACGAGTTTAAAGCTTATCTTACGGACGGCAATTCCGCGGAAGTTGTTATCACCGATAATAAGCTTATAATGCCGAACCGCGATGTAACCGTTGAGGCAGTGTTTGAGCCGATAAGCTATCCGATTGTCTACGATTTAGACGGCGGTGAATTGAAAGAGGGCGAAACAAACCCCGCAGCTTACACAATCGAAAGCGATGAAATAATACTAAAAAAACCGATTAAAAACGGTTACACATTTGCGGGCTGGACGGGAACGGAGTTGACGGAAGTCGCTTCCGATGTTAATATCCCGTCCGGTTCAACCGGAGCGCGTGAGTATACGGCGGTTTGGAAGAAAAACGTTTATCGGCTGACGACCAAAGCGGAGCATGGAGATATTATTTATACCACCGCCAAAGCAAGCGAATTTTTTCAAGTTGATGAGGAGATCACGGTGAAGCCAGTCGCGGATAACGGGTATCAGTTGTGTTCGCTCAAAGCATACCGTTCGGACGACAATTCTGCGGAGGTTACTATCACTGATAACAAACTGACAATGCCGAACCACGATGTAACCGTTGAGGCGGTGTTTGAGCCGATAAGCTATCCGATTGTCTACGATTTAGACGGCGGTGAATTGAAAGAGGGCGAAACAAACCCCGCAGCTTACACAATCGAAAGCGATGAAATAATACTAAAAAAACCGATTAAAAACGGTTACACATTTGCGGGCTGGACGGGAACGGAGTTGATGGAAGTCTCCTTCGACGTGAAGATACCCCACGGCTCGACGGGAGCGCGCGAATATACGGCGGTCTGGGAAAAAGCAACGCCGCCCGAGAGCAGCGCTCCCTCGGGTAACGACCCTGAACCGCCGACCGACAATTCTCCCTCAACAAGCGAAGAAAGCAAGCCGAACATACCGACTCCGCCTATCACAGGCGACATCGACGAAAATGATCCTTCACCGTCCGATGAAAGCAGATCTGACAGCGACGATCCAACTCCAAGTGAAAGCGAGCCGACTGAAAGCGGAGATGCCCCCTCCGAAAGCAGCGGTGGGTCATCGAACGATGAAGCCACACAGCCGAGCTGTGTTACTCCCTCGACTAATGAAAGCGAAACGGGTAAAAATGACAGTACTTCGCCGGGCAGCGAGAACCATTCCATTTCATGCGAGCGTGAACCGAACGAAAGCGAAAAACCCCCTGCAACGGGTATCGCGGTATCGTGTCTTCCTTTGACGGCGGCGATTGCCGTAGTAACGGTGGCAGCCAAATGCAAAAAGAAATAATATTTGCGGCGATGACGGGAAAATTTGTCCCCGTCATCGTTTTGTTTTTCAGAAATTGAGCCGCATAAAACAAAGAATAGAAGCAACAAAATAATCATGAAGGTGTTTTACCACCACATTGAAGCTGTGTCTGCAAAACGCATGCTCAACTTTTTCTTTTCGAATATCTGTGTAGTATTGTTCATACGGAACTTCCCCAGCCAGTGCTTTATCCCTAATTTCCGAAGCAAACCTCGATCATTTTTTAAACTCGACAACAGTCATTTTCTTTTTCATATATTTTGCATAGTGCGCTTTATAAATCCGGTTGTAGGTTTGCCAATAGGATTGGTTTTACACATCTGTCATCATACCTGCGCTTTGAACCCACGTCACGTCAGGTCTTTTTAGGCTCATTTTTCCTCTGCCGAACGAAATATTCTGTCTCAATCTTTCCTACGGCGAGATAGCGGTCTATTCGTACTTACTCTATCAAGAAAACCGAAAAAATTATCAGTGTCACTCAAGCTATAAAATCATAGGCAAGGCTCTAAAGATGTCACGGAACACAGTCTGTAAATACGTTCGGCAGCTTGAGGAAAAGGAACTCATAGCAACAGAATCGACCAATGTTTTCACCAAGAACGGCAAGAAACTCAACGGAAATCTGCTCTATACTATACTGCCCATAGAACAAGCAAAACAGTATTTCTATAAGCAGCAACTCGAAAATATAGACCAATCTATTGCTGAGGACAAGTGCAAACGAAAAATTGAAAGGCTCAACTTAAATCCTAATGAGCAAGCGGTTTGACAGGCTGCAGGGGTAAAAATGGGCATATATTATTTGAAAGCAGGACAAAGCGAGGGGTCGGCAAGCCGCCCCTCACGGATCACATCGGACGGCAGAGCCGACCGTTTGGGGAAATAATCGAAAAAAGAACCTCTGAAAAAAGGCGGTCTCTTGGGAAAGGAACATAATGAGCGATAAAATGGAAAAAACAGCAGTACGCTTTGAACCCAAACTCAAAGCAGAAATCCAAAATATGATGAGCGAAGCCAACGCAACTTCAATGGCGGATTTTATTCGCCAAGCTACGGAATTTTATATTGCTTACTTGCGGCAAAAGAAAAGTATAGATTTTCTCGCACCGCTGCTTGCACAGACGATAAAGAATGAAATTGAAAGTGTTGAGAAAAATATTTCAGGCATGATATACAAGCTTGCTGTCGAACAAGCTATCAGCAATAATATTGTTGCATGCTATAACGGATTGAATGATGAAACCGTCAGAGAGCTTCGTGAGATGTGTTCCAGAGATGTCGCAGAGAACAACTGCATCATAACATTTGAAGAAGCGATGAAATTCCAAAACTCGGAGGACAACTAATGCCGAAACTTATTTGTACAAGCCGTTTTATTAAAAATCCCAAGGCAAGCGGTGCGGGAGATTATATAAAATATATGGGAACGCGCGAGGGCGTAGAAAAGTTGTCTGATGGTTACGACAACAAACCTGCCACCCAAAAGCAACACGCTTTAATTTGTGATTTGCTAAAAGCATATCCGCCCGTTTGGGAATATCCGGAAATGCAAAAATATATTTCCGTGCATTCAAAAGGCGCGGCGACAGAATGTATAAACGCGTTCATAGAGCGCAACTCCGACCAAATTCAAGACGTTAAAAAATTGGTCTCATACATGGCGGAACGCCCTGGTGTTGAGAAAATCGGAAAGCACGGACTTTTTTCGCAGACCGATGATAAGATTGATTTGGATAAAGTGAGTGACGAGGTCGCAAGCCATAAAGGAATAATCTGGACGCACGTTATCAGTTTGACCCGTGAGGACGCAGAACGGCTTGGCTACAACAAGGCGGCAGCATGGAGGGAACTCGTTCGCAGAAATGCCATGCAGATAGCCGAGACACATAAAATTCCAATATCGGAAATGAAATGGTATGCGGCATTTCATAATACCTCTCATCACCCGCATATTCACCTTGTGATATATTCCGAAAACATAAAACATGGATATTTGACGAAAAAAGGAATTGATTCTTTCCACAGCATATTCGCAAACGATATTTTCCGAAACAAGA
>CAMNXF010000032.1 GCA_946567425.1 uncultured Clostridia bacterium | reverse complement strand
TGCTTTTCCTATGCGTTTTGTCTCTGAATTTCGGGATATTCTTTTTTTCGGGATAAGCAACCCTTCTCGGCTGCCACTAACTATAATTTTAATAAAATTCCTCCTATTGTCTTGTATTTCACTTCACCTTGTGATATAATGGTAAGCGGATTACTATGCTTTTAGATAATCCTCCGGGGTACATATATATCATAATCCGAATAACTTAATTTGCCGATAGAAAAATCCGTATTTTTAAAATTATGGCGTTTTCTATAAAAGATAGGAGATTATTTGTGACTATTTCACAGCGCATATTTTTAATTTTAAAACCTGCTAAGAAAAGTCAATAGGCAAAATAGCCGAAATGCGGCAAATTTGGCGAAAGGACGGGGTTGAGCGTTTATGTGAACACGCCTTTAATTTTTTTAAAAACCTGTAACATTTTCGCGTGTGCGATTGTCTAACAATACAGAGGTGATGAATATGAGCGAGGAATTCGACGAAATTTACAGGTTGTACGCCGACAAAGTGTACCGCTATATTCTGTCGCTGTGTCGTGATGAAACTCTTGCAGAGGATATTTTGCAGAACGCAATGCTGAAAGCTTTCAGCAACATAAAAAGCTTTTCGGGCAAGTGTTCTGTTAATACATGGCTGTGTACTATCGCGAGAAACGAGTATTTTAATTACCTCAAAAAAACCGAAAACAAGAATGTTTCCCTTGACGAGAACGCCGATTACAAAAGCGAAAACCCCGAGGAGAGAGCGCTTTCGGAGCTGTCTGCGGTGGAAATACTCAAGCTCGTACACGCGCTTGACGAGCCGCTTCGGGAGACTTTTATGCTGCGATTTTACGGAGATTTGAAATTCTCGGAAATAGGAGAGATATTCGGCAAAAGCGAAAACTGGGCGCGCGTCAATTTCTTCCGCGCACGAAGAAAACTCGCGCAGTCGCTTGAAAAGGAGGACTTTATATGAAATGTGAAGTTGTGCGGGATCTGATTCCTCTTTATGATGAGAAATTATGCAGCAAAGAAAGCGCCGAGATTGTTGAAGGACATATCAAAATCTGCGATTCTTGCAGAGAACTGCTTGAAAAACTTCCAAGGGAAAAACCGCCCGAGATCGATATGGACAAGATCAAGCCGTTTGTAAAAGTCAAACGCAAGCTCCGCGCGAGAATTATCGCCCTTGTTTCGCTATGCGTCATGCTGCTGGCTGTTCTGATACCCGTCGGGTATCTTACGGTTAATCAGATCTTTCACATATACAATGGCACTGATTTTGAGGATCTTATCTACAAAAGCGAGACAAGACCGTTTGCCGAGATGCTTGCCGAGGGGCGTATGGAAGAATATGTGGAGAGTTTGACAAACATGGGTATTTTGACTTCCGACGGCACGGTGGTCTCCGGCAGAGAAATTTATCTTGAAAAATTGCAGTCAGCTTACGAAAAAGTCAAGAAATATGACCCGCGCGTCGGTGAAATTCATTCAAAATATTATCGTTCGCACGGCGATAAGGGAGAAATTTGGCGGGATCAATATTTTTACCTTGAATTTACACGCTCCGACGGCTCCGTTTTTCAGGTACGAATAGACAAAGCACTCGCCGGCAGCAGCCATGAAAACGGCATACCCATGCAAATTCCGGTAGAAATTTCAAGATTATATGACTTTGATCCGGAAAAAACCAATTACGAAAATTACTCCGGCATGGAGGAATTTTCTCCTGCCGATCTGCGCGATATATGCGCTTATATTAACACGCTGTATCTCGCCGACGGCGGTGACCTTGACATTACCGGGATCGAGCATTATGTTCCCAAATGGAACTCCAACGCGCTTCCAGATGATTATATAGACAATATCGCGAATTTTATCGCGATGCGTTTTGAGGTTTCCGATTATAAAGCAGTTTATAATGGGATCGCCGATCTCAAAAAATCAAGTTATATTATTGAATCGGCAATCAGCGCTGAAGAATATGACGCAGAACGCAATATGTTCTATTATCCCGTTATGCTGATGGGCTATGACGGAGAGAACTTTGCGGTCATTTCAATAAAGCTGTATTACGATGAATTCGGCTTACACACACCGCGAAGCGAGGATATCAAAGGCGTCACGGGCAATTCGGACTTGGAGATAAAGCTGGCGGGTATATTCGGCTGACGGTTCGCCGAATATGTTTCGGGTTACTCAAACACTGCCGTGATCGTGCAGTCTCCGTTCAGACTTACCGTAATTTCAGCGGCGTTTTCGTCCGAAACGGCGCAGCCCGAATATTCCCATTTTACAAATTTTGCTCCGTCGGCAGCCGCCGCTTTAAGAGTAATATCATATTCGGTAAAATAGGCGCCGTTAAAATCCTTTGACAGATCGAGCAGGGCAGTGTTGAGCGTTACGCTGCCCTTTGAGCTGTCCGAGCTTTTTACGGTAACGTTCACGCTGTCCGACAGAGAAAACGCGCTTTGCACGAGCGCGGGAAACGCTCTGTATCTTCCCGAGATGAATTGTGAAAGCTCGCTTATTTTTTGCGCGTAGTGCGATTCCGGATTATTGTCCGCAACCCAGCCCGGTCCGAATCTTCTGAACGTATCGGGCACAAGGGCTTCATAGACCGCAGCCAGCTTATTCTTCTCCGTGAGAGCATGAGATACCTCAAAATTAACATTTCTCGTATCGCACATAGCAAGAACAAATTCCTTTTTGAACTGTTCGTTTTTGCAAAGCGAGATCAGCAGATCCGCGGGCTTGCGCTCCTCGTCGCTCCTTACCGCGCCGTTTACACGATCTGTTATATTGTTTGTATTGAAGTTTCTGCCCTGGCTGTAAATACCCGCGGAATAATCGGTATCGTAAACCATCATACGCCATTTGCCGTCTGAAACGGAGGAACTTCCATCAGCGCTTCTCACACGGTACATTTCCCAGTTATTGTTGTCAAAAATACTGTCCTCGTTTAAAATATACAAATTAAAAGCGCAGTAATCCATAAAGCTGCCCATATCCAAAAGCTCGCACGCCTTTTGATAGTTCGCGTCGACCGACATATCGTTTTTGGTAATATAGTCGTACATTTCGTTGTAAAGCTCTATGTCGGCATCGTTTCCGTCCTCGATTTTTCCAATCTTGACGATCACGACGTTGTTGTTATCAACGCCGAAGTTGTTTTCGACGTAATTATCGTTATAATCCTCCGCAAGAGTATACATTCCCCAATATTCACCGTCAAGATAAGCCACTACAGGCGTAAACTGCATGGTTTCAACTCTTCTGTCCGACACAAGGCTTTGGAAAAGCGGATCGCGTATCTTACAGTAGTCGGAGTCGTTTCCGCCATTTCGTAATATAAAGGACTTGTACTTTTCCACAACTCCGCTGCCGTCCGATTTTTCGTTGTCGGGGATCAGCTCATATTGTACGCTTTTTTCACCATATTCTTTCCTTGCGGTAAACCGAAGGCTTTTCTGCATACTGTTCCTTGAGGCTCCGCCCATTATTCTGAAGCCCATATTCTGCACAAAGCCGACGTTTCCGTCAGGCTCTATATACTCCACCGTCACGGGGCGCTCCCACTCCCGCCCCTTGTTTGAATAGTTGCCAACTTGCCGCCAGCCCTCAATGTTTTTGCTGCCGCCCGCTTCAAGCCATTCGTCGTGAGTTTTTCCGAGAACGTAAATACCCTTTTCATAATCGAACAGATTTTCGCTATCAGTGAAAATCGAAATCACGGGTACGTCGCCGTACTTTTGCTGTCTGTCGATCCCTACCCAGTATGTTGCGCTTGAAATCCCGCCTTTTGTTCCGTCCGGCAAATATGCGGCAGCTCTTATAACGTGCGCCTTATCCACCTTGCCTTTGGGGAAATAATCACCGTCCGCGCTTACACCACTTTGAGCGCTGAGAAGATTTTCTTCCGTTGAGCGGTCATAAAGAGTAAGCGGCTCCGTATAGAGAGTATCGGTATTTTCAGGCTCAGTGCCGTCAAGGGTATAATAAATTTGCGCGCCAGCTACTCCGCAGGTAAATTCAAGCTCTACCGGTTCGTCGTAAAAACCACTCGGTTTTGTAAAGCCGACCGTTAAATCGCCGTTTCCCGTGACGATATAACCCTTGTTTTCGGTATTGTCCGTGCTTTCGGAATTGCTTGAACCGTTTGATTTTGAGCATGCGGAAAGCGCCGCCACAATCAACAAAACCAATATAATCAACGCGAAAATTTTCTTATTCATATTTTTTCCCTTTCTGCAAACACAAATACCATAATATATTTTACCACATATTTTATATATTGTCAAGCGTTTTGCCATGCTTGCCCGGAAATTTTCCGCACTTAAAGCACACGCGAACAAGACCGCAGTTCTTGAATTTAATGAATTTGCATAATAAAGAGCCATAATACGTTCAAACGTCATAGGCTCTTTCGAGAACTTTCGTATGGTGACAATAGAACCGTTCAGCGCAATCGGAGACATGACCACGTTGACATGCAAACCATTGGGCAAACGAGTATCGACGATCGGGTTATACTTACTGACCTCGCGCCCCGCGGTGTCTACTATACGCTGGAGCCTGAATAATGAACCGTGTAAATGCAAAAAACAACCACAAACAAATATGGAGGGAAATGGCATGAAAATAACCAAAACACACGGTTTAGAAGAAAAGGAAATGAAGTTTGAAAGCTATTGGCGGCAGATCGTGAAACCACAGGAGACATTCAGGCAAAGCTGAAAGAGCTGTTTGCGGGAACGTTCAAGCAAATGCATGAGGCGGAAATGGACAAGCATTTGGGCTCAAAAAATCGTCGATGGAAATAACAGTGAAAACAGTCGAAATGGTTACGGAAAGAAAAGGATAACTAGCGAATACGGAGAATGTGAAACAGCCGTATCACGTGACAGAAATGGCGAATTTCATCTGAAAGTGCTCGAAAAACGTCAGGCGCACACCGATAAAATCTAGCAGAAAATAATGGCAATATACGCGAAAGGTATGTCGCCGCGGAATTTTGAGGACACAATTCGCGCAAAGACAACAAAATTGTCGGAAAATACGTATATTCCGTGTTAAGGATAAATATGAGCGGAATGAAATAGATACTTGACATTTGGATATCCGAAAACGAGTTGGCAAGCTTCTACGCGGGCATTGCGCAGACCTCAAAAACCGCGGCGTTGAAGACATTTTTATAGCCTGTCACGACAATCTCACGGGACTATGCCAAGCCATAAATTCGATATTTCCGAAAACAAAAAAATCAGCTTTGCATAGTGCATCAGATACGCGGCAGCTGTCAGTTCGTGCCGTATAAAGACAGAAAAACAGTCTGCGCTGATCTTAAAAGCTTGTGTTAATAGCAAAGATATGGTATAATATAGATATGAAAAAAGAATATAAAACAACAAGTTACGCAAGTGATTTGACAGACAGGCAGTGGGAAGCAATAAAAGGATTTTCCCCGTGGGCAACAAAAGCAAATATCACAAGAGGTCGTTGGTGGAAGCGGTATTGTATATATTAAAGACGGGCTGTCAGTGGAGAATGCTGCCACACGACTATCCGCCGCACGATACCGTGTGGAGCTTTTATCGCCGAGAAAGAAAAAACAGAACATGGGACAAAGTGCTCAGGTACCTTGTAAAGATGACACGAAAAAAGCAGGAAGGGATGAAAACCAAGTTACGCACTGATAGATTCACAGAGCGTAAAAACAAAGTGTCACGGTGATAATCACGGATATGACGGCGGAAAAAAACAAAAGGCAGGGAAAGACACATTGTAACAGACACCATGGGGAATATTCTTGCTGTGCATATTATTCACGCTGCAAATATCCACGATACAAAGGGCGGAATATATACTTTTGAAAAGGCTCTTTACAGGTATCCAACGATTCTGGCAGGGTGTGCCGACCGTAGTTATAGGGGCACATTCAAAAATACTTTTGAGTATTTCCACAATATAAGAATAGATATTTCCATGCAGATAAGGGAACAGAAAGGCTTTCAGATATCGCCTAAACGTTGGGTTGTCGAGCGTACTTTTGCTTGGCTGAATTTTTCGCGAAGGCTGTCTAAAGATTATGAGGTCTCTTCACATTCTGCTGAGTGTATGGTTATTATTTCTCATGTCTTTTCTCTCTTAAAGCGCCTATGAACACAGTCTCTTACTTTTGGCTTTGCGCTTAATGAACAAATATAGTTCATCAAGTCCCAGAATATGGTAATTGCGTTTACGGGTTATCCGAGTTTTTTTAATCCGATTATATACATTGGCTTTACTTATTTTCAATATTTTTCCTACGCCACGCCCGCTTACTCCTGAATAATAAATCCGCAGTGCCAATTCCTTTGTTTCTTCGGAATACTCTCTTTTTTGGTGGTTTATTGTGTATGATTTGTTGCACTCCTTACACTTGCAACGCTGTGTTCCCGAACGATTTTTTCCTACTTTGATTTGGTTTCTTGTCTTTCCGCATATAGGACATTTTTTGTCCTCGCTTATTGTTATTTTTCTCATATCCTCATTATATCATAAAATGTGCGTTTTGTTCACTCCCTAAAAAATAATAAAGCGACCGATTAGTTATAAAGCTAATCGGCTCATGTTATTTAAATTTCGTAATATAATCAATCACGGCTTGCTTTGAAATAACCCAAAGCCTGTCCTCACGGAACGCCCTTATTTTCCCGTTCCGTAGGAGACGATAGGCTTTGCTTTTACCAATCCGCAGCATTTCGCAAAGCTCATCCACGGTAACGACACCGCTGAAATTTTCAAACATTGTTAAGTCTCCTTTTTGAGTTTTTACTTGTATGTTATACATTTTAAGCATCGTTTAAGAATTTTCGGCAATGGGTAAGCAATATAAATTGTTCTGTTTTAAGATAAATTATCAAATGTACAAAATTGCTTATAACGGTTAGAAAATCCACTGTAATCATAAACATCAAAAGCAGTTGACAAAAACCTAAAAGTGTGCTATAATAAATGAAAGACGGTGGTTGTATGTCGGATGAAGAGCTTGTTAAAAGCGAGTCCGGCGATAAGGCGTTCTTCCTTGAATGTTTAAAGGAACTTTGCCTTTTTGACGATGCGTTCATGACAGTGGTGTTTAAAGAACCTGAACTTGCAGAACTCCTGTTGCGGATAATTCTCAACAAACCCGACTTGACGGTTATTGAGTGCAAGCCGCAGAACGACGTTAAAAACTTGTACGGACATTCGGCGCGGCTGGATATTTTCGCGAAAGACAGCGCCGGGAAGTTCTACGATATTGAAGTTCAGCGCGAGACCGCGGGCGCTGCTCCGGAACGGGCACGGTTTAACAGCAGTTTGCTAGACGCTAACATCTCCAAGGCAAGCGAGGAGTACAGAAATTTCCCGGAGACGTATGTTATATTTATAACGGAAAGCGATTATTTCAAGCGGAATCTACCGCTTTATACCGTTGAACGTTGTGTCCTGGAACTTAATGAGCAATTCAACGACGGAGCGCATATAATCTATGTGAACGGTCAAAATAGGGATAATACAGATTTAGGGCGCTTGATGGCGGATTTTTCCTGCAAAGAGCCAGATAAATTCAATTTCAAGAAGCTTGGAGAAGCGACAAGGTACTATAAGTACAACACGAAAGGGGTCGATACTATGAGTCCGATTATGGAGACTATAATGGAAAGAGGCGTTAAGAGGGGTCTTGAACATGGACTTGAACAGGGACTTGAGCAAGGTCGCAAGGAACGCAGCAAGGAACTCGCTAAAGGTATGCTTGATGATAATATGCCCATCGAGCAGATCGCAAAGTATACAAAGCTGTCTGTTGAAGAAATCAAAGAGCTAGCCAACGGGAAATCCGCATAAAAAACAAATCGGGAGGAGCCAAACGCTTCTCCCGACTGTTTTTCGCATTACGAAGCAGATGTTGCCGGAACGCCGTCCGCGCTCATGATCTCCGAGAACTGCCGCCCGAATGCTCTGGCGCTCGCAGCCTCCTCGGGAGACAATTCCTCGGTAGCCTCAAAATTGAACGCCGCATAAGGCTGTCCCGTCTTGCTCGTTTTCTTCTCCAGAGTGATCCGAGTGATCACACCCGAAACGGGTATCATCTGTCCAATCAGCCGCGTCAGATACCTCTGAAAATTCCTCTTGCTTGATGCGGGAACGCACACCACAAACGGCATTATGCTGTTTTCACGCAGCAGGAAAATCACGACGCTTTCCTTGCACGCCTTTGCGTTGCTCTCTCCGTCGCGCGAGCCGTAATCGTTAAACGGACAAGCAGCGCAAGCCTTGCCATCGTGAGAGGTTATGCTGTCCGCGCTGAAACACACGGGCGGCGTGCCCTCAACAGGCTCGGGAGTTTCCCAGTACGCACGCGGCATTGAGTAGTCGAGAATTATTCCCGTGAGCGATCTCTCCGCCTCCTCGCCCGAAATCGTGGGCACGGAAAACACCGTAGACCCGCCCGAGGGCGATTTCACAATGTCGAAAAGCGACAGTGAAAGCGGCTGATTTTTCAGATTTTCGCGGATAATTTCAAGCGAATTTCCGTTCAGCGCAACATAATTTTTGACCGTTGCCAAAGCGCTCTCAGCCTTGCCGTTAAGCCGTTCTTTGAGTTTTGTGTTGTTCATTTGAGACCTCCGAATCAGATTTTATTGTAAAACGCCGATACAACGTTTTGCGCAGATATTTTTCGTACAAATCGGGATCATCGGCTTTGAGCCGCTTGCCGTCAAACCGCTCCTGAACAACGTTTTTCCAAGCGACAACATTGCCGTCGACCGTTCCCGTTTCATTTTCGCCGAGAATTTCCTTCAGCAAATTCTCGGACTTTTGTTTACTCTCCGAAAGCAGCTTCAATTGCTCGCAATCCGCATTGTACTGCCGAATTATGTCAACTGCATTTTGCGGCAATTCTATTATTGAGGAATTGCATTCCGAATACTTTTCGGCGAGATATTTCGCACAAGCGTCCGAGCCGTCAATCGGCGGCGGAGTACGGTTTTGAACGTGTTCCCGGAACTCGCTTTCAAGCCGAATTATCATTGAAATCAGCTCGTCTTCACGCTCGACAAATTTCCATTTAAACGTATTTCCACCGATCAGAACGGCGATATATGCGCCGTTAAATCCCGTAACCGCCATATAATGCTGAATTTGCAACATATACTCATCGGGAATTGTATTTTCCCACTCGCCGATTTTATACGCCGAAGCGGTTTTTGCCTCGAAAATACAGTTGCCATGATCCGCATTACAGCACACTCCGTCAAGGTTCGCAAGCATAAACGGATATTCTTCGCTCTGTAAAATCTGTTTAATTTCACGTATCTCAATGCCTGTGCGCTTGGTAAATTCTGCTTTAACAAACGGCTCAAGCTGCGCTCCCCAATAAGCTGCTTCATTGGCTTCACTATGCGGGATTTGCCCTGTTTTTTCAAGACACAATTCAACCGCCGATTTGTATTTATTTATCCCGCAAACGACCGAAACGTCCGATCCGCCAATTCCTTGATTTCGGAAATTCAGCCATTCTTCATACGAAATATCGTCCGTCGCTGTCAGAATATTTGCCATATCACACCTCCTCTCAGACCGCTTGCAGAGCCATTTCATAGGCTTTGTCAATCAGCGGATTCCCGTCGATTGTTTTCGCGAACATATTCTCCCGATAATTTTTCGTTTCGCGCAAAGGCTTCGCATGGGTCGCAAAATCCGAAACCGCGCACACGAAACGATACGCGTTTTTGCCTACATGATGAAGATCGGGAGCGTCAAAATAACGCGTTTTCAAATCCTCACGAATGCGCTCGATGTTTTTTTGCAATGCGCGTTTGTGGGGTTTTCGTCCATGGGCAGAAGCAGATTTATATATTCCAAAACCTTACTGTCTGACAGCTTAATTTTCTGCAATTTATCGAACTCAGCGCCGAGCTTGCCCATATAATTTTCGGCGAGCTGCAAGGTAATTTTAGCCTCGTCCATTTTTGCGGATAAGTCGCCGACATGAACCGTCGACCATATCCGTTTGGCGCTCTGTAATGCGATATCAGCGTGTTCTGGCACACCACGCGAATGGGTGTCATTGCCGCCTTTATCGCACTGCTGCCGTCGTGCAAGCTGCTGAAAACGAGATACGGCTCAATTTGTTCGCCGCCGATAAAATACTTTTCAGGCAATTTCGCAAGCAGCCAAATTCGTTTTCCGTTTTGCAGCGAACCCGCCATTTCGTACCATACACCCTCGCCGAGCAAGGCGCCCGTAAACGCTAACGCGTCCGCGTTCTGCACGACCTTGTAACGGTCGGTCACTACGCCCAGAATTTGATCGTCAAAATCGCGAAGATTGGCTTTATATCCCACAATTTCAACGCCCGAGGTCGTCATGATCGGCTGCTGATAAACCCGCCAATTAAGCCCCGATTTTTTTCAGAGCGTCCTCTGAATTTAACGCGCTCTCGACGCGCACTCCAAAGCCGTGCCACGGCGCTGTTCTCACGTAAAACATTGTTTCAACATTTGACGGCATAATAATTCCTCCCTAAATTTCACAGCAAAATCCGAACTCGTCAATCACGCATTGCAATGCGGTTTTGAGCGATTTCTTGTCGTATAATAAATCCTCGATTTCCTCAATCGAATACCCAGCAGATCAATATCATCGGGCGAAATTCCGACGGTATTTGCGAACTCCTTTATCTGCCGAATTTTAAGCAATTCATAGTCGATATCGTCATACCACAATTGTGGGTAACGGCAGCCGTAAATCGGCTCAAACAGACGGCTCACATCAAATCGCGAACGTGATAAATTTCCGCAATTATTGATATGAATTATGTCGCCGATATCCGAATCAACTTTCAAAAATCGATATTTGAACAACCCAAATTTCTTTAATGCGGATTGTAAAATCTGGTCTGTGCTTGCGTAAATATAGAACCCGTAATCCGCATAGTGATACAGTGCGAGAGGGTTTTCACCGCGCACAAAATAGCTGTTATTTTTACCGTCAAGTATCGTGAACACAAACGAACCCTCGATTTTTTCAGCAGTTTCTGCGACGCTTTTTTCGTTTAATTCGCTGACGTTTTCAAGCAGCTGAACCGCGATATAACTGTCCGTCTGAATATCCGTTTCGGATAAGTTGTATTCCTTGCGCAAGTCTAAATCATTATGCAAGATCCCATTGTGGCAAAGGGCAAATTCTGCTCCCGAAACGCTTCCTTTGAATGGGTGATTATTCTCATTAAACTGTGCTGCGCCCTATGTAGTCATTCGTGTATGACCGTGAATGACATTCGCGTCTGACGGCAATTTAAGGCGCATTTTGCTCGCGGGAACGGGACGTTTGTAAATTTTCAGATGTCCGTTTTTGTTATACGCGAAACCCATAGCGTCCGTTCCGCGAATTTCGCATTCACGCGACAAAACATTCAGAATTTTCGCCCGCTGTTTCGCCGAAAAAGTTCCGCCGTAATCAATCAGTCCAAAAACCGCGCACATTTATTCGTCCTCCTCAAAATCAATTTTTTTCGTTAATATAGAGCCGCCGCTCTTTCAGATATGTGATAAGCTCGGGATATTCGTCCGCGCTGATTTGCTCAACAAAGCCTGTCCACGACATTTGCTGGATTTTTTTGTCGTCGGAATTTATCGCTAAATCGCAGATTAAATTCACCAATTCCAGAGCCGCAATGAATGTATTTAATTTCAACATACCGCGGAACATTCGGAACTCGATCGTGCTCCAATTCGTTAAATTCACGCAAGCATAACGCCCAACCGACGATTTTTTCGCGGTCTCCAGAACCTCTTGGGGATCGGCTTTAAAGCCGTACCGCGCCGCCCACTGGTTCATTTGCGCTTCCGTTCTGCGGCTGAATTTCAGCAGCTCCGTCCAGTGGTGCTCGATAAAATATAAAACCCGCGAGATACTTTCGTCTTGGATCTCGCAGGTGTCGCCGAATGCCGTGCGGTTGATGTGAATATGCAGTCCGCACGTTGTGGTTTTGTGGCTGCGGTAGTGCATTTGCACGGCGGTTTTCATGAGCTCGCCCCACGGCATTTGAGCTTTGTGGTACTCCAACATCATGGGGTGCGAGACGATTTCCAAGCTGTCGTCAAACGAACCGTCCGTTTTTATGTAGATTTGCTCGTCGAACGGATTGCCGATTTCAAGCAGCTTTATCGCATTGCCGCCGAGTTTTCCGCCGCTGTCGATTTCCAGCTCCACGCCGAAATATCTGTCGCCGTCACCGTAGAAAATAGTGTTGGGCTTGTACGAATATTCGTGGATTTCCGAAAGCTCGCACTTGTTGTAGCAGCTGTCGCAAAAAGCGTCGTCATCGTCGTCGAGATAGTGTGCGTTGTCGACGTGAATGATCGCGTCGCACTCGCAGCACCTTGTGTAGAAACGGTCGTAGCACCGTTGGCAGAGGTCGGTGCAGTTGTCGCTGACGCTGTCGTCGTTCCAGATACGCTCGCCGCAGTGCTCGCAGGTCGTGGTTTTGTCCGCGCAAGTTGAGCAAATAAGCTCGCCGTCGACGTAGAACGCGTCATCGTCCTCTTGGATCACGCTGTTGCAGTGGGTGCAAATCCTTGTTTTGCTGTTCATTTTTTTCCTCCTTGAACACAAAAAGCCCTCGGTCACCAAGACCGAGGGCAAATTCTAAGAACCCGTTAATCGGGAAGAACTATATATGTTCTATCAAGGATATAATATATGATCCAAAATAACTACTTATTCCATTTGATGACCTATAATAATCTCTAAAGAGCTGCATCAATACTTCTTTTATGTTTATTGGAGGAATTGTCTATGACATTTACATAATCGCATAATCATTCTCTATGTTAATTGGATAAACCTAGCTATAAATTAGCACATGGTAATAAGTTAAAACTCTTCAGTTTCTCGTCTATTTCTGAAATCTTACTTTCAAGCTCCTTGCGCTTTGATGCGTGAAAAACGCCCTTTGCCTTCAGCAATTCATTTTCGAGAATCTTCCTTTCATTTTCTAACTGTTGTTTATTTTCAGCATCTGCTCATTTACAAAATCAGTGTAATCCTTTTCATTGAGGAAAGCTCTTATATTGTTGAATTGGGACAGCTCATCTTCTGTCAAATCTGTAAATTCTGTTCCTACAAGATCACCGTTTGTGCTGACTGCGACAACATTATCTCCGCACAAACGGGCAGCGACTACCTGCGAGGACTTAGCAGACCCTTTGGTCAAACCGTTGGTAACCGCAACTTTTCCGTTTGCCTTCAGACCCAGTATTCCATGATCACAGCAATCAATTGAAACGATATTTTTCCATTCTGATGTAGAACTTGTTTCCATTTTTATACCGCCACCAACAATAACTTGCCGTTCGATTTAAGCCCGGCTATCAATGAATTACTGCACGCAACGGAAACAATATCGCGCCAGTAATTCGTCATCCGCAAGCCGTAGATGTTTAATTTTTCTTCATCATTTGCTACGACCGTACCGTCACTTTTCTAGCCGACAACCTGTGTACTGCTGCATACGACTTGCTTTATATCCGACCACGAGTTCACCTTGCTTTTTTAAGCTTCAGTTAAATTTTAGCATAAGACAGTGCCGTTTTTCCTAAGTCCGATAATCCGCTTACCGCATATAGCAATATTAACTATGTCTGTCCACCATGAAACGCGGTATACATCTCGATTCAATGCGTGTACGGTTCCGTTTTTATCTAATCCCACAACACCGCTTCCATAATATATTTTAATTATATCCTTCCATTCCAATGTTTGCAGCTTCATTGCAACGTTCAACGACATTTGTGGTTGAAAATCAGTAAACATACGCTCTAAAACAACAGTTCGGTCACTTTTTAGCCCTGCCGCAGCATTATAGGTTCCCGCAAGCATAGAAAATTCATTTCCTATCAGCTTCTTAAAACGGGCTTTATTTATAACATGTAATGTATCATTACCTTTCAATGCAAAAAAATTGTTGCTGTTTATGGAAATACTGTTTTTGTTCCATTCAAGAATTTTTGCCCACAATTCCTTTGATTTCTGCCATTAGTCTTTAAACTGAGCGCATTTCGAATATGCCACCGCAGCATTATATGTTTCGCCCTGCTTTTCCAGATTTTCCGCAATTGCATAGCTCTCTGTGTCTACACGAAGTTTCTCCTCAGCGAGTTTCTGCTCCTCTATACGCCTCAGTTCAGCCAGAAGGCGCTGCTCTTCTGCGCGTCTTTGTTCTTCTTTACGGATTCGTTCCTCCTCAATCACCTTTTTTGCATGTTCCTCAGCAGTAATTTCATATTTTTTTAAATCTTCTTGAGTAAGAATGACACGCAAATTTGCGGAAGCGACAATGATGTTGTATAATAAAACTTGACACCAAAACCTCAAAAAAGTATAATACA
>CAMNXF010000031.1 GCA_946567425.1 uncultured Clostridia bacterium | reverse complement strand
GTCAAGAGCTTTTTGGAAAATTTTCAGCGAAAGGAGAGATTTTTTTGGAGTATTTGACCACGGCAGAGGTTGCGGAACTTAAAGGGTGTACACCTCAATATGTGCGTAGACTGTGCCAAAACGGTACAATTAAGGCTTGCATAAGAGAAACCGCTGCCAATAACCGGACAGAGTATGCGGTGCTTCTTTCCGATCTTTCCGAAAAGGAACAGATCAAGTGGGAAAACAAAAAGCGCGGCGAGCTTGGTCTCGAGCCCGTGCCGCTCCCGTGCAAAGCTGCTCCGAAGCCCGATCCTCGGCAGATCACCTTGCAGGACTTGACGGGCGACCAGCGCGAAAACGTCGGGTTCTGGTGCGAGATCATAAGGAGCTGGCAGGAAACGCGGCTGAACAAGGGCGCGGAGCTTGGTAAATGCAAGGTGGACGAGCTGTTCTGCGCGGCGACCAAGCTGCGATACCCGAATGTGAGCATATCGCCCGACATTTTATACCGCAAATACAAGGCATATAAGGACGGGAATATCGACGGGCTCGTCGACCACCGAGGCGGGCACAACAGGGGCAAAACGGATATCCCGAAGTATATGCTTGACGCGTTTTACAGCCTGTATCTGCACGACAACAAGCTCCCCGTGAGCCGCTGTTATTCGCTGTTACAGACGTGGGTAAGAACGCACTACCCCGAGGCGGCGGGGGATATGCCGTCTGAACGGACTTTCAGGCGCAAGGCGGAGGCTCTCCCCTACGCGCTTGTAATGTATATGAGAGAGGGAGATAAAATGTTTTCAGATAAATGTTTACCGTATATTGAGCGAATGTACGACGATCTTCACGCCAACGACGTGTGGATCGCGGACAACCACACCTTCGACTTCTTCACGGCAGGGGCAGAAGCTGCCTCCAATTCAAACGGAAAGCCGCACCGAGTATATCTTACGGCGTTCACGGACGCGAAGAGCGGGGTCATGGTCGGCTGGAACCTGACCGAAAACCCCTGCTCGGACAGCACGCTGCTCGCGCTTCGACACGGAATACTCCGCTTCGAAGTTCCGAGAGCGATCTATGTGGATAACGGTTCGGAGTTCCTTGTTTCGGATATCGGCGGGCGCGGACACAGGCGCAAGAAAGATTGGAACAAAGATCCGCTGCCGCCGACGATACTCAGCTTTTTAGACATAGAAATGCACAACGCTATCGTGCGGAACGCAAAGGCTAAGCCCATTGAAAGAACGTTCTACACATTTAAAAATCACTTTTCAAGAGCGATAGAGACGTTCTGCGGCGGCACGGTGGCGGAGCGTAAGGAATCGCTGAAATGGATATTGAAGTCCGGCAAGCTGCCGACCGACTTGCAGATCAGAGCGTCGCTCGATGCGTACATAGACGGCGACTACAACGTTTCCAAGTACGGCGGCAAGGAGCGGCGTTACAAGGGCATGAGCCGCCTTGAGGTGTGGAATGAAAGCATTAAGGAAACGACGTTCCGCAAGGCGGACGCGGCAAATCTGGATATGCTGCTCAAGCGCGTGAGCCGTCCTCAGAAGATAAGCAGGAACGGCGTGTTCGTGAATATCGCGGGCGAAAAGGTGTGGTACTACGGCAGGGAAACAATTCTCCACATCGGCGAGCAGGTTTATGTGCGCTACGATCCCGCAAATCCTCTGACGGTGCGCGTTTACGATATGGAGACTGACAAGTATTTATGGACTTGGGAGCTCGCCAACGAGCTGATGATCCCCTACCTCACCGACAACAAGGACGACATCGCCAATGCGGAGCGCGTC
Source organism: uncultured Clostridia bacterium (assembly GCA_946567425.1). Taxonomy (GTDB): domain Bacteria; phylum Bacillota; class Clostridia; order Oscillospirales; family Ruminococcaceae; genus CAG-115. The sequence goes on along the minus strand of CAMNXF010000031.1, from coordinate 14,192 downwards.
ATCAACGAGAACAAGCGCGTTATAAAGCAGTTTGCAAAGGGTATTACCGAGGCGGTAGACCCCGACAAGCAGATAGACATACTGGCGCTTATGGTCAAGAAAGGGATCGAGGGTAAGGAGAAATTCAAGCCCGAGCTGCCGAGGACTTTCGTTCCCGTATTCTCGGAGGAACGCTTGGAGGAGAACCCCGAGCTCAGTAATATTACCGAGATCAAGGTCATGCTTGAACACATGAACATTTCGGCGCGGACGCAGAAAGGAAAATAATATGACGGAAAAACAAGCAAACGCCATAAAGCAATTTGAGGAGCTCGCCGCAAAGCTCGGCTCGGAGAAAAAAGCGGGCGCGCAGATAGGGATATCCTCGTCGATCATTTCACAGCTCCGCAAGGGGAATTACATGGGCGACGTTGAAAAGCAGTTTAAAAAGCTGTACACATATTTTGACACGAAATCAAAGGCGGCGGAAAAATATTCCGAGATCGAATACGCGCCGACAACGATCTCCGAGGTCGTGTACAAGACGCTCGAGAACGTTAAGATCAAGGGCGGCTTCGCGTTTGTGACGGGCGACGCGGGCATAGGCAAAACCAAAGCCCTGCGCAAATACGCCGCGGATAATCCGCTGGGCAGCGTGCTTATAACGATAAATCCCTGCACCAAGTCCACCAAAGCGGTGCTGAAAATGCTGGCGCTGGAGCTGGGCTTGCCGCTCTCCCAGAGCCGCGACGATCTTTGGATGAGCATTGCGGCGAAGCTGCACGACGGAATGGTCGTCGCGGTAGATGAGGCGCAGCTTCTCACCTACGGGAGCATTGAAACGCTCCGCGCGTTCGCGGATCACTTTTCGGAGCGCGGGCAGACGCTGGGCGTGGCGCTTGTCGGGAACGACGGCATACGCGAGAAGATCGAGGGGCGCTCGCGCGAGCAGTACCGACAGGTAAACAACCGCGCGTGGCAGCGTCAGCAGCTCCGCACACTTGATGTGCAAAGGGCGGACATCGAAATGCTGATCCCGATATTGCAAGGCAAGGAGCAGGAGCTTGAGCTTCTGTACAAGATCGCGCAGACGGCGGAGGGCGTGCGCGGCGCGGTTCGGCTGTTCGGAAACGCCTACGATATGGGCAGCTACGATTTTAACGGTCTTGTCAAAATGGCGAAGATGATGCACCTCGATCTTAAGGGCATGGAAAAGGCGGTGCGGAAAAAATGAAGCACGGAAAAAAGCCTACTCGCAAGCAGAAAATGCTTATGCAAGCTGCCCGCTTAAATTATGAAAACTGGCTCGTCGTCAAGGATACCGACAAGGAAATGACGGTTCAGAACAGGCAGACGGACAGGACGCGGACTATACGAAAGGAGCTTTACAAGTGAAATTCGACAGCTTTTTTGATTGGATCATCTCGTTCGGAGCGGGGGCGCTGTTTACGCTGATAGTCAGCTCCATGATATACGGCGCGGGGTCGCCGAGAATTGTGATTATTGTTTCGGTCTCCGCGCTGGTCGGGTTTATAGCGGCGTTTGTGGCGTACTGCCTCGGCAAGCGCCGCGCGAAAACCGAGACGCTTATCGCCTACAACAAGGGCATGGAGCGCGGCAGAACGCTCGGGCGCGCCGAGCTCACCGAGGAGCGGAGGCATTATCCTGACTGAATATTAGGGGCGCTCGCCCCTGTCTAATGCGGCTCTTTCGAGAACGGTTGCAAGCCCGTGAAAACGCAGAGCAGACGAATAATATGAAAGGAGAGGATTTTATGGGAAAGTATAAGCTGCACGATCTTGAGCATGGCACCGTGCTCGATCTGGAGCTTACCGCCGGGGAGTTCGGCGAGCTGAAACGGTTCTTGAAAGAGCTTAAAACGCCGCGCGAAAGCACGGACTGCAAGCTCGTGCTGGAACGGTATAACAGCGTATACAAAAATCTTCCGCCCGCGACAAGGCTCACGGACAAGCGAAAACGCGCTATTCTGCGGCTTGTCAAGGACGGCTACGATCTTGACGAGCTGTTCCGAAAAGCCGCTCAAAGCAGCTTTCTCGGCGGCGGCAACTCGCGGAAGTGGCACGCTTCGCTTGACTGGCTGCTTATTCCGACCAACGCGCTCAAGGTCATCGAGGGTAACTACTCGCCGATCGCGCCCGCACCGTCCGCGCCCATGACGGGGAATCCGTTTGACGAGTATGGATAAGGCAGTAGATCTTGCGAGAATGTTCGCGAAAACCATGTCGGAGAAGTGCGTGCCGCAGAACGGCGATTACATAAAGGACGGGCTGATCTACTGCGGAAAATGCCACACTCCGACCGAGTGCCGCACCGTATTTCACGGCGAGGAGATCATATTCCCGACTTGGTGCGAATGTGCGAGGCGCGCCAACGAGGAGCGCGAGCGCGAAAGCGCAGAGGCGCAGCGCGCTGTCAGAGCGCCGGAGCTTCGGCATCTGTCGATGATGAGCGGCAAGCTGTCGGAGTGTACGTTCGAGGGCGCGGACAAGGACGGCGAAAACTCGCGCAGTATGACGATCTGCGAACGGTATGCGGAGAAATTCCCGAAAATGCTCGAGGATAACCGCGGACTGCTGCTTTTCGGCGGCGTCGGCACGGGAAAGACGTTCGCCGCGGCGTGTATCGCGAACGCGCTGTTGGAGAGAAATTACTCCGCGGTCATGGTCTCGCTGGTAACGCTTATCGACGGCGCTGACGAAATAATTCGCCGCATAAACGATATTGACCTGCTTATCCTAGACGATCTCGGCGCGGAGCGCTCCACCGATTACGGGTTTGAGCGCATATACGCGGTCTGCGACGCGCGGTACCGCAGCGGAAAGCCCGTTATTTATACCTCAAATCTTCCGCTGGAGACGTTCAAGCATTCCGAGGATATACGGTGCGCGAGAATTTACGATCGCGTTCTGGAGCGGTGCTATCCCGTGGAGTTCCGAGGAACGAGCATACGGAAGCGCGAGGCGTGGGTTTGAGGAAATGACGAAATTATTGGGGGTAAACTGATATGCTGAAAATTGGCGATAAGGTCGTTATGAACGACAAATATTATGTGAGCGAGAAAAACAAGGGCAAGGTTTGGACAATGCGATCCGAACCTTGGGAATGCAGTGGAACGCTTGTTGTTTTGCTTGAAGGAAAGAGCGGCGGATATGCTGTCGACGGATTGAATATTGTACAGGAAGCTCAAAATGATCCACTCGGTTAAATGCTGCCCCGACTATTTCGCTGCGTTAGCAAGCGGCATAAAGTCTTTTGAGGTGCGCAAAAAAGACCGCCCGTATCAAATCGGGGATTTTCTTGCGGTAAATGAGTTCGTGCCGTTTGAGTACGAGTTCGGCTCCGACGAAATGTACGAAAGGTTTTCACGGACATCAGACGACGGAAGATACTCCGGCGATTGTCTGCTGTTTAAGGTAACTTATATTTTAGACAACGCAAAATATTGCAAACCCGACACGGTTATTCTCGGACTTGCACGGTGCGAAATATAATAGCTTTGGGGGAATATTCCCCCACGTTAATGTGGCTCTTTCGGGAACGGTTGCAAGCCCGTGAAAACGCAGAGCAGACGGTTTTAATTATGATATAACGAGGAGGAAACTACATGGTAAAATTCAAAAAGCTGTCGAAAACCCGGGGCGTGACGATACCGAAAGATTTAGCGTCGTGGCTGGACTTGAGCGCGGGTGACGCGGTAGAACTTGACGCCCGCGGAGACGGGTCATTGGTTATCACCAAGCACGCCAACACCTGCCGTTTCTGCGGCGGTGCGGATAACATCAAGCAGTTCGGCGACGTTTATGTATGCCCCGTATGCGCGGCTCGGCTGCACAAGGAGGTGTGCGGATAATGTCGGAGATCATTGAAAAGGTCAGGGAGCTGAGCGAGATCAATGCTCGGATAGCGGAACTCAGCGAACGCAAAAAGGCACTTGAGGTATATTTTCTGGAGCTTGGAAGTGTGGACGTTGCGGACACCAAATATAAATCACGTACATACGCCGACGAAAACAGTCAAGCTTCCGTTACCTATACTCAATCGCAAAAGCTTGAAATATCCGCGCCGAATTATCTTGAAAAGGCGCTTGGAAAAGAAGTTTTTCAAGATATTTTTAAGGAAGAGATCAAGCGTGAGGTCAAGCCGAAAAACAAGGAAATCGAGCGTATGCTGATCGGGATATTTACCGATAATTATTTCAAGCATATGCCGAAAGAGGTCATTGACGAATTGCCCTGCGACGATAAGGCAAAGGCGGTATTATCCAAAAAATTAAAGGGAGCAAATTTTGATACAGACCGCGGCAATTTAATCAAAATCGGCGGCTTGTCTCAACAAGACGCAAGCGATTACGCGTATATGTACGCTGAAGCCGTAGTCTGGCAGACGTTCCGGCGTGTAGCGGAGATGTCCGGCACAGATACGGACAGCGTTATGGAAAGCATAAACCGCGGCGTGAGCGTCGACAATTCAGCGAAGTTATCGGTGACGTAAATGGCAACGGGAAAGCAAATACAAAGGATATACGCGCTCGGCGCGCAGTGCGGGCTGCTTGACCGCGAGCTCGGAGCCGACGACGATCTGCACCTATGGATAAAACAGTGGTCGCGCAAGGATCACATATCCGAGCTTACGGAAAAACAGGCGGATTTTATTATTGCGCGGCTGCTCGACTACAAAGAAAACGTCTGCCCGGATAAGCCCGCGGAGCTTGAGCATATAACGGGCGAACAGCAGAGCCTTTGTTTCCGTCTGGCGTATAAGCTGGCGCAGCTCTCGCCGTCAAATGTTGAAGTCCGCGAACGTCTGCGCGGGCTGATACGCAAGGTGACGGGTCGCGAAATACGCGCGGACGGGGATATCTTTTATAAGGTCACGCGCGGCGAGGCGGCAAAAATTATCGAGACGCTCAAGCGCATGATACGCTCGGAGGAGCGTAAAAAGAAACGGGGTGATGAAAATGGGTCTGGAGCAGCTGGTGCTTCTGAGCCACCTTAACGAAGATCAGCAGGAGGTTGCCGACATTATAGGAATGGATAATTACAAGGCACTTATAAACGTATACGGCGGCTCTCCGATCTGGATACCGAAAGCGCGGTCTCTGGTACCAACTCCCGAGATCGTACATTATATAAAAACACGAATTCAAAACGGCGATCTTCCCGGGCAGATCGCTCACGATCTTGAAATGCCCATCGCGGAGGTTCGGCGTTTAAGTAAATAATTTACGGCGCACTGCAAAAGCGGTGCGCCGATTTTTTGTAATATTACAATGTGAATTTACAAAGTGATTTCACTTTTTACAAATTATATTTTTTATGATAAAATCGGATTACAACAAATAAATTTCGGTGGTGATCGTATGGATTTTGACGCGGTATTTAATATTGTAATCTCCGCGGGAATGGGCGTTATAGTGTTTTTTCTGAAATACTTTTTCGACAAGCTGAACAGCCGGGCGAGCCGCGCGGAGCTTAACGAATTAAAAGAAAAAGTCGAAAACGCCGACGACAGATACGCGAGCAAATCCGAGTTGGACGTGTTAAAAAAACAAATCGACAAAATCGAAACAAATATAGATTTTTTAAAAGAAAACACGGTGCGCAACGGAGATTTTGTACGCATGATGACAAGGCTTGAAAATAAGATCGACGATCTGAAAAAGGAGTGAGCAAACGTTGGAAAACATAACAAGCGCGGAAGAACTGCGCCGCTCGGCTTTCCGCAGAAATAACCGTATCGTGCTTCAGACGATAAACGTAATGCGTGAGGATTACACGCCGCTGGAAAGCGTAGCGGACGCGCTGGAAAACACTATCGGGCTTGCCGATGTTACGGACTGCGTTAATTATCTCACGGAATCCGGGTATATAAAGCTCCGTATTCGCGGAACGCAGACAAACGTGACCGATCTTGCCGACGCGGAATTTTCACAGCTCGGCGCAAAACTCACCGCGAAAGGCATACAGTTCCTCAACGGCAAAATCGACGACCCCTGTATAAGGCGGTGAGCAAATGAAAAACCGCAAGCACAGCAAGATCGACGCGCTGCCGCAGGACATAAGATCGGCGGTCGAGGAAATGATACTCGGCAACTTCACCTACCGCGAGGTCTGCGGCTACATCCAAAAGACCGCGAACATGACCTTATCCGAATCGGCGGTCTGCCGATACGCGCAGGGACTGAACGCTACCGTGCAGGACTTGCGTTTGGCGAGCGAGAATATGCGGACGCTGACCGAGGAAATGGCGAAATATCCGCAGCTCGACACCACCGAGGGAATTGCGCGGTTGGTGTCGCACAAGGTTCTTATGGCAGTTCGGGAGCTCAGCGGCGACGCGCTGAAGGAAGCAGATCCGCTCAAGCTGATCGACCGCTGCACGGCGCTGATCCGCGCGGTCGCGTATAAAAACGAGAACGACGTCAAGGTCAAAAATCTCAAGGACGTGGCGTTCGAGAGCTTCAAGGAAGAAATTTTCGACGCTATGGCAAAGGAAGACCCCGAGCTGTACAGACAGCTCGTGCAGTTCATAGCCGCGCGAAAGGACGTGGAATAATGTATGTGCTTTACGTTTGCGGCGGAAAAGAATTGCAGATCGTTGAGGAGCTTAGGTTCAAAAATATTACCGCGTACTGTCCGCGGCAGATAAAGGCGGAACGCCGCCGCGGGAATTGGCAGTACGTCGAGCGGATAATTTTTACGGGATATGTTTTTATCGACGTTCCCGAATTGACCGCCAAGCTCTGGCACGACGTTATGAAATGCGCGGGCGCGGTACGGTTCGTGAGCCTGTGCGCGCTGCCGCCCGACGAGGACGGATATATCCGAAAATTGTGCAATGACGGCAATTGCGTCGGCGTTTCGCGCGGATATATTTCCTGCGGAACACTGCATATTACAAGCGGATTCCTTACAAATCTCGATCATGAGATCGTTAAATTCAATCGGCGCGGAAAACGCGCTTCGGCGGACGTTACGCTCTACGGCGAAAAGCACAGGATAGTGCTCTCCGTAGAATTTGACGCGCCGCCCGTCAACGCGTGATACGCTCCGCAGCGGCGAAAAATAACCAACGCGTACGCCCGGAAAATTCCGTGCGCAAAGGGCGAAGCTATACCCTCAAAAAATACGCGCCAAAACGCGTTTTAAGGGCGGGCAGATTTCGAGAGGGTAATTTCCCCTAAAATTATAAAACGTCGCTCTGAAAAGGGTCTATAACGCTTAAAACGGTATATCTGAAACCGAGGTGGTATTGTGAGCAGAAAAAAGAAAAGTATCGCGGCTCTCAGGGCTGCGATCGCGGAGCATGAAAAATTAAATAGCAGCGCCCCGACCTCTGCGGTACAGCAGCTTGTCGAGGCGTTTTTATCTACCAATAATCCCGCGAAGCGCGCGAAAAAAATCAACGAGATCAAATCGCGCCTTGAGGGCGTTTCGGAAATGCTGACGGAAAATTCGGAGCTGCTCGCCGCCGAGGTTGAACAGGCACTGATCAGAGCGGCGACGGGCTACACGGTCACGGAACATAAAACAAAAATTGTCAACGGCGTAAAAACCGTGGAGACCGCCGAAAAGCATATCCCGCCGTCTAACGCCGCGATGGAATTTTACCTTATAAACAAAAAGTCCGATGAATATTCGCGGACGGGCGGCGTTTCGGGCGATGGCGGGGGCAAGCTCGACGAAATTCTGGAGGCGATAAAAAATGGGTAAGATCGAATTTACCGCGAAGCAGAATGAGCTTATTCGCGCGTTCAAACAGAATAAGCTGAAGCGTTTAAATATCCTTGAGGGCTCGGTGCGTTCGGGAAAGACTTGGATCTCGCTTATTCTGTGGGCGGTCTGGGTGGCGAGCAGACCGAAAGACTATTTATATATGATGTGCGCAAAGTCGCTCCAGACGCTGAAGCGAAATTGTCTGCTGCCCTTGCAGGAGCTTGTCGGCGAGAACAATTTTAAATTTTCACCATCCACAAAAGAGGGTATTTTATTCGGTCGAAAAATTATGCTGGAGGGCGCGAACGATATGCGCAGCGAGGGGAAAATACGCGGCATAACGCTCGGCGGCGCTTATTGTGACGAGCTTACGCTGTTTCCGAAAGACTTCTTTGTAATGCTGCTTTCACGTCTGTCCGCGCCCGGGGCGAAGCTGATCGCGACGACCAATCCGGACGTTCCGACGCACTGGCTGCTTACGGATTATTTGAAAAATGAAAAGCTCGATCTTCTCCGAATGTTTTTCCACATCGACGACAACACAACGTTGCCCGCAGATTACGTTGAAAGTCTGAAAAAAGAGTACACGGGCGTGTATTACGACCGCTTTATACGCGGCGACTGGGTGGTCGCGAACGGCGCTATATACAAGGTTTTTTCGGACGCTCCGACGGCGTTTTACGCGGCGGAGATGCCGTCGTTCGAGTACGTCAATATAGGGTTGGATTTCGGCGGAAACAGCTCGCAGCACGCGCTTGTCTGCACGGGAATAACTCACGAAATGCGCGAATTATACGCGCTGAAAAGCGAGCGCATTCCCGCCGCGGATATGACGCCGCAAACGCTTTATAAGCGCGTTTACGTGTTCTGTGAGGGTATGCTCAAGCGTTACGGGAAGATATCTGCGGTCTACGCGGACAGTGCCGAGCAGACGCTTATTGCGGGCTTGCGCGAGGCTCTGCGACCGCTTGGGATCGTCGTGAAAAACTCGCGAAAACGCGAGATCAACGACCGCATTCGCGCAACGACGATGCTTATGGGCGGCGGACGTTTCCGGCTTGTTTCGGAGGAATGCGGTTCGCTCGTGAACGCGTTCAAGGGCGCGGTATGGAACGACAAAATTATCGGCAAAGAAGAACGTCTCGACGACGGAACTTCGGATATTGATACTCTGGATGCGTTTGAATATTCGTTTGAGCGATATATTCCGCAGCTTATAAGGAGCGAAAAATAATGAGGATTTCAGAGTTTATAAAAAGCCGTTTCAGCGGCTTTAAAAAAGGCGGTGAAAATGTGGACGGCATAGACGATCTATCCAAAATTGAAACCGCGCAAAGCCCGATAATGCGCGAAAAAAACCGCGAATGGTGGAATACTTTTCAAGGCACTTTGCCAATGGCGGCGACGCATAAAAACTTCAAGCCGCTGCCGACGGCGTACATTTCTACCGCGTATCTGGCGCAGCTCGTCACGAGCGAGATCAAGTTCGAGCTGCCCGACGAGCGCCTTAATTCGTTCGTTCAGAAGAACCTTTTGCCGCGCCTTGACAGGCTTGTGCAGCTTACTCTGGTGGGCGGTTACACGGTTATAAAGCCGTACATAACGCGCTCCGGCGAGGTGTTTTTCGACGTTGGAACGTCGCGGGATTTTCTGCCGATAACGCTCGACGAGAACGGTCGGATAATCGAGGGAATTTTTTTCGAGCGCGTGAAATTCAAGGGGAAAATTTACGAGCGGCGCGAGTGGCATTGTTTCAAAAACGGGACACATACCGTGCGCAATTCCGCGTATATTTACGGCACCCGCGAGCGCGTTGAATTGTCGGCGGTACCGCGTTGGGAGGGGCTTTCCGAGGGCGGCGGAATACCGTCGGAAATACCGATGATCGCAACATTTCGCACGCCCTACGCGAACAATATAGATCTTGACAGCGCGCTCCCCGTGAGCATTTTCGTGAACTCTGTCGGCACGCTGCACGAGATAGACCGCGCGCATTCCGAATACCTTGCGGAGTTCCGAAAAATGAGCGCGAAAATATTTGCCGACGAGACCGTTCTGCACGGCAGCAGCGGTATTCCCGACGACTATTTTGTCAAGATCGAGGGCGACGGCACGTCGTCAATGGAGCAGCAGATAATGGCTTACGCGCCGCAAATTCGCGAGGAGGCGCACAAGGCGGCGATAAACACGGAGCTGCGGCTGTACGAGGTACAGATCGGCGTGTCGTGCGGAACGTTTACGTTCGACAGCGCAAAGGGTTTAGTAACAGCGACGCAGGTGCTCTCCGAGGACAGAACGACCTACAATACCGTCGCGCAGCTCCAGCGGCAGCTCCGACCCGTGCTTGAAACGCTCGGCGCTATTGTTTCAAATTTGGCACATTTCTACGGTTTTGAAGTTGCCGACGGAGAGTCCGCGATCGAGTTCGGCGACAGCGTTTTCGAGGACACGGGAACGGAATTTTCGAGGCGTTTTCAAATGGTTCAGGCGGGGCTGCTCAAGCCCGAGGAGTTTAACGCTTGGTACTTCGGAGTTCCACTTGAAAAGGCGCGGGAAATGCTCCCCGAAATGACAACGATTTTCGGCGGTGATGAATAATGCTCACGCCGAAACAGCTTCAAAACATTCCCAAGCCGCTGACGGATATCTATTCGGAGCTGTCGGATTTTGTTTTGCAGGACATTGCTTTGCGAATTTCCGAAGCGGCGAAAATTACCAATACCGCCGAATATCTGATGTACCGCGCAAAGGCTCTGGGAATGTCGACGGACGCAATAACTGCCGAGCTCGCGCGTATAAACGGCGTTGCTGAGGCAAAAATTGAGGAACTTATCCGCACTGCTGCCGAGCAGTCCGACGAGTTTGACAGGCGAATGCTCGGCGTGAACGAGGGCAGCACGGAGCAGCTTCAAAAGCTCATAAACGCGCAGATTGAGCAGACGCGCGGGCTCTGCACAAACCTCACGGGAACGCTCGGGTTCGCGCAGAAAACTGCCGACGGTCGAATGGTCTATGGCAGCGCAACCGACTTTCTGCGCAAGCAAATGGACATGGCGCAGATGAAAGTTATGACGGGCGTAACGGACTACACAACGGCGGTTCGGCAAGCGTGCTTCGCGCTCGCGGACAGCGGGCTGCGGACGGTCTATTACGCAAGCGGACGTTCCGACCGAATTGAAGTCGCGGTGCGGCGCGCGCTGATGACAAGTGTATCACAATTGACACAGAAGATCTCCGAGCAGAACGCCGCCGAGTTCGGTGCGGACGGTTGGAAGATATCCGCGCACATTGGGGCGCGTCCGTCGCACGCGGTGTATCAGGGGCGACAATATCCCGCTTCGCAGTATGAGACGATCGTGCTGCCGCTGATCACCGACTACAACTGCCGACACTCCGCTTACCCGATAATTCTGGGCGTGACTAAGCCGTCGTATACCGAGGAGCAATTAAAGGCGCTCGATCCGCCGCCGTTCACCTACGAGGGCAAGCAATACACTGCCTATGAGGCGCAGCGGCAAATGCGGAAAATGGAGCGCTCCATGAGGCGGCAGAAAGACCGCTGTATCGTAGCGGACGCTGTCGGGGATAAGGACGCGTTCACCGCCGCGAGTATCAAGCTGCGTCGGCAAAAGGACTATTACGAGGATTTTTGCAAAGCCGCGGGAACATATACCGAGTACGAACGGACGTTCGTCGCGGGGTATGATCGTCATCTCGCCGCTAAGACGGGCGCAGTCACGAGAAAGCAGAACACTTTTAAAAATGCGCAGATCACCTTGACAAACGGCGGGAATGGTGGTATAATAAATCAAAGAGTTCCGATAAGTGATGTCAACAAGGCTATACGTATACAAAAGCAACAACAGCACATTTTAGGCTCGGCAGATTGGCTTAGGGAATCGAAAAAGGCTATTGCTAACGGTAAGTCTCCCAAAAGTGCCCTGTATAAAAGTGCCGACCCACAGGAGATTGTTGATAAATTTTCGGGAAAAGGAGAAATTCGTTACACAAAAAAATCCTCTTACCCTGAAGAATTTGTTGATATCGGCAAACATATTGGCGTAACTTACGATAAAAAGATCGGAAAATATGTTCCGACGAGCAGAGTTCAAATTGTATATTCCAAAAATGGAGCACACGTTTTCCCTGTAATTTATAATGGTGGTGAAAGGAAATGAGAACAAATATTCCAATGACGGTATTGGACTATATTCTTGGTCACAGAGCAGAGATCACTTTAACAGATGGCAATGTTATTGTGGGAGTTGGACGATATCTTGGAGAGTCTCCCATTTCTGATGATTCAGACAACGAGGCTGAAACATTGTGCGTTGAATTTGACGATGGTGATGGCATTCTCCTATTTGAAAACGACATAGAATCGTATAAGCTGCTTGATTAAAGGTGAATTGCAACAATATAGGACGTTTTGCAAGCGATTGCAAGGCGCTTTTTTCTGCGCGAAAGAGAGGTGAAGATATGATATATCAATCCGAAAGAATAACGAACATCTCGGAATTGGAGGCTATTTTGGGAAAAATATCAACTTTAGCCCAGTTATTAAAAAATAATCCTTGCATTGAAAAAACGCAAGGATTGACAGATGAAATAATTCGTTTAAGCGAAAGTGCTCGAGGTTTCCAATTTAATCTTGAAGTCAGAAGAGTTAATGATCCCACTCGTTAACCCGTGTATCTTCAATATATTCCGGGAAACTGTTAAGGTGGGGGCAGAGCCAATAATCGTTGCACATAAGCCATTTGTAATCTGTGTCACGTTTGTGCACCGGCAGTTTGCTGTTTGACACAACAGGACATTCGGCACTTTGGAAAACGGCGGCATATGGGTTGGCTTTATCGTGAAAACGATATGTAGCTGATAATGTTACATCAATGCTCCATTTCTCGCATCTAACCCGCTTGTATTTTTTTGTACATATATCCATATTTTATCCTCCTTTCAACTTGATTATAGCACAGAGGAGGATAAATTTCAACACCAAATAAACCGCGCTCTTGAAAAAGGGCGCATTTATTATATCAAATTATAGGAGGAATTACAATGGAAAAACTTATGCAGGTGCTTTCGGCGATATTCGCGGTGAAGATCACGGCGGATCAGCGAAAGCAGATCGAGGAGGTCGTCGGCAAGGAATTCGTCGCGGCTGACGACGCGTCCAAGAGCGCCGCGAGGCTCGACGAGCTCACCAAGCAGCTCGCCGAACGCGACAAAGACTTGGAAAAGCTCAAGGCAAACGCAAACAGGACGTTTGCGCAGTTGCCCCAAAACGGCGGCACGGATGCCGCCGAACAGAGGGCAACAGGAAACAAGTCGGAGGAGCTCGAAAAACAGTTCGACAATCTGAACAAGAAGTACGCGGAGGCGACGGAAAAGCTCGCCGCACAAGAGACCGACTACGCCGCCGAGAAGCTGAAAAAGAACGATCCCGACGTGTTCGTGAAGGATACCCCCCGGGCTGTTTATGGGCAGCACACAGGGGAATGTTCCCGCGGACGCGAATAATCTCGAATCGCAGATCTTCGGCGGCTTCGGGCTGAAAAAAGACTAAAACAACAAATTAAAGCAGCAGCGCAAAAGTCGCAAGCGAGTTGCCTTGTGCAGCGCAGGGAGCGAAGCGACCGCAGCGGAGCAAGGCAGCTTGGCTAGGCGAACGAAGTGAGCCGGTGCGGGCTTTTGCCATTGAAATAAGGAGGAAAAAAGTATGCCTAATAATATTGAAACAGTAACATTATTCCAGCAGGCTTGCGATCAGCAGCTTATTGAGGGCGCGACCTCGGGCTGGATGGAAGCGAACGCGGGTCGTGTGAAGTACAGCGGCGGCAGAGATATCAAGATACCCACTCTGTCGACCGACGGTCTGGGCGACTACGACCGCAACAACGGATATCCGCGCGGCAAGGTGTCGCTCGAATATCAGACAAAAACCATGGAAATGGACAGAGGTATTCAGTTTCTGCTCGACCGTATCGAGGTCGACGAGAGCGGCTTTATCGCGAACGCGACGGCGGCTATGAGCACGTTCCAGAGCGAGAACGTTATCCCCGAGATCGACGCTTACCGTTACAGCAAACTGTACAAGCTCGCGAACGAAGCGGGGTTTGCGGAGGGCTACTCCCCCGTGTCATCTACGATTTTGAGCAAGCTCAAGAACGACATTACCGCGATCCGTGACAAGTGTGGCGCTGCCGATCTGGTGATCGTCATGCCGTACCCCGTCGCGGATATTCTTGACAGCTCCGACAAGCTCCAGCGCCAGATAAACGTCGGCACGTTCAAGCAGGGCAGCGTTGATCTCACGGTCAAAACATTCAACGGATATCCGATCGTTCGCGTGCCGAGCGACAGAATGTACAGCGAGTACACGTTCAACGACGGCAAGGCGGGCTTCGGGTTCGCGAAAACTGATGTTGTATAATAAAACTTGACACCAAAACCTCAAAAAAGTATAATACAAAA
>CAMNXF010000030.1 GCA_946567425.1 uncultured Clostridia bacterium | reverse complement strand
AACGCACATAAGCGCATTGCGGATGTATTGGTTTTTCGGGCTTGCGCAGGTTTGGATATATCCACCCGCTTACTGCATTCTTTTGGCGAATTCGCAATAAATCCGCTGTGCTTGGCGGTAATATAATTTCTCGTGATCCATTACCGGTTTTGGTATCTCCAACCGACATTTTTCCGTTTGTATCTCTGCCAATACTACGCTGTATTTTTAATGTACTATTTTGAGAATCAAAATCTTCCCATTTCAATCCGCATATCTCGCCTTTTCGAAGTCCTGTGGTAATTTCTGTGTAGAAAAAATCGTACCACTTTTCATCGGATTTTATAATTTCCATGAACCTGTCAAACTGCTCATCATTTAAAACCTGTTTTGGAGCATAATTGTTCTTCGGTAGGGTCGTCCCGTTAGTCGGATTGTTTACAATTAAGTTATGTTTTGTTGCCATATCAAGTGCTTCATGCAGCATCATGTGAACTTTGCGAACCATGCTGTCAGCAAGTTGCGTGCCGTACTTCTTGGAATATTTTACACGCCCGTTTTTCTTGATGGTATTATAAAATTTTTGAATTTCCTGAGTAGTTAACGATGATAGTGGACGCTTTCCCAGATAGGGATTGACTTGATTTTTTATCATCATGGTATAGCTGCTTAAAGTATTCGGTCGAACGGAGCACATTATATACTCTTTAATCCACTTATCAAGCCACTCGGATAAGAGCATATTGCAATCCTCACACAAATCGGTGTCGCGATACATTTCAATTTTATCATGCAGTTTTTGAGTAAGTTCCGCCTGTGTTTTCGCAAGAACATAACGATAGATCGGATTGCCATTATTCTTATGACCTACAACGATTCTGCCTTCCCATCTTCCGTCCTCCCGCTTACGAACCATTCCGTCACCTGACGGTCTGCGTTTTCCCATAACAACACCTCCCTTGTAACCACACATCATACCACAATTTTTCGCGAAAGTCCAGCGGTTTTTCATTTTTCTTTCAGTTATGAGTTTTTTTCATGAGACCGCCTTTTTTAAGTGTTTCTTTTTTCAATAATATCCCTCAACGGTCGGCTCTGCCGTCCGATGTGAGCCGTGAGGGGGCGGCTTGCCGACCCCTCGCTTTGTCCTGCTTTCAAATAATATATGCCTTTTTCACCTCTTCACTCTCTCAAACGGCTTGTTTATCGGGCTTAAAATTGAGCCTTTCGAGATGTTTTCTTTGTTTATCCTCTGCGACAATTCGATCGACATTTTCAAGTTGGCGGTTATAAAAATACTGTTTTGCCAGTTCGATAGGCAGTATTGTGTAGAGCAGATTTCCATTAAGTTTCTTGCCGTCTTTGGTAAAAACATTAGTCGGTTCTGTTGCTATGAGTTCCTTTTCCTCAAGCTGCCGAACATATTTGCAGACCGTATTCTTTGACATTTTCAGTGCTTCGCCTATGGTTTTATAGCTTGGATAGCACTTGAACGATTGACGATTTTCACGGTAAAGCAAGTACGAATAAACCGCTATCTCGCCATAGGAAAGATTGAGACAGAATATCTCATTCGGCAACGGAAAGTAGTCCTTTATCGGATCGCGTTTTGAGTATTTCTTGTTCAAATATCGTCCTCACTTTCCTGTTTTGCTGTCTATCCAAAGCTGTAATTTATCCTTTGGAACAACAAGCCTTGAGCCGATACGGATTACGGGAAAATCCTTTTCGTGCATTAGCTCATAGCTGCTTGAGACCGAAACGCCCAGCAGTTTTGCAAGCGTTTTCGCATTCAAGAACAGCGGCAGTTCCTCAAAGTTTGTGTACATTGCTTCTTTCAAATTTTCTAACCTCCGATAAAATTTTAATGACGGTCAAGAGCGGATTGGTATTTTTTAACCGCTTTTGATCGTCTACTTTATTTTAGCATACCTCTTGCAAAATTTCAATAGATATGTTATAATTATATACAGTTCTCTACTTTTGATTTCTCATTATCTATTTTTTAAAATATTTTTTCGGAGGTCAAGATGTTTGGTTTTAAGGCTTACTTCTGGGGCAACGATGTCTACATAAACGAAAAATACAGGTATGATTCCTGCGAAATACTGACTGCGTATCTGAATGATAAACACTACGATTCACTTTCGCAACAGGACTATATTTATCAGTTGAAATATTTTAAAAGGCACTTGACTGTTTCACAAGATATGGATTATCAAGACTATAAAAATTATAATAGCACTGTTTACAAAGCAATGTCGCTTACGGAAAGTCTTAATAAAATAATGAAAAAACTGCCGCCATACAATAAAATTCTCGGCAATCAAATTGTAAAGCTTGATGATATTTTAAACAGCTACGGTTACTTTTTTGAGGACGGATTAGATTATGAAGATTACGCCTACGGTCAATTTGATGAGGACACTGTGAACGAATACGGTGTCGGAGAAAAGGACGAAGCAGGGAATTATTCTATGCGTTTATACAACTTTCAGCTTTGTCCTCCTGAACATATCGATATGGAAGATGATGATATAAGGCATTCGCTTCATGAATTAAATCAAACAATATCGGGATTCTTTGATATGTACATCAAGTTTGTTACGGCGTATTTTCAGGTGCATGAAATCTACAAACCATTTCTGATAGAATATTTTCATCAGAAGGAAGTCTTCCCGACAGGGAATGAAGTCGCTGAATATTTTGAGGATTTCAATACAAGCAAAGCCAAAAATTTCATTAAAATAAAATGCAAAATGGAATCCTTTGGATATAAGGCATTGAAAGGCAAGGGCGGCGATTTAATTTTATGTGAAGAGATTGGATTTAACGATTTGAGTTCATTTCTATATTACGATTTTTTCAACGGTATCAAGCAAAACTATGTGCCAAACCTCTGCAAAAACTGTGGTAAATTCTTTTTGATCAAGGGCAGTTGGTATTATACCTATTGTGACAGAAAACTTAAAAACGAGCCGAACAAGACCTGCCGCGATGTTGGTTCCAAACGCAGATATGATGACAGATGTAAAACCAATCCGATTTGGCAGACCTATAATCGGGCTTATAAGGCACATTATGCGCGCTATATGAAAAAGAAAATGACTGTTGCCGAGTTTGAGAAATGGTCAAAATTCGCATCCGAAATTCGTGATAGGGCGCTTGCTGGGGAGATCCTTTATGAGCAATATTATGCGGATATTCGCAGGTGAAAATAGCTGAGGTGGTGTTTAACCACTTCAGCTATTTGTCACGCTTATTCTTTGTTTTATGCGGTTCAATTTTTGAAAAATCCGCCAAACATATTGTTGACAATAGGAGTAATATTTCCAAAGGCGTATTGCTTTTTAGGCATTAACATGTTATAATATAACTAAAAGGCATTTGGATCGGAGGCAGATTGATGGAGATTAGGGTATTAAGATATTTTCTGACGGTGGTAAGGGAACAAAGCATTACAAAAGCCGCAGACGTTCTGCATATTACACAGCCGACGCTCAGCCGTCAACTCGCGCAGATGGAGGACGAGATCGGTGTAAGGCTGTTCGAGCGCGGCAGCCGCAGGATTACATTAACGAACGAGGGTCTTCTGCTCCGCCGACGCGCAGAGGAAATTTTACAACTTGTCGATAAAACCGAAAAGGAGCTTGTCGAGCAGGACGAACAAATCGAGGGAAAGATAACCGTCGGCTGCGGAGAGATCGCCTCGGTGCAGATTTTGCCCGATTTATTCGAGAACTTTCACAAAAAATATCCGCTTGTTACATTCGATATTTACACCGCTACCGCCGATCATGTCAAGGATCAGATGGACAGAGGCTTGGTTGATGTGGGCTTGCTGTTAGAGCCTATCGATATTGAAAAATACGATTTTATCCGTCTGGATATGAAAGAACGGTGGGTCGTTGTTATGCGCCCGGACTGTCCCCTCGCGGAAAAAGAACACGTTACGGCACATGAGCTGTCCGAGCTTCCGCTTATTATGCCGCGCCGCTTGAAGGTCCGGAGCGAGCTTGCAAGCTGGTTCGGCGGTTATTATGAAAGTCTGAATGTTTTGTTTACAAGCAATCTGAGTACCAATTCATCTGTTATGGTAAACCGCGGATTGGCATATTCGATCGTTATTGAGGGTATGCTGCCGATGTGGGATCAATCGAAGATAACATACCGTCCGCTTTATCCGCCGCTCACCGCTACAAGCGTTCTTGCGTGGAAAAGAGGACAGCCGTTTAGCGCGGCTTCGACAAAATTTATCGAACACATTAAATGCTTTTTGGGTATGGATTGCCCATAAAAACTAAGTATTTGACATAGCACTTTTTTACAGCTATAATGTAAGTGTAATCGGAAAAAGCCATGGCTTTTAGGTTGCACTTAATTTTTTGCATGAAACGGGGGCTTAGAATATGACCTTGAACGAAGCAAGCGAACGCTTTCACATCGGCGCTGAAACATTAAAAGAATACAAAACGAACGGGCTTCTCGGTCATACGGTGTCCGAGGGAGAACCGCTTGAATTTAACGAAGCGGATATCCGGCGGATCGGACTGATAGGTTTTCTGCAAAAATCGGGCATGGACAGGGACAGTCTTAAAGGTTATCTGCGGCTGCTCGACGGAAAAACGGAAAGCCGCGACGAGCAGATCAGGATACTCAGAAAACAACGGTGTAAGCTGCTTGAAGAAATTCACTATAAGCAGCAGATATTGGACGAGCTGGACTACATGATCCTCGAAACCAAGAAAAATTGACAGATAGGAGAATTGTTATGAAACGAATTTATACGATGATATTGAGCGTTATAATGGTAATGTTTTCGCTGACCGCGTGCAATGTGGGCGGAAATGAAAATACGATCTCGACCCCGCCGCTCATTTCGACGACGGAAAGTGAAACAAGCACATCTTCATCTTTAACGGATCGTGTTTCACAGAGTACATCAACTGCGGAAAGCACCGAGAATACAAGCTCTTACGCAACGGAGAGCAGTCAGGCAGAGCAATCATCAGAAACACCCTCTGATAGCAGTACACCACAGAGCGCTCCGAGCAGTGTGGCGCAAAGTTCGAGCAACACAACGCAAAGCACATCAAGCAGCACAGCAGAGAGCACACCAAGCAGTCCGCAAAGCTCAATTAGCAGCCCCGAACAATCGTCTGCGCCGCAAAGCAGCAGTACTTCATCTTCAACTACGGTAAGCGCACCTCCGCAGTCAAGTTCAACAGATCCCGTAACTACGCCCGAGCATTCCGAACCCAAAGTTCTGGTAGCATATTTCTCGGCAACCAATACCACAGAGGGAGTTGCGGAGCGTATAGCGGACGCATTGAATGCGGATATTTATGAAATAACGCCCGAAACTCCCTACACCTCTGCCGACCTTGATTACCATAGTGACAGCAGCCGTTCCACCATTGAAATGAACGACCCGAATGCCCGTCCCGCTATCTCCGGATCGGTAGACGATATGGAACAGTACGACATCGTTTTTGTCGGATACCCGATCTGGTGGGGAGAAGCTCCGAGAATTCTTAACACTTTTGTGGAAAGCTACGATTTTTCAGGAAAGACCGTTGTTCCGTTCTGCACGTCGGGCGGCAGCGTAGTAGGTTCAAGCGCGCGCAACCTCGCACAATCAACAAGCGGCGCAAACTGGCTTGACGGCACAAGGCTGAACGGCAGCGCGTCCGAAAGCGAGGTCGTCCGTTGGATAAACGGTCTCGGACTGGACATTACCGCCGAATAACCGAAAAGAGGTACAGAATATGAGAAATAATTTTAAAGGTCTGTTTTCCGTGTTGACGGCGATTGTAATAGCGGCGTCGCTTACCGCCTGTCAAAACGACACGGAGCAATCGCCGGGAAATGCATCTTCACAAGGCACGGGTACGAGTTCAGCACCGGCCTCGAATACAAGTTCATCAAGCAGCTCGTCCTCCGAAAGCACGGAAACAAATTCAACATCATCGGAAAATACAGGCGCTGCTCCCGACAACTCGACCGAAAGCGGAGAAAAAATTCTGATAGCGTATTTCTCACGCTGTGGCAACACAAATTATCCCGACGATGTGGACGCTTCTGCCTCGGCAAGCATAGTTGTCGACAACGGACGCTTCGGCACTACCGAATATGTGGCGAAAATGATACAAGATGAGGTTGGTGGAGATATTCACCTAATACAAACGGTAAATCCCTATACCGCTGATTTTGACGAGTTAAGAACAGTTAATCACAACGAAATGTCAAATAATTATCTTCCCGATCTGAAGGATACCGATCTTGATATTTCGGGATATGATACAGTATTCGTAGGGTATCCCGTTTGGGCGACCGATGTTCCGCAAGCCGTTATCTCGTTTTTGAACAAATACGATTTTTCGGGAAAAACAGTCATACCGTTCTGCACTCATGACGGATACGGAGCGGGAAGCAGTTACAATACTATTGCGACCGCAAGCAAGGCGCAGAATACGGAAAACGGTCTTGCCATTGAGGCAAAGGACGTTCCCGGAGCGAAAAGCACGGTAGCAAGCTGGCTGAATTCAATCGGTATTTCAGAATCAAGCGGGAACAGCGAATCCGCCGAAACAGCGCTGAAAATCACGATCGACGATGTCGTTCTCTACGGAGTGCTTTACGATACGGCTTTGGCGCGGGAGATCAAGGAATATTTTCCGCTGACGATCTCAATGGTCGGCTTCGGCGGCAGAGAATATTACGGCGGTGTAGACTTTTATCCTCAAAACCTTACGGACGGTCAAAGGAACTTTGAAAACGGCGATATAACCTATTGCGAAGCGCACCGCAATATGGCGATATTCTATGCGCAGACTGACAACCCCAATCTTTCGGTTGACGTTATCCCCATCGGAAAGGTCACGTCCGATCTTTCGGTGTTTGAAACGCTCGGCGGTCATGCGGAGATCACATTTTCGTTAGCATAATATTCGGAGGAGCTTATGGAAAAACGAAAGGCGGTCAAGTCAAAAATCAAAATTGCGGCAGACGCTCTGATGACGGCTCTGCTCTTGTGCCTGATGTCGTATCAGGTCACGGGGCAGGAGCTTCACGAGTGGTTCGGAGCGGCAATGCTGGTGCTGTTTATCGCACACAATATTCTGAATATCAGGTGGTACGGCGGCCTTTTCAAGGGAAAATACAAACCGCTGCGGATATTCGGAACTGTGCTGAATTTTGCCGTACTCGCCGCTATTCTTATGCTCGGTTACAGCGGCATAGTGATGTCGCGCCACTTATTCACTTTTTTGCATATCAGCAAAGGAATGGCGCTTGCGCGGAGTATGCACCTGTGCGTATCCTATTGGGGATTTGTTTTGATGAGCCTGCATTTGGGATTTCACTGGGGAATGATTATCGGAATATTCCGCAGGGTCGCAAGGGGGAAGAAGCTGACCGCGCTTGTATGGATACTTCGGATAGCAGCGGCGGCTGTTGCCGCATACGGCGCGGTGTGCTTCTTTAAAGCGGATATAATTTCTTATATGCTGATGAAAAACGAGTTTGTCTTTTTTGACTTCGAAAAAAACGGATTTTCGGTTTTCGCGGAATATATCGCCATGATAGGATTGTGGGTATTCATCGGTCATTACGCCGCGAGACTTCTTGAAAAACTCGGCAATATAAAACGAAAGGAGCGGCGCAATGAAGAAAATTAGCGCTATACTGCTTGCAATGGCTATGTTATTTACTTTGAACGGGTGCAGCGGAGATAAGGGAAATTCGGACGAAAATTCCATGTTCGGCGGCAGTGTTGTCCAAAGCACTGCAAACGGCGGTTCAACCGTAAACAATGCCGATAATATATCCTCCGAAACCAATTCTTCGGCAGAGCCGATAAACGTTCCCGAAAATTTTGTGTTGATCAAGGGCGGCGCGTTTGAAATGGGCAGTCCCGAAACCGAAGCGTGGCGTTCCGACGATGAAACGCAGCATACGGTCATCGTCAGCGATTTCTATATGAGCGTTTATGAGCTTACTCAAGCGGAATACCGTGAAATAACGGGCGAAAACCCGAGCAGCTTTTCGGGCGACGAGCTGCCCGTTGAAAACGTTTCGTGGCTTGACGCGGTTCGTTACTGCAACACACGGAGCACCGCCGAGGGCTTAACTCCCGCTTACACGGTAAGCGAAAAAAGCGTGACATGGGATCGCGGTGCGGACGGCTACCGTTTGCCAACCGAAGCGGAATGGGAATACGCCTGCCGTGCGGGAACAGCAACGCCGTTCAACACGGAAGGCTCCATAAGCGCCGATGAAGCGAATTATTACGGACATTATCCCTACGAGATCGAGGATAACTATTTTTCGCAGGGCAACCTTACCACAAAGCCGGGTGTGTACCGCCAGACGACGGTCGCTGTGACCGAGTTTTCTCCGAATAATTTCGGCTTGTACAATATGCACGGCAATGTCGGCGAGTGGGTGTGGGATTACTACGGCTACTACGGAACGGACGCGCAGACCGACCCCACGGGTGTGGAGAGCGGCACGCTCAGAGTTTACCGAGGCGGCGGCTGGAACGATTTCGCAAAGAATATGCGCTCTGCCTACCGCGCGACCTTGGCAGAGGATAAGGGCAGCTTCAATATCGGCATCCGCCTTGTACGCAACGCCGTAAAGGGTTCAGGCAACGTTACCGCCGAGGGAACTCAAACCGACGGCGGCAGCGGTGAAAAAATCCTGATAGCATTTTTCTCATGGGGCGGCAATACAAGGGGTATTGCCAATGAAATTCAATCGCAGACGGGTGCGGATATTTTTGAAATAGAGTTGGTAAATCCGTATTCGAGCGATTACAATACCGTTCTTGATGAAGCGCAGCATGACCAGAATATCGGGGCGCGCCCCGAGATAAAAAACAAGGTCGAGAATATGGAGTGGTACGACACGATAATTCTCGGCTATCCCAACTGGTGGGCTTCGATACCTATGCCGATAGCCTCTTTCTTAGAGGAATACGATTTTTCGGGTAAAACGATAATCCCGTTCTGCTCGCATGGCGGCGGTCGGTTCGGGCAGAGCCTTACGGCAATAGCGAAGCTCGCACCTAATTCCGCGATGGGTGAAGCGTTATCAATTCATTATTCGGGCGGGAGCAGCTTATCATCCGATGTTAGCGAATGGCTGAAAACAAACCGTATTAACAAATAGTAGAAAATTTCAATCGGTAAGGAGAGATGACATTGAGTATTGCAATGAATTTATATTATAACGGGATCGGGGATAACGCACGCAAATTTGCGGAAGAAATGGAAAGCAACGGAACTGCCGAACTTATTCGCAAAGAACGCGGCAATATTCGGTATGAATATTTTTATCCGATTGATCGGCGCGAAACCGTTTTACTCATAGATATCTGGGAAAGACAGGAGGATATTGACAGCCATCATGCGTCGCCTATGATGAAAACGATTTTAGATCTGAGGGAAAAATATCATTTGACGGTCACGGCAGAACGATATATCACGGACGAAAGCGGAATCCCCAAAGAGGATCTGGAATTTATAAAAGAACAGGAGCGATAATGAAATGAACAAACCGTATATCATTTGCTATATGATAACCTCCGTTGACGGCAGAGCGACTTTCCCGCCCGTATTCAACCGAGCGGGCGGCAGTCATACCGCTCCCACGTTTTTACAGCTTGTCGAAGCAAAAGCGTATAATTCCGGTGCGGTCTTTATTCGTTACAAAACCAAGTAATGCGCATTTATCGCAAGAAAGGATAGTATTATGAAAACAAAAATTTTAGGTAAAACAAACAGCTTGACGGCGTCCGCAGTCGGAATGGGCTGCATGGGCTTTTCTCACGGCTACGGCGCAGCGCCCGAACGCTCGGAATCTATCCGCCTGATACGGCTTGCACATGAGCTTGGCTGCAATTTCTTTGACACTGCCGAGGGCTACGGCGCAGGGCATAATGAAACTCTTGTCGGAGAAGCGCTGAAGCCTATCCGCAATAAAGTGGTTCTTGCCACCAAGCTCCATATTCCCGATTTAAACGGAAAAACGGTTTCGGAAACGGTTAAGGCGCATTTACGCGCGTCAATGAAGCGACTGCAAACCGATTATATTGACTTGTATTACTGGCATAGAGTAAATCCCGACGTTTCGTTAGAGGAAGTGGCGACAGTAATGGGAGAGCTGATAAAATCCGGTGACATCGGTGGTTGGGGATTATCACAAATAACCGAGGAGCAACTCAGGCTCGCACATTCCGTAACACCGCTTACGGCAGTCCAGAGCGAATACTCCATGATGGAAAGAATGTTTGAAAATGACGTTATTCCCGCTTGTGAGGAGCTCGGCGTGGGATTTGTTCCGTTTTCGCCGCTAGGCGCGGGATTTCTGAGCGGAAAATATACCGCAAAAGAGCATTATTTGGGCGATGACGTTCGGAGGGTGATTACACGCTTTGCTCCCGAAAACGTTTTGGCAAACCAACCTCTCTTGGATATGCTGCAAAAAATTGCCGACGAGAAAAACGCGACCTCTGCACAGATAGCTCTCGCGTGGATGCTGCACAAAAAAGAATTTATCGTGCCTATTCCGGGTATGCGTAAGGAAGAGCGCATCCGCGAAAACCTTGGCGCGGCAGACGTTGAGCTTACCGAAAAGGAGTTTGCAGCACTTGAAACCGAGCTTGCGAAAATCAAAATTCACGGAAACCGCACGGACGAGGATATTGCAAAGCTGCGGGATATGGATTGACGGAGCGGATCATGAAACGAATACGAATTTTTATCGCGATGTTGCTTATGATTTTTTCATTATGCGGCTGCCAACAGACAAATGGCAATTCGGAAAGCGATACCGCGATTTCAAGTGAACCGCACATCACCGGGAACAAAGCGGAGAATATTCAGTCCGTTTCATCTGCGGAACAAACCTCTCAATCTTCGGAAAGCTTTTCGGAGCAAGAAAGTCCCGCTCAAAGCAAAATTCTTATCGCATATTTTACTTGGGCGGAAAATGTTGAAACGGGTTCGGACGTTGACGCGACCGCCTCAGCAAGCGTGACGCTTCCTGGAAACGTAGGGCAAATGGCGATGTGGATACAAGATGAGATAGGAGGCGATCTGTTCTCTATCCAAGTCAAAGAGCCTTATTCAGCCGATTATAACGAGTGTCTTGACCGTGCCGCAGATGAAAAAGCCGAAAAAGCACGTCCTGTGCTAAAAAATACGGTTGAAAATTTTTCGGATTATGACATAATATTTATAGGGTATCCGAATTGGTGGTATACTGCTCCGATGGCTGTTTTCTCGTTTCTGGACGAGCACGATTTTTCGGGGAAGCGCGTCGTGCTGTTCTGCTCACACGGAACGGGCGGACTTGCTTCAAGCGTGAAAGACATTACCGCCGCGCTTCCCGATAGCACGATTGAAAGCAATGTTATCGGCGTGAGCCGCGATGACATCTCGATATCCCACGATACCGTAAAAAGTTGGCTGAAAGCGATCGGTTTTTAACAGGAGGAAATGCCGTGGAATACCGCAAGCTCCCGAGGGGCAATAAAAACATCGGCGTTATAGGGCTTGGCACAAGCTCAATACAGGCTTCAAGCGAAAAAGAGATTGAGGAAATTGTTTCGTTTGCGGTCGAAAACGGAGTTAACTTCTTTGATATGGCGTCGTCGGAAGCGAAACCGTTCGCCGCTTACGGACGGGCGATTTCGGGCGTTCGGGACAAGGTGTGTTTTCAGATACATTTCGGTGCGAATTACGAAAGCGGAACCTACGGTTGGACAACAAACCTTGATACTATCAAGCGCTCGGTAGATTGGCAGCTCAAATCGCTGAAAACCGATTACATAGACTTCGGTTTTATTCATTGCATTGATGAGGAATCCGACCTGCATAAAATTGAAAAGGCGGGAGTTATACGCTACATTGAGGAACTGAAAAAGCAAGGTGTTGTGCGACATATCGGACTTTCCACTCACACGCC
Organism: uncultured Clostridia bacterium; assembly: GCA_946567425.1. Taxonomy (GTDB): domain Bacteria; phylum Bacillota; class Clostridia; order Oscillospirales; family Ruminococcaceae; genus CAG-115. The sequence goes on along the minus strand of CAMNXF010000030.1, from coordinate 5,437 downwards.
GAGCCTTGCGGAGCGCATTCTTGATATGGGTATTTTGGATATGCTGATGTTCAGCATAAACCCCGGCTACGATTACCGCCACGGAGATTATGCTATCGGCGGCGTGGACGAACGCATGAGCCTTTACCGCCGCTGTGAAGCCGAGGGCGTGGGAATTTCCGTGATGAAAGCGTTCAGCGGCGGACAGCTTTTAAGCGCGAAAACCTCTCCGTTCAAAAAAGCGCTGACGGAATTTCAATGTATCCAATACGTCCTCGACAAGCCGGGCGTGCTGACCGTGCTGATCGGAATAAGGAGCAAATCCGATCTGCTTCGGGTGCTGGGTTTTTTCGATGCGTCGGACGCGGAAAAGGACTACTCGGTCATCGGCACATTCGCGCCGAGCGACGCGGAGGGAAAATGCGTCTACTGCAATCATTGCCAGCCTTGCCTCGCAGGACTTGACGTGGGGCTTATCAACAAATATTACGACCTTGCAAGGGCGGGAGATACGCTTGCAAAAGGCCACTATGAAAATCTTGCCTTCAAAGCGGATTTCTGTTTAAAATGCGGACATTGTAATGAGCGCTGCCCGTTCAAGGTCGATCAAATGACGAGAATGGACGAGATAAACTCCTTTTTTAATAAATAAATGCCTTTCGGGTATGGCTAAGATATAAAAACAAAGTATTTGACTTATCTAAGAAAAAGGCTTATAATGTAAGTACAGAGAAAAACTCTCTAACTTACATTATTTTTTTAGGAAGCATTTTCATGATAAAACGCATATTACTTGTATCGCTTTGCTTGGCTTTATGCGGCTGCGGCAGAACGGAGGGTTCAAATCCCGAAACGGAAGCGGTTAAAAATATGTTTGCAATGAACACATATATAACCATGAAAGCCTACGGAGATAATGCCGAATATGCCCTTAATTCCGCTGAAAGCAAAATAACGGAGATAGAGAGGCTTTGGTCGGTCACAGACGAGCAAAGCGAGATATACCGATTAAATCACAGCGGCGGCGTTCCCGTTAACGTAAGCGAGCTTACCATAAGGCTTATCGAATTTGCTTTGGAAATGGCGGAAAAAACGGGCGGAGCTTTAGAGCCTACGATTTATCCCGTACTGACGGCATGGGGATTTACAACGGATTCTCACCGTGTTCCGACACAGGAGGAAATCGGCGATCTGCTGCAACATGCAGACTATAAAAGAGTTCACTCGGAAAACGGAGAAGTTTTTTTGCCGCGGGAAATGCAGATAGATATGGGTGCGGTTGCAAAAGGCTTTGCAGGAGATTTGGCCGCGGAAGCTATGAAAAGCGAGGGTGTGAAATCCGCAATAATCAGTCTCGGAGGGAATATTCAGACGATAGGAACAAAACCGGACGGCAGCTCTTGGAAAATAGGCATACGCTGTCCGACTAGTGAAGATAATTTTGCAGTGATTGAAGTGAACGAATGTGCGGTTGCTATCAAAATTACTTTATGGAAGAGGACGGAAAGGTATATCACCACATCATAGACCCGAAAACGGGAATGCCCGCAGCAAGCGGTTTGTTATCAGTTACGGTCGTAGGAAAAGAAGGCAGGCTGTGCGATGCGCTTTCCACCGCCTTTTTCGTAATGGGTGAGGACAGCGCAATCCGTTATTGGCGTGAAAACGGCGGTTTCGATCTGATCTTATACACGGAACAGAACGAGGTCGTTATCACCGAGGGATTGAAAAGCGGCTTTACGCTGAACAGCGGATACGGAGAGCTTAAATTAACGGTGATTGAAAAATGAAGAACATAAAAATCCCGTATATCATCGGCGCGGTTATTCTTATTGCGGGGATTATAAGCTCTGCGGTCGTTATGCGGCAGCCGGACAGCAATACGGTAGTTATTTCCCGTGACGGAGATATACTTTACAAAATTAACCTCAATAATTACGATAAAGCCGAAACCATTGAGGTATCATACGGCGATGAAAAGAATACGGTTTTAATTGAAAACGGAACGATTTGTATTTCCTATGCGGACTGTCCCGATCAGACCTGCGTGAAAATGGGTCGGCTTCGTTCCTCAGCACCTATCGTTTGTCTGCCTCACCATTTGGTGATACAATATACGAATGACAGCAACGCCTCACTTGACGGCACAGTGTATTAGGAGGACGGTATGAAAACCAAAAAACTGACACAGCTTGCGCTTTTAACTACCGTTGCGCTGATTATTTTTGTTGTGGAGCTTCGCATTCCCAATCCCATACCGATCCCCGGTGTGAAGCTCGGGCTTGCGAACATTGTCACCGTTTACGCTGTTTATCATTATCGCGCGCGAGAGGCTTTCCCCGTTGTTCTCAGCAGAATAATATTGGGGGCGATATTCGGTGGAAACATGATGGCTCTTGCGTACAGTCTTGCGGGCGGAATTCTCTGTCTGCTCGGAATGCTGCCGCTGCGAAAAATAATACCCGAAAACCGTATATGGTTATGCAGCGTATTCGGAGCTGTATTTCATAATATCGGACAGATCGGTGCGGCAATAGTTATTACGGGAACACCCGCCATTGCCGCTTACCTGCCGTTTTTACTTGTATCGGGCTGTGCTGCCGGCGCGTTTACCGGACTATGTGCACAGTTTATCATAAAGCGGAGCAGGGCGTGGCTGTCTGCATCAGCCCCACAAAGTTGCAGAAAAAGTTAAATTATATTAACGGAGGTAGCTATTATGAGTAAGAAAATCGTACAAACAGCGGGCAGAGATCAACTCGGCGATTTTGCGCCGGAATTTGCACATTTCAACGATGATATCCTGTTCGGAGAGAACTGGAACAACAGCGCCATCGACTTGAAAACCCGATGTATTATTACAATGGTCGCACTGATGTCGTCAGGAATTACCGACAGTTCGCTCGTCTATCATCTTGAAAACGCAAAGGCTCACGGCGTGACATCTGAGGAAGCAGCGGCGATAATCACACACGTTGGATTTTATGTTGGGTGGCCTAAAGCGTGGGCAGTGTTCAGACTGGCGAAAGACGTTTGGAAAGCCGAAAACTCTGCCCAAAATTCGGAAGAAGCGAAAGCCGCGCACGCCGCGAAAATGCTGTTCCCCATCGGCTTGCCAAACGACGGGTTTGCAAAATATTTTATTGGGCAAAGCTATCTTTCCATGCTGACAGCCGAGGGTGTGGGCATTGCGAATGTTACCTTTGAACCCGGCTGCCGAAACAATTGGCATATCCATCATAAGGGCGGTCAAATACTTCTTTGCACTGCCGGACGAGGCTACTATCAGGAATGGGGAAAACCCGCAAGAGAATTGAAACCCGGTGATGTGGTAAACATTCCGTCCGAGGTGAAGCATTGGCACGGTGCTGCGCCCGACAGCTGGTTCTCGCATCTGGCGGTAGAGGTGCCGTCCGAGGGCGGATCCAATGAGTGGCTTGAGGCTGTTTCAGACGAGGAATACAACAAGCTGAATTGAAGTGATATGAAAAACGCTAATGACATAAACCATGAAACAAGATTTAAATAAGGAAAAATCAGGAGGAAATATTATGATGATCAAGGTTTTTAAGAACTCCCGCAATTCCCTACACAAGCGCCGATCTCAATTATAACAGCGATATAAACCGCACAACTATTGAAATGAACGACCCGAATTCCCGCCCCTCAATTTCTCGAACAGTCGATAATATGGCACAATATGATGTTGTATTTATCGGTTACCCTATATGGTGGGGTGGAGCTCCGAGGATCATTAACACGTTCGTGGAGAGCTACGACTTTTCGGGAAAAACAGTAATTCCGTTCTGCACCTCGGGCAGCAGCGGAATAGGGTCGAGCGGACATATTCTTGAACGTCTGACGAACGGCGCGAATTGGCTTGACGGAAGAAGGTTTTCCAGAAGTGTTACCGCCAATGAATTAGCCGATTGGGTCAATGAACTTGATTTGAGCTGAACAAATTATATTAGGAGGTATACCATTATGTTAGGCAATTTTTCTTACTGCAACCCCACAAAGCTCTATTTCGGCGAGGGCTCGCTGAAATATCTGAACGACGAGCTGTCGAAATACGGCGAAAAGGTAATGCTGGTATACGGCGGCGGTTCAATCAAGAAAAACGGCATTTACGATCAGGTGATGAGTATTCTCAAAACGCATAAAAAGACCGTTTTCGAGGACGCGGGCGTTATGCCCAATCCGACTGTGGAAAAGCTGTATGAGGGCTGCAAAATCGCAAAGGATAATTCCGTTGATCTGATCCTTGCGGTCGGCGGCGGATCCGTCTGCGATTACGCTAAGGCGGTTTCGGTTTCGGCGTACTGCGAAAGTGATCCGTGGAAAAAGTATTATCTGAAAATGGAAGATGTTAATAATAAAATAATCCCCGTAGGCTGCGTTCTGACAATGGTAGGCACGGGTTCGGAAATGAACGGCGGCGCGGTCATCACAAATCATGAGCAGAAACTGAAAATAGGACACGTTTTTGGCGAAAATGTTTTCCCGAAGTTCTCGATACTCGATCCGAAATTCACCTATACTCTACCGAAATATCAGATGATCGCGGGAATTTACGACATTATGAATCACATCACCGAGCAATATTTTTCAGGCGAGGACGATAACACCTCCGATTATATTATGGAGGGTCTGCTGCGTTCGCTTATTCATTCATCGAAGATCGCGATGAAAAATCCCGAGGATTATGAAGCACGAAGCAACATTATGTGGATTGCGACTTGGGCGCTGAATACGCTTGTTGCAAAGGGAAAGGCCACCGACTGGATGGTGCATATGATAGGACAGTCGGTAGGAGCGTTTACCGACGCTACTCACGGAATGACGCTATCGGCGGTATCGCTTGCGTATTACCGCTATATCTGCCCGTTCGGACTTTCAAAATTCAAACGCTTTGCGGTAAACGTCTGGAGCGTTGATCCGAACGGCAAGACTGATGAGCAGATCGCTGCCGAGGGACTTTCCCGCATGGAGGAATATATGCGCGGACTCGGTCTTGTAATGAACCTCACGGAGCTTGGCGTTACCGAAAATATGATTGACGTCATCGCAGAGAAAACGCTCATTATGGACGGTGGATATAAGGTTCTAAGTAAATACGAGGTCGCGGATATTCTTAAAAGCAGTATGTGAACTGTCCACAGCTATTCTTTGTTTACAGCGACTCAAATTTTGACTTTATTTCCGCTTGCGTTTAAATTAAAATAGCGAAAGAAACGGTCGAAAACCGTCCGCTATCCTGTCGATTCACGGTTTTGCTGACCACATATCTGACCATAGACAGCTACGGGGCACACGGAAACAACGGATACAAGACCACTAAAGAGCATTTTTCATGGAGAGAAAACCCCTACAAAAAGCTATTCGCAGCGGAGAGGGCATTTGTAACACTCTTCGGGAGCATAACCTAACAGGAGCATATCTCGTAATTAAACTTCGC
>CAMNXF010000029.1 GCA_946567425.1 uncultured Clostridia bacterium | reverse complement strand
ATAATGCGTGTACAGCCGTTTGTGGGCATAATATCTTTTTTGTCAGTGTTTCATGTGACATCGTTACCAAAAAGATTTGTATCAAAATCGACATAGTAACAGAAGATCAACGCGGCACAATTTTTCTGGTTTTACCCGACAAACTTGTTTGTCGGGTAAAATTGCGATTGCTCCGACCGCAAAGGAAAATTTGTGCTAGCAAAGAGCGCTCGTCAAGCCGCACATCGGCGCAGGCGAGTGCCTTTGCGTTGATGAAAAAGATTTTTACTTAGCACAAAAATGGTGAATACAACATAATTATCTCGGTCATCATTTGATTGATGATTAAAATAGTTCGTTGATTACATATAATTGTCTAAGCATTTTTCTTTGTTTCTAATTTATGCTTTGAAATATCTAAGTAGCGGATAGTGGAAAGTCAATGGAAGTAGTGGATCAATATCTTTTTCACCTTTGAAGGAAAAGCGTGTAAAGTCGCCATAGTTACCAATAACGCCAATATCATACAAGTCACGTAATATAAAAGCGGCTTTTTCCTTTTGTAATAATTCCACTTCTTCAAATACACTTGCTTTTTCGTTTATGTTGCTTTCAAAATCCGAAATCATAAACGGAACTTGAAGACCAGTCAAAGCAATCTTTATTCCCCTAACTTCTCGATCTGAATATTTTATTGTAAGAATTTCCTCAAATTCTAACCATGATTCCTCTGAATAGCGTTGTTTTACTCTATCAAATGTCTGCTGATCAATAAAGTTTTTATCTCCAGCAACAGATTGGATAATGGAAAATAAGCGAATAATATCTCTTGGCCTATACCATGTTTGGTCCAATATGTAATTGTAAAATGGGATTTTTGTGTAACCGATTTGAGGTAGAAAATAATCGGAGTATACATTTTGTGTAGGGGTCAATCCGTGATATTGTTCGCTATATTGAAAACGTTGAGCATTATTTTCTTTAAAGTGTTAGTAGTGTTTTTATCTTTATATATCATACAGATAGTAATGCTTCTCACCGTTGCGTTCCTGCGAAATAAGCTCCTCGCCGCGAGTGCAGCAGGTTTTCAAAGAGCCGTTCTCGTCATACTCCGCAAGCACCTGTGAAAGCGCGCTATTGGTGTCGACAAGATAATAAGTCGCGCTGAGTTCGCCGATCTTCGCTATACGGTTGCCCGCATAGTCGTAGCGGTATTCCTCAACGTTCACCTGCTGCCCGCTCTGTTTTGCTTTCGTGGCGCGGGCGCTTAATTCTTTAAATCCACGGTTACTTCCGCGTCTACTATATGACCGAATTTGTCCTCTCCGAAAACGCCGATCTTTAAAATCAACGCTGACGGCGGACTGCCCGTCCCGCTCGAGGAGAGCCAATCCCTCACGGCACGGGAGATTTCACCGGGCGAGGAAACCTCGGGCAGAAATACCGAGGGCAAGCGTATCAACGGTGCTTTCTTACCGAGCGAAGAAAGATCAAAGCAGCAGGTCACCGCCGCCGAGCAGCGTTTTTGATTTTCCGAAAGCTCCAGCGTCTCCCATGCCCGTTGAACGGCGCTCTCAATTCCGCTTGCCGTAAACGCCGCGCGAAAATCCGCGCGGATACGCAGCGGCGCAAGTGACACTTCTTCCGTTTGAAAAACGAAAGCCTCATTTACACAAACTCCGCAGCAGTCGAACAAATCTCTGTTCTGTACTATCCACACCGATGGTTCGACTATTGGACAAGCAAAAATTGGAAGCTCCGAAAGTCCCGACTCGAAAACCAAGTCGCCGCCATGCTCTCCACCCGACACAAGTCTCGGAGCATTGACGCGGATTTTGTGCCTGCGAATAAACGCCTTGCTCTCCTCTCCGTACACCTCGCAATTAAACTCGACAGAGTCCGAGAGCTTGAAACGAATTTTCAGAATGACCTCCCCGCATCCTGCCGCAAAAGCGGTGTTCGGCGTTCGGTATGACATCGCCTCAGCAAACTTTCCAACGGCATCCGCGGCAATCCCGTAAGCCTTTTCAAAGTCGTTCCCCGCCTCCGACAAGGCATGAAGAAGCTTCTCGCGCTTAAAGTCGTAATCCGCGAGAACGCCGAACAAATAATCCTCTCCGATGGCGCGGTTGTTTTTGTTTTCCTCGAACCTCAGTCGCAGATAGACGGTCTGCTGCTCGTACGCCTTGCAGGAAATCCTCGCGGAATACGTATAGCGCAGCGTATCGACATCGGAACCGAATTCATGCTGAAGCAGCCGAGGAGGCTCGGGAAAGAACTTCAGCGGGTGTGGGATTCCCGCCTCAGCGCGAAGATCTATCTCGCCGAAGCCGAGAGGGGCGAGCAGACGCAGCCACTTTGAGCTTTCATACCCCGACGGGTCTGTCTGTACATCATATTCAAAATGCGCGAACGACAGACTCGGATTGCAGCGCTCGTTCGAGTGAAGCAGCTTTCCCGAAGAATAAACGCAGAAATATTTTTTCTCCGCGTCAACTTTTCCGCAGCCAATTTCTGCAGGAGCGCCAACCAAATTGCCCTCCAAGCGGCACGGTCCGCCCGAATGCCGTATCACGGCTTTGTAAACTCCGAAAACGTCTGTATCGTAAACGGATAAGAGCGATCGTTTAAAGAGCTGCTCGGCAGTCTCGCAAGCCGCCGCAAGGTCATCTCCGCCAAACCCATCCACAAGCGGAGCAAGCCTCTCGGCGAAGCGTCGTGCCAGAATTCCTTTCGTTTCAACGACTTTTTCTACAAGCGCGGGGCATCTCATCACCGCCTCCGCCAGCACCTCGCCGTCAAGCATTCTCTCAACGTCCTCCAGCAGCCGCTTTGCCCAGAACTCGATATCCGTGTCGACATAACCCACGCGCAAACTCTCCCCATCAAACGAAGTGACAGCCGTCTCGCGAGTTATTAGTCCGCGCGAGAACGGAGTAGTCGAATAAAACCTCGGCGAGCGCACGCTGCCGCTTTCGGTTTCAAGCGTGAACGGCGAGATTTGTATCCCCTCGAAATACGAATTTCGCGGTATCCCGTACAGATCGGAGGCTCCCGCCGCTAAAATAACGCCCGGCAGCGCCTCGCGGAATTTTTCCTCATATCCTTCTCCGCGCAAAACAACGTTCTCAGCAAATCTCACACCCTCGTATTCAAGTCCAGTATTTTTGCGCTCGATTTTGGATGTCAGCGCGATTTTAAAAACCTTCGAGGGAACAGCCGCGGGATCCGCGTCAAACGAAAAGGATAACTCCGCGCCGCACTTCCGCGCTCCCGAATCAAGCGTCTCGTAAACCGCGCGAACATACCTTCTGTACTGCTCAAGCTCGTTTGCGTTCAGCGTGTACGTCGCTCCGAGCGTCGACAAAAACGATATCTCAATCTCACACTCCGCCTGTAAGGAAGCGGCAAGCGCCGCTTCAGCCGCAGCTTTTACGTCAGCGTTCGGATCAAACGCAAACCGCGAGGAAACAACAATCGCCGCGCCCTCGCCGCGTTTCACAACAACGTAATTCGTGTCCGTACAGGGGATCTCGTTTATACCAATCACGAAATCGTTGTAATCCGCGCAAAGTTCCGTCTCACCCGTTTTAACGGTGTTGCCGAGTACATCGCGTTGAAATATATCAATCGTGAAACACTTGCCTACCGCGCTGTACGGCGAATCTGAATTGGCACAGAGCCTATACAGCGGCACGGCAGTCTCGTAAAACTCCGCGCCGTCCGATTTTTTGCGCGGAAGAATCGGCATTGATTCCAAGAGTACTCCCGTTTCGGTTCTCGCGGAATAGCCCATAACTCCGAAAAGCTCGGACATCGCGGAGTCCCGCGCGTCCTTCTCCGCGCGGATACCAACACTGCCGACAGGATAGTTCGGAGTGAAAATTTTATCCGCCGACCCGATAAACACGGGATCTCCGCCAAGCTCCTCCCCGAAAACGGCACAGTTTACAAAGCTGCCGCACAGCCCGTCCTTTTCAAAGACGGTGAGCAAATATATCACCGCTTTCCCATCCTCATCAAACGCGCTTTCGGGAATATCGGAGCAGCAAAGCGAAAACCCGCCACCTATCACCGAACACTCCCACGCCAAAAGCAGGAACTCACTCGGCTCATCGATTCCCGCGATATTCTCAAATCCCTTTGATTTCCCAAACACACGGAATTCCATATGAGTTTCCGTCGAAAGGTCGGTCCGAACAAGCACGCAGCTTTCGGGCGCGATCTCAACGAAATCGGCACTCTTTGTGTCAAATTTTGAGGGCACAATGAGCACACGGATTTCCTTGATTCTCTGTGCGCAGCATTCGCGCAAAGCCGAGCGCTCACGCGGTGAAGCACCGCCCAGACGGCAAACGTGCGCGCTTGTTTTTACGATCCCGAACCCTGTCAGGTTAGCCCAAGCAGCCGCTTCGGAGCTGCCCGCTGTTTTCACGCTATCGGCGGCGTTTCTCGACAAATACTCCCGCATTTCCCTCGGCAAAGTACACAGCGTCTGCCGCAAGCCGTTTCGCAAAAGAATCTCAGATCTCGCGGACCAGTACCTTGGCACCTCGGAGAAATCCGCCACTTTTTGCGGCGGCAAAGCAGTAAGTCTTCCGTTGGGAACCGCGTCATCGAGCGCCTGTCCCTCAAGTACGGCGGTATTCTCATCGACAATGAGCCAACCGCAGTCGTCGGCTTTTTTTATCGAGAAGGTGAACCGATCGCGCGGAGGATCTATATTGAACTGCTGCCCAAGCAACTCGAACAACGGCGTAACAGCGCCCTTATTATCAGGCGAGGGAATCCGCAGTCCCTGAAGGAAAAACCGCGAAAGCACAGCGCTTGTGCGCGAGATATTTTCTTTCGTAATAAGCGTCTCCCTGAGCGCGCTTTTTGAAAGAGCACGCGGCGAAACCGTCACGTCCTGAGCGCGCGAAAACTCCGCCGTACCCGCTTCCAGCGCGGCGGCAAGTTCGTTCGATGAAATTCCCGAGCGGTCGGCAGACACACCCGCAAGCCCCATCCTCGCGCCGCAGAGCACAACGTCCTTCCACTCGCATAGAATCGGCAGCTCCCAAAGAAAACTTTCGCGCGCCAATCCGTCAAAGTCGGGGCACAAGCGGCGGGCAAGCTCATTGAGCGTGTTGTCGCCGATCACATATTCGCCGTTTATTTTATATTCGGCTGCGCCTTCGGTATTGTCTTCCGAAAAACGTTTCAGGAATGATTCCCAACCGTCCGCCGAGGCGCCGTTTATCAGCGCCGCCGCCTTTGCCAGACGCACCACGTTGTCGCCCGCCAGCGCCGTATATTTTCCGCTTCGCCATGGAACTACGAGCTCGCGTCCGCCGATCTCGCCGCATTCCCAATCCGGTTCCAGATCGTTGTCCTCAACGATTTTCTCCGCATATCTGAAATATATAACATCGGGGTTGCGCATACGCACGAAGAATATTGCTGCCGCCTCGGTAACGGACAATTTCACGGCGCTGTTGTCGAATACGTGATTATGAAGCTCAATCACCCTGCCGCGCGCGGGAAGCATAGACATGCCCGCCACATTGCTCCACAATGCCTCGGCGCTCAGCGAAAATCTTCCGCAAATCGAGTTTAAAGTATCTCCCTCACGGATGATGTACGTGTATTTCGGCAGCGTGTCGACATTGAGCGTCAATCCCGCGTTCCGCTCGAGAAGCTCCTCAGCCGAAATTTCAAATCTCTTCGATAAATCCGCGAAACTCGCCGCCCTCGTCTTTGTGTTCTCGAAGCTCCCGCGGAACAAAGAGATGATCTCGGAAAGAAACATCCGAAAATAGTCGATAAAAATCGTTCCGCATATCGGTATGCCTGCACCGCGCGCGGCGGTGCAGGAAATCACGTGCAGCGGATCAGCGTTCAGCTTCGCCAGATACTCGTTCACGGTTTGACAGTAGTCCTCCGACACGATGTTTTCGCTAAGATCATGTTCGATATTGCCGCATACAAGCTTTAAGTGGTGCGGCATCGGGAAGAACGCTCCGTTTAAAGCGTCGGAGCTGTTTTCGCCGCCAACCTCAGGCTTTACGTTTACGCGCAGATTTTTCTCAAAAAAGTTTTCGAGATCCGAAAGCGACACGCGCTCCTCGGCGTTTGTAGGCAGTGCCTCGGCGGTGTCATGCGTAATGATTTCACCAGAAAAAGAAGATGACAGCCAGTCAACCAACAGTTCAAAGAGCGTTGAGAAGTCTTCTTCGGTCACCACGCAAAGCAGCGCCGCACAGTATTGAAGCTCCGCGGCGTTCGGATCTTTTACGGAAAAAAGCGGCGCCGTACAAACTTCTATCTCTCGATCCCCGAGTTTTACACAGGGGAACAAATTCAGCGTGTGAAGCTCCGCGAGCCCCGCCGCTGAAGCGTTCGCGTCCTCGAGCTTCCACGGAGTCGGTTGAACCTTGCCGAAAGCAAACTCGACGGTCTTGTCGAACACAAATGAGAATTCTATCTTGAAAAACAAAATCCTGATTGACGCGGAAAGCTCCAAATAAAGCGAAAGATTCATAACCGACTTGCGGAAGCTCTCGATTGTCAGATCGCACGACGCGATTACACAGGCGCTGACGGAGATCGAGATTATTTTCAGGTCGGCGCTCAAGAAAAGCGTTCCGCTTACCCCCGCGACGGCGTGAACAAGATAATACGCCGCTCCTTTCGAGTTCTTGTCGGAAGGATTAAACACAGCGAACACGCCCTCAAGGATTGCCGAAGCGGTAAGAGACACCCCGCCCTTGATGATTCCGAAGTCAAACGAGCGTCCGATTCCCACCTTAATCCCTATGCCGATCAGTACCACCGGTGAAAAGTTTCCGTTCGTGATCTTAGGAACGTTTCTCGCCGCGTCGCCCGTGAGAGTTCCGAAGTAAACTCCGCCGCGCCCCGTGAATATCCCGTATTCCAGCCCGAACGACCTCGAGAAATCTCCGTTGTGCGGAAACCCGAGATCAATATAAAAGCTTCCGTTAGTGTAGATCTCCAGCGAAATTTCTCCAAGCGTTATAACCACCGCGCCCAGATCCAGCCGCGACATTCTCTTCGGCAACGTCAGCGTGCATCGAAGCATTCCCACCGAATTGGTGATCTTCCGATAAACAAGCTCCAGCTCCAGCCCGTTGAAAAAATACAGCGGCGACTTATCGGTAACGTCTATGGTAATTTTTGCGCCGTATAGGCACGGATCGATAAAAGCCGCCTGAAGCCGAAACATATCCTTGATCGTGAGATCCAAGCCGAATAGCCAACCGTTTTTCTCATCGTACTGAAACTCGGGAACATCGCTTACGGGCTTAAGCCGCTGTTTAAGAGTCTCGACTGCGTCAGTGACCGAGCTTGAATCAATTTCGATTTTCATTTTGCTGCCCAGACCTATGTACGCTACCTTTGTTTTTGTCTGCGCGGCTGCCGTGTTATCGGGGGGAGCGCCGTCCAGCACATCCCACGTCAAGGGATCGTCAAGCCCGTAGGTTTTGTCGAGCAGCTTTCCCGTAAGAATAAAGTCCAGCTTGTGCCGATCGCCGCGACAGTTGTCCGCTTTCTTAAAACTGTAGCGGACGCCTATTTCATCGATGCGCATAAGCCCCGCAACGGATATATTCGCGCTGTAGATAACGGCGGCGGTCTTTTGGGCGGCGTTTATGACGATAGAAAAATCCGAAAGATTAATCTTATTAAGAATGTTCCACGGAGCGGGCAGCGAGTTTTTCGCGTTCGGATTGACAAGACGGATAAACGCCAGCACTACATCCGCGAATGTCATTCCCCCAAGAGAAAACCGCACGATCTCTTCACCGTTTTTATCCTTGTAATATACTCCCTGCAAATATAATTTGTTAAAAGCAAGCCTGAACAAAAACTTGATATTTTCGGTGAAAAAATCGTCCGCCTGAACGACCAGCTCCAGCGCCCCGATATCAAGATAAAACAGTGCGGCTCCGTAAAGACGTTCCGAGTCTTTTTCAATCTTGATTCTTCCGCCGAGATCGAGCCTGTATCCGAGCACGAAAAAACCCGTTGTGCCGATAGCGGCGTTAACGGAAAAATTCCCCTTACTCGGAGTAAATCCTACCGATAATTCCTTTACAACAATACCCGCGCTACTCTTTGAGGCGCTTATTCCGAACAAACCGCCAAGGAGCTTTCCGATGTTTATTTCGCCGCTCGAAAGTCCGCCCGCGAAGCTCCAGCATCCCTCGTCATACCTTGCCTGAACCGCGATCTGAAAGCGCTCGTCCCCTGCCGAAAAACCGAATTTGCCGCAAAATCCGAAGCTGTTGCCCGATGGACGGATCTCCACTTCGGCGTATATGCTGTCCACGGAAATTTTCAGGTTTCCAACGCTTATCTCAATTATCCCGTTCGCGACGACATTCAGCGAATAACTGCGTTCACGAAGATCGGCAGTCAGTCCGAACGCCGCCAAGGGTTTTCCCCAATCGTCGGGCATAGGACAACCGAATTCCTCTGCCATTTCGGCGAGCGTAAGCGTTTCCTTCGCGCCGTTTTCAGCCGCAGATTCTGTTTTGTGAAGCTCAAGCGATCCCTCAAAGCGCTGCTGAGGGAAATACCCTTTAGCGCGACCTATAAGCGTATATTTCCCGAATGTCATAGAGGCGGTACACGAAACGCTGACCGAAATTATCGGTCGTCCGCTCATGATCGATGCTTCCGTAAACACGGTGAGTTCGCTGAGCTCCAAGCCGCTCACGGGCGTACTCCACGGCTGCTGCAAAGCAAGCGCCGCTTCCATATATTCAAGCTCAAATCCGCCGTTTGCTGCGGATTTAATCCTTACGCCCAATCTCTGAAGTCCGAAGCCGCTCAGTACCGTTTTTTCGGGAAGCGCGGCGGCGATACCCTCAGCGGGAATCGCGAACAGATCCCCCAAATATTTCGCGATATTCGCGGGGGAAAGCACGGGAGAAAAAACCGCTCCCGCATACAGTCCGCCGCCGTTATCCGAAGGATCGGAATTCGTAACGTCCACTCGAAAAGTAATTCCTTCGCCCGCGCCGTTCTTTATCTTCAAAAGCAAGAACGCGCGTATTTCCGGATCGTAAAAAAAGCCGTGTCTCGAATCAACGGTACGCAGCGCAAGCTCCGCCTCGGCAGTTCCGCAGGGAAACGCGATCGCTCTCGAGCCAATCGAGAAATCAAGCGCGTACATCGTGCGTCCAAAATCCGTGCGCACATATCCGGCAAAGCTCATAAGCTCGGGCAGGGTGATTCCCGTGCAGCTCTCCAAGACCGAACCATTGTCCGAATTCAAGCCTGCCGTCCCCGAGATCCGATATCCGATCATATTGGACGAAACACAAATCTCGGGATTCTTGACCGTGAATTCCGAGAAAAATCCGTTTTTCCCGATAAGCGGACATATATCCCGCAGCTTGCCTTTGCCGTTAACGACGATTCGCGCTTCGAAGCTCACAACGTCGTTATCGACGCGGATATCAACGGACAGCGCCCCCGCTCCGAGCACATCGAAGGGTTCAATAACAACCGAACCGCCAAGCTTGATTCTGTTCGCGTAAACGCTTAAAGCGCAGCGCGTGACGGTGATTTCCTTGACGGCGAACGCCTCGGTCAACGCGAAGAACGCATTGCCGAGTATTTCACCATCGATTACGAGAACGTTATTTTTGAGCCTTCTCGAAAGCTTGGCATACAGTTCGTTTATGTTCATGTCTTTTCCTCTATACAAACAGATTTGCAGGCGGCAAAACAGGATTCGGCATATCGGCGTGTTCCGAAATGTCCGCCTTCGCGGCAGACCCATCACGGACGGAGTTCCTCCAATAAACGCTGCGATCCTCTAAGTCGAAAACAGTTATCTCATGGTACGGCGTTGGATATTCTCCGGTGGTGAAAACTCCGTTGCTCCACACAATATCTTTCTCCCTCTTGAAACTGCCGTCTGAGTCAGCGTAGAACCACGACATTTTATGCAGGTCGTAATTCGGTGCCGACTGCACAGCGATCCGTATAAACTCGCCTCTTGGCAAACGGTGCGGAGCGTTGTTATAACATTCGCTGATGATCGTTGTCGCGTTGGACAGCGAGGCATAAAGATTGTACAGCGGCTGATACTGATCGCCAAACTGCGTAAAGTTATCGGGATCTATCAAGATATTCGTGTCAAACGACCCGTGATGCGGAGCTATAATATGCGTGACCTTTAAACCCGATTTCTGTATTTTTTTGGCAATATCGTTATGATGATGCGCCGTTACATCACCAGGGAACAAAACCGAATACATACCCGAAGTTTTACTCTTGTAAACAAAGTTTACGACGGTCGAGGTGGCATTGTATCTTATCGACCGCGAATCTTTTGCGTTTATCACAGCCCCATCCGTAACTTCGTCCGAGTATACGGTATTCTCGTCAGAGACAATTTCCGTTGCGGTATATATTCCGCATTTTATATACGTATAATTCGGATAAACCGACACTTCCATTTTGGAATAATCATCCGTTCCGGAAAATGTGTCTTTATACACGCGCAGCGTATTGATGAGCGCGTGATAATCATCGCTTTCACTGTACCCTCCCATTATCACCGAGTACAGCTTGAACTCCGGTTTCGGAATATGCTGCTCCGATTGAACTATTCTCGCTACATCCTCGCCTTTAAAAAAAATTTCTTCGTTTTTGATAAAGTGTACCAATAAATTATTCATCCACTCGGCGAATCTCTGTTGGATAAATTCTATAAATTTCTTTTTGTTTTTAATTTTTTTGGCGAGAACCATTTCAATTTTTTTTTTAAAGCTGTCACAATTATGCTGTACCAGCTGGTCAGTTCCTCATTGTAGACTTCCCCGTTGATCATATTCTTCAAAAGCAAATTGTTGTCTATGTAGATCGAGAAATTGATATCGGTGAACTGAGTGACAATATTTTGCCAATATCCCTCCGTCAACCATTGTTCATTGATTACAAACCCAAATTCTATACTAAAAGTCATTTTGTGCTCGATAGGTTCGCCGTCATCATCAACGCCCCAAACGAACCATAATACTTGCTGCGCTTTAAAATCACTAACCGACTTAATATAGTAGTCGTTTTCTCCCCAAATACACTGATTAAAACTCACATTAACGTCGCCCTCATATTTGTACTCATACGTCGCTTCGGTTTGGGAAAGGCTTTGTATTTTCCTCCAAGCACGCTCACCCGTCTTAAATAAACTGCCGTCCCCGCAGTCTATCCAGCCATCGGATTTTTGATCCCAATCGTTCAGCGCTTTTATCAAATCATAAAACATATTGTTGTGGTCAACATCCTGATGCGAGCTTACCAAAAGATCGAGGTGATCGTTTCCGTCCTCCCTGATTGTTTCAGCCATATGCGCGATTGATTCCTTGAGAGGCAGTGGATAACCGTTGTAATCATTCGAGCCTACCAACCGAAGCGAGCCGCAGTCAAACACCGCGTTGTACGGAGTACCATCGGATTTCGTGGCGTGGAGCAGAGTACACAGTCCGTGCCCTACTCGGTAAACATAAAGCTTTGTATTTCCCATTTCGTGCCTCCTCAGAAACGTTTATTCCGCATACCCGAAGTACCAGCCAATCTTCCCGCCTTCGCCGAACAAATACAGATCCGCGCTCTTCGGAGGGACGGAAAGCCCAAGAAATTTAAGTGTCAGAGCGTTAAGCTTGAACACAGGTGTGCCTTTAATGTTCTGCGTCAAAGAAACGCTCCGAAAGCCGATGTTGAGAATATTTTGAAGAGAAAATCTCTCCTTAAAAACTCCGCCCAACCGCACGCCAAAATAATATTCGCCCTTGTTCCAAGCCGAAATGAACTCAAATTCAAGGGGCAGCCCCGCTCCGAGACTTCCCTGATCTCCAAGCGCCACACGGTGTATAAGTCCGTTCCAACCCGTGCTCATCTCCCCCTGACGTACAGGCGCGGTTATGGACGCGAATCCCAGATCGTCAGGGGAAGCCGCCTCGCTTTTGCGGATGTATTGCTCAGGCACAGCGCCGAATGTCTCAGCAACGGAGCCCTCCCGCGCCGCTGAACGATCCGCGCGAAGCCGAAAATTCGACATATCCTCGTATGCCGAGTTATTCCCGCAAATAATCCGCACGCCCTCAAAGCTTAAGGTATCGTACGAAAACAGATCGCACTCTTCGTCCTTGGTCATTGATAGGCTTCCGCCCAACGTAAAGCGCACAATGCCGTTGTCCGAGATCATGCTCGCCGCGCTTATCACTATTGCCTCTACGGGTTTGTGCAGCGTGCGGTAGCTCACCTCACTCTCAATCATGAACCTATACACGGCAACTCCGTTTTGAATATCGGCGCGCCCGAGCAGCACCACGCATTGTGGCTCGGAAAGCTGTTCTCCGATTAGCGACTTCGGCAAAATCTCCGTTCGCGAAACGAACTTTACAGTGCGCGAACCCTCTATAACCGCCTCAAGCCCGACTGTTTTACAGACGTAATCAAGCTCTCCGCTTTGCGTAACACCATCAGAATCATAAGCGATAAGCGCGTCTATCGGTGACGGCATAACGCTGAGTTTTCCGCCCACCATCGAAATGCGGCTGCGCCGAACGGCAGCGAAAACACACGTCAGATATTCCTCCCCCGTAAGCGTCACCGCCGCATAGACTTCGGGCTGCATTACACTCCCATCGGCGAAGGCACGGGCGTTCAGCACAACCACCCCTTCAAATTCCGCAGAGGTTACCAGCTCCACAAAACCGCGGTAATTTTCCTTTTCCTTTGACTTTGAGTACGCGCTGTTCCACAGCCGCTCGAACGCCGTATTCCCTGCCAGTTTGTCCCTGATCGAACAGCCCTCGCAATACTTTATTATAAAAATTGTTTCGTCAAAGTCCTCGTCCGAGATTTTGATCCGCCAGCCGTCAATATCTAAGGATAAATCGAAGCAGCCGAACTCCTCGAACTCCCTGCGAGATGTAAGCGTAATGAAGCAATCCCTTTGCAGAAGCATTTGCTTTCCCATCGGAGTTATACCGCTTATCCCGACATTGGGGAGTGGCTCATTCGAGGTCTGTGCCACCCTAAGCCAACTCCACGAGGTTCCGTTTACGCCGATGCACAACCCCGCGGGAGTGACCGCCACAGTTTCCGAGCCGTTCAAGATGCTCGATGCGCGCATCTGAGCCGCCTTGATATCGTTGCCGAGTATCTCCGTACGCATTCGGCAGATAATGTCGTCCGCCTCGGTCACGTTAAGGTTTTCGGACACGCTTGAGTTTCTCCATGGGAAAAAGGGAACAGGCGGCGAGAAATCAAGAAATTCCGCCGCGGGAGTTTCGAGCGCGGAAAGCACGCCGTTTTTCGGAGTGTAAAGCGGAGCGCTTTCGGGGCTTGAGAAATAATCTCCGCGAAACCGTGCCCACGACGTGGTCTGCCCGCTGCCGTCCGCCGTATTTGCGCCGATAAAACCCGAACATCCGGGGCAGAACATTATCTCCCCGCACCGGTTCATATATTCCATGCCGTATAAGCCCAGCAGCAGTTCTCGTCCTTCGGAGATTTTAAAGCTGCCGCCAAAGCTTAAATACAGGTCGTGCTGCGCCGCAGCATATCCTTCTTGGGTCTTATCGAAGCAGACCGAGAGCGCACACCGTGAAAAAACCAGCCGCGCGTCATCGAGCGGCTCAAGTATGTAAGGCTCCCCCGCCCTCGAACAGATTTCGCTTTCGAACCTCTCACGCGGAAGCTTGAAAAAGGTTTTATCCGCGTCCCGCAGCGCGTTCGGGTCAAGCGTCACATCAAAGCTCCCGCTGCCGCTGTAATGCAGCAGCCGATTCAAGAAAAACGCCGCGCTTCTTTTCGGTATGACCTCAGGGTCGGCAGGCATAATGTAGCGAAGCCCAACGTCAAGCGCCTCAAACGCGTCCGTTCCCTTCGGTGCGCGCACGGAAAAACAAAAAGTCCCCGTGTTGAGTTCCAAAGTGATCGGCGAGGTATCGAATATATATCCGCGCCGCGTAAAAACGCCGCCAAACACAAGCTTTCGGGCATCGGACGAGACAAGGCGATCCAACACCAGTCCGTATTGACCCAATGAAACGCAGCACGGGCACTCACAGCACCCTGTCCACCGCCGCCGATCGGGTTCCGCTTCGGGATTCTCGACCCATAAAAGCGCGTATCCCTTGCGGTGAATCGTCTGCGTCCATTCAATAAATCTTTCATCGGGAGAAAAGCCGGCGGGATAAAAATCGTAAATCATTGCAGTACCCTAACCCTTTCCCGATAATTCAAAACTCGATCCTGTCACCGCTCAGCAGCGTTATCTCAGCGCTCGAAACGCCTCCGTCAACAAACACGGGGCAGTATTCCCGCCGCGCGTCGAGCCTGTACAATTTAAACGCTTCGCCGAACCGTCCGTGCCCCGCCATCAGCAAATATACCGATGTTCCCACGGGTACCTTGACTTCCTCGCCGTTGACAAAAAGTGTAATCGCCACGGAAACACAGGCTCTGCCGCTGAAGTATGCAGAACTTAGCGGATACTCGCGGTTTTTGATTATAACCTCCAATGAATCAAGAAGTAAAGAATAATTGTCTCCGCCAACCAGCGTAACGTTATCGTACAGCTTATCCGATGCGGGCAAATCGGGAGCGTAGTAGTTAATCGGATAAACCAGAAACAAGTACGGAAAACGCACATTCACTGCAAGATCGAAAGCTCCCGAAAGACGGCGGCACTTATTATCGTTCACGGATACGGAACAGTATGCGTTCGCCATTTTGCTCATAAACTCATCGAACACCAGTTCCGCGCCGCTGTTTCCCTCATTCAGCGAAACCTTGTATTCGGCGGTTCCCGCCAAAGCGTAACCCGACACGTTCTCATATCGAGGATCCGTCTGCTCCGTATAAACCGAAGTCTCCACGTTCAGCACGTCTCCGGGCAGCACGCCGCAGCACCGCATTTCGAGTATCCTGCCTCTCGAGATCGTCTCAACATCGACAAGGCGGCAGCGGCACATTCGGCTTATCGCGTCCGCAAGCAAGTAAAACCCCTCGGGTGTTATCGAGTTCACACTCCTATCGGAAGCTATTCCGAAAAGCAGCCTGTAAAATCCGCCGAGTTCGGCGTTGTTATCCTCGACGGATAAAAGCGCCGTTCCGCTGACTTTCAGCGTGTACGAATCGTCATCGGCGCTCGGTTCGAGTACGATTACCGCGTTCTTCGAGGAAACAGCTTCTTTAAGATGCGAACAAAACAGCTCCCGTGTAAATTTATGCACGATCACCCCGCCGTTTCCCGCTTTGAATGCGGACGGCTGCCGATACGCTATCACCGCCTGCTTGTCCTCTCCCTGCTCGATCAAGTAATATTCCCGCGAAACCGCCTTGCTCTCCGAGGAAATCCCCATACACCTGTTTGCGTTCACACAGAACACCGGGCGCACGGAAAAAGTCTGTCCGTCCTCCTCGCCGACCTCAAACTCCTCGGAACAGTACGTCTTCCCATTGCTGCCGAGATACCCCATCACAGCCGCCGACGGCGAGTAACTCACCGAAAACAGCGCTCCTCCGCGCACATATTCCCGTACTCTCAGCGCGGGAGCCGCCGCAGGCAGACACGCCGACTCGCCGAACGCCTTTGTAACCGCGCCCCGATACTCAATGACCGCACTCAAATTAACGTTTTCCGCAAAGGACGGCAAAAAATCCGCAAAGAAGTCGCCCGCCTCAGCCTTGAACGCATACAAGCCCTCCGATTTTTTTGTGACCGAAGACGGTTTCGCGAACTCCGAGCTTTGAAGAATCACGCCGTTCTTCACTATACATAGCGCCGCCCTAAGAGCCTCGCTTTCATCCTGCGAGCATACAAGCTCAAATTCCGCGTCAAGCGCGCTGCCGTTTCTCTCAACGGACGTGAGTGTTATCCCGCGCGGGAAAAACCTAAGTGTCTGCGCGACGCCAAACACCCTGTCCCCGTCCGTCGCGTATATGTCTGCTTCAAACTCGGCAGAATCATCGTCAGTCACGCACACCCGAAACCCCGTGCCCGTCTTATCCGTGTCGAACAGCTTTTTAAAGCCGCCCTCCCGGTGTACCGCGCAGAATACGAACGGGCAGCTGTCGTTCGCGCTATCCCATCTGATAATCAGCGTTCCGCCTTGGTACTCGCCGCGCAGGTTATCGAAGCCGAACACAGGCATCTCGAGCGCCGCGCTCTTGCAGCTCTCTCCGTCCTTTTCGCAGACAAGAGAAACCGTATATGTTTTCCCCTTGTCCGACACGTCAAGCGCCATTTTGCGAACCGTGCCCGCCGAAGAATTTTCCTTGTCGACCGTGACCGCGTACGCGCTTTTCTTTTCACCGCCAAAGGCGACATTCACGGTGTATTTCACGTCAATGTCGTGAAATCTTCCGCTGTTTATTTTCCACTCGATATCGAGACCGAACGTTCCATCATCGGCTTTTACCGCGCTCAGCCTTGAAATTTCAACGTCCGTGATATGTACCTGTTCCGTTATTTCATCGGGCATATTATCCTCCTTAGAGTCTGTCCGTTATATATCCTTGCAACTGTCTTTTCGGCAAATTTTTATGCCGCATTATTCGGGGAACTTCCCGTTTTGGATGGAATAATCTCCCGTCTGAAAACCGTTTGCGACAATCACCGTCGGATGATCAAATTCAAGATTCACGATCTCGAAGCACCCTTCTGCCTTCGCGACTTCGGCAACAAGGAGCTTTTCGTCGAGCCAGCCGAACACCGTATCTCCCTTTCGTATCTCGGGCGGACACTTCCACCCGTCCTTTGTCGGAAAAGGATGATTGAACGTAGCCGTAACAGAATCCCCGCGCTCGCTCTTAATTACATAACAATTGCTGTCCGTACCCCTCCAAACGTTTTTAACGCACGCCTTTTCTCCACTGCCCGAGGAAACGTAATCCCCCGCGGAAATGTCCGCAATCATCCTCCGCGATCCGTCCGCCATCAGTATTTCCGAGTTCGCCGCGAGACAGCCCCAAGCCAAAGCTATGTACGGCAGCTTTTCATCTGAGCCGCTGTTCAAGACTCTACCGGAGGAGTATGAGGGCGTCAAGTGTATTTCGGTTCCGCTGCTAAGAGTATAGTAAAGACTGAATTCAATGGTGTAGATATACTTTATCGGTGTGCGGCTGCTCGGCTCACGGAATACCTCCTGCCACGAATACTCCGTGAGATCGTAATTCAGCGTGTTTCCCGAAACCTGACACCCGGTGCGAGTATCATAGTCGAAGCCGCTCACGGCCGCAACGCGTACGCCGTTTTTCCCTTCCTCGGCTATGGTACAGTAAACAGACGGTTTTCTGCTTCCCGAGGAAACTATCTTAGATGCCTGCAAAAGTCTAAGGCTTCCCTTAATCGGAATAGCCAGCATCGGTTTGCCGTACGGCGTCTCACGTCCGAAATCGCACAGATAATCCAGATCGAGAAGCCTATCGGGCTTACGAAGCAGCGCTACCGCCACAACGTCGGCGTCTTTTTGAAAAACGAAATCATCATCGCGGAGACCCCCTCTTTCAAACGGGCGCGGCGGGTTTTCACCATTGCCGAACCTTAAACACCTCGGCTGCTTTTTCGGATGCACGACTTCGTGAATCACTTCGAGTCCCGCCTCGTATTTCAGCTTCACGGCGTGAGTTTTTATCCCCGCCTCATCGGTAAGGTCGAGATATACCAAGACTGCCGCCCTGTCCGCCGCTTCTCCGCCGAACACAGCTTTCAAATTTCCCTCCCTATGATAGTTGAAACTCGAAACATCGTGAACCTCCGCCTTCGGCGTCTCAAACTCCACTCCGTGGCGGCTCTCGTCAAGTATGTCGGCGCGAACCTCAATAGTTCTGTACTTTTCCGCCATACGAACAGTCGCATCCAAAACGAAGTCAAAGGTTGTGTGATCGAGATTGAATGCTCCGATTGTAAGATCTGAATAAACTTCTCCCACCTTTGGCGCGGTACCGTCCTCAAACAGAAATCGCGCGGCGCTTTGGCTCCCGGGCTCCCTTTCGATTACCAGCCGACCATCGTTTTGAGTAATCCTTGCAATCATTTCCCGTGTACTCATCATTTTAAAATCATTCATTATAAATCCTCCATCGAAATTCAACTTATCCTACGAAATCTGTTACAGAATATATATCAATGAAAGCGGTTGTTTATTTGCATTTTCAAACTTTAGGCAATACCACCCAATAGTTATGTTTTCCGTCATATCGCACAAATTCCCCTTGACAGACGACAGTCTGCGTCAAATTTGTACAATCTGACAGAAAATCCGACTGCACAATCTTTGTGCAGTGTTGTCTTAAGACAAATTATTTGATCGAAATCAATTACTAAATTATTTATCCAAACACACCGTTAATCTTATAAATACCAAAATTATAGCGTAAAGTGGGAAAAGTATATTGTTTTTTGACAATTCAAACGCGAAAGCTGCAGCACAAGTTGTAAGAGCCTGTTCAGTATCTCTTCGCACCCGTCTTTTCGACAAATTTTGCCGAAAACTGCGTCAAAATTTCTTGACCGCATTATGCTTGCGGCAAAACGCTGCGTCAGCAAGCCTGCGAAATTTTTCCTTGTTCTCGGTAAAATTTGCGTGAAACAATGTTTCCGAAAATCAGGACGAACTTGTTCGTCCAATGCACGCCGAGATTCTGAACAGGCTCTAAGATTTACCATATCTTTTTAAAAGAGCGCTGCCGCTGATCGTGGAACGACAGCATACGCAAAAACCTTTTCACTCACGAGTATAACAAGTTGTTTTGCAAACCTGTTTTTTGCATAATCTCCGTTTGAAACTTTTCAAATTCTTTCATTACTATGTGTTCATAAGCAAACCTGTTTCTAAACTTTTAACATATAAACTTAATTGCTTTTCATTCTCCGAAAAATCATAAAGCGAATAAAACAATATATAATATACAATTATCCAACGTTAACAAACCTTAACGGCCTACCAATTTAATTTTACCAATCCCGTCGAAAAATGTCAACAGAAAACTGACAAGAGGTAGTAAAATCGGGATAAACGGTCATTTTCTTTTAAAATAACACATTTTCGCCAGATTTTCAAGCAGATTTTCGCCGGAATGTCAAAAAAAGCGGCTGAAATGTAAAAATTATCGCTTATTGGATTTCACATAAGGCTTGTACCTATAAAATAATTATAATAGACTTTTACCATTTTTTCAATACCCTTTTGGCGCGCTTTGCGCAAGTGGTAAAAATCCTGCGTGAATGGTAATAAAATCTGCGATTTCGCCAAAATACGACATTGCCATTTGTGCAATCTGACGTTGTTTTAACTTGGAATTATGTTCATAATTCTATTTTAGTATGATTATAGCAACCCCGAACAAAGCATTTTTTGTCCGGGGTTGCTTGTATTTTTTTACATCCCCATAGACATCCCCATAGACATACCCATATCCTCGTACTCGCCTTGATCTTCGCTTTCGTCCAAGTCCTCGTCCTCATCGGGATTTTCGGTTTTCTCGCTAACGTCGTCAAAATCGTCCGAAAAATCGGCGTTTACCTGTTCCTCGGGTTGTTCCCCGACTTCCTCGGAAATGTTCTCACAATCGCTCACAGCGGCTGATTCTTGCTGTTCCGTGCGTTCTTCTGCAGTTTCCTCGACATTGGTCGATGTTTCGCTCATAGCCGCCCGTTGTGTAAGGTCACGTTCAATCTCGTTTTCGATCAAACCGACCACAAACTGCTTCTGCGTCATATTGTTGCGCTGCAAATAGTCTTTGATTTTTTGAAATAGTTCCTCCGGTACTTGGAATGCCAGTGTCCTCATATTGCCCATTGTTTTTTCCTCCTGCATATTAAGTTTAGGGTGAAGTTCGTCCTGAAGTGCCAGTGTAACGAAATCCCCCATTGTTATTCCACGTTCCTCGATATATTTCTTGACTTCGGCGTGAAGCTCTGCGTCAATTTTGACGGTTACGCCTTTCTTCTCGTTAGTCGACATTGTTGCCCGTCCTCTCAATAAATTTTCTAAAAGCAGATTCCGCAATCTCCTCGACTGCGGAATCTGATGTTGTATAATAAAACTTGACACCAAACACTCAAAGAAATATAATGAAAGAAAAGGAAGGTGTCAGAAATGAGAGAAACAAGAAGTTACGACAAAGAGTTCAAAGCACAGGCAGTGAGATTGGCAAAGGAGCTCGGAACGAAAAGAGCAGCGGAGGAGCTTGGAATACCAAACGGAACACTAAGCGGCTGGGTTCATGCAGCGAAAAAAGGTGAATTGAACATAGGAAAAGTTGAGCGAACTCCGCAAGAAGCGATAACGCTCGCGGAGGAACTTCAACGACTGCGAGCCGAAAATAAAAGGCAGGCAAAAGAAATATCACGGTTGAAGGAGCTCAATGAATTTTTGGAGGAAGCGTCGGCTTTTTTCGCAGCGAGCCGTCGGAAGTCGGGAAGAGAGAACGATTGAAGTTGATAGCAATCAAGACGGAAGACGGCGCGACCAAGGGGAAAATCAGCTTTTATTGCAGAGCGTTAAATGTATCGCGGCAGGCGTTCTACGATTACATGGAAAATCGGAATAAGCCATGGAAACACGAACGCTTGGCAGTGCTGATAAAAGAAATAATTTCGGAAGACGAGTATAACGACACTTACGGAAGAGAGCGAATGCACAAAGCATTAAAGCTGAAATATCCGAGCGAAAGTATACCGAGCGAACGCACGGTATATCGCGTAATGGAGCACATCGGAGCTGATCACCCGAAGCGCAGAAAGCCCAACGGAATAACGAAGGCAGATCGTGAAGCGCGAAAGTCAGACGACTTGTTGAAGCGGGATTTTACAGCCGAAAAGCCTTGCGAAAAATGTGTCACGGATATTACGGAGATTCCGGCAAAAGACGGAAAATTATATGTTTCGGCGATTTTTGATTGTTACGATTTATTCGTTTCGGGACTTGCAATGGCGGATAATATGCGCGCCGAGTTGTGCGTTCAGACCGTTGAAAACGCTTGCAAAAACCTCGGGAACATGCGGGGTGCAATTATCCATTCGGATCGGGGAAGTCAGTACACAAGTGAAAAATATCGCAGAGGTCATGCTCGACGTACTTGACGCGCCGATCCCATTTTCTGAGGATTTTGTAAACCTCGTCGGAAACTTCAACGGCAGTGCCGTTCTTAATGATGTACTTTTTGGACATTGTCAGTTCCTCCTGTAATTCAGAATTTATGTTGTTCAAAATCTGAATTACGGGAGGAGACCTGCACCGAAGTGTTATCCGTTTTTGGACAAAAAAATATCCGAGGCGGTGTTTCGCCTCGGATTTGAAATTATCAAGAGCTAATCGATTTCGCCGGCGATTGCCATTCACACAGCCAAACAGCCACTTGATTCCACAGGCTGCAACGGCTACGCCGACTATGATAATCAACTCCTAAAAATTCAATTTTTCCATTTACCGCAGGATTTACATTCCGATATGGCTATCGGATTGACATAGAAAAATCGATACTGTGGCATATTAATTGTTGTCAGACGCACTTTTTAGTTTTTCATAGGCAGAAAAAATTGAATTTAAGTAATCTTCATCAGTGGGGCTCGTGTGACAAATTACAAACGCAAGATAATAACGGTATGACCCGTCAATATAATGACTATTCCACGATGATGAAAAAAATATTGCTGGATGTACCTGTGACGTATTAAAATCAACAAAAGAATCACGGTTTTTAATTCCGTCCAACTCTACATACACTTCCTTGTGCTCTTTTGTTGGAGAAAGTATAATTCCGATTGTTTTAATATAAACGGAATCCTCAGTATCTGGAATTTTTAATTCCATTAATTCAAAAAACTCTTTTGATTTTTCCACGCTTAAATCGGAAACAGGTTTTTCAATTAAACTAAAAAATCTTGAACTATGCTGAGGACCTGTTTTCGCTTTATCGTAGTTAGCTTTTATCATTCTTAAAGTAAAATATCCGCTCACTAAAATCACAACAGCAATAATTGTTGTAATTATTCCGATTTTCTTTATTTTCATTTTTTATAATCCACCTTTCTGCAAAATACACCAATTGGGATATGAAACATTGGGATTTTCGTCAAAGTAAAATTTGTGATAAAATGTAATCAGAGCGAAACCGACACACTATAGAAATCAAAAAAGTGAGAAACGGAGTTGAAATCTGCAACCCACCATTTTTATATGATTTTGATTGTCTGTTAAGGCATCAACAAACAGAATACAGAAACAGATTGTAAACTTATCTCTTTTAAATCGGTTCGTTTTTGCTAGACAATCAGTTACTTTCGGTTTTTCTCTAATTTTTTATTAGGAAAATCCTCTATTTGGTATGTCCTCTCTAAACCTACACTTTATTTTTCAACGGTTGTCTTGAAGGTAAACTTACAGAACATCCCGTTACTATTTCCAAATTCGAGAGGCTTGCTCTTCTTCGCAAGCGTGGTCAGTTTTTCTATGCCCCTTTTATACTAATTCCTAAACGGAGTGTAGATATCTTTGCGGCAATCTCGCGCCTAACGCAAGGAAAAGCGACTCAGGCGTACTGTATGTACTCCAATAATAAGCTTTGAGGTGGCAATAGGTGCGAGATTGCCGCAAAGATGTCTATACATAGTTTGGGGATTAGTATTATACCGCATTATTTGCTTGTTGTTTCAAACTTCATGATAGAATTTTGGCAAATTCAAGATATGGACAATAAAGAAATTTTGAACTTTTGATTTCATACTTGCTGTCCCTTATCTCGTATTTTGTTACATGGGTACATATTGGAACTAAGTCCATACCATCTTTTTCTACGGCATTAAGTAATTCATAAAACAATTGAGCTTGAACTTCATATGGTTCGGTTATAGCCCACAAGAAAATATTCTCACCATTTTCAGCCCAATTGGGAATCCCATAACACCATGAAAGAAGAGTAAATAAAGGGGATAGGGAACCAGTCGGTGCGGCAGGGTCAGAAAGAACCTCTAAAGCTAACCCAAATTGTTCAAAGATGAACTCCCTTGGTTCAATTTCTAATTGGATTAAGCTAATGGTTTCACTTATCAACTCTTTGGAGTAGTAGTCGAAATGGAGAACATAGTACTCGTAAGCACCATTTTTGCACGGAAACAACAGCGTGCCATATGTTTCAGGGTATTCTTTAGGATCATTGATTGCACAGATTGTATTGTCATCCCATTTTGAAAAAACGTTATAAAATTCAATAATATCTATAGATTTAAAAATGCTGTTAGGAACACGATATTCCGTAGTCAATATCGGTTGGTGCTCTTTTGTTAATGAATAAAATTCCTCCTCTGACATTGGCTGAGCTAATCCAAAAATTATTTTATTTTTTTCAAAGTCCACCAAATACCGCTCATATTCGCTAAGTATCTTGATTTTATACGAGCAATTAAGACACTTGTAGAATTTGCCACCTGCGTTTTCTTGTAATTCCAGAGCGTGACTCGACCGATCACTTAATTGGCTTCCATTAGCAACGAACAAGCACTCTGAAATTGTGTCAATTGCATTCAAAGGGTGCGGATCATAGCTGTCTACAATCCCATCCCCATCGCTATCGACTCTGGTAGGATCGGAAAGGATAGGCAGAACTCTCCTGCCATAAATTGCCGCACC
>CAMNXF010000028.1 GCA_946567425.1 uncultured Clostridia bacterium | reverse complement strand
TGTCGGTTGGTTCACTGCTTGTATCGCTGCCCGAAGTGTCGCTCTCGCTGTCGGTCGGATCGGAACTTGTATCATCGCCCGAAGTGTTGCTCTCGCTGTTGGTTGGTTCACTGCTTGTATCGCTGCCCGAAGTGTCGTCCTCTCTGTCGGTTGGTTCACTGCTTGTATCGCTGCCCGAAGTGTTGCTCTCGCTGTTGGTTGGTTCACTGCTTGTATCGCTGCCCGAAGTGTCGTCCTCGTTGTCGTCCGAGTCGCCATCGGTCTTGCTTTCGGAATAGGCTATCGAATAGCTTGAGAATTTATCCGTTTCAAAGGTTATCGTGTTCGGGTCGCTGTCTGTGTCATTCAGCTTTTCAGCCGCGCCGTTATGAACGCGTATTATGCTGAATATACGCTCGTTTCCGCGAAGTTTTTCGGGAATTTCAAGCGTTATCGTAATCGGTTTTCCGAGTTCGGGGATTTTCGTAACGGTCGAATTTCCGTCGATTGTAACGCTCTTGAGCAGGCTGATGTCAAGGTGCATACCGAGCTTCAAGTCCTCATCGGTGATTTTGCTTACCGCCGTATTTTGCGCCGCTTTTATCTCCTCGTCAACGGCATTGTTTGCGTCCTCGATTTGCAGCTTAACGAGAATGAGTTTGCCGTCCGTTGTCGTGTCACCAGTCGCACTCTCATCGTTGCCGAGCTTCACGCTATCATCGTCAAGAACGCTCTGCAAATCATCGCATTTCGGAGAAACGCTGCTCTTGTTCTCGATAATTGCCGCGTATTTGTCGGGGTTAGGAGCTTTGCAGACTGCGCAAAAATCATCTTCTCCGTCATTGCCAAAATCGTGATTGGCGAAGTCTATGATAAAATGCTCGCTCAAAATAACCGCGCCGCACACCGTACACCGCACCACCATATCATACGAGCCTTTTTCGGTGCAAGTGGCTTCAATGCGGTTTTCTTCCGTGGGAGTACCGTTTGTGTGACCTGTTGCAGGGATTTCCGCGCGTTCTGTGATTACCTCGCCGCAGACGGAGCATTTCTTACCGTCCGTAAGTCCTGTTTCGGTACAAGTCGCGGCTTTGCCTTGAACCGTTTCCTCGGTGTGAGAAATTTTCCCGATAATCGTCTGTGCAACTGTTATTTCGCCGCAAACGGAACATTTTTTACCGTCCGTAAGCCCTGTTTCGGTACAAGTCGCGGCTTTGCCTTGAACCGTTTCCTCGGTGTGAGGAATTTTCCCGATAACCGTCTGTGCAACTGTTATTTCGCCGCAAACGGAACATTTTTTACCGTCCGTAAGCCCTGTTTCGGTACAAGTCGCGGCTTTGCCTTGAACCGTTTCCTCGGTGTGAGGAATTTTCCCGATAACCGTCTGTGCAACTGTTATTTCGCCGCAAACGGAACATTTTTTACCGTCCGTAAGCCCTGTTTCGGTACAAGTCGCGGCTTTGCCTTGAACCGTTTCCTCGGTGTGAGGAATTTTCCCGATAACCGTCTGTGCAACTGTTATTTCGCCGCAAACGGAACATTTTTTACCGTCCGTAAGCCCTGTTTCGGTACAAGTCGCGGCTTTGCCTTGAACCGTTTCCTCGGTGTGAGGAATTTTCCCGATAACCGTCTGTGCAACTGTTATTTCGCCGCAAACGGAACATTTTTTACCGTCCGTAAGCCCTGTTTCGGTGCAAGTCGCAGCGCTGCCCACCACGGTTTCCTCGGTATGGTCGATTTTTGCTATGCTCTCGATTTTTGTTGCGCTGCAAAATTTGCAGTTATGAAGCATTTTGCCCTCGTTCGTGCAAGTAGGATCAGTCTTTTGTGTTCCGTTGTCCCAACTATGACCCGCCGTCGTGCCGTAAACCTCGCACCGCTCACACTTAACGGAGTGAGTGTCATCGAGGTTGTCCCTATAAACAGGATTTTCGTAAGTGAAATTGTGTCCGAGCATGGCATCAACAGTAGCCGTCTGATTCTCGTATGCACTAGTGCAAGCCTCGTTGCTGAAATACGTCTTGCACTTACTGCAATACCAGTATTCTTTGTTTCCGTCCGCCGTGCAGGTCGCGGCTTTTGCGGCGGTGTGAGTGGTAGTGTGGGCTATTTTTTCAACAGTTTCGGTTTTTGTTGCCGAACAATCCGTACAAGTATATGTTCTCACGCCTGTCGCGGTACAAGTCGGTTGGGTTGTGACCGTGCCGCTGCCCCAATTATGATCTGCAGTTTCCTTGTGAGAGCTGTCGTTTGAACAAATTCTCTGATGTTGAATATTGCTGAGCTTCGTCCAAGCGCCGTAGCTGTGCCCCAAAGCGTTGGTTTGGGTCTGCGCCTTGATTGTCACGCCGCACGCATTACATTTTTGACCCGCAGTAAGACCTGTGTCTGTGCAAGTCGCGGCAACGGCGGGGATAGTTACTTTATTTGCGTGATTGTTGGGATTTTTTGCTGTTGTAACGTTGCTTTTCTCCGTATCGCCGGAACTGTCGCTGAAAGTCTTGCCGCACCCACTGCATTTATAATGCGCAACGCGGCCGGTTGTAGTGCAAGTTGCAGATATTGCATTGACTTTTGTGAGAACGCCGCTGTCATTTATTGTTTGATATGTTCTTGCTTTATAGTTAAATTTATTGTCTGTTCCGTTGTATGCGTTCCATTGATGTTCACAGCCGGCAAAATTTATAGTTAATCTATCCAAAGCTTGACCAATCCCGTTAAATGCGTCCTGATTTATTGTATCGGGCACACCCTCAAAAGTTATAGTCTCTAGATTAAAACAATTACTGCCAATAAATTTGCCGACAGTTTTGACAGTGGAGGGGAGCGTAACCGCTTTCAGCCTCGCGCAGTCGTAAAAAGCATAATCTTTTATCTCTGTTACTCCGGATGGTATAGCTAATGATTTTATATTATTGCAACCACCAAAACTATATTTGCCCATTGTCTTTAAAGTGCTTGGTAAGGATACGCTTAGCACGTCACGATATTCAACAAGCCCATCAAATGCGTGATCGCCGATAGCTGTAACACCTTCCTTAATAATAATAGATGAAATACTGTATACATTATCGGTAGAGGTGCTGGGAAGAGATGAGTGCCAAGGTGTTGCACTACCGGAAGTATAATCGGGTATTGCACCATTGCCGGAAATAGTAAGCGTTTTTGCAGATGCCGAATACGCCCAAGTCAAACCACTGCCGAAAGTTCCGTGGGCATCGCTCACCGCAAACGCCGTAACCTCAAAAAAATCCGACAGCTTCACCCCGTCAAACGGCAAAACCGCCACTGCGGCGCACAAAACCGCCGCGCAAAACCCTTTCAAGAATTTTTTCATAACAAAAACCTCCTCGAATTTATTGAAATCACAAACAGAAATTTGCAAAAGTTATTTGCTTAATTATAGCTTATCTTTCTTGTATTTTTCAATCCATTTTTCGCGAAACAGCGTTTTTTCTGCGTGAAAGCGAATTTTCTTCAAAGAAAAACAAAAACGCTTGACAAGACATATAACAATGTCCCAACAAGCGCGTTTTTATGATTCTTTCTACTTGAAAAAGTAGCTCTGAACATACTTCTGCACGGCGGCAAATGAGTTTTTCGGTATCGGTATGCGGCGGCTGCCCACCATAAGCAGATCGTACCGCACCACCCCGACAGAGTGGTCGAGGTTTGCTATGTAGGCGCGGTGCGGCATATAGAAGTTTTCATGCTCGCAAAGTTGTTTGAACAGCTCCGACAGCGTGGAGGGCGTTTTAAGCTTTGTGCCGTCCGTAAGCGTTATTTCTCGAACGTGGTTAAAGCTCTCAATCATCACGATTTTGTGCAGCGGCACGCGCAAAAGCCCGTCCTTTGTTTTCACCGTGAGAGCGCTGCTTTTTTCTCTTGCTAACGTCCCAACAGCGTGGAGCAGCACCTTGTCGAACTCGTCCCTGTTCGGCGGTTTTAAGAGATACCCCGCCGCGAAAACCGAAAACGCGTCCAGAGTGTAGTCCTCAGAAAGTGTAAGGAACACTATCTGTGCGTTTTCGCCGCGCTTTCGTATCGCTTGCGCCAGCTCGATTCCCGACATTTCGGGCATCATCACGTCCAGAAGATACAAGTCAAAGCCGCCGTTGTTTTCGATATGCTCAAGCAGCCCTGCCGATGAGTTAAACTCGGTAAGCCGTATCGACTGTTCCGCAAGCTCTGCGGCAAAGTGCTCGGCGTGTGAGCGCACGGCGGCAATATCATCTGCGTTGTCATCGCATAACGCTATTTCTATCAATCCGTTCACCTCACATTAGTTTCAAGAAGCTCTTTAGGGATATAAAATTCGGGGCTGCCCATAAATCCGGGTGCTACTTCATATTCGTCAAACACGACAACAAGCCTGTCAAAGCTGTCGATATAAAAGTTCACGTCCTCGTTGATTTTCGTGAACGCGTCGTCGCCCTCAACGAAAAATCCGCCGCCCTCGTGCTCGTTTATGTACTTCATCTGTTCGAGTATCTCGGCGCTCAGTATGCTCACATAATCAACGTCAGCCGCAAACAAATCCGAAAGCTCAAGAACCTTGCCCGCTGCTTTGTCAAAAGTTATCCAGCGGCTGTAATCCATCGAGCCGCCCGCGTTTATCGTCACATTGAACCTCGCGATAAAATACTTTTCATCATCGCGGATAACGGTGTATTGCATATCCTCGCCGACATATCCATTATAACGGCGGTTGAAATACCACCAGAATTTGTCTTTCGCCTCATCTGTGTAATTTTGCACCGAGCTGTTAAGTTCTTCCGCGCCGTTTCCGTCAAATTCGGGGGTATCTGTGCTTAACGAATTATCGCCCCAGCCGAAATTAAAGCTCCTTATCGTGCGGATATTGACCGACAAAAGCGCCCCCGTAGCTTCCGCGACAGACGGCATAACGTTCAGCAGAATAATTATACACGAAAACAATCCGAGAATTGAGGTTGTAATTTTGTTGAGGATTTTAGTGCGTGTTTTCGGCTTGTTTTTCGGATTACTGTTGTCGTAAAACAAAACCGTCTGAAAAACAAACTCGCCGTTGTCAAGCATACAGCGCATAATGCCGTTGTATTTCTCGACAATTCGCTTTACAGAACGCAGTCCTATACCGTGTTCGTCTGAATTGTTCTCCATAACAGGCAGATTGCTTTCATCAAACTCTATCGATTTTTCGCAGGGGTTTTCCACTAAAAGCATCAGTCGGCGATCGTTTACGTACTCTGCCGAAACGTTGATGTAGCACTTTTCTTCGGGCAATTCTCTGCATGCGTTTATTGCGTTTTCGATAACATTCGCGAGGATTATGCAAACATCGCTCGCTTCAAACGGAAGGGTTTCGGGCAGGCGGAGTTTTTGCGTTATTTTGCAGCCCGCATTTTTGGCGCGCGCCGCATATTCCGACATCACAGCGTTTATTTCGGGATTTACACAATACCTTTCCGCGTCAGCCTCCCCGAACGAATCGTTAAGCTGTGAAATATAATCCAGAGCCTTATCGCTGTCGTCCTGCTTTAAAAGCCCCTCGATAACGGTCAGATGGTGTCGCATATCGTGGCGATGTTCGCGTATAATCTCCATTTTCTGCGCCACTCTGTCATATCCGCGCCGCTGAACGTCGATATATTCGGACAAGTCTTTTTCCGAACGTCTTACCCGCATAAGCTCCGCCGTTGAGTTCAGCAGCCTTGCGATAATAAAGAACAGCGACAGCGCTATCGCTGATAAGGATAGCAGCATTATAATATTGGTCGTACTGTTCAAAAACCAGAACATCATCAGAAATATCATAATTATCGGGATTGACAGCATAAGGCGGTTCTGCTTGTTCTCGATAACGCAAAAACGAAACGCTTTTCCGATAAACCGAAACGCGCAAAACACGATAACCGCGCCAACTAACGCGATTACAAAATTCGTTATTATCGAATAATTATGCGCGCTTATTGATTTATTGTGCTGTAAAACCGCAAAAGCCGTTTTGTTTAATGCGTTCAAAATCAGCACCACAAGCGTTCCCGCCGAGCAAACGGCGGCGGTTTCAAAAAGTCCGCCATCGGAAATGAAATAAAGCATTACCGAAAACGGCAAATACGCCGTAAGCGGCAGCAGCGTCAGCATAAGCATAAGCGTTTCGTTCCCCGACAGCATTATCACGGCGTTCAGCGCAGCTATAACAATTCCTGCCGCGCCGAAAGCAAGCGCAGTCGAGTGCCGTGAAAAACGCGGTTTAAAAAGGGCCGCGCAAATGAGAATATACGACAAAAAGATTATTATTTCCGTGACCGCAGAACTGCCTGCCAACTGCCCTGCCGTTAATTGTCCCAAGCTAAACATTTAAATCTCCTTTTGCAAATACTTATAATGCGCAGGAGACGCGGTTTCCGAAAGCCTGCGCGAGTTTATACATAAACTTCCATATTAAATTATACGGCTTTTTTTACGGATTGTCAAGTGGATTATTCGGGAAAAATTTGTTTTCACGCAGAATAGTTGAATCGCGTACCTGCCTTAAAAAGGAACTCATATTATCGAAAATTGCTGCGCTCTTGGAAATACCCACGCGCTTGGCGAACTCATCAATCGTCACATCCGATGTATTTGCTTATATAATGCGCAACGGAATTGAGAATACTGACACCATAGTCCTTCGTATCATTGAGGTAGTAAACAAACTCCATACTGTCTTCCCATTTCTCAGATAGGAAGTTTATTACTCAAAGCTATTGGGAATTTTTTCTTCTTAGCAGATAGTCGATGAACACTTCGTAACCACACTATTAACGATTTATCCCCAATCGTTAATAGTGTGGTGCATTTTTTTCCACCCGGTGGATGCATCGTTAAAATGTTTATGGATTTCGTTACATTGTATCATTTTCGGTATGGCAACCGAAATAATCAGTCAGAGTTTAATACAATTTAGAAACTTATCCCTTGCAGCATAGTGAATGGGTGCAAAAATCGAAAATGGGTGCATAACAGGAAGTCGGGTTCACCCCCGGCATTTTTTATTTTAATAGAAACCCCAGGAGCGGAGTTAATCCACTTCTGGGGTGCATAAAAGATTATGCTATTTCAACATTTGTATAGCAAGTCTTTTCCATTTTTACAATAAATTGAAATAGTGGCGTCTTTTGCTAAAACTTTTGAGAAATACTGTACAGAGCGGAATTCGTTTTCAGATTTCTGGTTGATGGTTGACTGATAAAAAATGGTTATATAAGAATTTGTGATATTTTTTATCTGTATATGCTTTTTCTTTTTCTTGCCTCTTGGCACACTGTTAAATTTCGCCACAGCATTCTGGAGCTGCAATGAGAAGGTCGTAGGGACAAAGGATTTATCGTATGCTGCAACATTGTAAGTTGCTTCGTAAAGACCAGTATTTGGATTTAATATCATAATTGATAACCCCTTTCAATTTTGAACAAAGTACTTTTTTAAAATTGCTTTGATTTCGGATAGAGTTTCCTGCTGACATTCTGATGGTGGAGCAAAGATCAGATCCACCATGAATTTCAGCGCAGAAGAATCAGATATTGGTTCATCAGCAAGAAGGTCAGAATTTGGTCTGAGCAGTTCAGAGGAGAAAAGACTACGATTATAAATAGCCGGTGTAAATAACTCAGTAAGACCATTTTCTTTACGCTCGTTATCCTTATCCAACAGTGCTCGGCTAAACCCTGATAAAGATTTTGAAGGGGTTGTTAACACAGATTTCGAAATCAATCGTAATAAGATGGAACTTTTGCATATTTGTATTATGCTAACCGATTTTTCTGTTTTTGTGTAGGTGCTACTTTTGTTTGTAGCAGATATAGCTTCAGTTATACATTTTTTAGCTTCTGTAGTCGAAAAATCTACAAGGGCATTGGGTTTTGCAGGAGTTAGTTTAACATAATAAATCTCCATATTTACCTCACTTTACATCGTTTATAAATGTTGATAGCATTCTATCCGTATTTATTATATACCAAAAGGTGAGGTGTCTTGCATTGACATTCCCCATCAAACTTGTGGTTGCATTGCCAGATAACTCTTCGGTACTTATCATTTGAGTGCCATACCTTCGAGCCATACCAACTACCACATTCTCCACACTTTATCTTGCCGGAGAAAATGTGAACACCGCTGTGCCTGTTTCTGCCTTTACCACGCTTGGCGAGTTCTCGCTGCACCATATCAAAAACCGTGGGTTCTATGATTGCCTCATGATTGCTTTCAACATAATATTGTGGAATTTCACCTTCATTGACTTTTTTCTTCTTTGTGAGATAGTCCACAGTGAATGACTTTTGAAGTAGTGCGTCACCTTTGTACTTTTCGTTGGAAAGGATACTTCTTACCGCACCGGCACTCCATTTAGGTTTCCCGCTCGGTGATGGAATGCCCGCTTGTGTAAGGTATGCGGCAATTCCATAAGGTGTTGAGCCTTTCAGGAACATACTGTAAATTAACCTCACCGTTTTTGCTTGTTCTTGGTTTACAACAAGGTTTCCGTCAGGACCTCTGTCATACCCGAGAAAACGCTGAAACGGAACGGTTACTTTACCGTCAGCAAATCTCTTCCTTTGACCCCAGGTGCAGTTCTCTGAAATCGAGCGGCTTTCTTCCTGGGCAAGGCTCGACATTATCGTAAGCAGTAACTCTCCTTTGCCGTCAAAAGTCCATATGTTCTCTTTTTCAAAATAGCACTCAACATTGTGTTCTTTCAGTTCACGGATTGTGGTAAGGCTATCAACAGTGTTTCGTGCAAAACGGCTGACCGATTTTGTAACGATAAGGTCAATCTTCCCGGCGAGAGCGTCATCAACCATTCGCTTGAACCCTTCACGCCGCTTTGTGCTTGTCCCTGAAATGCCTTCGTCTGTGTAGACTTCTACAAACTCCCAATCATCTCGACCTTTGATATAATTGGTGTAATAGTCGATTTGAGCTTCATAGCTTGTAAATTGGTCATCGTGGTCTGTTGATACACGAGCATAACCTGCAACTCTGCGTTTCCTCTGTTCGGCTATGGGTGACGGGGAAAACCGTGTCATCGTAGCCGGTATGGTTTTTACTACTTTCGCCCCCAATGTTTTTCACTCCTTATCTGTTTTATTCTATCGCTCATAGCTTTTCTACGTTCGTCAGTCCACAAATCCTTGCAGGTCTGTTTCATCTTTTCGTGACGTTCTTCTGTCCACGGGTAACATTTCTTCTTGTGGGGCTCCCACACCTTAATAACTTGCGCCCCGTCCTTTAGGTGAATGTCCATTTCACACCCGCCTGCAAGCATTATGAAATCCACTTTTTCTTTGAAAAAGGATTCATCAAACTCTTCTATGCCTATTGCCTCAGCAATCAACTGCTTTGCCACGGGTTCATCCGGTCTTGAAGTGTTTCCGCATTTTGCCGAATTAGGACAGCGCCAATACTCACGGGTTGTTCCATCAACATACTTGGTGGTTTGTCTGCGGAAATTTGCTCCGCAGCAAGCACATTTGAAATAACCCGTAAATGGGTTGTGATACTTTTTACTGCGGTTAACACCCATACGAGACCGGCTACAAGTCTCTCTGCGTTCAGGTGTCCACCATTCCTTTTTCAGATTAGATTGCCAAAAACGCTCGACCACCCGACCGTCAACGAAATAAAATACCAAACGATTTGGAGGAAACGAATCGATGTGGTCAATCTGCTCTGCGAATACTTCGTCATTGAATTCTTCAATGCCAAGAACCGAACAACACTCTCTTTTCAAGATTACTTCAGGAATATCTTTGTTTTGGCATTGTTTACCGCTTTTGCGTGTTGCGCAAACCCATATGGTGTATGATGCGTTTTTATCCAACCTTCCTTTTCGGTTGGAACGCTGAAAGCTTTTCCCGCAAAGTTCGCATTTGATTTTGCTGGTTAAACAGGTGGTGTTTATGCTCCAATTTGCCCTTGCACCCAAGGCTCTGCGCCGTGCAATTTCATTCTGCACTGCCTGGAATGTTTCCATTGGTATAATAGCCTCGTGAGTATCTTCCACCCAATATTGCGGAAGTTCACCTCGGTTCTTCTTGCTTTTCTGTGAAATTGGGTCAACCACATATTCCTTTTGAAACAGCATATTGCCTGTATATGTAACATTGGTAAGAATGTTCCGTATCGATGTGTTTCCAAAATGCTGCCCTTTGTAAGACTTTACACCCATTTC
This sequence comes from uncultured Clostridia bacterium, assembly GCA_946567425.1. Taxonomy (GTDB): domain Bacteria; phylum Bacillota; class Clostridia; order Oscillospirales; family Ruminococcaceae; genus CAG-115. The sequence continues at coordinate 16,050 of CAMNXF010000028.1, read as the reverse complement.
TTCAAGCTGCTTTTCGGTTGTTTCAGCCGATAAACCGTTCAGAAAGTTATCGTAAATTAAGCGTACAATCTTCGCCTCTTCCTCGTAAACAACCAAACGGTCGCCTTCCCAACGGTATCCGTAAATCATAAACCGACCATTTGGAATGCCTTGTTCAAAGCGTTTTCTCGTACCCCATTTTACATTTTCCGAAATGCTGCGTACTTCTTCCTGTGCGAAAGAGGCGAGAAGAGTGAGCATTACTTCGCCATCACCGGAAAGCGAATTGATGTTTTCCTTTTCAAAGCGGACTTCGACTCCGATTTCTTTGAGATGTCTGACGGTGTTAAGTAGGTCAACCGTGTTTCGTGCAAATCGGGAAATTGACTTTGTGAGGATAATGTCGATTTTTCCCGATTCGCAGTCAGCAATCATTCTGTTGAACTCAGACCGCCGTCTTATCTTTGTACCACTGATACCGTCATCAGCATAAACGCCTGCGTATTCCCATTCAGGGTTGTTTTGAATTAAGTTACTGTAATAGCTTATCTGCGCCGAAATGGAATGCTGCAAGCGTTCTGTTTCCATTGAAACTCTTGCATATGCAGCGACCTTTTTGCGAGTTGGCATACTCGGTATAATCGGCTCAATTTTGCTTACATTACGCACTGTTATCAACTCCTTTCAGGTACTATATATAACTCTAAATCAAGTATTTATCAAGGCGTTCTGTGAAAATATACTACCCAATAATGGCCGGTACTTTTTGAGCATTTTTGTATCAATTTCTGCATACTCCTGCTGCGTTATCAAGCCGTTTTTCAGCATAGAGCGGAATATAGCCATTACCGTCTGATATTTTTTTTCGGTTTCAAATTCCTTTTCAGTCACTGCTATCACCACCTTTAAAACGGTCTGCAATATAACAAGCGTGGCTGCAATACTTTCTGTGTGCATTCCCATACGCAGAGAAAGTATTTCCGCAATGAGCACAAGTAAAGCCATAAACGGCTTTCTTGTTTACTTTTTCCGGGTGACTGTTCCACCACTTTACTCGGCATTCGGCAGAGCAGAAAAAGGCTCTGCGATGACCGGCAATCCGAATAAGTTTCTTCCCACATTCACGGCAAAAACAGGTTTCTTCATCGGTAGTCTTTGCGAGCGTTTCCTGTGGTATAATCTTGTTCCTCCTGCAAAATGATTTTATTGTATCTCGTGAAATACCGAGATTTTCTGCGATAACCGAGAAACCATATCCGCTTTGGCGCAAATCGGTTACATGCTTTTTCTGTTCACTGGTCATTGCAATTACTCCATTCATAATTATTCACCTTTAAATGGACAGCAAAATGCCAAAACCGAACCAAAACAAAAAATCCCACCGAGGAAAAATCCCCGGTGGGCAGTAATCGGTTATTCGCCGTACTTTATAAAAGCGTTGTCAAAGCCTGCGGCTTTAACTTTCTTGAGATAGTTCTCCGCATTCTCCTTTGATGAAAATGCGCCAAGCTGAATACGATAGTACTTCTTCGGCTTATCGGCAGCAAGCTGTTTCTTTACATCGGCTCGGAAGGTATCCATACTCTTGCCGAATTTCGGGAACCAGTGCATTACATCTCCGTGGTTGGACGCAATCCCTTTAGCACAGCCTTCCTTGTGGCAGATTATATCCTTCTCGGTGAGATTGTACATCTTGCAGAGATACACGCAAAGCTCCACAGCCTCCTTGTAAACCTTGCCGAAATAAACGCTGTCAGTAAGTCCGTCCTCACAGATTTCAAAGCCAATGTGGGTGTTGTTTGCCGCACCACCGGCATGCCAACCTCTGTAATTCCACGGCAAGGTCTGATAGGTAGCAATCGTTCCGTCAGCCAGTTTGCCGATAAATGCGTGAACGCATATTTGTCTGCCATCGGGAGTGGGCTGGTTCCAGTGGTTGCCATACTTGTTTACTCCAAGCAATCCGTCATCGGGGCCTACATACCGCTTGAGGTATGGGTTGTTCGCTCCGGTGGAGTGAACCATTATTCCCTTGACGGTGATTTTCTGTCCCGCTTTATAGCAGGCATTTTTGGTAAGAATAAGTTTATGCAGATTCATTGTCGTCCTCCTTTTCTGCTCTGTTATGCAGCTGTTCAAGCACATCTTTCAGTTTTTGCGGTACGGGCAAGCCGAGATGAGCGCAGTTCTCCACAAGGGAAACACCCTCGTTGGAGAGATAGAAAAAGATAATTGCGGTTCTCAATACCGAACCAAACCCAATGACAAAAGCGTCAAGAATATGTCCGCCTCCGACAAGGATAAATATCAGCACCTTTTTGCAAATACCCTTAAACCCGACTGCGCTTGACAGTTTCTTGTCCGCAATTGCGCACATTACCCCGGTTATGTAGTCAATGACCACAAAGGCAATCAAAGCGTAAAGCAAACCGTCACAACCTCCTAAAAACCACCCAAGCCAACCGCCTATCGCAGTAAAAATAAGCTGAATTGTGTTCCAGAATTCTCTCATAATCATTCCTCCGTTTCATAATTTTTCACACAGATTAGCCCTGTGTTATTTCATAGGTAATTTTCATCGTCTGCGCATTTGTTTTGATAACCTCCGATGACAGGTTGTTAATCGTACAAAGCAACGGGAGCGACCTGTTAAGCGAAATGCCAACACTATGCGCATTGGTAGATGTGTAGCTGTTGGCATACGACCAGCTTTGCAAAATATACGGGTAATTCTCGCCAAGTCCGTGCAGCTGCTTTATTACATAGGTATCGCCCGTTGCGCTACTGCCTCTTACGGTTGAAAGAAATTTGCCGTTCTCGTCAAGCAGCAGATAGGTTGTGTTCACAAGGCTGCTGTAAGAAACAGAACGGTTGACGGGGATATATTTTCTGCCCGGCACTCGCATCAAAGCCGCACAGAAACTGCAGCTGACAGAGTAGGTCTGGACGCAAACTCCGCTGCTGTCAAACACCTTGATTGAGTTAGACGATGAAGAATACGGCTGAGCATACCACATTCCCGTTTCGGGGTCATACAGTCTGCTAGACGAGTCTGTGCGCAGTTCCGTATCAAAGGTGATGGTAGCTGTTTCCTGTACCGTTCCGTCCGGAGATACTTTTATCAGAACGGATTCCGTTTTGCTGCTGCAGCTCCACAAATAAATACAGCCGTCATAGTATTCGGCATTGCAGCTTGTAAAGCTCTCGGTATTCTTCCAAAGCACCGAGTATTTCTGCCGCAAATCAAGCGACCCGGGAGCGTCCGTAATTTGCAAAGCCATACTGTTCGGAATGGGAAATTTATAGATGTCACCTTGCTTGGAGCTTACAGCATAAATATAAATCTGCTTGTCCGTTCGCTCTGCGTAAATCGGCAGAAGATTTCCCACCACTGACACAAGAAGTCCACCGCCAGAACTGTAATGACCAATCTGAAACGAAATCTTTGTAACGCCGGATTGGTAGTCAGAACTGTTGTAATTCAGCAGGTCGCACATCGAAAAAGTAAGACCGCACATATTGTTTTCGTTTGTGTCACCGAGATTTCCTATAACCCTCGGAACGAGCGAAACGCAGTTTACAACTCCGTTTGCCTTATCCGTTGCAAAATCCCAGACATATCTGTATCCGTTTTCAATCTCGCCGCTTTCGTTCAGATTAAGCGAGCCGCGCTTTGAGTTTGCTCCCGAATATTCGCCTCCCGCATAGCCCGCCAAATTCTTGATATCCGTCACCGAGGGTGAGATATTTTCGGCACTTTCTTCAAGCTGGTGTGAGAATACCCATATTCCCGACAGAGCCTTTGACAGAAACGGCATTGACAAAGCGGGCAGACAGTTTCTGCTCGATACATTGTCCAAAACCGTTAGTTCTGCCGGCAGGTCAAGTAAGTGCTGTAAAGCAGAAGTCACCATATTGTCATCTGTCTGTTCGTGAACCTTGTCACCGCTTTCGGCATCGAAAAGTTCTATTTTGGTTCTGCCGTGCAGAGCCGGAAACAACGATGTCCCCCACCGCTATTGATGTTTTTCTAATCTTAGCTTTCATTGCTGTCCTCCTTTGAAAATGGCAGTGAGAAAGATGAAATCATTGTGCCGTCAAGGTCGGAAATCAAACTGCCCTGAACATAACCAACAAGGAAATCCGTGTCATATTCTTCAAATCCCGATGTTTCAATGATTACCGTGTCGTTTTCAGATGTAATTCCAACGATAACAACCTCCCGTAAATCACCCGAAACACCGCCCATAGCCGAAAAATCCGACATAACAACGCTTGACGCACGAACAGGGTTTAAGAACTTCACGCCAAGATGTGTGCCGTCAATGTAATATGCGTAGTGAACCTCGTGCGGAAGTATAAATTCGGCATTCCAACTATCAGCAGAAATTGTCGAAATTTCTGCCGCAGATACTTCCGATACAGCGTCTGAAAACAGCAGCTCAATGCGGCTGATTAACGCAAGGTTAATGCTGTCGGTATACTCCGAAACCGCAATATTATCGGCAGCCACCGTAATATTCGGGATTTCCTCCGAGATTTTAATTCTGCCGTCCCAAGGCTCATCACCAGCCAGATATGCGCCCAGAACATAACCCCAGGACTGCTGTTTTGGCAGCACTCCGATTGCCCCGTCTGTTGTAAGAACCGAGAATTGAATGGTGTTCAGACCTTTCAATGACGCAAACGGATAGCTGTATGTTTTCGCATATTCGCCCACATCGTAATATTGCGGATAACGCATTATTTCAGCATTATCTTTCTGCAAAACAAAAACGACAGTTCCCGCTGTCGTTACCGTGAATTTTACCGTAATGCAGAAAGCCGCATAGGTTGACGCAAGCGCAGTGTACGGTATGCTGATAATGTCGCTTTGCAGTCCGTCAATCGAAATATCCGAGCCGTTTGTAGCCACCTTCATCATTGCGGTTGAGTCCTCAAGGTCATTGATTTTCTTTTCCACATCTTCCGCAATTCTGTCAATCTTGTACAGACTGTCGGAAATGCTCGGATAATAGCTGCCGACCTCGATTGAAATTTCACGGCAGTTGAACGGGTTGTATTCTGCCGATATTATCCTCGTTTCTATATCAAGATTAAACGGACGGAATACAATTCGGATATTATCACCAACGCTGAAATCCAGTTTTTTGTACAGAGTAAGACCGTAGGTTTGTGTTGCCGCCCGTAAATCCGCTGACATTGTGAGATTTGATACACACTTTTCGCCCATAACCATACGGACGTCGTTGCTGCCCCTGTGCGAACGTATATTGATTTTGTCGGCATCGTATTCAACCTCGCCCGAACACAGTGCCACAAGCTGCATTAGGGCAGCACGTCGGGTACATTTCTGATTGATTTTCATTTCAACAGGAACTGTAACATCGCAGACGCCTGCCGAGAAAGACGTGCCTTTCAGCAGCAAAGCAAGTCCGTCATATGCGCTGCCGCTGAACTCAAACTCGGTAATCTCGTAGACTTCATTGTTTAGCTCGTAGGATTTATGCTCACAGGTGACTGTGCAGATTGTAATTCCGTCCGATATTGATTTTTCAATTCTGGCTATATTGAACCTGTAATCAAGCCTGTCACCAATCAAGCGCACCTCATACTCCGAACGTATTTGTGCCGCCATCGCAGAGGTTACCGTAAACTCAAATGTACACTCTCCGCTCAAACTATCTGCAAGCCGAGAGGATATGACCTTTGTAAATTCGCATATAAGGCTTTCACCGCTGACAATACATATCTTCGTCATTATCCTACTCCCATATTGCGAACAGTAACCTTATTCTGGCTCCACTGTATTCTTGAAATAACCTTTGTAAGCGTAATTCCGTCAATGGTGAGGGGAATTGTAACATCGATTGCTCCGTTCTGTCCAAGTCCATCAAAGCCTGTAATATTGCTATTCATATCCAAATCAAAGTCTGAGGGGATTGCATTCTGCATATCCTTCGATACGGCTTTCATCTCATCACCAAAGCCCTCGCCAAGACCCTCTGCCATAAAACCACCGAGGTTGGCGAACAGCTTTGACGGAGAATGTATTCCGAAGAAGTCCTTGATACCGTCAACAATGCCGCCAAAGAAACCGCTTATCTGGTCCCACAGCCACGCTCCGGCATCGGATATGCCTTGCCATAAACCTTTCAGCAGATTGCCGCCGACTTCTGCCATTTTCCCGAAATAGCTGCCGAATGCGTCAATAATGCCGGTTATTATCTGCGGCACTGCCTTTATGATTTCGGTAATAATCGTAGGCAAGTTCTCAATCAGCGCAATAAAAAGCGTAACACCCGCCGCAATAAGCTGCGGAATTGCTCCGATTATTGCGTCAATCACACTTGAAATAATCTGCGGTATCGCCGCAACTATGGTTGTGATGATTTCGGGCAAAGCCTGTACAAGCGCAATTAACAGCTTTATTCCAGCATCTATGATTTGCGGAATAGCAGAAATAACCGCTGTAATTATTCCGTCAATAATCTGCGGAATAACCTCCACGATTGCCGCAATTATATCCGGTAAAGCAGCCACAATAGATGTCAAAAGCTGAACCCCCGCCTCGATTATCTGTGGTATTGCCCCAAGCAAAAACTCCACAATCCCTGTTATTATTGCGGGCAAAGCCTCAATCAGAACCGGAATAGCGTCAAGAATACCCTGTGCCAAGCCGGTTATAAGCTGCAATGCCGCATCAAGAATAAGGGGAAGATTGTCGATTAATGTTTTCACAATCTCAACCACAACAGACACAATCTGGGGAATGAGCTGCGGTACGCTGTCCGCTATGCCCTTTGTCAAAGATACAATTATCTCTGCGCCCGCCGAAACTATCTGCGGAAGAAGTTCCAAAAGAGCGGAAACAATCTGCGTAACTATCCTTGATATGGTCGGGGTAAGCTGTGAAACGGCTGACAGCAAACCGTCAGCCAAAGCCTTTATAATATCCGGAGCACTTTCAAGAACCGCTCCCGCTACCGATGTAACCAAATCCGTCACTTGAGGGAGCAGAGAACTTATTGTCCCGATAACATCAGACACACCGCTTTTCAGTTCGTCGGAGGCGTTTTCGTTTCCTGCAATAAGGTCAGCAAGTCCGTCGGTAATCATTGTAATTCCCGGCAGCAGTTCGCCTATCATACTGTTTTTAACTCCGCTTGCTGTGTGAGAAAGCCGGGTAAGACTGTCCTCAAAGGCAGCAGATGCGGCAACCGCCTCGTTGCTCATTACCATTCCGTAATCTTCCGCCTCTTGCTTTAATGCCGCCACATCATCGACAGATATATTCAGCACCGCCGCCATATCCGTTGCGGATTTTCCCAACAGGTCGGTGGCAGCAGCAGTACGAGCCGCACCACTGCCCATACCTTGCAGGGCAATAATGACTTTATCCAGCTGTTCATCTTGAGATAAGCCGTTCAAATCCTCAATAGAAAGACCCACGGCAGACAGCTTTTCTACGGCTGAGTCCGAGCCGTTTGCCGCATCGGTAATAACCGTTGAAAGGGTTTTCATTCCGGCTTGCAGATTGTTTACATCTGAGCCACAGCGTTCAAACACATATCCCCACTTCTGATAGCTTTCTGCACTGATACCGATTTTCTGCGACATTTTGTCGATTTGGTCGCCGGCAGAACCCACATCGTTAGCCATATCCCACAGCTTTTTACCTGCGGCAACACAGGCAGTGCCGACAGCAGCGGCAGCCGCACCGAGGGCTGCGCCTATATTCTTCGCCACATCACCCAGTTTGGAAAGTTTGCCCTTGGTATCCTCGCTGACTTCACCCGCATTATCCACCTCATCGGCAAAATCCTTCACACCGTCCTCGGCTTTGTCAAAGCTGTTTTCGGCATCTGCGATGGCGGAGTTGTTCTGCTCAAGTTCACGGTTCATACCATTCAATGCTGCTTGGGCATTGTTTAACTGTATCTGCCAGCTTTGAGTTCGGCGGTCATTTTCCCCAAAAGACTCGGCGGCATTTTCGAGAGCGGAGCGGAGGGTTTCGATTTTCTGTTTTTGCACGTCGATTTCCTTGTTCAGCACTTGGTTTCTCGCGGAGAGCGCCTGTACGGATTTATCGTTTCTGTCGAACTCGGAATCCACCAGTTTCATCTCTGAGCCTAAAACCTTGAAGGAATTGTTGATTTCCGCCAAGGATTTCTTGAATTCCTTTTCGCCCTCAAGACCTATCTTCAAGCCAAAATTGTCGGACATTCTGTGTCACCTCCTCATATCCCCGCCGGAACTACCTCATCAATAAACCTCTCCCTTTTCGGCTTAGCCGCTCCGATATACTGCCTGTGGCATTCCCACAAATCCATAATCTCACCGAACGGCATAAGCCAGAACTCCTCGTATGAAAGATGAAACAGAGCAAGGCCGTAATAAAGCAGCCGGGCAAACAATTCATCATCGTTTACTCGGCTGTTACTGCGTTTTTTGAGTTATCCTCACTTACAATCAATCGTTTAGTGCCTTTCATCATAGCCTCGGTGATTGCGTTCTTGTATTCCGCAAGCTCACCGGGAGAAGTTAAGAGTTCCACGGTTTCCTCTGTCAAAAGCGGTTTATTATCACCGGTTCTGAGGTTGGAAATCTGTATTCCCTGATTGCACAGCAGTGTAATCAGCCACACGATTTCATCAAGAGCCATCTCGAAATTCTCGGATTTCATCAGCTTGTCGCCCAGGTTCTCAAGACCGCCGTATCGGGCTGAAATTGCCTTGGTTGCTTTGGTGGTAAGAACCATTTCGTAGTCTGTGCCGCCGATGTTAATTGTTGAACTGCGTTCGTTTTCCATAATCATTAACCCTCCGTTTCATCTACGACTTCATTTGTTTCGGGCAGTGTTTCGTTTTGGTAGGTCGGCTCATACACACCCTTGTACCAGTCGGAAATAACGCTTGCCGGAACTTCCTTTTCACCCTCTGTGACCTCTGCTTTCCAAGGGTGCTTGTTGTTATCGTCGGGTTTGTTTCTGCGAAGGACCGTTCCCTCAATTGTGGGAGTTGAGAAGGTAATACCGTCGCCTTTGGTTGCAAGAGAGGTTGACGGAATACCGAACTTTACTCTGTAAAGCCAGAAATAGCGGTACTTGCCGTTGGATTTCTTCGCTCTGAACCCGATTGCAACAGGCTTTCCTCCGTCCTCGCTTGCGGAAATAACCACGTTATTGCTGTCGATTGTCGCTCCTGTCAGAATTGATGCGGTCGTATTGCCGATATCGTCAATGCCGAGGGAAAGCGTTCCGCTCTTGAATTCCTTCACGATTTCAGACGCTCCGTCATCGGCATACAGTGTAGCCTCGGCAAGCTCAATTGACAAATCCGCAGTCATAGCTTTAGCCAGCCTTGCGGGTGTGCCGTAGGTTTCAATGCCGTTTTCATCTTCCGTTATCGGAGCGTAGTAGAGCATATCCAATCCGATTGTTGCCATTTATATCTCCTCCATTTCATATTCTTTCGCTGTATCAATAGCATAGTGATGATACCCGGTGTTATCCTCGTGTCCGATGTATTTTCGGGCGGTTATAGTAATATCCGCACCAAGCAATGCACGGATAAGTCTGGATTTTGTTTTGAGATAATTGCCTTTGCTGAAAAGCGAAACTCTGACCTCCTGCACATCAATACCGGGTGTGTTGTCTGCGTGAAGTTCAAAGCTGTCAAACAGCGGAGTGAATACCAGGTATTCATCGGGTGGAGTTCCCGAAAATACAGCGGTTTCAGCCGGAATTTTCAGCTTTTTTGCAATGACATTCAAGTCTGAAAGCAGACTCATATCTTCCCGACCTCGCTTTCAAATGCAGATTTCATAGCGTCAATACACCGTTTCTTTACCGCAGATTTTGCGGGTTTCATAAAGGGTTTAGCGGACTGTGTACTTGTGCCGTATTCAAGGATATTTGCAATTTTAGCGTTGCTGTTGCCGTCAGAACGAGGTTCGGAAAAACCGACTTTAATATCGTGGTTGCCGTTTTTATCCACCTTTACAGGAGATAAGCCGATAGACCGCACAAGCTCGCCCGTGGAACGGGATTCTGTTTTCGTGCCTGTTCCGATAACATCGGCAAGGTTGCTTTTTACCTTTTCAAGGGCAATTTCGCCACCCGCTTGCAGAACCTTTTCGGCTATGCTGTCCGTCTGTGAACCGAGCCTTGACAGCTTTGAAAGAAACTCATCGGGCATTTTGATGTCTGCTTTAGCCACTTGACTTTACCTCCTTCGCCAGAACCTCGATATACATACCTCTGCCGCGAACATCTTCAACCGAGGTTATCTCAAACACGGATTTTCCGCATAATATCCGCATATCCGTTGTTATTTCCACATCGGGAATTGAACGAAAACGAAACAAATCGGTAGCCTCCGAAAAGACTGCCCGATTTGCCCATTTTTCGCTGCCGTGCCGACCTTCCCGGTAGGCCCGAACCTTTGCGATTACTTTATCCGAAACAGCGGAAAATCCCTCGTCATCGGGTGTATTTGTCTTTTCCACAATCTCAATAAAAGTGTTCATCTTGCCAAAACTCATACCTTCCACCGCCTATCGAGCCGTAAAAGCAGATTTACTGTGTCCCACACCTGCTTTCCGGCTTGAACATTATCCCCGAAAAAGCCGCCCGTAGAACCGTCACGGCTTTCGTAGAAATGACTTGCAAGCATAATGACCGCCTGCTCCGTGGTAGGCGGCATTTCGTTTGCGGAGTAGTACTCCTTTTCGAGGTGCTGATAGCTTTCAGCGTAACAAACAGCGGCGGCAATGTAGCTTTTAATCAGCTCATCGTCCGCCGTATGTTCAAGTATGAGGTTCGCTTTTACCTTTTGAAGAAGTTCTTCCATTTAATCACCCATTAAGAGCCGGAGGAAGTTCCGGCTTTCATCTTGAGAATTTTCACTGCCTCGGGAAGAATAAGCTTTCCGTCAACACGCTCCTTTGCCACAAAGCCAATCATTCCGTTGCCGGCGAACAACTCCTTAAGTTCCGCAAAGGAACGAGTTCCACGGTCACCGATGTTGTAGTAGCTGAAATCACCGAAAGCAATTACAGGCTTTCCTGCGGCAATAGTGGGAACATATGGAGATGTCAGCACGGGATAGCCGAACAGTCTGTCTGCCTCGCCCGCCTGCATAGAAGGCTGCCAGAGGTATGCTCCGTTTCCGTCTTTCAGCTTGCGGAGAACAGCCACAGTGTTATCGTTCATAATAAACTTGGCATTCTTGCGGTAGGGGCGTTTCAGCGAATACACAAGATTTATGATTTCATCTGCGGTGATTGCAGTTGCAGATGCCGCCGTTACTCCGATTTCTCCGCCGCCCTTGTCAGCGAATATACCTAAAGGCTTGCCCTCACCGTCACCGTTAAAGAAAGCGTCCTCCTCTGCATTTGCCAGAGCCTTTGCAAACTGTGTAATGATGTAGTTTTCAAGCCCGAAAGCGTTATCATAGAGCAGTTCCTCAGTTACCTTAACAGCAACGTGGAGTTTGTGTGCGTCAAGGTTAATCTGAGAAAATGTTGCATCTCCGAAAGTAAGAGCCTCGCCTTCGTCAATCCACGCAGCGGCGGGAGTGCTTGCAGCAATGTTAATCTTGCGTTCTCCGCTGGTGGTGATAGTAGTACCCAACTTTCGGAGAATGTTCTCCTCAGTGAGCGACTGGATAAGTCTGGAGTCATATTCCTCGGGAACAAGATATCCACCGTCAGAGTCAACACCCTCCTGAAGAACGTTGGAAACATTGCGGAAGTTGGAGCGGAGTGCCTTTAACATATCCGCACGATATGTGTCAGATGCACGTCCGGTTTTAGGCTTTACATCATCGTTTCCGCTCATAGGCTTTTCGGTAATGGGAGTGGAAGTAGGCTTTGCAAGCCGTGCGTCCATTGCGTTCATCTGCTCCATTCGCTCGATTTCAGCGGTATAGTTACAAACCTTCTTCTCCATTTCAGCATAGGTCTTAGCGTCCTCATCGGAGAGAAGTCCGTCCTTGTCACGCTTGGTTTCCACAAAAGCCTTTGCAGCGTCCCAAGCCTTGTTGCGGTTTTCACGCAGTTCAAAAATAGTCATTTGCATTACCTCCAGTTATTTAGTAAGTCAAGCCTAGATAAAAGGTCATCGGCTTTGGTTGTATTGGTTTGTTTGGGTTGAATACGGCATTTTTCCGCAATTCTGCCCATAAGAGAATTAACTACCTGTGTTTCGCTGTACATCAGCGAGTTTGCAGGCTGTTCAAGAGCGGGTTCGGTGCGATAAAGAATATCGTCCGCAAAGCCGAGTTCCACCGCCTTATTTGCGTTCATCCATGTTTCAGCGTCCATAAGGTGGGAGAGCTTTGCACGGCTCATTCCTGTTTTAATTTCGTAAGCGTTCATAATGCTTTCCTTAACCTCGGACAGCATTTCGATTGCTTTCTGCATTTCTGCTGTATCTCCCATAGCCACTGTCATCGGATTGTGAATCATCAGCATAGAAACAGGTGACATCAGCACCTTATTTCCCGCCATTGCAATAACCGATGCGGCACTGGCGGCAATTCCGTCAATCTTCACGGTGACATTGCCTTGCGGACGGCTTCCGTCTTTGTAGTCCATCAGCATATTGTAAATCTGCGCTGCCGCTACGCAGTCACCACCGGGAGAGTTTATCCAGACAGTGATATCACCGCTGCCCGACAGCAGTTCTTCCTTGAAAAGCTGTGGTGTAACATCATCGTCAAACCAGCTTTCCTCTGCGATTGTGCCGTTTAAGAACAGCGTTCTCTCCGCTGTTTCCGTCATCTCCTGTGTTTCCGTCGGGTTCTCGTTCTTCACCCAGTTCCAGAACTTCTTCATCATCTGCCTCCTTTGAAAGTCCATAAGCTGCACCCGCTGTTCCCAGTGGGCACATATTTCCGTTGATAAGGTATAAATCTCCGCCTTCCTCTGTGGGAATACGGTCGAGATTTTCAAGCTCTCTGATGTCATTTGCAGACATCCAGCCGTTCTGTCTTGCGGTCGCATAACCGCTCATTCGGCTTGCATAATCTCCCCGCAAAAGTCCGTCAACGTTGAACTTGATGAAATAGTTCTGCTTTTCGTTTTCTGAAAGCAAAACCCTCTGCATTGACTGCTCCCAACGGATAAGCCAAGGCTCGAGGGTGTATTTCACAAATTCAAGGGACTGCTGTTCAATATTAGAAAAGCTCGATTTCTCCAAGTCGCCCACCATGTGCGGCGGCACTCGGAAAATTCGAGCAATTTCGTTTATCTGGAATTTTCGTGTTTCAAGAAACTGCGCCTGTTCGGGCGAAATACTGATAGGAGTGTATTTCATACCTTCCTCAAGCACAGCAACCTTTCCGCTGTTTGCCGAACCGCCATAAACCTTCGTCCAGCTTTGACGGATTTTATCCGGGTCTTTCAGTGTTCCCGGGTGTTCAAGCACACCGCTTGGCGCTGCTCCGTTGGCGAAAAACTTCGCTCCGTATTCCTCTGTGGCAATAGCAAGTCCGATAGCGTTCTTTGCCATTGCAATCGGAGAGTAGCCAACTAAACCGTCAAAGCCAAGTCCCGGAACGTGCAGAACATCCGAAGGCGAAAGTATAACCGTGCTGTCCCTTGATTGCAAAGCCTCATCGTTGGAACGCTGATAGCTGTAATACAATCTGCCGTTTTCATCTCGGTTCACCGACATCTTGTTTGGCATAAGCGGATACAGACCGATTATTTCATTTCTGCCGTTTCGGATAATCTGTGCATAAGCGTTGCCCCATAAAAGCAAGTGTGTCATAAGCGTTTCCCGAAAGACAAACGAGGTCATTTCGGGATTTGGTTCATCGTGGAGCAGCCTGTACAGCGGGTGCGTTACCGCCTTTTCTTTTCCTCCGTTGTCCGTGTATTTATAGAGATGCAGCGGCAGTCCCGCCACCGCCTCAGACAACACACGAACACAGGAATACACCGCCGTCATCTGCATTGCAGAACGCTCGGTTACCTTCTTTCCGGCAGTCGAACTACCCATATAGAAGGCGTAAGATGAACCGGCAGTTCGGTTTTGAGGCTTGTCCCTTGACTTAAATAAACCTGAGAAGATATTCATACAAATTCCTCCGTTCATATAAACAAAATGCCCCGGTCGTCATAAACCGAAGCACTTGTATCATTACCGCAGCGGATTGCTCTGTCGAGAGCCATAATCGTAGCCACCGCACCGTCAATCTTCTCCGTGGATTTCTCCTTGTCGGGTTTGATGTTTCCGGCAGGGTCGGTGCGAATGAAAATGTTATCCATATTCCACCGCAGCACGGGATTGCCACCGTGGGCAATATTCTGTTCCAGAACAAGTTTCATAAGTTCCTTGGTAGGCGGGGACATATCCTTGAATCCCTGTCCGAATGGTACTACCGTAAATCCCATACCCTCAAGGTTCTGCACCATTTGCACAGCACCCCAACGGTCAAAGGCAATCTCCCGGATATTGAAATGCCCACCGAGCCGTTCTATGAATTTCTCGATAAAGCCGTAATGCACCACATTTCCCTCGGTGGTTTGCAGAAATCCTTGCCGTTTCCATACATCATAAGGAACATGGTCACGGCGAACTCGAAGGTCAAGATTGTCTTCGGGAATCCAGAAATAAGGCAAGATAATATATTTATCCTCCTCATCAATCGGAGGAAATACAAGCACAAAAGCCGTTATATCAGTAGTGCTTGAAAGGTCAAGACCACCGTAGCACACCCGACCTTCGAGTTCGTCCTCATTTACCGCAAAATCGCACTTATCCCACTTTTCCATAGGCATCCAACGAACAGACTGTTTTACCCATTGATTAAGTCTGAGTTGCCTGAACGAGTTTTCCTCACCGGGGTTCTGCTTTGCTGACTCGCAAGCGACCTCGACCTTATCAATGCCCACCGTAATTCCGAGGGAAGGATTTGCTTTCTTCCAGACCTTCGGGTCAGTCCAATCATCTGATTCGTCCGCTCCGTAGATAACCGGGTAAAAGGTGGGGTCGATTTTTCTGCCCTCGATTATATCCTTCGCTTTTTGGTGAGTTTCGTAGCAGATTGATTTGGTATCTGTTCCCGCAGTTGTAATAAGGAAATACAGCGGTTGCATTCTCGCATCGCCAGAACCTTTAGTCATAACATCAAACAGCTTTCTGTTCGGCTGAGTGTGCAGTTCGTCAAACACAACACCGTGGATATTAAATCCGTGCTTGGAGTAAGCCTCAGCAGAAAGCACCTGATAGAAACTGTTGGTGGGAGCATAGATAATACGCT
Organism: uncultured Clostridia bacterium; assembly: GCA_946567425.1. Classification (GTDB taxonomy): domain Bacteria; phylum Bacillota; class Clostridia; order Oscillospirales; family Ruminococcaceae; genus CAG-115. The sequence continues at coordinate 799 of CAMNXF010000028.1, read as the reverse complement.
TTTGCGAGGCGAGAATTTTCACCCTCTTTGAAAGAGCCGGGCACATTCGCACCATATCTGCGGCTACTTCAAAAACGATACTTGCTTGCTGACGGTCAGCGGCACAGCCGTAAACCTCGGCTCGTTCTTCACCGTCACCGCAAGTAAGCAAAAGAGCGACTGCCGCCGCAAGCTCGGATTTACCTTGCTTTTTCGGTATCTCCACATACGCTGTGTTGAACTGCCGGTATCCGTTCGGTTTGAGAATACCGAAAAGGTCCCGGATTATCTGCTCCTGCCAATCAATAAGTTCAAAGGGCTTTCCCGCCCAGGTTCCTTTGGTGTGGCACAGGCTCTCAATGAACGCAACCGCAAAGTCTGCGGCAGCTTTATCGTATCGGCTGTCCTTTGCCTTGAACTTGGTTGGTGTGTATTTCTTCAGCTTTCTCAATGCGGTCACCTCCATAATAAAAGGCTCACCCAAAGGGCAAGCCACAAAATGTATAGAACGAACAACAGAGCCTTTCGGCTCTGCGTTCCGCTGTTTTTCAGAAAAGGCTGTCAATTTTGTTGTATTCTGCTTTCAGCCTTGCGACCTCCTGGGCAATGCACTTCATTCTGAAACCGTTTCTGCAAGCCTTGCCTTCGGCGGTTAGCTTTTCAATCTCCGCTTTGCGGCGGGCAAGCACCTCGATTTCGTTTCCGCTTTTTGCGTCCTTAAGGTCTCTTTCAAATCTTGTCATTTTCGTGTCCTCCGTGTTTTGTTTTTCTACTATAATATATTTATCGGGTAAATCCATAACAAACCAGTCATGGTTTA
>CAMNXF010000027.1 GCA_946567425.1 uncultured Clostridia bacterium | reverse complement strand
TCTTACGGCGAATAGCGGCTTTCAGCTTATGCTCGGTGCGTATCCTCTGACCGTGCAGACTGCGGTTGTAATCATCGGAAATCAGACTGCCGAACGAGGACAGCATTGACAGCACAGCGTTCTGCGTTGCAGCCATATTATATCTGCCCATATTTTCAAGAAAATGTTTTGCATACTCATTTCCCAATTCGGCGGATTGTTTTATAAAATCAATGCCAAGCTCCCGTTCTGCGTCACAGCCAAGTCCTTTGATTGTCATCATGCCGAGCCGATATAGTATCTTATCGTCGGGATTTTCGGCAGCAACTTTTTGAAAACCGCTGTATGCCTTTTGAAAATACATTTCCGCTTGTTTGGTATTTTTCTCAATGCCGATACCGTCACGGAACATTTTTGCAGCTTCGTAGCAAGCGTAGACATTGTCGTTATCGACGGATTTTTTAAACCACCCGAACGCCTTTTTGTAGTTTTGCTCTGTACCTTTCCCGTAATAATACAAGCTGCCGAGCGAGTACTGCGCGAACTTATTTCCCGCCGCCGCCGATTTTTCAAACCAAGTGAATGCTTTGGAGTAGTCCTGTTCCGTGCCATAGCCGAGTGCATACATTTTCCCGATCCGGTACTGCACATAATCTCGAAGCCGTTTTGCGGTCGGTTCGAGCGTGAGAAAGCCCTGCAGAGCCTTTTCAAAATGTTCATTGGACTTCGGAATGTTTTCTTCGCTAAGCAAGCCGTTCCTATACATTTTTCCGATATCAAAAACGGCGAGGACGTTTCCCTTGTCGGCTTCGGAGCGGAACATTTCGAGTGCTTTCGGGACATCATGGTTTTTGTATAACTCGTAGCAAGCGGATTTGTATTTCGCTGTCCACTTGATATATAAATTCTTATCAGGCTCTGCCTCGTCCATATCGTTCTCGCCGTATTCCGCATACATTTCTGTTGAGATATCCATCTCCAGCACAGCACGGATAACAGCATTCTTGATTGGCTTGAACACCTTGTTTTCCTTCAGCGGCGGAAATTTCTGAACGGCACTCGTATAGGTTTCATATTTCTGCTGTTCAAGTTCACACCACTCGTCATACATCTTCTTCAGCACAGGATTTTTCGTAAGTTCGGCTACAATCAAATTCACGGTCTGCTTGATGTTAGGCTGCAAGTATCCGTAAACTTTTTTGCCTTTGGAATTTTTAAGCTGTGTTTGCAGTTTCAGAACAAGCTGTTCAAGCTGCGGATTTTCAAACTTGACGTTCTGCAATTCTGACAGCATATTTTTCATTACGTTCTCTGCTTCGCAGCGCAGTTTGTCACGCACCTGTGTTTGCTGCTGATATAGATTCTGCAGTTCGTCTTTGTAGATGTCGTTCGCAAATGCGCTGCGTATTTTTTCTATGCCGTCCTTTGTAAGATATCCCTCTTTAGGATTTGTGGAATACACCACAATATGAACGTGCGGATTGGTTTCCTTGTTATGAAAGGCGGCATACCAAAGAATATTTTCGGGAGCGATCTTCTGCGCCGCCGCTATATCCGAGATATGCCGCCGCACCAGATTCCGCCAGTGATCGAGATTGATGTAGCCCATTCGCTCTGCGTCCTCACGCTTTAGGGATACGATGTGCGTCCAGAGTGCGCCGTTATGATTTGCCACCTCTTTAGTTGCCTTATCCAAAACAATAGGGTCATCCGTTTCGGAAAACAAGCCGTGCGAGTTCGGACGGGAGTCAAGATAGTTCATAAATATTTCACGATCAAGTTCTTGATTGCTCTCCTGTTTCTGTACAGTTTTCTCCACGCCCTCACGGGTCGCGATGTACTTGATATAGTTTCCGAAACGCTTATGTGCGTTAGGCTTGATGTAGCGGCTGGTGACGATTAGTTTAGGCATTGTGCCTCCTATTCTCCTATTCTTTTTTAAATTTAACACCGGCTTGTACTTGAAAAAATCAGTTAATTATGATATAATAATATTATTGACAACCCAACAAATTGGACTTGCTTTAATTTATTGTGGAGTTTATGGGAACTATGAAAGATCAAATAAAGTTTAGCGAATTGCAAATAAAAGAAAATATTATTAAGAAACTTAAAGATGAATATAAAGAAAGAATTTTTATTGTTTCTACTGACGCTATCTTTCTAAATAAGGCCAAATGGGCTGATCGAGTTGTAAATGAAATATATAATTGCGATAGACACAAGATGAAAGAATATGCTTATCATTTTTCATATATAAAATTCGCTAAAAATGAGAAAAATGAAGTGTATGGCATTGTTGGTGGTAAAAGCCAATTCCATTGGAAATATTCGAGCGACATACAGTTTTTTGATATAGAAAAGTGTGATAATCTTAAATCAAGATTTATGAAAAAGTATAATTTGCAATGGGATACAGCAGAAATAGTTATTTTGAAAAATATAAATGATTTAAATAAAAGGGAAGCGTTTTCAAATGAAATGATCCTTCAACAAACTTTATTCTTACTTAAATAGAAGTTTGTCATTTTTATATACAAAGGATTTTATATTTTTAATCTTGTTGTAACCACAAATTCTATTCATTTTGAAATTTCACAGCACTCTCAAAATTTATTACGCCGTTAATATGCCGCACCTCGTCAACACACATTGCGTGCAGCTCGCGGAGAGTATCCTCGTCAACTTCATTTGCCGCCGCGAGAGTGTGAGCAATTTTTCCAAGTTCCACAGCAATCTTGAAAAGATTTCGGTTGATCCGCTGCTCCGTTCCGTTTATTACCGCCTCGACCGAGGAAGTAATTCTCGGCGAAAGATAATTTACGTTCTTTTCCTGCTTGAGATAGCCGATATAAAAAATTACAGCTTTCTCAATGAATTCGCTCCGAGAGCCGCAGTTATCGCTCTCGAAACGGTAATTCACCTCGTCCATAGTCTTGGGATAAAGCCACAAGGGGAACTTTATTTTATTCGAGAACCCCTCTCCGTTTCCCTCAACCGTCGTGTTTTTTTGTGTCTGCAACTCCGAATTTTTGGTTTTTCCCATTTTACAACCCCTTTCTTTTTCTTTCAAAAATGGCTTTGCGGCGGGCTTTGCCCGACGCTGTTATCAGCTCGGCAACGCCGAGCCTTTAACTTGCATCAAAATAATATCTCCGCCCCGCTCCCGACTCAGCGCAGAGCCGTTTTGCTAACTCTGCGAAAACCGCCCCGAATTTGCCCGAGAACGGCGCGGAGGTAAAACTACCCTACCTTTGTGCCAAAGCCGCACACAGCTCGACACATCCGCCTCAAAATCGGTCACGGCTGATTGGTCGGTTTCGCCGCAGTGGATTTCGGCTTTTTGGCGGTTTGCTGCTTTTCCGTCATATCGATAAAATCCCGAACGTTCTGCGGCACGATCTTACCGTAAAGCTGCTCGGCGTATCGGGAAAGCTGCTCGTCAAGCGAGGTCTTTTTCTCTGAGAGATACATTCTCAGCGCGGAGATTTTCACATCGTCAAGCGAAATATTTACCGTATTTTTCATAGCGTTTTCCTCTCAAAAAAATGAAATTTCAATCTTCATATCCTGCTCCACCTCGTCCTGCGTGATCGTGTGCGGCTGCGAAAACATCTCCACATATTTTGCACACTGTTCGTCCGACAGGGAGCAGAAGTCCTCGCCGTTATCCCCGCAAATTATGAACGGTCCAGCGACAATTCCCTCGGGGAAACGCCTGTTTCCCTCCATTCCGAGAAGCTTGGCCTCCTCATTTCCGACCATTACCACGCCCTGCTCTTTGAGGAAATATATCGGTTCAATCAAGCCGCCGACCGCATCGTGAATTGCCTTATAATCACCGCCAATCTCTGTCGCGTAGGCGGGCTTGTTTGGCTCTACCATAACAACTTTCATGTGATTTTCTCCTTTCGAAATTAAAATAATCTTAGCTGAAAATCTTCTTCCGGCTCGCACTCGGGCTGTTCCGTTTCGGAACATTCTTCTTCAAAATCCTCGTCATCTTCGGGATCGCAAATCGTAAGATTATCGTTTATGCGCCGCATGCTTTCGGGATTTCGTATCTTTATCGCCGCGCTCTCAAAGCTCTCGAGGTAGCTGTCGGGGTGTTCGTACCGCCGCATGATTATGAGGTTGTCCTCCGCGATAGCTCGCCGCAGATTCTCCGCATAATTGATTATTGTGGGAATACAATACTGTTTTAACTGCTGCTCGGAAAGCGTTTTTGACTGCTCCCGAACGAATTTCAGATTTTCGTCCGCGTCAATAATTTCCATCGTTTTCCGTGCGTTTTCTCGGATTTCATCGGGGCGAGCCATGTAGTTACAGTCCACTTCCGGCGGCGTTGCCCGATAATAAATATCGGGCAAACCAAACAGCGAATCGCCTTGTTTTTCGAGCTGCTCCTTGTAAAAAAGGATATGGCTGCGAATCAAAGAAAGGTTGACTCCGTCTGTCCAGAACGGGTCTGAACCGCCATTTGTGAACACCTCATCCCATTGAGCATACTCTTTTTCAAGCTCCGCGGCGTAGTCGGTTTGCTGTCCGCGCTTGCTCATAACGACATCTCCGGCGACGGCGTTTCATCCTGCTCCTGTGACTGCGCGAGCTGCAATTCCTGCTTGTTGTAGCAGTACATATAGCAGTCGTAATTGCCCTGCTCGGGGCGACATCGAAGGAGAAAAATATGGTCATCGGTTTCCAACGAAAAGCCGTAGCTTTCGTTTAAATTAAGGCTCTGATGGTAGCTGCAATACTTCTGCATTCCGCTTCTGTTCTTCAACAGTCCGTTCTTACGAAGTTCATTCACAACATTGTCCAGCTCTGCTTTGAAGGTGCTGTCGTTCAAGTCATTGCGGTTGCCCCACCATGTTGAATAAAACTCGCTCCCGCTGCCGAAATCCATTCTCACATGACCTACGCAAGCGTTCCGCAGAGCGGGTTCGCAGTCTGAATAAAACATGGAATGCTGTTCCGGCTCGGCGCATTTTATTTGATATTTCACGAAATTCCTCCCATCTCAAAACTGTTTTCCTGCTCCTGCTGCGGAGCTTCAATCATCGAATACAAGTGACCTCCATATTCCGAGACTGCGCCGTATGTTGTGATTGAACCACTGTTTGCACGAAGAACATTCTGCGCCAATTCAGCAGCGTTAACGCCCTCCAGAAGCGACCTGTCGAAGTCGGGCGGAAGCATTTCCGACAGATATTTTCTTCCAAAATCCGAGGCTCCAGTCACAGATCCGTCAAATTCGTAGCCGTCAAGGCTATCCAAAATATTCTCTGCCATATCCGCGTCGACTCGGTTTTCATGTTGAAGAACCGCCTTAAATTTCGCAGCGTTCTCACGTGAAAGCTCCAAGTATTTTATAGCGATCGCGTTCAGCGTGCAGATATCCTCCATGCTTTCAATCGCCGAATAATCTATCTGCGGAATTGCCGAGTCGAAGCGCATTAAAACGCACTCGTCAATCTGCTTCTCGCCAAGCTGCCCGGCGATTTCCTGCATATGTTTTTCGTCAGAGGGCAGCGTTAATAATTCCGTTTTCACTTTGGAAATATCCTCCGGTTTTTTGGGAACTCCCGCCACTTTAAGCCTGAAAATCCAATCCTCCTGCTGCTCGGGAAGCTCCTCATCATACACGAGGGCAGGCTCGTAGGAATTCGCAATCGCATAATAACCGTCAATAAAAACGCCGCCCTCGCGCTCCATCATCGCGCGTCCCACCTTGTCGGGGTCAAGCCATTCGTAGACCTCATCGGGAACGTCGTCGAGTTCTTCAAGCATTTCATTTTCGAGAACAATTTCGCCGTATTCATGCACATTTTTGCACGGATAAACGGGTATTGTCTGAAGATTATATGTGCGGTTAATCGCCTCGTTGATTGTGTCAACACCTCTTTGCAAGAGCGCTCGATAAGCGATTATAGACGTTATATCCTCCTTATCCGACGAGATTTCTTCAAGCCTTTTCGCGAGAAAATTCAGCTCGTCAACAGTGGGTTCTTCGCTGAATTCATAACCGTTTAACTCGGGAAACTTGTCGCATCTTTCAATGCGTACAAACGTTTCCCCGAAAACCCTCGCTCTGTCCATCGCGTCGATAACCGTATTTTTATTTGCGGGCAGCATAACATACGCCGTCCTGTCGTTCCCAATGCCCAGTTCATCTATTGCTATTTCAAACGTCATATTTGCCTCACATTCTCATATTCATGCCCTGCGTTTCCTGCAGGGCGCAGTTTTTTCTCAGGCTTTCGACCGCTTCCAATGCGCTGTCAGCGTCACGGAACGGCGCGATTTTATTCGCTATCACAAACGAATTGAATGCGTTATCCCCGCAGTCAAGGCGCAGCCGGTTGAGCTCCTCAGCGAGTTTATTCAGCTTGGAAAAGGGCTGTTTTTCAAGCTGCGGAACTTTAAATTCCGGACCGTAAGCGTCTATCAGAATTATTTCACACTTGTCGAGATCGTCTGTTTCAAGCTCCTTAGCGAGTTCCTTTTGATTGCGGTAATCAAGCGGCAGAAGTGCCGAACCCGTTTCACAGGTTGTGTCGCTTACAATGCGGATCGTAAAAACGGGACGTTCTAAAATGTGCGCCGTCACCTCTATTTGATATGAACTTTCAAGGTCTTTTATAGTGCACGGAATTCCGTCAACAAAATTCGCCGCGTCCTTATCGCCGATAAAAATATTTATTTTTGACCGCGGCAGATCGGGGCAGTTTTGATTGAAAACAAACCCTATTGTTCGCTCGTCAAAATCGAGCGTAATTTTGAACGGAGTAAAATCATTGAACGACATCTCCGTTTCCCGGTCGCAAAAAACGCTTTCGGGGACAGGAAAAAAGAGCTTTTCTCCGCGGACATTTTCGGGGAAATGCTCGTCGGCTTTCATCAGCGGAAACATTTCCGAAGCGCTGACCTTGCCCATAAATCCGCTTTCATTCAGAGCGTTCGCCATCTTTTTTGCGCTGCCGTAAGCAAGAAACGGGTAACTGTACCCGCCCGCTGTTTTGCTGCTGAAAAAATGCTCCTGACCGTTTTCAATTACGGTGTATATTGCGTTCATATGCGCTCCTTTCCGTCGGCGATCCACCGTCCCGTGTCATCACGAACGTGACCACTGCCGTCTATCGTCAGCTTTTTTCCCTCGGAGAGCGCAAGGTGTATCACCTTGCAGTCCTCCGCAGTTGCGCCGACATAAGTTCTGTTGTCGTAAATTTCTTTTTCCGTCATGTGACCTCCCCATTTAAATAATCGTAAACTTTTTGAATGTATTGGGACATATTTCCCGTTATTTCATATTGCGGAAACTGCTCCGACACCGCTTGCAAAGCCGTTTCAAGCTGCTCAAAAGACAACCCGTCAAAGCACTCGCAAAACGTTCCGTAATCGAAATCCTCGTCAAGTTCGTTGCCGAAATTCAGACAATAAAACGCAGCCCTGACCATGTTTACGTCAAGGCTGTGTCCCTCGTCATTTTCTTTTTCGGCAATAATTTCATCAAGCTCGCCGAGCCACGAGCGCATATTTTCGACCGCTTCCCGCTGATCGTCGGTGAATTCTTGGGATATTGAAACGCCCTTGAAGCTGTAATCAAGCAGATTGTTATTCGCCGTTTCCACTCCCGAAACCATTCCGGCAAGCAAGAGTATCAATAAAATCAGCGGCAGCAAAAGCGTTGCAATTATTATTGCTATCACTTTCCAAGTGCGCTTGTCGGTCGCCGCCGTGATGATCAATTTTATGACCGCAGGGGATACCGCCATATCATCGACCTCCTGCCGTTCCGAACAGTGCCGCCTTGAAATCGGGGGCTTTCACGCACAAGCAATACCGCTCGTTGCCGCATTTATAGAGACATACGCCCTGCTGTGAGAACTGTATCAGCCCGTATTCCGACGGCTCGACCTGAAGCGTATCCATATAGATTTTCTTTTCGATCGTGCCGGGGTAAAACAGAAAATGATGCGTCGGAATCGAGAACAGCGGCTTTGTCAGCTCACGAACATTTTCCACAAGGAAGTCCTCGATATTCTGGCTCGCAAGAATAACTGCCGACTCCTTTTTGCGAACGCGTTTCATAAAGTTTCGGATATACTCCACGGCGGTCAGATTTGTAAGGAAGAGGTAAAATTCGTCAATGCTCGCCACCGTATTTCCTCTGCTAAGAAGCTGCTCAGACATATATGCGAGGACATTGAACAGCAGAGCATTACGGATATTTTTGCTTGCCTGAAGCAGTCCTTTCACACCGAAAGTGACGAAGCTACTGTCAGTGATATTTGTGTGTCCGTCAAAGAATTTGCTCTCCGCGCCCTTGCAGAGCGAGTGCAGTCCGAGGCAGATATTTTGGAGATTTTCGGCAGTGTAGAGGCTTTTTTCTTTCGGATTGAACGCCTTATACTCGGCTTCGATCAGCTCATAAAAATCCGAAAGTATCGGGTAATCGGTCGGCTGCATTTTACTCCAATCCGTTTCATCGGATATCCCGAATTTTTCATACAGCTTTATGAGAAGCAGTTCTATCGTATCAATTTCTCTGTCCGAAAAATCCTTGTAGCTTCTGAAAAAATCCCGCAGAAAGCTGATGTGCTGCGACAGCTTGGTCTTGGATTTGAACGCCCTCGGAGCGTCCTCATCATCGCTTGTTCCGTCATCCCAGGACTTCGGTTCGAGGACGTTTATAATGAATTCGCCCGACATAAGATCAATAAAGCAACCGCCGAGATTTTTGGTCAAGTCAACATACTCCATCTCGGGATCGAGACAAATAATATTTTTTCCGCTCTCTCGCAAATTGGTTAAAATCAGCTTTAACAGATAGGATTTGCCCTGTCCCGAATTGCCGAGTATAAGCGTGTTGGCGTTCGTCTTGTCATCGGAGCGCTTGTCGAAATCTACGATAACATTCCCGCCAAACTTATCTCTGCCCAAATAAAAACCGTTCTCATCGGTTTTGCCCGAAAATGAAAATGGATAAAGATTCGCCACAGAAGAGGCGGGGAGAACTCGTTCGAACTGCTCACGAAACATATTCCGACCACTCGGCATTACGCTCATAAAGCCGTGCTGTTGGCGTAACATCAAACGGTCGACGTTTAATTTTGAGCGCACCAGCTCGGTCTGCACTTCCGTCTGCAAAATGCGCAGATTATCCAAGTTGTCGGAAATCATTTCGAGAAAAACCGCCACATGAAGCAGCGGTTCACGGTTTCTGTGCATATCTGCGGCGAGCTGCGCAACGTCCTGCAGGTTGCTTTCGGCGGCTACCGTCTGCTGCAAGTCGTTTGTGGAATTACGCTGCATACGGTTCTTATTTGCCGCATTTGATATGATACGTTTTTCTTCGGCGGCGGTCACGGGGCGCGTGTAAATGCGGAGCGTCACGCCGTCCTTTTCGCCGAGATAACGGAGTATTGCCTGTTCGCTCGTTGATGTCGGATATTCTCGAAGCGCCCATACACAGCGGAACGTGTTTCCGCAAATAAAATAGTCCGTGAAAAATTTGATCACGGACGGCGCTATCATATCCAGGAAATTTTTCTGCGGTTTGGTGGCAAACTCGCGCTCGGTTACACTTATTTTCTTTTTCACGATAATCCCCCCATTCCCTGATTTATCTCTTGCTCGGGAAACGCTTCGCTTTCGGGCTTGAGAAAATAATTATCATCGCAGTCCCAGAATGAGATATATACCTCGCCACTGCCAAGTGTGACAGGGCGCTGCTCGAACCCCTCTCCCCACCCATCTGCCAAATTTCCGGATAGCTCTTCGATCAGATCTATCATCTCGGTTCTGTTGAGTTCGCCGTAGGATTTTACGGTGATAACTCCGTAAATATCCCCGTTTCGGGTTTCCGCTTTCGGCATGGCGGAAAATACTTTTTTATCAAGATTTTCATCGTGAAAATATGCCGCCAACCCACGCCCTACAGCGCCCTCGTCGCTGTAGAGATCGGCACGGACAGCGGCGTTTATTTCGTGATCATATCCGATATAATTCGCGGAATCCACCTCGTCAAGATCGTCGCAAGGATCGTCGGGTTCGACACGAAACGTCAGCGGACAGTACAGCTTTGTTTCTGCAAGATCATACTTTGAGGCTTCCACAAATCCGTTTCCTATAATGCAGTTTTCTATTTGCGGATGCCTGCTTAATGACTCTGAAACATAATCGGCAAGGATTTCGGCGAGATCGCTGTCGTTAATAAAATCTGTCAGCGATACGCAGATATCCTTTTCATTTTTGTACTGTTCAAGCCATCGGTCAACACAGCAGTCCATATGAATTTTCAGATCATTAAGCGCCAAACTCTGCTCATGCGCCTGAACAAGCACTCTCGCATTAGGAATATACTGCGAATAGCGGGCGTAATCCGCGCCCTCGGAATTGATAAGCAGACCATCGCCGTTTTTTTCGTTGACGAGCATAACGCAGTGATAGCTTTCATCGTAAAAACCCATCAGTTTCTTATACGGTGAAAGATAGTAATTAGGCTTCATAGGCTTTTCGTAAAACGTTTTGAATTCCTTTTCGGAAACCTCAATTACCTTTTCCACCGTGCATTTTTCGGGAGTAAATTCCGCTGTTTTGTAATTCAAATCAGCGTTTAAAACAAGTTTATCAGCCATTAAAAATCCACCTTTCGCCATCATAGCTTTCAAATTTTTCCGTAACCACATTCTGCTCAAAATAGACGGCGAGGAGCGTTTTAATATCCTCGCCGTCATATCTTCTTGCGGAGAATCCGTTCTCGTTCAAGGTCTTTTCGATCCTGTTCAGATACGAAAAAATCTCCTTGTCTTTCAGTCCTCGAATGCGCACTATAAGCAGAAATTCTCTTGCCGTAGCCGTGAGCGCTTGGATATGGTCGAGGTGCTGCATATCCGCTTCGAGCAGCTTGCGCACAGCCGGATTTTCTTCTTTTTTCGAGAGAATTTTCAAATGATTTTTGTTCCCCTCAAAGATCTCGCGGCTGTTCACACAGAGAATTTCAATCTCCGTCAAGCCTTTGAGAACGCTCATCAGCGAGTATATTTTCGCCGACAGGCTCGCCTCGGACATAACGGAAATATTGCTCGGCTTGATACTGAAAAAGACCGCCTCGTTTGAAGCGGTCTTTAATGAATATTCGGTTATCCCCTCGATTCCGAGAAGCTGTCGGGTGCTTTGGTTGTTCTGTTGTTTTTTGTTTTTCAAAATTACCTCCAAATTATTTCGATTATGCATTTTCGGTTTCATCATATTCGGAAAGTTCGTTATAATCGTCGGGGCTGTTTCTATAAGTGCGTTTTAAATAATCATTCCCGCCGTCCACGGACACCGCACCGCATTTGCAATACTTGAAGTCGTGAAGATTCTCTGAAACAATTATATCGCCGCACAAATTGCATTTTATGCTGTTTTTAATTATCCTGCGCACACTACCACCTCCACGACGAATTATACCACAACGATTTCCGAAAGTCCAGCTAAATTTTCCACCTGTATTCCTGCTGATCGATAAAAAAATACCGCGTCGCGTATTTGATAAAATCGAGAATGCTTATATCGTCATGCCGTATCGCCAGAAACGCGTACACAAGCGTGATGATCACGGGCAGTGAAAAACCCGTCTGCGACATAGTGAACACGGAAATAAGCGCGCCGATTCCGATGACGGCGAGGTCTTTCAGCCGCCATAAAAACAGCATTGGCGCGGCTTTTAAATTATCGGGATAAATGTACATAAGTCCTCCTTATTTAAAGACGCTCGGCGTTCACTCAAAAATTTCTTTGAAATTTTTGAGTTCGCTTCACGTTATGACGATTTGCACGCAAATCGTCATAACGCTCACCCGCCTCGCTTATTTCTTGCCAACGGCGGATACCATCTGCTTGAGGTGAACCGCCGACTGCGCCGTATTGATAACGCCGTTTATGTTGGGTCGAGCCGCCGTTTCAAGCCCGAACAGCCCCGCAATTCTCGGAATTTCTCCCGCCGCCAACATTACTCCAAGTCCGAGCAGCCAATAGTCCTTGAACAGAATGAGTCCGCAGACCAACATGGTCGACTGCAAAAATGCCGTCAGACAAGTAGCGATTATTTGCTTTATCCACATGATAAAGCCGTCCGTGTAGCCTCTCGGCACGGAAAACATATACATTGCTCCGACCGCTATCTGTATCAGCAGAATGCCGCCTCGTTTAATGCTCGCGAAAAAAACCTTGATGACGGCAAATCCCATCATTATCGCAATCAGAATACCGAGCAGCGGCCCGAATAAAAATTCGTTAAGCGCGTCAAGACAGGCGTTCAGCAGTGTTCCGCTGCCCTCGGGGCTTATAAAACTTGTTAGGTCGGAAGACATACTGCTCTGCAAAGAAACCGTAAAACCATACAACTGCACGGGAACTGTGCAGAACAAATTCACTGCAAAAAAGCCCTTCATAATATTCAGCGCAAGCGCTTTCGGGTCGCCCCGTCCGTTCTGCGATTCGATTGCAAAATCGAAAAGCGCGACAACGATCCCGACGATATATAAAGCCCAGCCGAAATTATTGAAAAGCTGCACGATCTGCTTGACCCACGGCATACCGAAAAGGTCGTATCCGGTTGCGTTCATAACGACGAAAAAGCTGCCGAGCAGCTCAATAATTTTCTGATAGAGCAGGTCGGAAAAGTAGTCAAATATTTTCGTTACAAAATCTGCTCCAACGTCTAAAAAGAATATTTTTGGTCACCTCCAAAACAGCAGCGTTCGCTTTTTGAACGCTGCTGCAGTGATTAGTTTTTCTCGGAGTAGAAGCTCTCCGCCGCCAAATTCATGCCTATTTTGAAACCGTTGACAAATGCGTCGATCACGACTTCGTCCTGCATTGCCGTATGTGCGTCGCATAAATGTTCAAGTTTTTTGCGGTGTTCTTCCGGCAAAAGTTCTTGAATTTCTCGGAACAGAAGTGTAAATTCCCTTTGATACTTTTCATATTCCTTTGTTTCAAATTTGCATGAATCCCCGGGCTTTAGCCCTCCGAGATACAGTTCGCGGATAAATTTCCGGTGCATCTTTCCACCTCCTGACAGCAACCATTATACCTTTTTCGGAGGCAGAAATCTATCACCAAAACCAACAAAAATCAGATATTTACGATCTGCCAGATATACATCGGCGCAGTCAGCGTAAATACAAGGCAGGCGAATAAAATCGCGGGAGCAGCCCATTCAAAGTGTCCGCTTTTTCGATAGTCGAAATACGAAAGTGCGAGTTTAGCAAAGAAAAATACCGCTAAAATAAGGTCAATAATCGGGAACACGACATTATTTACGACCTGCTTTATTTGCCCCGAGGCGGACTTCCATGTTCCCTCAATTGCACCCGCAACATTGCCCTCAGCAAAGGCGCAGACGGACATTGCGGTCATTGCGATGATCATAATCATCGTTACGGTAATAATCCTGATTGTTTTCTTTTTCATAATTGTAAATCCTTTCTCAATGTGACGGAGCTATGTGCCAATCGTCAAAAACGTTGCCCTTAATGGTAAGGCTGTCGGTCAGATTTGCGGAAAGCATTCCCGCAGGAGTCCAGCAATCAATTGCCCAAGTGTAAACCTTATAATTTCCGTCCGGCGTCCATATGGGCGTGAAGTGCGTGCGGTTATTATAGGTGCTGTACCTGTTTTTCCTGAATTCCAAGACATTGGTCGAGGTGCTTTCAAGCAATCTCCAATATGTCTTGTAGTAAAATTCGGGGAAGTAGGTCACGGCGTTTTGCAATGCGGTATGTTCGCCGTTGCCCGAAACAGATCCCGTAACCTTTTCGTTGATGCCGTAGCCCGATTTCATTGTTCTGCCGTTAGCGGTCGGGTTCTTTTCATCACAGGTGATACGCATATTCGCGTTCATGGAAACGGAATAGGAATTCGTGTAAAATTCCCATTCGCCCTGATCTTCCCAATATCCGTAGTCCTCCCAATAACCGCCCGTTGTGCCGTCTGCGTAATGCACGGTATGCCAGCGCCAATCCGAAATCCATACCCAATCGGGAATCCATCTCGCTCTCCAAACGCTCCAAGCTGCCGAGGTCCTCTGCGGCTTATTCGGAGTGGATACCGCACGGAAACTGTCGTTTCGGTCGTCCGCTGTCGGATCGGGCGGAGGATTTTTATTGAGGTCAACAATGTTCGCTGTAATATTGGTTTTGCTTGCCGAAGCGCCGCCCGTTACCGTGACCTTAATATTTACAGTCTGCTCAGTGCTCGGAGTATGCCACTTGCACCATACAAGCTGCGAACCGCCCTCGGGATAGACGATATTGCTCACGGTATACACTTTATTCTTGATGTAAAACCGCACCGTGACAGGGTTGTCGGGCGAATGTTCGCCGCCTGTCACAGTCACACTTGTATATACATCCGTATCTACGCGGTATTCGTAATCGCTCGCCGCGACCTCGACTTCTTCCTCTTTTTCCTTAAAATAAACAATACCCACGCCGAGATAATTGATTATATCGCTGTCGGTCATATAGGAATCCCTCGACCCGTTCCAAGCCGTATAGCCGAGATCGTCCTTTTCGAGAAACATCGCAAGCGGCAGATTTTTATGCGAAAGAGGCCCCATTTTATTGATAAGATCGCCGCCTGTCTGCATATTGTAGAGTGCCGCCTCGGTAGCCGTCATTGCCGTCCTGATACCGTCGTAGGTGATGTACATGATCGGCTCTATCATCAGCTTATAATCGCCATTGGTAAGTTTATCAAGTGTAAAACCTGCTTGTTCAGCGATTATTTCCACAACATTTTCGTCTGTAAAGTAACTGCGTATTGCTTCAATATCTGTGGCACTGTCGCCATCGGAAATAATTGTCGGAAGTGGCTGTGACGGATTTTTATAGGTATATTTTCCCGTGCTTGCAGAAATTACTTTACCTCCAATATACTCTGCTTTGCTCACTTTTCCGAAGTGAAATGCAATATCATCGGGATGGTTATTGGTATAATCAACAGATGCGGATTTTATTGTTCCTGTCTGTGAGTCAACAACAGTAACTCGAACTCCCTCGTTGCCAGGATTCCAGAAATTTTCGGAACTGCCGTCTTTTAAACCGCCGCCTCCGTTGTCAATATTGGAATCGCCGCCACTGTCTGCAAACGCAACCGTCTGCAAACAGAAAATTGCCACCATTACGGCGGCAACAATTCTTATAAACTTTTTCATTCAAGCCTCCAAAAATTTAAGCGCCAAGCTTTTTGCTCAGCGCTTTTGGTCTTATCCGAAGTAGCCTATTTTATTCCCGTTTTCATACATATCTTCAAGATATTCTCCCTCGCCGCCGCCACCTTCATCAACCACCCAGCCAAAGCCGTTGATGTAAATCATACCGTCTTTTTTATCTCCGTGTTTAGGTGTATCTGATGGAGTTTCGGGAGTAGTCTGCTGCGGCTTGACCTGCTCGGGTTCGTAGACAGGTTCCTGCTCGGGGTTGGTGAGCATTTCCTCGTCCTCGACCACGGGAGGAGCGGGCGGCTCGTTATCCTTTTCGGGTTCGGGGAAGTTCTGCTCGATCTCAATGCCGCCGTCCTCAATGAAGTTTTCGCTTTCCTTATCGGGATCGGCTTCAGCGGGATTGTTGCCGGGTTTTACCGTTGTACTCGCCTCGGGTTTTTGTATCTCAATCGGCTTGGTTTCCTCGCGCTTTGAAGTAGATATTTCCACGCTTACAGCGGGAGCGGAGCTTACTTCGGGCGTGCTTGGCGCGACCGCCTCGGGTTCGGGTGCGAACCGCGCCGCTATAAGTATTGCGAGCGCCGCGCATAATGCCGTTCCGCCTCCTATTACAAGCCCTCTTTTTGTTTTCATTGTCATAAAATCACCTTTTCCTTTCATGTCGGTGCTTTGCTGTTATCTGCATTTTACCATATCGCAGAAAAATTATCCAGCAAAAAAAGTTGTTTTCTACATAAATGACAAAACTATTTATTTTTTCTGTGAAAATTTATCAGAATTTCGGCGTATATTTGGACTTCACACAGAGCCGTATCTTCATCGGCGGCAAAATATCTCCGCAGAATGACAGCGGAACTTCAAGCGTTATATATGAGGTTGCCGAGAATTGCTGAATTTCGTTTGTGGTCGGCGCAAATTGAGCGTTATCGACATTTACGGATAATCCGTAAACCGCAAATTCCGTTCCGTCGGAATTGGTTTTGATGTGCTTGCCGCCGCTGCTGTGCAATCCGAGAAGCTGATCCAGACGGCCGTAAACGTTGCCCGTAGATACCGATGTTTTCCATGAGTTTCCCGAATAACGGTAACCGCCCGAATACCCCTCGCGAACGCCATCGTAGACATTGCTGTAATTTCCGACAGAGGTCGATATTACAGCGGACTGTACTGCGTCCTTAACTCCCGCCGCAATTATAACAAGCCTTATAATTTGCCACAGCACGACAAAAAACATTATTCCAGCAAGCGCGATAACGACCACCCACGGTGCGGAGGAAAAGCCTTTTTTCGAGCGAAGCAATGCTTTAATTTTCTTAATTATTTCCAATATATTTCGCTCCTTCCGCTTGCTTTTGCAGTGAGTGTTATAGGGAAGCTCCCAAACTCTCCGAAACCTATGTCCATTTTATAAGTGCAAGTGACAGTGAACTCCTGATTAAGCTGCACCTTTCCCGTCCGTGACCATTCTATTTTCGGAGCAATGCCCGTGCGTTCCGTCAGAACCTGCGCCCTCGCCGTAGTTTCACAACCGATCCGACCGGATATTTCAGCCTCTCTCACAAGCTCGTCGGCATAATTGTCAAGCTGAATTTTCGCAGAGACAACGGGAGCAACAGCCATAATAAGTGCAATTACCATAACGACCACCAACACAATTATGACTACGTCAAAGTAACCCTCGCCGCGCTTGCTTTTCAATAATTTTTTCATGAGCCACCTCCCGTCACGCCATAGAGCCGAGCGAGTCGAGCAGCTGCATTCCCATTACCACCAAGTATGTTAAGAGGAATAACATCAGCATTCCGAAGCTGAAAATGCGGATTTTCGGCGGTATCTTCGCTGCTTTCGCCTTGAGCCTCTGCAGTTCGATCAGCTTAAAATCGTGAGCAAGCATTTTAAAATATACTGCGCTGTCATCACCTCTGATGACCGATACCAAGCCTCTGACTACATCGGATAACTGTGCCGATCCTATTCTTGCCTCAAAGCGCGTCAAAGCCGCTTCATAACTGGAACTGCGCATATCCGCAGTGGTCACGTCAAGCTCGTATGCAAAATGCACTCCTACGTGCTTTTTAAAGTTCTCCATAATGGACAGCACGTCACGGCTCGTTTTCAGTTCCTGTTCTACAGTCGCCACAAAACGGGGAAGTTCCTGCTCTATCGCTTCACGCTTTTCCCGCATTTTTTCGTCCGCTTTTCCGTTCTCACGGAAGTATATCGCAACCGCGAGAATAATGAAAAACGGAATTAAAAGCGGCATAAAGAATGCGCACGGGACAGCCAAAACCGCAATGCAAAAGGCTTTGAGAAACGCAAGCGCGGTAAACGTTTCGGGTGTCATTTTAATTCCCGCCGATTTCAAAGTGCTTTCCAAGCGCGTCCTTTTATATTTATCCATCGGAATAATTTTGCCGAGCTTCGCCGCAATTCCAAGCAGAATAGTCTCAATATTTTTTGAGAGCTTTTTGTCCTCTCTGCCTGTATTCATAACCGCCTTAGAGGTCTTGAGGTAAGGGATTTTCAAAGCGTTTGCAAGGAGCATGAAAAGCCCTGTTCCTAACAGAACGCCGAATAAAAATAATAAAAACTGCATATTTCCCCCTATCTTTTGTACTCAATCGGCTTGGTCAGCTTAATTACAATTGCCGTCGAAATAAAAATCCCGACCGCGGAAACCGCCAATACAATCTGTCCAACAACGGTATTCATCAGCGAATTGTACCAAGCCTTATTCAGCATATACAGCAACGGAATATTGCCGATCACAAGAAACACCATTGAAATAAATTCCTTGCGGGGACCCGTTATCATATATTCAAGGTCAGCGTTCACCACTCGCATATCCGAGAGTTTGTTTACAATCGGAGTGAGAGTGGATTTCAAGCTGCGGTCGCTCTGACAGAGGATCAAGCTGTCGCACCATTCGGCGAATACCTCGTTATCGATTTTGGTTTTCATGTCCAGAATAGCGGCAGTAATGTCGGGATTCGACAGCTTGATCCTGCTGATGAAATTCTCGAAAACCGCTTTAACAGGCGCATTGAGGTAATGCACATTTTCTTCAATGGACGTGATTATATCCTCGTTTCGCAAATACGCCGTTGTAATAATCGACAGCGCCGTTTCAAGTTCTGAGGAAATTGCTTTTTTGTAATTGGTAGCTGTTGTTTTTACATACCAGAAAGGCACGAACATCAGCCCAACAGCCATTACTGGAGCAAGAAAAGCGTTCCCGATAGCTACCGCGACACAAATTCCTATCGCCGACAAACCGAGAGAGCAAGCGCATAAAATACCAAACATATTTGTGCGGTTGGTAAGGCGCAGAATTTCCTGCGCCTCCGAAATTTCTCTGCGAAATACATTCGGCTTTTTCCTTTTCGTAGCTTCGTTGATCTGCGATTTTATACTGTTCGGCTTTGCGAGAATTCTTGTAAAAATCCCCTCTGTGAACTCCATAGGCGAGATCCCGAACAGCAAGAAAAAACCGACAACCATGCCGATAAAAGCTACCGTTAATATTGCGTTCATGCGGATTTTCCTCCTTTCAGAAGTGCGTCCAATTCGCCCTGCGGCATACCGTTTTCCAACAATCTGCGCTGCAAGGAGAGTGAAATATCCTCACATTTTTCGTGTTCGCCCTTGACGATAAATTTCCCGTTCTCCATGCGGTTTTCGGAAATCTTATATCTGTAGAGCGAATGGTATTTACGGCTGCCGTCCGCACAGATTTCGCACTCCATAATTTCCATGATACGGCGCTGCTTATTTTCAAGCTGCTTTGCGTACACGACTATCGGGAACGCCTCTGTTACAAGGTTGAGTATGACGTTATCGTCAACGTTCGGATATTTGCGCTTACAGAGCGTTACCATCCTGCGCCAAGTGGATTCGCATGAATTCGAGTGGATCGTCGTTATAACGGTATGACCCGTTCGAGCCGCTTCCTGAGCCGAGTCAGCCTCGCTGCTTCTCATCTCGCCGACAACAATGTAATCGGGGTGGAAGCGCAGTGCCATATCCAGTAAATCGTCTTGGGAAATGGATTTGCGGTCGTCCTCGCTCTCGCGGGTTATGGTGTGAACAACTTTGTTCACAATATTTCCGTCCTCGTCTTTCTCCACAAGATCAAGCTCGCGGGAGCCGTTTTCAATCGTAAAAATTCGCTTATCGTGCGGAATCGTTGTAAGCAGCCAGCCCGTCAATGTCGTTTTTCCGCTTGACGTTGCGCCCGCAACAGTCGTTGAAACCCCGTAACGAACAAGCGCGGAAAGCAGCTCCATCATTTCATCGGTAGCAGTTCCCGATTTGACGAAATCTTCCTTTTTCAGCTTCTGCGCGTTTACAATTCTGATCGAAGCCGCCACGCCGACATCTTCGTCCACCAACGGAGTTTTCAGCACGGCGATACGGATATTTTTCGACAGGTGACCGAGAATAGCGGGGGAAGTATTATCCAAAACCATTCCCGAAACGTGCAGCATACGCCGCACCACATTTATGGCATGATCGGGCGACTCGAATTTCTCATCAATTTTGACGTTTGTACCGTCGGAATACTGCACCTCAATATCGTCCCAAGAATTGATGTTCACTTCCTCAATGCCAGTGCCGAAAATATATTTTGTAAGGAACGAAAACTCCGCCATTTCGGTATAAAGCTTGTCGACAAGCTCCGTCTGCGTTAAGCCGTCAACGGAAATACGGTTATCCAACAGATATTTTCCGATATACCGCTTGACCTGCTGCTTGATTTCGTCGTTACCTGAATTTATATTATTTATTCCGTCGATAACAAGCGCGGAATATTTGCTTGAAACATAGGACTGCACCTCGTTCAGAACGTCGGAAAAATCCCGCTTTTTCTCCGACTTGAAGAACAAATTCTGCGTGTTCGTGTTCGTTGTCAAATTCATAATTCAAAGACCTCGTTTGTTATTTTTGAAACAGCTTTGCGAAAATCTTTGCTATCCTTTTCGGTCAGACCCGCGAATAAATTTCCCGCAAGAAACTGCTTGTAAACCTCATCGGAATGTGGAATTTTAAAGTTAACGCCGCCCACTATCTGCTCGATCTCATCGTCAGCCTGAAAGGAAGACACATTGCTTGCCGCCTTGTACTGCTTATTTGCGTTAAACTTATTATCCAATAAAAGCGGGAGCTGCGAGTTTAAATAAGAGATTGACTTCAAATCGCATGAAACAAGGCGCAGAACCGCGTCGGATTCGATAAGCGATACCGCCGAGAGCGCGTCGTTCGTGATATTGCTCGTGCAGTCGATAATGATATAATCACACATTTTCCGCAGCTCGTTAAGCAGCTCTCTTGCCTGAGTTTCGGTGTAAGGCGCATAAGAAAAAGCATTCTCCCCCTTGAGCATAGCAAGCATAGTGAGATACTCGTTTTTCTTATGGAGGATCGCGTTTTGCTTGATGAGGTTTCCGTCCACATGAGCCGCACCGAGAATATTTCCGAGCGAGGTTTCCGACTCCAGATCGGACGGCGGGCAGACGTAGGGAAGAGGCGGCGCGGACATATCCGCAAGCACGAGAATTACATTCTTTTTCTGCGAAGCGATATATCTTGCCAACTTCACGCTCATAATCGTCTTGCCCGAAGAGGGCGAGCCCCACACGGCCAGCACCTGATTATCCTGTCTATCGGGCGGCAGTTCAAAGCAGTCTGCCTCGGGGCTTGCAAGATCGAATTCGAGATCGAGTTCCTCGTCATCATCGCTGCGGGAGAGCAGTGATTTAAACAGATTCGGCATCGGAAGTCACCTCCATTTCGGAATTGTTGTCCGAATTATTTTCGGGATCAATAATTATTTTATCGATCCCCGAATTGTTTTCGGGAGCGCTCTCGCCGGAATTATTTTCGGAAGAGTTATTCTCGGCAATCTCGCTCTCCGAGGGGTTCTGCGGTATTTCGGGCTTGTCGGTGTTTTCATTTTCTTTTTCATTTTTCAAAGCCAATTCCTCCAAATATTTTTCCTGCGCCGAAATAAATTTCTGCGCATTTTCGATTGTTCCGCGGTATACAAGCGCAACATGAATTTCGCCCTCTGTTTCAAGCTCCGCGAGGATATTCGCCTGTTCGGGAGTGACAAGCAGCGTTACCGTTTCGGGCAGCTCGGTTTCTTCCTCGCCATCGGGTTTTACGGTAACGGTTTCGTCATCGTTACCCTTGCTGTCGGTTACGGCGATAACCTCAACGTACTGTAATTCCTCGGGGACAAGCGTTTCGCCTTTTTCCTTGTAATCGACAGCGATAATTGAAACAATATCCCCCGAAATTAACTTACCCGAAAGCCCTCCGGCGAACGAGGGAATTGTAATTGAAATAGCACGCTTTTCGCCCGTCAAGCCGTACAAATAGGCATTCTCCGAAGCAGGGGTATCGCTGATCTTTGCCGCAAGAACATACTCGCCCTTAATCATCTCCGCAGCCGCATATTTCCCGACAACGTCCTCGGATTTCTGAAGCACTTCGGAGGGCATATTATACGCTCCTACTTCAACAACTTCAATGTCCTTTGACGAGATTTCCTGCCCGATTTTCACATCATTTTTTATTCTGATGATCTTCATCGTGCTGCTTTTGGAAGCGTTAAAAAGCGGAGTAATCGCGAAGCAAATAATAAGCGCCAGCGCAATGCACACCACGCCGAGAACAGTCCTGTTTTTTAAAAATTTCATTGCATTTTTCCTTTCAAAGAATGAGTTTTGAAGCCAAATAGCCGATAAAAATAAACGGCACAAACGGCAAGGATTTACTTGCCGTTTTACCGTTAAATTTGCAGAGAATATAATTCCCCACATAAAAGAGAAGCATAAAAATCTGCGCAAAAAGGAGCAGCATAAAGCTGCCCCAAAGTCCGCAGACAATGCTCAAAGCCGCAATGAGCTTGACATCACCGCCGCCGATTTTCCCCGTAACAAGCGCCACGGAGAAAAATATAACGGCGACAATTATTCCCCATAAATTCTCCAAATTAAAATTGAAAATTGCCGAAATTAAAACGGCAATACTTATCCAATTCGGAATTTCACGGGTTTTTATGTCCTTATATGAACCTATGCCGAGCAATATTGAAATTGCGGCAAACTGCATAACAGAGCCGATCATCAGCCCTTGAAATTAAACATATCTTTTACTTTCTGCGTCACGGTGGGCATAATCGTATCGCCGAAAAGTGCATACAGACCGCCGAGCAGAAGCGCGCCGATAACGACCGCGATCAGAATTTTGATACCGCTGTCAACGAAGTTCTCCGCACGATTGGCGGCGAGCATTGTGTTGCTACGAGCCGCAAAACGGAATACTGCCGTTCTGATCGCCGCGCGGGTTCTCTGAATTTTACGGCAAACCGCCGCCTTAACGTTGCTGAACTTCGCCTTTGCTGCCTTAAAAATGTTTTTGAAAAAGTTTCTCAT
Source organism: uncultured Clostridia bacterium (assembly GCA_946567425.1). GTDB lineage: Bacteria > Bacillota > Clostridia > Oscillospirales > Ruminococcaceae > CAG-115. The sequence goes on along the minus strand of CAMNXF010000027.1, from coordinate 4,460 downwards.
AAAAAGTCCTCCATATAAATTATTTTTGATTTACATTGACATTGTCGGAGCAGACTCATATGTCTGTTCCGACTGTGTAAAATTTGCCGCAGTCTGCTCCTGAAGCTGTACGATAGCCTGCTTGTACGCCTCCGCAACCGCGCCGTTAAGCTGCTTTCTCAGTTCGGGCGTAGTGGGGAAGCAGAGGTCGTGGTACTCGCCGTCCGTTCCCTTATACGAGGGCATGGACACGAAAAGCCCGTTTTTCCCCTCGATAACACGAATGTTTTTGACCGCAAAGCAGTCGTCCAAGTTCGCCGAAGCGGTTGCCTTAACGCTGCCCTCGCCGGGCGTTAAGCTGTTGATTCTTACGTCAATTTTCATAAATCCTCTGTTCCGCAAGCGTCGGCAATTGCGCCGATAATGATCAAGATTATAACGACCGTTAAAATAATTGACCCGCTGTCTGATCCCTCATCGGCGCATTCCGCACCTGCAACATACTGTTGTGGTTCTTCAACGGCTTTTGTGCTTTGCGGACGTGCCAAAAACATGACCGCAATCAGCACCATAAGCCACGTTATGAGCTTTTCCATCAGCCCTTAAAGTTGAACATCTCGGTTACTTTTTGAGTAACGGTGGGCATAATCGTGTCGCCGAACAGAGCGTACAATCCGCCGAGCAGAAGCGCGCCAATAACCACGGCAATCAGAATCTTGATACCGCTGTCCACGAAATTCTCTGCGCGGTTGGCGGCGAGCATTGTAGTGCTGCGAATCGCAAATCTGTATGCCGTCGTTCTGATTGCTGCAAGGATTCTCTGAACCTTACGGTGTGCCGCCGCCTTAGCTCCGTTGACCTTTGTCTTTACAAATGTCGCTGCGCCGACAAATGTGTTCTTTGCTCTCTTAAAAAAATTCCTCATAATAAAGTCCTCCAAAAAATTAATTTATTTATGCAAAAACCGCGGATCACTCCGCGGCTTACATATTAAGAGTAATATTGTTTTCGGGAGCAGTTTCCTGTTCCTCGTTAGGAGCGTTAAGCTGCTCCATTTTCTCTCTCGCCCAATCGGGAATAAAATTTTCGGAAATTATTCCGATAAAATCCTCGCGGTAAAACTGCGCTTTTTCACCGTCCGACAAAAATTTCCCGAACACTTTTCTCCCGCTTTTATCGGGCGAACAGCCGAATCCGCTTTCCGCGAGAAATAACTGATTTTCCGGCGTTCGGAATTCCTCTTTCAGCGATGTATCCCGAAGAATAAGAACTTTTCCCGTATAGTCCTGCGGCTCGTCCGATTGAACAATATGTTCTCCCGAAAATAAGCCGAGTTTCGCGTACATTTTCCGAACATCACCCGCCAATCCGTCAACAGTACAACTATGCGATTCCAGAGCGAATTCGTAATTATGCCGATCCTGCGCGACATTAAGGCTTTGCGCCCACTTTTGGTTCTGCTGACTGAATCTGCCGTCGCCTTTGCGCTCCAGAATTGTATTGGCAATTACCCACATAGTTCTGTCGTAGCCGAATTCCTTGATTGTATTTTCGGCGCATTCATCGGGCAAACGAAAGCCATCAAACTTCTCCCGAACCTGCTCGTCAAGGTAATCGCGGCAGCGGATATTTTCGTCGCGGCTCTCACGCCAAGCGTCAAGTTCGCCGTCGTGCTTCGCCGTTTCAGCCGAATATCTATACAACGGTTTCATCAAATTCCCCCTGCTCACACATAGGCAGAACGCCATGCGATTTTAAAAATCCGTAAAGGAAAATGCGCCCTTTCTGAGTCCAGGAGGTGTGCATTACCGCCTTATCCTCGTCAATTGCGTAGGTTCTGCTCTGCGTGTAGCCGAGGTTTGCATATTCCGCGTACAGCACCCATGTATTTCTCACGGCGTACTGGATTCCGTAATCGTGAAGCATTCTGTTGAACGCAATCGCCGTCATGCCGTAGTCCTTTGCAATCTGCGTTACGGGGACGGAATTTTTGCTGTGCAGAATGCGGTCATAATAATTTGCTTTACCCGCAAGCAGGGCGTTTTCCTTTTCGAGCTTCCTGCACTTTTCCTGCTCGTCCGAAAGAGTGTTCAACAGTTTTGCCAACTCTCGCGGATCGCTCATTGTTTTGTGCAAGGTTTCCGCTGTGAAATATGCACCATGCTTTCTCAAAGAGGGGAGGATTCTATCGCAGACCCACGACTCGAATTCCTGTGCTTCGGGTAATTTAGAGCGCATTATAAGACGGTATAAATCGCCCTCGGGAAAGAAAACTTTCTCAATTGTCTTATTAGCGTTTTGCGGGTGAGGTACCTCGTGTTTCACGAGGTACCTACAATGCCTTGAAATAGCGTCGGTCGGGTTTTTATACCCAAGAATTTTTGCACATTCCGTTGCAGGAAACAACGGATTTCCGTCCTCAAAAATAACGCCGATCTCGCCAAACTTTTCATGTTTAAAAAGAATTATTTTATTTTCAGTCATCTTCCTCAACCTCCCGTATTTCAATTAAGCCATTATCTGCGTAGATCTCAATTTTTGCGTCCGGCGAAATTCCCGCCATCTCGAAATACTCGCGCGGAATGTTCAAGCAATCCTCGCAGTTCTCGCAGCAGCACGGGTTCGCGGACACTCCATCGTTTACGGAAACGATGAATTCATCGCCTGTTTCCGCGTTCAGAATATCCAGTATCTGCGGCGAAATTTTAAAGTTGCCGCCGCGCGTAATTTTGCTTTTAAAAGTCAGCATAATTGATCCTCCAAATCGTAAAGTGAAATTTGCTGATCCGAATTCAGCCTTTCGTTCAAGTCGTAATTCGCTATGAGCAGCTCGCCGAACATACTCCCGCCGTCAAACCGCTGACGGATATTGTTCAAACGCTCATATGAATACATTTTGTAACCTTTGTACAACTCGCGAATTTCGGGGCAGTCGTTGTATGAAACCAAAAACTTTCCCTTTATTGCAGCCAAAGTGTTGCGAAGTCTTTCGTGGTCTGCGGTCGTGAAGCCCACGTTTTGGTAATAGCCTTCGGTCGAGTAATACGGCGGATCGCAATAAAAAAAGCTCACCTCGCTATCCTGAGCGTTGATGAGTTTTTCAAAGTCTTTATTTTCAATAACGACCTTTTGCAACCGCCGTGAAGCCTGTTCAATAAGCGGAAAATTGCTCCACATTGAGTGCGCCTTGCCGCCGAAACTATCGCATGAGCTTGCATAGGAATACCTTATCAATTGATAAAAGTTTGCCGCGCGCTGCACATCGCCAATTTCCGCTTTTTTGTTAATGATGTCTTTGATTCTGTCGAAATCTTCCCGACAGTTCAAAACATATCTCAGCTTTTCGATAAGCTCCGAGCTGTGTTCCCGAACGCAATAAAACAAATTTGAAATATTTGAATTTGCGTCGTTGAACACCTCATGGTCATTGCCCGGCGGTTTCGCAAAGAGTATCCACCCGCCGCCTCCGAAGACCTCAATGTATTTTTCATAATACAATGGAAATCTCGGAATAATTATGTCGCGGCTTGATTTTTTACCGCCGATCCAGCTCATGAAGCTATTCATCGTCATCACCTCCTGATTGTGCATTGCTGCAAAACAGCGAAGTGACCGATCAACATATTATAATTTGGAGTTGTGCTGCACCTGCTGTTTCACAGGCAACACAATTTTTAATTACATAGACTGCTCCATTTTCGGAGCGGGATTTGCGAATTCATCGAGCGTCATTTCCTCGCCGAGATAATTGTAATCATCTTCTTCGAGAACAATGCCGTCGTCCGCGCCCTCAATTAGCTCTTTCACAATAACCGTACCCCAATGGTTCACCATAACGTGGCTTTTAAGCTCGCACGGATCGCCGGAGCAGTCATCGCAATCACGCAAGTCATAAGCGTGAAGCCCCTCGGGGAGCGAATCTCGCGCAATTCGCAAATTAGTAAAAAGCGCGTCCTGACCGAGAATTTCAAACCTCTCGTAGTCCGCTTCGTTAGCGTTAACGGGTTTCATTAGTCCTCCTTTCAACTCATCTGCGGGCTTTCGTTCGGCTCGTCACGGTATTCATAGTTCTGCTTTTTCTCATCGAAAATAAAGCCTTCCTCCACAAGGTCGATCCCCCACAGTTCCGCGGCAAGTTCGTAGGCTTCCTTTGACTGCGGCTCAAAAAATTCGTCGTGAATTATTTCGCCGTTTTCCAATTCAGCCGTACCCGTATTCACGCCCAGATCCTCGTCAGCCCAGCAGTATTCAAATTTAATGTCGGGGAAATTCTCGGCGAGCTTCTGAATAACGGGCATTGCCCTCGACCAAGCCGTGTTGAATACGAGCGTGTTATCTTCAACAAGCTCCGCTTGGTAAGCCGACCATTTTGTTCCCCACGACTGCCTTGCCCACTCGAGCCAAGTTGGAACACCGTATTTCTGCTCGTTCTGATTTTGTCAATATCACTTGACACAATTTTTTCAAAAAACTCTTGTTTT
>CAMNXF010000026.1 GCA_946567425.1 uncultured Clostridia bacterium | reverse complement strand
AGCATACCTCTTGCAAAATTTCAATAGATATGTTATAATTATATACAGTTCTCTATTTCTTTTTTCATATTATCTATTTTTGAAAAATATTTTCGGGAGTTCATTATGTTCGATTTTAAGGCATATTTTTACGGTAACGACATCTATATAAACGAAAAATTCAGATACAGTTCCAACGAAATTCTCATCGCTTATCTGAACGACAAGCGCATAAAATACATTTTAAAATCTGATTTTGTCGGCAAACTTAAGGACTTAAAACTCAGTTTGACGCTCTCTCCGTATATGGATCACTATATTTTTTCGAGGTATGATGACAATGTTCGCTCTGCTATGAGCTTGCTTGATGAACTGAACAACATCATTTTTTCTCTGCCGCCGTATAATAAAATTCTGAACCATTCCATTATAAAATTAGACGATATTTTGAACAGCTATGATAGATTTTTTGAAGATGGGCTCAGCTCCATGGACTATGCGCTCGGCTATGTTTGAATGAATACGGCTACGGTGAGAAAGATGATTATGGTAATTACCTGCTTAGACTGACCAGATTCGATCTTCTCCCGCTTGACAAGGACGATTTGGCGGACGAGGATATTGCCGATGATTTACGAGATTTAAACAACAGTATTTTTTCTTTTTTCGATATATACATAAATTTTCTGAACGCATATTTGCAGGTTCAGCAAATCTATAAGCCGTTCATTCGCGACTGGCTTCATAAAACCGAAGCGTTTCCCGCTTCCGATGAGACAGCTCGTTATTTCACGGAATTTAACTGCTCCAAAGGTTTGAATTTTGAAAGAACAAAATGCCGAATGGAATCATTCGGATACAAATCTATACTCGATTCGGACGGTAATTCAATTCTTTGTGAGGAGATAAAGTTTACCGATATAGGTTCGTTTTTATACTATGATTTCTTCCGTGGAATTGCCGGAAATTATCTGCCGAACCGCTGTAAGAACTGCGGCAAATATTTCTTGATTAGGGGTAGTTGGTACTATACCTACTGTGATAATCCGCTTGTCGGCGAACCTGAAAAGACTTGCTGTGACGTTGGCTCAAAGCGGCGTTACGACGAGAAGTGCAAGAATAATCCCGTGTGGCAGACCTATAATCGGGCGTATAAGGCGCATTACGCGCGATATATGAAAAAGAAAATGACGGTTTCCGAATTTGAGGAATGGTCGAGGTTCGCGTCCGAAATTCGGGACAGGGCTTTGGCGGGTGATATTCCTTATGAGCAATATTATGTCGATATCCGCAAGTAAAAAAGCTGAGCCTGCGTTTTGCAGACTCAGCTTTAAATGGGGTGGCAGAACACCACCGCTTACAAATTTGCTGCGCCTATTCTTTGTTTTATGCGGCACAATTTTTGAAAAACAAAACAGCGATGACGGGATAAATTATCCTGTCATCGCTGTGGATATTATTGGCTGCACATTCATACATTACGCTCTTTGTGCTATAACTTCATCATATCAGCCATATCCTCAAACCCAATCTTCTCGTATAGTTTTCTCCCTGTCTGTGATGTCTCCAGATAAATTTTCGTTATCCCCTGCTCCCTTTCCAGTTCAACAAGCCAACGCACGATACTTTCTCCCACACCATGCCCGCGATATTCGGGGAGCGTAAAAATATTCATCAGATAAGCGCACATTCCCGTCGGGTTGTCGGGTGAGGGCATTTCCCGATAGACACACACTCCGCCGCAGCCGATGATCTCATTATCGAAAACGGCAAGGCAGGCTGTATGTCCGCCCGACGCGAGCGTTTCACGGTAATATTCGCGGTTGGCTTTCTCAAGCTCGTCCGTCAGTTGATCTTCGGGAATGGAAAATACCTCGCGCAGAACTCTTATCCGCCATTCCATAAGCAGGTCAAGCTCGGAAATATCCGCCTTGCGTATCCTTACATTCATCATAGCGCCCCCGCTTTCAAGACCACGGGCAGCTTGGATATGTCGGGTTTTCCGTTGGTGTTCAGCGGTATCCGCGGCATTTTCACAATAAATTCTGGTATCATAAACGGGGTCAGATTTTCCGCAAGCTCCCGCTTCACAGCCGACACCTTTAACCCGCTCTCCGAGGGAACGACGTAGGCTATCATATACGCCAGTCCGTCCTCGTCGGTGAACGCGCGCACGACCGCCTGCTCCACGCCCCTGCACCGATAAAGCCTTGACTCCACCTCCGCGACCTCGACGCGTTTTCCGTAGATCATGATATGCGTGTCCTTGCGATGCAGAAACGCGATGTCACCGCTCGGGAGAACATACCCCAGATCGCCGCTGCGGTACATCGTTTCGCCGCTCGGGAGCTTTTCAAACGCCTTGTTTTCTTCGTCACGATCACCGATATAGCCGAGGGAAACTCCGCCGCCGTAAATACATATTTCGCCCGTTTCGCCAGTAGGCTGCTCGTTTCCATTCTTATCCAGAATACGAATTTCGCAGCCCTTGACCGAATGACCGATGGGATATGTTTCGTCCGACAGAACCTCGCCGCCGTTGCAGCGGTAATAGGACGCGCACACCGTGGTTTCCGACGGTCCGTATGTATTGTAGACCTCCGTCTTGTCGAGGAGCTTGTCCACATATGCGCCGCGCAGCACGTCGCCGCCGCTTATCAGGAGCCGCAGCGAGGACGGTATCTCGGGCAGATGATTCATTTCGGCGAGCAGATACGGGAAGCCCGCTCAGCATCGTTACCCTGTGGCGCTCGACGAGCCTCATCAGCGAACGGATGTTCTCTCTATCCTCCGAGGAGGGTATCGCCAGCGCCGCGCCGTTCAGAAGACTCGTGAAAACCTCCTCCACAAAAATATCAAACGAGCAGACCGAGTATTGCAGCATTATATCGCCGACGGTCGGGTGGAACTCGTTTTCAAACGCTTTGACATAGTGGCACACGTTGCGGTTACTTACGCAGACTCCCTTTGGATTTCCCGTTGTTCCCGAGGTGTACAGAACGTATGCGGGAGCGTCGGGGGAGCTGACGTCCGTTTTCTCGAAAACGGGCTTGTCCAGACCGCATATCTCACAATCGGCAAGCCGTATCTCAAAGCCGTTCAGCCTGTCGGCGAAAGGCGCTTCGGTGAGAACAAAATCGACCTTCGCCTCCTTCATCATATAGCTTATCCTGCCGACGGGAAAGTCCGGCTCGGCGGGGACGTACCTCGCTCCGCATTTCAGTACGGCGAGTATCGCGGCGATCATTTCCGCGCGGTGGCTCGTGACGACCCCACGCTCGTTATCTTTTCGGGAAAGCTGCCCGCGATAATGTCCGTCAGCTCGGAAAGCTGCCCGAAGGTCATCGCTCTGTTGTTTTCTATGATCGCCGTTTCGTTCTTGTGCCGCTCAACGGTCTGATGAAAATAAGAATATATTGTATCCATTTCAATTACCCCTGTTTTATTTCAAAAGCCACTCTATCCCCGCCGCCGTTCTTTCGGCGGCGTTCTTGTAATGATTTCCATCGTTCAATCGGAATACCGTATTGATCCCGCTTTCACGATAGAACATTTCAATTTCCTCCGTGTTCTGCCGAACGGTTTTCAGATAGGGATTGCGCGTTTTGTGTTCCTTATCTCCCAATGAAAAATATATTTTCTCGGGAGAAATTTTCAGCTTGTGCGAGAATACAAATTCCTTGAAACCAGAAAACCACAGCGACCCCGACATACTTGCCGCGCGCGAAAAAACGTCGGTTCTGTACAGCAACCAGACCGCGAATAAGCCCGCCAGCGAATACCCCGCATACCTCTCCACGACACGCCATGAAGCTCCTTTTCGACGCTCGGGATTATTTCGTTCAGCAAAAGCTCCAGATATTCGTCCGCGCCGCCCGTGCAGGGTGTGTCGTTCGGCGTTATCGGCGGTATCTCCCACGGCGACATATCGTGATCCCAGTTAAGACCGCCGATAGTCACAAGCGTAAAATCGGAGCAGCCGTTTTCCGTAAGCTTTTGGTATACCTGTGCGCCCTCGTTGGAAAAGGTGTTCAGATAGATTATAGGACGGTCGGCGATGAAGCACGGGTAAACCGTGATACTTTTGCCGCCAAGCGTTTTCTTAAAAAAATCCGTCATAGTTTAATTTCCCCCTTGACATTCCTCTGTATATATTATACTAAATTCAGAAAGCTTGTCAAGTACGCAGATTATTCTGACTTAGTACGGTATACCGTACCAAAGAAAGGAGTTCATAAAATGAATAAGGATATGACCTATGAAGAGTATGTTGAAAAGGTAAAGCAGGGTATTGTGACCGATAAGGGCAATTGCCCCGTTACGCCGCTGCTCCTTATGCTGCAAGGGAAGTGGAAGTCGCAGATAATATACGAGCTGTGCATTCACGACCCGATACGCTTCGGCGAGCTGCGAAAGGCGATAGAGGGCATTACCAACACAATGCTTACCTCATCCTTGCGCGAGCTTGAGGATGACGGACTTGTGTCGCGAATACAATTCAACGAAATACCGCCTCACGTCGAATATTCGCTTACGGAAAAAGGCAAAGCGTTGCTGCCCATATTCTATGAAATGACTAAGTGGGGTTTTAAATACATTCCGTAACGAAAATTCGCGATATTATCTCATTTTGTGAGAGGCTGACACACCGCGCAGTATACGCTGCTCCTGCCTCCGATAACGCTCTTTTTAAGCGCCGCGCCGCACACGGGACAGGGCTTATCCGATTTTCCGTATACCTTTAAAAACGGCGCGTTGCGGTAATCCTTTCCCTTGCTTTCGAGATATTCATCAGGAGTTATCGAATTTTTTTCAATGAAAAAAGACAGTATTTCGGGAATGGTTTTCGCCAACTGCTGCCATTCCTCAAATTCAAGGCTGTTTGCCGCACGGTTAGGAGCTATCTTCGTGGCAAATAAAATTTCGTCCGAATAAATGTTTCCGATACCAGCGATAACGCTTTGATCAAGCAGACACTCCTTGATCGCCTTTTTGCGCTTTGCGAGTTTTTCCCGCAGATATTCGGCAGTAAAACGCTCGTCAAACGGCTCCAAACCGAGATTTTCAATACCGCTGTATGTATCCGCCTCGCCGTTTTTTATCAGCCAAAAACGACCGAAACGGCGCGTATCGGAAAAACGCAGCTCCCGTTTATTATCAAATTCAAAAATAACGTGCGTGTGCTTTTCGGTCGCGTATTCCTTTGGCGTAACAAGCAGACAGCCCGTCATTCGCAAATGCAGAATAATTTTATCACCGCTTTTCAATTCAAAAATCAGAAATTTTCCTCGACGCGACATCCCCGAAACGGTCTGTCCCGTGAGCCGTTTACAAAACTCGGCTGCCGTTGGATAAGCTATCACCTCGGAACGGTTTATTGTGGCACTTTTGATTTTCAGTCCGCTTATTTGCGGTTCAATAACGCGTTTTATCGTTTCAACTTCGGGCAGTTCGGGCATTTTGACCGTCCTTTCTTAAACCAGATTTTCGGAAATAAGTTTTCCGTGGTCATAAAAAATGTCGTCGTCCTCGGTTATCTCGCGTATAATTTTAGCGGGATTTCCCGCCGCGAAAACATTCGCTGGAACGTCCTTTGTGACTATCGCACCCGCGCCGATAACGGAGTTGTCGCCGATATGCACTCCCGGCAAAATCACCGCGTTAGACGCTATCCACACGTTTTTGCCGATATATACGGGCTTGTTGCAGCCGTACCCCTCTGCTCTCAGCTTCGGGGAAATCGGGTGCGAAGCCGCGACAATAGTCACGTTGGGCGCTATCATCGTGCCGTCTCCGATATAAATATCTGCGTCGTCAACAAACGTGCAGTTAAAATTCACGTACACGTTTTTTCCGAGATGAACGTGCCGTCCGCCCCACATTGCGTGATAAGGAGCCTGAATATAAGCGCCCTCGCCGACCTCGGCAAATAACCCGCGCAGTATCTCGGCTTTTCTGTTCTGTCCCTCTTTGGTATATCCGGCAGCGTTGTATTCTTCCATTAGCTGAAGATATTCGTAATATTTTCCCTCTGTATCTGTCAGCTCCCACACCTTGTATAGCTTACCCGAGTTTAAAATTTCTTCCGTGTTCATACTTTTTCCTTTCTTGCTGATTTTTTGATCTGCTCATGATAAAAGTAGTTGACAATCACCGGCGGAGCGTTAAAATCACGTGTCATGCTATCATCGTTTGTGATGTAGTCAAGTCCTGTTTCATTGGCATACATTCTCAATTCCCCGTCAAGCTCCGTCCAATACGCGCGGTTGTTTTTATCGTATATCTCGCGATAAAGCGGAAGCAAATGCGGGTAATTTTCCTTGATATAATCCATAATTACCGCCTTGTAATCGCCGCGTAGATTGAGATTTTCAAGCCAAATGAGATTGCATTGTTCCCTTGCCCTTTCGATTATCGCCTTAACATCGGTAATACCGGGGAAGATCGGCGAAATAAAACAAGTCGTCCTAATTCCCGCGTCATGAAAGACTTTCATAGCCGCAAGCCTTCGCTCAATCGAGACCGCATTATCCATATCGGCGCGGAAGTTCTCGTCGAGCGTATTTATCGACCACGACACCCGCGCGTTCGGGAATGTACTTATTAAATCAAGGTCACGCAGAATAAGATCGGATTTTGTGGCAATGCTGAGCCTTGCGCCGCTGCCGTTAAGCTCGGTAAGCAGCGCCCTTGTGCGTCCGTAAATTTTCTCCTGCGGATTGTACGGGTCTGTTACCAAGCCGATAAAAATCTCCTTGTCCTTGTATTTCTGCGGATTTTTTATTTTTGTCCAACGTTTCACGTCAAGGAACGTTCCCCATTTCTCCGTATGTCCCGTGAACCGCTTCATAAATGAAGCGTAGCAATATTTGCAGGCGTGAGTGCAGCCCACATACGGATTTACCGAATATTCGCAAACGGGAAGATTTGATTTTGAAAGGACGCTTTTTACTTCCGTCTCATTGATAACGGGCGAACTCATATTACCACGCTCCCATGTGCAAATGTCCCTCGGGACTGCTGTCGTACTGCTCCGGCAGCGGTTCGTCCTCTTTCGGATAACCTATTCCGATAAAGCAAGGCGTCATCCAGCCCTGCGGCACGCCAAGCTGTTTCAACACCACATCGTGCTCCTTGTTGAGCGGAATACGCAAGGAATATCCCAAACCCTCATTTGTAACGGCGAGCATAATATTTTCGGCAACACACCACGCCGTAGTCAATGGATTGAGCTTGCTGACCCACTCGGCGTTCAGCTTACTGCACTTGAATAACGGCACGATGACATACGGGCACTCAACCAGCATTGTATATTGCAGCGGCATTGCGTAAGCATACATTTCCTGTGCCAAATTCAGCTTTCGGTTTTCGTATCTGCCGCTGTCGAACCTTTTTACGACCTGCTTTGCGTAGCCGAAGGCGTTTTCTTTTTCCTCTTTTGTATGAAGAACGATAAACTGCCAATTGCGGTAATGATCCCACGAGGGCGCTTTCATACCCGCCCCGATTATCCTTTTTATGACCTCAAAATCCACATTTCTGTCAGTCCATTGACGGCTGGTTTTTCTGCGGTCTATCACTTCACTGAATTCCATTTTGTTTCCCTCATTCCTTTAAAAAAGTTTTTTGCGCACCTTGTATCACCGTATCCTCGGACTTTAGATTACCGAGCAGTAGAGGAGAAACGGGATTGTGCAGCTTGAAATTTTCGAACGCCTTACGCGAATTTTTATTCGCGTAACAGTATTTGCAGCCGTTCATGCAGGTGTCGTAAGCGCCGATATCGCGGCTTTCTATGCAGCGACAGCCGTTCCTCATCCCCTTGTGTTTGAGCTTTTTAAATTCAACGCCGTTTGCCCCGCCGAGAATATCCAAAGTCATACAACCCGACGAATGAATTCCGTAACGTGAAAAATCTCCGTTAGTGCCGCAGGTCTGAATAAAAATTCCGTATTTTTCCGCGATACAGCCGAGCCCTTTCGCAAGAGTTTCCGCGTCGTTCGGAGACATCATAATAATCTCCGGCATATTGTATTCGAGCTTTTTGTACATTTCCACAAAACTGAAAATACAGCGGTCAATGTGCGGCGCCAGTTTTTTCGCCATTCTCTCAAACGTTTTAAAATGACGTTCTATTGTGTATTTTTCGGTTAGCAGTACGGGATCGTAACGCCAGGACACACGCTGTTTTCCGACAATTTTTGATAGCTCGACGAGCGTTTCAATGCTCTCGTCAATATCGGGAACGCCCGGTTCAATATCTTTTCCGTAAGCGGTTATCGTATAATGAAAATAGGTGTTGAATTTATCGATTATTTCATGCAGATTGGGCATTATTGGCGCGTAATTTTTTGAGCAGAACACCACGCAGTCCACCTTATCGGGAGTTAACTCATAGCGCGTCACCTTGTTCGGAAAAAGCGGATTTCTTGACAGCACATAGCCCTCGCGAAACCGTTTTAAAAGCCAGTCCGCGTAATATTGAACGGTATCCGTTCGCCCGCCTGTATTGATTATCATAGGTTACCTCCGAATTTACGAATCTACACATTTATTTCGCCGAATTTTCTTTTCATGCTTTCGGAAAACAGCTCCGTGAGCCTGATAAGTTCGGCAACGTCCTTTTCCGAAAGCTCCGCCATCGCCTGATTTTCAGCCTTTGCGGCGGGAGGGATAATTCTTTTGACGTATTTTTTTCCTTCGCTTGTAAGGCTTATTATCTGATTTCTTCGATCTGTGGGCGATTCGGACAATGATAGATATCCGAGCTTCATGAATTTTTTTACGATAGCGCTTATAGTCTGCTTGGTAGCGGAAAGCCGTTCGCATATTTTGGACTGCGGACAGCCCTCGGGCGCGAACCATATAATATCAAGCACGAACAGCTCCTTTGCGGTAAGTCCGTGCTTTCGGGCGTAAACCTCATAAGCGGCAAACTGTACGTCGCGTAGCTCACAATATCGGTTCACATATTTGTTGACCTCTTTAAAGTTCATCAAAACACCTCGTAAGTAAAATGCAAGACAGTCTAATATTTGACTGTATGATTATTATAATTCAATCAAACGAAAATGTCAATAGGTTTTCCCGCTTTCACGTAATTTTCACTTTTTAATTTATCGGATTAAATCAATTCACGCTATTCTTTGTTTTATGCGGCTCAATTTTTGAGCATAGTCAATGACGATTCCTCTGCTGCTTTCAGCCGCTTTTCTCCGCTTTAATTTCAGCCTTGACCTGCGCTATCATTGTCGCTAATCTTTCCTCACATTCCTCTATCGTCTTGGCATATATGTTATGACTTTCTCGCTTGCCATAGGCATTTGTCGGCGTGTATTTTCCCTCATACAGGTGGTCGTTTATCATCGTCACACAGCCTGTGCCGGATTTGCGTATTTTGCAGACCAACAGCATTTAAAATTTTGCAATCCACACTGGTGGAATTTCAGTGCAAAACGCATTAGTTAAATTCGAAAACTGTTGCCAAAATGCCTGATTTACGATGGTTTGCTTTTAGAGCCTGTTCAGTATCTCGCCGCACGCATCTCGCTTGCCGATTTCCCATCATACTTAGGCAATTTTTCTTGAAATACATACAGTATTCCTGCGAAAAATTGCCATCGTCTGACGAAAAATCTGCTATGCGACATGCGCACATCGAGATATACTGAACAGGTTCTTAAAACTAAACTTGTTTGGCAACAAAAAAGGACAAATATTTTTAAATGCTGTTGGTCTGGCGTATCTTGGGCTTGTACGGCTCGATTTCGGGCTGGGTGGTATCAACTATCTGCAAAATTTCGGCTTCTGCGCCGCTTATTTGGCAATCTATTTTTGAATCCGTACCAATAAGCTTGGCAACCTCGAAAAAGTAAGGCATAATATTGGTACAGGTTCTTACTGCTGACTGTTGTCGCATTTTATCGGTTATATGACTGTAAACGTCAATCGTGGTTTCCGAAGAAATGTGTCCAAGCGCAGCCGATAGCGTTTTGATGTCCATTCCATTTTCGAGTGCCATCGTAGTGAAAGTGTGTCGAAGATCCTCATAACCGATAACAACTCTACCCTCCCATCGTCCGTCTTTTCGCAATCGTAAAGTACCCTCGCCTTATTTTCTACACTTAGCCATTGTCGACACCTCCGATAATTTCGTCTATAAAATTACCCACGATCCTCGCTGCGCTTTTCTGCATATCGGTGGTAACGTGGGTGTATGCATCTAATGTGAAACCTACATTCGCATGACCGAGAATTCCCGACAACGTTTTTGCGTCAACACCGCCTGCGATAGCGTGTGTAGCGAAAGTCATGGAAACGTATCAACGGCAACTCTGCCATCTTCAATAGTATCTTGAGGTGGGTATAAGCACTCTGCGGATTCATTGGTTCTTCGGGGCTGCATAGGTTCGAAAATATCCAATCACCAACTGCAGTTTCCTTTCTTTTTGCAAGCAACTCTACTGTACTTGGTGGAAGTATAATCTCTCTTGTTCTCGTTATTGTCGGAATAGACTGCGATAACTACATCTACATCTCCGTTATCGTAATCCTGATAGATGCCAGTTATTCAATCCGATGCATTTTGATAATAAATATTACCTTGAATAATGTCAGATATTTTGCTACTGTCCGCATTGAAATAGTTATAATAGGCATAAAGATAGAGCAGTTTTTCGGTATCGGAACATATTCCCACTTCCTCAAAAGTTAGTCTCTTAAACTTAGAGACCAAATTATTAATATACTTCTCAATGTCACTCATAGCCTAACCCTCTCTATGCTATCTCTACAAATTTGCTTTCAAAACATGAAAACGGTATTTTTGCGATTTCCCATACACCTCCCCAATTGTTGGTCGGAATGTAAGGTTGCATATCGTTTGGTGAAATGACAGCAAGCAATCTTTTGCTGCCAGACAAGCACCATAAATGGAATACATATGCCGTACTTGTTAATGCGACACCCCACTCATGGGATGTTACATGAAACACTGCCTGGCTTAATGTAAAGGTAGATGCTTTCACTTCAATAAGCAATGCGTCTGGATTATCTTTGCTCAATCTTGACTTAATATCATACCCTACTAGATTACTGTCAACAGACATCCATATAGGCTCGGAATTTGTACGATTTCTCTCATATATGATGGTGTTTTTTTCACCAATACGCCCTGTATCGTTTTTTTCTTGTTGACCTTGCGCTCTTATTCGATTGGCAATTGTGTCCCACCAATCTATAATTTCAGAATCTAACCGATCAGAGAGTAAACCGGCATCTGCAAAACACGCTTTCTCATCTTTGGACATAAAAATTGTTGCCTCGCGTCTGCCATAAGGAATACGGTTTGACCATATAGGTGCAGCTTTTAAGACATAATCCGTAAGCATTTGTCGTTTGAGGTCAACAAACGCCCCCTGGGTCTGCAACCGCAGGAGCTCAGTGCCGTGCTCAGTCAAAGTCAGAGAATTTTCATTTTCAGACACCCATCCACAGTTGTAGGAAAAGTAAAATATATCCTCGGCACTAATAGAAGCAATCTTGGAATATACCAGCTCCGACAGTGATGAAAAATTGTATGTTTCAAGATGTTTAAGTAATGCCAGCGCTGAGGTTAAAACATTCACAGACAATCTAATCATTTTGACCACCACCAAAGAAATACTCAATAACAGCTTTCGCATCGTCTGCTGTTAAGCTGTCATAATCCTCAACTTCTTCATCGTAGTCCACGGAACTTATTTCTACATTTAAAGATGAATCCTCTAATGCCTGAGCCATTGTTTTCACCTTTAGTTCAAGTCTGCTTCGCACTACCTGATCGACACTATCCTCGCACTCTACAAATTCAACTTGAGGATTTGCATTGAGATCAAGTCCAAGTCTATGGATACGGTCTTCCGATTGCATATAATGAGCAGCATTGAACGAGCGATCTAGATAAATTGCGTATTGACATACCTTGTGCAAGCTAATGCCTTCTGAACAGGCAGCAGGATTGGCAACCAACACCTTGCAAGTATCGTCAGTATGGAAACGCATAATCTTACCTTCACGAGTATCTTGGTCGCTATCATCGCCAGCATCCACACCGCCGTGAATAAACTCTGCTCCCAGATCACTAAGCCTTAACGCAATCAGTTCAACATTTCGGACAAAAGAGGACCATATAAGAACCTTCTTCCCCTCGGCGGCAAGTTCTCTGGCTCGGCGACACACATAATCAATTTTCGGGCCATCCGATGCAAGCAAGAGTGCTCCAACTCTGCGATCAAAAGCATAATCCATATCATTAGACAGCAATGCAGGATTAGATACAAACTCCATAACTTTCATCACACATTTTCCAATTCGACGTAATTCATACCGAGATGAATCAGATAACACTGGATTAAGCTGCCGGCATATTTCTGATTTTAATGTTTTATATATCTCGCGCTGAAGCTGTGTCATCGGAACCTGAACAACTTTATGCTCCAATTTTGGAATGCCCAGCTGACCTTTGGTTGTTCTAACAAAGATCGGTTGAATCAGATCAGTTACCGTTGTTTCTGTCACATCCTTGGTTGGATATAGAAAACGAAATTGTGAAATTAAATCCTTCGGACTCTGTGGCATTGGTGTACCGCTCATGATGAGCTTACGTTTAGGTAAATTTGCCATTTCCAAGATTGCATCCGCTCGTTTGATTTGCTTTCCGCCCTTTATTCGGTGACTTTCGTCAAGGAACATATAAACATTTCCAGAAGAAAGCAATGAGACTATCGTATTTTTTACCCGAGGAAGCTGATCATAAGTAATGAGCATAAACCGAGGATTGGATTGAAGTGCCGCTTGGATGGCAACCCCTCCATCTCTTAGGCGAATGAACTCTCTGTAGTTTTCCCCCATGCAAGCATCTAATTGCTCGTCCCATGCACCAAAGGCATTTTTGGGTGCAACAACCAAAAGGCGGTCTGTTTCCGTGGCATTGAGAAAGAAAAATGCCAATGCCTCTGTTGTTTTACCGGCACCGGGAACAGAAAATGTTGCAGCCCCTGGTAATTGTGATATTTTACTCAAATTATGGGTTTGATTATCTGTCAGTCTACGCTTGAATCCAATAGAAGCAAGATAATTTCTTATTTCTCTTTCAGTTCTACCCGAAAGGGATATTGCAGTATTATACGAGGTATCATTGGCTATTTTCAGCATAGACTTTGCTCTATCAGAAAAAACAACCCTATACTGATCACGATGCGCTGATAAATACTGTCCGACAAAGCCTTTGACAGAAAGGAAGTATCTCCACGGGAATGTAATACTACAATCCGAATAAGACACAACGCTCATTGGTAAATAATCACAAATGAAGATATATAGTGCTTTCCACGCAGCCTTATCCGAGGAATCGTTTGAAATATTGACTTGTTCGTTGTATGTCAAATAATCAATCCGGATATCCATATTATTTAATCCAATCCTCAAGAGCTGCACAAGCTCCTTCTATATTTTCGAGTTGCTTTCCTACACCGTCTTTGCTCATTGCATCATCCAAGTTAGACACAGCATTTGTCAAAAGCGTTGCAGCTTTCATTACTTGATCAAAAATGAAACTCTTTTTCTTTTTTTCTTTTTCGAGCTCATCTGTTGTATCCAATACGGATTTTACAGTCTGTGCAACCAGTGTTGGATTATCTGCCATGCGAATCCCGGCAGCAATTTGAGAGTTGATTGTATTCTCGTTATTGGTATCACCACCTGTCAACAAATCCAGATCATCGTCGTTGTTATCTTGAATAGTAATACTAAACACCTCTTGCAGTTTTGGAGCAATTGTTGCCAATCCAGAAACCACTTTGGGTATTTGTTTGTATAGACGATCTCCAACAGCGGGCGTTTGAAGCATCGCCTTTGATATTTCTTGGAACAGCTCTTTATCGCCGGGATTAGAAATATTCTTTCGCCCGATTACAATCTGTTTAAATGCATACTCCTGCTTATCCACCAACATCCATTCATCCAGATGCCCGATAGACTCCAAATATTGAGCGGCATAATTGTAACACTCAATATAGGTATTGATTTCTTCGGGTTTTTTGTTTTGCTTTGCAGCTAACACGCCAATATCCATGCCTGAATCAAACTTTTCCTGATAATCAGCCGCAATTGCGTGCCACACATATTCTGCTTTCATATCAGAGTGAATCTGCAAGGCAACTTCTAGATCATACATTCCCTGCGGATCGCTATCAGGCAAAACCGCCACACGAACAGTTTGGAAATGAGCATACTTGCTCTTGTTGCTATAATACAGTTCTCTCCAAGCGCACAAACGGCGATTGCCGTTGACAACAATTCCGTCGTTAGAACAAATCAGCGGCTCTGTTTGCTGGAGCTTATCGTTATCCTTGAATGTTTTTAACAAATTTTCTTTATCGACAAGCATTTTTAGAACCTGATGCTGATTCTCCTGCGCTTCGATAGAAAAGGGCTCGCTTATAAACAAATCTCTTGGCAGATCGCGATGCTGCGCTAACCACTGTTTTTGCAAACTTTTCGTGCGAATGTTCTCTATGCGATACACAAGCATTTCAATAGGCACTTCAATCACAGGAAGTGGACGATACTTACCGCGATAATCAATCTGATATTTTTCTCCTGTCTGTGAATTGTTGACCGCCTCAGTGATTGCCATTATACGCTGAGTATTCGGGTATCCAAATGAATATGTGAATTCCATCATTCTGCCTCCGTTCCATCAAATCCGATTACAACAATTGGCATTGTGATTACCTGACTGAAAATAGGTAATTCTCTAATCAGAAGTTCGTAATTTGCCATGTTGGATCCAAGCTCTTTGGCTGTCTTGATCTGCGGAATAAGAATAATTCCAGCAGTTATATTTCCTTTTGTATAGAGTGTCTGTAATTTCAATAGATCTGCATATATGCGACCTACATTTCCAGTTTGAAAGCACAAACCTATGCCTTTTAAATACGATGAAATCGTAATTCTTGATGTGGCATCCAACCGGTATTCGCCAGTCCAACCTTCTTTTTCGAGTTTATCTCGTACAGCCTCTTTGATACTAGTCACCGATTTTTTGGTCAAGATAGGATTGATATTCCAAATTATTTTCTCAACATCAGAAATGATGCCATCGGGAACTACTTTAAGTCCACTTCGGTGCTCATATATTTTCGTTTTCATCGTTTTTCTCCTTCCATTCGTCAGGAATCCTAGACAATGCACTTGTTTTAGCATCGTAAATTGGCTTGTCATACGGACGATACCTAACACTACCTGCAACTGTCTGCTCTAAACGATCTTTTCCCTGAACTATATAATCTTTCATAATCTCACAACCCCAAAATTTTCGTTTGTGAAGTAATGCCGCAACACCGGATGAAGCAACTCCAGAGAAAGGATCAAATACAAGATCATTCTCATTGGTTAATGCGAGAACAAGCTTTTCTATCAAACCAACAGGAAATTGACACGGATGATTTGTCTTCTCAACATGATTACCTTTTACATTCGGTACTTCCCACACGTCCTCAGGGTTTTTCCCTTTCGGATTTCCAGATAATTTTCCTTTATTTTCTCCACGATAACTACGCTTACCAGGGTATTTAGCCGGAATGCGAACATCATCAAGATTGAAAGTATAAGTGTCGCTTTTGGTGTACCACATTATAACTTCATATCGACCGCTAAAACGGTTTTTATTATGTAACCCATGTCCAAAATGCCAGATTATACGATTGCGCAGATGTAGGTTCAGCTCCTTAAAAATTGGCGCGAGTTCAATATCAAGAGGAGTAATACTTCCGTTTTCAACATAATTACCGACTTGCCAACATATACTTCCATTCTCTTTGAGACGCGGATAAATTTTTTCGATAATCCTCTTTTGCCATGCCACATATTGTTCGAGAGATAACTGATCTTTTTCGTATTCTTTTCCGATGTTATACGGAGGTGAAGTAACAACAAGATCAAATATTTGTTCCAGTGGAAGAGCATCTAGAAACTGTTCTGCATCTCCGTAAAAGAGTTGTGTTTTACCCACATTAATTTTCTTGCGTATATTTTTTTTGTTAAGTATTTCTATATTATCACTCATAACAAAATCTCACCTTCAGTTTTTTGAATTAAATATTTGTTTTACCAGCATATACAGTCAAAAAACATCATCCTTAATAAATATCCAGCGCGATCTCAACAATATCGTCAAGCTTGCAGTCAAGGGCTGTGCATATTCTAACGAGAACATCCGAATTTACAGACGCACCATTTTTTCATTTTCGCAAGTGTATCAACACTGACATTGGTTTTTAAGGCAAGTTCCTTGCTTTTCATTTCGCAGTCAATCAAAAGTTTGAGTAGTTTTTTATAGCTTGCTGCCTTTTTAATACCTTGGAATATAATAACTTCCAATATATAGTATATCATAAAATGACAAATTTTTCAATAGGTTTTTTAAATTCCTTCAATGAACTCAAAACTTATTTCATTTTAGTTTGTGGCATTAGTTGAAATTTTTAGATAACGATAGGTAAGGCTTTGATACAATCTCCGCCTTTTCCCCGTTCCACACCGTGCATGCGACTTTCACCGCACACGGCGTTCCATCAATATTACAATTTCATCAGATTAGTATCACTTTCAAAGCAAAATTGCTTTGTCATAGGCAACTCCCCTCTCGGGCTTGTTTTTCTCGGATAAAATCCTAATCATACTCGAAGCTATGAATTTTAGTACCTATGATTACTTTTGTAATATTGACTTGTGGCTGTCCTTCCGTTTTCCATTACAGAAAACATCAACAGTAATGCCACTACTTTGCCCACAATTAAAACGGCTTATTGTTCTTCGTCCGTACCGCATTTCTGCGTACCATAAGCTGCCACGTTCCGATAATCCTATCTTTACATATGCACTTGGGTGTCTGCTCTAAGCCTGACAGCTTGACAATGCCTGTAACATTGCAAGGTATTTCATAATCAAAAATTTTACTTTACCTCACTGTCACCGCACTATGGCGGTTTGCACATTTCTATGCATTAGAAGTATAGACCCGTACATTCACAGCTTTGTCAGACGTTTCCGTCATTCTCACCATATACATTTTATAGACCCCCGACCTATAGGATACACCGTTCGCCTCTGAACAGCTTTCGTTCCGCTTGCGCAGTTTACGGTATCTCTCAGCCGACTTTACCGAGCTTTTGACAAAATCGGTTGCCCAAAATCGCCAATCGGAGTATCAGGGGAAGCGTTTCAAGACGTTACCCTATCATTCCACTTCTTGGATTATCAGTTCTCCTAATTAGAAAACTTTCACGTTCTCTTTTTAGGTTAGGAACGTGTCGCACTGCTTATTCTTTGTTTACTGCGGCTCAATTTTTGACTTGATTTCTGCTCTCGTTTATATTATAATAGTGATAGAAACGGTTGAGTGTTGTCCGCTATCTTTTCGGCTCACAGCTCCGCTGACCACATATCTGACCATAGACAGGCTCGGAGCACACGGAAACAACGGATACAAGACCGCCGAATAGCATTTCTTATGGAGCGAAAACGGCTATAAAAAGCCATTCGCAGCATAGAGAACATAACTCACACTCTTTGGGAGCATAACCTCGCAGGAGCATATCCCACAACCGAATTCCGCAAATACCTCTTGACACTACAAAACTACGGCACTTTTGTCAATGCGAAAATAGTCGCAAAATGCTTGATGACCACATATTTGACCACTTACACGAAATACTCCTTGAACCAGCGACTTCAACTCGCACAGAAATGGCTCAAATTTCGCTACATTTCTGCTCACTGAGTAGTTACCCTACTCGGTGGTCAAACCTCGCACAAATCGACGGACACGCTCTCACTTGCGCTATGAAGTTACCGTCACCCGTTTGGCGTTTCTACTGTCACTCGAAAAGTTACCGTCACCCGATAAAATCGTACTGTAAAAGGATTTGTCAAAGTCGGGTGACGGTAAGTCGATAAAATTAAGGGGCAGGATTTTTACTGTCACTACCGTCACCCGACACAAGTTCAAGACGAATTCTCCTTGCTCCGTGACTTCTTTCGGAAGAGAATTTTATTCCGTATCCCGACAGTTCATAGGCGTTCTGAACCAGATCTTTCGTGTGTCTGTTCGGAAATATTTCAGATTCAAGTTTTGGCGAGAGCAGAGCCGCAAGTTCGGTTGCCGTTCCAACAAAATTTTTCTGTTCGATCATAAAATTAAAAATCTTTTCGATAAAGATTTTGTTTTTATCATCTTTTTCGGAAAAACTTTCATCGGATATCCACCGATGTTTTTCGCTGTCGAATTTCAATTCGATCTCACGGTTTTCTATGTCGCGACCTACGCAGTAAAGCGTGGCATTTCGTGAACCGCGCTTTGACTCCGAAAGAACAAAGCTGCCGTCCACGCAGCCGCTGAGACCTGTCGTTCCTGAGATCATGTTGAACGGATCCGTGTCCTTTGTTTTTCTTAGGTGATGTACCAAAACGATCGCAACCGAATGCTTGTCCGCAATAGTTTTCAGAACAGAGAGTTCCTTGTAATCGGTTGCGTAAGTACAATCGGGAGAGTCGGAGCGGATTTTTTGGAGTGCGTCAATGAAAATAATTTTGGTATCGCGATGTTCCGAAATAAAATTTTCGATCTGCTCCTCAAGTCCGCTGCCGATTGAGTTGGCGAGCAGAGAAAAATGCAAATGCTCTGTCGGCTCATCGGTCATTTCGTACAGACGATTTTGGATTCTTATCCTGCTGTCCTCCAAGCAGAGATAGAGCGAAGTTCCTTGCGATGTCTTGGCGTTCAGAACGTACTCTCCTTTGGCAACGCTTAGGCAAATATCAAGTGCCAGCCATGATTTTCCGATCTTCGGTGCGCCAGCCAGAATGAACAGTCCTTGAGCAATCAAGTTGTCCGCCACGAACTCAATAGGTTTCAGCGGCTGCGTCATGATTTCCTCACAGTTGATTGTGTTTAATTTTTTCATCTTTATTATCCTTTCTTGACATTGTTATGAGGTCGATAGACATTTCACTATTGAAATGTTCCCCTCTGATATTTAAATGTGGAATATTTTTTGAAATCCGGCTTTCGTTGTGATAGCTCGAAAATCTCACGCAAAATACTTGTTTTTTTAGAAATCTATGGTATAATAAAATGGGAGATGATATTTTGTTTGGAATGGAAGATTTAAAAACCGGAATTCTGATAAGACACTTTTTATAGCATTTATTAACTGTTATATCTTATCTTCGAAAAGTCTGCAAACCCTTGAAAATGCTAAATTTATAGCAAGTGAGTTTGCCCTCATACTTTCCTTTGTATTATATGCTTTTCCTTTGGAGATGAAAACGGTATACAATATTTATGAATACCACAAATAATAACAATTCCAATGAAAACCCTGTTATCTTTTCCTGTCTGCGGCGAAACGGAAAGAACTTTATCATCTACATTATGTAGATTACGGATATATTTCATATCCACCTTGTATAATTTAAAATCTGTCTGCATATCTCTCCTCGTAAAAAAATGGCTATGCGTTTCCACATAGCCATTTGTGTAGTAACTCCATTAGAGTTGCTAACGCTTTTAGCAGTCCACTTTGCGGTAGGACTCACCACTAATAGTATGATACCACATTACTCAAAATAGTCAACCCTTTCCAATATTTTTTATTTGCTTGGTTTATGCACCTAAAAAATAATGATAAAAACATATTCTCCCGACAAGCGAAAATATTCTCTGTTTTATGGGAAGACAAAATATTTAGTGTCTGCTATAATTTAAATAAAATGGTATACATGTAAAATATCGTATTTATGACAGGAGGAATTTTACACATGAGTAGAATATCATTGCGAATTGCCGACTTGCGTAAGAAAAACAGGGTGACGCAACAAGAACTGGCAGATTGTATTGGCGTATCGTTTAAAACAATCAGCAAATGGGAAACGGGAGTTTAACATAGTTAAGGATGCCAAGATGAACCCGCATTATAACAGCATTGCTTAACAACAACCGACCGCAGAGGCTCTGCGGTCGGCTGCCGTTTTTGATCAAATTTCCCGTTTAGCTTCTGTCAACGCAGACCTCCGTGCCGTCGTACAATTCCCCCATCCTGTTCGTCACGATCCGATCGGAGAACATCAGTCCCGAAACGACCTCGACATATCCGTCATGCTCCTCGCCCGTCTGTATGTCGGCGAGCCGCACGAAGCTTCGCTTTGTGCCGTTCTTTTCGGCGGAATAAACAATAAAGACGCCGTCCTCAAGTGCGGATTTCGATACGGCAATTTTTTGGATCGAACCCGTTTGCGACTCGCCGTTTTCGTCGGTATATTCGTATGGGAACGACCTTTGCTCGGGGCGGGAACTTGTCACTTTCGGGAGCAAATTTTCGTGAATTTTCTCTGCGAAAAATGTCAGAAAAAGCATTCCCGTAAAAAGTAAAACCGTGAAAATAGGCAATATTTTTTTCATCATGACAGCTCCCCCAAGGTCAATCCCTTTTCGAGATTTTCGTTAAAAAACAGGTACAGTATCAGCACCGGAACAAGGAAGATCACCGCCGCGGGAAACAGCACTTCTCCCGTATATTCCTGCGCGTTTGTGATGAATACCGACAGCGTTTTCAGTCCGTCGTCCTTGAGGAACAGCATCGGCTGCTCCACCATATTCCAGCAGTCCGCAAACACGAAAAGCACCACCGCGAAAATGCATACGCGTATCTGCGGTATCACTCCCGTGATCATCACGCGGAAAATCGAGTTGGTCTCAAGCCGCAGCGCTTCGATTACCGAATTGTCTATATTTTTCATATACTGGTGCATTACCACAACTCCGAACGGCGAGAAGATCATCGGTAAAATTATGCCCAACGGGTGGTCTATCAAGCCCATATCGCGCAAGCCGACGTAGTTCGGCAGTATGGTGACCTGCAGCGGCATCATCATAAGCACGATGTAGAACACGAACAGCGCGCCCCTGCCCTTGAACCGCGCCTGAGAAAATCCGAACGCGCACGGAATGATCACAAGCAGCTGCACGAGCGTTATCACCGCCGCGTACAGAACGCTGTTCCAGAACATCGGATAAAAGACGAAGCAGTCAAACAGCAGATCGGCGTAGCCCTGCAGCGAAAATTCGCCGTTCGCGCGAAATGAAAATACTGCCGTCGCCGCGACGGGAAGCACGAAAATCAGCGCGAGAACCGTAAAAACAATTGCGTTTATTTTTCTCATCGGTCGAACCTCCGCTGAATAAAAATTCCCGCCATAACAATGACGAAAACCAATATCGAGGTCAAGACAGCCGACGTCGCAAGGCTCTGATAATCGAGCTTGAGGAAGTTGTTGTTCATGTAGTATTGAAGCGTATACGAATGATCAGGCGGGTAATTTGTGCCGTAAAATAGGTAGCTCTCCTTGAAGATTTTGAAGCTGTTCACGATCGACAAAAGCACCGTGAAAAACACCGTCGGCGCGATCATCGGAATTGTTATTTTTGTGTGCAGAATAAAGCTGTTCGCGCCGTCGAGCCTTGCCGCCTCGAAAACGGATTTTTCAATGGAAGTAAAAGCGGCGGTGAGCAAAACCACACAGATACCGATATTTTTCCAGATAAACAGCAGATAGATCGGCAGCGCGGTGCTGCTGTCGGTGAACACGCTACGCCAGATAAGGACGATACTCGCGGTCGGGATAACCATTGGCAGCACGAACGCGAACCGCGTTTTCCGCACCCATTTGATACCATAGGAAAACCCAAGCGAGATCGCCAGTGCGAGAACTACCAGGATCGGTACGGCGATCAGTATTATAAGCAGCGAATTTTTGAGAGCCAACAGAAAATATTTATTTTGCAGCGTTTCAATATAGTTGCCGAACCACACGAAATTGCGGCGGAACTGGTTGTCGATCAGCGAATAATACAGCACCCGCAGAAACGGTACGACGAAAAACACTGCCGTCCCGAGCAGGCTCGGCACGAGACACAGCTTGCATTTTGTGTTCCATTTCAAACGTTTTTTCATAGTTATCACTCGTTCAAGTAGGCGGCATATTTTCTGTCAGCTTCTGAAATAAGACTGTCCAAGTCAAGCTCTCCCGAACAAAAACCGATATAGTCATCAAAAATTATTTCGGAGGAAACGTTAAAGCATATCTGTCCGTTCTCATATATGTTGTACAGATCCCGCATATAATCGGTGTCGGAATACAGCGACTTGTCGGAAAGTATCAGCGAGTTGCGCTGTGCGGAGAGATATTTCGCGAGCGAGCCGATATAGTCCAGCGCTGCTTCAAGATTTGAGGAGCTCGGGTTGACGGTTATGAACGCGCAGGTCACGGCGTTCTTCGCGTTATTTTCGAGCTTCGGCGCGGAACAGGCTCTCAGAAGACCAAGTTCGGCGAAGTCGGTCTGGCGGCGGCTGCCAAAGCTGTACCCGAAAAGGAACTTGCCTGATCCGCTGCCCGAGAGCAGGTCGTTTTCCGCGCTGCACGCTATCGGCATATAGGCGGGGAAATTCGATATATTGGCGTTTTCTTTGGAGAACTCCGCGAAGCTTCTGAAAATCTCAGTATTAAAACTTGTATTCTTTGAAAGGTAGTTCAGCAGCATATTTTGTGTGAGCTGATAACAATGAACGGAATAGCCGTCGGAGAAATCGCTCTCCGCCGCCTTTTTGCACTGCCCGATAAAATCTTTATACAACATATTCTCCGTTAATGTAACATCTGCCGCGTTACAATTTTTCGGATCATAATACACCGCTCCCGCATTCAGAAGGACGGGCAGCATCCATATTTCGCCGCTGTCGGTATGGGCAGCCTCTTTAACATAGGGGAAGCAGCTATCCAGATACTCCGCAACTCCCTCAACGTCATTCAGCGGATAGAACGAGCCTTTACTGCGTATGTTCGCGGAATAGTCCTGCGCCGAATTGATGATACACATATCATATCCGGCGTCCTGTGACAGTATCGTCAGCGCGAAATTCTCACTGTCAAGCTTGCGCTGTTCGATAACATATCCGCAGCCGAAAGGTTCATCAAAAGAATACTCGGACGAAATAAAGCGGATCTTATTGTTGGGCTTTATATAGTCGGAGATTTTAAAGCGCTCTATCACGCCGCTACCTTCTTCATGTCCGTACAGATTGCGGATAAAGCCGAAGCCGCCCTCAAAGCGTATGTCGTTTCCTTTTGTGACAAGAACGTTTTCGAGTATCTCCGCCATACCGTCATCGTGATCTGCCGTTCCCGAATTGAGCTTGAATATTATTTTGTTTGAGCTGAAAATAAATTTATCCTTGTCGTAAAGCTCCATTGAGGTAATGCTGCCGAGATCGTTGCTGCTCTTTTCTTCACCGTTAAAGCCTGTGAAATAGAAGCCGTTTTCGTCCGCCGCATACACCAGCACGCTGCCATCGAGTACCGAAAATGCCTGCGGAAATTCAATCCCGCTCGCGGTTATATTTCCGTTTCCAAGATCGACCTTGTACAAGCGCTCGCCGTTGTACTCGTACATTCCGAACTCATCATAATATGCGCCGTGTACATTTATCCTCGAAGCGTCTCTGCCGAGAATATAGGCGCAGCCGCCGTCTATCTCCAGATTATTCGCGTTGTATAAGCCGACGATCTCACACAGCTGCTCTGACTGTAGGGTTTCTGTGTCTATGCTGAACAGCCCCGTTCCGTTATCCGTGGGGAGAGCATAGTACAGCTTGTCATCAAAGCAAGCGACAGCCTCGGTTTTTGCGTCGACAGACGCAAGCTCATTTCTGCTGCCCGCGAGGTCGTAGGAACAAATCAAACTTTCCCGTTCTCCCTCGGCGGTATACAGCGTTCCGTCGGGGCTTACGTCAAACGCGGTCACATTTTCGGCGGGATAAGTAAAATACGCGCCGTCCGCGTCAAGCTCTTTTTTCGTTTTTGCGGAAAAATTACAGCCTGTAAGCAAAACCGCGCTCAAAAACAACGCTGCTATCTTCTTCATACTTTGCTCCCCCTTATTGAGACGATTTCCACAGCGTTCCTCCGATCTCGTAGTAGATCAGCCCGCCCGTTTCGGTTTCCTCAATGTTGTAAATGCCTTTTCGGTCGTCCGCCGCATAGAGCTTTTCTCCGTCCGTATAGACTGCCGTGAACTCGTGACCCGCGTCGTTGAAGCCGTGAAGCTCCAACATTGCGCTGCGCGCCTTGCCATTCTCGACAATATCGAAGTTCAGTCCCGAGCATAAGTATGCCTTGTTTCCGACAACGGCATAATCGGTCATATAATTAAGTGCTCCAAACGACATCTTCTCTCCCGTCGCGAGGTTTATACCGCACAGCTCGTTTCGGGAAACAATGTTCCCGGGCGAGTTGAGCCGATAATTTCTGAAATTGGGACAGTAATACAATATATCACCTGCCATTGCGGCGGCATCAAACGTTTCGTTTCTCGGCAGCAGCGGCGAGCTATCGCCCGTTATCGTATTGCGTAATATCACAGTGCCGTCAACTGTTTCAATGCGGTGTTCGCCGTAATACACGCCGAGAAAATCGTCTATGATCGGATACGGAGAGAGTTCTTCAATGCTTCCGCCGTCAAAATCGGCGTGATAAAGGCGTTTGTCCGTATTATATGTAAGCTTTTCACATTTGTAATTTTGCCCCGCCGAATAATCCAGACCGTTGTCCGAAACAACAAGCGTGTACGCGTCGGTCTCTATCAGCAGTTCGTTTTCGCCTGTTGCAATATTATACCGATAGATATCGCCTGTGTAGGCAATACGAAATTCTCCCGTTCTGTTGCGAGGGATACCGCTCATATTGTCAGAGTCGCAAATATAGTACAGATATCCGTTCCAAAGGTTTATGGACTTTGCGGTGATAGGCAGGAGCTCCGTCACTGTTCCGTTTTCCAGCTTGCAGAGCGTTTCCTTGTCTGATAAATTTGTGAAATACAAAATGCCGTTTTCTGTATCGGGGCATATAAGCCCCGGGAGAACGTCGTCGGTGAAATTCTGCGGCAGATTTCCGTATCGCACCTCGGCGGTTTTCTTCACGGGAACGTACTCCACCGTCTCGGATATATCACGCTGTCTCACCGCCTCGTTGTACGCGGCAAGGAAAAGCGCCTCGCCGTCTGTCTGTTCGTCGTCGGGAGATACGCCGCTGTCGGAGATGTTCTGCGGGGTATCCTTCGACGCGGAGCTGTTCTCCGCCGAAGAATCGCAGCCTGCAAGCGTTAGCGCGGATAATATCGCAAATATGGTAAGGAGCTTTTTCATCTTATTATCCTCCATCACAAAACCGAAAAATTTTAACTCAATGCGGTAAGCGGTTTTTTAACCGCCCGCCGCACACATAGCTTGCCGATATATTATATCGGGTTTCATATTGATAATGAGTTTTTTATTATAAATTCCCCTTAGCCGGTATATGAATGAATCACTCTTACAGTACCTACAGTTTCGTTGACAGTGTTTCCACAGTAACCGCAGAATGTTGTAATTACTGCAACGTAATTCGTAACCGTACATTCAACGCCATTATGCATGTGCGTATATCTACCTCCGAATTTCGGCTCTCCCGTGCGAGTTTGATAGTTGCCGTGGGAACAATCGGCGCTTGCAGGAATTGCCATGCCTACCGCAATCACAGCTGCCATAGCAGCCGCAGTAAGTCTTTTAAATATCTTGCTCATGATAAACCTCCTCCTTGTTGTCATCGGGATCAATTATCCCACCGTTTTTTCGTTACTGTAAACCGTGATAGTCTCGGTCTTGCCGTTCTTGTCCGTAAGCGTGAAAACCGTTTTCAAACGATATTTTCCGCTTGACAGACCGCTTTTTGTGTTGGACATCGTCAGCGTGTTGGAATACACCGTCTTTGTCCACACAGCGCCGTCGTATGTATCCCAAATCCACAGAAATCCCTGTTTCTCGAGGGTTTGTACAGCGACAATTTTGGTTACATCTAGATCGCCTTTTAAAGTGCTTTCGCAGATTGCGGTCGTGCCGCTTATACTAAGCCTGGACTCGGCTTTAGAAACCATTTCATAATACGGCTGAGCCGTATTTGTTGGAATTGTTTTTGCGTTTGCGGTTATGGAAAGCGAAAAACACAGTAAAAAGCACATCAATACCGAAATTACCCTTCTCATCTCTATCACCTCCTTGTTTTTGGGAACGACAAATTTCCCTTTCTATAATATAAGCAAAATAGAACCTTTATTTGTTACACATTTTTTAAAAAATTTTTAAAAATCTATATTTTTTGTAGAATATGCCAAATTTACCGCCTCGGTTTTGGTAATATTGCCGCCTAAATCAAGTAAATACCCATCATATATCCAATATAAATCACACCAATCCTCACGAAAAACAAGGATAAACCCGTCGTTTTTTTCAAACAAGGACACAGGTTCCGGATTGGCTTTCTCGGTATTGATATACCCCATATTTCCTTCATGAATAATATTTTGACAGAAAGAAACTTTTTTTTCGCCGCATTCATAGTTCAGCATTGTTGAATTAACCATAATATCATAGTTAACCAGTTTCCATCCGTTTTCCTCGGTCAGTCCGTAATACTCTTCAAAGCTTGTTTTATCAGAGGATAAGTTATCAATGAACAGCTTGGAATACTCGGGTTTGGTATCAAATGAATACCTTCCGATAACAACGGCGGCATATACCGTTGTGCCAATCAGCAGAGAAACCGCAATGATTATTGCAGTCACAATGCGCCTTGCTTTACGAAGAGTCCATCGACTATTGTGTCGATTATTGCGGAGATCTCTGAGAGTTTTGTATTCCCATAATCTGTACGCGAATGAAAATCGGTGCTTTTTTTGTTCGGTGAAGCATTGCTCCACGCGTTCCTCAAATTCTTCCTCTAGCGCTTTTGCTATTATCTCATCAATATTCATAATCTATCCCCCTTTCTTTCAGCAGCGCGGCGAGCCGCTTTCGCGCTCTGTAAACGCAGATACGGGCGTTTCCCTCCGAAATCCCGGCAATATCGGAAATCTCCTTATAGCTTCGCCCCTCAAATAAGTACAGCCGAAGCATGAGGCGGTCAGTTACCGACATCGTGTGAATGATCTGCTTTACTTCGTTAACTGTTATTGTTTCAACTGCACTTTCTTCAACGGATATTTCGGAACGGATATTCGCATGATCATCAATATCGTCCATAGGATGGCTGCGCTGCCTGTTAACCTCATTCAAAGAAAGATGCTCTGTAATAGTAGCAAAATAGCAGGCTCGTTTGTTACAAGGTATTTGAGAAATTTTATCAAGATTGTTAATTATCCACAAAAAAGCATTCTGAACAGTATCTTCCGCATCGGATTTGTTGTGCAAAATGCCGAATGCAATTTTAAACATCATCTGCCTGTATTTATTGAACAGTTCATTTATCAGCTTTTCATCTGAATTTTTCGGCATTCTCATAACACCTCCGTTCGCGATATTTTGTTTTTATTATAACATATATAATGTGATTTTTCAAGACGGATTGTCAAAGCAGGTTCAAAACTATTTTCGTATTTGTGCTAAAATAAAGATCAAGTCATTTGCCGGGATTTCAAAGGAACCTCTGATAAAGAAAAATATGCTTCCATAAAATTATCTGCAAAAATCATATTTTGGAACGGAGTTCAAAGAAATAGTGGTATGTTCCTCAAACTTTTAGGCTATGGAGCGGGAAATGTTGTAAAAAAGATAAAAACTGGGTTGAATTTTTTCACCAAAAGCAGTATAATAAAACAAGCTGCCATTAAGAAAGGAAGACTTATGCCGAAAGATATATTGAATGCAGAAAAAATCACCCCTGAGCTTCTCAGTGAACAATTTCTCGAAAACGACTTCACTACAATGCCCGACACTCTCCCCGAAAATATGTGCGATGGTGAAGCGGAGCTGTATAATAGGGTCATCGACTTTATTAATGACGACTGGCAGGCGATTGCGAAAGAAATGGGGTTAAAACGTCCGCAGATGTGCTACTCTGAGGACTTTATTCCCGAAGCGCTTCGGCTGCGTGTATCAAGAATAATTGCGAATGCAATCATAGAAATCGTGCGAGATGAAAAAGTGTTGGACAATATGCTTACAACGTTTGTGTTGCCGCAAATGTTCGCCCCTCTCACCGATTTGATTGAAGAAATTGATAAAACAGGGCTCGCAGGAGATGAAGCCAAGGAACTTCTTGAAATTATGAAAAATCCTGCGAAACTTGACGAAAGTGCCGATGAAGACGAAACAATAATTGAGGATTTTGACTCGGATAGTGCGTTTTTTGACGATGAAACCATCGAAGAACTTCGCCAAGAGTTTGGAGATGAAATCGCCGAAAAAGCCAAAAATATAACTTTGAAATGCGACTTCGATGATTTGTTGAAAAACATGGTAGAGCTGCTTATGAACACTATGGACGTGCAGAGCCTTATAGAATTTTCTCTTGCTAATCCCGTTGCCGAGGACTTCAACCGCAACAATCCGTTAAACTATGCAAAGAGAGATTTTGAAAAATCGTGGTATCACACCCTGATGTTGTATAATAAAACTTGACACCAAAACCTCGAAAAAGTATAATACAAAAA
>CAMNXF010000025.1 GCA_946567425.1 uncultured Clostridia bacterium | reverse complement strand
TAAACCATGACTGGTTTGTTATGGATTTACCCGATAAATATATTATAGTAGAAAAGGTAAGCAGTTCCCGGGCGGTGGTATTTCGCTCGGGGATTTTACATTATGCACAAAATGAGAATTAAAAACTTATACTAAATACCAAAAATTAGTTAGACGTAAGTATTTTTTCTTCCAATCTTACACAAAGTGTGTTATACTGATTTTCGGGCGGAGAGATCCGCTACTAAAACCCCTTGTGGAGGATATGTGATTTGTGGCAAGTGATATCCTGCACGATCGCCGCCGAGGACGGGAGCAGCGTTGAGACTTACGGTCTGAAATGCAACTCGACCGAGATCAACGACATAACGCTCAGCAAACAAGAGATTACAGAGTTTGCCGAGCAGCTCAACAGACTTGGCGCGTCGGAAATCCATGCAAGCGAACTGGTAGAAAATTTTTTGGGAAAATAACACGGCACGATAAGAACCGCTTTAGGGGGAGCGGTTCTGTTGTGCTGTATAATAAAAGCGCCGCCACTCCGAGGAATGGCGGCGTTAATATTTGTTTCATCAATTGCTCGACGTGCGACTGCGCCTTAATACAAATATGCTTTATTATAGTAAAAACTGCCCCTGTGGTCAGTCACAGGGAAAAATCGTTGTCCATAGTGTTAGTAACTATTGGTCTCTTGCGTTCCTTTTTTTTTCGCCGTCATAACCTCTGTTTTCACTTGCAGAGGTGGTTTTTACGGATCGCGAGTCAATTAATGCGTATGTAGGATTTTCTTTTTCCCTTTTTGGAAACGGACTTTTTTCAACAACATACGCTGCATCTTATCTCATGTTCCATTCTTTTGGGCTCAATAATAAAGCATTTATACTGCGTTCACCAACTCCCTATTCTCGTACTTGCTTTTATCATTTCCATTTGTTTGTCCGTTAGATCACTTGTATATCTCATACCTCTTATTTTACCATATTTTTTCTATGTGGACAAGTACTTATTCTGTTCGTTGCAATCCGTTAAATTCGATTTTTATCTCCACATTCGCACATACCGTCAACCGCATCGACATTTTATACTCTTAAAGCGCGTACTTGAAATTTTAAAATTTATGCAATAATTATAATATAAACTACAAGAAAAGCCAAGTCTCTTGCAGAGAACCTTTGATTCGACGACAGGAGGAATTTATTATGAGCAAGAAAATCGTAGTTATCCACCGGCAGTCCACGCGAGAACGGCAACAGCTTTGCTACGACAGACGCTTTCATTAAAGCATTCGAATCCGAGGATCATGTCGTCACCCGCTTTGATGCGGCACTGAAAACCGTGGGCGGCTTCAGTGTCTGCGAGACCTGCTTTAAAATAGGGTAGGCCTGCTCCTTTGACGATGATTTCAATGCGATATCTCCCGCAATTTTGGAGGCGGACACGTTTTTTTCACTATGCCTGTTTATTGGTATCCGATCCCTGAGCAGATTAAGGACGTTATTGACAGATTGTTCAGCTTTGTGGCAGGGGGGGAAAGATATTTTAGGTAAAGAATCCGTTTTAATCGCTTGCTGTGAGGAGGACGACATGTCTGCTCTGGACGGTGTATGGGTTCCGATTGAACGATTCGCAACACTGTTAAAGTGGCATATGGCAGGAGAAATTCTTATCCCTGGCGTATTAAACGTTGGCAATATTGAAAAAAGACGGCTGTAAACAGGCGGTGGCTCTAGCGTATAAGATTTATGGCGGTGCAAAATAAGTAAGAAAATTGTTGTTCTGAACGGCTCCCCGCACAAAAACAGAAATACCACATGCACTTGTCAGGTCATTTACCGATGAGGCAGAGAGCGTGGGGGACCATGTATTTGCAAGCGGCAACCGCTTAGTCGAAGATATTAAGGGAACGCCCAACTTGAACGGGCATACGGTCTTGGCAGGATGATCCGATAAAATATAGGGAGGAGTATCACAAGTAAAAAAATTCAATATTATTTTATCTGCCGCGTTTATTTTCTGCCTATCGGGTTGTGAAAGAGCGTAAACAGATATTGGCGGTTTATCAGAGTACAATATTACTTTAGAGGAGATCTCAGTTATTGATGAAGCATCCGACATATCCGAACAAATTATGACGGAAGCCGGGGAAACATATATGGATAAGTGCAATAATTTGCCCATGGAAATGCCTCATGAGGAGATTCTTGAAAAACGGAACGGCGTGGTTCACCCGATGTTTGAGAAACATACATATTATTCGCAGACAGTGGAGCGCAATACTCCCGTAAATGTGTTTCTGTCGAAAGGTTATTCTGAAGATAAGGAATATCCTGTACTATATATTTCTTCACGGTTATTATGATAACCGGGACTGGATGGCAAGAGAAATAGTGCATATTCCAGAAGTGCTCTCAAATCTTATCACAGACGGCACGGCGAAGGAAATGATCGTTGTCCTGCCATATATCTATTGCAGCAAGGATATGCCGTATTGTACGGGCATGGATACGCAGAACACCTTGAACTACAATAACCTTATAAACGATATTATGACTGATCTTATGCTTTTTATTGAAAGCAGCTTTTCTGTTGCAAAAGACATGGTGAATACCGCGATAAACGGCTTTTCAATGGGAGGCAGAGAAGCGCTCTCTATTGGTATCTCCCCCCACGAATCATTCAAATATATTGGCGCAGTTTCTCCGGCTCACGGATTTACAAAAAATCTGGCGATCCGTGGCAGCTTGAGAAATCATAGCTTGCTCTCAGTAAAAACGCTTCATACCTTCTGTTGATAAGCGCTGTGAAGCATAACGGCGTAGTCGGCAGCAATCCCGCACGGTATGAAAGAATATTCGATCAAAACAATACTAAGCATTTGTGGCACGCCATGTCGTCAACGAGTCACGACGCAAAAAGTGTTACCCCACATTTGTATAACTTTTTTAGAATATTTTTCAATAATTATCAAGGTTTTTTGCTTATTATGCCTTATATTAGGGGCTGTTTACGTTGCTTTTCGTCTAACGATTAAATCTCCTGAATATTGAATTCCACTTACATTACTATGATTTCTTTAACAAATTGAAGCAGAATTTCATTCCAAACCTGTGCAAGAATTGCGTGAAATTCTTTTTAATTTGCGGCTCATGTTATTATACTTACTGTAACAATCCGCTTGCGGGCGAGCCGAACAAGACCTGCCGTAATGTAGGTTCTAAACGTAGATATGATGACAGATGTAAAAATAATCCGATTTGGCAGACATACAATCGTGCGTATAAGGCGCACTATGTCCGCTATATGAAAAAAGAAAATGACGGTTGCTGAGTTTGAAGTGTGGTAGCAGCTTGCATCCAAAATTCAAGATAGGGCGCTGTTGGAGAAGTACCATATGAGCAATATTACACAGATATTCGTAAGTGAAAAAGATGAGCTTGCGTTTTGCAGCCCCGGCTTTAAATGGGGTGAAATAACACCACCCCAACTGTTTTAAGTATTTGCTCTTTCTTTGTTTTATGCTGCTCAATTTTTGAAACATAAAACGACTATAACAGGTTCATAGTTGTCTAGGCATAGCACTGGAATTTTGCATCAATCAATGCGGAATAATTCGTTTATATATTGTTTAAGTTCTTGCGGCAGCTGTGTTTGCGGCTGATCGTCGATCATCTTTCCCAACGCGCTAAGTTTGCTGTCGACTGAGTCAAGAAAGTTGACTAACTCGGTGACTTTTGCACGGCAAAAATCGGCGCTTTGGATATCGTTCGCCTGCACATACAGTTCATATCCCGTCAACAGCATAACGATATAGTTTTCATATTCTTCATATACAAGCGGCGCATTTTTTATTGCTAGATCTTTATATTTAATTACGTTTGTGAAATCACCCTCTGAATAAGCATAAGCGGCTTTTGCAGAATAAGATACCGTAACATATTTATTTTGTGATATAATCTTATCGGCATATTTATCCATTTGTTCCGGAGCTGCTTTCGTTGTGAGAAGTCCGATATTTACATCAGTATTATAAGGAAATAAAACGCTTGAAAATGTATACGCGTTTCCCCATGCAGCGGCAAGCGCGGTCATCATATAAAGCGCTCCGCAGCTTATGGCAGCGGTACTCGCTTTCACGGCTGTCAACGATCCCTTAAATTTGTATTCTTTCCCGTTTCCAATATCCAGCAGCAAAATAAAGATAAAGAATATCGCGATAAATTGAAGATCGAAGTCGAAAAAGCAGTGAGAACTCATTACAAAAAGCATTAGCCTTTTTCGGAGAGAACCGCCTTTTCTGAAAAAAGAACACACAGCCGCAACAATAAGCATAACGGCAGGCACCCAACCGATATCAAGCATTAGCTGAAGAAAATCATTATGTACATAACGCACCGAATAAAGCCCTGTTTGTATACTCTGCTGGAGATAGTAGAATCCCAGATATCCTGTGCCGAACGGGTTTTCAAGTATCAGTGGCAGTGCGTCATAAAAATATAACAGCCGTCCTACAAAAGTACTTTCTCCGAGAGATGTTGTGAGAAAGCGCCCTATCGTGTCAAAATTATCGGACAAAAACGCGTAGATCATTCCCGCGGCTATACCCGCTGCCGAAAAGACAAGCAAGGATATTTTAAGCTGCTTATTCTTCCCGAATATAACCAGAAGAATAACCGTAACTACCGTCAAAACGAAAACGGTGCGGCTGCCGGAAAACAATATCCCGAGAATTTGTATGCCCAGATAAAAGTAGTCGACAACCGCGAGTTTTTCCTTAGTCGCGGTCACTATCATTGAAACAAGCAAGAAAAGGGCAAACGTATTTGAATACTGAAAAAATCCCGACAATCTATCCGCCGGAGCGAATATTTCTCTTATAGGCGCGATAAGCGAGAGTATTCCGGACGCGATAGCCATAAACGCCGCTGTCGGCGGGAGTATGTCCAAATACTCTATGCCGTCGGTTTTGAATTGCATAACAAGCAGCGCAAACAGGGCGATCGGCAGAAACTTAAAAAATCCGATAAACGCCATTCCGCTGTCGACCGCCCAAAACGAGCTTACTCCGTACAGCAGTGATATTATGACCGCGGTTATGCCGCCGAGGCTCACTTTGAAAATAAAGCAGCCGTTTTTCTTCACAGTAATCAGCAGAATAACGCACAGCCCGACTGCGGCGGCGCAGGAGAGAAATTCAAAGAAAAGCCCCGCCGATAGAAGCGACACTGCGAGAAAAATTCGGATAGCTCCCCATTTGCGGAAAAGCGATTTTATTTTAGTCATATAAGTTCTCCGTCCTTTTAGATAGCATACCCCAATTATAGCACGGGTTGAAAAATTTGTCAATATTATTTCTGCCGCGCCAAGTGCCGTTAAAGCAGCTGAAATTTCTCCACAAGAAAAATTCGGAAAAGATATTGACAAGTTAAGAGTATTGTGCTATAATGAAAATGCGACACAATTTAATATATTCTCAAATAAGCAGGCGCTTGCCTATAGGTAAAAGTGCATGCTCTATTTTCGTATGCTTATTTGAGAAACGGAATTGTGTCGCAGCAATCGGAGCTTTGCATTTTTCAGTGCGTAGCTTCGGCTGCGCACTTTTTTATTATAAGTTTTATTACCCTATGCGCATGATTGTGTGGGTTCATGAGCGATTTGAATTTCACACAGTATTCCTCTGTGACACTTTAGAGACAAGGAGAAATGACAATGAAAAAGTTTTTAAGCGTTATAGCTGCGGCTGCGATACTGATAGGCTCAACAATTGCGTATGCCGGTACGAGCGAGAACGGCAGCGATACGGCTATGGAAGAGACTTCGAACATGAGCGAGACTATCGGCGAGAATGTTGCGGAAGTGTATGCGGATAGCGGCGATGTCGAAAATCAAGCGGAGTTGTTGGAATATACCGAGTTAGAGGACGGAACACTCTCGGTTAGTTGCCCGTACTATAAGAGGGACAAGTTGACTAATGTGGCTATTCCCACAGAAATTGATGGAAAACCTGTTACAAGTATCGGTGATGGAGCTTTTGGGTATTGTTCAAACCTTACGTCAATAGTGATACCAGACAGTGTTACAAGCATCAATGAGGGAGCTTTTTACGGTTGTTCAAGCCTTACGTCAATAGTGATACCAGACAGCGTTACAAGTATCGAGCGCTATGCTTTTAAGGATTGTTCAAATCTTGCGTCAATAACTATACCAGACAGTGTCAAAGGCATTGGTCACTGTGCTTTTTGGGGATGTTCAAGTCTTACGACAGTAACAATACCCAGTTTAACACGAGTTAGCAGTGGCGCTTTTGCAAATTGCACAAATCTTAAAGAGATAGAAGTTGATGAAAGTAGCCGTTATTATATTTCTGAAAACGGGGTTTTACTTGATAAAAATAAAGAAATTATATTTTGTTATCCTGCTGGGAAAACGGATAAATCATATCAATTCCCAAACGGAGTTAGACGTATTAGTATATATGCTTTTTGTGGCTGCTCAAACCTAACATCAATAGTTATACCACATAGTGTTGAAATTATCGGTCGCGGAGCTTTTGAGCGTTGTTCAAACCTTGCGTCAATAATGATACCAGACAGCGTTACAAGCATCGATGAGGGAGCTTTTGAGTATTGTTCAAGCCTTGCGTCAATAATGATACCAGACAGCGTTACAAGCATCGATGAGGGAGTTTTTGAGTGTTGTTCAAGCCTTGCGTCAATAATGATACCAGACAGCATAACAAGTATTGGTGATAGAGCTTTTATGGATTGTTCAAGCCTTGCGTCAATAATGATACCAGACAGCGTTACAAGTATCGGTGATGAAGCTTTTGGGCATTGTTCAAGCCTTTCGTCAATAATGATACCAGACAGCGTTACTAGTATCGGTGATGGAGCTTTTGAGCGTTGTTCAAGCCTTGCGTCAATAATGGTACCGGACAGCGTAACAAGTATCGGTGATAGAGCTTTTATGGATTGTTCGAGCCTCGAGTCAATAACGATACCTAATAGCGTAACAAGCATTAAATCAGAAGCTTTTTCTAATTGTTCATCGCTTTTGTCTATCACATTACCCAATGGTGTTGTGGAAATCGGAGACTATGTCTTTAAGTCTTGCTCAGCACTACAATCAATATCAATACCTAAAAGCGTTACCAGCATAGCATATGGTTCTTTTGAAGGCTGCAGAAATCTTAAAACTGTTACAATTCCGAGGAATGTTAAAAAAATTGAGGAGAGAGCTTTTAATATTTATTCTGATATTAAAGCTGTGTATTACTCGGGCTCCGAAAGTCAATGGGATAAAATTGAGATTGGCAATTATAATGAGCCTATCACAAATGCAACTGTGCATTTTGGCGGTATCGACCTTTACCCGATAGAAATTGAAATCCCAAGCCCCGCAGAGGGCGCTCCCGAAGTAACAGATATGGAAGTCACGGTAACGCAGGACAACTCGGAGATAAGTACGATCCCGATTGACGATGAAGGTATGCTTGACCTATCCGGCATAGCCGACGGCGATTACAGTTTTACATTTACGGCGCTGAACTGTGCGCCGCGAAGTTACAATGTAACCGTCCAAGACGGTGTGCCGAGCGGTCTCGACGACGGTGTGGAGCTGCACCTGTACGGCGACATAACCGGCGACGGCATTGTCGATATCAAGGACGTTGCCAAGGCGAATATGCACTTCAAAACGGGTTCCGGGCTCACGGGCTACGAGTTGAGCGTTTCCGACGTCAACGGCGACGGCACAATTGATATCAAAGACGTTGCCAAAATGAACGCACACTTCAAGCAAACCGGAAATCTGTGGCATTGACCCCGAATTAACATTTGAGAGGAAATACATACATGAAGAAGATTATATCAGCGGCAGCCGCGGCTGCTTTGCTAATAGGTGCTGTTCCGATAATTTCCGCAACGGCGGCAGACGTTACGTCATGTCAGTTTGTTTTGACACCGGATAAATCGGTGGTTCATCCCAACGAGACGGTAACTTACACGTTTTCTATAATTCCCAACGGCGACGTATACGCGCTCCAAGCTTTTCTTGAGCTGCCTGATGGATTCTCGTTGGTTGAAGGTTCGGGTAAGCTGATTGACGGTGTAAAGGAACAATTGAAGTGGGACGATATTGCCGTGACCGAATCCGACAAACTTCTCTTTTCGGGATTTACGGCTCAAAATCCATATACTAATGCGTCGGAACTTAAAATCGCGACGTTTGAATGTAAGGCGGACAGCGTTCCCAAAAATGCCGCGCCGTCGCTAAGCAGTTTTTATGTGCTGAACAGTAGTATAGACGAACCGTCGGAGTTGACAACAAGCTTTTTGCCCGTGACAATTCCCGGGGTTAAAAAAGTAGAAGCGAAAGCGTCCACCTGCACGGAGCAAGGAAATAATGAGTATTATGTTTGTGACGACAACTGCGGACGCGCATACAAAGACTCCGAGAGAAAAGTCGCAACAACGGTCGAAGCCGAAACTCTTCCTCTCGCTCACAAATTTGTAACCGAAAATATTACCGCTGAATATCTTAAAAGCGAGGCTAACTGCCAAAACCCTGCAGAATATTACAAGCGCTGCATATATTGCGGGGCAAAGAGCGAGGAAACGTTTGCGCTTGGCGAAGCAGACCCCGACAAGCATGTTGGCGGTAAAGCGACTTGCATTAAAAAGGCTGTGTGTGAGCTATGCGGTAAGGAATACGGTGAGATTGACCCGTCCAATCACGGCAGTATCGATTTGAAAAACGCATCAGCGGCAACCGAGACAAGCGAGGGATATACAGGCGACAAATATTGCGTTGACTGCGATACGCTCATAGAAAAAGGAAGTGTTATCCCCAAACTTGACCCCACGACGCCGCCCGATGATCCCAAGCCTGATACGCCGAGCAACCCGTCTACCCCCGATACACCAAGTACTCCGTCGACACCTGATACGCCGACCACTCCGACAACTCCCGATAAAACCAAAGGCAGCGTAACGATGAACATAAAACAGGGAGAACACATTACCGAAATAAACGTTATAACTTCACTTGACACGCTTGAAAGTATTATGTTGACCGACGACGAGCAAAAGCTGCTGCGAAGCGGAACCGATGTTAGATTTATTTTGGCTGTCGAAGATACATCCGATTTGATATCCGCTAAAGACAAGGCTGTAATAGAAGAAAAGTTAAAGGCGCTTGAAAAATATTCGCTCGCGCAATATTTTAATATGACACTTATAAAATTGGTTGGCGCGTTAAGCGATACGGTTAAAACGCTCGATTCGCCTATCACAGTTTCATTTAAGATACCTCAAACACTTTTGGCTGCTGACAGGGAATTCGCAATGCTCCGCGTTCACAACGGCGAAGCAAAACTTATAACGGATATGGATGACGATTCCGATACAATAACTTTTAAAGCCGACCGCTTTTCCGCGTATGCGCTTATATATGGTAGCAAGGCTGAAATTGATTCCGATGTTCCTTACACAGGCGTGGAGGAGCAATTGCATATAATTGTGATAGCGGGTATAGCGCTTCTGCTTTGCGTAGTACTCTTCTTTACAACGGGAAGATACGGCTTGTCCGAAGAACGTAAGGAACGCACTTTCTCAAGACTTATTGCTTGGGGCAAAAAAGGCGGAAGACTGCGTTCAATCATCGCGCTTGGATTGATTTCATT
The DNA here is from genome assembly GCA_946567425.1 of uncultured Clostridia bacterium. Taxonomy (GTDB): domain Bacteria; phylum Bacillota; class Clostridia; order Oscillospirales; family Ruminococcaceae; genus CAG-115. The sequence goes on along the minus strand of CAMNXF010000025.1, from coordinate 23,857 downwards.
GCTTTTGGTTTACTACTATGGCATAGGTATGAAATCGTCCGATGCGCACAAGTGATTTCTCTTTGTCTTATGCGACTCAAATTTTGACTAGATTTTTTATATATGCCGCCAATCGTCACGAGCAGTTGGCGGCATATTCCTTTTACTTTGTTTTCCATCTGACTACATATCTAACCATAGACAACACTGAGGCACACGAAAACAACGGATACAAGACATCCAAAGAGGATTTATTGCGGAGTGGAAACGGCTATAAAAAGCCATTCGCAGCAGAGAGCATTATACTCTTTTGGGGCATAACCTCGCAGGAGCATATCCCACAACCGACTTCCGCAAATACCTCTTGGCACCACAAAACTACGGCACTTTTGTCAAGGCGAAAATATCCGCAAACCGCTTGATGACCACATATTTGACCACTCACACAAAATATCGGGACTGAAAAAAACTGTGTAAATGGATTTTATTTGAAAAAATTTTAGAACTATAAAGCGGCGAAACATGGCAACGCTGAGGAGCAACCCGACGCAGGCGGTGAGATTACTGGTGATATTTGACTGCTGTTATTCACTGGTAATCTCTAAGCGAATAGACCTCTGGATTCGGGGCAGAGCCCTGAAAGCTGTACTATAAATCTATCCTCGAAAAGATCGTAAACTGAGTATATGCCAACTCCCAATCATGTACATTCATAATCCATTTCTTTGAAATTTCGGCAGCACTCATATAAATTACCTTACGTATTGAGTCATCTGTCAGGAAAATCCCTTTGGATCTGGTAAATTTTCTTACCATTCTGTGATAGTACTCAACAGCATTTGTTGTGTATATTTTTTTGTATTTCGGTAAGATATTCAAAAAACACCGTTAATCAGACCCAATTTCTGTCCCATGATTTCAAAATATTCGGATATTTCTTGTCCCATTTTTCGTGGAATTCTTCTTTTGCGTATTCCGCAACATCGAGATTTACAACGCCATAGATTTTCTTAAGATCAGCGCAAATTGCTTTTTTGTCTTTATACGGCACGAACTGACAGCTGCTGTGTATCTGATACACTATACAAAGCTGATTTTTTATTTTCGGAAATATCGAATTTATGGCTTGGCATAGTCCCGTGAGATTGTCATGACAGGCTATAAAAAAGTCTTCAGCGCCGCGGTTTTTGAGGTCTGCGAAATGCCCGCGTAGAAACTTGCCGACTCATTTTCGGATATCCAAATGCCGAGCATATCTTTCATTCCGCTCATATTTATCCCTAACACGGAATATACGCATTTTCCGACGATTTTGGTGTCTTTGCGCGAATTGAATACTATTCGTCGAAAAATATTACAGGATATATCTATTCAAGCGGACGGTTCTGCCATTTATTAACTTCGGGCAGAATTTCGTTATTCAGCCCCGTAACCTTCGGAAAATCCGCATAACAGCACCAATCCCGCAAGGTTATGCCTTGCGGGATGTACATAAAATCCATTATTTGTTAGCAATACCGCGCTAAAGCACTGTTGCGTTTGTAACGTCACTCACGCTTGATAGCTTCGAGAGCGGAAATGTGCACTGCCTTGTTTGCAGGGTAAAATCCAGAACCCAGACCGATAACGATCGAGAAGAGTATCGCAAATCCCGCAAGCCAGATCGGAACTATCGATACGGGCGAGTTTTCGGGCATCATCACCGAGAGCACCGTTTGTATCCACTGTCCGAAGCCCTCTATCATGCTGAAATCAGGCTTTTGCGAAACCAGATTTATTACGAGCGAAATTATATAGCTGATGATCGCGCCCGCAATTCCGCCGATAAGTCCGATAAATCCCGCCTCCATAAGGAACGTTGCGCGGATATTGCCGAGATAGCAGCCAAGCGCTTTCATAACGCCAATCTCGCGCGTTCTCTCGGAGATCGACATTATCATCGTGTTCGTGATGCCGAGCGCCGCTACGAACAGCGATACCGCGCCAAGCCCTCCGAACATCATCTGGCGCTGCTGTGCCTCCTCCTGCATGGGCTTGCGTATGGATTCCATTGACCATGTGGAGTAGCCGAGTTTTTTTATTTCGTTTTCCACGCTCTCGACCTGATTGATGTCCGTCGTTTTGACGTATATCTGATCGTAGGTAAGCTCGCGGGTGTTGCTCGTCGGGAATACCATTTTCTGTAGCGCCTGAAGATCGTTCACCATAAACAGCAGTCCCTCGCTCGTCGCGTAGTCCTTGTTGTAGTCCTCCTTGACGATACCCGTAATTTTTATTTTCTGTTCGAACTTTTTATCGTAATCCTCGTAGCTGTACATCTGCATTGTCATGGTCTGGTTGCAGAGATTAAGGTACGGATCGGGAATTTCGGGGTTTTCATTTTCTGTTCCCATTCCCGTGTTTGGCTCGAACGAGTACATATAGCTCCAACGATCTATCATATTGCTGCCGTCGGGGCGCTGCGTGTCCATAAGATTGTACGCAGCGTACTGTCCCGCCAGAACCTCGAAAGGCTCTTTCGGGAATGTTCCCTCGATAAGCTCCAGTCCGAACTTCTCCATTGAGCCCTTGCTAAAGCCCACGACCTGTGCCCATTGCATCTTGTAGCGATCCTTTTCACCTGCGAAAAGCTCAAAGCCGATATTGTTCAGCGACGCCTTTCCGATAACGACGTCCGTGCCGGGTACGTTTTCAAATTTTCTTATTGCCTCGTCATTCAGTTTGGCGTTCTGTCCGCCACCGTAAACCTGAATAAGCGTAAGGTCGCCCATTTCTGCGAGCGAGCGTTCCATGGAGTTCTGCATTCCGATGCCGATCGACAGCATAGTCACAATCGCACAGCAGCCCACGACAACACCGAGCACAGTAAGCAGTGTGCGGCTTTTTCGGCGGCGCAGGTTTTGCAGGCAGATCTTTATCATGTCATTCAGCTTCATAGCCTGTTTGTCCTTTCGTTAAACCGTTGTCGTGTTGTTATTATTGCTGTTATCGCTGTTGTTATCGGACTTCTTGTCTTCAAATTCGTCCTCCCAGTCTATGTCGGCTTCGGTGAGGGCGGATTTCTTTTTCTTCTTGTGCTTTACGACGATAATTGTCGTTACTATGCCGCCGACGACTAATACGCCTATGCCGATCCAGAGAAGCGCCCACGGGAAATTGTCGCCCTCCCCCATATTCGGATCGTCGATAAAGCCGGGATCGTCTATCCCGGGATCGATGAAGCCGGGATCGTAACTATCCTCAACCATAAAGCTTACAGGTATCTCCTTTGTTACCTCGGTAAGTGTTGCGTCCTCGTAGGTGATCTTAATGATGAACTCGCACATGCCGCCCATATACGGGTTGACGATGAAGTCGAACGAGCCGTTTCCGCCAGGCTGTACCGTGCCGATAACCTTGGAGGTCGATAGCGCACTTACGTCGCCGACGATCTCAGCCTTGACGTTAGCTATCTCGCTTCTGCCCTTGTTAAGGTAAGTGGTGGTTATGTATGTATCGTTGCCGACCATTACGGAGTAGGTCGGAACATTGACCTCGAACGTCATCTTATCGGGCTGATAAACGGGGATAAATATAGTCTGCTCGAGGTTTGCTGTCGAACGGCTGCCGCCGTCAAGGTAATCGTATTTGAGCGATACCGCGATAGAGGACGTTCCCGTTTCCGCAGTCGCCAGAGCTTTAAGCGGTATTGTTTCCGAGATAGTACCCGCAGCGGACAGAGTGTCGTAGTAGAACGTGTTCGTGCCGCCGTAAATGTTTACGCTGCCGCCCGCGTTAATCGTCATAATGATGTTCTCAACACCCGTAGCGGAGCTTGTGTTGAATAAGTTGAGTTTGAGCTCAAAGGCGTCGCCCGCCGCGATCTGCTCTGCGCCGATGTCGTAGGACTTGATGATGATGTTCGGTACGGCGGAATTTCCCGAGCCTTCTCCGCCTTGCGACGCGCTTGCGATTATCGTTACGGAGGAGTCAGACTCGGCGCTCTTTTTAACGCCGCCGTCAACATAGGAATAGGAAGCGTGCGCGGTTATGCCCTGCTTTACCGCCGCTATGGAGTTCACCGTGCGGAAGCGGACGTTTACGGACGCGGAGCCCTTTGCAGCTATTGAGCCGACCTCGGCGGTCTCAGTTCCGCCGACGAAGTAGAGCGAATCGGAAGCGTCGAGGAAGAGGTAGACGTCCTCGGCGGGGGTGTCGCTGTAATTTCTTACGGTGAGCGTGTACTCGTATTCCGTGCCCGCCGTTACGGGCAGCGACAGGGTCTGACCCGTGATCTTGATAACCGGCGCCTGTACCTCGGCGAGATCCTTAACGCTTGACGGCACGTTGACCGACGAGCTTGCCGTGCCGATAGCTTCTCCGCTTGCGCTGTCATAATAATAGTGCAGCGTAATTCCGAACGTCTGCTTTGCGGAATTGATCTTTCCGAGAGCCTTATAGCTGATTTTCACCGTCGCCGTGCCGTTCGGGGCGATAGAGCTTATATCCTGAGAGCCGCTGCCGTTCGTGAGGATAACGTCATCAGACGCGGCAGTCTCGATAAGTATGCGCTTTGCTTCAAGCGCGCCGAGGTTTTTCAATTCAACGTTGAAATAACCGCTTTCACTGCCCTTTATCTCCGTGATATCGGAGGGCGTGATCTTGAAAATAGGCTCGGCGTTTGCGGAACCGTCGTTGGATATTACTGCGGGAATGTTTACCGTGGCGGTCGAGCTGCCGAGGGTCTCGCCGCTGTTCGTTTCATAATAGTAGCGCATGGAAATGCCGAATGACTGCTTGGTGGAGGTGATTTTTCCGAGCGCTTTATATCTTATACTTAAGCTTGTCGATCCGCCGGCGCTTATATAGCTGATATCGTCCGATTCGCTGCCGTTTGTGAGTACTACGTCGTCGGGAGCTGTTACTTCAATAAGTATTCGCTCTGCGTCGACAGAGCCGAGATTTTTGATGTCAAGTGAAAAGCTGCCCGTTTCACCCGCCTTTATGTCGCTTATGTTCGTCGCGTTGATTTTGAAGAGCGGCTCGGCGGCACTAGGCTCAGGGTCGGGAGATACGGTCGTCTCGCGGCACTGTGTCACCGTGAATGAAAGGTCGGTAAAGTCGCTTATGTCCCGATAACCTATCATAAAATCAAAAGCGCTGCTGCCGCCGAGCCATGTACAGTCGAACGAAATGCTGTATTTCAGCGGTCCCTCGCTTTCGGCGTTTATTTCTATGGTCGGAGTGCCGCATTTAAACGTGCCCATAGCTTTGGTGAAAATTATATCGTCGGGGGTGGACGCGTCATTTCCCTTTAGCAGACGATCCATTATATTTATCGTCAATCTGAACGGTTTGTTTGCCGATATTACGCTCAAGGGCACGGACTCGGACGGCTCAGCCGCCTCGGGGTCGGGTATCGACATAACGGTGTAATCCAGCACTTGGGGCTTTGCGGTTTTCTGATCCTCGACATAACCGCCAACGTATTCTGCCGAGGCTTGAAAAGCTGCCGTAAACGTATCTGCTGTGATTTGTGAAGTAAAGATCGCCACGCCGGCAATGATAGCCGCCGCTTTCTTAAATAGCCTGTTCATGTGTTTCTCCTCTTACTATGTCATTTCTTGTGTCGTTGACGATCCTGCCGTCGACTAAGGTCACTATCCTGTCGGCGTATTTGGCAAGTTCGGGGTCGTGAGTTACCAGAACAATCGTTTGATCGAAGCGTCTCGCAAAGTTCTTGATCATTTCCATAACCTCTATGGTGGTCTTGGAATCGAGATTTCCCGTGGGTTCGTCCGCAAATACCACGTCGGGGTGCGCTATAAACGCGCGCGCTATTCCGACGCGCTGCTGCTGACCGCCTGACATCTGCTTCGGGTAGTGCGTAAGACGGTTCGCGAGCCCTACTCTTTTAAGTATCGCGTTCGCCTTTTTCATTCGCTCACGCTTAGACTCCCCGCGGAACATAAGCGGAACGGCTACGTTTTCGGCTGCGTTCATAAATGGCAGCAGATTGTACGACTGGAATACGAAACCGATGTGTTTCTGGCGGAACTCCGCGAGGTCGCGCTCTGAGAGCCTGACCACATTTATGCCGCGTATGTAGATATCACCGAACGTTGGCTTTTCAAGCCCCGCGAGCTGATTGAGCAGCGTGGATTTTCCCGAGCCCGACGTGCCGAAGATACAGCATATCTCGCCCTGCTCGATATCCAGGTTTATTCTCTTTAACGCCACCACAGTGTCGTCCTTGAGACGGTATTCCTTGCGCAGATTGCGCACACGTATCATAACTTTCTTCTTTCGGGTGTTGGTCTCCTCCAAAAAAACGTCCTCCTTTCCCGGCGCACGGCACGGATTTGACCCTTACATAAAAACATATTCTGTTGATAAAAAATCCTTACCGAGACCGTTGATAGATAAAATAGCTGAAAATAAACGAAATGTAAAACTTTTTGTGGTTTTTTGACTGATAGCTTTCTCAAAAAATCGCCGTTTGAAGATCGTCTATTACACTTGAATTATACCACTATTTTCCCTCTGTGTCAATAGCTTTTCCGAGCATTTTACCGTATATTGGACACTCGTGCAAAACATTGTCCGTATTTTGTATGCCGCCGTTTCGTTGGTTTCGCCGAAATAATGAATATAACGCGAAAAAAACAAAGCTTCATGCAGCAGTACAAATTGCGTCATGAAGTTTTGGTATGATTATTCACAAGGGCAAACCTGATTAAAGCGCGTTTGCATTAACGCTCCTCCGGAGAGGGCACGGAAATTGTTGCCGAGCCGGCAGCAGTTCCTTTCTCTTTGGAAATTCGTCAAATTGTGCAAACGGTATATTGCTTAAACGCTTGAAGCAGCTTTACTGAACGCGGTCGGCAGCTTTTGTCATATTTTTTTAACCACGTCCGCAATATCCCCGTCGATTAAAACAGCGCGTTTGCGGATATCGTCGGGGCAGAACGCTTCACCGACATTGACGCAGGCATACACGGCACGAGGATTTTTCGCGGTGTATTGCCAAAACGGATATTTGATGATAACTGGAGTGTTCATTCCGACGCCGAGTTCTAGATAAAGAACCCGCCGCGTCTGATTTGCGCAGATAAAATCGGAGTAACGCTCGGCGGCTTTATGCCAGCCCTCGTCCTCAACAAAAGAATCATCTGCGCGGAGGTTCATTGTCATAGGCTTGCCGCATTTCGGACAGCGCGGAATCAGCTCGCTCGGTACGCGCATATTATTTTGCTGTTCAAACATTTTTCGGATAATATCTTCGTTGTCGTAAGTCGCGCTGTGGCAAGGCTCGGAGCATTGAAAAAGTCCGTAATCCCCCTGTGTGTAGAAAAGCCGCTTTTTATCAAATCCCGCTTTTTGAAAACAGTGGTCGACGTTGGTCGTAATTACAAAATAATCTTTGTTTTTTACGAGACCAAAAAGCTCATCGTAAACGGGCTTCGGCGCGTCCGCATAGCGGTTTACAAAGATGTGTCTGCTCCACCAAGCCCAGTATTCTTCTGGAGCTTTAAACGGATAGAATCCACCCGAATACATATCTTTTATTCCATATTTTTCGGCGAAATCAGCAAAATATTTCTCGAAACGCTCTCCCGAATAAGTAAATCCCGCAGCGGTCGAAAGCCCCGCACCCGCGCCGATAACAACGCCCTCACAGGCGGCAAGCTCTGCCCTCAAACGCAGAATATTATCTGAGGAGCTCTCGGTAAATAAGCTCATCTTGCTCCTTGAAAACATTGAAGATCACCTCGATTTTATTGCTGCTTTTTATAAATTCGCGCACGGTATTGACCGCGATCTCAGCAGCTTTTTTATTCGGAAAATGAAACTCTCCCGTTGAAATACAGCAAAATGCAATGCTCGACAAACCGTGCTCCAAAGCCGAATTTAAACAGGAATTATAGCAGCTTCGCAGCAGCTCACAGTCGCCTTCGGCAGGTTCTTCGCGAACGATCGGTCCGACCGTGTGAATTACATATTTGCTCGGCAGATTATACGCTCGTGTAATTTTCGCCATTCCCATCGGCTCGGAGTAACCTTGCGGCGTTTTCCGCGAAGCAAATAATGCGCGCATAATTTCCGCGCATTCCTCACGCAGCTGCAAGCCCGCCGCCGAGTGGATCGCGTTGTCGATACACCCGTGACACGGGCAGAAGCAGCCGAGCAAAGCGGAGTTCGCCGCGTTTACTATCGCGTCCGCGTTCAGACGAGTTATATCTCCGCGCCACAGCTTGATATTCGGCTCTGCGAAAGGAATTTCCGCGATATTTACAACCCCCTTTTCTTCGCGCTCTTCCGACAGCAACTCGTCCTGCAATTTCGCGAAATCGGGATCAAGTCTGCGCGGCTCTCTTACGTTCATAAGCGAACGCAATAACCGCCGCTGTTCGGGGATATTATCGGAGAAATCGCTCGCGGAACGTCTATATTCTGGCATTTCCAAAAGAAGAATTTTGTTTAATTTTTTGATTTTTTCAAGTCTGTTCATTTATAAATCACCTGTTTATATGATAACACAGCCGCCCGAAAATTTCAAGCGGCTGTGTCAGAGCGTTAATGTGAACACGCTCTAATAAATTACTCCGCAACAACAGAAATGCGCTTCTGAACGTTCTTTCCACTTGTGTTCAGAGCTTCGTCAACTACTGCGATAGCGTAATCCGCGTAGCTGATAACACTCTCTCCTTTGGAGTTGAGCGTGAGTTCCTCGCCGCCGAGAATGTATTTGCCTGTTCTCGCGCCGTCCACTTGGAAATCACCTGCGGGGCTGATGTACGTCCACTTGACATCATTTCTTTCGCGCAGTTCGCCGAGAGCCTTTGCCATAGCCGTCGCAAGCGGTTTGAACATTTCGGGAAAATCCGCTCCCTCGGAAACGGTCAAAGTGTGCTCGGAATTGACGTACAAGCTGCCAGCTCCACCTACAACAAGTAATCTCGCATCAGTTCCAGAAAGCGCGTCGCAAAGCGTTTTAAGAGAAACGGAGTGCTGCGGAAGAGTATCGGGAGTCCAAGCCCCGAAAGCGTCCACGACCACATCAAACCCCGCTAAATCGCCCGTCTTGATGTCAAAAATGTCCTTTGTAATAACGTTCTTTGCTGCGCTCTTATTTTCTCCGCGTACAACCGCCGTAACGTCCAGACCGCGCTTAACAGCCTCTTCAACGATCAGTTTACCCGCCTTACCGTTCGCACATACAACTGCAATTTTCATAGCTAATTCCTCCTGAAAGTGTTTGAATTTTGCGGTTTCTCTTACCGTAATCTCATTATATCACATTTGGTTTTGCTTGAAAAGTACGCACTTTTTTGTAATGCAGTTACTTTTATGTAACTTTTGAACAACGGTGCGGCTTCCCGAACAAAAAAATTTTTTATTGACAATTTGCTCCCGATACGGTATAATTATACTGTAACATAAAAAAAAGATTGTGAGGTGTTCTTGTGGTTAAAAAAGATGAACTTCCCGTATGCAATGTTGCAACAACGGTTCAGCTTATCGGCAGCAAGTGGAAGCTGCTGATCATCCGCAATTTGCGTATGCGTCCGTGGCGCTTCAACGAGCTGCAAAAGAACCTTGAGGGCATAAGCCAGAAAGTCTTGACGGACAATCTGCGGCAAATGGAAAGCGACGGAATTATTATCCGCACAGTGTTCCACGAAGTACCGCCGCGCGTGGAGTATTCGCTGTCGGAGTTAGGCGAATATTTAAAGCCTACATTAGACGCTATGGAGAAATTTGGGAGCGATTATAAGCAACGCCATATAATAAAGTAGAAAACAAGTAGCTTAGCGCCAATAAAAAACAAGTGCAGAGCTATACTTAATCCGAATTTTAGGCACACTGAATTAAGCTGCCGGAGATTTTCTGTCAGCTAAAATCAGATCTGCCGCGGGTGCAGGCGGCGTGTTGAGGGATTATAAACAGGCTCTTACATTTGAATTTGGCGTTTGTAATTTTCTTGTAAAGGATATCACACACGGTCAGCACGGCTTTTCATATTTAAACATATTCCGCCTCGATAGAGTCAAACAAAAAATCAAAGCTGCCCTTTGACGTTTTAAGACACGTTTCAAGAACGTTCGCGAATATTTTCAGCTTTTTCATCACCGACGTTTTTTCCTGTGTGGTCATGGTGTTGTCGAGGAAAACCGAGAGTACGGTGACGATTATCTCCGCGCTTTCTTTTGGGTACTCTGTTTTGAGTGAGCCCTCCTCCATTCCCTGCTCAAGCAGCACCGTGAGTATCGGCGAAAGCTCCTGTACCGCTATCGCTTTCAGCTTGTTGTGCAGAACGAGGTCATCGTGAAGGTGGAGGGTAACTATCAGATTTTGTCGGCTGCTCCCGAAATCCTTTTTGATTACGCTTCTGAAAAGCTGCTTGATACGCCCCAGCGCCGTGCTTTCGGACTGCACATTGTCAAAATACTCCCTTATGGCGCGGCGGTAGCTGCGTTCTATCACGTTGTCGAGTATTTCATCCTTGCTGTCGAAATAATAGTAAACGCTGCCTTTGCCGACACCCGCTTTTCGGGCAATGGTTTCTACAGAAATATCCTTAAACGGCACCGTAAGCATGAGTTTTTCGAGTGCGTCGTATATCAGTTTGCGTTTATCCTGTTTCAATATTATCAATCCTTTTTTGAAAAAACAGACAGTTTGAATATATTTTTTTCAATATTTTTTATTATTATATCACAAACTTTTTTATTTTTCAATATTTTTTAAAAAAATACTTGACTGTCGGTCGAAAATGTAGTAAGATATAATACAGAAGTTCGACCGTCGGTCGGATTTGTCTGGCGGCAATTGCCTTGCAATGGTGGGTGCTTATTCTCGCAGCATTGGGGAATTGTTGTTTTTTATTATAATGAAGTTGACCGGAGGTCGAAATATGAAATTAAATCTCGGAACTGCGGTTCTGGCTGCGGGAGGAGTACTCGCTGCGGGAACGGCAGTTTGCTTTATCGGAGCACGCACACTGTTCGACCGCGTTATACCGCGACAGGATCAGCTCCGCGTGGATATAAGCGAAATGGCGGACGGCGAAAAGTGGGAAAAGTACATAGAGCTTATCCACAAGGTCAAGGAGAAGTTTCTCGACAGACCGTCAGAGCACGTCACAATAAAATCGCGCGACGGGCTAACGCTGCACGGCGACCTGTTCCTTACGGAAAAACCGACAAATTCCAACGCGAAGCGCACAGTGATACTGTTTCACGGTTACACAAGCTGCGGAATGAACGACTGCCCGACAATGGCGGAATACTTTATGGAGCGCGGATACAACGCGCTGATAGTCGACCAGCGGTCACACGGGAAAAGCGAGGGCAAGTATATCGGTTTCGGGATACTCGACAGGTTCGACTGCCTGAAGTGGATCGGATACGTCGCCGGGCGGTTAGGCGCAGACAGCGAGATCGTGCTGTATGGCGTTTCAATGGGCGCGACAACGGTGCTTATGGCGAGCGGTCTTGACGAGTTCCCCGCGAACGTAAAAGCGGTGATCGCCGATTGCGCGTTCACGTCGCCGTATGAGGTATTCAAGCATATCCTTAAACGCGATTATCACTTGCCGCCGCACCCGATAATGGACATAAACGAGCGTATGTGCAAACGCAAGGCGGGCTACGGTTTCAAGGACTGTTCGACGGTCGATGCGGTAAAGAAAGCGCCGTGTCCGATATTGTTCATTCACGGCAAGGAGGACTTGTTCGTCCCGACCGAAATGTCGGTCAGAAATTACGAAAGCTGCACGGGTGAAAAGCGGCTGTTGCTCGTTGAAAACGCGGGTCACGCGGCGTCGCTGTACGAGAACACGGAGCTTTACGAAAACACGGTTACGGAATTTTTAGATACATATCTCGGGGGTAATTAAATGAAAGAATTCAACATAAACGGCACGATAATGCAGTGCTATCCGCTCACTGCCGCGCAAAGGCTGCACTTCTATACGATAAAGTTCGCGAAACCGCAGGTGCTCAATATCGGAACGGGTTTATATATTAAGCAAGACGTGGATTTCGGCGTGCTGAAGCAGTGCGTAAAAGAGGCAATCGCGGGGTTTGACTCGATGCGGCTGCGCTTTATCAAAGACGAGGACGGAGAGGTCTATCAGTATGTTGTTCCGTTTGATGACAGGGATATTGGCTTTTTCGACTTCTCTCATTGGCGCGAGGAGGACGCTCACAACGAAATGACGCAGTGGACTCACAAGCCGTTGGAGCGTTACAATTCACCAATGAATAATGTGGTGATGATAAAATATCCCGGTGGGTATAACGGGATCTATCTTAAGGTCGATCATATGACCATGGACTCCAGCTCAATAATCGGGTTCAACAAATTGGTGCTGGAGCTTTACTGCGCAAAGGTCTACGGTTATCCCGAGCCTAAGCCTATGCAGCCTTACATCAAGGCGCTGCTGCATGATCTTGAATACGAAAAAAGAGGAAATGCCGCCCACAAGGCGGACGAGGAATTCTGGAAGGAGCGCATCGAGGGCGACGAGCCTATGTACACCGATTTTACGGGACCGGGCAGACTGCTTACGCAGCGCCGTGAGAGCGGAAACTCGAATTTGCGCAGTGCGGTCATCACGTCGAACACGCTTGACGCGGCGATCTCGGTCTATCATCTGGAGGGAGAACCGTCGGCAAGACTGATGAAGTTCTGTGAGGAAAACCGCGTTACAATGGCGGGGCTGTTGCTTATGGGCTTGCGGACGGTGCTGTCAAAATTCAACAACGACGAAAAGGACGTTTCGGTAAAGACCTGCGTCGCGCGGCGCGGAACGCTCCTCGAAAAGAACAGCGGCGGCACGCGTATCCACTTCTTCCCCCTGCGCACGATACTCGAACCGGAAATGACGTTCATTGACGGAATACGTGTGATACAGCTCGAGCAGAGCAAGATATTCCGTCACGCTAACTATGACCCTATCGAGCTTACAATGAAACGTGCGAAATACCGCAAATACGCGCCCGGAGCAAGCTACGAGAGCATCTCGCTGACCTATCAGCCGCTGACGCTCAGGGAAAAGAACACCGAGATGCCCAACATAGACTACAAGACGTTCTGGTATTCAAACGGAGTTGCGGCTCAGCCGCTGTACCTTACTGTAATGCACCGCCCCGAGGACAACGGTCTGAACTTCAATTTCGAGTACAAAAAGGATGTTGTGAGCGATAAGGAAATGGAGTTTTTGTACTACTATTACTGCCGTATTCTGTTCAGAGGTATTGAGGATAAAAACAGAACTATCGGTCAGATATTGGAAATGATATAAGCGTTTTTTAGGAGGAACTATGTTAGAGGAAATCAAGGAACTGATATGCAATTATGTCGAAGCAGACCCCGCGGCGATAACCGCGGAAACAAAATTTGTCGATGATCTGGGATTTAACTCGTTCGACTTTATGAGCTTTCTTGGAGAGGCGGAGGAAAAGTACGGCATACAGGTCAAGGAAGAGGAGATACTCGATCTTGCGACCGTCGGAGACGCGATAGCTTACATTGAAAAGCTGAAAGGATAATTATATGAAAACGTTATTTGATCTGGTAAGCGGCGCGCAGAGCAGCTACAGCGACAGGGTATTCATCAGGGAAAAGCACGGCGCGGATATCCGCGAAAAGACGTTCGAAGAGTTTTACTCTGACGCGCTCAGCGTCTCCGCTTTTTTGAGGGAAAAATTCGGGCGGCCGGTTCACGCGGGTATCATCGGCCCTACGAGCTATAACTATCTGGTGAGCTATCTCGGCACGATGATCGGCGGCAGCACTGCCGTTCCCGTTGACGCGCTGCTTGCTCCCGCCGATATATGCGAGCTTCTGGCAAGAGCGGACGTTGAGGTTTTGTTTTACGATGAACGTTTTTCGACCGCCGTTACCATATTCAAGGCGAACTGTCCGAATATACGGGAATACGTTATGCTGTCCGATAACACGAATGGCGATATCCTGACGCTCGGCGAAGTTCGGGAAAATTATCCACCGCAAATTCTCGAAAAGCCCGACGAAAGCACGCTCGCGGCTATACTGTTCACCTCGGGTACGACGGGGAAGGCAAAAGGCGTAATGCTGTCGCACGGCAACTTTATGGACAACGTGTTCTGCTGCGACAACGAGAGCACGACCGAGGACGTGCTGCTGACCGTGCTGCCCATTCATCATGTGTACTGCTTTACCTGCGATATTCTGTTGTCGCTGCGTTACGGGACGTGCGTCTGCGTCAACGATTCGCTGATGAAGGTAGCGCAGAATTTAAAGCTGTATTCGCCGACGATAATTCTGCTTGTGCCCATGATTGCTGCGACTATCTGCAAGCAGATCAAAAACGCCGCCAAAGCCAATCCCGATATCCCGATACAGGCTATCGCGAAAAACGCGCTCGGCGGCAGACTGAAAGTAATTTACAGCGGCGGGGCGTATCTTGCTCCCGAGCTTATTTCGGCGTATGAGGAGCTTGGCATAACTATCGCGCAGGGCTACGGAATGACCGAGTGTTCACCGAGAATTACGTCGGGAGACCTCACCCGCAAGTCGGTAGGCGACGTCGGGACTGTGGTAAAGGGCTGCGAGGTGAAGATAGTCGACGGGGAAATAACCGTAAAAAGCCCCTCGGTAATGCAGGGCTACTACAAGGACGACACTTCCACCGCCGAAACGCTCAGGGACGGTTGGCTGTATACGGGCGATCTGGGTTACGTTGACGATGAGAAAAGGCTGTTCATAACGGGAAGAAAGAAAAATCTGATAATCCTCTCGAACGGCGAAAACGTGTCTCCCGAGGAGCTTGAAAACAAGGCGGAGGCTGCGCAGATTGCACAGGAGCTTATGGTTTATTCCGAGGACGAAACACTGACGCTGGAGCTGTTTCCGGGAAAGGAGCTTTACGCGGGCAAGACCGAAGATGAAACCGCAAACGAAATCAAGGAAAAGGTAAAGGAGCTTAACAAGGCGCTGCCGTCGTCCAAGGCTATCCGTCGCATACGGGTAAGAAACGAGGAGTTTGAGAAAACCACTTCCCGCAAGATCAAGAGAAAGCAGATGTTCAAGGGAGATATACTGTAATTTTCCGATATGTAACAATAAAGCCTATGGGTCGCTCCCATAGGCTTTTTGCGAATCATCACTGCTGCTTATATTATCAGAAATTCATCATGATTATCCGCTTTGAGGAACTTTTCCGCTCGCCAGCCGTTGTCCGTAAGAACGAGCTTAAAGTCAATAATATTTTTATCATATTTATCGCGCAGCGCGGGGTCATACTCTGTTGAGGGCTTAAAGTCAATATCATGGCTGAACACTATGCATTGAAACTCAACCGCGCTGTCGGTTTTCGATATCAGCTCATACTCGCGGTGAACCTTCAATGCGTTTCCTCCGCTTGCGCCGTATACATAAAACAAAGCACCATTATAATCCAAATAATATTGATCCTGTAATATTTTCTCGGTCGCTTCGTTAGTGAACGCGCTCAGATAGGCTTTTTTGAAGCTCTCGTAAGTGTATCCCGATTCTCCATACATACAGCCGTCAAAGCAAATCTGCGCACGTGTGTGCCCGTTGTCGAGCACTTTGGAGGTCGGTCTGATGGCGCTTGTGCTTAAAAGCTTACACAGTATTTGCGCGTTCATATACAACTCCTTGATATCGGCGTTGTCAAGCGTGTCCAAAAACTCGTTTTCCACCTCGCCAAACGTATATCCCTCGGTATACGCCGCAAGCGAAAATTCCTCAAGTTCCGTGCTGTCAACCGCCGTTCCGAACATCACCATTCCGCCGCCGATGTTAACGCCCTGCGGCTCGGAATTGCCGGAAGTGCTTAACGACGTGTCAATACTTGACATATCAGAAGACAAACTGTCCGTATTTTCGGAAGATGTGT
The DNA here is from genome assembly GCA_946567425.1 of uncultured Clostridia bacterium. GTDB lineage: Bacteria > Bacillota > Clostridia > Oscillospirales > Ruminococcaceae > CAG-115. The sequence goes on along the minus strand of CAMNXF010000025.1, from coordinate 7,986 downwards.
CTGCGGGACTGTCGGACAAAACGGGCGACGAACCGTCTGAGCCGTTTCCGTTCGTGCTGTACGCGGCGTTCGTACAGCCGCAGAGCAGCGCGAACATACAAAATATTGCTGCGATGCTGCTTGATTTCTTCATAATAGATCATTCATGTAAATAATAAGTTTATGTCAAATGAACGCCTAGCGTTATTTGAGAGCCATGTAAAGTTGTTCTCGTTTTGAATTGTCTGATTCAATTATCTAATTATATCACAAAGTAAAGCTTGTGTCAACCTTTTAAAGCGATATATTTTCCATTTTTTACAATTAAAATATCCCGAAGCAGCAAACACAGCTTCGGGATATTTTGAACTGCCTTTTTAACGGAAATTAAACATAGTACTGCGCTTGTGCGCGGAACATCTCCGAGTAAATGCCGCCCTCACGGACGACAAGCTCATCATGCGTGCCCATCTCCTTGATAGTGCCCTCGCTGAACACGGCTATCCTGTCGCAGAATTTGCAGCTTGACAGTCGGTGAGAAATATACACTGCGGTCTTTCCGCCGACCAACTCGCCGAATCCGCAACAGACCTCCACGGAAACCTACGAAGCACCGTATGATGCAGCGATTTTGCCGTAAAGCGAAGTCCGGTTTCCGAGAAGCTCTGATATTCGCTTATATAAAACAAACGATATTTAGTCTGAGACTTCGGGGTTCAGCGACAATCTTGATAGACAGGCAACTTCAACCGCGCGCCAACCGTTATCGGTTTTTACAAATCGATCAACGTATGTTTTCGTGACAAGAGAACCCTTTTCACTTTCATTGTATGACGGCGTATCACTGTTTCTGTCGCAATAGTATATTTCGTTGAATTCAACCTCTTCATCGCTGTTGATGACGACTTCAAACTCGGTATGTACCCATGACTGATCGGAACCTGTCGATATTCCGAGCCTCCACAATTCGTCGTTATACGAAATAATAAAATTATGATTACGGAGCATCGTATCGGCTGACTTCTCGGTAAAAACCGACGTTAAAGCATTGTAAAAGCTGTTATAATTTATACCCGTTTCAACATAATCAGCATCTTCTGTTACAAGGTGAGCAGCGCTCTCCCGCTCGATCGGCGGACGGATACCGTTTAAGAAAGTGTATCTATACAACATCTGCGCTTCAATATATACGTCAAGCAGCTCCGGCTTCGCGAGTATGTCGGAGAAAAACGCGTCAATTCCGATATAACACTCGCTCTCTGTAAGCTGCTTTTTGAAGTCCTCTTTGGTTATGCGGGCGACTTCTTCAAGGTCAAACGATACAAGATCAGACTTATCCATTGGTAAGCCTTTAAGGGAAAATTCTCTGCTGTCGCCATCAACGGTAACCTTAGTTTCCGGAACGTCGTCAGTCCGGCTGTCAGACACATCGGACACAGACGTTGACTGCCCGGTTTCGGAATTTGCTGTCGAAACGAGCGAATCGGCTTCGCTTGACGTTCCGGCGGAGAAGTCACAGCCTGCAAGGGCAAATGCCGTCGCTGCGGCACAAATTATGTATGTCGTTTTTCTCATAATATTAACCTCATTTCTTAACGTAACAGATGTACTGTGTAACCTTACTGTAATTTGATGCTTGATTTAACTTGATCGTATTTCCGGTAAACGGATCGGCACACATAAAATCCGCCGCGTTAAAGCTTGAAGTTGAAGCGCCTTGATAAGAATATATCGTTACCCAATGAAATCTTGTGTTGTTTACAAGGGCAATCACGTGATAACCCGCTTTGAGCATATTGAATATATCACTTAACCCTCCGTCTTTGGGAAGATTATTCTGTTCACAGTAGGACGGATATAATTTATAACCGTACTTTTGGGCAATTGCCGTCAATCCGCCCACTCTAAATCCATTTGCGCCGTAGATTTAAACACACATTCCGGCGCCAGTCGCAGCACATGATGAGGTGGTGATTTGTTTGTATGGCGTGATCATACCCCTATGATCAAAAGCGCTTTTCTGTGTCACATTCACCTTTACCGTCTCAGAATCGGACTTAAATGTGATAATTGCCTTGTGCTCAAACCCGTTGTTTTTATCAACGGAAACTTTTGCTGTGGTCTCGTTTGTTTTACTGACACGACACCAAGAAACATTGATCGAATAACTCATATTCGACAAATACCCGTCTACAATGCTAAGAGATGAACTTACAGCATTTGATGAAAGATTCAAGGAGGGCGGCATAACCGAAAAACTCATAAAAAACACGCCCTTTCAATGTGGCTTCTTTTGTGACAAACGGCTCTAAAAAACGGCGCTCAAGCCATGCTGTCGTGATAATATTATACCGCAAGATGATTTGCTTGTCAATACTTTTTGTGCGCTTCGGAAATATCCACAAAAACTCTTGCAGTCCTTTGCATAATTTGCCGACTTTATCAGCGTTAATAATTGAATTTGAAAAGCGTCATAAATAATAAAGCGAAAACAACTGCATAGCTGACGCCAAGCCGATGATTATTATTTCCTCAGGCTTGTGCAATTTGTTGCCATACTGCCGCCTCGGGTCTTCTATTTCCTTGCTTATTTCTGATTTTTTTGTTTTCATATTTCCTAGTTATAACATATTTTGACCAAAAAATAAATGCTTTTGCCATGGAGGGGATATAGTGGATATGTACAATAGCTCTATTGGCAGCAGAATACGCACTGTTCGTGAAGAAAGAGGTTACACCCGTGAACAAGCTTGCTGAATATTCCGACGTTTCAACAGACTTCTTATTGCACGTTGAAACAGGACAAAATAGTATGAGCGCACAAAATTTAGGCGAGATAGCTGCCGCACTTGACGTTCCAACATTTTATTTGATATTCGGAAAGATGCCATATAAGGAAAACGTAAAAAAATGCTATGCCTGATGAAATTCAAAAACAGTTCGAGAAGATTATAACCGTATTTGTGGACACCCTGCGGATCAGCACAAAGAAAGTATCTGAAACTGATAATTCCGAGAATGAATAAGTGACAAGCAGTGTTTATACAGAGCGCCGCTTTTTTGCGCTGTATGCGGTTCATTTTCATTCCTTGAGAAGAACATTAAATGAGGAATTGTTGCAAATGTTCTTTGTTACAATTACTGTGAACTGAGAGTGGATATATGGCTCTCAGCTTTTTATTGTAATTATACCACTTTTTTAGTACAAAGTCAATAGTTTTTCTAGCATTTGATGATGTTTGACTAATATTTGCTAGTTTTAAAACCGCGATGAAATTGTTATACTAATATTCAAGGGGGGGATAACGGTGGATATGTCAAATGTTGCTATCGGCAGTAGGATACGGAAAATTCGTGAGATGAAAGGACTTACGCGTGAGCAGCTTGCGGAATATGCGGAGATCTCGCCGAATTTTTTGTGGGAAATTGAAACAGGGCGTAAGAGTATGAAAGTGCAGAACTTAGGCAGACTTGCCGCCGCGCTGAATATTCCCACCGACTATTTGATTTTCGGCGAAACGCAATATAAAGGGAATGAAAAGATCAATTTGACGTTTTCCTCATTGTCTGATGATGTACAGGAACAACTTGAAAAGATAATTACTGCGTTTGCCGATACCGTAATCATCTGTAATGGTAAGAAAAACGAGAAGAACAGTTCAAAAGAAGATAATAGTTAGTTGACGGCGCTTTACGGCGCCGTTTAATTTATTTAGTTCAGTTTTGCAATAGAACAAGGGATACAGAACAAACTCGGTTGAGCGATCAACCGAGTTCTGCATTGTGAACAATTTGTAAAAAAAATTATTTTTCCTCCATATCATCATCATATCTCAGCCCGTCAACGGCAAGACCCATTCCAATTTTAAATCCGTCTTTAAATGCACCTAAGACCATTTCATCTGACATAACCGCATTAGCTTCGATGAGTTCTTCAAGAAGTTTGATTTGCTTGTCATTAAGCGAGCTTTCAAGCTGTTTCCTTAGCTCACCGGAATTTTTTGACGCCTCACGGTATTCTTCAGTAAAATATACAAAAGAGCGGATTGGAGTAAGTTTTCCGTAAAAAAATTTCTCTATCATATCTTCGTGCATAGTAATGCCTCCTTGTGAAATCTATTATAATACTCTTACTCTATTTATATTATATCATCTTCTCACTATAAAGTCAACACTTTTTATGTCTTTTGATGTATATGACACATCGTTCAATAGTATTAATGATTTTCTAGCAATAACACAACCGTTTGTGGTAAAAATATTGATTATGTGGCAATTCCCATTAGTAATATTTCTAGATTTACAAAAAGTGTGAATACAGTTTGGCCGATTCCGCAAAAGTTCTAAATATATGTGGAATGTGCAATTTGTACATTTTTCTTGATTTTTTTGCTTTGTTATGCTATACTTGCTTTAAAGGAGTGGTAGATATATGCTTTGTATGACTTTTGCAGCTATTGAAGACAATGTGCAGCGCAACGAATTAGAGAAATTTTATTTCAGTCATAAGGACAGGCTTTACTCTATTGCATTGTCAAAGTTACATAACAAGGAAGACGCAGAGGACGCTGTTCAGGAGGTTTTTTCGGAAATTGCGGATAAACCGGAGAAATTCTTTGACATACCTCCGGAGCACAGACTTGCATATACCAATGTGATTTTGAGAAACATAGCCGTAGACATTTTTAAAAGTAAAAATAAAAATCAATCGGATGAATTGAATGAGGATATTGAAGATGTCAAAATATCTCTTGAAAATGACTTGATAGGTAAAAGTGAGCGTAAGGAAATCGTGAAATTTATAAATAATCTTCCGACAAAGCGGCGAGGCGTTTTGATACTGCGCTGTTTTTATGACTTGTCGATAGATGAAATTTCGCAGAGAATGAATATTACGCCCGATAACGTCAGTAAACATTTATTGTTAGCACGCAGAGCGGTCAAAAAATTTATTGATGAAAGGAATGAGCAATTATGAATGAAAGCGCTTTTAAAGAAATATTGTGTGAGGCTATAAAAAGCGAGCTAGCAGAGTTTGACAATGCTCCTGAGCATAAATTTTCGTTGAGACATCGCTTTGCTATGAAACACATTTTTGCAAAATTTGCTCGGAATGTGAGCAAATTAAAAAGCAAGGAGATAGATAAAGATGATTCAATAATCGAATATAAGTCGAGAGTTAGCCTAAGGCAGCGCCTTATAGTTGTACTTCTTATTTTTATTCTTTTGTCGTTCTTGGCAGGATGGGTTGTTGTGTTTGTTTCGGACAAATTTAGCGGAACAGTATATAGCGATAATACACAGCTTACCGCTGTTGATGTAGAAGATTGCCCAAAAGAAATTGAAATCAAGTATGTTTTTGCATCTGTTCCAAGTGGTTTTGATTTAATAAAAACAAGTTCATCACCGACAACATTTTATGTATTATATGAGAACTCTTCAACAGGGCAAACAATAACTTTAAGACAATGGGTAAAAGCGAAATTCAAGCCTCGCTATAATACAGAGCGGCACAATTTTGAAGAAGTAACTGTAAATGGCAAGGCGGGTTTATATATAGATTTTAGCTATGGATTTAATTATCAAACGCTTTTAGTATGGGATAACACAGATTACATACTAGAAGTTGTAGCAGATTTAAACAAATCAGAAACAATTGATTTGGTCAAATTTAACAAAAATTAAAAAAACAAATTAGTTTGTGACCATAACCAATGTTCAGAACAGATGTATATAATAGAGGGACAAAAAACCTTGAATTATACGGAAAGGGGGTTAACTAATGAAGTTAAAAAAGATTTTGGTTTCGCTCGGAGCATTGGTTTGCCTTTGCGCAAACCTCGGCGCAGTGGCGTATGCCGATACCACCACTCAATTTGCGGATTATGGTATTTCGCTTACATACGAAATTGCAAACTCACCGGATTCAACATTGAGCATTGTGGGCAGAACAGCATATTGTGTTAGCTCAACCACAGGTACGAATACGGCTAGCATTACCGTAACGCAAACCTTGCAAAAATATTGGGGCTTGTGGATATGGAATGATGTTAAGGACGCTGAATGGACTGAACAAGCGGCTCGTAATTCAATTTGCTTGTCCACATCCAAATCCGGTCTTGAGAATGGTAAATATCGGGTGAAGTCTGTATTCACGTTGATTGATAAGAACGGTAAGAGCGAAACTATTACAATCTATAGCGATGAACAAGCGGTATCATAAAAGCAATGCTACGCTATTTTGCTGAAGTAAAGGAGGAATGCCGGAACAATTATTAAGCGAAATTATTCGCAAATCTATTCCTTTAACAATATTGTTTAAAGAAAGGACTTTTTATAGCTAAGGTTATTAACAAAAAAGCACTTATGGTTTTACTTGCGGTTGTTTTGGCTTTTTGCCGGCTTGTTGTTCCGGTTTCCGCAGCAGAAGCGGATAGTTATGAGGGCTATGTAGCAGAGGGCGTAAGTATAACTCGTATAGGCGATGTTGCTTCTCCGCGATGGGGTGGTGAAATTTACAGCCTTATGCCTATTATAATTGAATGTGAGGTACTGTTACATGAACATTGAAACGCTTGGATTTAACAGACAGATTCCAAAAAGGGCGAATGCACAAAACACCAAAAGGTTATATAATCAATCATTCTCCAACTCCGCGCTTGAAGTAAACCATAATATTAACGACGCTGCATTATCCGACAAGACAAGCAAGGCATCCGACAGATGGACAGATGTCAGTCTTTACACCTTTGACAGTTTGACAAAAGGTTACTTCGTGAACGAGGTCGCGCTGTTGAGAGTTAAAGAACAGCTCAAATCGGAATGCATTGACGCGGACAAGCGCACTCCCACTCACAAGATCACCGATGAACAAATGGGGTAACTTAATTCTAAGTACGACCTTCACTACGGAAGTACTTTCTTAAGCTAAGAAAATGTTAGCAAAAACTATTAACTCATTTCGCAAATTTGTGCATTTTTTCATACTAATTAAAGTGGTTTTTTAGGAGAATAAAATTGGTGATTTTGAGCTAAAAAAAGCGGCATTCATTAAATGCCGCTTTTGTATTTATTGGTGTGGTGCTCGTCGGATAAGCATCTCGTGAGGCTTGCTTAACGATCTCAGCTTTGCCGAGAACGCATTCGCAGCAAAACACAACGTCTCCCTCTTGCATATATACATCATCGTCTACGGGTTCGTCATTAGGTCGCTCATCGGCGGCGGGCGCAACGATTTGCTTTTTGGGTTGTTCAGCTTTTCGTTCTTTAGCTGTGCGTTCGGCAGCTGGTTCGGCGAGGGATTTGGCTCGTCCCATAACCTTTACCTTGTCTTTATCGCTTAACCTATTAAATGTTTGAAATAGTTCAAGCTCATCATCGGATAAATGCGGTGTATACCTTTGGGGTTGATTGCTGTCAAGTATATTGTTTATAGTTGTGATGAAGTATGTTGCAATTTTTTAAACAATGGATAGATTCACTTTTGATGTTGGCTTTACATTTAATTTGCTAAATGTACTTTCTGAAATGCCAATAGATTGGGATATCATATAACAACTTGTATTCTGCTTTTCAAAAAAATTTAGTATAAGTTCGCTATTTTCGATAAAAACTTTGTATGATATAGTAAAGACTATATCAACCCTTTCATAAAATTTTCGCGGCGCGTTGAGCACCGCATAAAAAAGTGCTATAATAAACTTAAGCATCGCGGACTTTTTATTTGCACCTGTCGAATAACGACTATTAGGAGACTATTGCCGCGGTTTTATTTAAGACGTTTATAGACGGATAATGCCTGCTAAGCGCGGTGACTTTTCATATCAAGCAAGGATACGCAAATAAAACTTCTGCAGAAACGCGATGTTAATTTATTTTGAGCGTGGATAAAATGCGCAATACATTTGAAAGCTATACCGCTCTGGTGGAAGTGATCGGCGAGGAGAGCGCGCTGAAGCTGATAAAGTCCGTCGACGGCGGTATGATCTATGTACCGAAGCATGACAC
>CAMNXF010000024.1 GCA_946567425.1 uncultured Clostridia bacterium | reverse complement strand
AAAAAACAAGAGTTTTTTGAAAAAATTGTGTCAAGTGATATTGACAAAATCAGAAAGTTATATCTGCAAAGAAAAGTTTCAGCTGAGGAAATGCTGACAGCTATCCGAGAATTGGATTAAAGGTCATGTCTGATTTTTACAGAAAGTTGTTTCTGTTATTCGTCATTTTATGTTATAATCAAATAAAGCAGGTGAAAAATATGGATATAAGAGTAATGCGATATTTCTTGGCGATAGCGCGGGAAGAAAGTATGACGCGCGCCGCGGAGCTTCTCCACATCTCGCAGCCGCCGCTTTCAAGGCAGATGAAGGAGCTTGAGGAGGAACTCGGCAAGCAGCTTTTCATTCGCGGCGCGAAAAAAATCACGCTGACGGACGAGGGCGTTATTTTGCGGAAGCGTGCCGAGGAAATGCTTGAACTGTTGGATAAAACCACCGCCGAAATAAAATCCTCGGACAGGGAAATCGACGGAAATATTTGTATCGGCGGCGGTGAAACGGACGTTTTTTCGCTTATCGCCAAAGCCGCGAATGATTTGCAGAAAACCTATCCGAACATAACGTACAGCATCTTCAGCGGTGACGCGGCACATATCACCGAGCGCCTTGACCGCGGATTGATCGATTTCGGTTTACTGGTTGAACCTGTTGATTTGCAAAAGTATGACTACGTGGAACTACCCGCACGGGATACTTGGGGCGTTTTAATGCCCGAAACGTGCGCTCTTGCCGATAAAGCTGCCGTTACCGCCGAGAACTTATGGGATAAACCTCTGATAATCTCACGGCAGACCGAACAGGACGATGAGATGATGAGGTGGCTTAAACGCGACTTTGCCGCACTTAAAATCGCCGCTAAATACGATTTGATTTACAATGCCGCACATTTTGTCAAAGCGGGTTTCGGTTACGCGATCGCGCTCGATAAGCTGATCAACATTTCGGACGGGTGCGGACTTGTGTTCCGCCCTTTGTCACCGCAGATCAGCGTAGGATTGTATCTCGTTTGGGGGAGATATCAGGTGTTTACAAAAGCGGCACAGAAATTTATTGAACAGGTAAAACTCAGTATCGAACAGAAATAAGATAATCCGCAGATTTTCGGTCTGCGGATTATCTTATTTCTTTACAAGCACATTCTGTATATCTTTTCCAAATCGTCGGGCGAAAGAGTTTTCGGTCCGCTGATCACACTTCCGAAGCAAGCGTGCTTTGCCATATCCTTAAAGTGTTTATCGTCAATATTAAGGTCGGTCAGAGTGCCTTTTAATTTAAGCGTATTAAAGCAGAAATCCGCGAGTGCGGCAATTGCTTTTTTGGCATCGTCCATTGCGTTTGCCGTTTTGGGAATATCAAACACGCGCTCACCAAGCCTTGCTATTGCGGGAGCAGTTTTCTCATCAAGAATATATTCAAGCCAACGCGGCGTAACAATGGCAAGTCCGTGACCGTGAGTAATGTCGTAATACGCCGAAAGTTCGTGTTCGAGCATATGACAAGCCGCCCCGTGAAGCGTTCCCGCGTCAAGCACACCGTTTAACGCCATAGTGGAAGCCCACATAAGATTTGCGCGCGCCTCATAATTCCGCGGCTCACTCATCGCAATGGGAGCGTATTTCACAACGCACCGCATAACCGCCTCCTGCATTTCAAGAGTTAAACCGAAGGTCGCTTCTCCCGCAAAATAATAGTTGTCGATAACGTGATTGAAAATATCAAAAACACCGCAAGCGGTCTGATATTCCGACAGGGTAAAGCTGTATTCGGGATTTTCAAACGCGGCTTTGGGGAAAAGCGCACTGCCGTTCAAACCCATTTTTTCGTTGGTATCCATATTTGATATTACAGCCCAAGCGTCCATTTCAGAGCCTGTCGCGGCGTTTGTCAATACCGCTATTACGGGCAGCGCTTTTTCAACGAAAACACTGTTGGAAACAAGCTCCCATACATCTCCGCTGTCGGTAAGCGCGGCTGCCGCTATGCCTTTGGCGCAGTCGATGACCGAACCGCCGCCTGCCGCAAGAATAACGTCGATATTTTCCTTTTTGCAGATTTCAGCCCCCTTGTTAGCGGAGGTATGGCGCGGATTTGGTTCAACGCCCGAAAGCTCAAACAGCTCAATTTCGTTATCCTTTGCCTGTCTGACGATCAGGTCGTAAAGCCCGTTTTTCTTTATAGAACCGCCGCCGTAAACCAACAAAACCCTTTTGCCGAATTTCAGCAGTTCCTCCGACAAATGCTCCATTTGGCTTTTCCCGAAGTATACCTTTGCTGGATTGTGAAAAATAAAGTCGTTCATAACAGTTCCTCCTTTAATACCAATCGTGCTTCTCGTTTCTGTCGAGAGCGGCGATTTTTTCCATTTCTTCATCTGTCAGTTCAAAATCAAACAGCGAGATATTCTCCAGTATATGTGCGGGATTTGACGAGCCGGGAATAACCACCACGCCGTTCTGCAAATCCCAGCGCAGGATAACTTGCGCGGCGGATTTACCGTGATTTTCAGCAATTTCGAGAATAGTCTTATCGTTAAGCAACTCGCTCTGATGACCGCGTCCGCCGAGAGGATACCAAGCCTGCATTACAATTCCCAAATCGTGCATATACGTAATTACCTTTTGTTCCTGATAATACGGGTGAATTTCGTTCTGCACAAGAGCGGGCTTTATATTGACCTGAGCAATGAAATCATCTATTTCCTCGATATACCAATTCGACAGCCCAAGTGAGCGGATTTTACCCTGCTCCACAAATTTCTCCATAGCCTTATAGGCGTTCACGTCATTATCGCCCGGATGGTGCAGCAGCATCATATCAATGTAGCCGATGTCCAGCTTGTCAAGTGCGTCCTGTATCGCTTTTTCGGGATTTTGGAACTGCTCGCCGGGATAGATCTTCGTTATCACAAAAATCTCCTCGCTCGGCACTTTTGATTTTCGTATTGCTTCTCCGACTTCTTCTTCGTTGCCGTACATATACGCTGTGTCGATAAGCCGAACGCCTTGTTCAAGAGCTGACGTAATCGAATTAACGCAGGTTTCACCGTGCAGAGAATATATTCCGATACCCGCGATCGGCATTTCATAGCCGCTGTTCAGCATGACGGTCGATGCATTTCCGTTACTCCCCGCGCTTAAATTAAATTGTGCCACCGAGCCGTTTGAAGATGAATTTGTATATTCAATGTTCAAGGTTTTTATCCACTCCGAAATATCGTTTTTGCTTGCTGAACCGCCGAAACGCTTTCCCGAAAGCCAATTTGCGCCGTTTGCGAGGTCGTGCAAGTTTGTGTTACTCGAACCGATCCCGCTGCTGTGCGAGGTGCAGAACGGTACTATCGTTTTTCCCGAAAAGTCATAACTTTCAAGGAATGTAGAAATAATTCGCGGCGCTTGCCCGTGCCAGATCGGATAACCGATAAATACGGTTTTGTAGTCGCTCATATTCGATACGCTTCCCGATATTTCGGGGCGGCAGGAGCTGTCGTTTTGCTCCTTATCGGCGCGTCCGTTCGTATAGTATGTCAGATCCGCTTCGATATAAGGTACGGCGGGAGTTATTTCATACAGATCCGCGCCGAGAATTTCAACGGCATATTCAGCTAATTTTTCGGTCGTGTTTGTTGCGGAAAAATACGCCACCAGAATATCCGTTTTTTCTTCGGGAATGTTCGGTACATCAACGCTTGATGAGCTTTGCTGACTGCTTATTGAGGTCGGGTTTGATGATGCAGGCTGTGGTGAACCTGTCGGTGAACTATCAGAGGTTTCCGATGTGGAATTAGTTATTGAGGCGCTTGACGATTGTGTCGGTTGCATTGAAGCACCTCCCGTGCCTGACGAACTTTCCTCACCTGACGATACTGCTGTACTTGAAGTTTCGGATGAAACCGTGGAGGAGCTCTCCGAATTGCTCTGAATAATTGTCAAACTCTGAGCGCCGCTTATTTCGCTTTCATCAGCGGCGCAAGCCGTAAAAGTCAAAGCCGCCGAAACCGCAAATATAGCCGATAGAACTGCTTTTTTGATTTTCATACAAACCATCCTTTCTCAAAGTCGTTTCAGTAGATATGCCATATTCTCGCCGAGATTTTTCATATTCGCAAGACTCTCGCTGTCGTTCATAACGTCGTTCGGCAACTGCCCGTAAGCCATATTCCAGTATGTCGAGCCTACAACAAACATTTCGTGATTTAAGAAAAAGTGCGTCATAGTGTCAATTGCGTTCAGCGCACCGCCGCGCCTTGCCGCAGCTACTGCCGCTCCCGCTTTGTGAGTGAGCAGTCCCGCGTTCATATCGCACACCACAGCAGCGCGTTCAAGAAACGCCTGCATTTTTGCTGAAACGTTCGCGAAATAAACGGGAGAGCCGAGTATTATGCCGTCCGCCGACTTTACTTTGTCGAAAATTTCGGCAAAATCATCATTTTTATATGAGCAGTTTTTTCTTTCGCCGCAAGTAAAACAAGCCTTGCATGGCGCAATTTTCTTGTCAAAAAGCTGAAGTTGCTCCGTTTCAATTCCGGCGTCCTCAAGCGGTTTGAATACCTCTTGTATAAGGCAAAAAGTATTTCCGTCTTTCCTTGCGCTTCCGTTAATCGCTATGACCTTCATTCGGATCTCCCCTTTCCACAAATTTCAATACCTTTGCGGGAACGCCGCCAACTATTGCATAAGGCGGTACATCTTTTGTAACAACCGCACCCGCCGCGACAACCGCCCATTCCCCGATAGTAACTCCCGACAAGATAGTCGCATTCGAGCCGATCCATACATTGCTCCCGACTTTTATAGATGCGTACCGGTTTACCCGATTATTTTCGGGCAGCAAGTCGTGATTGATTGTAGCAAAAACAACGTTATGTCCAATCAGCGCATTATCGCCGATCTCAATACCGCCTTGGTCTTGAAAGTGGCAGCAGGAATTTACAAAAACGTTTTTGCCAAATGTGATATTTTTTCCGAAATCCGTGTAAAACGGCGGGAACATACGGAATTTTTCGTCAATCACTTTTCCCGTGAGTTTGCCCATTATCTCGCGAATTTCTTCTGGAGTATGATACTGACTGTTAAGTTTCATTGTGGTTTTTATGGCTTCTTGAAACAGTTCGTCGGCATATTTGTCGCGGTCGGGATTGTCGGGCGGGTTGTCACAAAACCCGGCTATTACCTCTGCGGCATTCATTATCTCAACCCCTTTCTTTGATTTGATTATAACACATTTGTTTTAAAATATCAAATACATATAAAATATAGCGTGCCATACCTAAAAAGTATGGCGATGTGAAACAGATAATATAATTCGCTTTCTGATTTTCTTTCTAAAAAGGGCTATTATTTATGTAGGAACGCCTCTATAATCGGCTTTGTCATATTCGTTGCTATCCTGCAATCGGCACTGATATAATAATAACCACAAATTCATCTCTAAGGTCATTATTGTTGTTAAGTAACTCTTTTATAATGCGGGTTAAGCATGGCATTATACTGATTGAGTTTTGATACAGCAAATCGGCGCATCTCACACGATACGCCGATTTGCTGTCCTATTCGGTTTTCTGCGATTTCTCCGTTAAGGATATCACCCTTTAAACAGGGGATTTTTTTAATCGACATGAATTACTTCAACGGGACAGGACTCTGCCGCTTCCTTAACGGCGTCCTCAAATCCCTCGGGTTTCGCGATAACCTCCGACAAACCGTCGTCGGCGATGTGGAACACATCAGGACAAATATCCGCGCATACTCCGCAGCCGATACAGCCGTCACGGTCAATTTCTACGTTCATAAAAATCCTCCTTATCGGCAGAGCAAGGCAAGCAACGTTTTGCTCTGCTTATCCGGTACATATTATAACCCGAAAGGAGAATTATATTTATTATCGGATAAAATTTGTGCGAATCGGTTCTTCGCATTCAGGAAAATTGACCCCCGATGCTTTGCCCGCTTCAATGCACTTGAGCAGCCACGCCATATTATTGCCGAGCGTCCGCATGGTCTGCAATCCTTCTTCGTCTTGCTTGACCTGTTCGGGAGTGTTCCCATGCACTTGGTTCCAGTATTGCGATGAAACGATCGGCATATTGTTTATTGTAAAATATTTGTTAAGTTGATCGAACGTCGCTGACGCTCCGCCTCTGCGGCAGCTTACGATATTCGCCGCGGGCTTTCCTTTGAGGAATTTTCCGCCCGAGTAGAACGCTCTGTCCATAAACGACGTTATCGCTCCGCTGGCCGCCGCGTAATGCACAGGCGAGCCGAAAATAAAGCCGTCCGCCGATTTCGCCTTTTCAATGAAATCGTTGACGGAATCGATCGCGAAGCAGCGTCCGAGCTTGCGGCAGGCACCACAGCCGATGCAGCCCGAGATCGGTTTGTTCCCGACCCAGAAAATTTCCGTTTCAATACCGTTGTTTTTCAGCGCCGTTTCGACCTCGCAAAGCGCGGTATAGGTGCAGCCTTTTTCGTGCGGCGAACCGTTCACCAGAATAACTTTCATAATAAGACCTCCGAATATGTATTTGCGGAAAATCCGCCTTTATATTATATTATAGTATGACCGCGATAAATTTTCAAGTGGCATATAAAATTTTATTATGTAACTCTCGGTTAATTCGCAACTTTTTCATCTTATGAGTAAAATCTGAAAATTAACTTGACACTACAAGAAACTTGTGGTATAATGTTCACAGATGGCAGAGTGGTGAACGAGGTGATCTAATGAAAGACTATCAAGAAATACTAAAGGCGGCGCGGCATTCGGAGTTGGAGGTACGCGCGGAACTGGAGCATATCGAGCGCATACACAGGATATTGAATATTCCGAACAGACCACTGAAATATGTTGAGGAATTAACGGAGAAACTCGCGGGGCTTGAGGCGCTTCTAAACAATAATATTGATAGCGCCGTTGACAGAAAGCGTGAGGCGTTGGAGATCTTAAGCACGCTAATTGGCGACGAGCGGACGGTGCTGTATCGTTATTACATTCTTGGCGACAATTGGCGGCAGATAGCCGATAATCTGTATATAAGCGAACGTCAGGCGTTCAATATACGCAGGTCCGCCATGGACAAGCTCAAAGAGAGGTACGCGGCAAAAACGCATGGTGTATAGACTTAATTGCATCACTATACGCCAAGTGTAATGCAAATTTTAAATCCGGGAGGAGATTATGGGAATAGGAATAATGATCCGCGAGCTTCGGCAGCGCGCGGGATTAACTCAGGAGGGACTGGCGCTGAAGATAGGAGTGACACCGAGCGCAGTCGGCAATTACGAGCGCGATGTGAGTTTCCCGAAGGAAGAGGTGCTTATGTCGCTTTTTGACGCGCTGGAATGTACCCCAAATGAGTTGTTGGGAGTTTCGGCGACCGACGACGGCGAATATGAGCATATCCGAATGTACAGAGAGCTCGACGACCGCGGCAAAAAAGCTGTCGATTCGTGTATGCAAGCAGAGTTGGAACGCTGTAGGGACGAAAACGAGGTTCTCATTGCTGCGAGAAACGGCAAGCCGCCGCATAAGATAAAGCTGAAACGCCGCGGCAAAAAGACGATCTTTGACGTTCCCGATTACGGAGGCGGACGCTATTGAAAGGATGAGACGGGTGAAAATGTACGAAATTTATGAACGCGCCCGAATCGGCGCACTACCCGTGAGTCCGACGGAAGCGGCGCGGGCGCTCGGAATAAAAACGGTGAACTACTCAGACATCTGTGAAATCTATTGCCGCAGCCGCCGCGAGCTTTACGGCGTAAGCCTGTACGGTTTCAGCTTTGAGGAGAACGGACGGCGGATCATTGCAGTGAACGAGTTGGCTTGCGGTGAGCGCAGACGACGTTTCACGATAGCGCACGAGCTGGGGCATTGCCTGCTCGGGCATATCTCGAAGTTCGGCGGCGCAAAACCCGCTGCCGCTCAGGAACACGACGCGGACAGTTTCGCGGCGGATCTTCTGGCACCGCTTTCGGTGCTGAAAAAGTGCGGAGTAAGTTCGGCGGAGGAGCTTGCGAGGGTCTGCGGATTGTCACGTTCAGCGGCGGAAATTCGTTTCGCGGAGCTTACGCGCTGTTCCCTTGGCAGTGACGAATTGCGTGTAATAATGCGCTTTTCGGGGTTTATCGACAAGTATCTGCAATGCCGTTTAACAAGTGAAAGCCGCGTAAGTCTGTATAAGAGATATTAAAAAAAATTATATATATCTATAGAATATATGAATTTGACAAATACATAGTAATATGATATACTTAATACAGAAAGAAAAATCAAAACCGAAAAGGAGATATTTATCATGGCAAACAAATATAGATTTGAAACGTTACAGGTACACGCGGGTCAGGAGCAGCCCGACCCCGTGACGGACGCGCGCGCCGTGCCGATCTACGCGAGCACAAGCTTTGTCTTTCACAATTCGCAGCACGCCGCAGACCGCTTCGGACTGCGTGACGCGGGCAACATCTACGGTCGTCTGACCAATCCCACGCAAAGCGTTTTCGAGGAGCGCATCGCGGCACTTGAGGGCGGTGTTGCGGCGCTGGCAACGGCTTCGGGAGCGGCGGCGATAACCTACGCAATCGAGGCGCTTGCGGGCGCGGGAGAGAATGTTGTTGCGTCAGAAACAATCTACGGCGGTACCTACAATCTGCTGGCGCATACGCTGCCGCGATATGGAATTACCGCGAAGTTCGTTTCACCCGAGCCGTCGGAGTTCGAGAAAGCGATCGACGATAAGACCAAGGCGCTGTACGTTGAAACTCTCGGCAACCCGAATTCCAACGTTGCCGACATTGCGGCAATTGCAGAGGTCGCGCATAAGCACGGTATTCCGCTGGTCGTTGACAGCACGTTCGCAACGCCTTATCTCGTTCGCCCGATTGAATACGGCGCAGATATCGTAGTTCATTCCGCGACTAAATTCATCGGCGGTCACGGCACGGCGATCGGCGGCGTTATTGTTGACGGCGGCAAATTCAATTGGTCGGCAAGCGGAAAGTACCCGTGGATATCTGAGCCGAACCCATCCTATCACGGTATTGCGTTTTCAAAGGCGGTCGGCGCTGCTGCTTTCGTTACGTATATCCGCGCAATATTGCTCCGCGACACGGGCGCGACGCTTTCTCCGTTCCACGCGTTTATTTTCCTGCAAGGTCTGGAAACGCTCTCTCTGCGCGTTGAACGCCACGTTAAAAACGCGCTTGACATCGTCGAATATCTCGCGAAGAATCCCAAGGTCGAGGCTGTTCATCACCCCTCGCTCGAAAGCGAGCCTACTCACGAGCTGTACAAAAAGTACTTTCCGAACGGCGGCGGCTCTATCTTCACATTCGAGGTAAAGGGCGGCGCTGCCGAAGCGCAGAAATTTATAGACAAACTCGAGATATTCTCGCTTCTGGCGAATGTCGCGGACGTGAAGTCGTTAGTTATTCACCCCGCGTCGACAACGCACTCCCAGCTTAACGAGAGCGAACTGCTTGAGCAGGGCATTAAGCCCAACACTATCCGCCTGTCGATCGGCATAGAAAATTCCGCAGACCTTATCGAAGCGCTTGACAAAGCGTTTGAGGCTATCTGATGCGAATATCTGATAAAGAGATCACAGCACCGAAAAAACGGCGCTGTGATTTTTTATTAATCGTCTTTTTTCGTACTCCGCTCAATGATACCGCAAATTCCGAGCACCGCCCCGAACAGCACTCCTGCTACGGGAAACACTATCCACGACTGCGAATCATGATCACCCTTGTCGATAAGCAGCAGCCACACAAGATAAACTGCCATTGTAATTCCCCAGTAAACAGGCGTGACCTTTGCTGCGAGCCTTGCCCTGCGCTTGTATCGGGGAGTGTATTCCCCCTCCTGCAAGAGCTTTTGCATACTCGCCTCGCGAACTCCCGCCGTGATAAAAAACATCACACCGACCCCCACGGTAAGCATTGTCGCCGCCAACAGCAGCACACGCGTGAAGTCGCTTGCGGCAAGCGCTCCGATAAACAGTGGCACGGGCGATATCACACAAAGACACGCGCCGATTATATTGCATGTTACATAGGTGCTGCGGTAGGCTTTTTGGCGTTCCTTGACCATGCCGACAACGCCGTACTCCGTCTCGAACGGCTCTTTTTCGAGGAACTCAAAGTGCTTGCTTTGAGCGCCCGTGTACAGGTAAATTCCCACCGCTATTGCAACAAGCACAAGCAATATCGCCATTCCGAGCACGCCCGCGGCGTTTTCGGAGAACGGCGGCTCGGGGAGCGTCGTCGTACCGCCGAATACAATAAACTGCGCTGCAGCAGCGATATTGATGAACGTTGCAAGAGCAATGCGCCATGAAGCTTTTTCCCGCAACGCCAGAAACTCGTTAGCTTCGGCGAGCGTTACCCTCCGGAGGTTTTCGGACGTGTCCTTTCCGACAAACTCCTCGTCCTCTATTTCGTCCTTTAATAAGTAGTCGGTCGTCACGCCGAACAGATTGCCGAGCTGTAAAATTTTCTCCAGATCGGGAACGCTCTGCGCGCCTTCCCACTTACTAACCGCCTGCCGCGAGACGTTCATTTTCTCGGCAAGCTCCTCCTGCGACATTCCGCTCTTTTTTCTGAGCCTTACCAGTTTGTCCGCAAAAATCATAAAATCACCTCTTTTATTATTTCGAAAACGCTTGCTTCCGATACGTTAATTCTAGCATTTTATACGGTTGCAGACCACCAACCGCCGCTTTTCAATTTGTCAACCGACGGTTGCGTTTGCGATATATATGCGAAAATCAGCCCGAAAACTTTCGTCCACGGGCTGTGATTATTTATTAACCTTGCTGAGCCTTTTTCTTAGCCTCGATATCCGCGAGAGCGTCCTTTCTCGAAAGGTTGATACGACCCTGCTGATCAATCTCCATTACCTTGACGATTATCTCGTCTCCGATCGAAACAACGTCCTCGACCTTTTCAACGCGGTGGTTCTCAAGCTTGGAGATGTGAACCATTCCGTCCTTGCCGGGAGCGATCTCAACAAACGCGCCGAAGTTCATAATTCGAACGACCTTGCCCTTGTAGATAGCGCCAATCTCGGGCGGATTTACTATCGTGTGGATAACCTGAACGCACGCGTTCGCCTTTTCGAGATCCGCGCCGCAGATAAACACGTTTCCGTCCTCGTCCACGTCGATCTTGACCTCAAAGTCCGCACAGAGCTTCTGGATAACCTTGCCGCCCTTGCCGATAACATCGCTGATCTTGTCCACGGGAACTTTTGTGGTGAGCATTTTGGGAGCGTACTTGCCGACCTCCTTGCGAGGCTCGGGAATAGCCTTGAGCATAACCTCATCAAGAATATAATCGCGAGCCTTGTGGGTCTTTTCAAATGCGCTCTTGATGATCTCGGGAGTAAGACCGTCGATCTTCAAGTCCATCTGAATAGCAGTGATACCGTCGTGAGTACCCGCAACCTTGAAATCCATATCGCCGAAGAAGTCTTCGACGCCCTGAATGTCGACCATTGTCATCCAACGTTCTCCCTCGGTGATAAGACCGCAGGAGATACCCGCAACGGGCTTCTTTATCGGAACGCCGGCGTCCATAAGAGCCAGCGTAGAGCCGCACACCGAGCCCTGCGAGGTAGAGCCGTTCGAGGAGAGAACCTCGGACACAAGTCTTATCGCGTAGGGGAACTCCTCAACGGATGGGATAACGGGAACGAGCGCTCTCTCGGCGAGCGCGCCGTGGCCGATCTCGCGTCTGCCGGGACCGCGCGAAGCCTTTGTCTCGCCTACCGAGTAAGCGGGGAAGTTATAGTGGTGCATATAGCGCTTGCCGTCTTCGTCGTCGAGACCCTCCAGCTTCTGGGAGTCGGAAACGGGGCCGAGCGTACATATCGTCATTACCTGCGTTTGACCGCGTGTGAATATACCCGAGCCGTGAACTCTCGGCAGCACCGCGACTTCCGCGGCAAGGGGTCTCATCTGGTCGAGAGCGCGTCCGTCAACACGCTTGCCGTCGTCGAGCAGCCAGCGGCGTACCACGAACTTCTGGAGCTTGTACATACATTCGTCGATCATCGCGATCTGTTCGGGGTATTGCTCGTCAAACTTTTCGTGAACCTCTGCGTATACGGGCTGCAAACGTTCCTCGCGGATATTCTTGTCGTCGGTATCCATTGCGTAGCGAACCTTTTCGATAGCGAAATCGGAGATAGCGTCGAACATATCGTGATCGACCTCCATGCTCTCAAACGCGAATTTCGGCTTACCGATCTGCGCCTGTATATCCTTGATGAACGGGATAAGGCTCTTGACGATCTCGTCATGACCTGCCATAATCGCGTTGAACATCACGTCGTCGGGCACTTCGTTAGCGCCCGCCTCTATCATGACTACCTTCCTCTCGGAGCTTGCGACCGTGAGGTTGAGGTCGCTTTTCGCGCGCTGCTCCTGGTCGGGCATAAGCACGATCTCGCCATCGACCAGGCCGACGGAAATGCCGCCTATAGGACCGTTCCACGGGATATCGGAGATAGAGACCGCGATAGATGCGCCGATCATTCCCAGAATTTCGGGGGAGCAGTCGGGGTCAACGGCAAGCACCGTCATGGTAATCGCCACGTCGTTTCTCATGTCCTTGGGGAACAGCGGGCGCATGGGACGGTCAACCACGCGGGAGGTCAGAATAGCTTTTTCGCTCGGTCTGCCCTCGCGTTTCAGAAAGCCGCCGGGTATCTTTCCGACGGAGTAGAGCTTCTCCTCATAGTCCACAGCGAGCGGAAAGAAATCCACGCCGTCGCGCGGCTTGGGGGAAGCGGTGACGTTCACCATAACCACGGTCTCGCCATATCTTACCCAGCAAGAGCCGTTTGCCAGTCCGCAGACCTTACCGGTTTCAACTGTAAGCTCTCTGCCCGCGAACATAGTTTTGAATACCTTGTAATTCTCAAACATTTGTCTTATCCTTTCATCATTTGACCAACGATTTATAAGTTTGTTCTCCGAAAGCACAGACAATCTGCAAAAAAGTCAGCCGCCGCCTGTGCGCTGCCGCGCACCGCAGAAGCTCAATTTTATGCAGCTCTGCGCTTTCTTCGCCGCCGCGCAAAAAGTGAAAAAAGGGCAGAAAAGCGCTCTCCTGCCCTTAGTTCTCAATTACTTACGCAAGCCGAGCTTTGCAACGATAGCACGATAACGCTCAATATCCTTCTTCTGGAGGTAGTTGAGCAAATTTCTTCTGCGGCCGACCATTTTCAAAAGTCCGCGTGTGGAGTGGTGATCCTTCTTGTGGACTTTGATATGCTCGGTAAGGTCGTTAATTCTCTTGGTGAGAATTGCGATCTGTACCTCGGGCGAACCCGTGTCGTTTTCGTGCTTGCGGTTAGCTTCGATAACCGCTGTCTTTTCTTCTTTTCTTAACATACTACACCTCTTGAAATTTCTCCGACGTCACAGCATAGGGCTTGGTGTTTCTCCGACGGAGCTTTGTCCGCTACCCGTGAGGCCGGTTATTTTGTGCGGAATTGCACAACACAAGTATTATATCACAAAAAAAACAATTTGTAAAGGGGTTTTTTAACTTTTTTCCCGATTTTAATTAACGTTGTGCTGAATTTCGAAGTTCGCTGCCGTTACGGCCGCTCGTCCGACTTAACGCTTGAAAACGCGGTCTTGACGGTTATGCCGCGCAGACCGCCTATACGTCCCGCAAGCGTGGAAACGGTATCCTGCGGCGCGTCGATAGCAATACTGATTATGTGTATATTCCGTTCTCTGTACGGTATTCCCATTCGTCCGATAATATATTCGCCGTATTCGTGAAGTATCCCGTTCAGCCGCTGAACGGTCTCTGCGTTTTCGACGATAATGCTCATGACCGCAACGCGTGTTTCCATTGCACCACTCTCCCGTATATAATTTTAGCATATCCGCGCGGATTTGTCAAGCCGCGCAAATTGACCGCCCCGCCCGGGCTGTTGTCCGAACGGGGCGATTTAAGAGGATTTTATGGCAAGTTATTTGAAATCATTTAACATAATGGTCGAGGTGCGGGAATTTCGCCGCGAAATCCGTCCACGAGAAATTCATAACTCTTACGACGCACCCGCCGCCGTAGTTCGCCTGATATACGGTAATGCCGTTTTCGTCCGTGTCGACGACGGTCATAAAATGCGGCGCGTCATTGCTCTGTGTTACGGCGATATACATTCCGAGCGGCGCGTCCTTAAGCGCGGCTTTTGCGGAGTCGGCGGTAATATCGGCGTTTATCTCGGTTTTGTTCCCGGACGAAACGTGTTTGCCCGTAACCTGAAAGAAAACGTACTTCGCAAAGCCCATGGACTGAATGGAGCGATCGAAGTTCACGCAGTTACAGTCAACGTCCCAATTGCACTTGTCGTGATCGGTGCAGGGCTTGCCGTCGTATGTAAAATATGAGCCGTCGGGGTATTGCTTGAGCGGAAGCGCACTTGCGTTTACTTGTTCGTTTTTGTCGTCTGTTTTGTTCTCGGCGGCTTCTTTATCTGTATCCTCCGTTGAATTGTTTTCGCCGCTTTCAGTGGAAGTATTGTTTTTATCGTCGGCTTTGTCGGGAACTTTTTCCTTCGGTGTGCTGTCGGTGTTTCCCGAAGCCTTTTCGTCGGTTTTGCTCTCGGTTTTATCGTCCGAATTATTCTCGGGAGCTTTGTCGGCGGGATCGTTTACGACTATCTGTTTGTCGTCGGAAAAGTCTCCGCTCGGAGCGTCGTTGCTGCTGCATGCGGTAAACGAAGCGAGCATAGCGATCGTGCAAATAATTGTTGTAAGTTTTTTCATAATGTGTTTCCTCCTGTGTGATCATATATTTTTTGAAACGCTGTAAGGACTGTTGTGAGGCCTTTTTATTTCTGTTTTAAGTATATCACAAATATTTCCGGAATGCAATTACAAAGCGGTTACAATCCGGTTACAAAACGGTTACAGTTTTTAGGAAATTATTACAATTTGCCATAGTAACTGATTTTGCTATGCACAATAAATGCTTTTTGTTTAATATCATATACGGCTTGACAGATAATCAGTTTATAATGTCTAATTAAACTATAATAAATTAAAGCGGATGAGTATATGAAAACGGTCGTCAAAACATTTACGCTTATTTTATGCGCGGCATTTCGTGGGAACGGAAATGGCTGGCGCGGTGGTTTTGCCGATTTGTTTTTGAATAGACCCGACTGAAATTGTGCGTTTTTCACAAAATCCACACAATTTAAGCAAAGTTTACAAAAAGTTAATTTTACAATGATATAATTACAACAAACATTTATGGGAGGGCGGTTTATGAGCTGTTTTGGATACGGGCTGTCCTGGCTGTTTCGTGCGGCGGGCTTTACCAGAATATACCGCCCCGATAAATGTCAAGGTGACGTAAAGCCGAAGATCTACATATCCGACGAAACCTCGCCGCGCGAGAAGACGGCTATCGCGGCGGCGCTCAGATGCACGGTGATATTGCCGATAGAGGAATATATCGGCTGCGCCGCCATACGGACGATAAGTCCTTGCAAAGTAATAACGGCGTGCGGCGGCTTCAACACCGAATGGTTCCATGCCGCGCTTAAACGGCTGAAAACCGACAGCGTTCTTATATTCTCAACGGGCAGCGTCGGTTACGGCGGCGCGGTGGTGCTGTCGCTGATGTCGGGCGCGGAGATCGTTCCGCTTTGCAGCAGATCAAGCCGCAGACTGATAAGGCAGCGGCGAATAATGATAGGCGCGCCGATAGTTCCCGAGGGCAATTACGCTCTTTCGGCGGAGTGGGTGAACTCCGAAATAAAGCGCGTGGATATGGCAATATCGGCGATAAGGGGGGCTGAGGTTTGAACACATTAAACGAGCTTCGCGCTATATTGACGGGCATCTCGCCCGAAATAGCAGAAATGCCGCTATCCGAGGACACGCGGCTTATCGACGACCTCGGTCTGGACAAAACGCGGCTGCTGCTTTTCGCGGTGAGCGTCGAGGATAATTTTGACATACGATTTGTCGGTTCTCCCAAAATACATACGCTGGGAGACATTATACGTTATATTAAAAATTTCAGCAAAGGTTTGGTGATGGAACATGAAAACGGGACTTATACTTGAGGGCGGCGCGGTTCGCGGAATATTCACGGCGGGAGTGCTCGACCGCCTTATGGAGAACGGAATTTATTTCCCCTATGTTATCGGCGTATCGGCGGGCGGCGGCAATGCCATGAGTTACGTTTCGCGGCAAAAGGGCAGAACCTGCCGCATGATAAATGTTCCGCGCAGCGAGTCGTATTACGGACTGAAACAGTTTTTCGGCTCGAAAAAGCTGATAAATCTCGATAAAATGGCGTTTGAATATCCGTACAAGCAATTCCCGTTCGATTTTGATACATATTTCCACAGCGGCATAGAAACGGAATACGTCTGCACATGTATGGAAACGGGCGAGGCGGAATATTTCACCGAGGAGAACGACTGCGAGCGGCTGCTTACTATCTGCAAGGCGACCTGCTCCGTGCCAATGCTCTGCGAGCCTGTGGAAATGGACGGGCGGCATTATCTTGACGGCTCTATCGCGGACAGCATTCCGATAGAACACGCTCTGGATATGGGCTGCGACAAGCTGGTGATAATACTCACTAAGCCCGACAGCTCCGTTGCGCCGACGGATTACTCGAAGTTCCGCAAGGTGATACACGCCATGTACAAGGACTATCCCGCGTTTGAGGACGCGTGTCTGTCGCGTGTGGAGCGCTATTGGAAAACCGTTGAGCTTATGGAGGAGTTGGAGGAGCAAGGGAGAATTTACATATTCCGTCCGACGCTGCCAGCTATCTCAAAATTCGAGAAAGACGGCGCAAAGATAATGGAGTCCTACCGCGACGGCTACGCTCAGGCAGACGACAGGATCGCCGAGCTTTCTCAGTGGCTCAGCTCGGTAGAGAGTAAGGTAAGCTGATACATATTAACGCCCCGTTCGTGATGAACGGGGCGTTTTATTATCATCTTGTAAAGCTGTCGAGCACGTTAAGGAATTCCTCTTCGGAAAGCCCCTCGGCGGTTATCCTTACTTGCGCGGGCATCATATCGAGGTCAGCGAGGAAATTGCCGTCCGCATCGCGGTATATAAGCGCTTCGTAGCCGTTGACCGTGGAAACGCCCTCGTCGGGTTCGGGTTCGCCTAGATCGTTGGGGTCGATCGGTCTGCCCAGAATACCGATCGGATTTCCCTCGTCATCGTAGACGGTTTCTTCTTTGTACTTAGAAGGATCATTCGGTTTCATGTATGTTAAACGCTCGTCGGAGATCGGCTGAAAAACCTCGTATTGTGCCGAAACAGTTATTTTTGCGCCGCTGCTTGTGGTGTAGTTGAGCGTATTGCGGCTGCATATGAGACCGCGGGTTGCAAATTCGTGATTGACGCTGTCATGGTAATATATACCGAGTTTGTCATAAGAGAGTTCCCAATCGGGGTGCAGCTGCCCGAGAATATCGAAACGCAAACCGTATGTGCGGTCAAGTTCCTCTAAAGTTTCCTCGACAAACGTATCGCCGCTGAAGTCCTTGGGTTTTTCATCAATGTTGAACTCGTCGATATCGAGTACCTTTATATCGTTCTGTCCGACATTGGGGTTTGTGTAGTCGGAAACGGGCGGGTCGTCCTCGGTGGCGATATCAATGCTGCCTATTTCGGGCACGTCGATAGCCGTTTCGGAGGAGACCGAAGAGTCATCGGCACGCAGCGTGTCGGCGATCTCTGCAGCCCCCGAATTTGCGTCTGCCGCAGAGCCGCTGCCGGCAGTTGTGACCGCAAGGTTGATATGTTTACCGCGGTTCGACGAAGCGACCGCCGTGCCTATCCCGACAACTCCCACAAGCGCGGCTGCCGCGCACGGCGCTCCTATAAGGAACGCGCGTCTGCGCCTTTTTATTTCCGCGTCTCTGCGCGTTAAAACATCGTGAGCCATTTGTTCATAATTCTTCATATTCAAAGCCCTCCTTTTCAAGTGCTTTTTTCAGTGCGATCCTCGCACGGTATACTAAGGTTTCTATGTTGTGAACGCTTTTTTTCATCACGGCAGCGGTCTCTTTGTTTGACATATCCTCAAAATAGGTCAGCCACAGAACCTGCCGGTATTCGGGTTTCAGCGTATCCATAGCGCGGTGTACGGCGATCTTGCGTTCCTCGCGTATGTATGACCGTTCTAAATTCTCTCTGTCAGCCTGAACTTCCGCAAGCTCCTCTATCGCAATGACGTCGCTGCGGTTTCTTCTCAGATGATCTATTGCGGCATTGCGTCCGATAGCGTACAGGAACGTCTTGAATGTCGAGCCTTCGCGGAAATGCGGTTTTCTTACCGCGAGCTTTACGAACGTGTCCTCGCAAAGCTCCTCCGCAACGGTGAGGTTGTTTACGAAACTGTTGAGGTAGAATATAAGCCCGTCCTTGTAGTCGCGGACTATTTCGACGATACCGTTGTCGTCGCCCGTGAGAAAACGGCGGTAGCTACTTTCACCGTTTGGCATTTTTTTATTCCCCCTTTCACCTTTTAGACGAAAACAGTTGGCAAAACCTCACTGCAATATTTTGAAATTCCGATACAAAAAGCGGAGAGGTTCGCTCTCCGCTTTGTTATATTTAAATGCTCGCTGAGTAGTTAGGCGCTTCCTTGGTGATGTAAATATCGTGCGGGTGAGATTCCTTTAAGCCCGCGCCCGTTATCTTGACGAACTCTGCGCGCTCCTGAAGCTCGGGGATAGTCGGGCAGCCGCAGTAGCCCATACCGCTTCTGATACCTCCGACAAGCTGGAAGATCGTATCCGCGACCGCTCCCTTGTACGGAACGCGTCCCTCTACACCCTCGGGAACGAGCTTTTTATCCTTCTCTTGGAAATATCTGTCGGCGGAACCCTGTTTCATTGCTGCGAGACTTCCCATGCCGCGGTATACCTTGAACGAACGTCCCTGATAAATTTCACTGTCGCCGGGAGCTTCCTCGCAGCCCGCAAGCAGAGAGCCGAGCATTACCACGTTTGCGCCAGCCGCCAATGCCTTGACGATATCGCCCGAATACTTGATACCGCCGTCCGCGATTACGGGAACGCCGTATTTAGCCGCGGCGCACGCGCAATCGTACACCGCCGTTATCTGCGGAACGCCGATACCCGCGACAACGCGAGTCGTGCAGATAGATCCAGGTCCTATGCCGACCTTTACCGCGTCCGCGCCCGCCTTGATAAGATCCTCGGCAGCAGCGGCGGTCGCTACGTTTCCCGCGATAACGGGCGTATCGGGGAACGCATTCTTGACCTTGTCGAGCGTTACCATTATGTTCTTGGAGTGTCCGTGCGCGGAGTCGAGCACGAGCACATCGACCTGTGCCTTGATGAGCGCGCCCGCTCTTTCAAGAACGTCGGGAGTAATGCCGATAGCCGCGCCGCAGAGCAGTCTGCTGCCCTTGTCGCGGGCGGTGTGGGGATACTGTACGGACTTTTCGATATCCTTTATGGTTATCAGCCCTTTTAAGTAGCCGTTTTCGTCGACCAGCGGGAGCTTTTCGATTTTGTGGCGGCGGAGTATCTCCTGCGCCTGTTCAAGATTAGTGCCGACGGGCGCGGTGATGAGGTTCTCCTTGGTCATGACCTCGCCGATATGCTGCTGAGGATCGGAAATGAAACGAAGGTCGCGGTTGGTAAAAATTCCCACCAGCTTGCCGTTCTCGACGATCGGCACGCCGCTTATCTTGTACTTGCCCATGAGCTTGTCCGCGTCTGTTACAGTGTCATCGGGAGAGAGGAAGAAAGGGTTCACAATGACGCCGTTTTCGGAACGCTTTACCTTGTCGACCTCGTCGACCTGCTGCTCGATAGGCATATTTTTGTGGATAATGCCTATGCCGCCTTCGCGCGCTATCGCAATAGCCATTTTCGACTCGGTAACGGTGTCCATAGCCGCCGTCATAATGGGGGTGTTCAAGGTGATTGTCTTGGTGAGCTGAGTCCTGATGTCGATCATATTCGGTGTTACGTCGCTTTTCGCGGGTATCAGCAGAACGTCGTCAAAGGTCAGCCCCTCCTTGATGAATTTCTCGTTGAAGTTACAATTTAACATACTCTTCCTCCTCGCAATTACATACATTATCAACCGATAAAATATTATTGTTTCTATTATACACCAATTGAGAATTTTTTTCAAGTGAAACCAAAAAGAAAAATAGACAAATATCTTTACTTTTTTTTGCCGAGTTTGGAACATTTTAACGCACTTCATAAAAAATCTGTGAAAAAATGGATTTACTTCTTGACTTAACGGCAATTTTATTATAGAATATATTTGTATAGTGTAAAAGAAATGTTTGCCTTTTTGGTCGGCAAAGGCAGAGACGGAGGTTTGTATGGAGGTCTTATATCCCGATTATGACAATTGCATAGCCAACCTCGCCTGCTCTGTGATGAAGCGGTTCGGGGTCAAGCCGCCGAACGGCACTCTGCCGCTTGCGGACGCTCTGCTTTCGGAGCGGCGGTATAAGAACATCGTTGTAATGCTGCTCGACGGAATGGGCAATAATATCGTTGAGGCGAACCTCGCGCCCGACGGCTTTTTTCGCAGTCACCTTGCGGGAACGTATTCCTCGGTGTTTCCGCCGACCACCGTTGCCGCCACTACAGCGATAGACAGCGGATTATTTCCCGCGCAGTCGGCGTGGCTGGGGTGGACGGGTTATTTTCCCGAGGTCGGCAGAAACGTCGTGTATTTTCTTAATCAGGACTTCGATACCGATGAACAGATAGACGGTGACAGCATAGCGTGGACGCACGTTCCGTATTGGAGAGTTTGCGACCGCATTCGAGACGCGGGCTTCGGGGCGCATTATCTCGCGCCGTTCGCCGAACCGTACCCGAAGGATTTCGGCGCGCTTTGCGGCGAGATAAAGCGGATTTGCGGCGGGGACGGTGAAAAGTACGTTTACGCGTACTGGGATCAGCCAGATACCGTAATGCACCGCAAGGGCTGCTTCGGTGAACGCGCGAAAGCCGTGGTTCGCGAACTGGAAAAACAGGTTCAAGAGCTGGCGGACTGCTTGTCCGATACACTGTTGCTTATCACGGCGGATCACGGGCATATCGACAGTCCGAAAGCGGTAGTTACGGACTATCCCGATATAATGGAGTGTCTGGTGAGAATGCCGTCAATAGAGCCGCGCTGCCTTAACCTGTTCGTCAAGAATGGAATGGGTGAACAGCTCAAATCGGCGTTTAAGGAGCATTTCGACGGGAAATTTACGGTGATGTCAAAATCGGAGGTCATGGAGCGGAAGCTGTTCGGCAAGGGAACTCCGCACCCGAGGTTTGACGAAATGCTGGGAAACTATATTGCGGTCGCCGTTGACGACCTTTCGATATATAACAAAAACGAAAAAAATTTTGTCGGCGCTCATGCGGGGTTGACAAAGGACGAGATGATAATTCCGCTGATAGCGGTTAAAAAGGACTGATAGCTATAAAAAATATTATAATTTCCGCTTCGCTGCTCGCGAGCGATATGACGAAAATGGCGGAGGAGATACGCCGCTGCGAGGACGCGGGAGTGGACTGGATTCATTACGATGTAATGGACGGGCATTTCGTGGAGCAGATTTCCTACGGAACGCCGATACTGAAAAGTGTTAAAAAATGCACAAAGAGACCGCTTGATGTGCATTTAATGGTGGAGCGCCCCGACCAACAGGCGGAATATTTTGCCGAGGCGGGCGCGGATATTATCGACATACACGTTGAGAGCCCGTGTGATATCGCCGCGTGTCTGAAACGGATACGCGAACTCGGGAAGTCTCCTGCGCTGGCGGTCAAGCCAAATACGCCGATCGAGGAGGCGTATCCGTATCTGCCGCTGTGCGATATGGTTCTGGTGATGACGGTCGAGCCGGGGTACGGCGGACAGGGATTTATCCCCGAAATGCTACCCAAGGTGAAAGTGCTGCGCGAATACGCCGACAACAACGGCTTTGCGTCGCTGAATATCCAAGTGGATGGCGGCATTAATGAAAAAACGGGAGAACAAGCCAAGACAGCGGGCGCAAACGTGCTTGTGGCAGGCACCGGATTGTTTAAGGCAAAAGATATGAACGCGGTGAACGCCGCACTGAAAGGAACTCTTTAAATGATGAATTTTACTGCGCGGGAGCCTGATAAGGTCTATCTCGAGCGCTTTGTTATAATGGCTATGCTGTTGGTGCTGTCGACCTGTATGCAAGGTCTGAGGGCGCTGACGGTCGGTGCGGCGAGTGTTCTGCTGTGTATGGCAGCGGACGTGATCTGCTGCTTTATACGGAAAATGCGCTATGACCCAAAGGATATGGCAGTGCCGTTCTGGGGGTTGGCGGCGGCGCTTATGATGCCGATAACCGTGCCGTTCGGGTTGGTGGCGTTGTCCTCCGCGATATGTGTTGTCGTGGGTAAACATCTGTTCGGAGCGTCGGATAATATCGTGTTCTGCCCGCCCGCTATCTCGGTCTCGTTTTTACTGATATGCTATCCCTCCGAGCTGCTGTATTCTCCGAAATACGGCGATCGTCTGGAAGCGTTTGAGGAATACGGCGAGACGCTGACGCGTTCGGTCGAGTATTCGCTTAAGCTCGGGAACGTTCCCTCAAACAGTATCTGGGATATTCTTATGGGCTTGGTGTCGGGAAATATCGGCACAATCTATATTCTGGTAATATTGATATGCGGTATTTGTATGATAATCCACCGCTCAAACAGCGGCTGTGCTGTGATCTCGTGTTTGCTGACTGCGGGAGCGCTGGCGTTCTTTTTCCCGAGGATACGCGTTTCGGGTATCGAATCGGTTTTTTATGAGCTCAGTTCGGGATATCTGCTGTTCGGCGTGGTATTCCTCGCGGCGGAGCCGTACCGTATGCCTGAAAAGGCTATCGGCAGAGCTATCTACGGAGTGGTGCTGGGGTATATCACAATGATGTTCCGTTTCTTCGGGCAGACTGAGGGCAGCTTCCTGTTCGCGCTGCTGATAACGGGAGCTCTCGGCAGCAGCTTCGACAGAGTTGTCGAGAATATTTCGTACTGGAAAAAGACCTACGTCAATTCGTTCGAGAAGTCGAAAACGCAAGTGCAGCGCGGCGATATCAAGCTCACCGATACGCAGGAGATAGTTCTTCCCGAAAAATACCGCTACAATACTCCGCCGATAGACGGAGAGATCAAGAAGAAACGCAAGCGCCGCAAGGAGGATAACGATGCCGGAAACCAAAAATAAAAAATTCTCCGTAAATGCGGACGGCCTTTTCAAACAGAATATCGTGCTGATGAGCGGACTGGTCACCGCGCCGATAATCGTTGCCGCGACTAACGCGGAGCGCGCCGTTATGCTGATCGTGAGTTTCTTTCTGATATCGTATACGGGTATACTTCTGTGCCGCTTTATTCCTCGCAGGATCGTCTATACCGTCAGAATACTGCTTTACGCGGTCGTGGCGGCGGCTATGTATATCCCGACGATGATACTGCTTGAGCGGCTGTTTCATGAGGCAGTATCGGAGGTTTCGCTTTACGTCGGGCTTATGGTCGTGAACTCGTTTTTGCTGGCGAAAACCGAAACGCGCTTCTATCTCAAGCCGTATCCCGAAATGACGCTGGACGCGTTTATCTATGTGCTTGGCTACGCTCTCGTCACGCTTGTCGTAGGAGTTCTGCGTGAGATACTCGCCTACGGAACCGTCTACTCCTTTCACCTTTGCGAGCCGATAATGCCCGCCGCAAAATCGCCGTTTTTCGGGTTTATACTCGTGGGGATACTGGCAGCTTTCTGCCGCAGTATAGTGGGCAGACGCACCTCCGTAAGAAAGGAGCGCGGAGTATGAGCGAGGTATTTGCGAGAATAGTAAGCGTCGCGATGATCTCCGTGTTTATGCAGAACGCTATCTTCGACAGGGCATTCGGCGCGAACGTCGCGATCTACGCTTCGAGAAAGAACGAGCACGTTGTGGGCTTCACATTGGGCATAACCGTTATGACTACGCTCGCGAGCATAATATCGTACTTTTTTGACAAGCTGGTTATGCCGCTTGAAAACGGCTATCTGTTTATGCCGCTGATATATGTGGGGATAATCGGCATACTGTACGTCGCGGGACTGCTGATCATGTGGAAGTTTTTTCACAAGATGTTCCGCAAGGTGAAGCAGTATGCGCATCTGGCTATCTTCAACTGCACAGTTATAGGTGCGCTGTTCCTCAACTCGAACTACGGCAGCGACCTTGCGAGCTATATCGGCTACGGCTTCGGAACGGGCATCGGTTTCTTCCTCGCGTGCTTTATGCTGAATATCGCGCACGAACGGCTTGATTCCGAGAAGATACCGCGCATTTTCAGGGGCTATCCGATAATGCTTATTTATATAGGTATAGTTTCTTTGGCGTTTAACGTATTGGTTGGATATACTGCGGAATTCTAGTTAAAATATTACAGGACTTGTTTTTATAAACCGAAAGTGTGAGGGCGGGCTCTTGAAAGGAGATTACCAATGGCGCCGAAAAAGACCAACATTAAGATCAAGCACAGCAAATTCAACCTTTACAACAAAAAGAAGAGCAAAGCGCGGCAGGCGCTCACGGTAATACTGACGATTGCGGCTGCGTGCGTGTTGGGCGTGGTGGGATACGGTATCGGAAAGCCCGTGCTGGATTATTTTCGAAACGGATATACCTCGGACAGTTCTTCCGGACAGTCGGAGAGCTCCGATATAAGCGGCGCTGTCGGTTCGGACGTTTCCGACGGACAGGTCGGTTCGGAGAGCGTTGTTGAAAGCGCTTCGGAAAGTTCACAGCCCGATTCCTCGGATGTTTCTTCGCAGTTGTTTGACGGTTCGATGTATTTTCTTCCGGATAACGCGGCGGCAAGCTCCGCTTCGCTGAACAGCGCGCTTGCGGCGGCGAAAAGCGCGGGGGCTACTACCGTGGTCGTGACGCTTAAGGATCAGACGGGTAATTTCTTTTACAAGAGCGGCATTAAGGAGATTGAGGGCTCAATAAAGGGAACGCTTACCGCAGCGCAGATAAGCGACATTGTCACTAAGGCGGGGTTCATTCCCGCGGCGAGAATAAGTACGCTTATGGACAGCCTTAATCCCGCCGTCGTTGACGCAAGCTACGAGCATTCGCCGACAAGCCCTTACAGCGGCTGCTGGCTTGACAACCGTCAGGATCGGGGCGGCAAATTGTGGATCTCGCCGTTTAAAAACAACGCGGCGACGTTCCTGAAAAAAATTACGAGCGAGCTTACGGCGGCCGGCTTTACGCACGTTATCTGCGCAAATACGCGCTTCCCCGCGTTTTTCTCCTCGGATATGACGGTTTACCTCAGCGATCTGCCGCTTTCCGATAATACAAAGCGCTCGGCGGCGTTGTGGAGCATTCTGGACGCGATAGACGCGGCTGCGGGCGATAAGGCGCAGACGTGGATCGAGATGGATTCGGCGGGGCTTATCGCGGAAAGCAAACTCGGCACGGACGCGGAGATATGCTCAAACAAGACAAAACTTGTCGAAGCAAAAATAATTATCAGCTACGCCGCAAGCGGAAACGCGGCGGACGCTTACAAAAACGCAAAGGATTTTGCGGTCAAGGCTAAGACGGAACTGGGCGGCGCGGAGGTCGCGGTGCTGATAAAGGGCTTTTCTGGCTCGGCGCTTTCGGACGTGCAGAGGGCGTTCAGGGAAGCGGAGCTGACAGTGCTCGTACAGTAACGAAAATTCCCCGAAAAAGGGTAAATATATACAAAACAAACAGGAAGAAAACGGAGGACAACTATGAAATTATTAACTTTAATGGCGCAGGCTTCAACAGCTGCGGGAACTGAACAGGCGGGAGGAATTCTGAGCATTCTGACGATGATCGTGCCGCTGGCGCTTATGGTGCTGATCTTCTGGCTTCTCATCATTCGCCCCGAGAAGAAGCGCACCAAGGAAATGCAGAATATGCTCGACAGCCTGCAGGTAGCGGACGAGGTGGTCACCAACGGCGGCATTATCGGGCGTGTACTGTCCGTTCAAAAGGACACCGTGCTTATCGAGACGGGTTCAGACCGCACTAAGATACGCGTTGTGAAGTCCGCGATCGCGAAATGCAACACAGAGCACGAAAATTCCGCGCCCGCTGTTGAGGGCAAGAAGTCCAAGGGCAAGACCGAGATTAAGTAATGGAACGCTCCGATCTGCGCGTTGTCAAGACGCGCCGCGTCATACGAAATGCGCTGTTTAAGTTGATGTCCGAAAAGGAGCTGTCGAAGATAACCGTTTCGGAGCTTTGCGCGTGCGCCGAGATAAATCGTAAGACGTTTTATCGGCACTATCGGACGATCCCCGATGTTATCGAGGAGCTTGAGGGCGAGATCCTTGACGAGTTCGCGGATATAATGCGCACAAGCGGCGGCAGCGTGTTGGACGTTGGCGCGGTCATTCGCGATATAAGTCTGATAGTAATGCGGCGGAGGGATTTCTTCGTGAGCATTATGAAACGCAATTCCGACTTGTTCGGCAACGGCAGAATAAAGGAGGCGCTGCGCAGAACGCTTATGGCAGCACTGAAAAAGGTCGGAACCATCACGGACGAGCGGACGCTGCGGGCGGTTTCGGAGTTTACGGTGTCGGGCGTGCTGTCGCTGTACGCGGCATGGTTTGACGGCGGCTGCGAGGGCGATACGGACTTTCTGACGGAGGTCTCGGTTAAGATGGTCACAAGCGGGCTGACGGCGTTTATTTCGGAGGATAAGCTTTCCGAAATGCGGTTGAAATAATAAGAACAATGTTGGTACAGCGGGACGGAACATCGGAGGTTCGGCTCAGTGCACGGTTTTTAGGGAGGTAAATGATTATGAGTAACGAAAGCAAAGGCTTTTTTTCTGTAAGAAGTATGGTGTTTATGGCGATATTCGCGGCGCTGATCTGCATTGCGGGACCCGTTGCCGTTCCGATGCCGGGAGGGCTGGTTCCGATATCGCTGGGTACATTCGCGATATATTTGACGGGAGCGCTGCTCGGCGGTAAACGCGGAACGATGTCTGTGGTTGTGTATATTATGCTCGGAGTTGTGGGACTTCCCGTGTTTACCGGCTTTATGGGCGGATTTGCTAAGGTGTTGGGTCCTACGGGCGGCTACATAATCGGGTATATTCCGTTGGTGCTTATAACGGGGCTATTCGCTGATATGCCGTCAAAGAAACACTGGACGATGCCTGTGGGTATGGTTCTCGGAACGGCAGTGCTGTACGCGTTCGGTACGGCATGGTTTATGATAATGAGCGGTTCCGCCCTTGTGCCTGCGCTTGTGAACTGTGTTGTGCCGTTTCTTATCGGTGATGCCATAAAAATCGTGCTGACCGTTGTTATCGCCGTTCCTCTTAAATCACGGCTTAACGCTGTCTTACAGGGTAATTCCCATAAGGGGCTTTACAAATGAAATCAGCCAGTGTGATCGCTTTTCAGGCGGTGGTAATGTTTATTCTGCTGGCAGTGGGATATTTTCTGTATAAGAAGAAATTCCTCGGCGACGAAGCAACTCAACAAATGTCAAATATTGCCATCTCGATAATAAATCCGATCGTTATCTTTAATGCATATCAGACGGATTTTAATCCGTCGCTGCTTCGCGGGCTGATGTATGCGCTGCTGTTGGCTTTTATCGCGCAGACTATTCTTGTAGCGTCAAGTTATATCATAGTTCGCGCGACGCATAAGAACTTTGAGATCGAGCGGTTTGCACTGGGGTACTCCAACTGCGCGTTTATGGGTATTCCGCTTATTGAGGCGACCTACGGCGCGGAGGGCGTGTTTTATCTTACCGCGTTTATTACGGCGTTTAACGTGTTTATGTGGACGCACGGGGTCGTTCTTATGGGCGGTTCGGAGAACGGGAAAACTTCTTCGGAGCGCGTTAAGGCGCTGCTGAAAATATTGATCTCGCCCGCGATATTGTCGATCGTGTTGGGCTTGGTCTGCTTTTTTACGGGGCTGAGAATGCCGCAGATAATTCAACAGCCGCTGAACTATCTCGGCTCGATGAACACGCCGCTTGCAATGTTGGTTTCGGGCGCGACTATCGCGAGG
Organism: uncultured Clostridia bacterium; assembly: GCA_946567425.1. Classification (GTDB taxonomy): domain Bacteria; phylum Bacillota; class Clostridia; order Oscillospirales; family Ruminococcaceae; genus CAG-115. The sequence goes on along the minus strand of CAMNXF010000024.1, from coordinate 5,752 downwards.
TCGGGACTGGCAGACGCGTTCAGAAACAGGCGCGTTTATCTGCTCCAGTCGGTAAAGCTGCTGATAGTTCCGATGCTGCTCGCGGCGCTCTATGTACCAATGGAGCTGTTCGGGATAAAGACGATGATCGTGGAGACGATACTTATTGCCGCCGCAGCACCAACAGCTTCCTCGACAATAATGTTCTCATACAAATTTGGCAAGGACGCGGGCTATGCCGCGAACCATTTCGCGCTATCAACGCTTGCAGGTATGATGACCATGCCGCTTGTGCTGGCGTTTGCGAAAATGCTTTCCGGACTGTTTATTCCGTAGTTTGTGAATAATTGCCAAAAAAACACCCGAAAATTTGTGCGGAATTAGTGTTGCAAATTGCGGACGAAAATGTTATAATTTAAATACAGTTAATATTGAAAGACAGTATTGTAGGTTATGCTTACATACTTCTTAATATATTTTCCCCAATTATTTAGCTCGTATCCGATTTCCCCAAACGGATACAGCGGTTTGATTTGATTTCCGCGAACACCCCCTTGTTCGCGGCTATTTTTTTGCCCTTCGGCGAAAACCGAGGGGCAAACGTTTATTCAACTTGCAGCAAAACTCCGGAAAACCTCGGAATCGTAAATTTTTCAAGAGAAATTTTCCCGTTGTCGGGGGTGTCGCCGCCAAACTTGTTCCAGTCGGTGTGGAGCAGCAGCTTTGACTTTTGGATGCCGCAGACGGAATACTCTTTTTCGGTATCGCTGAAATTGAACACGGATATCAGCGTCTCCTTGGAGCTTTTGCGCTCTATCGCGTAAACGCAGTTCTGCACGTTGTCGCAGTCAATCCAACGGAAACCGTTGTTCTGATAGTCCTGTTCCCAGAACGCCGAATGCGTGAGATAGAGCTTGTTCAGCGTTTTTATAAACACGTTGAAGCTGTCATGCTTGGGGTATTTCAGGATATCCCAATCCTGTTCGCGGCTTTCGTCCCACTCCCGAAGCTGACCTATCTCGCCGCCCATAAAGTTTAGCTTTTTGCCGGGGTGCATATACATATATAAGTAGAGCGCTCTGCCCTGTGGGAACTTATCGTCGTACTGACCGTTCATCTTCTGGAGTATCGTCGCCTTTCCGTGAACGTTTTCGTCGTGCGAGAACGGCAGGATATAGCTTTCGTTGTAATAGTACATCATCGAAAAGGTCAGCTTGTGATAATTGTCGGGACGGTATTCCGGCGCGGTGCGGAAAAAGTTCAGCGTGTCATTCATAAAGCCCATATCCCACTTGTAGTCGTAGCCCAGACCACCCCATTCCACGGGCTTGGTGACGTTCGGGAAGTTGGTGGAGTCCTCGGCAAAGAGCAGCGCGTGCGGGATACGCTCCTTGATCCCCTTGTTCATGGTCTTGATGAAGTCGACGCCGTTTCCGTTTACTCCGCGCGCTTCCTCGCCTTGCCAGTAGATAATGCGGCTGATGGCGTCCATGCGTATTCCGTCGAAGTGGAACTCCTTGAGCCAGTAGTACGCGCAGGACTGAAGAAAGCTCCTGACCTCGCCTCGCGAGTGCATAAAATTACAGCTGCCCCATTCGCTTATGCCAACGGCGCTGTTCGGGTATTCGTAAAGCGCGGAACCGTCGTAATTCCGTAGACCGTAGGAGTCCACGGCGAAATGTACCGGCACAAAATCCATTATAACGCCGATATCGTTTTGGTGGAGCTTGTCGATAAGCTCCATAAGCTGCACCGCTGTTCCGTAACGCGCGGTCGGACTGAAAAATCCCGTGTTCTGATATCCCCACGATTCGTCACACGGGTGCTCAGACAGCGGCAGAAACTCTATGTAATTGTAGCCCGCGTCCTTGACATAGGCGATGAGTCTGTCGGCGATCTCGTCGTAGCGGTATCGCGAGCCGTCGTTCTTTCTGCACCACGAGCCGAGGTGCATCTCGTAGACGTTCAGTGGCTTGTCGCGGCAGTCGGAGCGCGAGGCGAGCCATTTGCGGTCGTTGAATTTATACGCTGACAGGTCGCGCAGCACGGATTTAAATCCGGGGCGCAGCTCCATTCCGAAACCGTAAATATCGCAGTGGTCGGTATAGCCGCCCGAGCGGTCGTAGATACGGTGGAGATATTTTTCTCCGTCGCTGCCGCGGTCGACGTACACTTCGAAGAAATTTCCGTCATTCACACGGTTCATTTCGTATTCTATCCAATCGGTGAATTCGCCAAGCAGGGTAACGCGAGCCGCGTTGGGCGCAAACACGCGGAATATCCAGCCGCTGCCCGCGCGGTGCGCTCCGAGATATTCATATGCGTCAAAGATTTGTCCCGTGTAAAAGCCGTAAATATCCATAAAATTTCCTCCAGATCATCAGATAAAATTATTGACTGCCGTCGATTATTATGCTATAATCATTATAGCAAAGATTTGTGCTGTGTTCAATAGACGTTTTTTGCTTGCAATCAATTAAGCGACGCTTGTCTAAAATTATCTATTTGGAGGCTATATGGATCTACGGGTGAAAAAAACCAGAAACGGGATAATCAACGCCTTTTTACAGCTTCGCGCGAAAAAGCCGCTTGAGCGAATTGCCGTGAAAGAGCTTGCCGACCTCGCCGAGATAAACAAGGCAACTTTCTATCTGCACTACAAAGATATATACGATTTGTCCGAGCATCTGGAGAACGATTTGTTTTGCAGCGTGTTCAACAGTATCGAGCACCCGAACTCCGTGCTGTCCGAACCAAAGCTGTTTATACGCGAGCTGACTGAGGGGTTTATTGCAAATCAGTCGCTGATAGACATTATCTTCTCGGACGATCGCCGCAGCATACTCGCGGACAAGTTTGAGAGCGAGGTGCGGCGGTTCATTTTCGAGAAATATCCTCAGCATAAGGACTCGCCCGAACTGAACATCGCGCTGACGTATATGATTAAGGGAAGCTACTACGCCTATGCCGAGAACCGGCGGTTCGGCGTGGACGCAGTCATCTCCGTTATAGGGGATATGGCGGAGGGCGTTATCGCAAAGCTTAAATAAATACATTGTGCAATATCAACAAATTAAGGTCGTATTTTTAGTACTTGACTTATCTGCTTTATTGTGCTAAAATAGAAAGTAGTATAATAGGGTCAAATTCCCAAGACTTGGAGGACGTATCATGAAGAAAAACGATGAAAACAAGGAACTGCTCTACAAGGCGGTGCTTCTGCTGAAAACCGAGGACGAGTGCAGAGCGTTTTTTGAGGACTTATGTACGCCGCAGGAGCTTAACGCGATCTCGCAGCGGCTCAACGTTGCAAATATGCTGACCGACGGAAAGGTCTACAACACCATAGTTGAGGAGACGGGCGCGTCCACGGCGACGATTTCGCGCGTGAATAAAACGCTCAACTATCAGGCGGCGGGCGGCTACAAAACCGTATTCGAGCGCATGAAGGGTGATAAGTAATGCGCGGATACGGCGACTTCGCGGCGGCGTATGATCTGCTGACGTTTAACGTGCCGTATGATGAGATCGCCGATTACTATGCGGATATTCTGCGTAATATGACCGACGGCAGACGCGTGCTGGATATGGGCTGCGGAACCGGAAATCTTACCGTGCGGCTTGCGGAACGCGGTTTTGACGTTATCGGACAGGACGCGTCTCCCGAAATGCTTTCGATAGCCGCGGGAAAATCGTCCAAGGTTATGTGGATATGCCAGAATATGGAAGAAACGGATATAGGCGGAAAAGTTGACGCGGTGATCTCAACTCTCGACAGCGTGAACCACCTTGACGGACGCGGTGCCGTGCTGCGGTGTTTCAGGCGCGCGGCTGACTGTCTGGAGAGCGGCGGCGCGTTTGTTTTTGACGTAAACACGATTTGCAAGCACCGTGAAATATTGGGCGGCAATACATTTATATATGATGTGGACGGGGTATACTGCGTGTGGCAGAATACCTTTGATCCGGGTGATAACAGCGTTGGCATTGAACTGGATTTGTTTTTTGAAAACGAGGACGGGACGTATTCGCGCGGGGAGGAAAGCTTCCGCGAGATAGCTTTCAGCGCCGATGAATATCGCCAAATGCTGGAGGAAGCGGATTTCGCGGTTGTAAACATTCTGGAATATCCTACATATAATATACCTAAAGACGACAGCGAAAAACTGCTGATTTCGGCAAAAAGGCGTTAAATATTACAATATGTTAAACGTGAGGATATGTAAATGGGAAAAATTGTAAGAGCCTTGTCGGAGGAGGGCGGAGTTCTTTGCTCTGCAATAGATTCAACCGATATGGTTCAGGAAGCGGCAAGGCTGCACAACACGTCGCCTGTCGTGACCGCGGCTCTGGGCAGAATGGTCACGGCGGCTTCAATAATGGGTGCTATGCTGAAATACGAGGGCGATACGCTTACGCTGCGGATAAACGGCGGTGGTCCGTGCGGAACGCTTACGGCGGTCGCGGATTATCGCGGAAACGTGAAATGCTGCGCGGGAGACACGCAGGCTGTCGCGCCCGACGTTGAGAGCGTGGTTGGCAGAGACGGTTCGCTCACTGTGATAAAAGATATGGGGCTGAAAGAGCCGTATATCGGACAGATTCCGCTTGGCTCGGGCAATATAGCGCGCGGGATCACCGAGTACTATTCGATAAGCGAGCAGCTGCCGACGGTGTGCGCGTTGGGGATATTATTCGGCGACGGCGGCGAAGTGAAAGCCGCCGGCGGCTATATGGTGCAGATCGTGCCGCCGATCTCGGACGAGGCTGTGGAGCTTCTTGAGAGCAATCTCTCGAAAATGGATTCGATACAGCCGATGTTGGAGCAGCGGCTTGACCCGTCAGAGATAGCTTTGAATGCGCTTTCGGGACTTGGCGGGGATATTTTGGACAGTTGGGGGGCACAATACTACTGCGACTGTTCGCGTGAACGTACAGAGCGCGTGCTGATCTCGCTTGGCAAAAAAGAGCTTGCAAAGCTGGCAGAGGAGCAGGAGAAAACCGAGGTTTGTTGTCACTTTTGCAATAAAAAATACAAGTTTTCTGCCGATGAAATGTTGAAATTGCTGAAAGAGTAATTTTTTTCAAAAAACGCTTGACATTTTAAGGTGAAACGTGTATAATATAATAGTCGCTTGAAACGGCGGCAATCGGAAGTTTAGCTCAGCTGGGAGAGCATCTGCCTTACAAGCAGAGGGTCATAGGTTCGAGCCCTATAACTTCCACCATGATCGGCGTATCGTTTGATGCGCCGAATCCGGCCCGGTAGTTCAGTTGGTTAGAACGCCGCCCTGTCACGGCGGAGGTCGTGAGTTCGAGTCTCATCCGGGTCGCCAGTGGAACGCGGATATGTGCTGCGTTGAGCCTCTGTAGCTCAGTTGGTAGAGCAGGGGACTGAAAATCCCCGTGTCGTTGGTTCGATTCCGACCGGAGGCACCATTTGCGGATTTAGCTCATCTGGTAGAGCGCCACCTTGCCAAGGTGGAGGTAGCGAGTTCGAGCCTCGTAATCCGCTCCAGCGCACCAGCGGCGCTAGTTCGGCGCTATAGCCAAGTGGTAAGGCATGGGTCTGCAACACCCTGACCCCCAGTTCAAATCTGGGTGGCGCCTCCACCCGAAAGGGGTTATATCCTACTCGGAATGAGGATGTCAAAATTTTTTGTTTTTTTAAAAAAACCTCTTGACAAATTGTTCCGAAAGTGATATAATTGATAAGTCGCTTGAGTACGGCGGACAGTTCCTTGAAAATTGAACAATATTGAAAGAACGAATT
>CAMNXF010000023.1 GCA_946567425.1 uncultured Clostridia bacterium | reverse complement strand
TGTCTGGCGCAGATTGTTGGACGTTCATCAGTAGTTATTGTTGGATAAGCTCTTAGTACTGCTTGGCAATTATGCGGTTAATGAAGAAAATAATATCGAACTTGCTGAACACATTATATATAATCATCTCCTCAAAACGCAATGCCGCTTTCCCGTCGCCTTAGGCTCCTCCAAAGCGACATTGCGCAGTCTTAACCACATACATTATGATTTTATTGAGATTTTTGTAACATATCATTGACAAATGAACACATTCGCTCTAATTTTTTTAAAAAAACTCTTGACAAAACGCGCATTATGTGATATAATATGTTTTGTGATAATTTGTGTTGGCATTTGGAGAACTACCCAAGTGGTGAAGGGGCTCCCCTGCTAAGGGAGTAGGTCGGGTGACCGGCGCGAGGGTTCAAATCCCTCGTTCTCCGCCAATTGTACACCTGTCGAAATCTGAACCCCCAAGGTTCGGACAACGACGGGTGTTTTGTTACAAGCCCCTTTCCAATGCGGTTTTGCGATTACTCAATTTGAATTTCAAAATGAACACCAAATCCAAAACAGCTTAAAATTGGATGCTAAACATGAAAATGGGCGGGATCCGAACCCATAGAGTCCAATTTGAAATGCGCAAAACCAGCATAATATTGGGGAACGTTAAGATAATGTCTATTTTCAGCTTGTCACTTTTGATGCTCACAGCAGGAAACTCTTTTTTTAAAAAACTTAAAAAAGGGTTGACAAATCCTATTGAATAGGGTATAATATAGATAGTAGGTGATTTAATGACAAGAAAGTTTGTGATGTTGCCGGAATTTGACAAAAATTGGGCAAGTATGGGATGAATGACAATGATTTGCGCAGACTTCAAGAGGAGTTGCTTTTTAATCCAGAAAAAGGCGATGTCATGCAAGGAATCGGCGGTTTGCGAAAACTTCGATTTGCGTTTGAAGGTCAAGGCAAAAGCGGTAGCGTTCGTGTTTGTTATGTGGATTTTGTGATTTATGAGAGCATTTATCTTATAACCGCATATCCTAAAAGTGAAAAGGAAAACCTAAGTAAAAGCGAGCGCAACTCTATCGCCAAAATGATAAAAGTATTGGAAAGCAAGTTGTCCGAGAAGGAGTGATTATATGAACGTATTTGAGAGTATCATGACAGGCTTAAATGAAGCTGTGAACTACGAAAGCGGCAAGAGCAAAGTTCGAACCGTACAGCTTACAGTCGCACCCGTCCCCGATTTCACGGCTGAAGAAATAAAGGCTTTGCGGCAGACCTTAAATATGACACAAGGAACGTTCGCCGCACTCATGGGCGTTTCGTCCAAAACCGTTGAGGCATGGGAGGCAGGGACGAATATCCCGCTTGGCACGGCTAGGAGAATGTTGGGTCTGTTGAAGTCGGATAATTCCATTCCGACAAAGTACAACCTTGTAGGTTGAGGGTTCAAGCATATTCGATGGGTTTGAATTGTTCATTTGATTAAGGTCGAAAAAATCTTTTTGGTAATGGACTTATGTCGAAATTTGAAAATTTATTTAAAAAACCTAAAAAGCAGACATTTGATGAACTTAAAGATACTTTTGCCGATTTTACTATAAAGCACACTAAAATTAATGGTAAAACAGAGTGTGGACGGATATTAACAAAGGTCATAAACCCACTGACATTTCAAAGAGGTACAGCAGGAACACTTGGTGGACATTTTTCTAAAGTTCCTGTCACAATTGATATGTTGATGTATAATCGTAATAATTTCAGAGACATTTATGAGGATAAGCCCAAAGGTGGGACACGTTCAGAATATGCAGCGACACAGGGCATATAAGCTAATTCTTCGCTTACTGCTTATACCATTCAGAAAGCAAAGAAACAAGTGCGTGTTTATAATGACCAATATCGCGAGGAAAAAAGCGAAGTTACGGTCGCTCCAATATACTTGCTTGATACTGCAACTCATATGCAACATATTTTCCCCGCAACTGATTATCCCGAAATATCGGCTCATCTTGAAAATATTATCGCGCTTACCCCCACACAACATAATAACAAGGCTCACCCAGAGGGAAATACTCAAAAAATAGACAGAACATACCAACAAATATGTTTGCTTGCAAAATCGGGTATCATTAAAGAGGATATCGAGCAGCACAGTGACCCTATGTATAGCTTTCAGAAATTCTTATATGTTCTTTGTGTTGGTTTTGAAAATGGTAGTATAATGGAAATTGAGGACGGCGATTTTGATGGCGTTATTACGGCAATTAATTTAGAGTACATTTAAAGTTGTATGTCAGTGTAAAATTAAAGGAGGACAAAATTATGGAAGTGCTTTACCTCGGTTCAATTGTTAAAGATGATAAGGGTGAAGAATATTCACTTGTTAAGTTTCTTAATAACGGTGGCTTTGGATGTGTCTTTTTAGCTGAAAGAATAAGTGATAAAATGTGCTTTGCAGTCAAGACTTTCCTGCCAGTTTTCAAGGATTCCAAATGTGTTGATGCTTTTAGGAACGAAATAGCAATGTCTGCTGATATATCGGGAAAAAATATTATTCGTTATGAGTATGTACATAATGGTGATACATTCAAAGAATTGCCATTATATATAATAATGGAGTACGCAGACAATGGAACATTACGCGATATCCTTGACGAACGAAAGAAACTGAACAAGTTGTTTTCGCTTGATGAACTTATTAATATTTACAAACAACTTATTAGTGGAATGGAAATAATAAATAGCAAACTTGTTCACAGGGATGTAAAGCCGGAGAACATTCTGATTTGCGGAAAAATACTTAAAATTACAGATTTTGGTCTAGCAAAAATCTCTGCCGAGAATACGCGCACAATGACATTTAAAGGCGGAGGAACTCCGCTTTATATGGCTCCAGAAGCTTGGGATTATAGTAAAAATACCATTCAAATGGATATTTACTCAATGGGAATAATTTTTTATGAGTTGGCTACCTTACATTACCCATATGCGCTTAATTCGTCAAACTCGAACGATGAATACAGAAGCTGTCACCTTTATTCGCCTGTCACTAATCCACAAATATACAATTCTAATCTTAATCCGAGTTTTGTTTCAATTATAAATAGGATGCTAGAAAAGAAACCTAAAAAACGCTTTGAGAAATGGTCTGACATATCAGAGGCATTGGAGAAATTTATAAATTCAGAACAGATGGCAAATGAATATTCTGAATTGGTCAATACTTTAGTATCTTCAAAAAATATACAAAATATAGAAAAACAACGACAAGAAAGTATCCGTATTAAAAAAGAGACAGAACAAACTGAGTTTGTTAAGTTAATCAAATCACAAATTGTGAACGAAATCATTTTGCCATTGCAAGAGTTTATTGAAGATGTAAATTTGAAATATTCTGGGGATGACAAATTTGCTTATACGCCTCTCGGCGAAAATGCTGGAAAGAAATGTTCTTTAATTTGGAGATTACTTTCATCTAACAATAATATACTTCAAATACGTGCTGAAGCCATTTTTAAGGAAGATTATACGGATGTCTATGAAAAAGGAATAATGACAAGAACAATTATTAACAATCCAAAATATAAAAACAATGATGTAATAGCGTGTTGTGAAATAACCAATTCAATCGGTAATGGTTTTAACCTAATTCTTGTACAGAATGATGATTTGTATGGCAATTGGTATATAATGGATAACCATAATAATTTTAGTTTTGCTACTTCCGATAAAGAACGACGAGAACCGTTCGCGTTTTCCATCAATGAATTGCCAAAAGAAATAAATTTAGTTCAAATAACACACCTGTATAGAGCTGATTTTCTTCCATTTGAAACAAAGGCATTTTTAGAAAGAATACAACTGCTTATTATCAATATATAAATACCTATCTACCACAGATTTGACCATAATAATACCACCGATTTTACTCGGTGGTAAAAGCGCAGAAACTGTCAACGGTCAATGTTTTATGGGTCTTATTTGGGACTTATTGTTACGAAAGACCGCCATATTTTACGAGAAAAGCGTTTTCGCAATTTTGCGTAATTCGTCTTAGTTAAGCCGAATTTCCGAATTTGTGCAGAAGCGCAATATACGTCGGACTATTTTCGATTCCTGTCGGGCGTACCACCAGCGTGACGCTGGACTCAATACGCTCCCAACAAACAGGGAGCGTATTTTTATGTCTACACCCAAAAAATCTTTTTGGTAACGATGTCACAAGTTGAAAGCTACATTTTTAGTGCAAAATGCACAAAAATGTAGCTTTTTCTTTTACGCGAGGGTTCAAGTCCATTTTTGTGTCGAAAATATCTACGGACGAGAACTTCTTTTTTGTCAGTGTTTCATGGCGGAAAGAGAGGGATTCGAACCCTCGAACGGGTATTAGCCGTTACACGATTTCCAATCGTGCGCCTTAGACCAACTCAGCCATCTTTCCATTTGTATTTGACTACAATATTATATCACACTCGGCGCAATTTGTCAAGTACTTTTTAAAAAATATTTAAAGCCAAGTGTTCATTTGTCAATAATATGCTACAAAAATCTTAAAAAAATATGAGTGTGGTGGGTATTGTGCAATGCTGCCTTGAAGGAGATGAAGACAATGGAAAAACAGCATTGCACGGTGCAATCAGAGCACTGCGAGATAATCCTCAAGAACTGCCTTTGGACTTCTAAAGAGGCTGAATAACGAACCGTGTATATGTCAAAAAAACATAAACAAATATTAAGGTAAAGGCATGAAAAGAACAAGAACACACAATTTAAGCAAAAAGAAAACGGAGCTTGTAAAGCTTCTGGCGGCAGATTGTAAGACGATCGGAGACATCAAGCAAAACTGAAAAAGCTGTTTTGGGGAGCGATTGAGCAAATGCTTGAAGCTGAAATGGACTAACATCTAGGTTATGAGAGGAATTCCGTCGAGGGCAACAACAGTGGAAACAGTCGAAATGGTTACGGAAAGAAAACGATAACCAACGACTACGGAGAATGTGAAATAGCTGCACCACGTGACAAAAACAGTGAATTTCAGCCGAAGGTTCTCAAAAAATTTCAGACGCACACCGATGAAACCGAGCAAAAAAATATGTATATCTATTTACCTCACCAAGACTTGATAACGACAGACCGGCGCGTTGACGGCGGCTTTGGCAAGGCGATTAAAAATATCGGAGTAGTTCCGACGATTAAATCAATAGCAAAATTCAGCAAAATATGCTTTTTTCTCAAGCCGTGATATGTTCCAAAATTGACGACTTAAAATTCGAAACCATAGTGTGCAGCCACACGAGCATTTCCTTGTCATGAGCGAAATTTTCATAAACATGCATATCTTTGGCACTCCATAAAATTTTATGTAAAAGCTGACCTGATCAGACAAGGTGCGGCTTGCAAAACAAGCATGGCTTGGTATTTCATCTTATATATTTGTTGTATATATTATCTTCCAAACCTCAATAGGATATGCGAAAAAAGTGAACAGGATATCCCCATTCTGCCACCAACTTTTAACGCAGCTCAGATATGTCTGCTGCTATTTTTCTTTAAATTCGAGCAGCACGTTCAGCGCCTCATCCTCGTTGATCGCCTGATAAATTTCATCCATCAATGATTAGATATACTTGTAGCTCACATAACGTGTCAACAAGCGTATCTGATGAATTATGCAACGCTGAATTTGTGACTTCGGAAACGCCGCGTTGATAGCATCACGGAAACCCCGCAATAAAAACTGAATTTTTCCTTTGATCATGCTGTCTTCCGTCTTAATTGTTATAAACTTCAATCGTTTCTTATACTTCTTCAGGGTATAGGTATCAAGTTCTATTATACAACATCACAAGCCGATAATTACTATGTCCTCGAGTTTGTGCAATTTGTTTCTCGGGTCTACTATTTCCTTGCTTAATTATGATTTTAAATTTTACATGTTTCCTATTATAACATATCTTTGCCAAAAAGTAAATGCTGTCGCCGTGCTTTAGCAGTTTCATCAGAAAGTCTTTTGAGCTGTATGTATTGTGCTCATCATACATTTCACTATAACAAAAACGTGCGCACCCGTCAACCACCGTAAACTGATAATATTTCTTGCCGTCCGCAATGCAGTAAATATGTACAAATTTTACATCTACCTGAATCTTCTGCCCGGGATACTCGGCTCTTATGTACAGCTTTCATTTCCTCGTTCTGCTTGCCTACAGAGCATTGTCGATTCTCATTCGCTTAATCACGCGCGAAATGCTCTGATAGCAGTGCTTGCAGCCCCTTTCGCGCAGCTTGTCCACAGCATTTTCATATCGTCATAATAGGGTTTGCCGCTTTATAAGCTTATATTCACCTTAGCTGTATTGTTGGGGTGATGTGCGGTCGGTGCGATCTCTCGTTCAAACTCCACCAATGTCCGTTATATCACTCTTTCCACCTGTATATCGTCGGCTTACCCTGTACCTTATGCTTGCTGCTGTTACTCCGTTCTTGAAAGAAAACTTCAAAACCCGTTGATGAGACCCTGCTTCTTGTGCTATACTGTTCACAGGGAACTCCCTCTCCTTGTTATGCTTTTTTGTCGTTATTAACATCATAACATTTTAAAAAATATGTAAAGCCGGGTTGCCCCGGCTCATATCAGCGCTTGTTCTGGTTAGACTGGTTAGACTGATTGGACTGGTTAGACTGGTTCTGCTGATTTTGGTTCTGCTGATTCTGGTTATTCTGATTGGACATGATTAGTTCCTCCTGTGAACGATTTCACAAATATTTATTGCGGTCTTATCTGCCGCAGTCATATTTTACGCGAAAAAATCACCAATATTCATAATTAAAAAAATTATTTTCCGCGTTCGTAAATCTCGACCGAAATGCCCTCGGCGCGCGCCTCGCGGTATAACTGCTCCAGACGACACATCACCGCATTCTCCTCAAATATGAGCGCGTCTATCGCGGGCGGATCGGTCACCGCGTCAAAATTGTTGCGAATGTCCGAAAGACGCTCCGTCAGCAACGAACATTCGCGCGCAAGCGCCTTTCGGCGCTGCTCCTCGGGTGTATCTCCGGAATTTCTCAGTTTTTCCAATAATTTCATATTTACCTCCCGAAAAATTATGCTTGTACATTATATTCGGGAGCGTGGCGTTTAATTACCGAAAAAAAGAAAAACCGCAAAGCCGCAGACTATCCACGCAGTCAGATCGGCGGTGAGTGCGGCGGGAACGGCGTAGCGCGTTTTTTTTACCTTGACCGCTGAAAAGTACACCGCGACCGTGTAAAACGTCGTCTCCGACGAACCTATCAGCACCGCCGCGACGCGCTCCGCGAACGTATCCGTGCCGACCGACGACGCTATTTCATTGTACACCGCCATTGCTCCGCTTCCCGAAAACGGCCGCAAAATCACCAGCGGCACAACCTCGGACGGAAACCCCACCGCGCTGCAAAGCGGCTTCATCAGCGACGTTAGCGCCTCGACTGCGCCGCTTGCACGGAACATTCCAATGCAAACGAGCAGCAGCACAAGCGCGGGAAGTATGTCGGCGCAAGTTTTCAGACCGTCAGCCGCGCCCTCGCAGAACGCCTCAAACACGTCTACGCGCTTAAACGCTGCGTAAACAAGCACCGCCACGGTAAGCAGCGGAATAATCCAACTGGTAAAATCTGTCAACGCTTTTCCTTCTTTCGGGAAATTCTCCCCATGATCTTCGCCGAAACGACCGCGATCACCGCCGCGTACACTGAGACGATCCACACGCACGGCAGCACGTCGAACGGGTTCTCCGCGCCGTTTGCGGAGCGCAGTGCTGCCGCCGTCGCGGGAATTATCTGCAAACTCGCCGTGTTCAGGACGGCAAGGAGTATCATATTATCGGTCGCGTATTCGTCAGCTCTCTCGAGATCGGCAAGCTCACGCATGGCGGCGATCCCGAGCGGCGTTGACGCGTTCCCCAGCCCGAGAATATTCGCGGCGAGGTTCATCGTGATAAGCCCGATAGCCTTGCTCCCTTTTGGTAAACCGCGAAACAACGCACATACTATAGGCGAAAGCGCACGCGCTAGTTTTTCGGTCAGCCCCGCACGCTCGGCAACGCGCATTATCCCGCACCAGAAGCACATTATTCCGCAAAGCGAGATTACCAGTTCAACCGCCTCGCCCGACTTGGAAATTATGCTTTCGGACATTTCCTGCATTTTTCCGTTTAAAGCAGCAAAAATCAGCGATATTATGGGAAGAATAGCCAAAATTACTTTCATTTTTTAATAAATCCCCTTTATCTTCTTGTAAAATCGCACCATTTTTGACATATTATAACAATTTTCTTTGATAAATCCCACAATTTTAAAAAGATGTGGTCTAAAAAATTTGACAAATTTGCCCTTTTATGGTATAATTAAAGGTGAAAAACAACATCGGGCTTTTTGGCAAGGGAGGTAACAAAGATGGTCAAATCTACCGGTATTGTACGCAAAGTCGACGAGCTTGGCAGAATAGTTATTCCGATTGAGCTGCGAAGAAATCTGGACATTGACGAAAAGGACAGTTTGGAAATTTACGTTGAGGACGATCATATAATTCTGAAAAAATATTCGCCCGCGTGCGCATTTTGTTCCAACGCCAGTGGCATAACGGTTTTCAAGGGTCGGAACATCTGCAAAGATTGCTTGTTTGAGCTGGGAGAGCTCCAAAAAATATTGGAGTAAGCCAACACGAGCCGCCGTTTTTTCGGCGGTTCTTGCTTTTAAAAATATATGCCGCGGAGTGTAAAAAAATCACTCCGCGGCATTTTTTACAGAAAAACCCCCGCCTTTCGGCGGGGGAAACAAGAAGGTTCTTTTATGAAAACTCAAGCATTGCGGCTTAAGTCACAAGCAATTACTTTCTCTTCTTAGCAACTACAACTGCAGCGCCTGCAAGCAAAGCGGGTGCGAAAGCGATAGCTACGCCGGTGCTCGGGTTGCTGGGGTTGGAGGGATCAGTGGGCTTGCTGTCGTTACCGGAATTGCTGGTGTTACCGGAGTTGCCGGAATTACCACTGTTAGTGTCAGAAGAAACAGGTCTCTGGTAGTTAGGACCGGTATAGATCTCACCGGGAGCCGGTCTCTTGTGGTTAGGAAGAACCTTTTCCTCGGTAGTATTGGGTTTGCTCTCCTCGGGCTTGCTCTCCTCTTCCTTGTCAGCATTCAAATTTTCACTGGTAACAATATAAGTGCTGAACTTGCTTGCAGAGAATACAATCATACCATTCTCAACCTTGCAGTCAACCTTAACATTCTTGTCATCTTCAACATGGAAAACAAAAATTTCCTTTGCATCCTTGATCTTCTCGGGAACAGGAATCTTAACAGTTACTGCCTTAGAGGGCTGAACTTCCTTGTCGTCCTTGGTGAACTTGAGGTCAAATGCAAACTGTGTATCGGTTGTCTTATCTGCAACAGCTGCTGCGGAGAATTTTACTCCATCTTCAAATGCATCAGCAGGAGCAGATACCTCGACATTGGTATCCTCGCTCTTAAACTCTACAGGCTTTGCAACTTCGCCCTCCTTAAGCTCATTACCATCCTTGTCAAGAAGTCTGTAAGCAGTCATAGTAACCGTACCATCTGCAGCACCTTGCAACTCATCACTCCATACACCACCAATGCCCCAAATTTGAAGCTGCAAACTTTCAGCAGAAAGCCCGCCGTTACACTGAAGCGTCCAAGTGGTATCAATATCTTTTTGATCGCCAACCCAATTATCATTTATTGTTCCGCCAAGAGTACCATTAAAATTTTCGGTGTTATATTCAAAATCAACTTCAACACGATCAATTAACGATACATCAATTCCATCAAGCCATCCCTCGTCCTGGAATACAATTGTATTTCCTGCAGGCTCACCCCACCACGTATCTGCACCTGCAGACCATGTAATTTTTACATCTTTTGCACTGGCAACAACTGCCATTGAGCTTACAGCAACCACAGAAGCGGATACTGCAGCTAAAATCTTTTTAATGTTCATTGTAAATTCCTCCAATAAGTAAAAAAATTCTTGTTCAAAAAAGCATACAGTACGACCATATGCTTTCCACTACTTAATTATACACCTTTTGGAAAAATAATGCAACTGTACAGTTGTCCAAAATTTTCCGTTAATATTTGGTTAATTTAACAAGGTGAAAAGAACGCGGCGTTTCCGCCGCGCTCTCCGCTTGTACATTTTAAAGGAAGCAGAAATTACTTTCTCTTCTTAGCAACGATAAGTGCGCCTGCCGCAACAGCAGCAACGCCTACAACGGCGGCAACACCCTCAACGCCGGTATCAACGTTGGGCTTTGTCTCGGGCTTGCTCTCCTCGGGCTTGCTCTCTTCAGGCTTGCTTTCCTCCGGCTTAGACTCTTCGGGCTTGGATTCGGTAGAACCGCCTGCCGCAAGAACAGCGCCGTCCTTACCAAGAACCTCTACCTTTTCAACAGTCGCATCATTGCCCCACCACTGTGCAATCCATACCTGAGCATAGGGATTTTCGCCAGTAATATCGGTATCCGCAAAAACAGGAGCGTCCTTCATAAACGTAACCTTGTTGTCCTCGGTAAGAGTAACTTCCTTAGCTGCGTCGGCACTGCCCCACTCGTGCTGATCCCAGCCTGTGGACGCGCTGTTAAAGCCAACTCCGCCGCCAACGCCTGTCTCCGCAAAATCTCCGGAAATAGTAAATGTTACGCCGTAAACATCGCCAACAGTGTAGCCCTCCTCAATAAGGTCAACAAGGTAATTGCCGTTAGAGTCGGTCGCGTTTGCGATACCTGCAAACGCAGCTACAGACATAGCGCTTACTGCAACTACGGAAGCAGCCGCAGCAGCCAAAATTCTTTTAATACTCATTGTAATTCCTCCAAGTAAAATTTCCCTGGCCACAGTCGATCCGCGACCATAAGTTCATTTTTTATTATACACCGTTGAGAAATAAAATGCAATTGTACATATAGCCAATTTTATTAAATGAATTTGTGTTGATTTTTAGTAATTACAAACAAATTTTAGCTAATTTACTTAACACAATTTCGCATTAACTTTAAAAAGAAATAACGCGATACTTAACAGCACCGCGTTATCCGGGATTTTACTTGAAGTTTTCCTTTGACGAAATTACTTTCTCTTCTTGGAAACGATCATAGCGCCTGCAGCAACAGCAGCAACGCCTACAACGGCAGCAACGCCCTCAACACCGGTGTTTACGTTGTTTGCGGGAGCGTCGGTCTTGCTCTCCTCGGGCTTGGACTCGCTATCTGAAGGAGCAGCGTCAGCGGTCTTGTAGGTGAATGTAACAGTGAGAACCGCAGGGTCTTCAATATTGTTGCCAAACGCCTTGAGGTACGCCTTGTCCTTGGTAAGGGAGATGTCGGAAGCATTAAGGGTAAGCGTGTCGGTGAACCAAGCGTTCTCGTCGCTGTCGGTCGGCTGAGTCCATGTGAGATCTGCATCAGCAGCGTGATAACCGATACCTACAGCAGAGCCGTCGGACTTAAGAACGATAGTCTCGATATCCTCGGGGGTCTTGCCATCGTCAAGCAGCTTGGAAAGTGCGTCGTAATCCGCAAAGATCTCCACGTCAGCCCATGCGGTAGCATTTGCGGGAACAGTGATCTCGGCAGCGGAAGCAACAACTGCCATAGCGCTTACAGCTACAACGGAAGCAGCGGTTGCAGCCAGAATTTTTTTAATGTTCATTGTAATGATCCTCCAATAATTTTTTCCGCAAACACGGACGATCCGCGCTTGCTTTGTAATTTATATTATACATCATTTAACTTAATATTGCAACCGTATAATTAACCAAACTTTAATTTAACGTTTTTAAGAAACTTTGTGCAATAGCAACAATAAAACGCGCGATTTACTTAAATCACGCGTTAAATTGCCTAAATTAGTTAATTTTTTCTTCTAAAATTCGGATTATCATCAGGTTCACGCATAATAACATCATAAAGCCGTCTGGTCTTGTTGGATTTGCCGTGCTTCTTCTCCTTGAGCATATCCAGCTCGGACTGCTCCGGTTCCGTAGGGTTCTCAAAAAGCCCCCTGTCCTCCGTCCATATACCGCTCGGAGCATTCTCCTTTGTGACGGTTTTCGGCAACGGATCTTCTTCGCTCTTCCAATCGGGCGTCGGCTCGGGGAGTTCATCGGTTTCACGGCGCGTTCTGCCGCGTTTCGGGCGAGCACCCATGTCGCTTTCCGACCGTTCTAGCACATCGAAAATGCTCTCAATGTCCTTAAACGGATCTGTTTCGGGGATTTCGCGGTCAGGTGTTGTACGCTCCGGCGTTGTACGTTCGGGGATCGTCCGCTCGTGAACCTCGGAAATATTCGATAAGTCCATAGTATTCGGAACGGAATCAGGTTCGGAAACCACCGCCAATTCGGGCGGTGCGGAGGTGACCCTAGCGCCCGCCATTTTCCCGTAGGCGCTGATCGCAGCCGCGTTTTTTCGGATAACCTTAGGCTTAGGCGGAGGCGGCGGAGCGACCTGCTCCGGCTGGGTTACAGGTTCGGCGGACGCGCGGCGCTGCGGCTCTTCATATTCAAACTCGTCAGTATAGTCCATCTCGCGGCTCTGCGGACGGCGCGGCTCGGGGCGCGATCTTCTCGGAGCGGCGGGCTCTCCGAACGGGCGAAACGCGTTTTCGTCCTTGTCGGCGCTCTCAAACGGACGCGCGGCGCGGCGGTCGGGTCGCTCGGAAATTTCCGCGCGAGCTGTCCGCTCAACGCGCGAACGCTCCTCTTCGAGCTTCTCCTCCAGACGCTTCAAGTCCTCAAACGGACTGCGCTTTTTCTGCTCAACAACGGGCGGCGCGGGCTGCTCCGTTGGCGGCTGCTGTGTCCGCGCAGGCGAACCGAACGGCTGAAATCCCGCGGGATCGGGATTTTTGGTGTAATTCTCGCCGAGGCTCTCTCCTCCGCGGATTATATGCGATATTTGCGGACGCTCGTTCTTGCGGCGCTCCTTGGTCGGCGATGTGAAAAAACCCTCGCGCAGAGCAAGCTGCTCCTCTGTTTCTTCCTCGGAAACGGCGGTCTGCTTGATTTCGCTGCGGCTTATCCGCTCGGGAACGAACGGTCTTACAACGCCCTTTTTCGGCTCTTCGGGCTCCTTTTTGGGTACCTCGACGATAGGGTGACTTCTGGTGATATCCACCTCAAGGGAGTAGTTGAGGAAATCCTCCAGCTCCTCGGGAGCGATCTCACCGTTGTCGACCTTTATCTTCATCGCCTCAAGGTAGTTGTGCCAGTAATCGTATTCCTTGACGCTCATGATTTTATCCACGCGTGAATAGATCTCGTCCGTGACCTCCTTGCATCGCTCCTCAAGAGCAGCGGTCATTTTGGGCTTGGGGTGTTCCTCCTCCCATATCTCAAGACAGGTCTTTCCGTTTGGAACGAAGCGCGAGCAGTAGTCCTCGGGGTGCTCATTGTCCTTCATGAAATAGTGACCGCAGCGCTTACACTTCGCAAGCCACGCACCGTTTTCGAGCATAGCGTCTATCTCCAGATCAATGACCGCCTTAAGACTACACGGCATATATAGTTTATCGCTGTAATTCTCCATTTTTCCCGCGACCACGCTATAACTCGAAAGCTCCTGCGGCAGACCCTCTTTCATTCGCGCAAAAGCGTCCATGGCAATCTGGTCGGATATTTCCTCGTAATTTTCAACATCGGAGTAATCATCACTGTAATCAAAATCCGCGAGAACGTGCCGCACGATATCCTTAGAAATATTCGGGAACATAAACGGCGCGGTGGGTATTCTTCCCACGGGAAAAACCTTTGTAACACCCAGATCCTCAATGCGGCAGCCCAGCTCGCGCGCCGTAACGCTGAACGCGAGGTCAAAATAGTTGCGTCTCGCGACTATTTCCTCCGCCGATCTTGCGGTCTCGATAAACACAAAGTTCACCTTAGTCCGCGCGTAGTCCTGTATGCGGACGATGTTCAGCCACTGGTTGATATCACGGTTATAACGAAAATCGCACAGCCGCGCGAACACCAGCTTCTCAAACTGCGTTTTGCACCGCACAAAACGGTTCCACAGCGCGCTTTCACCGATATTGTCGCGCCTGCATACGTAATCGATCCAGCAGTCCATAACGACCTTCTCGTATATCGTCCGTATGTGATGTCTGATGTAGCAGTGCGCTCCCTGAATATCCTTGCGCAGTTCGGCGGCGCGGTCCGCGTCGTATGCTCCCGTTTTAAGCGCCTCGTTGCACATATCTATTGAATCCTTAGCGAAAGCCGACAGATCGAAGTCGCAGAAATCCAACAGAGAGGCGGGATAACGAAGCAGAAATATCTCATTCGAGGTCTTTCCGACGAGCTTCAGCGTTCTTTCCAAGGCAATTCTCCTTTACAATGCATTATTCTTCCGGCTCGGCGGTGTTGCCGCCCACGCCCGTTCCGGAAGTTTCGCCGCTCTGCGCTGAACTGTTCGGTCTTATGAGCGGACTTGACGCTTTACTAGAGCTGCCCTCCGAGCTATCAGAGCTGTCGTCCTCCTCGGCGGCTTTTATCAGATACGGATTTTCGCGCAGACTTCCCTCAACCAGAATAACGTCCTGATTTTCGCCATCGACGCGCTGTGTACTCCATTCGACAAGATCCTCGCTTTTGCTCTGATAGGTCGCCGTATGAACGTGCTTGCAGCCGAAAACCTTTTTGCACATACCGAGCGGTATCTCTGTGTCGTCGCCCGTATATTCAACATAATACGACATGGTTTTGCGTTCGTTTGTATCGTTGATATAGCGCACGATGCGGTACTCCCCCGACTCCGAAAGCTTTTCGTAATCGGGGTCGCGGCGCGTAAGGTCAACGCCCGTAAACGAGATGTCTCCCATAAACATCTTGATACCGATATAACCTACAACACCTATTACATACATAAGCAGATACATAGTTCCCAGTACGGTTTTCAGAGTTTCATTTGAATTGTTGACAAAGAACATAACGATCATAACCACCAGCGGAGGAGCAATCATATACCAGTTGCCGAAGCCGAATATCACGATCAGAAACACAATAGGCGGCAGAATATACGCGTTTATCTTGGTTATCATCTGTTTGCGCGTAAGGATTATGAGACCAAGCGCGGATATGTTCACAAACAGGTACAGCACGAAAAGCGGCGTGGGATTTTCAAACTCAAAGAAAAAACCGAAACACAGCCATGCCACCCACAGCATAAGCGCGGTATATCCCCAACACAACAGCGCCACAGCACGCCTGAACCACACATTCTTAAAAAAAGCAACCAGCTTGTCCATTTCTTTACCCCTTTTTTAATAAGTATAATGTTATGCCGCAATATTGCATTGGCGTAAATAAAAATAATACTACATCTTATATTGTATAACAAATCCGCGAAAAATGCAAGTGCTTTTCCGAGAAATATCTTTTTTTTCGCAAAATCAGCATTTATCCCGCAAAAAAATCCGGAGCGTCAGCCCCGGATCTTCGGATAATTCAAGTTATCGGGTCAATCTCTGCCCTGATTGAATTTTCTGAGCAGCGTATCAATGTCCTGCGCCTCGGAAAAACCTACGTTTCCGCCAAGTCCGTCCGACGTGGGCGTTACCGTAACGGAAGCGATAGGCTCCGGCTCAACTCTCGCGGGAGACTCGGGGATAGATGGCGTATCGTCCGCTTCCGCAAAATCTGTCGCGACAACGATAAGCGAGATCTCGTCCTCGGCGAGCGTGTCGTCAAACACAACGCCGAACTTGTATCTCGCGTCGCCGTTGAACTTCTCGGCGATCTCCTGCGTGAGATTGTCGAACTCCTCGAACGACAGCGTGCTCGGAACGCTGATATTCAGCAGTCCGCGTCTTGCGCCGTTTATGGAAGTCTCGAGCAGCGGGCTGTTGAGAACCTCGTCGAGCGCCTCGTCGATCTTGTAATCGCCCTTGCCGTGACCAATAGCCATATGCGCAATACCGGAATTGTTGAGTGCCATTTTTACATCGGCGAAGTCAACGTTGATGTGACCGTCGCCCTGAAGCAGCTTGATAATTCCCATAACGGCCTTGCAAAGTATATTGTCGACCTCGGAAAACGCGTTTTTCAGCGTTATTTTAGCGCCCTTTAGCTCTTTCAAACGATCGTTCGGTATAACGATAAGCGCGTCGACATACTTCTTCATCTCAGAAATGCCGCCGAGCGCCTGATTCATTTTGCTCGTGCCCTCCCAACCGAAAGGCTTGGTAACGACGCCTACCGTCAGAACGTCCTTATCCTTAGCAACGCTCGCGACAACGGGAGCTGCTCCCGTGCCTGTTCCGCCACCCATACCCGCAGCGATAAACAGCATTGAAACGCCCTCCATTGCTTTTTCGATGTCGTCGCGGTTCTCCTCAGCTGAGTCTCTGCCCTTGGACGGATCGTTGCCCGCACCCTGGCCTTTAGTGGTCTTTCTGCCAATCTGAATGCGCTTCATTTTGCTGCCGTCCTTACCGCGCAACGCGGCAACATCGGTATTGGCGATAACGTATTCAACATCTTGAATGCCGCTTTCAACCATGTGCGAAACGGCGTTTCCGCCCGCGCCTCCGACGCCGAAGACCATAATTTTGGTCGTCATCTGAAAATCGTCGGCTACTTCAAATCCGTCGTTGTTATCGTCAATCGTAAAAGCCATAACTTACAACTCCTCCTGCTTTTAACGTCATTATCATAGAATACTGTTTATATTATAACAGATTATAAAAAAAATTGCAACCGTTTTTTGAAATAATTTTCACAACGATTGCAATTTATTATTAGAGGAATTGCACAAAATAACATAAAATGCGGTTTATTGCGGAGTTTCGTTCGTTTCCTCGCCCGTACCGTAGGTCTCCTCTGTAGTCGGGTCGGGGTCTTCATTGGTAGGTTCTTCGTAAGTCGGCTCCTCGTAGGTTGGTTCTTCGTAGGTCGGCTCTCCGGTCTCGCCCGTTTCGGAGGTCTCCTGCTCGGAATTTTCGGGCGGCTTTGAGCTGCTCGATGATGACGAACTCAAACTCGGCGGTTTCGGCTTATTGCGCACGGCGAACTTCTCGGGATTAGACAGCAGCACAGTAACGCTCTCCTCCGCGCCCAACTCGGTCTTGATGAATGCTGCGGCAACGTGGAGCTTGCTATCGATCTCCGTTGCGGGACCCAGCTCCAGAATTATCCTGCCGCCGTCCACGGAGACCTTTACCTCAAACTTATCCGTCATATCTATCTCGTCAATCTTTTTTAAGCCCGCCTTTTCGGCAGCCTCAAAGATCATCTGCGGTATCTCGTCCTTGCCGTCGGTCTTTGATTTGAGCCACTTTCCCGTCTCTATGCTCTCTGCTTCAAAGCCCTTAACTACGGTCAACCCGTCCGTGCTGCCCTGCTCGAGTATCTTGCCCATACGCGATATCGCTGCTGTTATGCCGTTCTGGGTTATCGCGAACCATTTTTCCGCCTCGGTCACGGTAACGGTGAATTTGGTCGGAAACGACTTTTTTACCTCCGCCTTATCAACATAAGCAAGCGAGTTGACTATCTTCTCCGCCGCCGTTTTTGTGTCCGCGTGAAGCAGATTATCGCCGATATTCAGCCCCGATCTTGCGGCGATCTCCTGTGCCGAATAGCGGGTGTTCCCCACTACCTCTATCTCGCCGCACTTGAACAGCACCGTATTTGACAGAATTATCATAACGACGGTAACGACTATCCCCGCCAGAATGTAGTACAGAATATAATTTCCGCCGCGGTATCTGCGCTTTTTCTTCGGCGCGGCCTTGGATCGCATCGCCTTTGCGACCGCCTTCTGCGTTTGACGGTTGATCGGTCTTTGCTGCTGTTCCGGAACACTCTGCTGCATTTTAGGCGGCTTATTCGGACGGCGGCTCTGCAGCTTTTGTTTTGTCGGCTTAAGCATAGCCTTTGGAACTTTGTCCGTATTTCTTCCGCGATTATCTGCCATTATCCGTCACCCGCCTTTCAACTTCTTTTTTTCGGAGAACGACTGCGCCCTCCGCAGTACCCTTAAACTCTTTTAATATCCGCTCCAACCGACCGCAGAGCACCCTCCAGCGACTCGTAGCCGCGGTCTATATAGCACAATCCCGTGATCTCGCTCGTACCCTCGGCGGCAAGCGCCGCCGTAACGAGCGCCGCACCGCCGCGCAGCTCTGCCGCGCACACCTTAGCGCCGGACAGCCGCTTAACTCCCTGAACGACGCACACTCTGCCCTCGGTCTTTATCGACGCACCCAACCTTACCAGCTCGGGAACGTGCCTGAACCGGTTTTCAAAGATCGTCTCCACGAACACCGAAGTTCCCTCAACCGTCGAGCAAAGCGCGGTAAACGGCGCTTGAATGTCCGTCGGGAAGCCGGGGTACGGCATTGTCCGAATGGTCGGCGGTGCGGTAAGGCGCTTTTTGCAGCTGAGATACATCTTGCCGCCGCCGTATGTGTAGATCCGCGCGCCCATTGCCTCCAGCACCGGAATGAACCCGTTCATGTGCGATGGCTCGCAATCGGTGAGGATAAGCTCTCCGCGCGTTATTGCAGCGGCACAGAGGTACGTTCCCGCGACTATCCTGTCGGGGATAACGCTGTGCTCGCACGGCGCGGCCCTTGGCGTACCCTCGACGGTGATAACGCTCTCGCCCGCGCCGCCGATTTTCGCGCCGAATTTGCCTAGACACTCCGCTAGATCGACGATCTCGGGCTCACGAGCGGCGTTATGTATTTCGGTGTATCCGCTCGCCACCGTTGCCGCAAGCAGGATATTCTCCGTAGCGCCCACGGACGGAAACGAAAGCGTTATTCTCGAACCGTGAAGTCCTCCCGTCGCAGTGCAGTCGAGATAACCGTGTTCCTCGACGATCTCCGCGCCCATTTGCCGCAGCGCCGCCAGATGCAGATCGATAGGTCTCGCGCCCAACTCACACCCTCCCGGGAACGACAGCCGACACCGCCCCGTTCTCCCAAGCACCGCCCCCAGAAACACGATCGACGAACGCATTTCCCGCATAAGCGTATCGGGAATTTCGTATCCCGAAACGTTGGTCGCGTCCACCGTCACCGTGCCGCCGCTTCTCTTGCAGCGGCAGCCGAGATGCGTAAGGATTCGACAAGCCGCGTCCACGTCGGTGAGCTCGGGGCAGTTGTGCAGCACCGTTTCTCCATGAGCCAGAACCGCCGCGGACAGCAGCGGCAAGGCGCTGTTCTTCGCTCCGTGAACCCTGAGCTCGCCTTCAAGCCTGCGCCCGCCGTTCACTATCAGTTTTCGGCGATTATCCATAACATCACCCTTTCAACAAATTATACAGCATAATATGTTGAAAGGATTTTTTGTGTGAATAATTTACCTCTCGAAATGCTCCTTGCCAACAAGGTCGATGATCTCCGACAGTATCAGATCGGCGGCGTTGGTTTTCCGCATTTTGGCGGCGTTCTCACGCATAAGCTCCAGCCGTACCCTGTCGTTGTACAGCTTTGACACCTCGTCGACCAGCCTTGCCCTCGTAAGATCCTTATCCTCGATAAGTATCGCGGCATTCTCGTTGACCAAAGTCATCGCGTTGTAGTACTGATGATTTTCCGCTGCTGCGGGATACGGCACGAGAACGGACGGTCTGCCTATCTCCGTAAGCTCTGTTATCGTCATCGCCCCCGCGCGCGAGATTATCAGATCTGCCGCGCACATACACGTGTACATATTGTCAATATAGTCACGGAAAATGTGGCGCTGCTTGTCCTCAGAAACACCGCTCTGCTCCAGCGCCGCGTAGAACGTATCCTTGTTCTTGCTGCCGAACGAGTGAATATGATTTATCCCGCCCGTTTTCTTTTCCCATGCGATAAGCTCAGCGACCGCCTCCGTTATCTTGTTCGCGCCCAGACTTCCGCCGAACGACAGAACCGTAAACCCATCGGGCAGCCCCAGCCGCTCGCGCGCCGCCGACTGCTCCTCTATCGGGATATTTGTCCGCAGCGGATTTCCCGTAACCACGCACCTGTCGGTGTTCTTTAAATGCTTCTTTGCATCCCCGACGGCGAGCAGCACCTTGTCCGCCTTTTCCGAGAGCATTTTCGTCGCCATTCCCGGGTAGGAATTGCTCTCGTGAGTTACTGTCTTAACGCCCATTGCGGCTGCTTGTCCGAGCACAGTCGCGGTAACGTATCCGCCCGTTCCCACGGCAAGCTCGGGCTTGAACTCCTTGATTATCTTCCTCACCGCGCTCTTTGCCGAGATCAGATAGCAGTACGCCGCCTTGACATTGCGCAGAATATCCCTCGGCGAAAAGCCGCGCTGAAATCCCGACATCTCCACGCCGCGGAAATCGTACCCCGCCTTTGTGACGAGACGGCTCTCCATTCCGTTGGGCGTGCCGATAAACAGTATCTCCGTATTTGGAAACACCTGCATTATCTTATCCGCTATGGCGAGGGCGGGATTTATATGTCCCGCTGTTCCACCCGCCGCAAAAATAACCTTCATATTAGCCCCTATCTGAAACACAAAAGCTCGCACCGGCTCACTTCGTTCGCCTAACCGAGGAGCATTGCCTGCGCTCCGCTCGCTGCACGCTGTCAACTCAGCTTCGCCCTCTTGCTGACCGAGAGCAACAGACCCATTTCCCACAATTGCAGCATAAGCGCCGTACCTCCGTAGCTGAAAAACGGCATCGAGATACCCGTGTTCGGTATGCAGCACAAATTAACTCCGAGGTTCAGGAATGCCTGTATCCCTATCTGGAACGTAATTCCAGTAGCGAGCAGACAGCCGAATTTGTCCTCCGCCTTTCTCGCGATCGAAAAACCTCTGAACACGAAGATCAGAAACAGCACGATGACCGCCAGACCGCCGATCAGCCCGAATTCCTCGACCAGTACCGCGAAAACGAAGTCGTTCTGCGCTTCGGGGAGGTAGTAGTACTTCTGGCTGGAATTGCCGAAACCCTTGCCCCATATTCCACCCGAGCCGAGCGCCAGAGCGGACTGATAGTTCTGATACGAACCGTCGCCCGGCTGAGAAAGCGGATCCATATAGGTAAATCTGTCGCTGAAATATCCGATATCCAACACGAAAACCACAACGTAAACCGCCGCGACAGCCAACAGGACCAGCGGCACATAATATTTCAGATTTGCTCCGCCCATAAACAGCATTGCCGCGAAAACAAAACAGATTATCAGCAGCAGTGACAAATGCATCTGGCTGATGACCGACAGGATTATGAGTATCAGCATCAGGCCGGGCACCCAAATACCGTCATGGAACGTCCGCATTTTCTTGGAATGCTTCTGGATATAATAGGCAAAATAGACAATGACCGTTATTTTCATCAGGTCGGACGGCTGGAATTGTCCTAGTCCGGGCAGCGGAAGCCATCGCTTTTGACCGCCGTCCGCGCGTATTCCGAACGGTATCGTCATTAAATTCAGCACCATTGTAAACACAAGCAGCAAATGCGTCACCGTAATCTTAAATCTGCCGCCGAATAATTTAAATTCGTAACGCAGAAAACGGTAGTCCAGAAACGTGAGGAAAAACATTCCCACAAGACCTATCCCCGCCGCGATTATCTGCCTCGTTACATAGTAGAACGAATCGCCGTCGTTGTCGCGGTAGCTGAGCGCGTGACCCGCCGAGAACATCATGGTTATCCCGAAAACCAACAGCACCATAATTATAACGAACATCGGCACGTCCACTCTGCCCTGAAAGCTGAGCAGCCTTACTCTGTTCGGATCTTTTGCCTTTTTCTTTCTTTTTACAGCGACCTTGTCCGTCCGCTGCTTACGCGGTTTGCGCGCCTTGGGAACCGCTCCCTGCTGCGGCGCAGTGCCCGGCGCGGCGTTCGCATGCGACGGTCTGCCAGGAGCGACTCTGCTCTGCGCGCGCTGAACGTTCGCACGCGGATCTACACGCGTATTCGGACGCGCACCCGGCGGAGCGGATATTCGCGGCTGCTGTCTTGCCGCCGTACTTCGTCTTGCCTGCTGCATATATACCTCCAAAAGCTACTTGGCGAACATTCCGTAAGCCAATACCACCGCCAGCGCCCCGAAAAGCGCCGCGACCGTCGAAAAAATCGTGTCGATCTTCAGCTCGCTCCACTTTGAGAGTTCAAAGTGATGATGAATGGGCGTCATTTTAAACAAGCGCTTGCCCTCTTTCGTGTGGTAAATCCTCTTGGTTATCTTGAACACCGTCGATTGAATGACCACTGACAGCGCCTCGAGAATATACACCATAGCCGCGAGTACCATAAGGAACTCCACACCGCAGCCCACGCCGAGAGCGCACACCACGCCGCCGAGGAACATAGACCCTGTATCACCCATAAACACCTTTGCGGGCGGGAAATTCCACAACAAAAAGCCCGCGCAACCCCCCGCCGCGCAAAACGCCAACAGCGTCTGCCCGAACATTCCGAGCAAGCCCGATATTACCGCGAACGCTGCCATATAGATTATGGTGACGGACGAGCAAAGCCCGTCTATGCCGTCGGTGAGGTTCACGGCGTTCACAAGGTATAGTATCCCGATACCCATAAGCGGGTAATAGAACAGCCCCAAGTCCCATTGCAGACCGCCCGGGAACAGTATGACCGTGCGCCGCAGACCGCTCACGTAAAGCGTCGCGAAATACGCCGCGATTATCATCACCTGAAAGATGATCTTCTGAAGCGGAGTAAGCCCCTCGTTATGCTTTTTCTTTACCTTGATGAAGTCGTCGAGAAAGCCCATAAAGCCGAACAGCACCGCCATTACCATACCCGCCATGGCGCGTATGAACTCCGCCTTGTCCGTGCCGGAATAGTCTGCGTTTCCGCTTGCGGAAAACACGACCATTCCGACGATAAAGCTCACGAACACCGCGAAAATAAATGTTATGCCGCCCATTGTGGGAGTGCCCTCTTTTTTCGCCTTGTGCCATTTCGGACCTATGTCGAGTATCGTCTGTCCGTATTTCAGCTTGTGCAGCAGCGGAATAAACCAAAACCCTGCCAGCCACGTAAGCACGAACGCCGCAATCGCCGCGAAAACGCTTGTCCAAATATACATATTCTGCTCCAATTACTTTATTTTTTCGGCGATCTCTTCCATTTTCATGCCGCGGCTGCCCTTGAACAGCGCAACGTCGCCGCTCTTTATTTCGCCGAGCAGCAGTTCCGTAAGCTCTTGCTTATTCTCGCTGTGGAACACTTTAACTCCGCGTTTCGCCAGTTCGTCGCGTAGCGCCGTCATCTCGCGACCGTAAAGGAATGTGATATCCGCATGCTCCGCAACAATATCCGCAAGCCCCGCGTGCAGCGACTTCGACCGTTCACCAAGCTCCAGCATATCGCCGAGCACCGCGATGCGTCTGCCCTCAGTATTCACCGCTCCCAGAACCGAGAGCGCCGATCTCATCGATGTAGGCGAGGCGTTGTAGCAGTCGAGAATAACGCGTATGCCGTTTTCGCGCTGCTCCAGCTTCTGCCGCATTCCGCTTCCCTCGTAGTTCATAAACGCAGGAATTATCTCCTCGGGGGCAAGCCCGAACTCTATCCCTACGCAGAATGCCGCGAGCGCGTTCAGTATGTGATGTTCGCCGACAACGGGAACAGCCGCCTTGTACGACTTCTCCCCGTAACGGAGCTTAAATTCGCCGCCGTTTTCGTTCTGCGAGATATCATCTGCCCAAACGGAGCAGCCCTCCGTCAGCCCGAAACGGATTAGCCGCCGCCCTCCGATTTTCTCCGACGTGAGCTTTCCCAGATAATCGTCGCTGCCGTAAACGATAAGCGGCGCGTCTCCGTCCATTCCGTCGAGTATCTCCAGCTTGGCGGCGAAAATGTTATCGCGCGTTTTGAGATTTTCTATATGGCAAAAACCGATATTCGTTATCACCGCGCAAGTCGGGTGAGCCGCTCCCGAGAGCGCCGATATCTCGCCGAGGTCGCTCATTCCCATTTCAATAACCGCCGCTTCCGTTTTCTTATCAAGACGGAACAGCGTTTTCGGCAGTCCTATATCGTTGTTGAAGTTGCCCTCGGTCTTGAGCGTGTTATACCTTACGGACAAAACCGCGCTTATCATATCCTTTGTAGAGGTTTTCCCTACGCTCCCCGTTACTCCGCAGAGCTTGATGTTAAATTTATCACGGTAATGCCGTGCCAGCTTAAGCTGCGCTGTACGCGAATTTTTGACATAAATAACGGGTATCGCGGTTTTTACCGTACCGGGCACAAGGTCGGATATTGCCGCTGCCGCACCGCCGTCCGCCGCTTGTCTGATGTAGTCGTTGCCGTCAAAGCGCTCGCCCTTTACCGCGATAAAAAGAGCGCCCTTTTTCAGCATTCTTGTGTCGGTGGAAACGGACTTCACTCTTACGTTTACCCCAACAAGCTCTCCGCCCGTGATCTCCGCAATCTCCTTAGTCGAAAACATACCCTTGCTGCCCCTTCTTGAAAAATTCGTCCACTATCTCTTTTTCGTCAAAATGAATGTACTCGTTACCTATCGCCTGATAGTCCTCGTGACCCTTTCCGCAGAGCGCGACAACGTCTCCCTTTTCTGCCGTTTCCAAAGCGCGGAATATCGCGGCTTTTCGGTCAGTGTATTCCTCATGCGCTCTGCTCTCGGGAATACCGCGCGCCACGTCGTCGATCGTCTTCTGAGGATCCTCATGACGCGGACTGTCCGTCGTCACTATCAGCACATCCGCGTACTTTGCCGCCGTTCTTCCCATATCGGGACGCTTTCCCGCGTCGCGTTCGCCCGCCGCTCCGAACACCGCGATAAGGCGGTTTTTCGCGAGCGGTTTAAGCATGGACAGCAGTTTTTCCAGACCGTCCTCGGTGTGAGCGTAGTCTCGTATCACCGTGAACTCTCCCGTGTACAGCGTTTCCAGCCGCCCCGCAACGCCCTCGATCTTCTCAAGCGCGCAAAGCACCTCGTCCATGGGAACTCCCGTCAGATGCACCATGACCGCCGCCTCGAGCGCGTTTGAAACGTTGTACAGTCCTGTCATCGCGAACCGCACGGGATAGCTTTTCTCGGCCGCTCTGTCAGTCAGTATAAATTCCGACCCGTGCGCAGAGAGCTTCACAAATTCCGTGTAAAAATCCGCTTCTCCGTCAACCGATACCGTTTTCAGCGGAACGCCCTTTTCGCGGCAGTATTCCGCAATTTTTTTTCCATATTCGTCATCGATATTCACGACCGCGTTTTCGCACATATCGAACAGCATACGCTTAGCCGCGAAATAATTCTCCATAGTGCCATGATAGTCCAGATGATCGCGCGTAAGGTTCGTAAACGCGCCCGCCGCGAAATTCTCCGCCGCGAAACGGTACTGCGCGAGCGCCTGCGAACTCGCCTCGATAAAGCAGTATTCCGTGCCCTCCCGCGCCATCTGCGAGAACAATTGATACAATCTGCGCGGCTCGGGAGTTGTCGGCGGTCCGTCGTGGGAGTACTTCAGACCGCTCCCCGTGTCCGTGCCGAGCGTTCCTATAACGCCCGTTCTGTGTCCGAGCAGCCGCGTTATCTGCGCGCAGAGATTGACGACGGTCGTCTTGCCGTTCGTTCCCGTGACCGCGCACAGCTTGAATTTCTTTGTCGGACAACCATAAAACCTCGACAGCAATTCGGGATATATTCTTCGGGAATTTTCAACGTTTACTTCGCCGTCCAGCCCGAGTTTTTCCTGTGTTACCACCACGCACGCGCCCTTTTCGAGCATTTTCGCGGCGACTGAATGACCGTCAAAACTGCCGCCCTTTATACAGACGAACAGAAAGCCGTTTTCGACCTCGCGGCTGTCCGAGGTGACCCCCGGGACCGCCAAATTTTTAAGTTTCTCGGGAATTTCACACATCCCCGAAAACAGCTCTCCGACCGTCATAGGTTCACCGCCTTTAATCTCCGAACGAATTTGCCTGGAACGTTACCTCTATAATGCTGCCCTTGTACAGCGTCACGCCCTCGCCATAGCTTTGCATGGTTGCCACGGCATCCGCGTTCTCGGCAGCGCCGCCGAGTATCTTAATGTTGAAGCCCGCGTTTGTTATGGCATCGTTAGCCTCCTTGACGCTCATACCCAACACATTCGGCACTTCTCCCGTTTCGCGCTCCGTATCATCAAGGTAAACCACCACGGTCGAGCCCTTGGGTATGCTGCTGCCCGAACCGGGTATCTGATCCTTGACGGTAGCATCGCTTGACGGGTCGCCAATAAATCTCACCTTGAAGTTATTTGCCGTAAGATAGCTCTGCGCGTACATCGCCATATCGCCGATGATGTTTGGAACTATCGCGTCCATTTTCGCTTGTTCCTCGGCGGTGTAGGTCGGGTATATGCCCAAATGCTCCAGACCGTCATTGAATACCGCCGAAACAACGGGGCACGCAACCGCCGAGCCGTAATACTGCGGACCCGTAGGCGTATCAACAAGCACCAGCATAACGATCTGCGGATCGTTCATGGGAACAGCCGCCGCGAAGGTTCCTATGTAGGTCATATGCGCGGTACCGTTTTCAGCTAATTCTCTGTTGTATTCGTCAATCTTCTCAGCCGTTCCCGACTTGCCGCCGATTCTGTGACCCGCGATATACGCGTTGTGACCGCCGTTTTCCGTAACGATCGTCTCCAGAATGCCGCACATGGTCTTAGAGGTCTCCTCCGAGATGACTTGCCGCTTTATTTGCGTTTCCTTTGTTTCAACAACGTTGCCGTTGCTGTCAAGTATCTTGTCGACAAGGTGCGGTGTTACGAGATAGCCGCCGTTTACAATCGCGCAGAACGCCGTACACATCTGTATAGGCGTTATCTTGTTGGTCTGACCCATAGAGGACATTGCAAGATCGACCAGATTCATCCTCGAATACGGAACGTACAAGCTCTGCGCCTCGCCGGGGAGGTCTATTCCCGTCGGTTCGGTAAAGCCGAACGCTTCAAAGTAATTGCTGAACTTCTGCGCCCCGAGCGCCTGCCCGACCTGAATGAAATACGGGTTGCACGACGCCGTAATTCCCTGTTGGAGCGTCAGAGTGCCGTGACCCCACGTCTGGTGGCAGTTTATACTCTCTCCCGCGACTTCGATGAAGCCGGGACAGTTGAACGTTGTATCAAGATTTATGACCTCCTCCTCGAGCGCCGACGACGCGGTAACGGTCTTGAAAACCGACCCCGGGTAATACAGCTCCGTAACAGCCTTGTTTTTCCACTGCTGCTCGCGCATAATGCTCTCCTGCGCCGCGATCTCCTCCGAGGACTTGCCCTCCTCCTGCATCTTCGCAAGAGTTTCAAGATCGAATTTGCTCGTGATCTCCGAGGGATTGTTCAGGTCGTAGGACGGAGATGTCGCCATAGCCAGAACACCGCCCGTGTTGCAGTTCATAATAATTCCGCAGGCGCGGTTGACGACCGAGTGCTGCGAAACGCACTGCTCAAGATTTTTTTCGAGATAGTGCTGCAAAACCTCGTCGAGCGTAAGCACCAGACTGTAACCGTCGACCGCGTTAAAATAATCGTCTTTTCCGTATTCAATGCTTCGACCCATACCGTCGGTGAGGTAGAACGCCTTGCCGTCCGTGCCCCTGAGATAGTCGTCGTAATACGCTTCAAGCCCGTAAACGCCCTCGCCGTCGAAGTTGGTGAAGCCGATAACGTTCGACGCAAGCGATCCGTTCGGGTAGTAGCGCTTACTCGACTGCTCGGTATAAACGCAGTCCGAGCTGATGTCGTTGTCTAGCAGAAACTGCTGGATAAGCGTCACCTGCGGCTTTTCGACCTTGCGCTTTACCGTGTAATAATTGTGCTCCTGATCCTTATACGCCTCGCGCATTCCGTCGGGCGATATTTCCAATATTTCGGCTATGCCCTCGGCGATAACGTCCACAAGCTCTCTGTATTCCGCGAGCGGCTTTTTCTCGGGATCGTCGTCCTTAAGCCACTCCGCCTTTTTCTTCTCGTAGTCTTCCTTGTTTTTTTGATTTGCCTTGTAAACAGCGTTTTGAGCAAAAATAACGTTCCATACCGTAGAGCTTTGCGCGAGAACAGTGCCGTTCGCGTCGTAAATAGTGCCGCGGTTCGCCATTATCGAAAGCTCTCTCATCTGCTGCGAATTTGCGCGCTGCCGCCACATATCGCCGTCAAGCACGGTGAATTTAAGCAGATTATACCCGACAAACAGGGAAAATCCCACAATCGCCGAAAGAATAACTATCTGCCGTCCGCGGTATCCGATAACGGGCTTCTTATCAGCCTCCTCCGCGTCCTTTTGCTTGAGATATGCTTTCATCCTGCTCCACAAGCTGTCTGTGTTATTAGTGTTTCTGTCCAATTTCCACAACCTCCGAAAAACCAAAAAAGCAAAGCCGTATAGCCGACTTTGCTGTTCTATACTTATCCCGCCTGAGTTTATCGATGAATTGCGTTTTTCGCACAGCGATCTGTACTTTACAGGAAACTGCGAGTGGGATAAGTATCGGTATAAACAGTCTGCCGACAACATTTAAGTAAGGGCTTGTTCACCCCTATATTATGCCGTCAGAACCCAATGTATTCCAAAAACGCGGAGAAACCTCTCTTTATCGCTCCCAGCAAGCCCTCGGAATCGTCGTTGTCTATTTCAATAAGATCCTCCGTATTTACGCTGATGTATTTCTTCTGCGACGCCGAGACCTTTGTCATTCCGAGCTTTTCCGACGCGTACTGCTCGATGTAGCCGATATTCGCCTTGGAATCGAGCTTGCTTTGCAGCAGCTCGTTGTCGTCCTGTGCGGCGGCGAGAAGCTGCTCCTGCCGAGCCACCATTCGCGCGACGTCGTCCTTTTTCGTATTGTAGTAGTTGACGGCAAAAAGCGCGGCGAACATCATCAGCGATACCATAATTATCTTGAACTTCGAGCCGCTTGTCGAAACCTTATTCGCGGGCGCGAGCCGTATCGCGCGGGCTTTCTCTTCGGCGCGGCGCTGCTTTTCGCGGCGTTCCCTTTCGGTGGTGTCAAACCTTGAAAGATCGTAAGCCAGATTGGAATTGTCAAACGGATAAGCCATACGCCGTCCCCCCTCCTTTATACCAACATGTTGTTCACACTCTTATCTTCTCTATCACGCGCAGCTTAGCGCTGCGGCTTCGCGGATTTTTCTCTGTCTCCTCCGCACACGGAGCTATCGGCTTCTTTGTAACAAGCCGTCCGCGCGGAAGTCTTCCGCAAACGCAAACAGGAAACTCGGGCGGGCATATACAGCCCGTACAAAATTCCTTAAAGCGGTTTTTAACTATCCTGTCCTCCAACGAATGGAAAGTGATGACCGACATTCTCCCGCCCGTCTTTAAGCGTTTAAATCCGTCGGAAAGCGCTTTTTCAAGCGCGTCAAGCTCTCCGTTCACTTCTATGCGGACAGCTTGAAAGCTTTTGCGGCAAGGGTTCTTTTCACGGCGGTATGCCGCGGGAACGCTCCTTTTTATTATATCTGCAAGCTCTCCCGTTCTTTCTATCGGAGATACCGCCCTCGCGTCCACAATGCCCTGCGCTATCTTCGGCGCGAATTTCTCCTCGCCGTACTCGTAAAGTATGCGCCGCAACTCCTCAAAACTGTAATCGTTGACAACATCACGCGCGGAAAGACCCTCGCCGCTCATTCTCATATCGAGCGGCGCATCGTTGTGGAACGAAAATCCGCGCTCCGCGTCGTCAAGCTGGTGCGACGAAACTCCCAGATCTGCGATTATTCCGTCGAGCTCTTTTATCCCCAACTCGTCCAAAACCGCGCTCAAATTTTTAAAGTTGCATCTCACAAACGTTACGGGATAGCCCTTCAGCCGCTCCCCTGCGGCTTCGATAGCCTCCCCGTCTCTGTCGAAGCAAATCAGCCTTCCCCCCGAAAGACGCTTTGCCAACTCCAGACTGTGACCGCCGCCGCCCGTGGTCAGATCCGCGTAAACGCCCTTTGGGTCTGAAAACGCGCCGTCCACCGTTTCTTTAAGCAGCACGGTTATGTGTTGAAATTCCATCAGATGCTGAGCTCCTCCGCCATATCCGCGATATCCTCGAGAGACGTGTTGTTATTATATTCCTCCCAAGCCGCTTTATCCCAGATCTCGGCGCGGTCTACTAACCCCACGACCACGACCTCACCCGTGATGTTCGCGTATGTACGCAGAGCGGGCGCAATGGCAATTCTGCCCTGCTTGTCCGGTTCAGCCTCGCACGCGCTTCCGAACAGAAAACGTTCGATAGGCAGTGCGACCTTCGACGGCTTTCCTTTCAGACTGGTCTTTAATTCTTCCCAGCTTTCGTTGGTATAAACCGTCAGGCACTTTGCGTTAAAGCTTTTGCAAATATAGAAATGCTCACCGAACTCCTCACGGAGCTTGGCGGGGAAATTCATACGTCCCTTAGCGTCAACGGTATGCTCGTATTCGCCGTACATTTCCATTCCCCCTTGCACCAGCCTTAAAAGCGCCGTTCCGTCCTCCTCAGACGGCATTTTTCGTAGATTTTAATATATATTTTCCCTGTCGGTTAAAAGTGCTTTTTTATTTTTAATGAACTTTTCACCAAAACAGTGAATTTTCACACCACTTTTCCCCACAATCATATTATACCCTACTTGGGAATTTTTTTCAAGTGCTAAATCCGGTCTTTTAAGAAAAAATCAAGATAAACTTTTGTTCATATTTTTGTGCACTTTTAACAAAAACTATCATTCAAAATAGTTAGAATAATGAAAAAAACCGTGCGTTTTTACAATATATGGACGAACGCAAAAAAACAAATCCATATCTTGGGTAAAACGACACATTTTGCCACTATTGTTCACAATGCGCACGTCTTCCGAAACACAGATCGGATACAAAAAATCGACACCGCCGTAACGATGTCGATTTAAGTAATTAAAGTTTTTAGCTCGGATAACTGCGTGTACACCTCGGATCATTCCGCGTTCTTACGTTTGTCAAGCTCCTTTTTGCGGCGTTTTGCACCTCCGCGCAGCTGCTGGGCGCGGGCGGTCTCGTACTTGCAGCCGCTGTCGTGCGGGTTCTGTTGAAACTGCTCCAACGCAAGGTTGCACAAATCGATAACGCGCTCCGGCTCTCCCTGCGCGCCGTCAAGGAACTGCGCGCGCGACAGGTAGTTCATTCCGATCTGATAAACGTCGTCGGGGAAATTCTCACGAATAACGGCAAGCTGCTTGTTGTAAAGCTCGTCGCTCTTTTCCCACTGCCCGTTGTCAGCGTAGAAATTCGCCAGAATGTGATAATACTCCGCCAGTTTTTTGGGATCGCCCAGCCCTTCAACTATCGCGCCTGACTTACCATACCATTTCAGAGCCTCATCAGGACGCTTCAGCGACCAACAGCACCGTCCCGCGAGCTTGTACTGCTCATACAACTCCAAATCGTCCGCGCCCGAGTTCTCCAATCTTTTGATTATCTCAAGTTCTATTTCAAGAGCGTGCTCATAGTCGCACCGCAGCGAATTTCCGTAAAACTCCCCGTCAAACAGCACCTTAAGCTCGTCGAACGAGACCGTAGCGTACTTCTCCGCCTTGCGCTGCTCAAATGTCTTTCGCGGAACGACATGGAGCATCTCGATTTGATCGTTCTCCGAAAAGTCCGCGGTAATGAACGCGCCGCTGTCCTCGTCGAAGCAGAGCGAGATACGCTGCACGCTTCCCTCCGACGGGAGTATGAGCGACTTATCCGCGCCGTGCTTTTTCAGTACCGCGTCAATCTCGAGGGAATCCTGAAAAACAAACGAATCAGCAGAGCGGTAAAGCTGCGCGCAGAACATCACCGAATACATTCCCTCCAACGTCCCGTTGTCGGAGGGCGTCCACATTGTACCGTCCTCCGAACTCTCGCCGAAAACTATCCGCAGATAATCACACTCGTCCATGCGGATCGCCACCCACAGATCGTTCAGCACGCCTATAACAAGCAGGTGGATATCCCCCTCCTCCTCATCCTCCAGCAGCACGCCGCCGATACCGTCCGGGTGAAACAGCTTGAACCTTCCCTCACCGCCCTCGTTTATTTCAAGGTAGGCGTAATTTTCCAGAAACTCCCTTAGCTCAGACGGTAAAACAAGTCCGCGTTCCTTTTCGTTTTTGATGAAGTCGCCTTTCCAAACGCCGCGCCTTTCGCCGCCGTAAAACAGCTCCATTGCCTTTAGCGGGCTTAGATTATACAATACAGCCATAAGTACCTCCGATACGCGTTACTTTACTGCAATAAATTTCTCCGACCGCACAAAGAAAAATCTCTCAAGCTCCCCATTGACAAATTCAGCAGCCGTAAATGTCCTCAGCTCCTCGCTGAAGCAAATTGAATACTCGCGCCGCAGCCGTGGCTCATAGGTTATTTTCAGCAAATCGACATCGTTTTCTTTCAGCCGCCGAACCGCCAGCTGCGGATCGTTGACAATTTCCGCGCCCTCGCATTTCAGCAGTACTCCGCACACCATTACCTTTAATATCTCCGAGACCGTATCGTCGCTCGGCAGTATGCAAATCTGCTCGGGCGTCTGCTTCAGCAGAAAAATCTCGGGGTCAGGCGCGTGCTCATTTGAGATCGCGACCTGAAAAGCGCCCACTCTGCCGATTATCAGCAGCGGAAGCTCGCGGTCGCCGCCGTAACGGAACACACGGCGCGTCATTATGTTAGGGTGGAGCATACGCACGCTGCTTGAAAGTCTGTTCACCGTCATATAGCCGTAATCCGCAAGAAAGCACTTGAGCATCTGCGGCAGAACTATCCCGCGCTCTTTTTCGTTGCGCGCGAAATCCTCCTCGGGGAAACCGTCAACGGCTCCCTGATACAGTATTTTCATAGCCTTGAACGGCTCAACATTGTACAAGACAGCCATTGTCTCACTCCCCGATCATGATAATCTTCCTTTAAAATCCCCGTAGCCGAATTTTTTCAGCAGCTCGTGCTCTCCGTTTTCGCGGAGCAGATATATCGACGGCAGCGCTATGCCGTTGAACGTGTTGTTTTTGCACATCGAGTAGATCGCCATATCCTCGAAAACCAACCTGTCTCCCTCTCTCAGCGGATTGTCAAAGGAATAATCACCGATGATATCCCCCGCGAGACAAGTGTTTCCGCCCAAACGGTAAGTGAACGCTTTCTCGTTCGGCAGCCCCGCGCCTTGTATATTCGGGCGGTACGGCATTTCCAGAACGTCGGGCATATGGCACGCCGCCGATGCGTCCGTTATCGCGATATCCATACCGTTTCTGAACGTATCGAGCACCGTTGTGACAAGGTACCCCGCGTTCAGGGCAACTGCCTCTCCCGGTTCAAGATAAACGTCAAAGCCGTACATATTTCTTTCAAAGCTGATTTCCTCGATCAGCAGCTCGACATCGTAATCGGGACGGGTGATATGATGACCGCCGCCCATATTCAGCCACTTTATTCTGCCGAGGTATTTGCCGAACTTCTCTGAAACTGCCGCCATTGTTTTACAGAGCGGTTCGGCGTTTTGTTCGCAGAGCGTGTGAAAATGCAGTCCCTCCACGCCGTCGGGCAGATCGGGAAAATTCGCGATCGTCGCGCCGAGCCGCGAAAACTCGCCGCACGGATCGTAAATACCGTGCTCCTGCGTGGAAAACTCGGGATTTATTCTGATACCGCAGGACGCACCCTTGGCTCTGTCCTTGAACTTCTCGTACTGATGAATATTGTTGAAGCTTATGTGACCGCATATCCCCGCGATCTCGTCAAACTCCCCGTCGCGGTAAGCGGGAGAAAATATGTGGTTCTCGCGTCCGAACGGCTCCGCAAGCTCCTCATATCCGAGACGAGCCTCGTACAGACCGCTCGCTGTGCAGCCGTCCAGATACTCCGCGATAAGCGGATATGTCGCAAACGCGGAATACGCCTTTTGCGCCAGCAATATCTTGCAGCCCGAGCGCCGCTTCACGCCGGCGAGTATTTCCAGATTTTTCCTCAACCGCCGCTCGTCAATGACGTAGCACGGGGTTTCGACATTGTTTATCCAATCCTCTTTTAAAGAAAGCATCTGTTGTCTCCAAACCATTCCTCGCGCTTTAAGATAAGCTCTTTTAATTTTTCGAGCATTTCATTCAGCCGCGCCGTTTTCACGTCTATGCTCTCGCTGTCTTGATAGTCCACAAACTCTGCCCAATCCTCGGCGCAGGCGCTCACATCATTGTATAAGCTCTTGCAGAACTTAAGCATACTTGTATGTGAATACTCGTTATTAGCATTTTCCAGCGGAGCGCGTTCGTCGTCCTCAACGACAATGTGGCAGTTCCAATAGCTAACCGTGCAGAGCATTCTGTTCGGCTCGAGAAATCCCTTTACGCAGAACGGAAGCATCGTCTCCAGCCCGTGTATCGCCTGTTCCACCCACTCGAAAGCTATATCGTCAAGGTAACTCAGCGCGTATGCGCCGCACCCCTCAAGCTGAAATTCCGTCCAACCCGCATAAGGTTTTGAAAGCATTTTGTTCTCTCCCTTTTTCGATTAGTTCGGTGGCACGGAGCTCTGTCCTCCCGCCCGCTTTTGCGGATGTACCGCCGTTACCGCACTCCGCTTTTTATAAAAGCAATAAGCTCCTCAACGTCGTCAAAACAGTCATAATCGCCGTTTATACCCTCGCGGTGATAGACCACGCCGTTTTTCTCGTTCCGCTCAAGGCAGTCAAGCAACGCTTCAACGCCGTAACACTTGGCAAACAACGTGAACGCATACGGCTTTATCTTCGCCAGAAGCCCCTTTTTGCAGTCGCTTTCACATAAAAAGCAATTCGATATTCCCTTTTCGCGTGAGCATTTCAAATTTTCGCACCAGTCCTTATCGTGGCATTCTTCGGAGGTGCAGCCGCCGCACTCCGCGTTTTCGGAGCATAGGCAACAAGCCAAACCGCACCGCGCTATTCCTAATTCTCTTTTCATTCGTTTCCCCCTCGGTTATTCCGTCGTACTTCTTTTATTCCGATATCAACCATTACCTTTAAAAATGCCACATCATCATGATCGGGATTATCGACCCTGAACGTACAGCCACACACATTCTCAAATACCTTGCCGAAAATGGTCTTTCGCCGTCCGCCGCCGCACGAACCGCAGCTTCCGCAATGATCGATATGCCGCCAAGCGCTTTCCTTGATACTGTCGCTGACGGGATATTCTTCGGGCAGTTCCATATCGTCAGACCAGACCGTCCATCGGTTTTCCTTTTCATCGGGGTCGTTTATCGCAATAAAGCACACGCATTTGTCACTGTACTTTACCCAATAATATATCTTGTCCTTCCAACAGTCGCAACTATCCTTATAAAGTGTAAGTTGTTTTTCCTCAAGAAAATTGACGAAATCCAATGCTAAATCACGGTCGTCCTCCGATAATTCCATGTGGATATGATCCTTGATATTCGGTTGTGTCATTTCTCACCTCACGATTAGTCAACCAAAACAGGATCTCCGTCCTCCTGCCACGGCAGCCCCCACTTGTTCAGCGCGTCCATAAACGGGTCGGGGTTCATCTCCTCGACGTTGAACACGCCCGGCTTCTTCCACTCGCCCGTGAGCACCATTGCCGCGCCTATCATTGCGGGCACGCCCGTGGTGTAAGAGATAGCCTGCGAGCCGACCTCTCTGTAGCACTCCTGATGATCGCAGACGTTGAACAGGTAGTAATTCTTGTCCATGCCGTCCTTTTTGCCGCGGAAAATACAGCCGATATTCGTCTTGCCAACCGTCCTCGGACCGAGCGTAGACGGGTCGGGCAGCACCGCTTTAAGGAACTGCAGCGGAACGATTTCCCTCCCCTCGAACATAATGGGCTTTATTGAGGTCATACCGACGTTTTCAAGGCATTTCAGGTGCGTAAGATAGCTCTGCCCGAACGTCATAAAGAAACGTATGCGCTTGATACCCTTAATATTCAGCGCGAGACTTTCCAACTCCTCGTGATGCAGCAGATACATATCCTTTTCGCCGACATCCTTGAAGTTGTAAACGCGCTTTATCTCCATAGGCTCGGTCTCGACCCACTTGCCGTCCTCGATGTACGAGCCTTTTGCAGAGACCTCGCGGATATTTATCTCGGGGTTAAAGTTTGTCGCGAACGGATAGCCATGATCGCCGCCGTTGCAGTCGAGAATGTCGATATAGTTTATCTCGTCGAACTCGTGCTTCATCGCATACGCCGAGAACACGCCCGTAACTCCCGGGTCAAAGCCGCACCCGAGTATCGCCGTAATACCCGCCTTTTCAAAGCGCTCGCGGTAAGCCCACTGCCACGAATACTCAAACTTCGCAGTGTCCTCAGGCTCGTAATTCGCGGTGTCAAGGTAGTCAACTTTACATTCAAGACAAGCGTCCATAATATGCAAGTCCTGATACGGCAGCGCAACATTTATGACGATCTCGGGCTGATAGCTCTTTATAAGCGCCACAAGCTCGGGAACGTTGTCCGCGTCGACCTGCGCGGTCGAGATGACCGTCTTTGTGGTCGGCTGCAGCTTCTCCTTGAACGCGTCGCACTTTGATTTAGTGCGGCTCGCTATCATAATTTCCGTAAAAACCCCGCTGTTCTGACAGCATTTCGCGATAACGACGCTCGCCACGCCGCCTGCGCCGATAATTAACGCTCTGCTCATTCCTCGACCTCCCCGTTGATCTCGTCAAAATCCACGTCATGCTCGGGCACTACCGCATAGAACACCAGCTCGTCCTGTCCCGAATTCCGCAGCGTATGCTCGCTGCCGATAGGGCAGTACGAACACAATCCCGAACGCAGCTCCTCCTCAACGCCATCGCAGGTCATAACGCCGCTGCCCGTGATAACGAAAATGATCTCGGAACTTGTGGTGTGCCTGTGCAGACCTATCGAAGCGCCCGGGCGCAGAGTTACTTTCATAATGCGGTTCACGTCGTCGGTGTACATTGCCATACGCGTGTTCTTCTCGCCGCCGCGAAAGTTCTCGATAGTCGAATGTACAATCTTGTCAAAATCAATAAGCATAACAGTACCTCCCATAAAATTATAAATGTTCAAAAACCAAAAGGTCAGCCAGCCAAAAAAGCAGCGCCGCTATCAAAAAAATCGTAGCCGCCTTAGCGGCCGCTCCCGATCTCGTTCCGAGCTTCAGCAGCACTATGACCGCCGCGACAACGCCCAGCGACGACGCTCCGGCGGCAGTTCGGAATATGTACGTTGTGATTTTGTCAATATCACTTGACACAATTTTTTCAAAAAACTCTTGTTTTTTG
>CAMNXF010000022.1 GCA_946567425.1 uncultured Clostridia bacterium | reverse complement strand
GTGTAAACCATGACTGGTTTGTTATGGATTTACCCGATAAATATATTATAGTAGATATTGAGGACATTCTTGCGGAAATGAAAGAACTTCGCGTTATTGTTGAAGATTGGTTAGAGCCGCTTGAACCCGAAATATTGTTGTAAGAGAAATACATCTTGACATGTAATTTAAAAATATTCGCAAGGAGGAATTTTATTATGAAACAACCTAACGGCTATGGTTCTGTTCATAAAATGCAGGGAAAACGCCGTAAGCCTTGGCGTGTTCGTAAAACCAATGGTTGGGCTATGGACAGCAAGGGCGAAAAACTTATTCAGCAGTATATCACAATAGGATATTTTGAAACAAGGCAGGAAGCATTACAAGCACTTGCAGATTACAATCAAGACCCCTATGACGTTAAAAGCAATACTGTTACTTTTGCAGAGGTATATGGCAAATGGGCTGATGAACACTTTAAAGAAATATGCCCCTCGGCGGTTCGTACTTGGAAATCGGCATATAATCATAGTGAACCGCTATGGAATATGCGAATGAAAGACGTTAGAGCTGCTCATCTTGAACAGACAATAAAGAACGCAAAAGTCGGGGACGATACCAAAGGACGTATGAAATCATTATATAATCAAATGTTCAGATATGCAATGAAACACGAAATTGTTAATAAAGACTATGCTGCATTGTGCAGTCCTGTCAAAAAAGCCACGAAGTCAGAGCCGAAAGTTCCGTTTACCGAAGAGGAAATAAAAATTCTGTGGGATAATATTGATTTTGCCTTTACAGATATGGGACTTATCGGAATTTATTCGGGGTGGCGTCCTCAAGAGCTTGCGCTGCTGAAAACAAGGGACATTGATTTTGAAAATAATACAATGTTCGGCGGCATAAAAACAGATGCAGGAAAAAATAGGTATGTTCCTATCCATTCAAAAATTCTTCCGCTTATCAAAAAGCGATACAATCCTGCAAACGAACAGCTTTTCATTGACCCTGCAAGCAGAGAACAGGGACTTACATACAGCAAATACGAACAGCGTTTTAAGCGAATAATGCAGCACTTAGGTTTAATGCATAAGCCCCACGAGACACGCCACACGTTCATTACAAGGGCAAAGGAAGCCGGCGTTGATGAATACTGTTTAAAGCTTATCATAGGA
The DNA here is from genome assembly GCA_946567425.1 of uncultured Clostridia bacterium. GTDB lineage: Bacteria > Bacillota > Clostridia > Oscillospirales > Ruminococcaceae > CAG-115. Next base: position 37,028 of record CAMNXF010000022.1, on the reverse strand, counting down.
CATCAGATAGGTGATGTGACCGAAAGAGTATATACTCATAGGACTATTGATAATCTTCACCGTGAGATTGAAAAAATACCCTAAATCATCAAGAACGCAAGGTTATAGATACTTTGCGTCCTTGCGTTCTTGCGTTCTTGAATATAAGGATACGCTGAAAAAGAAAAAGGCGGCTGCGAACCCCAATGAGGAAAGCTGATAAGAACGCAAACTTATAGACACTTTGCGTTCTTGCGTCCTTGAATATAAGGATATACTGAAAAAGAAAAAGGCGGCTGTAATTTAAAAAAACAGCCGCCTTAAAATTGTGTATTACCCTTGTGTATTACCTGTGTATTACTCGTGTATTACAAGTAATTTTTTATGTGTTTTTATTATGCTTGAACAGGCTTAAAACCGCATATCTGCGTTAAATCAGCCTTTCATAGCCTCTTCAACCGCAACAGCGCAAGCTACGGTAGCGCCTACCATCGGGTTGTTGCCCATACCGATAAGACCCATCATTTCAACGTGCGCGGGAACGGAGGACGAACCAGCGAACTGCGCGTCGGAGTGCATACGTCCCATGGTATCGGTCATACCGTAGGAAGCGGGACCAGCCGCCATATTATCAGGGTGGAGAGTACGACCCGTACCGCCGCCCGAAGCAACGGAGAAGTACTTTTTGCCCTTGTCTACGCACTCTTTCTTGTAAGTGCCCGCAACGGGGTGCTGGAAGCGCGTGGGGTTGGTGGAGTTGCCCGTAATAGAAACGTCAACGCCCTCTTTCCACATAATAGCAACGCCCTCGGTAACGTCGTTCGCGCCGTAACAGTTTACCTTAGCGCGTAAGCCCTCGGAGTAGCTCTTGCGGAACACTTCCTTTACCTCGCCCGTGTAGTAGTCCATTTCGGTCTCAACGTAGGTGAAGCCGTTGATACGTGCGATGATCTGAGCAGCGTCCTTGCCGAGACCGTTCAGGATAACGCGAAGCGGCTCCTTGCGAACCTTGTTCGCCTTTTCCGCGATACCGATAGCGCCCTCTGCGGCAGCGAAACTCTCATGACCCGCGAGGAAGCAGAAGCACTTGGTCTCCTCCTCGAGGAGCATTTTGCCGAGGTTACCGTGACCGAGACCGACTTTTCTCTGATCAGCGACCGAACCGGGAATGCAAAATGCCTGCAAGCCCTCGCCGATAGCCGCCGCAGCGTCGGCAGCGCGGGTGCAGCCCTTCTTGATTGCGATAGCGCAGCCTACGGTGTACGCCCACTTGGCGTTCTCAAAGCAGATAGGCTGAATGCCCTCTACGAGCTTGTAGATGTCAAGACCCTTTTCCTTGCACACGTCTGCGCATTCCTCAATGGAGTTTATGCCGTATTCTTTGATAACAGCGAGAATTTGCTTTTCACGTCTGTCATAAGATTCAAATAAAGCCATTCTTATGTACCTCCTTACTGCTTTCTCGGATCGATGAACTTAACTGCGTCCGCAACTCTTCCGTACTGACCCTTAGCCTTTTCGAGTGCGGTGTTAGCGTCATCTCCGTTCTTGATGAAGTCCATCATCTTGCCGAAGTTCACAAACTTGTAGCCGATGATCTCATTGTCCTCATTCAGAGCAAGATCGGTAACGTATCCGTCTGTCATTTCGAGGTAACGCGGACCCTTTGCGAGAGTGCCGTACATAGTGCCTATCTGCGAACGCAGACCCTTGCCGAGGTCCTCGAGACCCGCGCCGATAGTCAGACCGTCCTCGGAGAACGCGGACTGTGAGCGTCCGTATACTATCTGGAGGAACAGCTCGCGCATTGCGGTGTTGATAGCGTCGCAAACGAGGTCGGTGTTCAACGCCTCGAGAATGGTTCTGCCGGGGAGAATTTCAGCCGCCATAGCAGCAGAGTGCGTCATGCCCGAGCAGCCCAGAGTCTCAACGAGAGCCTCCTGGATTACGCCCTCTTTAATGTTCAGCGAGAGCTTGCAGGCGCCCTGCTGCGGAGCGCACCAACCCACGCCGTGGGTGAAGCCCGAGATATCCTTGATTTCCTTTGCCTTTACCCACTTCGCCTCTTCGGGGATAGGGGCACAGCCGTGAGCCACGCCTTGTGCTACGGGACACATAGCGTCAACTTCATGAGAATAAGTCATACTTTTTTTCTCCTTTGTCGAAATTTAGCCGCAGATTTTGTGCAATTCGCCAAATCTGCTAACCATACATTTATATTATACAATATATTGTTAATATTTTCAAGAGGAAAAAGAAAATTTTTGTATATTTTTTAACAAAAAAGTCGGGAGCGGTTTTGCCGCTCCCCTGAAGATCATTTTATTGTGAACTCTGCGAAAGCCATTTCTCCCGGAAAGCTGAAATCAAGTAAGTTGACCTCGCCTATCCCTATTCTGTAGCACCCCGGCAATAACGGCTGATCGATGTGATCTTTCAGCTTTATTGTAAATGGTCCGGAATCTGTAGGACGATATGCGAAAGAAAGCATTGTAAATATTCCGAAAACTTGTATATATTTCCACTCGCCCTCATCAAGCTTTTGTAAAACAAACTCTCGCCCAAATGAAAATTCCTTGTCGCTGTTGTTGGTGATCATAAGCACTATCTCATCGACATTGCCCTCATACTCCGGAAATTCGGTCGTTAATACAACATCTTCGGCAATTTTCGGTTCGCCGGGTTCGGATAAATCAATTGTTTCAAAGTCAATAAAATCATCCTGCCTTTGGGAACAACCCGTCAGAGCAAACGACATAACACACATTGCGGTCACAATTATATACTTTACGGTCTTACTCATATACTTGTCTCCCTGTAAACAAAATCATAAAGTCGATTTTTCAAATTCCGCAAACTTGTCATATAATGCTTTGTCAATTCTACGGTATACCGTTTCATACAACAAACTCGGGTTATCTTTTGCCGCAACCGTATATGATGCTATTCCGATTGCCTGATACCCGTATGTTTTTGAAATTATATAACACGGACCGCCGCTGTCACCTTTCGACATATAAATATTTTCGCTGTGCAGCTTTTTAGACTCTGAAGAACTTATTGATCCAAAACTTGTGTACAAATCAAATTGTTCTTTTGAACCGCCGCCGACATATTTAGGATAACCATTAAAATACGCAACAGTATCACTGCTGTATGCGGAGCTTTGAGAATGTTTACCCATAAGTCCTGCATCGTAGCCGATATTTTTATTTAAAATAATTATTCCCCAGTCATCGTTATAATCAGACTTTCTTGCCCAATCTCCACCGCATTGGTAGGCAATGGCGTCGGCAGATCCAAAACAAGGCTCTTCTAGAGTGTTCTTGGCGGGTGTTATGGTTGCCGAAGTGATCCATCCGTCTCCGCCAAATCCTTCTTTGTCAAACAAGACATGTCCTGCAGTCGCTACTGCATTCGGACCAATCATAAATCCCGAAGCACGGCATACTCCATTGCCCTTTGCGGTAGTTGCGGTTATATAAACGGTTGTGCAATACCGTGCATTGTCCTGAGGCTTCGGTATTTTTACCCTGTTGTCCTTTATGAATCTTGGTAAAATGTTATCAAAATCTAACGTTTCGTTTCTGGGGTCATATGATGGCGAATTTAATTCAAACTCATCCGAGCATAAATCTGTGTCGTCATCCGGTATAAAAGTTACCTCACCTGTTATAGCGTTTTTGCAGTATGTACCACCAACTAATGAAGTGCCGCTTTCACCAGTGATTTCCGTCTCGGCGCTATAAGCCGAGGTTGAGAGCAACATAGCCGCCAACCCGACCAACAAAACGCACTTTGCCTTTTTCAGCAGTCTTTTCATAATAAATACTTCTCTTTGAAAATTCGGCTCCTTGTATTGCGCGTTTCGCAAAACCCGTTCGCCGTACAAATACATTATATAATATCCTGTTGATGTTGTCAAGAGGAAAAGAAAAATTATTGTAATTTTGAAAAAACCGGAAGCAGGGTTCAGTGCCCTATATGGGAAGGTTTTCCTTATATCTGCAAAAACTTTTCATACTTTTTAATTTTCCCCTTGAATTTTCCCGCAGAAAAGTATATAATAAAAATGGAATATTGCGTATAGGAGAAAATTATGAACGATGGATTTATCAAAACCGCGGCGGCAACGCCCGAAATTCGGGTCGCCGACTGCGAATACAACGCCGATAAAATTATCGGTCTTATTGCCGAGGCGAAAATGCGGGCGGTAAAGGTGCTTGTGTTTCCCGAGCTGTGCATTACGGGGTATTGCTGCCACGATTTGTTCTATCAGCCCGTTCTGCTGAACGGCGCACTGGAGCAGCTTGCCCGTATTGTTGAGGCGACTTCGGGATCGGATATGCTGTCGGCTGTCGGCTGTCCGATAGTATTCCATGGCGAATTGTATAATTGTGTGGTAATTATACAGAACGGCGAAATTCTGGGCGTTATTCCCAAGAAATTCCTGCCTAATTATAATGAATTTTACGAGGCTCGTCAATTTACGAGCGCGCCCGACGGCAAATTCGATATCGAGCTGCTCGGAAAGTCCGTTCCGTTCGGTTTGAATTTGCTTTTTGAGTGCTCGGATATTCCCGAGCTGACGTTTGCGGCGGAGATATGCGAGGATCTGTGGTCGCCCGATCCGCCGTCGACCGTGCTCGCGCTCGGCGGAGCAGTGATCATCGCGAACCTCTCCGCAAGCAACGAAACGATCGGCAAGGAGGCATACCGCAAAGCACTCGTTACGGGACAGTCCGCGCGGCTGATCTGCGGGTATGTTTTCGCGAGCGCGGGCGAGGGCGAGTCCACGCAGGACCTCGTTTTCGGCGGACATCGTATGATCGCCGAGAACGGCACAATGCTCGCCGACAGCGGACTGTACACCACAGGATTAACAATAAGCGAGATCGACGTGCAGAAGCTCACAACGGAGCGCCGCCGCAACACGAGCTTCAAGTGCGGCGCAGAGCCGGAAATGCGGAGGATCGCGTTCGCGATGCGCCCCGAACGCACCGTACTAACGCGCAATGTCGAGGCATTGCCGTTCGTGCCGCAGTCCGCGTCGGAAAAGGAAAAGCGCTGTTTCGACATTCTGCAGATGCAGGCGCACGGGATTTCCGCGAGAATACGCCACACAGGCTGCGAAACGCTTGTTGTCGGTATCTCGGGCGGTCTAGATTCCTGTCTGGCTCTGCTTGTTTCCGTTGAGGCGATGAAGATACTCTGTCGACCCATGAGCGATATAGTCACGGTGACGATGCCGTGTTTCGGCACGACGAACCGCACCAAATCAAATGCCGAAGCGCTTTGCGCGATACTCGGAACGACGCTCAGGGTCATAGATATTTCAGACAGTGTTCGGCAGCATTTCAAGGATATTTCGCATGACGAGGGCGACCGCAATGTCACCTACGAGAACGGTCAGGCACGCGAGCGCACACAGGTGCTTATGGATATCGCGAACGAAGAAAACGGCTTGGTTATCGGAACGGGCGACCTATCGGAACTGGCTCTCGGCTGGGCAACCTACAACGGCGACCACATGAGTATGTATGGCGTGAACGCGTCGGTACCCAAAACGCTGGTGCGCCATATCGTATATTACTACGCGCAGAACACCGATAACAACGCGCTCCGTGAGGTGCTGACGGATATTTTCAACACGCCCGTAAGTCCGGAGCTTCTGCCCGCTAAGGACGGTGAGATCTCGCAGATCACCGAAGATCTGGTCGGACCGTATGAGCTTCATGATTTCTTTCTGTACAACGGGATACGCTGGGACTTTCCGCCGAAAAAAGTGTATCGGCTGGCGCAGTACGCTTTCGGGGAGAACTACGATTCGGAAACGATCAAAAAGTGGCTGAAAACGTTTTACCGCCGCTTTTTTGCTCAACAGTTCAAGCGTAGCTGTCTGCCTGACGGGGTGAAGGTCGGGTCGGTGTCGCTTTCGCCGCGCGGAGACTGGAGAATGCCGAGCGACGCGTCAGCGGCGGTCTGGCTGAAAGAAATTAATAAGCTGTAAAGTTAACGGGAGCCGAGATGAAGTATAAAATCAAGAAAAAACTGATACACTTTTACACGAGCGGCAACATCGTTGAGGATTTTATTGTCTCCCGCCGTAAAAAGGTATCCGCGCTGCGGAAAATAATCCGCGCCTGTTTTTACCTGCACTGCGCGGCGGCGCTGCTCTGCATCGGGCTTTCTATCCTGTTCGGGTCGGGCTTTGAAGTGGTCGCGATAACCGCGCTTGTTGTCGCGGCGGCGTGGGTCGCGTTGTTCGCGGTCGGCGATGCCGGGCTCGTTAAACTGCTGCTGATCGTTGCAGATCTGGTGCTTGCGGCTACGGGGTTTACCGTGGGAGCGCTGGCGGGGCGCGGGGTGTTCTTCGGGTGCGGCGCGGTAATGGCGCTTGTGATGTTCGCGGCGGCGTTTTCGTATTTCGCCGCGCGATGCAAGGATTATCTGGAGGGTTATTCGCCGAGGCTTATCAGGCGCGACGATTATACGCTTCTCCCGAATTTCTCGCCCGAAAGCGATGATATTCTTTCGTCCGGTGACGACGAGGAGATACCACCGCTACCGCCTCTTACAAGCGAAATGCGCGAGCTTGCGAGACAGCTTAACAACATATTGAACGCTCATCCCGAAAAGGAACCCGAGGAGGAAATGATCGAAAACATTACAAACTCGGTTCACACCAATGAAAGCGAAAAAGTTTCCTCTTGAACAGCGTTGGATGAGGGGGTTCTTTTTTGCACTGATTTTAAACGTCGGAAAAGCAAGCGTTTTTTGTACGTGGTTATGTCGTCAAGCGTTATTATATCGCCTTTTTAGCCCCTTTTGGCAATTGCTTTTTTCACCCGAAAAAAGCTCGCAAAAACCACCCGAAACGGAGTGAAAAATGACTACAAAAAAATTGACGCTTTCGGCTGTGTTTATATGCTTTGCCGGAGCTCTCTCCGCGCTTGAGACCATGCTGCCGCCCATTGTGCCCGTTGCGGGTATCCGCGTCGGTCTGGGCAACGTCGTGACGTTGTTTATTTTGTACATAGGCGGAAAATGGCAGGGCGCGGACGCTTTTGCTGTGGCGGTGCTCAGGTGCTTTCTCGCGGCTTTGATTACGGGTTCGCTGACGAGCGCTATGTACGGACTTTCGGGAGGGGTGCTCGCGTGCGCAGCAATGCTTGCGGCACGCGGGTTGTTTCCGAAAACGGACGGGGAAATCCGCTTTGATACGCGGTTTCTGCCGTTTACGGGAGTGTGCGGAGCAACGTTTCATATTGCGGGACAAATGCTTGCGGCGGTGCTGATATATGGCTCAAAATTTGTGCTCGCCTACACTCCTATACTGCTTGCAAGTGCGATAATCGGCGGCGCATTCACCGGGATATGCACTATGCTGCTGCTGAAAAAACTCCCCGATAAGCTGCTGCACGGCATCCGGATGTAAACGCTACACGAAATAGTTCGTCATATTTTACAAAAATACGGAGGAAACTCAGATGAAATTACTGTTGATCGACGGAAACAGCATAATGAACAGAGCATACTACGGAATACGTCTGCTGACAAACAAAAACGGCGTGCCGACCAACGCGCTCACGGGGTTTATGAACATATATTTTAAGTTAATTAAAGAGGAAAAACCCGACAGGATAGCAGCGGCGTTTGACATGAAAGCGCCGACGTTCCGCCATAAGCTGTACGCCGACTACAAGGGAACGCGTCACGGAATGCCCGACGAGCTCACGGCGCAGATGCCGCTCATCAAGGATATACTGCGCAGTCTGGGAGTTTCAGTATTGGAGGTCGAGGGCTACGAGGCTGACGATATCATAGGTACACTTTCGCGCGCTGCTGCGGAACATGGCGCGGAATGCATTATCAGCACGGGCGACCGTGACAGTTTTCAGCTTGTGAACGACCGTGTGACTGTACGGCTTGCCACCAACAAGGAGGATGTTTATTACACACCTGGCAAGATAAATGAGGTTTATGGTGTCGAACCGCGCGAAATGCTGGAGGTCAAGGCACTTATGGGTGACAGCTCGGACAATATTCCGGGTGTTCCCGGAATCGGCGAAAAGACCGCTCTCTCGCTTATACAAAAGTATCACACTGTGCAATATATTTATGATAATCTTGCAGAAATTGACGTTACTAAAGGCGTGCGCACCAAGCTCGAAAACGGTAAAGAGAGTGCGGAGCTATCGAGGACACTCGGCGAGATATGCCTTTCCGCGCCTGTTTCGGAGGATCTAGGCGCGTATGCGTTCGGCAAGGGCGACAAAGCGGTCACGGTCGGGATTTTGCAAGAGTTGGAAATGAATACTGCAATTAAAAAGCTGAATTTATCCGATGTTGCGGCAAAGGAGGTCAAGTTGTCCGTTCCGAAAAAGAAGCAGTTGTATACCACTGAAAAGCCGAATGTAACGCCCGATACCGCTGAGTATGATGTCGACGCGCTCGACGTGTTCATAGTTGCTGGAGAACTTGCCGTGTTCCGAGACGGAAAGGCGCTTGAAGACGATTTAAAGGAGCTGTTGGAAAGCGATCTCCCGAAGCATACTGACAACGCTAAGGCGGTTTTCGCGAAGTGTATAAATGCAGGAATTGATTTGAGGAATGTCACGTTTGACGCTACGCTGGCGGCTTATCTGCTGAACGTCAACGCTGCGAATTACGATATTCAAAGGCTTTGCGCGGAGTACAGGGTCGAAATTGCTCCGAACGATATGCAAAAATCGCTAGATTTGCTTAACCGTGCGCTCTTTAAGGAAGTCTGCGCACAAGGTATGTTAAAGGTTCTGCAAGAGATCGAAATTCCGCTTGCGGAAGTGCTTTCCTCAATGGAGCACGAGGGTATCGCGCTTGATGTTGAAGCACTGCACAATTTCGGCGAGGAAATTCAGCCGAAAATTGTAGAAATTGAGCAATCTATTCACACTCTTGCGGGACGCAAATTCAACGTCGGAAGTCCGAAACAGCTCTCGGTAGTACTGTTTGAGGAGCTCGGACTTCCCGCGGGGAAGAAGCGCAAGACCGGATATTCAACTGACAGTGAAACGTTAGAGGCATTAGTCAACAAAAGCCCGATCATAAAGCCGATCCTCGAATACCGCAAGCTGACAAAATTGTACAACACATACGTGAAAGGGCTTGAGAACGCGGTTTCTGAGGATGGACGAATGTACACGACGTTCAAGCAGACCGAGACGAGAACAGGGCGGATAAGCTCCGCAGAGCCGAATATTCAGAATATTCCCGTGCGCACCGATATCGGTCGGAATTTCCGTAAATTTTTTACTGCCGCGCCCGGGAAGGTGCTCTGCGATGCGGATTACAGCCAGATAGAGTTGCGCGTTCTCGCCGCGCTTGCGAACGATAAGGTGATGATCGAGACATTCAAGGAGGGTCGTGATATTCACGCGGAGACAGCCGCGAGTGTATTCAAGCGCGCTCCGGAGCAGGTCGATGGCGATCTGCGCCGAAAGGCAAAGGCGGTCAACTTTGGTATCGTTTACGGGATCGGGGCGTTTTCGCTGGCTAAAGATGTCGGCGCGACCGTTAGCGAGGCTAAGCAATATATAGATGATTATCTTTCGCATTTCAGCGGAGTGAAGCAATATATGGACACAAATACGCGCTCCGCCGAAGTAGATGGTTACGCGGTGACGATGTTCGGGCGCAGACGGTTCATTCCCGAGATACTGGCAACAAACAAGACCGTAAAGGCGCTCGGCAAGCGTATCGCAATGAATACACCCATTCAGGGAACTGCTGCGGATATTATCAAGATTGCAATGGTTAGAGTATATAACCGTCTTAAGCGCGAACTTCCCGAGGCTAAGTTGATACTTCAGGTTCACGACGAACTGATTGTCGAAGCGCCCGAGAGCGTTTCACAAAAGGCTTTGGAGATACTTCGCGACGAAATGCAGAATGCCGTTCGGCTTGCCGTGCCTCTACCCGTTGATGCGAAGATCGGAAAAACGTGGTATGATGTCCATTAAACCGGTTGTAATTTTCTCGCGAGATATTTTAAAAAGATAATTGCATTCTGTAGATTTTTGGAGGATAATGACAACTTGTATAAATACGAAACTCATTTACACACCTGCGAGGGTAGCGCGTGTGCGCATTCTCCCGCCGCAGAACTTGCTGCCGCGCATAAGTCGGCGGGGTATGACGGGATATTCATCACCGACCACTTTTTCAACGGTAACACCGCCGTGCCGCGCGAACTGCCGTGGGAGGACAGAATAGAACTTTATTGCAAGGGCTATGAGGCGGCTCTGAAAACGGGCTTGCAGGTGGGTCTGGACGTGTTTTTCGGTGTTGAGTTCACTGTACAGGGTGCGGACTTTCTGCTTTACGGAATTGACAAAAATTGGCTGCTGGAGCACGAGTTTTACCTTACGGTCGCTGACGAGCGCGCGTTGTTCAGGCTGGTTCACGAGGACGGCGGATTTATCGTTCACGCACACCCGTTCCGTGATTTCCCGTACATACCGCACATCAGCCTGTATCCGCACGACGTTGACGCGGTCGAATGGATAAACGCCAGCCACGGAAAAGACAGCGTGTTCGACAGCCGCGCGAAGCAATACGCTGAAATGTACGGTCTGCCGCTCACAGGCGGCTCCGATACACATTCAGTCGACAGAATGTTCGGAGGCGGGATATTTGTTCCCGAAAAAATCACCTGTCCTGCCGACTATCTGCGGCAGATCAGAAACGGCTCTGTTATACCACTTGAGCCGAATTGAACGGAGAATAAATGAACAATAACTTCAGCTTGGCAAAGCGGGAAAATAATACTCGCCGCGACTTTATTATCGTCAATAAATTTCAATCAAAGCATTACCCGTCCGATCCGCGTGAGACCGCTTTGCACTGCGGTTTTCTCGGCGCGGAGATGCTAAAACGCTGCCCGCGCGGGGAATGTCTGGCGGTCGTTTTTTCGGAGACGGCAGTCGGAATAGGTGCGCTTGCAGCTGCGGCACTGGGCGAACGGTGCTTTCTGCTGAGCACTACGCGTGAAAAGCTTCCGGGTTATTTCGAGAGCGTCTGCTTTGAGGAAACGCATAGCCATGCGCCTTTGCATACGCTCTGTGTTCGGCGTGAGATAGATTTTGGGAAATTTTCCCATGTGTTCATTATTGATGATAAATTTACTACGGGACATACCGCTGTTTCGCTTTACAAAGCCATTCGTGAGCGCTGCCGCTGTCGGTTTACCGCTGTGGCGTTTACCGCAAGCGAGGAGAGCCGTAAGAATTTTGCCAAGAATAATATAGATATTATCGCAGAAGAATTTTTTGATAATCAGAATTTTGTTAAATTTCAACAAAATTTCTGCGGCGATAGAGAGATTTTAGGCAAAGATCCTGATTTTGATTTTTTGTTGAACGCACTGCTTGATATTCGTTCAGGCGTGAATTGCGGCGAATACTTTGACGAGTGCAATCGGCTTTGCAATGCGCTTTTGGAGCAGCTCGGGGGAGTTCTTGAGGGAGTGCGTTCGGTTGAGATTGTCGGAACGGAGGAGTTTTGTCTGCCGCCTATACTTTTCGGTAAGCTGCTTACCGAAAAGGGGATAACGGTGCGGATCCACGGGGTAACGCGAAGTCCCATGCTGCCCTCCGGCGAGGGGGATTACCCCATTCGAGACCGCGCCGTGCTGACAAGCCTTTACGACAGCGAACGGAGAGTTTACATATATAACTGTGTGCGCTGCGATTTGAGCATTTTAATGACGGACGCTGAGGATCCCGATAACGACGCGGTTTCGCGATTGTGCGGAGCGTGCGGCGGCGAACGCGTCGCCTTGGTGCGCTGGCGCGGAAAATCAATGCGAACGTCTTTGGAGAGCGGCGACTGTCGGCTCTTGCTAAAGGATATTACGGGGAAAATTCAGCCTATGCCTCCGAGTGAACGTGAGCCGTTAATTCGCAAAGGAGTGCATTATTGTGAATTGCTGCCCGCCGAATACGAGCCGTCCGACGCGTATCTGCGGCAATATGAGGAGGGTTTGCGGACTTGGGGCGGGCAGACCGCCGATGCCGTCCGCGCGGTCGCCGAGAAAATTCTGGCGGCAAAGGGTGAAAACGTTGTCATAGTCTCGCTGGCACGCGCGGGAACTCCCGTGGGAACGTTGATAAAGCGCTATCTGAAGCGGTTTCATGGCATAGATGCAGCGCATTATTCCGTGTCAATAATACGTGGCCGCGGAATTGACAGCAGCGCGATAAGGTATATTCTTGCGCGTCATTCATCCAAAAATATTCAATTTGTTGACGGCTGGACGGGGAAAGGAGCTATCGCGCGGCAGCTTGCCGAGGCGCTCGCCGAGTTCCCTGAAATCGACGCACGGGTCGCGGTGCTTGCTGATCCTGCGGGGTTATGTGAAATTTGCGGAACGCGTAAGGATATTTTTATTCCGTGCTCGTGCCTGAACAGCGTGGTCTCGGGGCTGTTTTCACGTACCGTGCTGCGCTCCGATCTGATTTTTGATAGTGATTTTCACGGCGCGGCGTATTTTGGCGAACTGGAAATGTTTGACAGAACCTACGAGTTTATTAACGCGATAGAGCGCGAAATCGATGTGCTGCCGCCGTTTGAGGAGCACGACTGCGGAGCGGCGGACGGCGCGGGGCTGGAGGAGGCACGCCGTATCGCAAGGGAATTTGGGATTGCCGACCTTAATTCGGTCAAGCCGAGTATCGGAGAAGCGACGCGCGTACTGCTGCGGAGAGTGCCGCGCGTGATCCTTGTTAAGTCGATTGAAAGCCCGCTGACAAAGCATTTGCGGCAGCTCGCTGCGGAAAAGAACGTTCCCGTTCGTGAATATCCGCTGAACTGCTATGAGGCTGTGGGAATAATTGAGAATTAGTAAAGTTGCACAAAAGGAGTTTTTTTATGACGGCATTTACAACTGCGGATATTTTGCTGCCAAAGCTCTCGGCGGAGGGTATGAGCAAGTGGTCGGTCGTTGCGTGCGACCAGTATACAGGTGAGCCCGAGTACTGGGAAAAAACGCGCGAGATTGTTAGCGACGCGCCATCAACGCTTGATCTGATACTGCCCGAAGCGTATCTTGAGCAGCCCGACTGCGATGAGCGCATTGCGAAAATTCACGAAAATATGAAAAAGCGCATAAACGACGGTTTGTTTAATTTGCACAAAGACTGCTTTATTCTGACAAAGCGCGTTCAGGCTGACGGTCGGCTGCGTGTTGGTCTGGTCGGGGCGATAGACCTTGAAATGTACGATTACAACAAGGGGAGCAAGTCACAGGTTCGCGCGACCGAGGCGACTGTCGCCGCGAGGATACCTCCTCGCGTTAAGATACGCATGAATGCGCCGCTGGAACTGCCGCACATTATGATACTGATCGACGACGCGCAAAATATTGTTATAGAGCCGCTGCTCGAAAAAAAATTACAGACTGTATACGATTTTGACCTTATGCAGGACGGCGGGCATCTGAGCGGTGAAATAGTGGACGGAGAGAACGCGCGAGGCGTTCTGGAAGCACTGGACAGGTTTGCCGACAAGGATGCGTTCAACGCACGATACGGACTGCAGGACGAGGAGGTTCTGCTGTACGCGATGGGCGACGGAAATCACTCGCTCGCGACCGCAAAGGAGTGCTATGAGCAGAAAAAGCGCGCGGGCAGCCCTGATGCTGAGCTTGCGCGTTATGCGCTGGTCGAGGTGGTTAATCTGCACTCCCCCGCGCTGGAGTTTGAGGCTATACACAGAGTAATAACCGATGTGAACGCATACGACCTTATGAACTCAATGACAGAGGTTCTTGGGCTTGCGGACAGCGCGGAGCAGAAGTTCACCGTTGTCGGCGTTGGCGGCAAAGCGCATGGATTCGGCATAACCAAGCCGACCGCGAATCTCACCGTCGGGTCGCTGCAGGCGTTCCTTGACGACTATCTGCATAAAAACGGCGGCAAGATAGATTATATACACGGTGAGGATGTTGTTCGGCGGCTGTGTGCGGAGGGCTCCGCAATAGGCTTTCTGTTGCCCTCGATGAAGAAGTCCGAGCTGTTCCCGACCGTTATCAAAGATGGCGCGCTGCCGAGAAAAACGTTCAGCATGGGTCACGCGCATGATAAACGGTTTTACTGCGAGGCAAGAATTATCAAGAAATAACATATTGTATACACGAGGCGATTTTTATGTGGTTTGTTTTCGCGCTGCTTTCGGCGGTTTTCGCGGCGCTGACATCAATTCTGGCAAAAATAGGTATCGGCGAGCTGAACTCTAACCTTGCGACCGTGATACGCACGGTTGTCGTGGTCGTCATGGCGTGGGGAATGGGTTTTCCTGACAAACGCACAGGGCGGGCTGTCGGAGATACCGCGCAAAAGCTAGATTTTCCTGATACTGTCGGGGCTTGCGACGGGCGGATCGTGGCTGTGCTACTACCGCGCGGTGCAGCTCGGAAAAGTGTCCGAGGTCGCGCCCGTCGACAAGCTGAGCGTGGTGTTTACTGTGGTGCTGGCGGCGGTTTTTCTGCACGAGGAGCTGACTGTCAAAACGGTGATCGGGTGCTTGCTTATCGCGGCGGGAACGCTTATTATGGTTTTGTAGATCTTGCCGCATATCGAACGACTAAGTTGAGGACATTATGAAATATTTTGAAACGTGTATCGAGGGCGGCTGCTATGACGAATTCGTTAGCGGCGTGTGGGATAAAGAATCGTTTTGGAGTGAAAATTCGCTGTACCTGTACGATGATATTTTCGACGAACTCAGGTTGTATGAAAACGTTTTCAGCAAAGCGTTCGAGGTGTACGACCGTTGGGGTCCGAACCGTGTTACCCGCGATGATTGGTATAAGATCTGCGCGCTTGCCCGAGAATGCGGCGGCGCGGTTGAAGATCTGTTTGATGAACTTGCTCCGTGGGCAGAGGATAATTTTGCCGAATATGAGGAATTCTGGATACTCGGCATCTGAGCAGTGTTTCGCTGCAAAAATAAAAATCTAAACGGCAAACTTTTGCCGTTTAAATCGGGAGGAAATATGGAACTTTCATTATTTTTCAAGAGCGTTATCGACCAGGATCGCGCGGCGGTCGTTATCTGCAATTTACAGCATGAAATAATCTACATGAACGCCGCAGCCGTTCTGCGCTACAAAAAGCACGGCGATCTGACGGGCAAGAGCTTGTTGGACTGTCATTCGTCAAGGTCGAACGAGATGATCGAACGCGTTGTCAAGTGGTTCGCGAAAGATAAGTCACATAATATCGTTTACACGTTTCGCAACGAAAAGGAAAACAAGGACGTGTATATGGTCGCGCTGCGCGGCGCGGACGGTGAGCTTATCGGCTACTACGAAAAGCATGAGTACCGCAGTGCAGAGACAATGCGGCTTTACGACCTGACGTGAGCTTTTCGGCATTTTAAAAGCGGAGGAGACGTGTTCTCCTCCGCTTTAGTTTACGTTAAGTTCTCATCAGGCGCAGCTTTTGTTGTTTTTGCAGCAGCAGACCTTTCCGTCCGCGCCCTCGATATCCCTTATGACTTCGCCCACGGACGGCGCGCAAACGCAGCCGCTTAACGGGTTCTTGACGCTTATTATATGGGTGGTCACGGTCGCGTTGACCTCGGAGCGCTCAAAGCAGAGGTCGGTATTGTGCATTTCGCAGTTTATCAGCTTTAGCCCTTTGCAGTAGCACAGCGGCTGCGTGCCTGTTATTTTGCAGTTTTCAAAGGTGACGTTCTCACAGTACCACGCAAGATATTCCCCGTTGACGGTGCTGTTTTTCACGGTGACGTTTTTCGCGTGCCAGAACGCGTCCTTTGTATCGAAAACGCAGTTGTCAAATACAGAATTCTCAATATACTGAAAGGAATATTTGCCTTTAAATTTAACGTTTGTAAAACGCAGCCCTGTAGAACGCATCATAAAGTACTCGCTTTCGGCGGTGCAGTCGGTCATTTCAAGTACGTTCACCGACCAGCCGAATTCCGGGGAGACTATATCGCAGCCGCGCATCACTACGTCAGAGCATTCGCGCAGCGCCTTAATTCCGTGCAGCTTTGTATCGAAGATCACAATACCGCGCGAGTACCAAAGAGCCGCCCTGCAAAGCTCCGTCATTTCCGAACCGTCGATCTTCAGTTTTTCGTCATGCCAGAACGGGTAACGCAGGTTGAAAAAACAGTTCTCTGCCGCAACGTTTCTGCACTCTTTGAACGCGCTTTCACCGTCGGCAGGACCGTCAAATCGGCAGTTTTTTACAATGGTATTCTCAGCGCCGTATAACGCGCGTTCTTCATCAAAACTGAGGTTGTTTATCGTTGTCATCTGAAGCCCTCCTTATGATTTGCTCTGTACACAATTTATTATAGCATATATTTTCCGAGAATGCAAATGCCATTATTGGATAAGCCCATATACTTTTTGGGTATGAGAAAATGTTCAAAATCGTATTTCCCGATTGACATTTGGAGAATACTATGATATAATATATGTGAATATTTTATATCGGTTTTTTGTGTTTAGGGTGTTTGCCGTCCGTGTTTCGGCGGACATTGCGGAACGTTCCCGACATATATAGAACCGCAATTTTTTTCAGGAAAGAGGTAACATAATGAAAACTATCTCCAAAAGACTAGGCGCTCTTGCCGCAGCGCTGATGATGACGTTATGCGTTGGCTGCGCTAAAAATGACAGCAGCTCGGACAGCGTTCCGACAGGCTCTTCCGACAGTGGTGCGGTCAGCGGAGGAGAGAGCTCCGGCGGCACCGATACTTCAGAAGTTCCCGATGAGCCTAAAGAGTGGCACGAGCTTTCTCAGGAGGAGATAACGGCGGCTATGGGTATGGGCTGGAACCTCGGCAATCAGCTTGAAGCGTTGAGCGGCGGTACTCCTAAAGAGACAGGCTGGGGAAATCCCGTTATCAGCGAAGCGCTGTTTCCGCTTGTTAAGGAGCAGGGCTTCAGCACCGTGAGAATACCCGTTTCTTATCTTACGCACATAGGCGAGGGTCCCGATTACATTGTGGAAAAGGAATGGCTGGACAGAGTGCAGGAGGTCGTTGATTACTCGATAAACAACGGATTGTATACCATTATAAATATGCACGGCGACGGCTATTACACTATTGACGGCGCTTGGCTGCTCTGTGCCGAGCCTGCTGATAAGCAGACCGAGATCAAGGCGAAGTACGAGGCGGTGTGGAGACAGATCGCGGAGCGCTTCAAGAACTATGACGAGCATCTTATTTTCGAGTCGATGAACGAGGAATTTGACGGCAAATATGACGGTCCAAAAGCCGAGGCGTATGAGAACATCAACGCTTACAATCAGATATTCGTTGATACTGTAAGAAAGACAGGCTCAAACAACGCCAAGCGCTGGGTTCTTATGCCCGGTTGGAACACCGATATAAACAGTACGGTTGGAGATTCCGGATTTAAAATTCCCGAGGATACCCTCTGTGAGGCTGACGGCAAGCGCATTATGATATCCGTGCATTACTACGACCCGTACAACTTCACTATTAACGAGGATATGAACCAAGCTAAATTCCAGTGGGGCAAATACGCAACCTCCGGTGCGGAAAACAGCGGCTCGGAGCGTTCCGTTGACGCAGCTATGCTTAGGCTGAAAGAGTCCTTTGTCAGCCAAGGCTACCCCGTTGTTATCGGTGAGCTGGGTGTTCAGGACAAGTCCAAGTACAGTGAGAGCTTCCCCGAATTCAGACGCTACTGGACGGAGTACGTCGTAAGCTCGGCAAAGCAGAACGGCTGCGTTCCCGTTTACTGGGATAACGGCTATATGTACGACAAGGGCTTTGCAGTCTTTGACAGACGGAGCATAAGCGTCACCCAGCCCGAGCTTATTGAGGCTATGATGCGCGCTATCAACGCTGCCGAACCGTATGAGATAGCTCCTCCCGCGGGCTTTGAAAAGGACGATACAAGCGCAGCGGCGTGATAAAAGCGCAGTCACTGATTTGAAAATTTTGGGATTATTTGCAAAAAAACCGCCGCGAAATTGAAATCAATCGCGGCGGTTTTTTATTTGTTCTTGTCATCCTTAAGCTCCGAGATGATCTTCATAAAGCTGTCAACGTCGTCGAAATCCCTGTATACCGACGCAAAACGGATATAAGCAACGTCGTCGATCTCTTTCAGCTTATGCAGCGCGACCTCGCCGATCTTCTCCGAGGTAACCTCGCGCTGAAGCGAGTTTTTCAGATCAGAGGCAATCTCCTCGACGATATTCTCAATGACCTCCAGCGAGACAGGACGCTTTACCGTTGCGCGGCACAGCCTGTCGACCAGCTTCCCGCGGTCGAACGGTTCAATTGTGTGATCCTTTTTAATGACCATCAGCGGAATTTCCTCAATGATCTCGTAGGTCGTAAAGCGCGTTCCGCATTGAATACATTCGCGGCGGCGGCGCACCTTATTCTCCGTCGGACGGGAATCGATAACTTTGCTTTCCTCACAGCCACATTCGGGACATCTCATAAAAAATCTCCTTTGCAGAAAAAATTATCAACATACCATATATTGTATTATACCACATATTTTTGAATTTTTCAACAATTTCGACAAAATTTTTGCTCAAAATTTTCTCGAAAATTTACGCAAAGTATTGAAAAATTTTCTGAAGTGTGATATACTGCTTATTATAAAGGAGTGATAATATGAATCTTGAAATTACCGAATTTGCCGAAATAAATTCGTTTATAAAAAAAAGCGCTCAGAATAATGATAATTCGCTTTTCCGCGAGGCTGTCGAGAACGCCGTTGCGGAACGCGAAAACTCCATGACCGTTCCGACGGGCATTCCGGGGGTAACGAGCGGCTGCGTTGTCGTATCGAAAAAGCTGGAAGATAAACTCAAGGACAACCCTGATCTCGCCGAAGAGCTTGCACAGAAGATAGCCGAGATGAGCAAATGCTACGGGAAGACGTGCCGCGACAGCATAGTTGCGGTCGACCGCAACGGCGAAATAACGCGCTACTGCCCCAAGCACGACAAAAGCAAGGACTACCCCACCGCAGAGGAGCTTAAGGCGCTCGCAAAAGCCCGCGCCCGCAAGAAAGCCCGTTTGGACGCGTATTTCAGGCTAGTTGAGAGAATTTCCATAAAAAGGAAGCTTGTCGAGCAGGAGAACATAAAGCGCGGCGCGAATAAAAAATACCGTTGTTCGCCCTTGAAAATAGATATGATAGCAAAGAGTATTTTGCAAAAGCCGTCAAAAGAGCCCGAGTACTATTGCTAGGAGTAATTTATGTTAGATCTGGTTTTTCTGATTTGTTTGGCGGCAACGCTGCTATACGCGCTGCGCGGCGCTTATAAGGAAACGCTGTGCAGCGTCGCGACGGTTGTGGGCATTCTTGCGGCGGTCATCGGTTTTGTGATTATGTTTTTGCGAAGCAGTTCGGGAAATGTACTTGCGGCGTTTTTGAGGATACTTGAATTTGTATTCGCATTTGGGTTGAGGTTTATCGCAAGGCATTTCGTCAAGCTGTACAATGACAAAATCGAGGAGGAAAATCGGAAAATACGGGAGACCATGTCACGTTACACACGGGACGACCCGCACGTTCAAGGTCCTGTCTACAACGACAGCAACTTCGATGACCCCGAGCTGCGTTTCGGCAAGGGCGGGTACACCGATAAAAATTTATAAAAAATGCCGCCTTATTACGGGCGGTATTTCTTGTACTGCTTTATTTGCCGCCCATGCCTATTTGCATTTTACTCCCTAAAATTTACAATACCCCTTGTAATTTCCGCGAGAATATGATACAATATAAAGTGTACGCATTTACGGGCAAGAGGAGGCGGGCTGCTTTGAACGAAAAATTACCGTATTTACGCGATAAAGCAAATCATCTTCCGCTCGAGCCGGGCGTATATTTAATGAAAGATGAGGGCGGAAACATCATCTACGTCGGCAAGGCAAAGGCGCTGAAAAACCGCGTAACGTCCTATTTCCGCTCAAGTTCGCAGCATAACGCAAAGACTTTGAGACTCGTGGACAAGATACGCGACTTCGAGTTTATCGTCACGCAGAGCGAACTGGACGCGCTCGTGCTGGAATGCAGTCTTATCAAGCTGCACCAGCCGAAATACAACATTCTGCTCAAGGACGACAAGGGCTACAACTATATCAAAATTTCGCGCGGTGAGTTCCCGAGAATTACCTATGTGCTGAACACCAACGACCAAAACGCGGACTACATCGGTCCGTTCACAAGCGGCTTCACCGTGAAACAGGCGGTTCAAGAGGCGAACACGGTTTTTATGCTGCCCACCTGCAAGAAGAAATTTCCACGTGACTTCAATAAGGAGCGCCCCTGTCTGAACCGCGATATAAAGCGCTGTATGGGCGTATGCGAGGGAAAAATTTCTTCGGAGGAATACAAGAAGATAATTGCCGAGGCTATCCAATATCTGGAAAGCGGCAGCAAGGTCTCTGTTGAGGAACTGACCGCTCAAATGGAAGAGGCTGCGGAAAATCTCGAGTTTGAGAAGGCCGCGCGGCTGCGCGACCGTATCCACGCGATAACGCGGCTCACGGCGCAGCAGAAAATTCTCGACTACAAACAGGAATACGACATAATCGGCGCGGCGCAGAACGTCGGAATGGCGAGCGTCGCTGTGATAAAGTACCGCGGAGGACGGCTTATTGACAAGGAGAATTTCTTTATCGGCGAGGAATACGAGGGCGCGGCAATGCGGCGCGATTTCTTGTTGAGCTACTATTCGGGGCGCGAGGATATTCCTAAAGAAATTTACGTCGACGAGGAATTTGAGGATATGGAGCTGCTGACGCAGCTTTTAAGGGAACAGAGCGGTCACGCGGTAAAGTTCGTTATCCCTCACCGCGGCGACGGAATGGCGCAGATAATGCTCGCCAAAAAGAACGCGGGCGAATATTTGGCTTTAAAGGTCGGGCGCACGGCAAAGGAAATATCCGCGCTGGAGGACTTGAAAACGCTGCTCGGTCTGGAAAAGGTTCCCGATATTATTGAAAGCTACGATATTTCCAACTTCGGCGAAACGGGAATGGTCGGCGGTATGATAGTTTACCGCAACGGCAGACCGTTCAAGCCTGGATACAGAAAGTTCAACATAAAGACGGTCGAGGGACAGAACGACTACGCTTGTATGCAGGAGGTTCTGCGGCGGCGTATGACGCGCTATCTTGACGGCGACGAGAGCTTTTCGCCGCTGCCCGACCTGATACTGCTCGACGGCGGAAAGGGGCATATTGCTGCGGTCGCGGAGGTTTTCGACGAACTGAAAATTGATGTGCCGCTGTTCGGTTTGGTAAAGGATTCCAAGCACAGGACACGGGCAATCGCAAAGGCGGGCGGCGAGATTGAGATCAAGTCAAACCGCGCGCTGTTCTCGCTGCTGACGAATATTCAGGACGAGGTCCACCGCTATTCGATAACGTTCCAGCGTGTCAAGCACAAGCAGAAAACGTATTCGCTGGAGCTTACCGAGATTAAGGGTATCGGCGACGCAAAAGTCCGTGCGCTGCTGAAAACGTTCAAGACAAAGGCGAATATGAAAGCCGCTTCTCCTGAGGAGCTGCAAAAAGCCGCCAAGGTGAGCGCGGAAAAGGCAAAGGAATTATACGATTTTATACAGGAAAGGTTTTAAATGAGAGTTATTACGGGAAGCGCAAGAGGAAGAAAGCTCGTCACCGTTGAGGGCACGGATGTGGTTCGTCCGACCGCCGACAGCGTTAAGGAAGCCATATTCAGCGCGATACAGTTTGAGATAGAGGGCAGAACGGTGCTTGACCTGTTCGCGGGGAGCGGGCAGCTCGGCATTGAGGCGCTTTCGCGCGGAGCGGCGGAATGCTATTTCGTCGACAGCGCGGCTGTCTCGATAAAGGCGGTGCGGACGAACGTGGAAAGCACGGGTTTTTTCGAGAAGTCGCATATAATGAATATGCCTTTCTCGGCTTTTCTGAAGTCGACAAGGACGGAGTTCGATATCGCGATACTCGACCCGCCGTACAATTATAAGCTGATACAGAAAGCTCTTCCGCTCCTGGCGGAGAAGATGAGTGAGCGCGGCGTTATCGTCTGCGAGCATGAAAAGGAGTGCGTTCTCCCGCGCGAGACAGGCGGATTTGAACAGGCTCGGCAGCTCCGTCACGGAAGAATTTCATTGACGATATACCGCAGACCGAACCGTGAAGACTGATTTATTCGGGGAGACAGAGTATTATGAAAACTGCAATTTATCCGGGGAGCTTCGATCCCGTTACGAACGGACACCTTGATATAATACGGCGCGCGTCGAAAATGTTTGACAAGCTGATCGTCGTAGTGCTGATAAACCCTTTGAAGAACTACAGCTTTACGATACCGGAGCGCGTCACGCTGCTGACTAAGGTGACCGAGGGTATGAAGAATATCGAGATCGCGAGCTACGATGGTCTGCTGGCGGATTATTTTAAGCAGCGCGCGGACATTGACGTTATTGTAAAGGGACTGCGTGCTACCTCGGACTTCGAGTACGAGTTTCAGATGGCGCACACCAATAAAGACCTGAACCCGCGCGCGGAAACGGTTTTTATTCCCGCGAGCGCGAACACGACGTTCATTTCGTCGAGCATGGTGAAACAGGTTGCAATGTTCGGCGGCGATCTGTCGAAGTACGTTCCCGGGGTAATTCACGAGGAAATAAGCCGCAAGCTTACAGGGGAATTTGAGGAAAAGAGACGTGCTGCCGCGAAAAAGCGCGGAGAGATATAGGGAAAGGAAAACAGGAATGGAAAATTCATATTCTATTGAGGATCTGATCGAGATGCTGGAGGACATTATCCACGACGCAACGCGCGTGCCGTTCGGCAAAAGGAGCATGGTCGACGTGGATAAGATCAACGACATCGTGTCCGATATGCGTATGGTGCTGCCGATGGAGATACAACAGGCTCAGAAGGTCGTTTCGGACAAGAACAGCATAATCTCCGAGGCGAAACGCGAGGCGGAGAGCATTATCCGCAAGGCGGAGCAGCGCCGAGCGGAGCTTATCGAGGAAAACGACGTGATGAAAGAGGCGCGCCGCCGCGCAACGGAGATAATCAGTTCCGCGCAGAGCCGCTGCACCGACCTCCGCGCGTCCACCAACGATTTCGCGGACAAGATGCTGCTGCGCGTTGAGGAGCTGCTCACGACCGATTTGAACAATCTCAAGCTGCTCCGCAGCAACATAAACTCCAACAACAATATACAGACCGCCGCTCCGCAAATGACTCAACCGCTTGATAAGCCGGGTGAATAAATTCTGTCATATTGCACAAAAATTGCAGCGAAAAATTTACTCGCGTTGACGCTGAAATTTGTGTACGCACCTTGAAAAACGTGTGAAAATGTGATATAATTTAATAAAAGTATTATATTTTCGGGAGGATTATTTATGTCAACTGCCGTAAAAGATACGCCGCAAAAGGGCATATCAAATAAAGTAATTGCGCTCGGCGTGGGGATATTCTCGATCGTCGAAGCTGTTATTGCTTATTTTATAGTGTTTAATCCGTTGTTCATCAAGCCTGTGTATCAGAACACAATGCTTGACGAGGCGGGTATCTCCTATACCGTCAAGTTCTTCGGAAAACTCTTCGCGAGCGAAGCGGAAAAAGCGTCGGGAGTAACGATAATCGCGCTTTCGGATACGGTCTTTAATATCGTTATGATCTATCTGGTCATCACTGTTGTTCCGATACTTCTGGCGTTCTTCTTCAATAAGGGATTTGCGTTTGCAAAGACCTATCTTACCGCTGTTTTCGGCGCTAAGGCTGTTATAGGAATGGTTCCGCTGTTGGTTCCTTTTCCTTATCTGCGCAACTCTATACGCGTTTTTGGAGTTGTCGACGCGGTCATCTGCCTGTGTGCGTGCGCATATTTTGTTTATCTGAATACCATTGAATACGCGGACGATATGCTGCTCACAGAAGAGGAGATCGGCGGTATGAAAAAGCGCGCCAAGCTGGGCGGCTTTATGCTTGTACTTATGACGGCGCTGGTTATACTTGAAAAGTTCGCAATGGGCGGCTATGGCATCAACTGGTCGATCTACCTCGGTTGGGCGGATCAGCAGATCACTCAGGGCTATGTGCTCGTTGCTCTGTTCGGTATCGCGGTGATTGCGTCTATTCTCTATATAAGAGAAGCCGATTGGGCTATGTGCTTCTACGGCGGATTTGGTGCGGCAGCAGCGCTGTCCAATTTTGCTGCGGTCATAAACAAGGTCATCTGGATAAACACCACCTACAAATCGCAGAAAGCGCTTGCGGCGCAAGGCGACGAAGTGGCAATCACATGGGTTGGACAAAACGGAATGTCCGCGTCGTGGTGGAGAAGATTTATCTTCATAATTATTTGTATGGTCGTTGGTGCAGCTATTGCGTTCTTTGCGGTTAAGACGCTGAAGGGTAAGTTGTTCTCCAAGCCCGCATCAGATGAAAAGAGAGCCTCGCTGTTCGTTCTTATCGGCACAGGCGGATTGGTTCTTTTCACCGTTCTTACGATCGTTGCTATCACCTTGTGGGATAGAAAGCTGTACAGCGAGTTTTTAATGGGTGCTATGGACTATATGTACTTTATAGTTTTCGGCGGCATTACGCTGTTCCTAGCTCTTACTGTGCTTTCAGGCTATGAGTTTTCAAAGTTCGGTATGCTGGCGGTTTACATTGTTGCGGGCGCGGCTAATTTCAGCACGATCTTTAATGTGTTTAACACCAGAAGCGGTCTTGCCGCCGCAAACCCCGGATATGTCGGCTATGACTACATCATTGCGGGAGTAATGTATATTCTGTCGTTGGTTTGCTGCTTTACGGTAATTCTGCTGTTTGCGTTCAAGGACGTAAGCAACTACCTTTACAACAAGCGCAATTCCTGATATGAACATACCAAAGGCGCGGATGTTTATCCGCGCCTATTTATTCACAAACAAAATCGGGAGATCGAAGAGGTCTCCCGATTAACTTTTAGAACAATCCCGAATTATTGATCGCTGAAATAAGCGCCTTTATCGACGAATTGATGATGTCGGTGTCAATGCCCACGCCCCAGCCGACGGAACCGCTTGGAAGCGTTATCCCGATGTACGACGCAGCCTTTGACTTGGAGCTTTGTTCGATCGCGTTCTCGGTGAACGTCGAAATGGTGTACTCAATGCCCAAGCCGTCCTTTACGGCGTTTGAGACCGCGTCCAGACGTCCGTTGCCCATGCCCTTGAGCTTTCGCGTTTCGCCGTTGATCTTCACCGTGACCTCGGCAGTTATCTGCTCACCCTGTGTGTAGTGCGCCTCTACGACCTCCAACTTCTTTTTGAGATTGACATAGGTTTTCTCGAATATCTCGTAGACCTCGGAGGGCATAAGTTCCTTGTGAGCGCGGTCGGAAACTCTCTTTACAGTGTAGCCGAAATGCTCTCTCATCTTCGGCGGCATAATAATTCCGTAGTTCTGCTCCATAAGGTAGCCTATGCCGCCCTTACCCGACTGCGAATTTATGCGGATAACGTCGCCCTCATATTCTCTGCCGAGGTCGTGCGGGTCGACGGGGATATACGGCACGTTCCAGTGGTCGGGATCCTTTTCTTCGCGCCACTTCATGCCCTTTGCGATAGCGTCCTGGTGCGATCCCGAGAACGCTGCGAACACCAGCTTTCCGCTGTACGGCATACGCTCGTAAACGTGCATTCTCGTCAAACGCTCGTAAACCTCGGTTAGTTCAGGAAGGTCGGTGAGATCGAGGTTGGGCTCTACACCGTGAGTGTACATATTCAGCGCAAGCGTGACTATGTCAACGTTGCCCGTGCGTTCGCCGTTGCCGAACAGCGTGCCCTCAACGCGGTCCGCGCCTGCAAGCAGACCCATTTCTGTGTCCGCGACGGCGCAGCCCCGGTCGTTGTGCGGGTGCAGCGACAGGATAACGTTCTCGCGGTCGTGCAGCTCCTTGCACATATACTCGATCTGCTGCGCGTAAACGTGCGACATACTCTCCGCGACCGTTACGGGGAGATTTATAATGACCTTGTTATTGGCGGTCGGCTTCCAAACGTCGATGACCGCGTTGCATATCTCCGCGGCAAATTCCGGCTCGGTTCCCGTGAAGCTCTCGGGCGAGTACTCAAAACGGAAATTTCCCTTGGTATTCGCTCTGTATTCGTTCATCATCTTAGCGCCGCTTACCGCTATTTCAACGATTTCCTCCTTGCTCTTGCGGAACACTTGCTCACGCTGAGCCACAGATGTAGAGTTGTACAGGTGAACTATTGCGTTTTTGCAGCCCTCGAGCGCCTCGAACGTTTTCTTGATGATGTGCTCGCGCGACTGCGTAAGCACCTGAACGGCAACGTCGTCTGGTATCAGATCGCGCTCGATAAGCGCGCGGCAGAACTCGTACTCGGTGTCGGACGCGGCGGGAAAGCCGATCTCGATCTCCTTGAAGCCCACGTCCACCAGATATTTCCAGAACTCCAGCTTTTCCTCCAGACTCATCGGAATTATCAGCGCCTGATTGCCGTCACGCAGGTCGACGGAGCACCATATCGGCGGCTTGTCGACGTACTCCTTTTTCGCCCAGTCGAGACAGGGGTACGGCGGCATAAAATAACGTCTTTGATACTTATCTGCAAATTTCATTTTGTTTCCTCCTGAATATAGTTTACTTTTTTCTTTGGGATTGCGAGTGAAAAACCGCGTTTCTATTATCGAGTACACCAGCAGCGGATAGGTGTGGTCGAGCAGGAACGCAAGGAAGCCGAGCGCTCGGATATTCACGGGGAGCAATATGAACGCGGCCGCGAGCATCATTATCCCGGAAACCAGCGGTATCGGCGACACAAACCTGTCGATACCGTGCCTTTTGTTGTAAAGGCTGACATCGACGCTGACGTAGTTCATCACGCAAACGTATAGCCCCAATATGCCGATGATCACTCCGAGTATCTTCATATACACCTCACATTGTAAATGATTTGTGCAATAAAAAAGACCTCATTTCAAGTCCACAAAGGACAAGAGATGAAGCCAACACTCCACGGTACCACTCTCGTTGACGGCGTTTCGCAGCGCCGCCCGCTCGTATGCGTCAATCAACGCACTTCTCTGTAACGGGAGAACCCGAAGCAAATTACTTGGCACAGCCGAAAGCCGCTGTTCATTCACTTTGCTCAGGGAGGAGCTGTATCCGCAAGGCATTACCGTTTCGCACCGCACAACGGCTCTCTGAAAAAACATTTTACGGACTTTTTTCCCTTCAACGCATTTAAAATATTTACTTAATTATTTTACCATATTTCACTCGAATTGTCAAGGGGGAAAATAAAAATATTTTTTTGTCGAAAAGCTATTGACAAGTATGTCATTATATGCTATACTTTGTACAGGAGCAGATAGTGCTCCCTGCAAAATGCCTTATCAAGAGCGGCTTCAGGCGGAAACGCCGGGGGACTGGTCCCTATGAAGCCCGGCAACCTATTGGTGATTTTTACCGAAAAGGTGCTACATCCTG
The DNA here is from genome assembly GCA_946567425.1 of uncultured Clostridia bacterium. Taxonomy (GTDB): domain Bacteria; phylum Bacillota; class Clostridia; order Oscillospirales; family Ruminococcaceae; genus CAG-115. The sequence continues at coordinate 9,520 of CAMNXF010000022.1, read as the reverse complement.
CGGGAAGTTTAACTTTACCGAGAGATAAGGAGTGAACGGAAAATCTTGCTGCTCGCTCCTTAACCGAAGCGAGCATTTTGTTGTATATTTACATAAGGAAGGCTTGGCTATGAACACAAAGAAACTTTTCACCTCCGAGAGCGTTACGGAAGGTCACCCTGACAAGATCTGCGACAATATTTCCGACGCGGTGCTGGACGCGATTCTGGCGCAGGACTCCATGGGGCGCGTCGCTTGTGAGACCACCACGACTACGGGTATGGTCACGGTTATGGGAGAAATTACCACAACCGCCAATATCGACATTCCGTCGATAGTCCGCGAGACAGTCCGCGAGATCGGATATACGTCGAGCGAATACGGCTTTGACGCCGATACTTGTGCGGTCTACACAATTCTCGACAAACAGTCGCCCGATATTGCGATGGGTGTAAATAACGCGCTTGAGGGGCGTGAGCAGAACGAGAACGACACGGGAGCAGGCGATCAGGGAATGATGTTCGGCTTTGCTTGTTCCGAGACCCCCGAGCTTATGCCCATGCCGATCAGTCTTGCTCACAAGCTTGCTCACAAGCTCACCGAGGTGCGCAAGAACGGCACGCTCCCTTATCTGCTCCCCGACGGGAAAACTCAGGTGACAGTCGAATATGACGGCAACAAGCCCGTGCGCGTCGATACGGTTGTCGTATCCTCGCAGCACAAGGCGGAAGCGACGCTTGAACAAATCCGGGCGGACATTATCGAAAAGGTAATCAAGACCACCATTCCCGCCGAGTTGCTTGACGAAAACACAAAGTATTTCGTTAATCCCACCGGACGCTTTGTGGTCGGCGGTCCTATGGGCGACAGTGGTCTTACGGGGCGTAAGATTATCGTGGATACATACGGCGGATATTCCCGTCACGGCGGCGGCGCGTTCTCTGGCAAGGATCCGACAAAGGTAGACCGTTCCGCGGCATATATGGCGCGCTACGTTGCCAAAAATATCGTTGCGGCGGGGCTTGCCGAGAGAGCGGAAATTCAGCTCGCTTACGCTATCGGAGTTGCGCACCCGGTTTCTGTAATGGTCGACACGTTCGGCACGGGCAAGATAGCCGACGAGAAGATCGCCGAGGCGGTAACAAAGGAGTTCGATCTCCGTCCGTCCGCTATAATCAAGGCTCTGGATCTCCGTAAGCCGCAGTATAAGCAGGTCGCGGCATACGGTCACATGGGGCGTGAGGACTTGAACGTCGCTTGGGAAAGAACCGACAAGGCGGAGACCCTCAAAAAATATTTATAAATAATTTTCAGCCGCCGCAGTTTATTACGCTGCGGCGGTTTTACCCCTAAACGCTATCGGACGTGTTTGCTTGTGAAATTTGTACAATATGCTGTATTTGTTTGTGGTTTTTTTACAAAATTAACGGCCATGGCTAAAGATTTCACGGTGCCCTGCCGATTATTTAAACGTATACTATAATTATATGGGAGGTGATTTGTTTGGACATTTCAACCGTAGGCTCCGTAAACGCTTATGTCCGTTCGCTTAAAACCACGGGCGTTGCTCGTGAAACGCTGCAGAATGGCTGTTCAAAGGGGTACAAGGATACCGCCGCTTTTTCGGCGAGGGCTCATGCCGCTGCGAGAGCCGCAAGAGAAGAAAGGTTTGCCGGAACGGTAACTGCCAACGAGCTATCCGAAAAGCTTGCCGCGCTTGCCGAAAAAGCGGAGCAGAATAATCAGAACATTGCCGACAAAGCCGATGGAAATTTTGCCGACAAAACAGAGTCTGTTTCCTCAGATGATCCTCAAAACAAGAACGAGGGCAAATCTATCTCCGAGTTGATAAAGGAACAAACGGAAAAAATCGACAATATGTTCTCTCAGGAGAAATATGATAGGTCTAATGACAAAAGGCTCGGCTCTATCAAGGCGAAAATGCGCTCGGGACAGACGCTCACGCCGAGCGAACAGCAATACCTCGCCGCTAAAGACCCCGACACATATTCTGTTTTCCAAACTACCGAAAGCGCGCGGAGGAGCTTCCGCTGCTCGTTGAGCGCCTGCCGCACCAAGGACGACGTTACCGCAATGCGGCTGTCGAACGCTCTTTCGGCGCTGTCAGCGTATAAAAAGGCGATCAAGAACGGTTCGGACGGCTCAGCGGTCGCTGGGCTGAACGCAGCGCTCGACCGTGAAATACATTCGTTCACCTCAAGCGCGAATTACAAACGCTTGCCAACTGTCGCGGAGTGCAATAAGTTCGACCGCGATCTGGCAAAGGCCAAGCGGAACGAACGCGAGAAAAAGCTTGCCGAAAAACGCAAACTTGAAGCAAAGAGAAAACGCACCCTCGCCGCGAGAAAAGCTGCGGCTAAAAAGGCGAAGTACAAGAAAACTCCCGGCGACGGCAAAATGACGGTCGCGCAGGTGATGTCCTCGCCGACCGCGCGCAAGGTTCTTGCCTCCCGTTCGAGGAGCAGCTGCGTGGGAGCCGCGTATGTAAGCGATTACAAAAGAACGGGCAAACTCTATTCCAAGGCGTAAAAGAGCATAAAAGGAGTTGTTGAAAATGATATACAATGATTTTCACGGTGAAAAGCTTTCCGCGCTGGGTCTGGGCTGTATGCGTCTGCCGCTTGTCGACGGTGACGACAGCCGCGTTGATATGGAAAAAGCCGCCGAAATGGCGGACTATGCAATAAAACACGGCATCAACTATTTTGATACCGCATGGGGATATCACTCGGGAAACTCGGAGTTGGCGATTGGCGAGGTGCTGAAAAATTATTCGCGCGATAGCTTTTATCTCGCAGACAAGTTCCCGGGATATGATCTTTCAAATATGGACAAGGTAAAGGAGATATTTGAGAGACAGTTGGTAAAATGTAAGGTGGAATATTTCGATTTCTATCTGTTCCACAATGTATGTGAGATGAACATTGAACAGTATCTCGACCCGAAGTACGGGATATTTGAATACCTTATGGAGCAGAAAAAGAACGGCAGAATACGTCACCTCGGCTTTTCCGCGCACGGCGAAATGCCCGTTCTGGAGAAGTTTATCAACAAGTACGGCGAGTATATGGAGTTCGGACAGTTACAGGTGAACTGGCTAGATTGGACTTTTCAGAACGCAAGGGGCAAAATAAAGCTGTACAGCAGTCACAATATTCCGATATGGGTAATGGAGCCTGTACGCGGCGGCAAGCTCGCAAATCTCGACGAAAAGTATATGGACGTTCTGAAAAAAATACGGCCCGACGCGTCGGCTGCGGAATGGGCGTTCAGATTTTTGCAGTCTGTACCCGAGGTCAAGATGACGCTTTCGGGTATGTCAAATTTTGAGCAGCTTAAAGAGAACATCGCGGTTTACGAGGAAATGAAACCGCTTTCCGACAAGGAAAATGCGGCGCTCGCGGCTATTGCGGCAGATATGATCGGCAAGGGCACGGTTCCGTGTACCGCTTGTCACTACTGCACTGCTCATTGTTCGCAGGGTCTTGATATTCCGGGTCTGCTGGAGCTTTACAACGAGCACAAGCTGACGGACGGCGGATTTATCGCGCCAATGGCATTGGAGGCTATTCCTCGGGAAAAGCAGCCCTCGGCGTGTTTGGGCTGTCGAAGCTGCGAAGCGGTCTGCCCGCAGCAGATAAAGATCTCGGAAACATTCGCCGACTTCAATAAAATGCTGGGCGTATAAATTTACAAAATAAGGGGGAATAATTATGCACGGAGATCTTGAAAGTGCAAAGGAACTTATGATATTTGAAGGCTATACCTGTGTTATCACGCTGAACGGAATATCCTTCAAGAGCAAGGAAGCGGGCGTAAGGCCGCTGTTGGACTGGCTTTACAGCGGAAATAAATATTCCGGATGGCGGCTTTGCGATAAGGTGGTCGGCAAGGCTGCGGCATTTCTGCACATCATTCTGGGAGTGCGCGAGATATATGCCGAAGTAATCAGCGAGCCCGCAAAGGCGCTGCTGGAGGAAAATAATGTGACCGTAAACGCGGACACTATCGTTCCTGCTATCCTCAATGAAACCAAGGATGGTCCGTGCCCTCTTGAGACGGCAGTCGAGAACATCACCGACGTGAATGACTCGATCATGGCTATTGAACTTGCGCTTAAGCGTATGGAGAAGAACAAGTAAAGAAAAATGGCGGCTCTTCCTTACAGGGAGAGCCGTCGCTCGGATTATTCATTTGTAATGCGCAGATCTCTTACGCTGTCACGGCGGATCAGCTTGCCCATGACGAGAGTTCTGCCGCGCTTATAGCTGCCATCGCGTATCTTGTGGAGAACTATCTCCACAGCCTCCGCCGCCATTTGCTGACTGTTGACGTCCATTGTGGTGAGATGCGGCTGGCACATCGTTGAGTATACATGATTGTCGTAGCCCGCTATCGAAATATCGTCGGGTATTTTATAGCCCGAGTTTTGGAGTTGGTTTACGAGCCTGAACGCGCTTTCGTCGCAGTTGCAGACAAACGCACTCGGAAGCTCCTTTGGCAGAACAAACGCTTTATGTATCTCACCATCGGGTGTGCGGTCGCCGATTATCCAATCCTGACGCAGCGTAAGGCGGTTTTCGAGCAGCGCCTTGTAGTACCCGAGATACCTGTCCTGAATGCTTGACGTGCTGCCAATGCTTCCAAGAAAGCCAATCCTGCGGTGTCCGTATGAGATAAGGTGCGAGGTGAGTAAATACGAGCCGTAAAAGTTATCGGACAGTACAGTGTCCGCGTCGTCGCGGCTTCCGTAAAAGTCGAGAAAAACCGTTGGGACATAGAACGACATCAGCTTATCGATATATCTGTCAGAGAACTGCCCGAGCAGAATAAGTCCGTCGATCTTGCGGTCGCGCACCGAATTCGGTATTTCGCACGAGCCGTCCGTTCCGTCCTCGACGACCTCGAGCATACCGTAATAATTCTGGCGCTGGAGCAGCTCCACGAGATATTTGTACATTATCCAATAAAAGGCGGACGGCTCGCTGATAAAATGCTTTGCGACGATAATGCCGATATTGTAGGTTAATCCGTCCTTTTGCGCGTGACCGCCCGTGTGGATACGGTATCCCATTTCGGTAGCTTTTTGCTTGATACGCTCGCGGAGCGCATCGGAAACACCCTCGCGGTCGCCGAGCGCCTTTGAAACGGTAACGGTGCTGACGTTCATTGCTTTCGCGACGTCACTCATTGTAACAGATTTCTTGGTCATTGTGCGAAAATCCTTTCAGCATGTGGGCAATTTGTTTCTTTTATTATATTTTAAGTTATTATTTGCTATTTGTAAAGTTACTTTTTCAACAAAATATTAGTGGCTTTTTTGTGTATTTTTGTAGCTTTGTATCAAAGATTACCTGTTTCACGAAAAAAGATTAAAAAAGTGACAAAAATCACAAAAATAAAATAGATCTTTTGGATATTTTGTGTTAATACAACGGGTTAAAATTTCAAACAAAAAGATGTTGTTTAACCTAATGTTAACCATAACAAAAACGATAGGAGAATTTTATGAAAAAATACCAAATCATTTTAGCGGTAATTCTAGCGGCGGCTCTCACGGGCTGCTCCAAGGAGGAGAACAGCGGCGGCAGTCAGATCGGGATAAGCTCCGAAGTTTCTGTGCAGAACAGCACAAGCAGCGACGGCGGCGTATCGTCCGAAAGCTCGTCTAGCTCCAAGAGCAGCTTTGACGTTTCGGACAGCTCCGACAGATCAAGCACCGAGGACAGCGGGACTTCCGAGGAGAGCGGCGGCACGGACGCTACGTTTCTGATCGGTCCTGACGGCAACGCGATATTGCGCTCCGAGTTGGGCACGATCTTCACCAATGACGGCACGGACGGTTCTGCCGAGACGTTCTCCGAGGATAATTTCTCGGGCGTGCTGTGCGACGGATTTATCTACCTCGCCGAGCCGAGCGGGATATGCCGCACCAATTTCGACAACGGTGATGTTTTCGACAGCGAACAGATGCGCTTTACGGATGTTTCCGAGTCGTCGCAAAAGGACTACAGGCGCGTATCGGTCGGCGAGACGTTCTGCGGGCTGACGCTCACCGAGGCACAGGTCAACTTCGCGCGCGGCAACGACAGCATGGAGTACACTCTCGGCGACGGTTCGGTCAAGTTCGGCTCAGAGCTCGGGATACCCGAGATATACTTTATGGGCGGCTCGGCAAGCTTCAGTGGACAGATCGCTCTGACCGGCTACATAAGCGTTGCGGCGGAGGACGATTACGGGCTTATGGGCGGTGACATTGTCTTTGTGCCAAGCGACTGCGAATGTATGCTACCCGTTATGGGCTACCGTTTTGACCCAGATATCGGTATCGTTCATATGCAGCGAATCTACTCGTATAACGGGCTTGTCTGGGAGAACGAATACGGACGAATTTTACTCGGGAACGCGGCGGACGCTGCTGTTGATCTTTCGGATATCCCCGATGACGGTAGCTTTGTCAAGGTGGACATTACGCTCGACAACATTTCGCTCACATGCGGTATTGGAATGATGGAGCATTTTTCCGCAAGCATTGCGGAACTTGCGGTTATTCCGGAGTAATAAAAATTTTGCAGCATTTTCTCCTTTGATCGGGTATTATATACGGAACGGCGGATCGTTCACAAAAACCAAAGGAGAATGTACAATGAAAAATTTTTTGGCAATAATTACCATTGCCGCCGCGGCAATGCTTACGGGGTGTGCGAACGGCAGAACGCCAAGCGCTTCGGACTACTCAGCTTCTACAAACTCGACAGCTTCAACGGATTCGACTGTTTCAACGACGGAATCTGCTTCGCTGCAAGCTTCGGACAGTACGGTCAACAACGAACCGCTTCCGTTTACGCTGTACGGAGCGGATAATATGCAGATCACTTTCGCGGACGTTACCGCGATAACCGACAAAGACGGACACGCGTTATCCGCGGAGGAGCTTGAGGACACCAAATGGTACGAGATACAATGCGGCGGTTTTGCGTATCTCGCCGAACCGTCTATAAGTCTGAACAGCGTTGACAACACCGATAAGTACGATTCCGAAAAGTTCATATTCGACGGTCTGCCCGAATATACCGACGCGGAATATCGCCGTTTCAAGGTCGGCGACAAATTCGGGGAGCTAACGGTGAAAAGCGCCTCGACAACGTTCTCGCGGGTGGGCTTCGAGGACAAGGAGGGCGTGCTCACCGAGGAGCAGATAAAGGCGGAGGGAATGAGCTTTGCGGGTATGCTGCGGAGGTGCGACGTGGAATTTGACGGCACGGTAACGATGACGGGCTATATGCGTGTTGTCGTGAGCGAGTACGGTGTAGACGAGGGCGAGGTGCTGTTCGTTCCCGACAAGGATAGCCTTTTGCTGCCGCTGATGAATTTCCACGTTGACCGCGATACCGACACGATAAATACTGCCGTGTGGCAGTGGTCCGTCAAGGATTTCACATATGCGACCGAATATCCGACAATTCGGCTCGGCAATATCAACAAGGGTACGGACATAAGCGGAATTTCTGCCGATGGTTCATCAACAAGGGTAAAGGCCACTGTGACGAATATTTCAATGTTCTGCGATATGCTAATGAGCAGTTTTATCGACGGCGAATTGGTCTCTGTTGAGCCTTTTTAAATCAATGTAAAATGCCCGTGAAAGCGGGGGCTTTTGGCGCACAAGAGCTTGTACCCCTCGGGAAAAAATTAAAGAGAGAAATTCCGATTTATGCGGGTTCTCTGTCCGCAAACATTATCGAAACTTGGTTGGAAACCAAGTCCCAATTTCAACACATTACGCTCCAATGCGCAACGATGCTCTTTGACGCAAGGTACAAAATATTTTGCAAGCTGTCATTATTGGTAAATGACGGCTTGTTTTTTGTGATCTTGCGGAATTGTCGGTTCAAACCCTCGATAATATTTGTCGTATATATTATCTTCCAAACCTCGGCGGGATATGCGAAAAAAGTGGACAGGATATCCCAATTCTGCTCCCAACTTTTAATGCAGCTCGGATAGGTATGCTGCCATTTTTTTAAAATTCGAGCAGCGTGTTCAGCGCCTCTTCCTCGTTTATAATTTGATAAATTTTCTTCAAATCGTTTATCAAAGATTTGATATCTTTGTAGCTCACATATCGGGTCGATGAGCGTATCTGATGAATGATACAACGCTGAATTTGTGACTTTAGAAACGCCGCGTTAATATCTTCGCAGAAACCTGTAAGTCCATCAAATAACCTGCGCGGCGCGCACCGCTCCCGCTTTTTTAAGAGCGGCCATAGTACCCAGAACAACCGTGGCAAGCTGCTCGATTATAATGATAATAGTTATTATTTTGAAGACATTCGCCGCAGCCAAATATGCCCCTATTTGGGCTAGATTTTCGGGAGAATTTTCGAGCCAGCCTATTTCAATCTGATATTGAAGCTGTTTTATCTGATTGGCAAAAATTCCGTTGATCAGCAGACACTCACATATTGAAAACGCACACGCTACAACTGTAAATATCCCGATGACTTCAAGCAGCGTTTTTTCCCTTGAAGACAAGATGTTGTCGCTCGCTGATTTGTTGAAAAAATCAACGAGCGTTGTGGACTTGCCGCACTTGTCGCAAATCGCCGCATTGGGGTCGGTAAGCGGTTTTCTGCAAACAGAACCGTATTTTTTCATGTGTTTTCTACCGTTCTTTATCGAAAGTTTGAGGTGGGTCATACGTTTTGATGTTGTATAATAAAACTTGACACTAAGCCCACGAAGAAATATAATAAAAGAAAAGGAAGGTTTCAAAGATGAGAAAAACAAGAAGCTACGACAAAGAGTACAAGGTACAAGCAGTAAAGTTAGCGAAAGGAACAAAGAGCGCAGCGGAGAAGTTGGGGATACCGGTAAACACGCTGAGCGGATGGGTTCATAAAGCAAAGAATGGCAGATTAGATATTGGAAAGGGCGAACAAACGCCTGAAACGCTGACACTTGTTGCCGAGTGCGAGGAGCTGCGCAAGCAGTTAAAGGCGCGTGATAAGGAGATCAAGCGGCTCAACGAATTGAACGAGTTCTTGGAGGAGGTGTCAGCTTTTTTCGCGGCGAGCCGTTGGAAGTCGGGAAAAACGGACGATTAAAGTTCATAGCCAAAAAGACGGAAGACGGCGGGGTAAAGGGAAAAATCAGCTTGTATTGTGGGGCATTAAAGGTATCGAGACAGGGATTTTATGACTGCCTGAAAAACAGGAATAAGCGATGGAAGCACGAACTGGATTTGGTAAATTTTCTTGCCATTTTGTGATAGTCCTCAACAGCACAATGAATTTTTGGAGGAAGCGTCGGCTTTTTTCGAGGTAATGCTTGCATTTCCGGCGAGCCGTCGGAAGTCGGGAAAAACGAACGATTGAAGATCATAGCGAAAAAGACAGGAGACGGCGTGGTCAAAGGAAAGATCAGCTTTTATTGTGAAGCGTTAAAAGTGTCGCGGCAAGCGTTCTATGACTACCTGGGAAATAGAAATAAGCCGTGGAAACACAAACGCTTAGCGG
>CAMNXF010000021.1 GCA_946567425.1 uncultured Clostridia bacterium | reverse complement strand
AAAAACAAGAGTTTTTTGAAAAAATTGTGTCAAGTGATATTGACAAAATCAAAATGCAAGATTTAAGGTGCTATCAATCTGCTATCATTTTTGAGCTTCAGCCCCAACAAACGGCTCTGTTATGCGGCCTGGATAAATTCACGTCATTCCCACTCGCTCCCGATAAACAAATCTTAAACAGATTTGTATAAGCAATTTAGCTTGTGGTATTTACATTATTTGTATTATCTATAAATTACGGACTATCCGATTTTTTGTTGCCAAAATGTTGCCACAGCTTGCTATATTAAACGCTCCTCTCAAAAAACAAGCCTAAACTTATTTTGCATATATAACCTCATTATCCATTATCATCAATGCCTGCTGTTCGAGTTTATATGCCTCATAGCGTTTTTTATTAGCCGATAATGCCAAAGAGTTAATTTTATCTTGTATTTCTTTATTTTTAAGTAGCGGTATAGCCACTCGGCTTACGTGATAATCATCAATTTCATCCACAACAGAGCCGTATGTATATCGAACTATCAATTGATGTCCATAATCCGAGGCAAGGAAAATATTTAGATAACCCGCAATTTCCTCATTGGCAGGAATTACACGAATTATATGTTGATTTGCCGTCCAATTTTCCCAATGTTTTCCCACAAATGCAACTTTACCTATTGTTCCGCTGCAAGTTATTAGCGTCATATTTTCGTGAAGTTCCAGTTGGTCTGCAATCCTGTTCTTGTGATGAACCATAGAAAGGTATTTTTTGTTTATAGGGTCAAGTTCACTTATTTGCTTTCCACCAATAAAAACACGACCATATTCTTCACCAACATATACGCGCTTAAATCTTCCCGGCAATATAATGCCGCTGCTAATTCGCTTATCACCAACAGTAGTAACCTCAGCGGCATATTTATGCAGATGAGCCGTAATTGCATCTACAATAGGCACGTGATAGGACGCGTCAATTCTGCCATTTATATTGCTAAGTTTAACATTAAATGTTTCAACAGGAGCAACATTATTTTCAAATTCGCTTATATCGGGAAGGTGAAGTTCTTCAACCAACAGCTTTGTTGCCTCATCAATTAAATCGTTTGACTCATCACGCAGTTCATAAGATTGCATTATCAAATTGTGAATTTTTTCCTTGATTTTCGTAGGAGCATTGGGGATAGCAACATTCATTAAATGTTCAGGTTCTAAATGGGTAATAACAGAACCATAACCGTTGGTTGTCAAAACTTTGTTCCCAATTTTTGATTTCAAAAATGTATATGTATATCCCAAATCAATTACTTCTTTAAATGTAACACGTATTACATCATCAGAAAATACAGTTCCGTATATTGCTTTTGAAACAAGTGCAATTGTGCCAATTGTACCTGAGCGAGTAAGAAGTAAGGTGTTTTCTTTTAAGCGCAACTCTGATATATCACATTTAGTTAATTTTGATATCCATTTTTCAGGTTTAGGGTTAATATCTGCCATTTGTGAAGGTAAAAAGAAAGGCTCACCATTATATTTATTACAATATATTCGTTTAAAACGTCCTGGATAATAGGCGCTTTTAATTGTTCCATTTTCGCCTAACAATTGAATACACCCAAATTTATTTTGCTGTATAACTTCGTGAGCCTGTTTAGCCTCGACATCAAAAACACTAGCTTCAAGTCGCTTTCCTCTTGAAACAATTTCAGACAACGAAACAGAACACCACTTTACAGGTGCTTCAGCTATTTTTATTTGATTGTAACCATTGTTATCAACGGCGCTTGCAAGGTTGCTTACCACGACAAACCCTCCTGCCTTTTCCACTCCATAAATATCTTTGGAACATCGGGGGTCTGGTCATCGTCAACCTTTGTCTGATGTTCGTGAGCTACTGTCATATCGCCGTCTGCTGTGGGCTCCATAACATAAACATTATCCTTTTCAGGCACAAGTATCTCGTTTCCCTCTTTATCGCGCTTAAATAAAGGATTGCCACGCTTGTCGTGACCTACCTTTTCAACCATAGCCATAAATATGTTATAATCGTACATAGTGCCGCTTTTTTCTTCTTTGTCTTTCTGTTCCTGCGTTTTCTTTTGCAATATCAGCACCGAGGTTTGTGTACCATTCCTTGGCTGAAAAGTATCGGCGTGTAGATCAATGCTTGCAATAATACGATGATTTTGAATAAGCCATTCACGTATATAACCAAGCCCCGGAGAGCCAAGAATTGAGTCAGGCAAAACGATACCCATTCTTCCATTTGGAACAAGGAATTGTGTGCAGCGTTCAATAAAAAGTATTTCAGGAGGAACAGATGATTGTAGTCTATCCGTCATTGTCCAAACACCTGTTTTCTTGTCCAGCGACCAAGTATGGGCAAGCTCATACTGTTCGAGAATGTTCTTATCCTTGATCGGGATTTTACTTCCGAACGGAGGATTTGTGACAATAATGTCAAAAAAAGCTATTGTGGTGTGGTTACGAATTGCACTTTTTTGAATACCCAGCGCATCTGCAAGTTTTGTACGAAAATTATCTGACCATTCGTGTGGTGGTAAAAGAGAATTTATTTGTAGAATATTCCCGCTACCGTCATTATTCATTACCATATTCATTTTTGTGGCTTTTACAAGGTCGGGATTTATGTCAAACCCGAAGAAATTCTCCCTTGCCAGCTCAGAAATTTTGTCGTTAAATGTAAGAACAGTATTGCTATCCCATTCTATTCTTGGGTTGCCCATTTGCTTTGTATACTCTTGCTCCAATTGAGTTATTGTATGTGTCATAGCAGTAACCAAAAAGCCACCCGTGCCGCAAGAACTATCTAAAACCCGCTCTCCGATTTTCGGGTTAATCATTTCTACAACCATTTTCATTACATTTCTTGGCGTGAAAAATTCTCCTCTATCGCCGCGAAGGTTAGCACCGACTATCTCTTCATAAGCTTTGCCCTTTATGTCAATATTAGTATTAAGTAGGCTATATTTTTGCAATTCGCTCACAATGTAAGCAAGGCTGCGGGGTTTCAACTTGATTTCTTCGTTTGCATCAAATATCTTGCCGTGCTTCTTCTTAACGCGCTCAAAAATTTTTGAAATTCGTTTTTGCACGGTAAGTTGACCGTCAGGATTAGAGCGCTCGTCAGACGTAGTGTAAAAATCAAGCGGAGCTGGGATGTTACGCTCATCTTCAATTTTACAAAAAATGACCTTTAACAACTCGAAAAAAGCAGGTTGTTTTTGCAAACCGTCATTAACATAGATGTGATTGTGACAGGTCTTGAATACAAACAACAGATTATCGCCCGACGCATTCTTTAACGACGTTCTTGATGGACGGTTAATATCGTCAAGATTACCATCAGCAGAAGGAATATCGTTATATTCCATAAAGCGAATAGAGCCATTTTCACTAATATATTTGCGAAAAACCTCTTTCTGTTTTCCATTAGTCCACATACCCCACTCACAGTTGGGACAAGCTGACATATATGATTTTAACTGTTCAATACCGTCTTTGGCGTTGCGAGCATCAACTGTTTCTCTTTTACACTCTATAATAAGCCGTATGTTTTCTTGCGTGTGTTCATCACTACTGTTACCAAATATTACGATATCAGCACGAGGCTTGCGAGAGCCGAGTTTCAAAGTAAACTCAATATGAATTTGGCTGCGCTGATACTTATGTTCGTTTACAAGACGCTTTTCAATAGTTTGTCTTACATATTCTTCGGGCGTATCAGAACGAAATTTCCCGTCAACATAATCGCATATTTTTCCTTCAGGAATTACTATCAGTTTTCTTTCAGCCATAACATATACCTACCCCATTATAACATTATTTTTATTATATCAATTATTTATTATTTTGTAAAGACTTTTAAACAAAATTATATATTTTGCACAAAGAATGTCAAGCAAAAGTGTTAAATATGCCCACAAAGTTCAAAGACATTTATTATCTTAATCTCCCTCTTTCGTGCCATTCTAACCGTCTGTCCTGTACCGCTCCTTTTGTTGCTTTCATTGAAATAGCACACGCACACGTCCGCTAAGTCCACAAGCTGCTGATTACGCACTTTCATACAACCGTCAAAGTAATGCTCCGAGCAAATCTCCACTCTGTCTGCCAAGTCAAAAATGCGGCTGTACTCCGCTTTGTCACTGTCGCACCAATCCGCTGTTTGTTCATCAGAAGGACAGGGGAGAATTAAGTGCAGCTTGATATTTGGGTAACGCTCACGAAATTCAAGAACAACGGCTGCACATATCAAATCCCAACCCCTTGCCATTCCCGACAAGAATATCTCCGCGCCCTCACCAATCAGCGTTTCAAGTTGTTTAGTAAGCCTTTCTTTAAGTTCGGGAGTTTCTTTAACGTTTCTGTGACCCGTAAAACATATTGTGCTCATACTATCGCTCCATTCCATTTGGTAATATCTATTATAACATAACCGATTAAATATTACAACTAATATGAATAAAATATATTCTAAAAAATTATAAAATAATAATGGTGATGAAAATGCAACGAATAAAAGAACTTAGAGAGGCAAAACACTTAAGTCAACAGCGATTATCGTTTGAACTTAATGTATCTCAAGCGACCATAAGCAAATATGAGCTTGGGCAGACAGACCCCGATATTCAAACTATCAAAAATATTGCTGCATATTTTCACGTTTCAACAGACTACCTGCTTGAAATGAGCGACAGCAAACAAAACATCTCCGACAGCCGTCTGTCCGATACCGAGAAACAACTTATCTTTGACTTTAAGCGTCTTGATGAAATGCAGAGGGCAAAGTTGCTGTCATATCTGCAAGGTTTATTACAAGAATAGACAGGTCTGAAAAGAAAATATCAGGCGGCACTCTCTCGGTGTACCGCCCTATCATCATCTATGCTGCCCCTGCGCTCTCGGATTTAGGAATGCTTGCAGCTTCTCCACCAGCCCCAAACTCTTGATAAACTCCATAATCCTGTCAAGCTGCCGCCGAAGATTATCCCGCTCCGAGCGCACCTTTGCAAGTTCAATGTTAGTTGCGGCTTTTTCTCTTTTCAGATCTGCCACTTGCGCCGTAAGCTGTTCCTTTTCTTTTGAAAGACTGCCGTTCTCTGTTTCAAGCGTGGAAATCCGCCGTTTCAGAAAATCCTCTTTGCTCTCGGCAGCTATCTGTTTCTTGGCAAGTTCTGTCAACTTACCGTAATCCTCCTGTGATACCGTAACCTTGCCGCCGATAAGTGTCTTACCCGTTTCAATGCTGTCAACGTCCTTGATTTGAGAAACCTTTTCAGCGCTCTCTTTCAACAGCGTCCGATTATCGGCAAGCGCTGATGACGTTTCCGAGAGAGCCGCACTCTTTTCGGTGAGCTCCGTTTCAAGCTGTTCTACGCCCTCACGCTTTTCTTGCAGCTCCGTTCCAAGCTGTTCAAGCTCGTTTTCGGCATTCTCGATAGCTTGTTCGCGCCACTCCAAAATCAGGTTCTTGCTGCCGATTTCGCTGTCGAGGTGCTTGACTTCCTGCCGCTGTTCCTCAGTTTTTTCTTTCAGTTCAGCGTACTCCTTGTACTGCTCGACCGTCAGACTTCCGCGAGATTTTTCGGGAGCGGAGATCTCAATTCCGTGCGCCTTGCAGATTTCCTCCAGAACCGCGCGTTCAGCCAATCTCCAGCGGTTTATAGCGTCCTTGCCTGTACCGTAACCCATTTCTTTGAGGGCTTGCGCCAGACCATTCTGCGTATCAACTCCCTGCTTGTAATGCCCTACAGGAATGTAGTCGATGTGCAGGTGCGGAGTTTTTTCGTCCAAGTGCAAGACTGAAAAGAAAACGTGGAAATTCGGGTTACGCTCTTGAAAACCCTGTGCGTATATTTTAAGACACTCAGCGGCTATTTGTCCGTCGAGAGAGCCAACACCCGTATCGTCCATAGTTCCGATCTGCACAACATCCTCGTAGAAACTTTTTCTCTTGTCCGCCGAAGTCACCACATAAGGCGGTGGCGATTTACGGTTAAAGGCGTGTTCAAAATAGTTGGTCTTTATTTTTCGGTCGGCTCGTTTCTGTTTAGCGTTATATCGCTCGACCGCCGAGCCGAAGATTTCATCGTAGGCTTGCTCGATAGGTTGGTCAACGAAAACCACATTATCTTTCGTGCGGGATACGTCAACGTTATTTGCGCTGAACGTTCGCCTGTTATGCGTGAGGCTGCCTTTGCCTTGACAGTGGGAAATCGTCTTTGCCATAACAATCATCTCCTTTCGTTTGGTAACTTTCATCTTAGCCGCGCTCTTTTTACTTTCGTGCCGAAAGTAACGCCATAGTACCTTTGACAGCAATCTCCGCTGCGCTACAATCACTATCAAAGGTACAGGCGCTCTCCGAGGGGCAACGGGCGTTAGCACCCCTTTGCAATCCCCGCTCCTAGTCGAACAAATTACCCCCATCGCAAAGATTATCTTCATAAAGTTCTCTGAATGTCATTCGAGGTTTATGTGTTCGCCGAGCTGATGAGCGTGAGAGGAACAAGAGCGCAGCTCCCGCACCTACTGTTAATGCCGCTATCGTTATAATCATCTGTTTCATAGAAACTCCTTTCAAAGTCTTTATTTATGCGGGCGCGTCAGTTCGTGACGGCTGTGACGGTTATTCAGATACCGTGCCTACTCTCGTTTATGCTGTCACAGCCGTCACGAGCTGTCACAAATCGCTTTGCAATCGCCTAAACTCAATTTTTCGACTATCGTGTGTGCGACAGCTCCGATATTCTATTCCATAGTTGTTTTTCAGCTTACCCGAACAGACGTTAAGCCGCTTTGTAAGCATATTCACGGGAATATCCGTGCGTAGCCTTTCCGATAATTCGGTTGCCGTGCCGCTCCATTCGGGGCAGTCTTCCGTAATCAACGCTGCGATTTCTTCTAAAAGCGGGTCTGGCGGTTCTTTCCAAAGTTCGGTTTCCGCGCTCTCAAAATCCCAACAGAGCTTTTCCTCATTCCGCACGAGGTTTATCTTTTGGTCTTGCTGATCGCGCCCGGATATTTCAAGCACAGCCTTGTTTGAAGTGCGCTTCTGTTTGTATAAGAGAAAAGCTCCGTCAGCCGCGCCAAGTAATCCGTTAGTTCCCGAAATCATATCAAAGGCATCATCTGCCTTTTGCTTTCGGGTATGATGAACGAGCAGCAAGCAGATTTTATAGCTATCAGCAAACTGCTTTAATTGCGTGATTATGTCGTAATCCGAGCCGTAGCTGTAACTCTCGCCGCCGATCTCGCGCACCTTTTGGAGCGTGTCAATAATGATTAACCT
Organism: uncultured Clostridia bacterium; assembly: GCA_946567425.1. Classification (GTDB taxonomy): domain Bacteria; phylum Bacillota; class Clostridia; order Oscillospirales; family Ruminococcaceae; genus CAG-115. The sequence continues at coordinate 34,813 of CAMNXF010000021.1, read as the reverse complement.
TGTATCTTTATGTTCGGTTATAAAGCCTTGCAACTGCTCGTTCAGTCCTTTGCCGAGCTGCCGAGCCGTTACCGAAAAATGCAAGTCTAGAGCGCAGTCCGTTCCGAACATTCGGTATAGTCGCTCTTGCAGTCGGTGGTAATCGTCCTCTAACGCAAGGTACAGCACCGAGCCTTTACGCACAGAATATTCCCATAAAGGTATTCCCGTGCTGACGTGGTAGGCGAGTTGGAGCATAAAGAAACTTTTTCCGACTTTCGGCGCTCCCACAAAAAGATATGTACCTGCGTAAAGCAGACCCTCGACGATCAGCGGCTTGCTGTCATACACATTCTCGTAGAGTTCGGGCATTGAGATAGTCGGAAGATACGTTGGGTCTATCATCTGCCTTACCATCATTTTGTAAAAATCGGTATTGCTTTTTTCGTCGGATTGTGCTATAATAGAATTGTCACTTAAGGACTGCCTTTCATCTGCGCCAATAGATGAGTTCAAGGCGGTCTTTTCATTTTCTGTCATTAGGTATCTCCTTTCATATCGCCGAGCGTGGTGCTGATAAGCCGTATCACCTCAAGCAAATCGCTGTCAACCGCGCCGCCGCTTTCAATTCTTCTCAGCTCTGCAAGAACTTCTTCGAGCTTGTCCTTTAGTGCCTTATACACTCGCGTGTTCGGCTGAACAACAACCTCGTGGTTCGTTACCTTGCTGATGATGTAGTCCTGCTTGGTAAACCCCGACAGTTTAACCGCCGCGTCAAGCAGCGCGCTTTCTTCCTCGGAGCAACGGAACGATACTATCTTTCCGCGAAATCTTCCTTTGTTATCAAGATTTTTTGCTGACATATTATTCGCTCTCCTTTCTCAAATTGCTTAATTTGTCTGCCATTTCGTTCTGCGTTGACGGGAACAGGTGAGCGTACCGATAGGTGATGTCAATGCTTTCGTGACCAACCCTGTCTGCTATCGCTACTGCTGAAAATCCCATTTCAATCAAGAGTGAGATTGCGCTATGCCTCAGATCGTGAATTCTTATACGCTTTACCCCTGCCGTCTTTGAGCCGCGCACCATTTCGTGTTTCAGATAATGTTTTGTAATCTGAAACAACCTGTCATTCGGCTTGATACCGTATATCTGCCCAATGAAGTCCTGTATCTCGTCCGAGAGGAAGTCGGGCATTTTGATTGTCCTTACGCTTTTTGCGGTCTTGGGGTCGGTGATGATGTCGCGCCCGTTAATGCGCTGATAGGACTTCGTGATTGAAACCGTCATCTTCTCAAAATCGAAATCGGCGGGAGTGAGCGCAAGCAGCTCACCCTCTCTGATACCGCACCAATAGAGCATTTCAAACGCGTAAAACGACATCGGCTTATCCATTACCGCCTCGGCAAATTTCTTATACTCGTCCTGCGTCCAAAATAGCATTTCGCGAGTTTTTTCCTTGCCCATATTCCCCGCTTTAGCGGCGGGATTTGCCGACAATCCGTAGAACTTAACAGCGTGATTAAAAATCGCGCTCATTTGATTATGTACCGTTTTTAAATACACGGGAGAATACGGCTTGCCGTTTTTGTCGGTCTGCCCCATTATTTCATTCTGCCAAGCAATTATATCTTTCGCTTGAATATCGCCGATTTTTCGGTCTTTGAAATAAGGGAGAATTTTTGTGCGGATAATATGCTCTTTAGTGTGCCAAGTGTTCTCTTTGAGCCTTTTCTTGATGTCCTCGGTGTAAACGTCCACAAAGCTCCCGAACATCATATCGAGGTCTGATGTGAGCTTGTTAAGCTGCTCACGCTCCCAAGCCTGCGCCTCGCGCTTTGTGGCGAAGCCTCGTTTTTGCGTCTGTTTTCGCTCACCCGTCCAATCGGTGTAGCGGTAAACCGCGCGCCAAGTTCCATTGCTGTCCTTGTAAATTGCCATTTAGTCCTTCCTTTCCGCGGGCGCTGCATAGACCCGCTCCATAAAATAAGCCTTGTTTACTCTGCCCGAAATCACCAGAAAGCCTTTCTCTTTCAGCTCGTCATTAAGCTGTCTTACGACCTTATAGGCATAAGACTTGGAAACACCGAGAATTTCAGCGACTTCCTCAACCTTGAGAAACGTGTTATTCATTTACTCACCCCCTTTCAAAGAATTATATTAAGCATATCGGCTTAGTGTTTATTTCTATCATACTAAACATTTTAGCTTTTGTCAAGTGTTTTTTATAAAAAAATTAAACTTTTTTGCTAAATTTATCTTGACAACTCCATAACGTCTATGTTATAATAGGTATAACCAATGACGATAGGAGTTGATTTGATTATGGCAATAGGCGAAAGAATACGATTTATGAGAAACCTGCGCGGAATGACGCAGAAGTGGCTCGGCATACAGGCAGGATTTCCTGAAAAGACCGCCGACATTCGCATAGCGCAGTACGAAAGCGGCACTCGCGTTCCGAAAGAGGACTTAACGGAAAGCCTTGCTAAAGCTCTTGGTGTTTCTCCTGCCGCTCTGAACATTCCCGATATTGAGAGCTATATCGGCGTTATGCACACGCTCTTTGCGCTTGAGGACTTGTACGCTCTGAAAATCGACGAGATTGACGGAGAACTGGTTATCCGTCTGAACCAAAACACGCGCGAATTTTCGCAGATGTTCAAGCTGCTTCAGCTCTGGGCGCAACAGGCAGCCAAGCGGCGCGAGGGTGAAATCTCAAAAGAGGATTATGATGATTGGCGTTACAACTTCCCCGAACACGATACCTCGGGAATGTTCCACAAAGTCGGAGTTTCCGATAAGCTGAACGAGCTGCTCATAGATGAGCTTATGAAAACTCGCAAATAAAAAAAGAGCTAACCGAACACCAAATCGGTTAGCTCTTTTTATTCATAGGATAATACAGTCGTTGCCAATGTTGCCAAATCGTTGCCATTTTGCGGCGGCAGCCTCAACAAACGGCGCTGTTAAGCCAAACTTTAGGCTTATAAGGTCATTCCCACTCAATAGTAGCCGGCGGCTTAGAGGTAACATCATAAACCACGCGGTTAATATTAGCGACCTCATTAACTATGCGCACGGAAACCTTCTCAAGCACGTCATAAGGTATCCGCGAAAAATCCGCAGTCATAAAATCGGAGGTAGTGACGCCGCGGAGCGCAATGGTATAATCGTAAGTTCTGCCGTCGCCCATAACGCCGACGGAGCGCATATTGGTGAGAACGGCGAAGTACTGATTTATGGAGCGGTCGAGCCCCGCGTTGGCTATTTCCTCACGGAAGATAGCGTCCGCGTCCTGTAATGTTGCCACCCTTTCGGGAGTAATATCGCTGATAATGCGTATCGCCAGTCCTGGTCCCGGGAACGGCTGCCGCCATACCAGCTTTTCGTCCAACCCAAGAGCGGTTCCGAGCTTGCGAACCTCGTCCTTGAACAGCAGACGCAGCGGCTCGATAATCTCCTTAAAATCAACGTAATCGGGCAGGCCGCCGACGTTGTGATGAGATTTTATCACGGCGGCGTCGCCGAGCCCGGACTCGATAACGTCGGGGTAGATCGTACCTTGAACAAGATAGTCCACCTTGCCGATCTTCTTAGCCTCTTCCTCAAATACGCGGATAAACTCCTCGCCTATAATTTTGCGTTTCTTTTCGGGTTCATCAACGCCCGCGAGCTTGCCGAGAAAACGCTCGCCCGCGTTCACGCGCACGAAATTCACGCCGCTGTCCGCGAACGCCGCCTCGACCTCGTCGCCCTCGTTCTTGCGCATTAAACCGTGGTCGACAAAAATACAGGTGAGTTGACTGCCGATAGCGTTCGCCAGCAGTTTACACGCGACCGAGCTGTCCACACCGCCCGAAAGCGCGAGCAGAGCCTTGCCGTCTCCAACCTTTTCGCGAATTTCTCTGATAGCCGTCTGCGCGTATTCCTCCATAGTCCAGTCGCCCGCGCAGCCGCACACCTTGTAGAGGAAGTTTCCGAGCATTTCAAAGCCCTGTTCGGTATGATTTACCTCAGGGTGGAACTGCGTACCGTAAAACTTCTTTTCGGGATTTTCGATAGCCCCGTACGGACATTTGTCGCTGTGACCTACTGAACGGAAACCTTCGGGAAGCGTTTCTATGTAATCGTTGTGGCTCATCCATACGACAGATTTGTTCTTTAAGCCGCCGAACAGCAGCGAGTTGTTGTCAAATTCGCAGTCCGTTCTGCCGAACTCGGCGGCGGCATTTTCATTAGCTGCTCCGATAACTCCGCCCAGACCGTATACCAGAAACTGCGCGCCGTAGCAAATTCCCAGAATAGGCACACCCAGCTCGAATATTTCTTTGCTCATACGCGGCGAGGTCTCCAGATAAACGGAATTGGGTCCTCCCGTGAAGATTATGCCTTTCGGATTTTTTGCGCGTATCTCCTCTATCGGGGTCTTGTACGAAATGACCTCGCAGTAGATCTTATGCTCGCGCACGCGGCGCGCGATAAGCTGATTGTACTGCCCTCCGAAGTCGATAACCAGAACCAGTTCATGTGTCATAATTTTTTACCTTTCCTTTATTTTATACTCTCATATCCAGCATAGAAAGCGTTATCCCCGCAGGACCGAACCGCCTGAAAAAGTCGTTCAGCCGTTCCTTTGTCTCGGGAGTTTCCGCTATTCTGTCGGCATACGACAGCATCTGAAACATCATGAAAAACATTGCTCTTTCCGCAATATCCTCACCCGATTTGAAATATTGGTCGATGTCGTTTGCTGCCGATCTCAGCTCCGTAATTCTCGGCATAAGCACCTTCGGCACTCTTGCCTCGTCCGCGGTAATGTCGGCGAACGCCCTTGCCGAGTTCAGCAGCTTGTCTTTAAGTTCCGTTTCGATTTGATCCATTGACAGCCGCCCATTCTCAATAAGCTCACGCAGATTGCGGCTCGCCTTTATGTAGATATCTCCCCAGATCGGCTCGACTGAAAGTTTGCCGTCGTCGGGTTCTTCCTCGGGCGGCGCGAATATCTTGCTTATTGTTTTAAGATCCGCGCCTATGTCAGATAACTCGGGTTCTTCCGTGTCATCCGATTGCTTGTCAACAGGCTCTTCGCGCGGTTCGTCCTCGGTGCCGTTTATTTCGTTAAGCGATTCCGCGAGAAACGACAGCGTTTCCTCGCGCGACATATTCTGTATTTCCACCAACGCGTCGCCATCCGGCTCTATCCTGTCATTATCTTGGTGAACCTCCGTTTCGGTAGCTCTAACGGCTTTCGGCGGTTCGGGTCTTGCTTCCTCGTTTTCACGCGAATACAGAACTATTTTTTCAAACGGAGCATCGTCTTTTTCGGAAACGACCGTTTCTTCAACAACCTCCGCCTTATCTATTTCAAGCGGAACGCCCTCCAAAACAGTCTCCGTGACCGCGATTGCCGGAGTTTCCTCTGCAACAGAATGCTTTTTCTCAAAAAAGCTGCCGCTTATCCAGTTTATTTTCTCCTCGGGAATAGGCGCGGGCTTGTAGTCCTCAGGAATGGAAACGGTCTTTTCGTCTGGTATCTCGATCGTTGTGCTTTCCGTTATTACTGGAACACCCTTTTCTGGGACGAACTCGTCAAAATCGTCGATATTGCCAAAATCGTCTGTGTATTCCCAATTGTCCATTTCATCCTTGCCAAGCTCCTCCGCGTTATCGGACTGATCTTCGGCAAACGATATTTTGGCTTCTGTTTCGGACTGTGAAGCCGGCAGCTCCGCAAAGCGCGTTTCCGGAGAATGCTCCTCTCGAAACGCGTTTTCCGAGAGCCTCTGCGCGATTATTTTCGCGTATTCCTCGGCTTGTGCCCTGTGCTCGCCCGCGATCCTGCTTTCAACGGACAGCTCCTCAATAAAACGCTTAAGTTCGGATTTATCCAGCGAATAATCGCTTATCCTGACCTCAAAGCCCTCTCCCGAGACTGCCAACTCGTCCGCGAAAAAATCCTCAAAGCTGCTGATGATCTGCATATTCTTTATATCGGAATAGGCGATCTCGCACGGTCTGCCGTTTCCGAAAAACACCGTCATCTCATCGCGGAGAAAAGCTATCCCGCGCGTGCCGTTCTGTTCCTGAGATGTGTCAATAAAGCACAGCGTTCCGCCGCCGCGCGTAAATCTGCACACTCCCGAGGAGCTGTAATTCGTGCTTATCTTCCGGCACTGCGCTTCAATATATTCCCGAGTCATAGCTCCCCCTTGTCGGAAAGTAGTTTTTGCTTGATATCCCACAGCTTCTGCGACAAGTCAACGTAGTACGTGTGCGGATTTTCAAACCGCAGCACCGATTCCCACATAGTGCCGAGCTGCTCCGCGCAATACGCCTTTATATCCTTGATACTCGGCGAATTGTACACGCGTTTGCCGTTTAAGAACACGGGAACTTGCAGTTCCTTTGCCGTAAAATCGGTCATTGTTTTGCGTTTCCATGTGAAATCGGGGTCAAACAGCTCGAGCGGCTTGCTCTCGTCAACAGTCTCGTCGTAAACGCACAACAGATCGGCAGCCGCCTTGCCAGTCTTATTGTCGAATATTCTGTACAGCTTTTTGTAATGCGGATTGGTGATCTTGACCACGTTTTCGCTGATCTTTATCTTCGGCATGATCACGCTGTTCTCCTCCGTTGCACAGAGCTTGTAAACCCCGCCGAACACGGGCTCGGAGCTTGCGGTGATGAGCCGCTCGCCTACGCCGAACGAATCCACTTTTGCGCCTTGGTTTATCAAATCGGTTATTATGTGCTCGTCAAGCGAGTTTGACGCGACGATTTTACAATCGGGATACCCCGCCGCGTCCAGCATTTTCCGCGCTTCTATCGACAAATACGCGATGTCGCCGGAGTCCAGCCGTATGCCGACGGGTCTCGCGCCAAGGGGTTTCAGAATATTGTCGAACGCCTTTATCGCGTTGGGAACGCCCGATTTCAGCACATTGTAGGTGTCGACGAGCAGCACCGCGCCGTGCGGATAAACGCGGCAGTATTCCTCGAACGCCTCCAACTCGGAATCGAACATCTGTACCCAGCTGTGCGCCATAGTTCCCGTCGCGGGAACACCGTACAGCTCGTCCGACATCACACACGCCGTTCCCGAACAGCCGCCGATATACGCGGCTCTCGCGCCGAGTATCGCGCCCGCCGTGCCCTGTGCTCTCCGCGAGCCGAATTCCGAGATTGCGCGCCCCTGTGCCGCGCGGACTATGCGGCTCGCCTTGGTCGCGATAAGCGACTGATGATTTACCAGAAGCAGCAGCATCGTCTCAATAAGCTGCGCCTGGATTGCGGGCGCGCGCACCGTAATAAGCGGTTCGTTCGGGAAAACGGGCGTGCCCTCGGGTATCGCGAAAATATCCCCCTCGAATTTAAACCTGCGCAGATACTCCAGAAACTCCTCCGAGAATATCCCCTTTGAGCGCAGATAATCAATGTCCTTATCCGAGAAACGCAGATTTTCAATATATTCGATAACCTGCTCCAGCCCCGCGCATATTGCGTAGCCGCCGTTATCGGGAACGCGGCGGAAAAACATATCGAAATACGCGGTTCTGTCGGCGTGCTTTGTCCTAAAGTAGCCGTTGCCCATGGTTAGCTGATAAAAGTCGCATAACATTGTGAAATTCTGTTCGTTCATAGTTATTTCTTCCTTTCGGGAATTTATTTATTGCAAGTGCAAGACGACGCTGTCACCGCGATAACAGCCGCTTGAAAAAGCGTTCCGAAAACCGCGTTAATAATCACGAAAGCGCGCCCCCTCGGAATAACCAGATAATTATCGGTATCGCCCGGGTCAACACACAAACTGAGATTTTCGCCCGTTCGCGTCCAACATCGGAATATCGTGAAGTTGTACAGTTTCTTGATAAACGTCTTACCGCGAATTTCAAAACGTATGGTGCTTATGCTCATTCTGTTTCGTTTGCTGTTTTGATTTTCTCCCTCAATTCTCGTTGACAATACCTTTGCCTCGACAGCTATTCCCGATTTTTTCAATTTTGGCAGGCTTAACAAAACACAAACGGGAACAGACAAAAACAGACAAGAAATTATCGCAAATATACCGGAAAAAAACGCAGCTCCGGAAAACTCCAACGGCGTAAAGAAAACAAGGAGGTAAAACAGAGCGTTCTCGCCGAACCCTGCTGCAATACCATACCAAAGCAAATTGCGGTAATTACAATGCATTACACCCTCCTTCTGTATGCCGTTCCGCACGGTATTCGCATTACACCGTGAACATCACAGCACCAACAGGCATATCACACAAACTGTCTCTAAAAGCACGCCCGCTATCGCCGAGCCGACCGCCTGTTTAAATGCCTGCGGCACAAAGAGCAGCGCGTCCATATACTCGTCCGCGAACATAATGTCGTTTCGGTCGCCCGTCTTGAACATCGTTCTGCCCTCTATCTCCTTGTGGCGCGCTTTTCCGTCCTTCGAGTAAAATTCAAGGCAGATGTGGTATCTTGTTCTTCGTCCGCGTCCCGTGGTGTAGCTTTTCCGCACAAACGCCGTCGTGCGCTCCCAAGTGCGTATCTCGCGCCAGTTGCCCAGCAGCCAGACGGGCTTCGCGAAAAGTCCTGTCGCCGCCACTGCAATCGCTATCATAAGCAGCTTCGGGTCCACCCCCCCGTAACGTGTCCGTTGGTCAGATCTTGATAAAACATGGCGAATAATAACAAAACTCCGCCAAGTGCCGCGGTAACCATTTCCCACGTTCTGAAAGTTCCGTCCGTCATTTTTTGTTCCTTGCGTCATATCACGTCTATCTGCACGCTCTTCATAACTTCAAGCGCCGCCTTGTGCTTTTCGTTGTCGAACGACGCGCAAGCCTCGCTGTCCACGATAACGCGGCACTCGGGCAGCGCCGCCTTTGCGAGCACGGCGTTGGAGACCACGCAGATGTCCGTTACCAGACCGCAAAGCTCCACTTCCTTAAAGTTCATATCCTTGAGGAGATCGGCAAGCTCCAATGAGCCGAACGTTCCCTTTGTAATAACTATATCGTCCTCGCAAACGCATTCCGCGACCTTGCCGTAGAGCTTGTGACCCTCCGTGCTCTTAATACAGTGCTTCACGGGGAGCTTTCTGCCCTCGGCGGTCTCAAGATAATCCTCGCCGTGGGTGTCAAGTGTAAAAATTACCCGTCCGCCCTTTTTTCGGTATTCCTCGATTTTCCCGACGATTATCGGCTCGAGCAGTTCCGCGCCCGCAAATCCGAGCGAGCCGTTCACAAAATCATTCTGATAATCCACGACAACAAGTGCTTTCATAATAATTATCCCCCGAAAAGCCTTATTTTTTCTTCCTCTTGAAATTCTTATCCCAATTCTCGATAATCTTTGTCTGACTGCGCTCCACCGCCAGCGAGTTCGGCGGCACGTCTCGGGTGATAGTCGAGCCTGCGCCTGTAGCCGCGTTTTCACCTATCTTCACGGGAGCGATAAGATTTGTGTTGCAGCCGATAAAGGAGTTTGAGCCTATCTCCGTGCGGAACTTATTCACGCCGTCGTAGTTCGCGGTGACGCAGCCGCAGCCGAAATTCACCCCGCGCCCGACGTCGCTGTCGCCGAGATAAGTCAAGTGAGCGACAGCCGTGTTCTCGCCGATATCGCTGTTCTTTATCTCCACGAAATCTCCGATCTTCACGCCCCTGCGTATGGTCGTTCCGGGGCGCAGCTGCGCGAACGGACCAATCTTCACGTTGTCCTCAACCGTCGAGGAATACGCCTGCACATTATTTAAAATAACATTGTCGCCGATAATGCAGTCCTCGATATGGGAATTTGCGCCGATCTCGCAGCCCTTGCCGATAATGGTCTTTCCGAGTATCATGGTATTCGGCAGCACCGTAGTATCGCAGCCTATCTCCACGTCCGAACCGATAATAACGCCGTCGGTCGAGACGAAGCTCACGCCGCTGTCAAGCATTTTGCCGATAACGCTCTGCCGCGCCTTTTCGTTAAGCTCCAGCAGGCTTTGGCGCGTATTCGCGCCGAGCACTATATCGGGATTTTCACTCTTAAACGCCTGTGCGCCGCCAATAAGCTCCACGCAGTCGGTGAGGTAAAACTCGCCCGAGGCGTTCTTGTCAGTAAGACGGGGCAGCGCCCTCAGCAGCCCGTCCGAGTTGAACCAGTACGCTCCCGAGTTGACCTCGCATATTTCCGTCTCCTCGGGGGAACAATCCTTTTGTTCGCGGATAGCGGTGAACTTTCCGTTTTTGTCGCGGATTATTCTGCCGTAGCCCGTCGGGTCTGAGATTTCCGCCGTAATGACAGTGACAGCGGCACCCGCGCTCTTGTGCTCATCAAGCGACTTGCGGAGCGTCTCCGCGTCGATAAAAGGAGCGTCGCCGTTAAGCACGCAAATGCACTCCGCAGCCTCGATGAACTCCTTTGCCTGTTTTACCGCGTCGCCCGTGCCTTTCTGCTCGGGCTGAAAATAGGTGTAGATTATCTTGCCGCGCTTGTTGACATACTCTTCAGTCATCTCCCTTTTGTATCCTGTAATGACCGCCGTCTCATCAAACTCGAATTTCTCCGCCGCGTCCATGACCCAGCCGAGCATCGGCTTTTTCAGAACCTCACACAGCACCTTGGGGCGCTCGGATTTCATGCGCTTACCCGCGCCGCCCGCCAGAATTATACAACCTGTCGTCATCGCAAATACCTCTCATTCCAAAGGATCATTATGAATTTCTTAATGTATTATGTTCTCCGAAAGCTCTTTGTGCGGCTTGAATTTAAGGAGAACAAAATAATTCTCGAAAAGGGAATTATCTTGCGCCGCAAAAGCGTTCTGCCTCTGAAAAGCGTCGTCCGCGTCACGGCGGAGCGCTCTCCGCTGCTGCGGATATTCGCCGCGAAGAAGATAACCGTTTACACAGTCAACGGAAAAATAACGTTTTACCTTTACAAAAACGAGCCGCTGCCGTTTCTGCCCGAAATACGCTCCGTGCCGCTCAGACCGCGCTTTTCGGCGATAATGTTCGGCGCGTTCGCCGATACGCGCGCCCTCGGCGGTATCGCGCTGCTGGCGGCGTTTTTGCGCCGATTGAGCCGACTTTTCGGCGGCGAGTATTTCGACAAATTGACCGCTGCTATCTCCGACACCGCAGAAACTCTCACCAACGCGCTTTCGGCGCTGCATATCGCCGTACCGAAAATAGCCGCTGTGCTCGCCGTGTTCGTGCTGGCGGCGTGGTCGCTGGCGTTCGCGAAAAAGCTCATGAGGCTCGCGAACCTCTGTGCCGCGCGTCACGGCAATTTATTGCGCGTCCGAAGCGGCGTAATAACATTATATGAGCACACGCTCGTCCTCAATGCGTCCGCCGTAACGGTAAGCCCGCTTTCCGCGGTTTTGGCAAAACGTGCTCCTGTCTATCTGCGCGGCGTGATGATCTTTCCGTCCGCGCCCTCGGATAAAGCCCCGAAGATACTCCGCGCGCTCTGCAGGCTCTCCACCGGGAACATTCCTCAAATCAAGCCGCCGAGGTCGTCCCTTTTCGGTTTTATCGCCGCGCCGTTCTGGTGGGCGGTCGGACTTTCAGCGGCACTTGCGTTCGTTTACCTCACAAGGCAGCTCCGAGAAGCAATGCTGCTGAAAACCGTGCTCTACTGTGCGTTTATCGTAAGCCTGTACGCCGTTGTGGTCTGTTGGATTTATATGAGACGTTCGGGAATATCTGTCGGTGAAACGACCGTCGGTGTGTCATTGCGTAGCGGACTGCGCCTTATCGCCGTGACCGCTCCCCGCGAAACGGTAGTCGAGAGCGCCCTTTCACAAAGCGTATTCCAACGCGGAGACGGCTTGTGTCACGTCCGTCTGTCGACCGCCGAGCGCCAACGCCTTACCGCCCGACATCTGGTCAAAAGCGAAATTCCGCGCCATACTCCGTTCCGACTGCTCGGTCTCCCGAGACCGCCCATTCGATGATTTCCGCGACAAGCCGCGGCGTAACGCTTTCGGGAATATCAAACGGCAGAATATACCGCTCCCAGCGGCCGCTTGTCAGTCTGCACTGAAACTCGCGGCCTCGGCTTATAACATACGGCTTTGGAGCGTTCAGCGGCAATGTCAGTATAAGCCGCTTGTCCTCGGAAATAATATACAGAAGCGGCGTACCCGATTGTTGCGCTCCAAATAGTCGCCGTCGCCCGAGCGAACATACCACACATAGCTGCTGCCGCCGCAGACTATGCGCCGCCGATTTTTCTTTCTTACCATTACACACCCGTTTTCGTAAGCACCGAGACCGTTTTCACGCCGTGCATTTTCAGTGCCTCAACTACGTTGTGATCGATTATCTCGCCGGGGAATATCAGCGGCACTCCGGGCGGACACGGCGCGTTTATCGAGCCGCAGACCTCGCCGCCCGCGCGCTCGACGGGCACGATCCGCTGCGGCTTGAACATAGCCTCCCACATCGGCATATCCACCGCAGGTCTTATTTCGGGGAACCTCACAAGCGGCTGCGGCGTGCCCGTTGCCACGAACATTATCGCCATTTCCGCGCGTTCCACGTCCTCGATAGACGTTACCGCCGAAAACATCATCACCGCGTAATTTTCGTCCGCCATTTCGCACTCCACGCCGTTTGCGCGAAGTCCGCGCGCAAAATCAAAGCCGCTCATTCCGCACTCGCGGGCGTTTACGGTAATGCGCAGGGGATCGCTCTTCTTCATTGGAATGCCCGCGCTTTCTAGCTTTTCCTTTAACAAGAGAACCGCTTCGCATGCGTTGTTCACCATCTGAACGTTCTCCGCGATCATGGCGTTGAAACGGTCAAGGCTCTCCAGAATAAGATACGAGGGGCTTGACGAGCCGAATGCCGACATCATCTCCTTGGCTCTCGAGCCGTCGACGCCGTTCGCGAAATGCAGATACGCGCCGCCTGTGAGCACGGGGAGCGTTTTGTGCGCCGATTCCGCGCTCATAAGCGGAAAGCCCAACTCCATGGGGTGGCGGTAATCCGCGCCGAATATGTTTTTGTCCACAAACTTTAAGTAGGCACCGTGAGCGTTGTCAATAAGAACGGGCATTTTCGGATTGACGAACTTCCATGTTCCGCCGTAGTAGTCGATATTGGTGATGAACAGAGCGTCCGCGCCGCTCACCGCCTCCGCGTCGTACACGACATCCGCCGACATAAACTCTCTAGGGTACAGCCACTTTACGTTCATTTTCAGCATAGCCGCCGCTGAGGCTAGCGCCCTGTGCGAATAACGCGACGCGGCAATGGTGTTGCAGCCCTGAGATTTCAGCAGAGCAAGCCCCGTTTGAATGGCAAGCGTACTGCCGCCGCAGGAGTAGCAAGTCTTTTTAGCTCCGAAAACGCTTGCGGCAAGGGCTTCGCTCGTTCCGATTATCCCTCCGCTTATATCGGAGCGGTACAGGCTGTCCGCGCCGTGCACCTCCGTGACGTCATGCGGAAATTCGCCCTTATGCCCCGGCACATGCAGCCGCAGTTTATTTTCTGCGGTATATCTTTCCAAAAAGTTGCAAATCGGTGTATTCATAAGTTCTCCGTTCCCATTATATCTGTCCGTTTATTCGTTAATTTGAGCTGTCCGAACTGTCCGCGGGATCGTCAAGCCTTAACGCAGCGTAATCTATTTTGTAGTTGTACTCGGCTCTCCATTCGTCCATTTTTTCGCTGAACGCGGCGTTTACCAACTGGTCGAAAAGGTAGTCCGTAAACGACTTTTTATCCTCATCGCTGACCTTTGCGTCGTCCGCGTAGATCATAATGTGTACGCCGTAATCGGTAACGCACACCGTTCTGTCACCGATCTTCTCGGGAACAAACGCCGCCGCCTGAAATTCTTTCATATACGACTCGCCGTTTGGAACGACCAGATATCCGTCGGGGTTCGCCGAAGAACCCGCCGCGTCGTTGGAGTAAGTCATCAGCAGCGTGTTGAAGTCCACGCCGTCGTCGAGCTTTTTCTGCACCTCGTCCACCTTGTCCTGAAGCTCCGCCGCCTTTTCTTCACGGAGCTTATCTGCCGCCTCGTCGTCGCCCTTCTGGCGGTCGGATTTTATCAGATCCTGCGTATCCTCGTCGAAGCCCAGCAGTATATGCTTAATCATTCGCGAACCCTCGGGCACCCACACCGACGAAAAACCGTTCTTCTCGTACTGCAAAACGCTCTCCTTGTAAAGCGCCTCTATCTGCTCCTGATAATCGGCATAATTTTTCTCTGCCTCGGAGTAATCCACGCTCTTGCCGATCTCGTCGATCAGCTTATCGGTCACTGCCGAGTTCATCTGCCATAAAAGCAGATCGTCCCTTGACAGATTGCAGCTTGCCAGGAAATTTTCAAACTCCTTGGTGCCGCGCTCAGTCTTTTCCTCGTCGCTCACCGACGAAGTCTCAACTGTTCCGTAGTCGGCGTTATCGCCGTAGATCTTGATCTGCTCGTCTATCAGGCTGTTGTATTCCTCTTCGACCTTGCTCATTTCCTCCTCAGTCAAAGAGGCAATACCCATTTCATTTGCCTTTTTCAAGATGATCTTTTCATTTATGAGATAGGTAATGATCGTGTTGCGCTGTGTCTTGCACACGTCGGCGTAGCTCGGGTCGGTGTCGTCCTCAACGCCCGCACCCTTTACCGCGTAGTCGTATTCGCGCTTGAAATCCCCGTAGGTTATTTCAAGTCCCTTGTCGTACCCCGGATTTTCCGGCTCGGCGACTATCGCGTCCAAAGCGGGTTCCGCGTTTGTTCCGACCTTCACCGAGCAGCCTGATACGGTTACTGCAAGAAGCGCCGACACCGCACATAATATTCTGTTGAATTTCATTACAATTTCCTTTCGCTTTTGTCCATTTGTTTATTTTTCAATACTTTCCGACAATTTTATGCATAATATAACAAATCGCTATACGTTTTCGGCCAAAAAAGTACTGCCTACTCCATTATAACATATTTCCAAAAAAAAATAAAGATAAACTATGAAATATTTCAAAAAAGTGATGATTTTTTTTTGGAAATATGTTATAATGTAAAAGGTGTAGTTTTTACAGGGTAATTATCGACGCTTTTCGATACTATCAGTAGAATTATGCTGAAAAATAACGGGAGGTTATTGAAATATGACTTCAAAATGGTTAAAGCGCCTTGCGGTAGCCATGGCGCTGTGCATGACAGTCGGTCTGACTGCCTGCAACAGAGAGGGCGATGACAGCTCCTCCGAGACATCGAGCGGAACTTCGGACGCGATCGAACAGCCGCGCAAGGTAGGATATATTTTCCACGGCAGCGGAGACAACGGCAGCTTTTCGGCGGAGATGAACGAGCAGCGCATTAAAGCGTCAAACCGCAGCAGCATGGAGACCTGCTATATAGACAACGTAAGCATAGCCGACTTTGAATCGGCGGTAAAGCAGCTTGTTTCGGTAGGGTGTACCGAGATAGTAGCCGGCAGCGCGATCTACGCAAATACACTAAGCTCACTGTCGAACAAGTACATGAACATAAATTTCATCAGCTACGGCGCGTTGAACGGCAGCCCCAACATAAGCGCGTACAGCGAACTTACGTATCAGGGAGCATACGCTGCGGGAATGATCGCGGCTTTCAACTCCAATGCGCGTAAGATAGGTTTCGTCGGCGATATGGATATGGAGTACACCATACCGTCCGTAAACGCCGCGGCTCTGGGAATGCAGGCTGTTTTTTCAAGCGCGACGATGTATGCGGCTACCGCGACGCAGAACGGCGAGATTGAAAAGGCGATAGACGCTCTGATAGACAGCGGGTGCGACGTTGTAATATGCTACACGGCCTCGGCACATTCTGAGGATTACTGCCAGAAAAAGGGAGTCAAGTTTATTGGTACGCACGATTACAAGGGCAGAGAGAGCGATTATTCAAAAATGCTGATGTACTACTGCGCACGCCGCGACAGCTATTTCCTTGCGCAGTTCAAGCAGATGCAGCTTGACACATGGATGCCCGACGCGTATATCGGCGACGTGGGCAACGGTATCATTCATATCTCAGAGGCTCTCCCCGATGCCGCGAAGAGCGATACACAAAAGCTCATCAGCGCACTCGTTCCCAAGCTCACAAGCGGCGACGTGTACGTTTTCGCGGGTGAACTGAAGGATAACACGGGTAATATTAAATATATGCATACAGATATGATGAGCGCCAGTGAAATCGCCGAAATGGACTGGTTCGTCGAGGGCGTGGAGTCGGTGGGCGACTTCCGCGAAATGCTGACCGATCTGCCGACGAATAATTTTGAGGTCAAGAGCTGATTCTTATTTTAATAGCTGCGCGCCGTTTCGGACTGCGCGGCATTATCCGTCTTTTTACGCGCCGTTTATAATACGGCGCGTTTTTTGAAAAAACATGGCAGCTTGTACCTTTGAAATATCCGAAACATACAGGTACGACACTGTAAAGGATTTATGTATCTGATAGAAATGCTCCGAGCGGATTTGCGTTTTACAATATTTAAACGGCTTATTTATATCATAAACCTTTCCCGTTTTGCCATAAATATATGTTTCGTTCCCGTATGCTTCAAGGTACACAATGTCGGTTAGTTTAAGATATACGTTTTTTCCGATTCGGTCGGATAATAGGATATGTTCCGTGTTTATTATTTCCTTTTTAGTCTCGGAGAACGCTTCGTTGAGTTTCTCTCTGTCAAGAGGCTTATCCAGAAAGCGAAGTGCTTTACCTTAAAAGCGTGCTGCATAAATTCCGTGTGGCTTGTCAAAAAATTACCATTCCGTCATATCCTCGTTCATGCAAAACGAAAGCCGCATTTATCCTGTTTATCCCCGTCATTTCGATGTCTGGGGAAATTATGTTGAATTCCAACATTGAGTTTAGCAGTTCTTCGCCAGAAGTGTATTCGTATATCTCGCACTGCTCGCTTCGTTCCTTGATTTTCACCACTACATCATCAACAAAGATCTGCTCGTCATCGCATACCGCAATTTTATATGTCATGTCCATTCCTCCAATCGTCTACAACTCAATTATTTACCACTTTTGTCAAAAATGTAATAGGGTATGACATACTGTTTACGGTACTTTTAGGTAAATTTATACCAATTGTTAATGAGAATACAAAAAAGACCACAAAAGTTTTATCGTGATCTTCTCTTTGTTATAAGCAATGCTGTTATAATGGGGGTTTGGACTTGTATCTTTAAGTGTTTGACACTGTTAGCTCCTGACCGCTGATAAGGAACGCGCCATATGTGGAACCGAGGTCGGTGAGCGTGAAAACGTTTGCTGCCGCATTGTAGCTGACGGAGCAATGCACACTGCTCACGCCGTGAGTACCATCTCTGAACACAATAACGCAGTTGCCCGGATTTTTTTATGACAACGGAGGCTTTACCCAACGCCTTGCAGTTGGGTTGTGCTGCCATCGCCGATTTCGGCTTTCTGATATTTAGAGACTATTAAAGCTGTCGGAAACAGGCACGATTTTAAGCGCTTTTCTCTTGTCGGTAAGGCTGGCGAAGTTTTATCATTGCAAGGCTCTGTGCCTTCACAAAGCGAAAACGCTGCAACCTGAGCTGAATATTTTCTTGTGCGGCGGCTATCAGAGCCGAAAAACCGATGAATGTGACAAGGCGCTCAAAGCGGCAGAACTCGGAAAATCCGCATAACAAAACCAATCCCGCAAGGCAAAACCCTGCGGGATGCACATAAATCTTAATTCTCCGTTAGCGATACCACACTAGCTCGTGGGCGAATTTCTGTAAGGCTATAATGTCCGTTAAGGACATCACACTAATATGCGCAGGCGTGTTTGTGTATAACGCGATTGGATCATTTATCCGCAAGAAGCTTTTCGACGCTTGCAAGTTTTACGCAAATGCAGAACAGCACCATAGCTTGCAGCAGCTCGCTTACCGACGGATAGGTCGGTGCGATGCGGATGTTGCTGTCTTCGGGGTCGTTGCCGTAGGGGTAAGTAGCGCCCGCGTTCGTCAGTACGACGCCCGCGTCCTTGGCGAGCGAAACGATTCTTTTAGCGCAGCCGGGCAGCGAGTTGAATGAAATGAAGTAGCCGCCCTTGGGATTGGTCCAGGAGCCTATGCCGAGCGGCTGGATCTCCTTTTCGAGACTGTAGAGCACCACCTCGAACTTCGGGTAGATGATTGCCGCGTGGTGGCGCATGTGCTCGGTAATGCCCTCAAAGTTTTTGAAATACTTCGCGTGGCGCAGCTGATTGAGCTTGTCAAAGCCGATCGTCTGGAACGCCATACGCTCCTTTATAAAGTCAATGTTGTCCTTGCTTGCGCATATGACCGCCAGACCGCCGCCCGGAAACGATATCTTGGACGTTGATGAAAACTCGAATACCATATTCGGGTTGCCCGCCTTTTTGCATTCCTCAATAATATTCAACAGGTGAGCGTGTTCGTTTGTCAGATGGTGAACGCAGTACGCGTTATCCCAGAAGATGCGGAAGTCCTTTGCCGCGGGCTTGAGGTTCGCGAAACGGCGCACTACCTCGTCGGAGTAGGTGATACCCGTCGGGTTGGAGTACATCGGCACGCACCAGATACCCTTGATAGATTCGTCGGACGCGGCAAGACGCTCCACCATATCCATATCGGGACCATCCTCTTTGTAAGGAACAGTGATCATCTCGATACCCAGAGCCTCGCACATCGCGAAATGACGGTCGTAGCCGGGCGCGGGGCAGAGGAATTTAACGCTGTCGTATTTGCACCACGGCTTTTCGCTGCCAAGTACTCCAAGCTGCATTGCACGGATAATTGTGTCGTACATTATCTGCAAGCTGGAGTTTCCGCCGACAATGACCTCGTCCGCGCCTACGCCGAGCATTTCCATAAACAGCTCCTTTGCCTCGGGAATACCGTCGAGCACGCCGTATGAGCGGCAGTCAATGCCGTTTTTGGACTTGTAATCGCCGTCCAGACAGTGCAGCAGCATATTTATCGAGAGATCGAGCTGTTCGGGTGCGGGCACGCCGCGCGCCATAGTAAGTTTAAGTCCCTTTTGTTTAAACTCCTCATACTGCTTTTCAAGGTCGGCTTTCTCGGCTGTAAGCTGTTCCTTGTTCATTTCCGTATAAAGCATAATCAAAAATTCCTTTCTGATGTTAGAGCCTGTTCAGCATCTCTCAACACGCCGCCTGCACCCGCTTTCTGGCACATAACTTCGTTGATTTTTCTTGAAGCGTTTCCGCGAAGCGGATAATGCGTACATAAAGTATGTCGGCGAAAAATCGCCTTGTTCTGCATCAAAACGCAGGCACATTCGGCGCATTTCGAGATACTGAACAAGCTCTTATAGTTTATTTCCACAGTACATTATATCACAGTGAAGTTTTTTTTGCAAGTGATTTTTGAGTTTCTTGCAAAAAATCGTCACTTTGAGCAAAAAACAGGCTTTTTCGACAAAGAATTTGCGGATTATGGCGATAAAACATTTATTGCAGTTCCCGAAAAAGAAAAAGTGTTCACACACGGGAGAACACTTTTGTTAAGTAATCAAGTGATTTAAACAAAATCGCCGTCGATGTCGTCATCGTCCTTGTTAAGCAACTCGCGCAGCTTGTACAGCTCGATTATGTTATTGATACGTCTCTTTACGAAGTTTATATTGAACGGCTTGGAAATAACATCCTCTGCTCCGAGATCAAACGCGCGCGAAAGCGACTTCGCGGATGTGTCGGCGCTGATAATGAACACCGGCACGACTTCGACATATCTGTTTTTGTTAAAGTAATCCAGCAGCCCGAACCCGTCCAGCACAGGCATCATAATATCGGAGAGCACACAGCAAATCTCGTCCTTGTGTTTCTCGTACTCTTCAATAGCCTTAAAGCCGTTCTCCGCCTCAATAATGTTCTTGTCGGAAAACATATCGCTGAGCATAAGCCTGTTGAACTCATAATCATCAACGATCAAAATAGTGTTTTTCTCTGCCATTATTGACCTCCATAAAATTAAGATAAATGCAATAAGCCCAAAAAGAGGTTTGAAGTTTTTCTATATTATATATTTTAACATATTATTCCGAAAAAGTCAAGTGTGGATTGTAAGAAATGTAAAATTTCCTCTTGTAAAATGAAAAATGTTGTGCTATAATAATAATCGGCGATGTTTTCTAAAAATGCGGGGAACGGGGAAAGGTGCCGGAAAAAGACGGCGGCATGGGCTTTGCCTTTTAATTTATAAGGAGACGAAATGAGCAATACCAAAACTATCACGGAAAACAGACAAGTAAGGCACGAATACTTTATTATAGAGAGCTACGAGGCGGGGATCGAGCTATTTGGCACGGAGGTAAAGTCGATCCGCGCAGGCGGCGTTAATCTAAAGGATTCGTGGATATCTATCGACAACGGCGAGGCGTTTATTCGCGGAATGCACATCGCGCCGTATGAAAAGGGAAACATTTTCAACCGTGACCCGTACAGGGTGCGCAAGTTGCTGCTGCACAAGCAGGAGATAATGAAGCTTTTCGGGCAGGTTAAGCAGGGCGGCTATACACTGATACCCGTGTCGATGTATTTTAAAGACAGCAGGGTAAAGGTTCAGGTGGGCTTGTGCAAGGGCAAAAAGCTCCACGACAAGCGTCAGGATATGGCAAAGCGCGACGCGGGACGCGAGATTGAGCGCGCGCTTAAAGAGCGGAACAGATAAATATTCTTAAAAAATCAACGCATAATAAGCTAAATTATTAAATTTACGGGGAGTTGATTTTATGAGAAACCAATGGATAATTATTGCGGCACTGGCTGCCGCGGCAGCGTTGACGATGTCGGGTTGCACCGGCGGCTCGGATAGCGGAACCGGCAGTTCGGAGAACAGTACGGGCGGCTCTGATAGTGAGAGCGCTCCCGTTTCGTCGGGAGCGGAAAATTCGGGCGGCGGCTCAGGCTCGTCCGACGGCAGCACGGGAACGGATAATTCTGAGCCAGTCAGCGAAAACTCGACGGACGGCTCGTCGACAAATGCTGCTCAGCAGAACGTCTCGGACGAGCAATTCAGCGTTAAAAATGAGGACGGCGGCGTGGAGATCGTGAAGTACCTCGGTGAGGGCGGCGAGGTCGTCATTCCCGAACAGATCGGCGGAAAGACCGTCGTCGAGATAGGAGACGGCGCGTTTCGCGGCTGCGCGGGGCTTACGAGCGTGACTATTCCGGGATGCGTTGAGGATATCGGAGACGAAGCGTTTTACAACTGCTCCGAACTGCGTATGGTGACCATTTACGACGGTGTCAGTGAGATCGGCGACAGGGCGTTCGGCGGCACGGCTTTAAGGGGAATTTATGTTCCGCCGAGTATTGACGATATCGGTGACGGAGCGTTCAGCAATCCGTCTCTGGAGCGCGTTGAAGTCGACGCAAATAACCGCGATTACTGCGAGGTAGACGGCGTTCTGTTTGATAAGAGCGTTACAAAGCTGTACTGCTATCCCTGTAAGATCGACGCGGACAGCTACACCGTCCCGAACAGCGTTCGGGAGATCGAGGAATACGCATTTCTTGACTGCACGGGACTGAAAACGCTGGATATCCCCGACACCGTAATGGAGATTGAGCGTGGCGCGTTCGACGGCTGCACTCAGCTTACCGTGAATTACAACAAGGCGGTTTATACGAGCAACGAGCTTAACAGGCTATACAACGATTAAGCAACGCTGCCGATCTTCGGGAGCGTGTCGCGCAGACTGCCGCGTCAGCGGCGCGCCGACGCAGTCGGCAGGTTTTGCGCTTGCGCAAAACGTCTGCGCGACACAGCGTTTTTGAGTGCCCCCGAGCGAAACGAGTGGGGCGGGAAAAAACGCTCGCCGTGCTTGGGCACAAAGCGGAGGGAGCGTGGACAAACGCAGCGTCACGGAGGGCTTTTTCTCGCGCGCCCCTACGGTTCGCACCGCCTGCGGCGGTGTTCGCCTAGGGGCGCACTCGAAAAAGCCGCGGCTTGTCCGCGTTTCCGCTGACGCGGAACCCGCCGCTTTTGCGGCGAATTCGCTTCGCGAATTGCGGACAAGCCGCACTGCGAGACCGCATTGCGATGCGGCATTTGCAGTGCGATTGTGCAATATAGACAAATAGTTCTTGAAATTTCAAGGATTATTTGTCTATTTAGTACCTTGCAAAACAGAATACTTTGTGGTAGAATAATAACAGACAGAAAAAGTCTTATTTTTTTAAAGCAGCTATTATGTGACGCAAAGTAGCTTGCGGAGCAAAAAATAAAATATTAAACAGTAATTGATCCGCGGGAGTGGCACCGCCGGAAAGTCCGCAGCAGGAGCTTTGGACTGTAAGGAGCGTGAAAGAATGAATTCTCAATTGAAAAGAGGAACGCTGGAGTTGTGCGCGCTCTCCGTGGTAAGCCGTGGAGATTGCTACGGCTACGAGCTTGTCAACCGCATATCAAGGTGCATGGAGATAACGGAGGGCACGATCTACCCGCTGATGAAGCGGCTTAAGGACGGGGGGCTTATTGAAAGCTACATCGTCGAGTCGACGGAGGGACCTCCGAGGAAATACTATAAGATCACCGGTGTCGGGAACGAGGAGCTTACAAGGCTTGCCGACGAATGGTATGAATTCACAAGCAGTATAAACGAGCTTTTGAAAGGGGATTTCGGCAGTGATGAAAGCGAAAAACAAGAAAGAATTTCTTGAGCAGCTCGATAGGGAGCTGAGCAGAATAGGCATAGAGGACACTGAGGATATTTTCGCGGACTTTGAGGAGCATTTCGCGGACAGCGCGATGCAGGGCATTTCCGAGGAGGAGACTGCCGAGAGACTGGGCGACGTCAAGGAGATCGCGCGGAGCTACCTTAACCTCGAAAGTTCTCGGATAAACAGCATTGTAGCGCGCGACGTGGAGCACAAAAAGGGCGTAAGCCTTACGAAGCCGGGGCGGAGCGTTCCCGCCGACCTGTCGCTGCTGAAAGGCAGAGAGGCTGCGAACTCCGATTGTGTTCGTTCGTACACTCCCGAGCATCTTTCGGAGGAGATATATCCCAACGCGGCAAATTCGATAAACGGCGGTGGCAACAATGGCAACGGCAATAACTATAGCGGTAATCCTGATATTGGTTTTAATAGCGGCGTTGGTGGAAATGCTGATGTCAATTCTAACGGAATGGGCGGCTCATACAGTTATGCACAGGGCGGCGCGGGCGTTTCGGCGGCGGGCGGACAAACGGTGGCCGGAGCGTTCTCAAACGCGGGCAGAGCGGCGCTCGACGCTGCAAAGATAACGGGTCAGGCGCTTGCGGACGCGTTCGGGCAGAGCGGTGTTAAGGACGCGGTGGTAGGCGCGGGCAAGTCCGCTGCCGAGGCGGTGAAGACCGCGGGTCATTCGGCTGCGGAGGCAATGCGCAAGGCTAAGGACGAACACGAGCGTCAGCAGGCGCAGCACGCGGCGCGTCAAGCCGAAAACGCGGCGAGACAAGCCGACGGCGTTCCGAGACCGAACGACAGCTTCCGCGAAAACGTGAACAGCAACCGTGCCGGTACTATTCCGCCGCAGTACAAAAAGGCGAAAACAAGCGGCAATGGTTACAAGATGATCGACGCGTCCGATATGAAAGTCAACATAAACGTCGGAAAGTTTATTCTGGCGTTGGTGCTGGACTGCTTTGTGTGGAGCTGGTTGGTTCCTGCGTTCGGCGGTCTGATAATCGGCGGCTTCTTTGGAGGAGCTCTGGAGCTTATCGGGGAAGCGTTCACGGCGGTCTTCGGCATGGGCAGTTATCATGAGTTTTACTTCCTCAGCAGAGTGTTCGTGACTATAGGTCATCTCGCGCTTGTAGTAATTCTTGTGAATATCGGAATTATGCTGGTGAGAGTGTTCATCAACCTGTTCAAGTTCATCATCAATATGCATATCCGCGCGATATACGATCTTTAAGGAGGTGATCTCGTGAAAAAACTTTTCATTTCGGCAATTCCCATTTGCCTTGTAAGCTATATTCTTTTCGGGATCTCCACCGCGATACTTGGCGTTGAGACCAATAATTATGACTATGCGGTTAATTCGGGCACTTATGAAGAACATCAGTATATTCACGAAACCGTGTCGGGCGTTCGCGAATGGACGCTTACGGAGGTCATGCCCAAAATAAATCTGCGCACTTCGGGTATAAAGGCGTATGTTATCCAAAGCGAGGACGAGTTTGTTCATCTGCGCGTAAGCGGAAACAATATCTCGGTAATGGCGGACGGAGACGACAATACTCTCGATCTGGAGATACACCCGCCTGAGATCACATTCGGTGATATAATCAACTTCGGGCAGATACTCTGGAACGAGGACATATTCCACGGTTCGCCGAGCGCGGAGGTAGTCATCGCGTTCCCCAAGCTGATATACGATTCGCTGGATATAGAGCACGGCTCGGGTACGCTTATGGTCGACGGTCTGCACGCGGTGGAAAATCATATTGATATCGGCTCAGGCAGGTTTGAGTTCAGTAAGAGCGAACAGTATACGGCAGGCTATTTCGGTGTAAATCTCGGCTCGGGAAATGCGGTCATCAGTAATATGCAGACGAATAATTATGAGATCAATATCGGTTCGGGCAATTTTAACTTTAACGGTCTTTCGGGCAGCGGTTCAATAGATATGGGCAGCGGCAAGGGCAGCATTGCTTACGCAGACTCGCCGCAATATACGGGAGGACTTGACATGGGCAGCGGAAACCTTACGGTGCATCTCCCCGATGAATACGGCTGCGAAGTCGAAATGAGCATGGCTTCGGGCAGCGTAAATATTGATGCTTACGGAGTTAAGAAAACATACAGCGACGATGATTATGTATCTCTCGGAAACGCCGACGGCAGTGAAAGCTGCTTTGAGATCGACATGGGCAGCGGAAAGGTCAATATCCGCAATACGTCCGCGTATACCTTGCCTACGATGTTTGAGGGCAGACCCGACAACGTCAACGAGCTTGGCGCGATAACGGGTATCGTGATCAGTGCCAACGGCGAAAGCATTGTAAATTCTTCGAGTATGAGCGTCGGCGTTGCTATCGTGGAACCCGAAATCGAGTATTCGTGGAGCGTAATCGAGGATAAGACGGTCACGTCCGGAAGTTCGAGCGCACACAGCACGTCCGCTCCGGTTGCCTCGGACAGTTCCGATGTGCCATCAGCCCCGTCCGCGCCGTCAGCCCCGTCCGCGCCATCCGCACCGTCCGTACCGATATCCGAGGATACGGCAGCGACAGCTTAACAAGGTTATTAAGCGGAGACCGATATCACCAAAATCCCGACTATGCCCGTTAAAGCAAACAAATTCCCAACGGTCTCTGCTTTTAACATAAATTACGAAAGGTAGCGATTAAGATGAAAAAAATGCAATTTTTCAGTATACGTCACAGTTTCAGCACGCCTAAAGGACACAGCTTTACCGATTTGGCGGAAAACGACATAAAACGGGCGATCGTAGTGAAAAGAGTATTTTCACCGCGCTTTGCGAATAATCTTTTAAGGAAGATCAAGGTTAATTAACGAGAGGAGATTTAATTATGGCAGACAAGCAGATCTATAAATTCAGCAACGAAATCGACGAGGTTGAGGTATGCTCCCTCGGCGCGAAGATAACGGTTTTGTCCACAGATGACGAGGACATAACCGCGGAGTACGATAATCCCGACGACAGACCCGAGTTCTGCGCGGTGCTTTGCGGAACGCGGCTTACGCTTAAGGAAAAGGCGACGTTCAGCATTTTCGGGAAAAAGCCCTCGGAGGACTACGTTATTACGGTCCGCCTGCCGAAGAAGCAGTACAGGGAGCTTAAGATAAACACCGCCAGCGGTGGCGTAAATATTACCGACAAGAACGTGACTGCGGAGAATTTCTCGCTGAGCACAGCGTCCGGCAATATCGAGGTACGCGCGTTCTTTGAAAATCTGAAGATCAAGACGGCGTCGGGCAGCGTTTCGGTAAGCAATCCGACCGCAAACTCCGCGAAACTGCTCAAGATCAACACGGTTTCGGGAAATGTGAACGTTTCCGGGTTTAAAGCAGAGAAGTTTTTGATATGCTCCGTTTCGGGCAAGACCGAGTATTTCGGGGCGTGCGGCGAGGGCGATATCAACGTGACCTCGGGTACGGTCGACGTGAGCTACGACGAGTGGAACGGCGATCTGAAGATCGGCGCGGTGAGCGGCTGCGTTAAGGTCGCGCTGCCGACTGACAGCGGCGCTGACATTCGGTTTGACGGCGTTTCGGGTTACGTTAAGACGGATCTCGGCAATGCTCCCGGCTCGTTTATGAACCTCGGCAAGGGCACGAACGGCGCGTTCGGCGGCGCGAACAAGCACTGCGTCTCCGTCAACCTTGTAAGCGGCGCCGTAACTCTCGCCCAGAAATCAAACGCTGAGCCGACAAAAGAAACACTCTGATTGGCAATCGCGGACGTTAAAGCCACATACGCGTCCGTTTGCAATAAAAAGCGCTGTTCCATAGCGGAGCAGCGCTTTTAGTATTTTACTTTTTAAACAGCCCTTGAATCCACTCATAGACCGCAAACTTTACTGTTATCTTTTGCGGCTTGCCGAACGCGTCAAGAACGCTTTCGGCGTTGTCTGGCGGCTCGGCGGCAGCGGGCAGACACAGTTGTGGAAATATTACGCACCACCAGTTGTGCCCCTCTCCGCCGCCGAGCGTGATCCTGAGCGCCGTGTATTCGCCTGCGGGGAGGATAAGGCGGTCGTATTCCCGCGTGGTGAAATACATATCTACAAGCTCGGCTTTCGCACCGTAGCCGAATCCGCGTTCGCGGAGAAACCCGCAGCAGCGGCGCTCAATCTCTGGGAGCAGCCCGCGGACGCGTTCTTCGGCGGCGGCGAGGTCGGCGCAGGAGGAAAGCTCGTTCCCGTATTCGGCGAGCAGAAAATCGCGCAGCTCGAGTTTGACTGCCTGATCCTCTTCGCTGTCCGAATTCGCGGGGATATGCAGCCGCAGTACTTCGCCGCGAACCTTGCCGCAGCCCTCCGCAAAAACCGTAAACGCCCCGAACGCCAGCGAGAACAACAGCCCCGCCGTAAGTATCATTGTCACAAAAAAGTCTTTCATAAAAACGCTCCTTTGATGTCGTATGTTCTGACATGATTATTGCCCGATTTTCACAGCCTAAACAAAAGAACGGTCATTAAACCGTAAAATTTGTGAAAGATATCACAAATTTATAAAAAACACTTGCAAAAATTGCGGCTTTGCTGTATAATGATAAGTGTAAAGTTGTCTTTATAAATAAACGTTCGGGCGGTTGCTGCCCGAGAAAGGACATTGATATGCCCCTTGAGGAAATTACCAGGGAGTTTTCGTTCCCGCTCAGAAAATTGATTGACGAGTACAAGCCCGAAATTCTGTATATGCCCGAAAACGGTGAGAACCGTCTTATCTCAAATAATGACGTAAATCGTCCGGGGCTTCAGCTTGCGGGTTTTTATGAATATTTTGACAATAAGCGTATCCAGGTTATGGGAAAAATGGAGAGCGCTTACTTGCAGGGACTTGATCCCGAGCTCCGCAGAAAGCGTATTGAGGATCTGTTGAGTTACCGTTTCCCCGCGCTCATTATAACGCGCAACGAGGAAGTTTTTCCCGAAATGCTGGAAATGGCGCCCAATTACGAAATCCCCATTATGCGCACGGAGGAGAACACGACTGTATTCATCTCCAAGCTTATGGCGTTTTTGAATATGCAGCTCGCGCCAAGAATAACGCGCCACGGCGTACTTATCGAGATATACGGCGAGGGCGTAATGATAATGGGCGAGAGCGGCGTGGGTAAGAGCGAGACCGCCGTCGAGCTTGTAAAGCGCGGTCACAGACTTATCGCGGACGACGCGGTCGAGATACGCAAAGCGTCCAACATTACGCTGGTGGGCTCGTCGCCCGACAATATCCGCCACTTTCTGGAGCTGCGCGGCATAGGTATCGTAAACGCGCGCCAACTGTTCGGTATCGGTTCGGTAAAGATGTCCGAGAAGATAGATATGGTCGTTGAAATGGAGCTTTGGAATCCAGAGAAAACCTACGACCGAATGGGCGTAGACACGCATTATATGACAATCCTCGGCGTTAAAGTGCCGCTGCTGAATATCCCGGTAAAGCCCGGACGCAACCTCGCTGTTATTCTCGAGGTCGCGGCGATGAACAACCGCCAGAAGAAAATGGGCTACAACGCGGCAAAGGACTTGCTCCGCCAGCTCGGTATGGACTCCGACAGCGAGGAGATCATGTCCGATCTTAATTTGTAATGGCAAAACCGATTTTCGCGGGCTTTGACGGAGACGGCAACCCCGCGCGGTTGCTGGTCGAGCGGGTCACGGCGCCGTGCAGAAAGGTCGTTTTGCCGAACGACAACGTCCTCTCCGCCGCTTTAATGCGCGGAGAAATTGCCGGAAAACCCTCTGCGGTGATAATGACGGGACAAAAGCCGTCCATTCAATCTAAGATAGCGGTGGAACGGTTTGCGAGAGCCGACCGTGAAATCCTCAAAACGAGCGTTGACTGCGTCAGGGTCGTGCGTTTTTTTCGCGAAAACGGTTATGACGCGTATATGTCATCGGGGGCAGGGAACTCGTACTGCAACGCGGTCTATGCAGAGGTGCTGAAAATATATCCGCGCGGGTTGTTTCTGCATATACCGACTATGGAAAATATTTTCGATTTCGGGCAGCTTGTAAAGGCTTTCGATAAATTTATCAGCGATTTTGATTTTGAACAGGAGTAATTTATATGTATAACATAGGCATCGATCTCGGCGGCACTAACATAAAGGTTGGTCTGGTCGACGAGAATTACAATATAATAGCAAAGGCGACCGCGCCGACAAATCTTCCGCGACCCGCCGAGGAAATCGTGAAATCCATGGTGGATACGATGTGGAAGGCGCTTAACGAGGCGAAGGTCACGATTGGCGAGGTAAAGTCTATCGGAATCGGCACGCCCGGCGTTGCAAACCGCAGCAGCGGAACGGTGCTGTATTCGTGCAATCTTGGCTTCAATAACACCGATTTGCGCGCGCTGTTTAAGAAGTTCCTCGACAAGCCGCTTTACGTTGAGAACGATGCTAACGCGGCAGCGTTCGGCGAGGTTCTCGCTGGCGCGGGCAAGGGCTACAAAAACGTCGTTGTAGTAACGCTCGGCACGGGTGTCGGCGGCGGTATCATCATCGACGGAAAAATCTACACGGGCTTCAATTTCTGCGGCGCGGAGCTTGGTCACACGGTTATCGAGTATAACGGGCGGCAGTGCGCGTGCGGACGCAAGGGCTGCTTCGAGGCGTATTCCTCAGCGACCGCGCTCATCAATATGACAAAAGAGGCTATGGAGGCGCACAAGGAATCTAAAATGTGGGAGATTGCGGGCGGCTCTATCGACAACGTTGACGGCAAGACCGCGTTCGATGGAATGAGAGCCGACGACGCTGCCGCAAAGGACGTTGTGAATATGTACATCGAGTACTTAGGCTGCGGACTTACAAATATTGTAAACACGTTTCAGCCTGAGCTGCTTCTTATCGGCGGCGGTATCTGCAAGGAGGGAGAGAACCTCACCAAGCCCCTCGGCGAGATTGTAACGCGTGACAGCTACTGTATTGACCCCGGCAAATCGACCAAGCTCGATATATGCAAACTGGGCAACGACGCAGGAATAATCGGCGCGGCATTCTTATATACTATTGCAGAATAAGTTTTTACAGTTCAATATGATTTTGGGACGAAGCAAAATTCGTCCTAAAATTATGACGGAGGAGAATATGGGATATTTCGGGATAGAAGCCGTCTGCAATAAGTATAACTGTCCGTTTGAGAAAAATTTCGTTCTTGCGGATAAAACCTCGATGAGAATCGGCGGCGAATGCGATATGTTTGTCGAGCCGAATTCTGAGGAATGTATGGTCGAGGTGTTGAACGTCTGCCGCGAAAACGGCGTTCCGTATTTTATTCTCGGACGCGGCAGCAATCTGCTGATAAAGCGGTTCGGCGGTGTTGTTATCGCTCTCGGCGCGGCTCTCGGAGAAACCGCCGTTGATGGGAATATGATAACGGCGGGCGCGGGCGCACCGCTTTCGTCGGTATGCAATTTTGCTCTGGAAAACTCGCTTTCGGGAATGGAGTGCCTTTACGGAATACCCGGCTCGGTGGGCGGAGCGCTTTATATGAACGCGGGCGCTTACGGTGCGGAGATGAAGGATATCGTAAAGTCCGCGAGGTGCGTTGACGAAAAGGGAAAAACTGTCGAGATAACGGCGGCGGATATGAAGCTCTCCTATCGTCACAGCACGTTCTCCGAAAATAACTTCTGCATTTTGTCGGTAACACTGGAGCTTGAACGCGGCGACAAAAGCGTGATTAAAGCGAAGATGAGCGAGATCGTAAAGAAGCGCCGCGACAAACAGCCGATTGATTTTCCGAGCTGCGGAAGTACATTCAAGCGGCCGGAGGGATATTTTGCGGCGGCGCTTATAGAGGAGTGCGGATTAAAGGGCTGTACGGTAGGCGGCGCTCAGGTAAGCGAGAAGCATTCGGGGTTTGTGATAAACCGCGGCGGCGCAACCTTTGAGGACGTTATGGCGCTTGTGGAGCATATCAAGGACGTGGTCCGCGAACAAAAGGGCGTGGAGCTTGAGTGTGAAATGCTGATATTGGATAGATAAGACAATTTGAGGGGGAATTAAAATAAACAACCCTTGGGAAAAGATAAGATTGTCCGACTATGAAAATCATATGAAGCTGGGTTCTGTAATGCAATTGCAGACGCTTAACAAGATGATGGAAAAGCAGTTGGGAGCTTATCCCATTCAAAGCGTAATGATTTTGGGTATTGCGGGCGGCAACGGACTGGAGCATATCAATACCGAAAAATATAACGTTGTTTACGGTGTCGATGTGAACGCGGACTATCTGCGGGAAGTCGAAAAGCGCTACAAAGGGCTTGACGATGTACTGAAGTGTCTTTGCGTCAACCTCACTGAAGCGGCTGCACTGCCGACAGCAGAGCTTGTTATTGCAAATCTTCTGATTGAATATATCGGTTATGACTGCTTTAAGGCGGTCATAAAACAGACCAGGCCGAAATATGTTTCCTGCGGCATACAGATCAACACGGACAGCAGCTTTGTTTCAAATTCGCCGTATCTGCACGCGTTTGATGGTTTGGACACAGTTCATCATCAAATGGAGAGCGGCGAGCTTAAGCGGGCTATGGACGAGATCGGGTACAAGTCGATATTGACAGACGAATATCCGCTGCCGAATGGGAAGATATTGGTTCAGACAGATTTTGAGAATACGTATGTGATCGCTGACGGTCGAACAAGCGATCCGTATAAAACAACATGATAAAGGAGCGGAGGCAATGCACGGCTTTGCCTTTTATTTGGTGATCGTATGGAATTTATAATCGTTACGGGAATGTCGGGCGGCGGCAAGTCCTCGGCAATCAAGGTCCTGGAGGATATCGGGTATTTCTGCATCGACAATATGCCGCCGCAGCTTATCCCGAATTTCGCGGAGATCTGCAATAACAACGGCGAGATAACAAAGGTCGCGATAGTTACCGACATACGCGGCGGAACGCTGTTTTTAAAGCTCTCAGAGTGCATTTCGAGGCTTATGAACACGGATGGTATCAATGTTAAGGTGTTGTTTCTCGAGGCTGCAAAGGAAGCTCTGATGACCCGTTACAGTGAAACGCGCCGCAAGCACCCGCTCGATGAGGTGTCGGGCGGCGATCTGTCAAAGGCGATCGACGCGGAAGAGGAGCTGCTGAGCGACATACGCGCCAACGCCGATTATATAATCGACAGCTCGCTGTTGACGACCGCGCAGCTTAAGGGGCAGATCGCGGGGTTGTTTCTGGACAAGCCGTCCGACAGCATTATCGTAAGCTGTATGAGCTTCGGTTTTAAATACGGTGTACCCGGCGAAGCTGATCTTGTGTTCGATGTGCGCTGTCTGCCCAATCCGTTTTACGTTCCCGAATTAAAGCACAAGACGGGACTTGACGCAGAGGTTCGCGATTACGTTATGAAGTACGAGCAGTCGCAGATTTTTGAGAACAAGATTTGGGATATGGTGGATTTTCTGCTGCCGTGTTATATCGGCGAGGGCAAAAGCAGACTCGTTATCGCGTTCGGCTGCACAGGCGGAAAGCACAGGAGCATTACGTTTGCCGAGCGCACCGCCGCGCATCTGCGTGAAAACGGGTGTAAGGTGCGGATAGTTCACCGCGATATTGAAAAGGGACGGTAAAAATTTTTGGAGAGCTTCTTGTGAGAAAAGTTACATTATACATTGCGATGAGCCTTGACGGGTATATTGCGGACAAATACGGAAAAGTGGATTGGCTTAACGGACACGGTGATGAAAAAAATGCCGATACCTATTCTGACTTTGTCAAAGATGTTGATACCGTTGTTATGGGGTGGAATACTTACCACCAGATCACAACGGAGCTGTCACCGAGCGAGTGGGTCTACGAGCAATTAACAAGCTATGTGATCACACACAGAACAATCCCATCAACAAACAATATTAAATTTATTTCGGTTGACCCATGTGATATTGTCAAGAAACTTAAAGCGGCGTGGGGGAAAACAATATGGATATGCGGCGGCAGAAGTATCATTCAACCATTAGTACGAAACGGATTGATCGACGAGTACTATATTTCCGTTATACCGACTGTTTTAGGTTCGGGGATTCGTCTGTTCGGAGAGACACCTGGTGAAGTAAAACTTAAATTGCTGCGGACAAGGGTATATAACGGCATAACCGAATTGGTTTACGTGCGCAGATAATTTTTCCAATTGTGTTATGGGAGGTGCGGAGCTATGTCTTTTTCTTCCGAAATAAAAAAAGAATTGTGCAATATCCGTGAGCTTCCCGATAACGAAGCATCGGCAATGTTGTATGGAATGTTCTACGCGGGGAGGACGGTCAACGGAAAACCCGTTATCCAGACGGAAAACGTCGATCTCATCGCGGCGGCGCGTTCGCTTGCGGAAACGGTGTTTCATGGGGAACGCGTCGAGGTCACGCGGCTCGTCAAAAACGGCGGCTCGCTGTACACGTTCAGCATGAAGTCGCGGAGAATTTCGGAGCGTTTCGGCGATCTTTCGTCGGTGAGCACCTTGGTAGTTTCGGGGAACGACGCGGACGGCGGCGCGTTTCTGCGCGGCGTTTTTGTGAGCTGCGGGAGCGTTACCGATCCGAAAAAGGAATATCATCTCGAAATGGTTCTGCCCGAAAGCGAACGGATAGAACCGCTGAAAGGCTTCATCGCCGAGCACGGGATAAAAATAAAGTCGACCGTCCGAAATAAGAACGAGGTCTTATACGCAAAGACAAGCGAGGTCATCGAGGACTTTCTGACCTACATCGGCGCGGGCATTCACGCGCTGGAGATAATGCAGGTGAAGATCGAAAAGGACTTGCGAAACCGCGCCAACCGCAGCGTAAACTGCGACAGCGCCAACCTTGACAAAACGGTCGCGGCAAGCGAAAGGAGCCGCCGCGACATCGAGTATATCATCAAGAACGCGGGGCTAGAGTTTCTTTCGGCGGAGCTTCGGGAGACGGCACTGCTGCGGCTAGAAAACCCCGAAAGCTCGCTGTCGGAGCTATGTGCGCTCTTATCCGAGGGCAAGGAGCGTCCCATTTCGCGGAGCGGACTTAATCACCGATTGAAAAAATTAACGCAGATCGCGGAGGAATTAAAAAATGGACGTTAAGCTGAGGGCGCTGAAAGCCGCGTTCCCTAGGACGATACCGATAATGACGGGCTTTCTCTTTCTCGGAGCGGCTTACGGGATATACGCGCGGACAAGCGGATTATCGGCAGCCGCGCCTATTTTAATGGCGGCGGTGGTATTCGCGGGGTCAATGGAGTTCGTGGCAGTGGATATGCTGTGCGGAGCGTTCGACCCTCTGAACGCGTTCTTAATGGCAATAATGGTGAACGCGCGGCACATTTTTTACAGTATCGCCATACTGGATAAGTATAAAAAATCGGGCAAAAAGCGGTGGTATCTCATCTTCGGATTGTGCGACGAGAGCTTCTCGATAAACTGTACCGCGGAAGTGCCAGACGACGTTGACCGCGGCTGGTTCTATTTCTGGGTGACGGCGCTGAACCAATTGTATTGGGTGAGCGGCGCGGCAATCGGGGCGCTTGCGGGGTCGTTCATACATATCGAGCTGCCGGGGCTGGATTTCGTGATGACCGCGCTGCTGCTTGTTATTTTCATCGACAACTGGCTTAAAGAAAAGTCGCATCTTTCGTCGATGCTCGGGCTTGCGTCGGCGTTGATTTGTCTGCTGCTTTTCGGCAGCGACGGCTTTATAATCCCGTCAATGTTGCTGATACTTATCGTACTTACGTTTCTCAGAAAGCCTATCGAAAAGGCAATGGAGGAGGTCGGCAAGTCATGACTTCCCTTCAGACTGCGGCAATGATTGCGGCGGTTGCCTTGGGCACAATGGCAACGCGTTTTATGCCGTTTTTCGTGTTCGGCGGGAAAAATCCCGTTCCGAAATACGTCGAGTACCTCGGCAAGGCGCTTACGGGTGCAGCTCTTGGACTGCTTGTGATTTACGGCTTTAAAAACGTGAACGTTTTCGCGGGAAATCACGGTCTGCCCGAGCTTATCTCGCTTATTGTTATTGTTCTGCTGCATATTCGGAAGCGCAATATGCTGCTTTCAATTGCCGCGGGAACGGGGCTGTATATGCTGCTTGTGAACTTCATTGTGGTAAATTGAAAAAATCCCCTGTCATTATCGCGATGTCGCTAACGGAGAATTAAGATTTATGTACCTCCCGCA
>CAMNXF010000020.1 GCA_946567425.1 uncultured Clostridia bacterium | reverse complement strand
TCTGCTGAGTGTATGGTTATTATTTCTCATGTCTTTTCTCTCTTAAAACGCCTATGAACACAGTCTCTTACTAAATACGACTTTTTAAAGAAGATTTCAGAGGAACCCCAGAGGTTAAAGCGAATAACATCCCAAGCATGGCTGTTGAGATCACATATCATTTACCAATGATGACAGCCTGAGAGAAAATTCGTATCTTGCGTCGAAAAACATCGTGGCACATTGGAGCGTAACATGTCGAAATTGGGACTTGGTGTCCAACCAACTTTCGATAATGTTCGCGGACAGAGATCTCGCGTAATTGGATTTCCTCTCTTAATATTTTTTCCGCGGGCAGAGACGGTATTCACGCCTGCGGCGCGCATACCGTCTCTGCCCGCGGAAGCTAGGCAAATAAGAGGAAAACTTAAATTTTTCCTGCTTTGCAAGCCACACCTGCCTGATCGAATCTGCTTTTACACAGAATTTTATGGAGTGCTTGGAAAATCCGCATAACAAAACCAATCCCACAAGGTCATTCCTTGCGGGAGGTACATAAATCTTAATTTCACGTTAGCGGTATCACGCTAATGCTTTTACATGGGGGGTATCACCAACACGCGTTTTCCCCTGCTTTTCGCGAAGTCGACCGTATACTGTGTGCCGCCCCTTTTCCCGTCGTACACCGCGATGAGCACGTCGCAAAGTTCCACAAGCGCGCGGTTGCGTTTATGCATACAATCCCTTGTATAGCACGGCGAAATTGTGAGCGTCCTATCGCACTTTTCAAGTATCGTGCGGTAACGTTTGCGGTCGGCGGAGTTCCACTTGCTCGGCTGCTCCGGACACGGAATTACGGCGATCAGCTTTATTTCCGGGTGCGACTTTTTATGCTCCAGAACCGCCTCTGCTGCCCAGGTATCCACGCCGAGCGCCATTCCCGTATAAAATTCGTCCGCGCCGTCGGCGATAAGTCTGCCGATCTGCTCCGAAATACGCTCCGTCAAATCAACGCACATCGGGTCGTCCTCACCAAAAAAAGGGAGCTTTTCGGGGCGGTATCCGGTAAATGAAATTCTGTACATTTCTTTTTCCTAACCCTTTTTCTGATTTTTTCGGTACTCAAGGTAGCTGTCGAGAATGACCGCTGCCGCAGCCTGATCCAATACCTGTTTGCGCTTTTTTCCGCGCTTGTTGATCTCGTTCATGTAGGTTATCGCGGTGTTGGTGGAGGAACGCTCGTCCCACATTATCACATCGACGTTCACAAGCTTGCGAAGCCGCCGCGCAAATTCGCCGCACTTTTCTGAACGGGGACCGCGCGTGCCGTTCATATTTATGGGGTCGCCGACAACGATCATTGCCGCTTTTTTTTCATCGGCGATTTTTGCCACACGCTCCACGCATCTGTCAAAGTGATGCTCGTACACCGTCTCCAACGGCGACGCAAGGGTCTCGGTTTCGTCGCTCATTGCAAGCCCCGTACGGCTGTCGCCGTAATCCACTGCCATTATCTTCATTGATATTCTCCGTTCTGAACATATTTACTTCCATATTGTAGCATATTTTTTTCCGTTTGTCAATATATAATCGATTTTTTCGCTGCTTGTTGTTATGATTATTTTGATAAAATGTCGTTTTACGACTGCAAGAAGTTACTGTCAAATGCTCACTGATTTTAAAATCCTGCAAAGTATGAACAGTGCGGTGGACAAGTGTAACCGCAGGTTATACGGTCATAAATAACGCGCGCTGTGAAAGTATGTGGACGCGAATGAAGGACAAGTTGTTCAACCTGCGCGGACGAATGTCGGAAAATTACACGACAGATGAGCTTAAACCTCTTATTTGGAGCTATTTCATGAGCTGTTGGAATAATTCTCGGATTTGTTTGTCGAACCAGTCGAAAAGCGTCGCCGCTATTATGCGTCATTGAGCAGTGTCGCATGGTTGACCGATTCGCGTCGCCAAGATTGCAAAGAAATGGACTATGCCTGTTCGTGATTGGGTCTTGACATATCCGAAGTTAACAAATTTTTTCGAGGATAGATTCATTGCATAGTTTTCGGGGCTCTGCTCCGAACCCCGAGGTTTGCTTAATTATGCAGCATTTTCCAGTCACCCTTTCTTTATTATAACTCTTTCATACCCGTATTGCAATATTTTGTTGGATTGCTATAAATGCAAAGCTATGAAAAAATGTTATTTTTTAAATATTCACTTGCTAGAATCCGAACACCACGGTTAAAGAATTCAAAATTGTAAAATAAATCTTTTACGGCTATCTTTATGAGGCAAAAGGCTTATCAGTAATCACACACAATTTGGATGAACTGAGATACCAACGCTCGAAAAAAGAGTGGGTGGTTTGAAGCGCGTTCAAAAAAACTCAACAACGAAAAAAATGTTGACAATCTTACTTAATGGAAAATTTGCACATCGAATGTACTGCCGATAAAGCGAAAGTAAACTGTGGAGGTAATCAACACCATTCCCTCAAGGTTTTTCCCTGCGTGCGGTACATAGAACCAATTCTCTGTTAGCGATACCGCGCCGACAATGCGGTTTTAAAAAAAATGAATTTTTTATGTAAGATTTTAATTTCTTTTACGTCACTATAATTGAAGGGTGAAAAGCCCACCGCGCGGCAATACATTCTACTACAGTGAGGTGAACATAATGAACAGCAATATTGCAGCTTCCCCATCGGTCGGCGGCAAAATATTTATTGACAGCGCAAATACAAGCTCGGAGGTGATTCGGTTGGACGACAGCGAAATAATCGGTATGCTTTTTGACAGAGACGAGAGAGTTATCGCCGAATTAAGCAGAAAATACGGCAGCTACTGCACTTCTATCGCGAACAATATCCTCCGCAACCGCGAGGATACCGAGGAGTGCGTAAACGATACTTATATGAAAACATGGGAAAGCATTCCTCCCGAAAAGCCTAAGCTGCTCGCCGCTTTTATGGGGAAGATAACCCGAAATCTGGCGATCGACAGATACAGGCGCGACCATTCGCAGAAACGCGGCGGCGACGATATGGAGCTTATTTTCGAGGAGCTGGAGGAGTGCGTTTCCGACGGATCGAGCGTTGAAGCCACAGCCGAGCGCCGCGAGATACTTGCGGCAGTCAACCGCTTTCTCGGGAAGCTTTCCTCGAAAAATCGGATAATGTTTGTTTCCAGATATTGCTATTGCGAAAGCGTACATGACATTGCGGCGCGTTTCGGCATAAAGGAAAACAACGTTTCGGTAAGCCTTAACCGCACCCGCGCGCAATTGCGCGAATATATGAAGAAGGAGGGGTATGAGCTATGAGAAGTTCGGAATTATTTGATATTCTCGGGGAGATCGACGACAAATACTTTGAAGAAGCAAAGCAGCCCGATGTTCAGCACGGAGAGCTTATTGTCGCCGAATCAAGCCCTTTCAGAAGCTTTATGAGCATTTTCGCGCCGATCGCGGCGTGCGCGGCGATAATCGTCGCGGTAGTTATAGGAGCTAATTTCGTGAGCAAAAACGCGGGTCTTGTCGGTCCGAACGATTCGGACAGCAGCTCCGACATCACCCTTTCGTCGGACAGCAGCACCGTTTCCGAGACCGAGAGCAGCGTTTCTTCGACCGAAAGCTCCTCCGACAGCAGCGCTCCCATGATCGACGATAACAAGATACGCCTTGAGGATTATCCGCCTATCGTCCTTGATACCGTTCCCGATTTAAAGGGCAGCGGACTGGAAACCCAGATGTCGCAGCAGGATAAGCTGCTGAAAAAAGCAACTCTCGCAACGCTGAAATGCGGTGAATACGAACTGTATATGCTGGGCAGGGATATCCACATCGACAAGAGCGACGACCCCCTTTGTCTGTATTCCTATTATATGGAGCTTGCTGTCGTAAAGGACGGCGAGGTCATATCCTCCGACGGACCGCACACTTTCAGCGTTTCAATGCATCAGGGCGGATATCAGCTTGCGCCTTTTGACTTGCCGAATTACCTTGAATATTACGAGCTGAACGGTGGAAATCTGGTTGTTTTCAAGTATCACGAGCCGGGTCAAGATGAATTGTGGGACTATGAGTGTACGTTCTTTACTATTGCCGACGACGGCGAACTCAGATTACTTATGGGCGACAGCAGCGGCATAGGCGGCGACAGCATTGGATTAGCCGCATATCTCCACGAGGGCTACACAGTTGACTCCATAAACAACACCCTTACCGACGGCGACTTTATCTATAAGTTCAATTGTGAGAATTTCGGACTTAATCCTTACGACGCGGTACACTTTACCGCAGAGATGAACCTCGACCTCTCCAAATATCCCATGCTTGATATGGAGCAAGTTCCCGATATTGCCGAAATTACAGATTGGGAACAGTGTTTGTCAAAGGCGACGCTTGCTGAAAAGCAGGTCGGCTATTACACACTTTCGCTCATTGGCGAAAAGATCAGAAGCCCCAAGCAAGTAGATCCCAACATTATTTTGGTGGAAAACGTGCGTACTGTAGTTTCACACAGCGGCAAGATAGTCTACATAGACGAATCAAGCTCTCTAGAGAGTGATATAAATTATTTTGACGATGAGTTTATGACCGCTTATGAGATGAACTATGGCGTTGTTTTCAAGCTGCCCAATTCTTCCACTGGGGAAGAATGTTTCGGTTTGGTCAAAGGCGACCAAATGATCAAGTTTGACGGCGATCTCACCGCAACATACGGAGTTGACCCTCCCGCAGAATATGATGAGCATGCCGAGCCTATTGTAATCGCCGAGGAAAACGCTTTGATACTGTACAATGCGCTAAAATACACCTTTGACTTCAGCACAAGCAGCTTTATTGCAAGCTATACGGGCGCAGAACCGCTTATACTTGCAGAATACAGCACCTACGACAAAAACCGCACTGACTATCAAAACAAGGCTATCCTTGAGGAAAAG
The DNA here is from genome assembly GCA_946567425.1 of uncultured Clostridia bacterium. Lineage (GTDB taxonomy): Bacteria > Bacillota > Clostridia > Oscillospirales > Ruminococcaceae > CAG-115. The sequence continues at coordinate 43,749 of CAMNXF010000020.1, read as the reverse complement.
GACTCGGCAGGATATAAATTCTATCTGTTGGGGCAAAACGCGAAAAACAGCCTGGATAATTACGACGAAATGCGCGGTACAACGTTTTCGGTTTGTTCCTTTACAAAACTGATCGTTGCAGTTGAAAAGGACGGCAGGCTCATCGCGAATACCGACGTATACAATCCGAATACCGGTCATGATGTTGAAATGATAGGTCAGCTTCTCCGCCCGTTTGAAATGAAAGACGGCATTGGATTTGTATTGTACTGGAATCTTGAAACGTCAGGCGGAAATCCTTATGCGGCAATCTACAAACTCGAAAATAACACGATTACGCAGCTTAAATACGAAATGGACTTTGCTCCCGCACCTGCGACAGGTTCTCCGTTCATTATCGAACCCGACTATACGGTCGATGCCGAAAACAACACGATCGTTTATAAACCTTATGATGGTGAGGAAGTCACACTCACGCTCGACTTTGCCAACAATATGTTTTCAATGTCATAACAACGATGCCGAGGCGTAAAAACCTCGGCATTATCTTCGCATAAAGAAGAGAGCGCCGAAACGCTCTCTTAATTTTTAATTACTCTTCCTCCTCGGCAGGAGCACCCTCCATAAGCGCCTTAATGGAAAGGCTTACTCTGTTCTTCTCCTCGTCGATGTCGATGATCTTAACGTCGACTTCCTGTCCTACCGAAAGCACGGACGCAATACTCGTAACTCTCTCGATGGATATCTGCGAGATGTGGATAAGACCATCAACGCCCGGAATGATCTGCGCGAACGCGCCAAACTCGGTGATAGAGACGACAGTCGCCTTGATAACGTCGCCCTTCTGATACTCCGCAACGAACTTCGTCCAAGGATTGTCGTCGGGATCCTTAGCCGAGAGGGAAACTCTCTTTTTCTCGGGGTCGTAGCTCTTGACAACAACACTGATCTTGTCGCCGATCTTAACGATATCTTTCGGGTGACCAACTCTGTTCCATGTCAGATCTGCAGTGTGAACCAAGCCGTCAACAGGTCCGATATCAACAAATACGCCGTAATTCTCAATGGAGCGCACCTCGCCCTCGAACTTCTGACCGACCTCGATAGTCTCCCAGAACTTCGCTCTCTCCGCGTCGCGGACTTCCTTGTTTGCCTGACGGATAGAGCCTACCACTCTGCCGCCACGCTCGTTTGTGACCTCGATAATTTTGAACTTCACGGGCTTTTTGAGCAAATCGTCCAACTTGCCGCCGCGCGGAACACCCGTGTGAGATGCGGGGATAAATACGCGTATGTTCTCGTAAATTACGATAACGCCGCCCTTTACGACCTGTGCGACCGTGCCCTCGATAGTCTCTCCGGACTCCTTGACGGTCTGGAGTTTTTCAAGACCGAGTTGAGCGTCAACGCGCTTCTTGGAGAGCGCTGCCGTTCCAACGGAGTCGTCAACTTTAACAACGACTGCGTCAATAACGTCGCCGGGCTTTACAATATCCTCGACCTCCGCGTTCGGATCGTTCGTAAGCTCCTCGCGGACTATGTAGCCTGTCTGCTTTGCACCGACCTCAACGACAGCTTCCTTTTTGGATACGCTGACAACCGTAGCCTTAACTCTTTTGCCGGTATATAATCTGTTAAAAGACTGATCCTGCTCAAGCAGCGAAGCAAAGTCCTCCTCATTTTCATTTGTGGTTTTGGTGATTTCCTCGTTCATTCTCTCATGAACCTCCTTAATGGTATAAGCGGGAGTAGATGCTCCGGCCGTTATTCCGACAATACTGTCGGATCGCAGACCTTTCACGATCTGCAAAGGAATTTCATCGGCGGACGTCACAAACACTGTTTTACAGTATTCGCTGCAGATATCCGCCAACTTCCTTGTGTTTGAGCTGTTGCTGCCTCCGACCACGATCATCAGCGCAGCCCGTATAGCAAGCTCCCGCGCGCACTCCTGGCGCTTTACGGTAGCGTCGCATACTGTGTCATATATCCTCACGCAGCCGTACTTCTCCGCTGTTTTACGGGAGTACTCCAAAAATCTGCTGCGGTCAAACGTTGTCTGAGCCACCAAGACCGCCTCGTCATTTTCGGTGATCTCGCCGCTCTCAAACAAACTCTCAATTTCATCAAAATTTCTGCACGCGAACGCCGTACAGTCGGTGCTGCCCATTATCCCGGCAACCTCGGGGTGCTCTCTGTCGCCCAGTACGATAAGCTTTGCGCCCTCGGGCAGCGCGGCGGCTATATCGTGTATCTTTTTCACAAACGGGCAAGTAGCGTCAATTACCGTCGACGCGCGTTTCCTCGCTTCCTCGGCGACCTTTCTCGCAACTCCATGAGAGCGTATTATCAGCGGCTTTCCCTCTGCTTCGGAAACGTTTACAACTGCGTATACACCTTTGCGTTCCAGTTCTGCGACCGCGTGTTCGTTGTGGATAAGTTCACCCAGCGTAAACACTTCGCCGTATTTAGCGGCGGCGCTTTCCGCAAGTTCTATCGCGCGTTTTACTCCGAAACAGAATCCCGCCTTGTCGGCGACCTCAATAAACATCTGGGGCGCTCTCCTTTAATTCGGAGATCTTTCCCATTATCTCCTCGCTGACCTTGCGTATCTCGTGTTTGTCGGTGATATCCACGTTGAAATTCTCCGCGGGGATAGCCGAGCCGATCAAAACCAACACATTCTGACGCACTTTCTTTTTCCCGTACTTCACAAAAACCGGAACGACAGGAACGTGCGCTCTTGCAGCGATAAGCGAAACTCCGCTCTTCGGCTTACCCAACTCGCCCGTTTTGGATCGTGTACCCTCCGGGAAGATCACGAAAATCCGTCCGTGATCAAGGCTCTCCAACGCGCTGTCTATCGCCTTTGTATCTTTCGAGCCGCGTTTTACGGGAAACGCGCCGAGTTTCTTTATCAGCCATGTAAAAATCGGATTAAGATGAAAAAGCTCATCTTTTGCCATAAATGTATATTTTCCTTTGAAAACGATGCCGACCATTGGCGGATCGTTGTTGGAAACGTGATTAGACGCAATTATATAGCCGCCCTTTTCCACGGGGATGTTTTCTCTCCCCACAACGGTAATGTGAAACCAGATGTGAAAAATGAAGTTTACAAGACCGCGCGCGATCTCGTAAAACATTACATACGCTCCTTTATAATATTGCAGACAAGTTCCACAGACTGCTCGAAATCAAGCTCAGACGTATCCGCACAAACCGCGTCGACGGCTTGTTTGAGCGGCGCGGCACCTCTGTGCGAGTCGTTGTAGTCGCGCTTGTTCAGATCAGCGAGAACCTCCTCGAACGTCACGTCGCTGCCTTTTGCGACAAGCTCGTCGTAACGCCTTTTCGCGCGAATTTCGGGCTTCGCGGTAAGGAATATCTTGACGTCCGCATTCGGCAGAACCACCGTTCCGATATCTCTGCCGTCCATAATGACGCTGTGCGTTTCGGCGATATCCCTCTGCAAGCCGAGCAGCGCCGCCCGTACTTCGGGAACGGGGGAAACCGCGCTCGCAGCCATGGATATCTTTGGCTGCCTTATCTCCTCAGAAACGTCTTCGCCATTCATAAAAATACGCTGAACGCCGTTAATAAGACGTATCTCGAGCTTTATATTGCCCAATGACATTGCTATTTCCGATGGATCGTGCATATCAACGCCGTTTCTGTGGCAGAACAGCCCGACAGCGCGGTACAGCGCGCCAGTATCGCAATAGATAAAGTTCATACGCTCGGCGGCGGCTCTGGCAATAGTGCTCTTGCCCGCCCCCACAGGACCGTCGATTGCAACGGAAATCAGCCTCAACACATTCACTCCGAACAGCCAAAAATTGGAAAATCATGAAAAAGGTACACTTTACCCTTATCAATCACTTTATTATAACATACTTCAAAAAAAAATGCAAGAGGTTTTTTAACATTTTTCATCTATTTTTCACGAACTTGCGGCAAAAGCACCCGCAAGCCTGCCAGTTGCGAACGCGATCTGCAAATTGAAGCCCCCCGTATAGCCGTCCGCGTCTATTATCTCACCCGCGAAATAAAGCCCTTTACAGAGCCTGCTTTCAAGCGTTTTCGGAGAAATTTCGCGAACATCCACGCCGCCGCGCGTCACTATCGCCTCGTCAATCGGACGGAAATCCTTAATTGTAAACATTATGGATTTCAGCGTTTTGACCAAAGTTCTCCGTTCTTCCTTGTTGATTTCGCCGATTTTCTTGTCATGCGGAACGTTCACAAGTACGGAGACAGGTTCGACCAACTCTCTTGGCAGCAGCTTCTGCAGACTTTGCCCGAGTACGCCGCCGTGCAGCTCCGCAAAATCCCGCAGAATGCGCGCGTCGAGCTGTTTCTCCGAGAGCGCGGGCTTAAGGTCGATCATGACGGTATACCGCCCCACAGACATCTCCGCGATGTGCGCCGAAGCACTGAGCACCGTCGCGCCGCCAATCCCGTCCGCCGTGAAAGCCAACTCCCCGAAATCCTCGTAGATCGTCTTTCCACCGTCAAGCAGCTTTACCACCGCGTTTTTCAGTGTCAGACCCGCCGCCTTGCCGACCCATTTTTCCTCGGTCACCAACGCCGACAACGAAGGACGCGGAGTTATTACCGTATGCCCCGCCTGCTCCGCAAGACGGTAGCCACTGCCGTCGGAGCCCGTTTTCGGGTAGGAACACCCGCCTGTCGCCAGTATCACAGACTTCGCGCGGAGTTGTCTGTCATAAGTATTAACGCCGCAGCAAACGCCGTTCTCGATGATGAGCGAACGGACGCTTCCGCGCATGGTCTGCACGTTAAGCTGCCGCAGCCGTTCTGTGAGCGCGTTCACGATATCCGCCGCCTTGTCCGAAACGGGGAAAACACGCTGTCCGCGCTCTGTTTTCAGCGGAACTCCGAGTTCCTCGAAAAAGGCGATAGTATCGCTGGGCATGAACCGCGAAAACGCGCTGTACAAAAATCTTCCATTGTTAGGAATATTCTCCATAAGCGTGTCCATACCGCAGTTGTTGGTGACGTTGCACCGCCCCTTGCCCGTAATGGCGAGCTTTCTGCCCATGCGCTCGTTTTTCTCGACGATCAGCACGTCCGCGCCGTTTTCCGCCGCCGCGACAGCCGCCGTCATTCCCGCCGCGCCGCCTCCGACCACGATAACGTCACACATCTTTTTGATATACCTCGCTGCTGTCCCAGAGCTGCTCGAGCTTGCCGAAAGTCTGCTCAACACGGCAGCGGTTTGCTGACGAGACCATGGCGATAAGTGCGTTTATAAGGCTCATCGGCGCAACCAGACTGTCAACGAACGACACCATGTCCGAGTAGGCGTACAGCGACGTATGGGCGTACTGCACAAGCGGCGAGCTGTCCGAGTCGGTTATGGCTATTATGTGCGCGCCTGATTCGCGGGCAAAGCGGCATGCCTCGATCGTTCCCGACGCGTAGCGCGGAAAGCTCATTGCAATAAGCAGATCGCCCTCGCCGATGTGTATCATTTGCTGATAAAGCTCCGCTGTGCTCACCGCGCCGACCAGCGTTACGTTGTCGAAGATCAGCCGCAGATAGTAGTGCATAAACCGCGCAAGAATGCCCGACGACATCGCGCCCTGAACGTATATCCGCTTTGATGCGCATATCTCCGAAACGGCATTGTCAAAGCTCTCCTTGTCGATCGTCTCCAGCGTGCGGCGGATCTTGTCAATATCTTGATTGAGCACGCCGACCACGGGATCCTCGTCGCCTATGCGGTTTCGCGTAACGTCCATTCGTTGCAGCGAAGTCAAGCGGTTCTTTATGTGGCTCTGAAGCGAACGCTGAAGCTGCGGATATCCCTCGAACCCTAACTCGATAGCAAATCTCACCACCGTGGATTCGCTCACTCCGACAGCATTGCCGAGTTTGAGCGCCGTCATATACGCCGCCCTTTCGTAATGCTCCAGTATAAATTTCGCGATCAGCTTCTGGCTTTTGGAGAAACCAGACAGCTTATCTTCTATTTGTTTCAGCAGATCCTCGTTCATTTTAAACTTCTCCTTAAACAACGGTTGTAAATACCAATTATATAATACACCTTTATTGATGATTTTGCAAGTCTTTTTGCAGAAATATTTTTGAAATCCTGCAAAATTGTGCAGTTTTTTGCAGTTCAAGGCATGGTAATATTTAGTCAGCGGGAAGAACAAAGCCTTGAAACAGGCTGTTCAAAGCAATTGCGGTTTATCCGTCCGTGCGGCAAATGTTTAACGAAAAAATGCGGCGAATATAATTATTGCAAAAAATCCCGTAATTTAAACGAAGAAAGGAGTGACCGGATTGGGCCTTAAAAACCTGCTGTTCGGCAGCCGCAGACTGTACGAGGACCCCGCGTTGGCGGCGTTCTATTCGGGCGATCTGGCGCGCTGGAACGATATTTACAACGGCGGCGGCGACTGGCGATACACGCGTAAGGGCGGCATGAACGGCGGAACACGCCGCGTTGCCTCGCTCGGGGCGGCAAAGGGGGTCTGCGCCGAGCTGGCGCGGCTTTGCTTCACCGAGGGCACGGAGCTGTACTGCTCGGACGCGGAAACGGAGAGCTACCTGAAAAGGGTTCTGGACGAAAACGGCTTTGCGGAGCGCTTTTCGGATTTTCTTGAAAAGACGTTCGCGCTTGGCGGCGGGGTCGTCAAGGTCTACCGCGACGGGAACGGCGTAAAGCTCGACTTTATCACGGCGGACTGCTTTGTTCCCACGAAATGGGACAACCGCGGCATTTACGGCGGAGCGTTCGGCTCGAATATCCGTGAAAACGGGAAGAGCTACATCCTAGCCGAAACGCAGGAGCTTTCGGACGGCGGCTTGACGATCGAAAACAAGCTGTTCCGCGAGAGCGGCGGCGAACTGCCTTTGTCGGAGCTGTTCCCGAAAATGGCGGCGAAGAGCACTATTAAAGGCATTGCCAAGCCGCTGTTCGTCTATTTCAGGGCGGGCGCGGGGAAATTTCCGCAATGCGCGCCGCTCGGATCGTCGGTGTTCGCGGGCGCGGAGGATACGCTGAAAGCGCTCGACATTGTTTTCGACAGTCTGACGCGCGAGTTTATTCTCGGCAAAAAGCGGATAATCGTACCGTATTACGCGGTGCGCGGCGAGTACGACAAAAAGGGCGAGCTTAAACGCTACTTCGACGTGAACGACGAGGTGTTCGAGGCGTTTTCCACCTCGGACAGCGAGGAGCTGAAAATCTCCGACAACACCGCCGAGCTGCGCGTTGAGGAGCACACGGCGGCTCTCGGGGAACTGCTTGATCTGCTGTGTATGCAGGTCGGGCTGTCGGAGGGAGCGCTGTCGTTCAAAAGCGGCACGCTGCGCACCGCGACCGAGGTCGTCAGCAAGAACAGCCGCACCTACCGCACCGCGTGCTTCTACCGCAGAATGATAGCGAAGTGCCTTGGCGACGTCGCAGAGAATATCTGCCTGCTGGGCAAAATGGCCGGAGAGCTGTCGGCGGGCGCGTGCGAAACGGCGGCGATCCGTTTCGCGGACGGCGTCTGCGAGGACGAAAACACCAAGATTGAGCGCGTGCGCGGACTGTACGAAAGCGGCTTGATCTCACGGACGAGGGCAATCTCCGAGATTTACGGGATTCCCCTTGACGAAGCGAAAAATATGGAAAAGGAGAATGATGATGGAAAACAATAACGAAATGCTTAACGAACATGAAGCTCAGGGAGCACCCGAAATGCACGCGCAGTCGGAAAACGATCCCGAAGCCGCTTCGGAGGACTACCGCGGGAGCGACGGAACACGTTCGGGAGAAATATCCGAGCTGTACGCGCAGCTTGAGATGATGAAGTCCGAGCTTACCACCGCAAAGGTACGGACGGCGCTGCTGCTGCTCGGAGTTGCAAAGGAGAAGCTGGAGGACGGCACATCGCTTGCGGTCGGGCTTTGCAGCACGGGAAAAACCCCCGAGGAGGCTGCCGCGGAGATAGTTTCGGCGTATCCGCACCTTAAAGCGGTTCAGCGCAAAATACCGCAGTTTTCGGCGGCAAGCTCGGGCAGCGACGACGGTTTTTCGGCAATACGAAAAATTTTTTCGGGAAGATAATTCCCCGAGATATTAAGATATGTCATGGGCGGGACGGAGGGTTTACATATATTATATAGTTTCCCGAAAGCCGCCGTCGGCGCAGGCTACGGCTGTTGAGCGTTTAAGACGGCGCGGCGGAACGGCGGCAGACGGGATATTATCGACAAATCAATTTACGAAAGGAAGAAAATAAAATGGCAAAGACAATCGAATACGCAAAGGTGTTTCAAAAAGAGCTTGACAGACAGATCGTCGAGCGCTCCACCTCGGGGTGGATGGAGGAGAACGCCGCACAGGTGATCTACAGCGGCGGCAGCGAGATAAAGCTGCCCAAGATCACGCTTATGGGTTTGGGCGACTACGACCGCGACAGCGGTTACAAGGGCGGCACAGTCAACTATTCCTACGAGACGATGACGCTTTCGCAGGACAGAGGAAGACGCTTCCGCATTGACGCGCTGGACGTTGACGAAACGGGCTTCGGACTGGCGGCGGCGAATGTCGCGTCCGAGTTCCAGCGTACGCAGGTCATTCCCGAGATCGACTCTTACCGCTACTCTACGCTCGCAAAGGCGGCAACGATAACCAAGAGCTATGCGCCCGACAAGTCCACCGTGCTGTCCGCTCTCGTGGGGCAGATAAGCGCAGTGCGCGAGGTCACGGGCGGCGAGGGCGAGCTTGTTATCGCGATAGCGCGTTCCGTTTACGATATGATGCTGCTCTCCTCGGAGGTGTCTCATTCCGTAGACAACGGCTCGTTCACTCAGGGTGAAATGGAGCTTTCTGTAAAGACCATAAACGGCGCGGTTATCATACCCGTCCCCTCTGCGAGAATGAAGACGGCTTACACCTTTAACAGCGAAAACGGCTATTCCGCCGCTTCGGGAGCAAAGCAGATCAACTGGATAATCTGCCCGAGAACCGCGCCTATCGCGGTATCCAAGACAGACAACGTCAAGATAATCACTCCTGAGCAGAACCAGTTCGCGGACGCGTGGGATATCGACTACCGCAAGTACCACGACCTGTTCATTCCCGAAAACAAAAAGGCGGCTATCGCGGTCTGCACCGCCGCTTAACTAATTCAAGGCAAATTCCCTACGAGATTTACATATATTGACGATAAATAACGGCGGACATCGCTCAAATCTACCGTGTGACCGCTGCCCGCCGCGTTTGTTTCAGCAAAGGAGAATGAAAAATGATAATCACAAAAGAAGATTTTTTTGAAATGGGCTTTACCGCCGACGATCCCGTGCTGCTGGAGCGCTGCATAAAGCGCGCGGAGTTCGTGCTGAACGGACTTACGGGAAACCGCGCCTTAGTCGTTGCCGCGGGAGAGGGTGCAGCGGCTGATTTTGTAAAACAGGCAGCAGCGTTCCAGACCGATTCTCTGTATAAAAAAGAAAACGCGCTCGCGGCAAAAAAGACCGCTGCTCCGGGGCAGTCCGAAAGCAGCTCAAATAAAACCGAGGAGCGCGTTTCGATCGGCGACTTTTCGTATTCCACCGGCACGTCCGAGAGCAGCTCCTCGGGAACCACGGCGACGAACGCGTATAACGAGGAATATGTGCCGCTCGACCGCGACAGAACGGTCATCAGGCTGCTGCGCGCGGCGGGCTGCCTGTACTGCGGAACGGAGGTGCTCGAATGAACATAAAGCCCATACCCGATATACTTCTCGGTGACAGCTTCACGCTGCTCACTCCCGTCTCGGGGAAGTGGAAGGAAACGAAAATAAACAACGTCCGCGTTGAACGAACCGAGGCGGTGAGCGACTATTCCATGCAAAAGGCGCACGACAACACTTTGATCACGGTGTGGTTCGACTACGCGCGCTCCTCGCCGAAAGTAAAACTTTCTGCGGGAATGAGAGTGAGCTATCACGGCGAGAGCTACGAGATAACGGAGAGCAGAGATTACTTTGCCGACGCGCCGCACCACTGTAAATTCAAGGCGCGCAAGATCGGCGGAGAATACAAATAAAAGGGGCGATCGAATGACGATAACAATTGACAAAAATGTATTCAGCAACGTTACGGAGCTGAACGCCAAGCGCGAGCTGCGCCGAACGGACGTGCGCTACAACACGCAAGGCGATATGCTTATAGATATGGTTTGCAGAAAATACGCACTGGAGGTGACGTTCGGGCTGCTTACGGAGAGCGAGCTTAAAGCGTTGCGCAATCTGTCGCAGAAAATTTTTGTTTTGGTGAAATTCCCCGCTCCCGAGGGCGAGATCACGGCGGATTTCCACATTTCCGACGAACCCGCGCCCGAGCTCACCATGGTGAACGGCGTGAAAATGTACGGCGGCGTCAAGCTGCAAATGAAACAGAAGTGAGGTGAGGGAATGACGGTCTCCGACAATTTTAAAGCGCTCGCCACCGCGAACGGCAGATACGTATACTGTAAGATAACGGCGGGCAACAATACCTTTCTCGACGACAGGATAATCGAGTTCGATTTTAACGACGTCGTTCACCCCGACCGATTTACTATCGGCACGGCTTGCTCAAACCGTTTCAGCTTTTCCGTGATCTACAACGGCGAACTGGAGGTGCATGACGAGGTGCGCCCGTTTATCAGTTTCGACAATAAGGAATGGTGTCCGCTCGGGATTTTTTACGTTGCAAAACGGTACGTCCGCGGAGGATACGCATCTATTATATGTTACGATAAAATGGATGATCTCGACGTTATTTACGACCCGAATGTGCGTGTTCCGACAACTGCCGCCGCTCTGCTGAACGACGTGTGCGCTCAGGCGGGGCTTACCTGCGGCGAAACGGGTGCGGAGCTCACCGTAAAGCGCATTCCGGACGGCTGTACCTTGCGCAAGATGATAGGGCTTATTGCCTCGCTGAACTGCTCGAACGCCAAGATCGACCGCAGCGGCGTGCTCGTTTTCAAGCACGCCGCGCGGACGAGAAATATCCGCATAAGCGAGAAAAACTGTTACAATATACGGCGTAATTTGTCGACGTCGTTTATCGCGGGGCTTATCGCGAACGGCGACGGCGCGGTTGTCGAAAGCGGCTCAAGCTCCGTAGAATCGGCGGTGGAGCTGTACAATCCGTTTATGACGCAGGAGCTTGCGGACGAGCTTGCAAAAACGCTCGCCGCTTATAAATTCTACGGCGCGGAGCTGGAAATGCAGGGGCTGCCGTATCTCGAGGCGGGCGACAATATTCTGCTGGATGAGAACGGCGGCACGTATCCGATAACGCTCAGCGAGATAAGCTATCATTACGGCGGCGGACTTACCGCGAAAATACGCTCGCGCACCACAGAAACCGAAAAGAGCGAGCTTCGCACCGAACTGGAGAAAATGGGCTTGCCCACAGAGATACCGCATTTCAGCAAGTTCAACAAATTCGATCTGGCGATAACGTCTATCGCAAAAACCGCAGCGGAATTTGAGTTCACGACCGAAAAACGCGGCGCTTCCGCGCTGCTTGATCTCAACTATACCATGCTCGCCAACGAGGGAACGGAGATAAAGATAACGGTTTATATAAACGACACCGCTTCTGACTACGCAGTCACCTACAAGCCCGTCGGAGGCAAAACGTGCTTTGAGCATTACCGCTTTATGGCGGAAAATTTACCCAAAGGCATCAACCGCATAGCGGTGCGCATTCAGGCAACGGCGGGCACGGCGCGTATCTCCGCGAAGCAGGCGTACTCGACTCTTATCATTATATAAGGGCAACACCGCACAATTATTGTCGTCCGATCGCGCAGTCAGATTTTTCGTCAGATCGTATAACAGATTGTATAATGAGGACGGCATAAAGCAGTATACCTTGCTAGGACGAATTGTGCACGAATTGACCAAGGGTCAACCCTATGACGGAAAAAATGCAGGCAAGCGAACGGCAAAGGCGTTAGCCGGTAATTGTGCGGTGTTGCCCAAAGCTATCCCAAGGCGTTTTACCTTGGGATAAAGTTTATTTGCGTTTCTCAAAATAACGGCAGTCCGACGAAGCAAGAGCGTTCGCGTGAGTAAGGTCGTCAAGCATACAATATCCGTCCTTCTGGTGGCGGCAGTCCTCGCCGCAGATTATCATATTCATTGCGCACCTCCGTGGGAATTAGTTTTAACGGCTGCGGCGGATTTATTCAAACAACCGTTGACAAAAGCTGCCAACGGTTGTATAATAGTATTAAAAGAATTTGTTTGAGGATAATCTGTCATGAAAGTTTTTATAAGAATCCTGCACTGGATACTGCTTGTGTTCGGGATAAATCTGCCGATAATATTGACGGGCGCTCCGCTCGCACTGCAAATATCGCTTGGGGCTGTCCTGCTGATATACTTTATTTTCTTTAATGTTTTCCCGACATTGAGGAAATATCCGACGCTGCGGCTGAAAATTCTCGGCGACGGCGCGGAGCTTATTCTCGCGTTCTGGGTGACGTGCGCGGCTTCCGCGCCGTTTGTCGGCATCTGCATTTACGAGCTTATCGGCGGCAGCACCGATTATCTGCGCTATATCATCTACGCGGCGGTGCTGATACTCTGCGAGGCGGCGATCTTCTGGAACGGCATAATCCGCGTTTATGTGACCTCGGTGCAGCTTGGCATACGCTATCGCGTACTTGGGATAGTTTTCGGGCTTATTCCGATCGCCAATCTTGTTATGCTGATGATAATTTACGTCCGCGTCAAATCCGAAACCATTTTCGAGACAGAAAAGTACAAGCTCAACGAGAGCCGCAAGGAAGACAGGATATGCGCTACGAAATACCCCGTTCTGCTGGTGCACGGCGTGTTCTTCCGTGACAGCCGACTGCTCAACTACTGGGGGAGAATACCCGCGGAGCTTGAGAAAAACGGTGCGGAGGTCTACTACGGCGAGCAGCAGAGCGCGCTCTCGATAGAGCAGAGCTCCGAGGAACTCGCGAAGAAGATCGAGGAGATCGTTATGCGCACGGGCTGCGGCAAGGTAAATATCATTGCGCACTCCAAGGGCGGGCTGGACTCGCGCTATGCCATTTCCAAGCTTGGCTGCGACAAATACGTCGCGACGCTCACGACGATAAACACCCCGCACAGGGGCTGCATTTTCGCGGAATATTTGCTCGGCGCTGCTCCTGAGCGCATAAAGAACTTCGTCGAAAAAACCTACAACAAGATGTTTTACGCGCTCGGCGACAACTCGCCCGATTTTATGTCAGCGGTGAAATGCCTTACCAACAGCTACTGCGAGCAATTCAACAAGGAGATTTTGGACAGCCCCGACGTTATGTACCAATCCTATGGCTCAAAGGCGGTCAAGCTGCGCGGAACGCGATTTCCGTTAAACTTCTCCTACCCCGTCGTCAAGAAATTCGACGGCGACAACGACGGTCTTGTGGCGCTTGACTCCGCACCGTGGGGAGAGAAGTTCACGCCGATATACCCTCCCGCAAAGCGCGGTATCACTCATGCGGATATGATCGACCTCAACCGCGAGAATATCAAGGGCTTCGACGTTCGCGAATTTTATGTGCAGATGGTTTCCGACCTGCGCGAAAGGGGCTACTGAAATGAACAATAAATACTACACGGTCTGCGGAATAACCGAGATAAACGGAAAGATTCTGCTGGTGCGGCACACCTACGGCACGGCAAAGGACAGAATTCTGCTGCCGGGCGGCTTCGTGTGCGAGGGCGAGCTTCCCGACAGGGCTGCAGAGCGTGAGCTTCTTGAGGAAACGGGAGTTTTCGCAAAGGCGCGTTCGGTGCTTGCTGTGCAGTTCAAGACAAAGCAATGGTGCGTGGTGTTTGTAATGGAATATGTTGGCGGCACTCCGAGAAGCGACGGTCACGAAAACAGCGAGGTTCTGCTGCTCACGGCAAAAGAAGCGCTCGCGCGTGCCGACCTTACAAATCTCAGCCGTGAGCTGATAACAGCGTATATGAAACGCGGCGCGGCGCTCGGCAAAAGCGCATACGTTCCCGCGTCGTCGGACAGCGAGAGCTATTCGCTTTATGAGGGATAAAAAGTCGACTATTGCCTTGTCAATCGGGAGGAAAAATGTACCTTTATCATTATTATGACAGTTCACGCGAGCCGTTTTTAAATCTGTCCGATTTGCCGCGCGAGAAAGCGGAAATGATACTTGAAGAAATAAAACGCGGAACTCCCGCTTCGCAGGCGGCGAAACGTCACACCGAATATGTGGCTGATCGCCTTTATTACGAGGGTATCATGCGTGAAAAATTTGCGGAGCTTGGCGGAATAATGAGAAGAAACGCTCCGCATTATATGGTGGTGGGGGAGTGCGAATGGCTGTCAGGTTGGTTTGAAAACAGCGCTTTTATTAAGATACCCATTACCGAGTTTGATTTGAGGACAGTTTCTTTTACCTACGGAGATTCTCACCCGACGTTCAGTCCGCGCGTAAACGACGGCTTGGAATACCGCAAGCGGCTTTATGATTACGAGGGCATTCTCGATCTTATTAAAAGATACGGAATGCCGCAGGAAAATGAATATGGGAACGTGAAGTATATCGAAGCCCAGATATGGAGCGATGAAACTATTGAAAAATACAGACGATAATTTACGGAAAGGAACACTATGGCAGATACGACGATAACAATGACCAACACCGAGCAGCTCCGCGCAGTATTCGGTGAATTTGACAGGAATATAAATCTTATACAGAAAGCGTTTTCCGTGACGATTTTCTCGCGCGGCGGCGAGGTGAAGGTAACGGGCGACGACGAGCTTGCCGTCGCAAAGGCGGAAAAGGCGGTGAAAACGCTCTGCGATAGCTTTTCGCGCGGAGAAGCTATCGAGGAGCAAAACGTCCGCTACGCCATAGCAATGGTGAACGACGGCGAGGAAAACGAGATCGCGGCAATAAGCGGCGACTGCGTTTGCGTGAGCTACTCGGGCAAGCCGATAAAGCCCAAGACAGTCGGGCAGAAAAAGTACTGCGATATGATACGCAAAAATACGATAACGTTCGGCGTGGGACCCGCGGGTACGGGTAAGACCTACCTTGCGGTGGCGCTCGCCGTGACTGCGTTCAAGCAGAAACAGGTACAGCGCATTATCCTCACGCGCCCTGCCGTTGAGGCAGGTGAAAAGCTGGGATTTCTTCCGGGCGACCTGCAGAACAAGGTCGACCCGTATTTACGCCCGCTTTACGACGCGCTTTTTGAGATGTTCGGACAGGAGGCATTCGCGCGGCTGTCGGAGCACGGAGCGATAGAGGTCGCGCCGCTCGCTTACATGAGAGGGCGCACGCTCGACGACAGCTTTATAATCCTCGACGAAGCGCAGAACACCACGCGCGAGCAGATGAAAATGTTCCTCACGCGTCTGGGGTTCAACTCAAAAATGGTGATAACAGGCGACATCACGCAGATAGATCTCCCCGAAACGAAAAAATCGGGGCTTATCGAGGCGCTGAAGGTCCTCCGAAACGTCGAGGATATAGCGCAGAACCGCTTCACCGAAAAGGACGTCGTGCGGCATAAGCTGGTACAGGATATCGTCAAGGCGTATGACGAATATCAGGGCAGCGCGAAAACGGGCAAGGGAACATGGAAAAACTGAAGGCTTTAAGGAGAACCCATGAGAATTTTTATAGACTACAATAACGAGCAGGACAAGCTATCCCCACCCGAGGATATGGAAAAGCTGATCGAGCAATGCACGGCGGCGGCGCTTGCGGAGGAGAATATCGAGGACGGCGCAGAGGTCTCGGTGACGCTGGTCGACAACGCGCGTATCCGCGAAATGAACGCCGAGTTCCGTGAGATCGACCGCGAAACGGACGTGCTTTCGTTTCCGCTTGGAGACGAGGATGGCTTCGAGGTCGACCCCGACACTGATGCGATACTGCTCGGCGATATCGTGATCTCGCTCGAAAAGGCGAACGCACAAGCGGAGGAATACGGACACAGCTTTCGCCGCGAGGTCGCGTTTTTAATTACGCATTCGCTGTTCCATCTGCTCGGCTACGATCATATGACCGAGGACGAGGAAAAAGAAATGTTCGCGAAACAGGAAAAGGTCTTACAACAACTGGGAATTACACGATGAAATTTTTCAAGAGCTTTTACTACGCGGGGCGCGGTATCGTTGCCGCGTTCGGCGGACGGAACTTCCGTTTTCATATATGCGCGGCGGCATTCGTCGTCTTTTTTGCTGCGAGGTTTTACTCGTTCACGCCCGAGCGCTGGGCGATACTTATACTCGCGTGCTCGTCGGTAATCGCGCTCGAAATCGTCAACACGGGCATTGAGAAGCTCGCCGACAAGGTTACGGAGGAAAACAGTCACCGAATAAAACTCGCCAAGGACTGCGCGGCGGGCGGCGTGCTTATCGCGGCGACAAGCGCGGCGGCTGTAGGCTTTTTGTTATTCTGGAATACGGATATTTTTTCGCTGATCTTTCTTTATTTCAGCGAACCCGCGCGGCTTGCGGCGCTTGTGCTTGCTCTCGCGGCGGCTTGGGGATTTGTGTTTCTGCCGGAATATCGGCGGAAAAAGGACAAATAAGGGCAAAACTTATGTGAGTTTAGATCGGAGATTTTCTATGAATTTCGGGGCTTTGGAAATACATACGGACAGAAAGGTTCTGCCTATCGGGGAAACGATCTCTTGGAACGAGGACGACGGCACGTTAAGGTATGTACTCGGTTTTTCGTATGAGAACGGACTTAGGCTGCACGTTATTGAAAATTATTACGAACGCGAACACGAACAAGAATATGAGGAAACGCATCGTGAGGTCACAAAGAGCCGGTTGCTCAACGAATTTCCCTCGCTAACCAAAGTGACGATCGGAGAAAAGGAATATCTATCGCACAGCGCTCAAGGTTCCCCCATGAGATACACAGACGATATATCGCTGTTCTGCGAATTTATGCGCGAGGGCTGGAGCGCGCCTGAGGAGCTGAAATACATAGATTGGGAACATCTTGCGCTGTATTCTTATGATATCGAGTACGGTGAAATTCCCGAAATTGACGGCGAAGTCGGGCTTGTTTATAAAAAAGTGCCGAAATATTCGTTTGTCGAATGGCAATTTCTGCTTAAAATAGGCGAGCCTTATGATTGTTCGCTTGAGAGCGGCAGCAAAACCATACCGTGCTTTATCAACAATGTTTACCTGATTGACGTTTTTGAGGAGATTGAGAAAACGTACTCCGATCCGAGAGCGCGCGAAAAGTTTTCCGAGGAGCAGCTCGCGGATATGAAAAGAAGAGCGGTCGAGATCACGGAGCAGCATTGTCCAAGGGATATGCGGTATGTTGTTATCGAATATGAGTGCAATGAGGATATTTCGTTCTGCTTTGATCTCACCGAAAGTCTTGACAAGAAAATCGGAACGGCATCAGGTAATTCGGCGTCATTGGTCATGGTAACGCACAAGACTGACAAGAGCGCGGGCGAACACGGTCTGCCGCTTAAATCCTCCGTACTTCAGACTCCCGTCGCGCAGGATATAACCGAAATTTCGGTCGAGTTGTTCTATATCTCGATCAACGAAAAATAAAAACGCAACGGCATTGTTGTGCCGCTGCGCCGTGTTTATAGGACAAATTACATTTCGATAATTACTTCGTTTACGTCCTTGAGAACGCTCTCGGTGATGAGGTTCTCGGGGAGCTTTTCGCCGTTTACCGTTACGGACTTAACGCCGTGCTGCGAACCGTTCGGGTTCTTGACCGTGATGTTCAGCTTGTGACCGCGGAAGTTCTTCTTCATAGTGAACTCCTTCCAAGCGGACGGTATCGACGGGTCGATAACCAAGCCCTTTGTGTTCGGGTTCAGTCCAAGAATACCCTCGGTCGTGCCTACCATTACGGTGGACGCGGTGCCCGTCAGCCAGTGAACGTGCGCTCTGCCCGCGAACGGACTGTCCTTGCCCTCAACGAACTGCCCGTAAACGTAAGGCTCAAGCTCGCGCTTTTCCGCTTCGTCGTTGTAGGTCGCAGGAGCAGCCTCAGTCCAATACTTGTACGCCATATCGCCGCGTCCGAGCTTCGCCTCAGCGAGTATCAGCCAGCCCTGCGGCTGCGAGAAGATGCCGCCGTTCTCCTTAATGCAAGCGTTAAAGCAGTGCATAAGCGCACCGTCGAACGCGTGGTCTACATACGGCGGATACATTACCATTGCGCCGTAGGGAGTGTTCAGCTCGCGCTCCACGCTGTTGAGCGCCGCTTCCGCCTGCTCCTTGGTCGCGAAGCCCGAGATGACCGCCCACGACTGCGGATTGAGCCACATGGAAGCCTCGGGGTCGGTGCGCTTTCCGATGACCTCGCCGTCCTCCTTGTAGCCGCGAATAAATCTGTCCTCGTTCCAGCAAGCGTTGAGGATATCCGTGAGCTTTGCGTTGATGTCGTCGAGGTACTTTACGTACTCGGTATCGTTCTTCTCAACGGCGTAGCCGCGCAGTATCTTTATCGCGTAAACGAGCTGGAACGCGACGAACGTGCTCTCGCCCTTTTTGCCGAGACGCAGGCAGTCGTTCCAGTCGGCGTGCAGACCCGCGGGCATTCCGTGGTTGCCGAGATTATTCATCGAGAACGAGATCGCTCTCTTGAGGTGGTCGTAAACCGTGCCCTTTTCGCCGTCATTCGCATAGAAAATCTCCTCGTCGAGGAACGCCGTGTTGCCGCTCTCGCCGATATACTTCGAAACGGTCGGGAACAACCAGAGCGCGTCGTCTGCGCGGTAGGACGGGTGTCCCGTTTCCTTAACGTACTCGGGATCGTCGGGAGTGTTCTCGTGACCCGCGTTGTGAGTGTACTTAACGAGCGGCAGACCCGCGCCGTTCGTTACCTGAGCGGACAGCATAAACACTATCTGCTCCTTTGCCATTTCGGGAGCAAGGTGAATAATTCCCTGAATATCCTGAACGGTGTCGCGGTAGCCGAAGCCGTTACGCAGTCCGCAGTACTGGAACGAAGCCGCGCGCGACCAGATAAACGTGATAAAGCAGTTGTATGCGTTCCAGGTGTTGACCATATTGTTGAAGTTGGGGTCGGGAGTGTTGACCTGGAGGTTGTCGAGCTTGCTGTGCCAGTAATTTTTCAGCTCGTCAAGCTCCTTTTCGACGACGCCGTCTTTTTCGTACTTCGCGATAAGCTCCTTTGCGGTGTTCTCGTCTTTCTGACCGAGAATGTAGGTGAGCTCCTTTGTCTCGCCGGGTTGGAGCACGATGTCGCTTTGGAGCGCGCCGCAGGAGTTGCCGCAGTAGTTGAGGTCGCCCTTTAAGCCCTCCTCGACGCCCTTGGGGTTCGCGTAGCTTCTGTATGTGCCGACAAACGCGTCGCGGTCGCCGCAGTAAGCGTCTACCTTTGCCTTGGCAACGCCGAGGAAACGCGACTTGCCGCCCTGAAGCTCGTTCTGGCGTTGGAGAACGAAGTTACCTTTAAAATAGGTATGCGTGATGAACAGAGTGTACTGGAGGTTCACCTGATCCTGCTCGTAGTTGTTGTCGTTGACGAACTCGCAGTAGCCCGTTATGGAGAGCTTGCGGGGTTTGTCGTCGGTGTTGGTGATTTTCGCCGCCCATACCTCATAGGTCTGTCCCTGCGGAACGTAGTAGGCTACCTCGGACTTGATCTTCTTGTACTCCGAGGAGATGACGGTGTACGCCGTGCCGTGGCGGCACTCACTCTTGTACTCGTCGAGGGGCTTGCAGACGGGCGACCATGAGCCGCTCCAGTACTCGCCGCTCTCATTGTCCTTGATGTAGACGTAGCGTCCGGGCTGATCGTTGGCAACGCCGTTAAAACGATAACGGATAATGCGTCCGTTCGCGCCGCTCTTCTCGAAGCTGTAACCGCCCGCGTTATTCGAGATGATAGCGCCGTAGTTTGGGTCGCCGAGATAGTTCGCCCAAGCCGATGGCGTATCGGGGCGGGTTATAACGTATTCCTTGTTTTGTTCGTCAAAATGACCGTAGTTCATAGTTGTGACCTCCGTATTAAATTTACAGCCGGGGTACGGCTGATTTTTTTACTGGTATGAGTTAATTATATCACATTTTCGCCAACTTACAAGGGCGGTTTTTTATACAAATTTTTTGTTTGTTTTTTGGGCAATATCACAAAATTGGATTTTATGTTAGCAACACTGTGCTAAATTCTGATTTACTTTAACAAATTGGCGGCACTTTTTAACAATGCCGCCAAACGTTTTAATAAATTAAAAAGGTCTTTCGGTTGGATATGGAAGCGACTTGGGCTGATTATAAGCGATATCCTCAACGCCGAGAATTTTCAGCACCTCGAAAATCAGATTTCCGCAGTGATTGAATGCAACCGCGCCGTGGTGCGGATAGCGCTTCTGAATGAGAACGTGACGGTAAAATCTTCCCATTTCCGGTATCGCGAACACGCCGATACCGCCGAACGAACGTGTCTTGACGGGCAACACCTCGCCCTCCGCGACATAAGCGCGGAGCACGCCCTCGCTGTCGCATTGCAGACGGAAGAATGTGATGTCCGAAGCCGCAATGTCGCCTTCGAGAGTGCCGCGCGTAAAGTCGGGCTCGGAGTCCTTCGGCTCAAGCAGACGGTGCTGAATAAGCTGATACTTGACCGCGCGCTCCTCGCAGAGCTTGCATTCGGGCGTATTTCCGCAGTGAAAGCCCATAAACGTATCAGTAAGCGCATACGGGAACTTGCCCTCGATGTCCTGCTTGTACAGGTCGGCGGGCACGGAATTGTTGATGTCGAGCAGCGTTACCGTATCGCCCGTAATGCACATTCCGATGTATTCGCTGAGCGCGCCGTAAATGTCGACCTCGCACGAAACGGGAATGCCTCGCGATACCAGACGGGAGTTCACATAGCACGGCTCAAACCCGAACGCCTCAGGGAACGCGGGCCAGCACTTGTCCGCAAACGCGACATACTTCCGCGAGCCCTTGTGCTTCTCCGCCCAGTCGAGCAGCGTTATCTCAAGCTGCGCCATTCTCGCGTTCATCTCTGCGTAGTATCTGCCCTCGCCCATTTCCGCTGCCATTTCCTTGCAGATCTCGGCAATTCTCGGATCATCGGCGTGAGCCTTGTACGAAACGAGCAAATCAAGCTCAGAGTTCTCTTCGATCTCCACGCCGAGCTCGTACAAGCCCTTTATCGGCGCGTTGCAGGCGAAGAAATCCTGCGGACGAGGACCGAACGTAATAATCTTCAAATCGGACAAGCCGATGAGTGTGCGCGCGATCGGCACAAATTCGCCGATCATCTTCGCAATATCCTCGGCAGTGCCCACGGGATACTCGGGGATATACGCCTTCAGATGGCGCATGCCGAGATTGTACGAGCAGTTGAGCATACCGCAGTAAGCGTCGCCGCGCCCGTTGATAAGGTCGTCGCCCGTCTCCTCGGCAGCCGCCGCGTACATCACGGGACCGTCAAATTTTTTCGCGATAAGTGTTTCGGGGGTCTCGGGACCGAAGTTGCCGAGGAATACGACCAGCGCGTTGCAGCCCGCCGCGTTCACCTCGTCGACCGCTTTGAGCATATCCAGCTCGTTCTCGACGGTGGTTTTGCACTCGTAAACGTCGATGCCCGACTTGCCGCAAGCCTCGACAACAGCCGCTCTGCGGCGCTCCGAGAGCGAGATGATGAAACAGTCGCGGGATACCGCGATAATGCCGAGCTTCACCTCGGGAATGTTAGTAAGCATAACTAATACCTCCAAAATTACATTTTATTTAATATAGGGAATAATCCCTTTAAGGTCGGATAAACCTGCCTAAACTGCTTGTATCGTCCCTCGTAGAGCGCCGCAAGCACGGGTTCGGGAGAAACGGTCTCCTTGATCTTCAGCAGCGCTGTTGATGCCTGCTGAACGTTCTTCCACTCGCCGCAAGCGACCGCCGCCAGAATAGCGCCGCCGTAGCCGGGACCCTCCTCGGTCTCGACGGTGCATATATCGATGTTCAGGACGTTCGCGAAAATTTTCCGCCAAAGCGGGCTTTTTGCGCCGCCGCCGCAAATTCTGCTTATACCGATGTTCAAACCGAGTGATCGCGCGACCTCGAACGAATCTCTCATCGCGAACGCAACGCCCTCCAGCACGGCGAGCTTCATAGCCGCCCTGTCGGTATCCATCGACAATCCGATGAACGTGCCGCGCGCCTCGGTATCGTTTATAGGCGAACGCTCGCCCATAAGATACGGCAAGAAGAAAACGCGGTTTTGACCGAGCAGCTCCTCGGGAATTTTCGCCTCCTCGCCCGAATAATTCTCCGAGCCGAGAACGTTGTCCTGCCACCACTTATTGCAGCTCGCCGCCGAGAGCATACAGCCCATAAGGTGGAAATTGCCGTCCGCGTGAGCGAACGCGTGCAGAGCGTTGTTCGGGTCGACGCGGAAGTCCTTTGACGTGATGAAGATCGTTCCCGAAGTGCCTAGCGAAATATTGCAGATTCCGTCGCCGACCGTGCCCGTGCCGACCGCCGCTCCCGCGTTGTCGGCAGCGCCCGCGCAGACCTTGACGGCGCTCGGCAAGCCCAGCTCCTCCGCCATGCTTTCCTTGAGCGTTCCGATCACCTGACAGCTTTCGTACACGGTCGGGAGCTGCTCCGCTCTCAGACCGCATATATCGAGCATTTCCGCGCTCCAGCACTTGTTCTTCACGTCGAACATCAACGTTCCCGAAGCATCCGAAACGTCCGTGCAGAACGTTCCCGTGAACATATAATTTATGTAGTCCTTCGGGAGCATTACTTTGCTTATCTTCGCGAAATTCTCCGGCTCGTGCTTTTTCACCCACAGCACCTTCGGCGCAGTAAATCCCGCAAACGCGATATTCGCGGTATATTCGGAGAGCTTATCCTTGCCGATAACGGTGTTCAGATAATCGGTCTCCTCGCTCGTTCTGCCGTCGTTCCAGAGGATAGCGGGACGGATAACGCCGTCATCCTCATCCAGCGCGACCAGACCGTGCATTTGTCCGCAGCAGCCGATACCCGCGACCTTTGACTTGTCGCAGTCGGCGGTAAGCTCGCGTATACCGGCGACAGTCTCCTTCAGCCAGTCCTCGGGGTTCTGTTCCGACCAACCCGCCTGCGGGAAGAACAGCGGATATTCGCGCGAAACGGTTTTCAGAATCGCGCCCTTTTCGTCCGTAAGCAGCAGCTTGACGGACGATGTTCCCAGGTCAATACCAATATAAAACATTTTTATCTCCTTTCCTTAGCGGATAATTTATTGCAAAATGTAAGAGCATGTACCAATAGCCGCTCAATGCTTGTCTTAGTGTGAACGCTTTTAATGCGCGATGTCGTGCCGCGCCGGGGCGTTCAACATAAAGCATCGTGCTTTGCCTTGAAAGCGACAAAATTATGCTCGCAATCAGTGTTTTGCGAAGCATAATGCGTGCGTTTCAGGCTATTGGTACAGGTTCTGAACGTCGGACGGACGTTCTCATTTTCAGCCGACAACACCGCTCTCCAAAATGGTGAATTTAAGCCTGTCCGCGTCAAGTTCTGCCAATGCGCCATAGGGAAGTACGCATATCGGCGAGGCATGACCGAAATTCAGTCCGTACACTATCGGCAGATCATGCAGTCCGTATTTTCCCGAAACAACCTCTCTCAATCTTTCAGCATAGGGCTCAAAGCTCTCTGCGCTGCGCATTTTCCCGATAACGACCCCGTTTATTCTCGGCAGAAAACCTCTTTCCCCGAGCCGATCAAAAAAATCCGCAATATAATCGGGCGACATAACCTCGGGAATGTCCTCGAAAAAGAAAATGCTGTCCGTAAAATCCTCCGACCGCGGAAATATCTCCAAGCCCTCGTCGTACTCGCAAAGAACGCCGTGACCGCCGAATAATCTTCCGCGAACCGTTCCCTTGCCTTGGACGAGCATATACCCGTCATTCGGAATATAACGCCGCACATAATCCGGATTTGTGTGATTGTTCGGCTCACAGCTCCAATCCTCGGACGGCAGAATTTCCCCGATAGGCTTATCGGAAAAGAACGTCCGCTCAAAGCTGTTTCGGCTGTATTCGTGCCAGCCCTGAGCTTCGGCGACGGTAGTCAGAAGATTATCGCCGTAAAATGTCGACAATCCCGCGCATCGGCAGAAAAGATGCAGCGTCATAACGTCGGAATAACCGCAGAAAATTTTCGGGTTATTCCGCACGGTCTTCGCCGAAAGATACGGTAGCAGCCTTACGGAATCGCTTCCTCCGATATTCGCGATGACCGCCTTGACCTCTTTGTTTTCAAAAGCCCATATAAAGTCATCAGCACGTGCCTGCGGATTTTCGTGAAGAAATCTCGTACCGCGTAGAGCGTTTGGCGCGGCAACGACATTAAGCCCGAGCTCTCCAAGCCGACGTTCGCCGAGTTTGTATTGCCAAAGCACCCGATGTGCGCCCGCGCAGCCCCACGACGGGCTTATTATGGCAATTGTATCACCGTGCTTCAGCATTTTCGGCTTGAAAAGCCCAGCGCTGTTAAGCATTGTTTATTTCACTTCCCTTGACTTTATTTCTTGACTACGGGCATATAGGCATAACCCGATTTATGTTCAAACGTGTCGAACACCTCCAGCTCCTGAGCGCCGTTCTGAGCCATTTCAAAGCCGTGCGCGGGCATAAAGTAATCCCTGATATACGCGAAAAGCTCCCATATCTCGCACCGCTCCCTGCTGATAAGCTGCGCGGTCTCTTTGCCTGTGTATGCGCGGATATACAGCGAAGCGGGGTTTTTGAAAACGTCCACGCCGTCGGGCTGCTCTTCCGTCAAGACCTCGCGCACAAATCCATAAGCGCGGTATTTCACGGCAAGCCAGAAATTAACGCTGAGATTTATATCGTAGACGGGCAGCGCGCATTCCGCCAATTTTCCGAACGCGGTCTGCTTTTCGTCCTCCGAGAACCCGTCTATTGCCGAGTTAAACTTCTCCGCGCTCGGAAAATCCTTTGCGTAAAGTATCTTCCCCGCGATAATAGTTTCGGGTTTTTCGATTATCTCAAAAGCCGCGCCGCCGATCATAATGGTTTCAACGACCTTTTCGGTCTGAATATCGGTGTCAAGCAAGCTGTCCACGGTAACGCGGAGCACACGTGCCAGCAGCTTCAGATTGTAGACGTCGGGCAGACATTCTCCGTTTTCCCACTTGCTCACTGCCTGCTCCGAAACACCTATCATCAGCGCCGTTTCCCTCTGCGAGAAATTGTTCTTTGTTCGAAACTCCCTTACTCTTTTTCCGAAGTCGATCTGATTAAACATATTGTTTCCTCCCGTTATAATGATTTATCGCGCGCATTTCCTGCCCGCACTCTCATTATAACCCACATCCCGACAAAAAACAATTATAAGTATGTTAAAGAGAAAACACCGCAACTCAACCGCAGGTTGTTTCAATAAACATCGGCGCATGCCAACATTCGACGGGAGGTATTCGGTTTTCAGTACATTGCCAAGACCAAGCCATAAATATGGTACTGTTTTGTTTCATTTTGTCTCAAGCCTATGAAGCAGTCTGTATTGCAACACATTGTTCACAATCCCATTATACCATAATGCGGGCATAATGTCTACCGCTTTTTCAAAAAAATTATCTTGTCGCTTGGATGCGTTTTTCGTATCCGATTGCGCTTTCCACAAAGTCAGGAGCGGTCACTTTCATTTCGGCGAAATGCTCCTTGATTTTTGTCTTGCCACTGATGTAGTGAAGCACGTTATCTATCACAGAAAATCCGTCTTTTATAGGGAGCGGACTTTCTAAAACCGCCTTTGCTCGTCTGCTGAAAAATAGCAGGCAGGATTTAGTACTTGTCCGCATGGAAAGAAATAGTAAAATAATAGGTATGAGATATACAAGTAATCTAACGCACAAACAACGGGAAATGATAAAATAATATTTTCCGGCAGGAAATAAAAGCAGGTACGAGAAAAGGGAGTTGGTTAACGCGGTATTATACCTTGTAAAAACAGTCTGCCAATGGAGGAATCTGCCGACCGATTTTCCGAAATCGAAAGCAGTTTCAATGTTTTATTATTGAGCCCAAAAGAATGGCACATGGGATAAGGTGCAGCGTATGTTGTTGAAAAAAGTCCGTACACAAAAGGGAAAAAACAAAATTCTACATAGGCATTAATAGACTCGCAATCCGTAAAAACCACCTATGCAAGTGAAAACAGAGGTTATGACGTCGGAAAAATAAAGGAACGCAAAAGTTCCATAGTTACTGACACTATGGGCAGCCTTTTGTGTGTAATGTTCACGCAGCAAATATTCATGATACAAAAAGCGGCGTGTTTGCATTTGAAAAGGTTCTTTTCAAATGCCCAACCATTATTGTCTGCTGTGCTGATCAGGGATATAAGGGAACCTTCAAAAACGCTTTTGAAATTTTCCATAATATCAGAATTGATATATATCCGCGTATAAAAAATGACTTTGAGGTACAGCCAATTCGGTGGATTGTCGAACGGACTTTTGGTTGGATGACTTGGTCTCGCCGTCTTTCAAAAGATTTCGAGATCAAACCCTGTAATGCTGAAACTATTTGTATCATTTCTAATTTTGCTACTCTTATTGCGTAGATTTTAGTCTATGTGGACAGGTTCAAATTTCTTTCAACGACTTTCTCATAAGTCGCTATCAGGTCGGATACAAGTTTCAGTCATGGCTTCCCGACCTTCGGTACTCCCGCCAAGATGAATGATCCTGTTAAGATTATACCCTCAATACAAGATTAAATCGGCTTTAGCGGCGTGATCATAAGCTGTCGCAGTTTACTGTTTTAAATTTGTCCATTAAATTTCATCTTTTTTAACTTGTTTTTGTAGTGAATAGAAATATGTTATCACAATATTCTCGAAAAGTAAATATAAAATGAAAATTGGCTTTTTTGCAAAGTCCAATTCCGGACACTTTATATTTACTTGTTAGCAGATCTTCATTTAACATATATTTTATCACTTGTCAATTTTTAAGGCTGCCTAAAACAGATATATCAGCATTGTTTATACTGTCGACTTGCTTATGAACTGTCCTAAAAAAACATACTCAACATCAGGTTTTTATTAAAAAATAATTAGACGGGACTTTGGACTATGTTAAATATTGGGATTGACATGAAATTTGAATATGAATTAAATTGTGCGGTAATATATTAGCAGGATCAGTATACCAATAATATAAGGATGTTCTATGGGAAAAGAATTCCGAAACCCAATCGGTTTCGGCAAAAATCAATATTTAATTGCATCTATACCCGCTGCTTCAAACAAACTTCCCACTGAATAATAATTCTGTTTTATATAAATAGGTCGTATATATCAAAGTTTATCTTGTACATAAATCAAATATACATCATATTTCTTGATGGTATTCCAACACTACAATCTGATGAATAAATGGATTTTTCAGACGTATTATTGTAGAGTGAATATCGTATGTGATTATCTCCAGAATTAAAATTCTCTTCCCACCGTGAAATATCCAGTGAAAATAAATGTGCAAGCTCTGTTGCTCGTTTACGCAATATATCCTCCTCATAACAAAGCGAATTGCGTTGCCTCAAATTTGTACAATCTGCTGAAAACATATTAAACAGGAATTTAAACGAATATAAAAAAGCACTTCCTTTCAGACTTTTCCTTATCTTGATCCTGTCTGATCGGAAGTGCTTTATTCAATTTACTCAAAAATCACGGGTTGTCTTTTTATGAGTAGCTGCAGCAAACAGAATATACTGTAATGCTGCCGTTTTTCGCCCCAATATTTATCCTGTTGAGTTTTCCAAAATTCGAGCCGAATGCTTTTACCATATCATTGTAGCTGAATTTTGCGTAGTAGTGACCGTTTGCGGTGCCGTTCTCGAATGACTGAACCTTCGCCCATTCCGCGCCTCCGGACCAGCTTTGCAAAATCAATTCAACCTCGTTCTTCGCGCCGGAATATTCTACATAGAAATGGCAGTTGGACTTGATAGAGCTTGTGTTGAACGAGCCGCCGCCGTTTGTGGTATCAATACATACCGCCTGTTCCCACGCATTGCAGCTTGCCTTGCCCCAAAATGCCGATACATAAGACGGGTTTCCGCTTTGGCTGCTGCCCGAAGAAGAGCTGCCGGAGTTGTCGGTGCCGCTCGTGCTGCCGCATTTTTCAAGATACCAAAGCTGATTGTTGTTGCCGTAATACTTCCACTGGTTAACGTTTGCTCCGCTTGATTTACTATGCGCATAAACCTCAACAGCAGAGTAGCAGTCAGATATCTTTGTCTTTATCGCATACGCGTCGCCGATTTTTACAAACTGGAATTTCTGATGATCACCGCCGCGGTTTGCCCACTGGATAATATTGGCGCCGTCTGCCTTGCTGGCGCTAGTAACGTCCAAACCGCTTTTGAAATCGGAGCTACCAGTAAGTATGCTGTAATAGCCGTTTCCGTCACTAACCAGCTTGAATTGCTGTGCGTGACAGCCGTTAAAGTCGTGCTGCTGAATATTTGTACCGTTGCCTGCGCTACCGTAGTAAACATCAAGATATTTTCCGCTGTTTTTGTTCTTTATGTAGTAAGTGCCGTCCAAGCCGTTTACACCGCCGTTGTTGTTTGTGTCTGAAGATGACGATGATGAACTGCCTGTGTACACGGAGCATCTTGAAGCTGTGTTCTTAATTCCGTTTGTGCTGTAGAACAGCGTATTACCCCAATCGGTCAAATTTTTACCTTCACGATCCTTAACAAGGTCAAGATAATGCCAATCCGAGCCGTTGCCGATCCAAGACCAGCCAAGGTAGCCCACACCCTTGCTATTGCAGTAGCTCATTATCGTCATTTCGTCAACATCGCCGTTTGTATGATAGCATCCAAACTCGCCGATAATCACGGGAACACCTATATTAAGCGAATTATCAATGTTGTTTTTAACGGTTTTAGCGTCGCCGCCCGCATACTCATACATATGTATTGAGAACATTGTGTTTTTCTCGGTGTCTGCATTAAATACAGACTTGCCGTAATCGCGAATGGAATCGGGATACTGTCCCCAGCCCGCGCAGTCTACTATAAACGTATTCTTGATGCCTGCGTTCCTCAAAGAGCGAACTGCGTTTTTGTTGCCCTCAGCCCACGCAGCGCCGTTCCAAGTTCCGTACCACTCGTTCGCGATGTTGAGAAGAACGTACTTGCGGTTGTTGTTAAGCAGATCCTTAAGATTTTTCCAAAAATCCACTGCCTTGTTAAGCTCCGCAGTACTGTCGCTTCCTGTTGCGTCATGAACCTCAAGAATGCATACAAGATTATTGCTCTTGCACCAATCTATGATATTAGCCACCTCGTTGTAGGATGTTTTATTGTACTTTGCGCCGTCGGAAAGTACTACTCTTACCGTGTTTGCGCCAAGATCAGACGCGGCTTTAATGGAAGCCTGCGTGTCCGAAGGAAACCACGCGTGCGCAATATTTACACCGCGCATAATAAACGCGTTGCCGTTTGCGTCGCGGAGAGTTGTTCCGCTTACATAAAAGCCAGCTGCCGACGCGGCGTGTGCATCGCCGTTCATTGCTCTTGAAGCGAAAAACAATGAGATAACCATCGCCAGTACCATAATTGCGCTTAAACCTCTTTTTAAGTTACAAGTGCTTGTCATGATCATACCATCCTTTCAATAATGCTGCCAATTAAGTAATTGAGTACAATAAACTTAATCCCTCTTTATTTTCATTCTAACATTAAGTTATCTATTTGTCAACATATTTTAAACTTTTTAATCAAAGATAAAGTTAATTCTCCTTTTGCGCCAAAAAAAGGCGTGCTTATTTATGCATTATTAACATATTTTTTAAATGATGTTGAAAATGATAACGTTTACCTTTGAAAGTGTAACGTTGTAAATTAAGTAAATTACTTTGAGGCACAACTTTACGTGAACGGATGCATAGGTAATAGGTATGTGTATTAGCAGATGGTATTAAAAACTTTATGAACGGCGAAAACACAAGCGAGCCTGACATAAGAGAAGCATACATCACACTATATAAAGAGATGTACGAAAACGGCGATTACGCCGAGCACATTTACGCTGAGATTTCGGATATGCTGTATGCCGAGCATATAGAAATAGACAAGGCACGGCAAGCGTCTCACGAAATGAAACTTCCGTATGACGAGTATCCTTACGATCCCGATGAAGAATTCGATCCTTATGCGTATAATCCCAACCGAATGAGCGACGGGGACTATGACCGTATGCACGAACTGATTGCTGAAGATCGCGCCGAAGCGGAACAATTGATCGGGAAAAATGTTCGAATTAACGGTAAAAACTACAATGTCACTGGAATTGTTCCAAACGGCGAGGGTGGATTTTTGGCAGAGCTGCGTACCGAATTAGGCGTGGAAATTTCAGAGGATGTGGATGTTGTCCGTGAATGGTTTATCACGGCAGAAAAAGCGGTTATCGTTAGTAACAATGCCGATGATGATATTGCAATAGAAGTCGCCGCTGTTGAGCATGACCGCCTTGCAGCCGATATGTTGGCAGGCGGCGGGTACGGCGATGACGAGGCTAACGCAAAAGCAGAAGAAAGACTTCCACAGTCACTTCGTTCCGCAGCATTTGAAAAGATAAAAGCTAACCACGATTTCAAGGCAGAAACGATAGAGCTGCTTGACCGCATTGAACAACAGATGAACGTAAACAATTATGATGCATTTAATATGCAAATGCTCAGATTGCCCGTATTTCAGCAGAAATACGGTATGCTGCCGAGAATATCCGAAAAAATGTTTGACGGCAAACTCAAAGAAATAGCAACCGAGTTAAATGGATACATTACAACTCCCGCTGCCGGAATTTCAGACAGTGGACCGTATCAAGAGGTTGATCAAGGCAATTTTAAGATAGGGGGTAATATACTCTCGGACGGCGGGCAAAAGACGCGGTATGCCGCAAACGTAACCGCGATCCGCACTTTGAAGAAAATCGAAACCGAGGGCAGAACAGCGACCTCCGACGAGCAGAAAATTCTTTCTCAATACGTCGGTTGGGGCGGCATTCCGCAAGCCTTTGACAGCAATAACGACAAGTGGTCAAAGGAATACACGGAGCTCGAGGAGCTGCTGACGGACGAGGAATACGCGGCGGCGCGCGACAGCACGGTAAACGCTCACTACACAACGCCGACCGTTATAAACGCGATTTATAAAGCGGTCGGCAATATGGGGTTCAAAAACGGAAACGTTCTTGAGCCCGCGATGGGCGTGGGTAATTTCTTCGGCTGTATGCCCGAGGAAATGCGAGAAAGTAAGCTGTTCGGCGTGGAGCTTGACAGCATTACGGGTCGTATCGCGCGGCAGCTCTACCCAAATGCAAATATCCAGATAAAGGGTTATGAGAAAACCGACTTCCCCGACAACTTCTTCGATCTCGCGGTCGGAAACGTTCCGTTCGGAAATTACCCTGTCGCCGATAAACGTTATGACAAAGTTAAATTTCCGATACACGACTATTTCTTTGCCAAAACGCTCGACAAGGTTGCCCCGGGAGGTATCGTTGCGTTCATCACGTCCAAGGGAACGCTTGATAAAGCCAACACCAAGACCCGTGAGTATCTGGCAAAGCGCGCCGACCTTATAGGTGCTGTCAGACTGCCAAATAACGCGTTCAAAGGAAACGCAAATACCGAGGTCACATCGGATATTATCTTTCTGCAAAAGCGCGAAAAAATGGCGGTTGAAAAGCCCGACTGGTGCTATATCGGCAGCAACGAGGAAGGTATTCCCGTAAATCAGTATTATCTTGACCACCCCGAAATGATACTCGGCAAAATGTCCGAGGACGGTAAAATGTACGGCGGATATAACACAACGTGCGTTCCCATTGAGGGAGCTGATCTCGCAGTGCAGCTCGACAAGGCGGTCGCGCAGCTGAAAGCAAATATTTCCGTCAAGAGGATCGCCGAGGAAAACGAAAAAGAGCGCGGCATAATTCCCGCGACCGAGGACGTGCGCAACTTTACCTATACGCTTATTGACGGTAAAATGTACTTCCGCGAAAACAACATTATGACGGAGGTAGATGAAAAGGGCGCGAAATTGGAGCGTATGAAAGCACTGCACGGGCTGCGGAACATAATGCGCGGAGTTATCGCCGCACAGGAGAACCGCTGCTCCGACGAGGAGCTTTCCGTACTCCAGACAGCGCTTAACGAGCAGTATGACCAATTTGTCAAGAAATGTGGGAATATTGGCGAACGCGCTAATTCTTCCGTTTTCAGCGATGATGACGATTATAATTTGCTCTGCGCTATCGAGAACTACGACAGCGAAACTAAAACATATTCCAAGTCGGATATCTTTGAAAAGCGCACCATTAAGCCGACTACGGAAATAACGCACGTCGATACTCCGCAAGTAAGACAAGCTATCGCGTTTGGAATACCATTTCCACATTAAATGGAAAATAATATGTACATCTATTTAAATAATCCATAAAGCTCGTCCTCAGAAAAAAATATATCGGTATCATTATACATAATTTCATGATAATCCTGATTAATCACAATTTCAATAGAAATACTGTAGCTTTTCAAAAAAGTAGCATTATCTCTCCAATACTTATAAAAATTATAAATCCAACCTAACTCCTGTGGTGTTGAACCCTGGTCATAGATTCTCAAAGTAACTCCAAGACCACCTGTATATGGATAAAGTTTATAATAGTCATCCGAAAAATGATATTGTGTTTGAACGTCTATTCCTCGAGGTTTAAAAAATCCGTCTTGAATTATTTTATCAAACTGTGCATTTGCCCTTATTCTAGGATAATCGTCAATAGTAATTTTCCCGCCTCTTGCAAAAATTCCAAATTCTAATGAATCCTGTTTAAAAATGATGTAATCATCTGAAGCACTTTTTAGCAAATTAAAAGTCAATGTATTGTAATGCTGCTCTAAGACTTTAGCATCAGGATAATTCTCAGACGCATATCCAAGAATAGCTTGTTTGTTTAATCTTGCTCCATATTGCCATGGAAAAAGCATATTAGCGTTAAATACCACGATAAGAATCACAAATACGGCAATTATACCAAAACAGCAAAGAGGCCTTTTTTTCCTATTTGAAGATAATGCAGCAACAATATTTACTGCACAACTCCTTTTTCCACAATACGCACAAAATTTAGCACCTGCTTCAATTTTTTTTCCGCAGTTTTGGCATTTATTTTTCATAATTAAAAGGTTTCCTCCGATATGGTTAAGTTGCACGTGTTTTGCATCCACATTAAAATTTACAAGTTTGGTTTTGCATAACTACGCCCCTTTTTTATATTAGAGTTATAAATATGCTACAGATGAACCAATTTATTATCTCACTGCGATTAAAGTTTATGCGAATTTGCTTGTTCTATTGCTCCGCCAGTTAACTTCAAAATTTTTAATGCAAGTATGCCCCTAAAGCGGTTTGACTGTACTATCTGTTCAAATTGGTACAGCAATATTTATAAATCAACTGCTATAAAATTATACCCAAAGCAGAGCGCATTCTCATTAATGCACATTCTATAGTTTTTTACTTACGCTCTGCCGGGTATAAATTAGTTATTGCAATTGAATATTATGACGGATTATCCGAAATGAACGTCAATACTGCGTCACGTATATCATATTCACGCAGAACCTCATTATGATATAAAATATTATGTGGAATATCATATGCTAAAAACACGAACATCATCGTAACCATAAAATTTTTCGTGAAATTCAAAACTCTCTAAAAATTCTTTGTCTGGGAATTCCATAACAATCACCTTTATCCCATTATACCATAAACCGAAAGGAGTTGTCAATATGTTTGGCGATTATATAAGAGAAAAGCGCACGGAGCGAGGGTTATCGCTTGCGGAGCTTGCTCGGAGTTCGGGTCATTCCGCGTCTACGTTGCACGGCATAGAAAACGGCGATAATCAAAATCCGAGATTCAGAATTATTATAAACCTTTGCAAGGCTCTTGACATAAGCCTTGACGAAATGCGCAATGCATTTGATAACAAGTAATACGCCGAAAGGCGTGACTATAAGTCTTTCTAAAAGAGGGCGCACACGACACGCGGTGCTCCCGAATATGCAGCTCGACGAGTCACTCCCCGAAGGCTGCTCCAACGGCGAGAACGTCGTAACGCAGAAAAGGTCGCTCCTTTGGGCGGGAGTTTTAACCTTCTTCTCCTGCCCGTCTGCGTTTTATTAAGTAAAAGAAGGTATACGGATACATATATCCGCGAGAATTTCAGAAAGGGGGTACAGGTTATTTTCTGCGATATTGCCATAAATGATAAGAACGGCAAGGGAGAGCCGACCTTTTCCGTATACAACTACATACGCGAGGAACTTGTTCGGCGGGGAATTCCGTCAGAGGAAATATGCGCCGCAGGCGACGCAGCAAACGAACAACAGCGCACCGAAATGTTCTCGCAGCTCAACTCGGGAACAAAGAGGGTTCTGCTCGCGTCAACATCCAAAATGGGTACGGGCGCGAATTTTCAGCAGAAACTCTGCGCGCTCCACAATCTGGATATCCCGTGGAAACCAAGCGATGTAGACCCAACTCAACGGAACGCTTTGTTAAGCCGTTTGCGGCTGTCATAATAATCATAATCACGCTAATCAATCTTGCCCACGAATTTGTAATAAACATTGAGCTTTTGAATGTACTCTCCGTCCACATCTTCGGGTTCGTGTACCTCTATGCGGTCTATAAGCGTGTTTAAAAGCGCTTGCGTAAGCTCGTCAATGTCGGCGTATTGCTTGATTAAATCAACGAAATTTTCCGCGTTTTCACCGTTCTCACGGTTACTTTTTATAACTTCCTCTAACTCGCCGATTTTCGTTTCGAGCTCGTTCTGTTCTGCTTCGTAAGCCGCGGAAATGCTGTTGTAATTGCGCTCGTTAACCTTGCCGTTGACGTGTTCCTCATAAAGTTTTGCGAATAATTTGTCGAGTTCCGCAAGCCGTTTTTGCGCCTTTTTCAAATCGCGTTCCGCTTGCCTAACACCGTCCTTTTCAGCCTTGCCGAGTTTATCCGCGATTGACGAAATCATCTGCTTATCATCGTCAAGAGCCTCTTTCGCAAGCCGCTTGATGTCCGCTAAAATCGCCTTATGCAGCTCACTCGCAACAATTCTATGTTGCGTACAAACTGCCTTGCCCTCGCTCCGATAACTGTTGCATTGATAATCAAAATTCGCGTTTATATCATCGCCATCCCAAAAACGATGACCGCGAGCAACCGAAAGCGCATATCCGCAGTCAGCGCATTTAATCAATCCTGCGAAAATATTATTATAATGCGCGTAATCGCCGCGCGCATTTTTACGGCTTGTAATCAGCCGCCGCACAAGCTCCCATTCTTCGGGGTCTATAATCGGCTCGTGCATACCCTCAATAACGAACAATCCGTTGCAAGAGGTTGATTTTCTTTTCTTACATTTCAGCGAAACCGTAGGGCGGTTTTGACCGCGAATAGCGCCTTTGTAGACGGGATTTCGGAGTATCTCGCGAACGCTCCCCATTGACCATTTATAAGCGCTCTCGTCTGTTGTCAGATACCTGTCATAGCCCTCGCACACATCAGCCGCAGCGGCTACGGGGCGCGGAATTTTTTCCGCAGTAAGCTGTTTCGCGATTTGCACAATTCCCATACCGTCCTTTGCCATTTTAAAAATTCGGCGTACAATCGGCGCATAGCGTTCATCAATCAGCAAATGGTTTTTGTCGGCAGGGTCTTTTATGTAGCCATAGGGCGCTTTCGTTTCTATGAATTTGCCTTGCTTTTGCCGCGTTAAAATCGCAGATTTAATTTTCTTGCTGATGTCCTGCGCGTACATATCGTTCAGCAAGTTTTTGAACGGAGTTATGTCCATTGTCGCGCTCCGCTCCGTGTCTACACCGTCCGTCAGGGCTATGTACCGAACGCCGTGCGAGGGGAAGAAAATCTCGGTATAGCCGCCCGTTTCAAGGTAATTTCGACCAAGACGGGATAAATCCTTTGTAATAACGCAGTTGATTTTCCCGTTTTCAATATCGGTGAGCATACGCTGAAAACTCGGTCTGTTGGAATTTGTTTTGCTGAAACCGTCATCAACGTAAATTTGGCTTATCGTCAAGCCGTTTTCCTTGCAATAACGGGTGAGCATTTCCTTTTGCGTTTGTATTGAAGAACTTTCGCTGTCCGTGCCGTCGTCTTTCGACAAACAAAGATATAATGCGGTGTTGTATTGTGGTTGTCCCATTGTAACCTCCTTAATCGCGGACAACCGATGTATTCGACTATTATCATTATACACCGATTTCCACAAAATTTCAAGTAGTTTTTTATATTACGCCGAATTATTTTGATGTGTTTTATTTTGCGCCGATTTATTTAGTTTCTTCTCGATTTGTTCAGTCAACACGATTTTGAAAACGTGTGACTTCTTCTCCGAGCCGCTATAATGCGGTACTACAACTATCTTTGTGGGCTTCTTTCTCATAGGTTTTCCTTTCTGTCTATGGGTTAGCGATTGTGGCTTTTGGGCTGTTTTCCCGCCTGCTGTGGTGCTTGCTCCGCCTGCTGAGCCTTAATCAACTCGCTGATGTAATCCGAACCGACTATTTTATCATACGTCTGTATGACCTCGCGAACACGCTTTAATTGCCGCATTGCTTCGTCTGTTCCCGCAGCTTGCAGTTCCTCCGCTTTGGCGCACATATCTTCGCGTGACGTAAAATGAAACTCGCTAATCGTTACAAGTTGTTGCACCAAGCGCTCTATATTCGCGTCGTTTTTAAGCGCGTATATTTTGGAATTGTCAAGTTTTTTCGGCGGCAGTCGAAACGATTTAATTGCAATCACCATATTCATCACGGTAATGTGAAATTGTTTTTCAAAGCTATTTGCACTCTCAAATTTAGCCTTAACCGCGTCCGTGAATTTGTTCCTATCAGCAATTCGTATAACAAGATTTTTCGGCAAATAAGCGTCACCAAGCGTTTTCAAGCGCACAAAGCGCTCTCCGAACGGCGGCTTTATCGCTATGTACTTGCCGCTTTTAACCTCGTAACCACGCCGTTTAAGCAGCTCAAACAATTCATTGACATCGTGAGAGTGATATACAAGCAAATCAACATCGAGCTTCACGCGCTCACGAATGCCAAGCGGATTTTCCTTGTTAAAGCTTTTTGCAAGCGCGAAAGCCTGTTCTCGTGCGTATTCGGGAACATACAGAGTTGTATTTTCCTCAACGAATTTTATTCCGCGTTTCGTGAGTTCCGCAGCTATAAATTGCATTTTATCATCGTCATAAATATCAATCGAAACGAAATCCGCGCTTACTTTTTCCGTGAGTTCAGCGTTCTGCTTTCGATACCCGACAATCTCCGAACGCAGAAAATCGTTCTGATTTTTCAGCAGTTCAAATTCCTCTGCTGTAATGTCGGACGAATTTTTCTTTTTCAGTTCGTTGACTTGACAGTTCATTCTGCCGATAACTTCAACATTCGCTGCGCGCTGTTTAAACTCGTCAACGGTGAGGTGTTCGTGCTTATCGTTTTTCACATCACGACTTAAACCGTGTTCGCGAAGAATTTCCGTCATAACGTTTTGCTCTCTTTCCTCCCACGCAACCCACTCATTTTTGAATTTGTTTGAGGACGTAAAACCCTGTTCTCGTAAAGCCGCACTCATAGAGTTTTTAACGTCCAAACCGCGCACGGCTTTATGCCCCACGGGTACAAAATCTATGTGCAAGTGCGGAGTAGCTTCATCGAGGTGCATAACAGCATTAAAGACTTTCAGATTTGGGTTGCGCTGTTCAAACGACCTCATATAATTGTCGAGCATTTCTTTTGCGAGTTCCCAATTGCCCGATTTTAATCCGCACGTTTTTTCATCGCCAAATTCAACGACAATTTCATAAAACGGCTTTTCTTTTTTTGACTTGCAGATATGCTCAAAGTAATCGGGTATCTTTTTATCGCGCCGCTTTTGCGCGGCATTATATTTTTCAAGAGCTTCACCGAACACCTCTTGATAAAGTTCCCGAATATCTTTTTGGACATAAATCACGTTGTAGGAAACGCGTGTCGCGTCTACGTTCTTTGCGATTTTCACTCGGTTGTTATGGACGATTACACCGTCGTCAACTCTAAAAGATATAGACAGCGACTTGGTTGTTTGCTCACTCATTGAGTAAAATCCCCCTCTCCAATTTGTAGTCGGCTATGTATTTGTTCGTTACATTTTTGTGGTAATCATCACCACTGTATCACGAAAATGTAGTTGTTGCTATACTCAATAGTGATAAGTACACGCTCCGCGCGTCCTTATCCCATTTCGTCAGGGTCTGCCGCCCCTGAAACCCCGCCCGATTTCTCGGCAGACGTGCAAAATGCCCGACTGCCGAAAATCGCTTTTTCTCGGACGGGAGCAAAATGTTCCTTGCCCGAATTTCCACTGTTATCAATCTGTTGACATTACGGCGTTTTGACCGAATTTCCGTTATTGTCAATCTGTTGATAAGTTGGTTTTTCAGCTGAATTTCCTGTGTTATCAAATTATTGATAATATCGCTTTTCAGTCTAATTTTCCTTGTTATCAATATTTTGACAAGACCGCACTTCAGGCGTTTGCGGCTTGTCAGGCTCGTATGAAATTATGTCATCGACCATACAATTCAACGCTTTGCACAGTTTGTCAATCGTAACCGTTGAAATCGGTTTGCCGTGCTTCATTCGGTTGAGCGTGTTCGCGCTGATACCGTGCTTTTTAATCAGCGCGTATGATGAAATATCAGAGCAATCACAGGTTAACCAAAATTCATTGTAAGAAATCATTGCCCATTCTCCTTCTTGATTTTTGCGGTGCAATAAACAGAGCGGCGAAAAAAGAACAGTCAAACCGAAAAAGGAAAATTATCGTTGTTCTGATTTCACCGACCCGCCGATACTCGCCGTAAGCTGATAGCCTAATTCTTTTCAGCCGTGCCAAATACCACTTCTTTCTCCGCCGCCGAAATATTCCCTTGTTCAATTTCGTGTTCGCGCTTGATTTCCTCAATAGCCGCGAGTGCATTTCGCTTTGTCGGCTCGTCAAATTCCTTACGGAGCTTGCGATTAAAAGTAGGCTCTGACACTCCCAACTTCTCCGCGATTTCGTAGAGGAACACGCTCGCGCTCTTTGCGGCAGCTCGGATTTCCTTGTTGCGTCTGATCATTGTTTTCACCACCGTTCCGAAAAATATTTTTAAAACACCACTTGACAAACAGCCTGCAATATGGTATTATGATTATAAAGGCGGTTGTTGTGGTGATAATTGCATTATAGCATATTGCGTTAACCTTGTCAACCGCCTTTGTGTGAAAATATCTTCAATTCCACAAATTAAGTCTTTTGTATGTCGAAAAAGGAGGAAAACATATTATGAGCGCATTATCCGCTTCGCGGAAAACGCTAAAAAGCACCACAAACGCGGTATTCGGTAAACGAGTTAAAGAACTGCGGAAATCCAACGGCTACACGATAGAGCAGTTCGCGGCGAA
The DNA here is from genome assembly GCA_946567425.1 of uncultured Clostridia bacterium. Taxonomy (GTDB): domain Bacteria; phylum Bacillota; class Clostridia; order Oscillospirales; family Ruminococcaceae; genus CAG-115. Next base: position 4,181 of record CAMNXF010000020.1, on the reverse strand, counting down.
GATAGGCGTAGCAAAAAGCACGGTAGGCTACTACGAGAACGACAACCGTATGCCCGACATCGAGATTTTGAGCCGCATTTGCGGCGTATTTGACGTTCCAGCGGACTATCTGCTCGGACGCACGAACACGGCGGCGGTCAAGGGCAAAATGAAAACCGCGTGTGAATTGACGGGCTTGTCGGACGAGGCGGCAGAATTTATGTCGGAGTTGCTAAAGCACCAAAGGTACGATATAATTTCAATGCTGAATTATCTGATTGAGGATTTCGCTAATGATTGTGATGAAGATTATGATATGCAAGGCAGCAAGAACCTCGAAAACGCAAGCAGTATCCTTAACGCGCTGTTAAGCTATATGGAGAAGTATTCGCGCTATGAAAATGCCCTCGACTTTATGGAAATAGAGGACGTTGCGCGGCAGCAGAAAGCCGAAACGGTTTACAGGGAACTGCTTATTAGGCGCATAATCGACGCGGTTAAGGTCGGCACAGAGGAATATAAAGAGCAACACAAGCCGTGGGAGTGATTTGGGAATAGAAAAGCCGCCGAGCGTAAACTCGGCGGTTTTCGTTGTTTGGATTAACTATTGATTGCGTTTTTTTATAAATTGTGTTTTGCGCATTAGTTCTCTAAGTTCTTGATATATTTCAGCTTGCCTACCTATTTGGTCCAACGCACATTGCAGTAATTCTTCTAGAATTTTTTCCTGTTCTGCCCTTGTTTCAACTCCCTTTAATCTAAAATCAGACCATTGTTGTAACTTTAGAAAATTTTCCAGAAGTTCATTTACATCTTTATCTGTGAGCGCTTTTTGTTCGTTGTATTTGTTATATAATTTAATAATGTTATCCGAAAGTAGTCCATACGTTTAACCGTAGAACGTATGCATTCTGGAGCTTCTCCCATTGTTGACCCACCAAGCAGTACAAAATAAATTGTACCATCTTTCGCTTTCTCATATCGATAATAGAAGTTTGGCATATTCCAAACCTTCTCAAAAACTTCCCTAGTAGTCATATTATCAAATCCCTCCTCCATTTTAGCTATACATTTCGCGGAGTTGTGAAACATATTGCAATTTTTATTTTCTGCTAAGCTGGTAAAAAATGTCTGAGCCCAACATTTTCAAAGAAGTTCGAGCTACTTCAAGCATTATCATAATCATATCTTCATCGTTCCAATGACCACCCTCGCCTTTCGTATAAATAGATGCCGCTTGTAACATAATGGTCGCACCGTTGCATTTAACAAACCTGTTTTCGCACAGATTTGTATTTATAGGCATACCATAATTTGCAGCTGTCAATCTATCAAGTCTATTCAATGTGCCGTCGTTATATACTAATGTTATTTCTCTACCATCTGGTCTTGTGACAGTTACATTTTGAGTTAGAAAGTTAGAACCTTCTAAGAACAGGATATATGGAAAATGACGTTCCGAAAGCATAAAATTTGCAATCTCATCTACATTTTTATAAGCGCGTTCGATTGCATTTCCTGCCGCCATTAGGTCTTGGTTATTCTTCTTACCCACAAGTTTTCCAGCTTTAATATTTTCGACATCTTTTCCTTGATGTTTTGCTTCTGACACTAAGACAACACGCCAATTACCTTTATCGTCCTGGACTTCTATTAGTCCGCCATCTGGTCTAATACTTGCACTTTCAACAAAAAGTGTTTGTCCGAGGTAACTGTCAACTTTTTGCAAAGCTTCATTGATTTCCTTCTTTGGCAAATCTTTCCTATATCGGAATGTTAGCATAGGAAAATCATATTCAAGTTGCTTCTTTACGAAAAGAGAAGTGTTGCCAACCTCTTTATCGTGTATTTGCGCATCCTTGTGAAATATAGTTATAGGACCCTGACCTTCTTTTTGCTGTTCTGTCAGTCTGCTCGATTGTCCTTTTTTCATTATTCATTGCCCCCTTGCTTGTTGTTAAAGAAAGCATTGATACTTTCAATTCTTTTGTATTCCGCGCTTTGCCCTATTTTTTTCATTAACTCAAGGTGCTTGCTGAAATATTCTATCGAAGTCGGATCACTATCACACATTAGGCAATGTCGTCCTTCTGTAATGCACACTCTACCGACAGTTCCACTTCCTGCAAAAAAGTCAAGAACTATTGAACCGGGGTAAGAAAGTGATTTAACGAAACGTTCAATTATTTCAACAGGCTTCTGCGTAGGATGACCCACTCGTTCTTTGCTGTTTCCATTCAACCTTCCAATTTGCCAAACATTAGTCGGATTTTTTCCTTTTATTGTGTTTTCAGGGTTAAGGCGCTTGTCCTTCAGCGCGAGCTTTAAATCTTCTTCTGAATAGGGTTCTCTAACGGAATCCAAATCAAAATAATATTCGTTAGACTTTGCTAACCATATGACTTCTTCGTGCCTGTTGGCAAAATATCGGTGCGCCGACATACCGTTTTTGTAGTGCCATATTAACGTGTTTATCAGTTTGAATTTTGTATTGTGTCTAGCATATTGAATAATGTCTATCAAATCACCAGATTTAACGTCACGGAATTGAATACCACCAAAGATAACCATACTTCCATTTGGTGATAATACCCGATATGCTTCATTTATCCACATTGAAGCCCATTCAATGTAGTCATCGTATATATCCCATCCTGTGAGTTCAAGATTATATGGTGGGTCGATACATATCAACTGTACGGACTCGTTAGGCAATCCTCTAAGGAATTCACAACAATCCATAATGCTATGAAGTATTTTTACCTTATCAGGTTTTTCAAAGTCTGCCGCGCTTTTCTGTTTCCAACTTTTGTCCTTGCGCATTTTATTCAGCGACATCAGCGCGTGATTACTGTGTGACTTATTATGTATCGCCATATAGTTTATACCACCTTCATATCTCTATTAGCATAATGCACCTACGCACAAATCGCCACATTACATTATAGCATATTTTTGTAGGGGTGTCAATAGGTTTTACAAAAATATTAAACTTTTTATGTTCAATCTCAATCATCACAAAAGTAAAACCGTCCCTCAATGAACGGCTTTACTGTCGAATATTCGGTTGTCTTGTCGTCCTGCTCCGTTGCGTCAGGTCATCAGATCTGGAGCAGCGCTTGGGTCGAATTGTACGGCGCGGCAACGAAAACAAGACCGTGCAAGTGTTCAATTACTTGACGGAAAAAACGTTTGACTCGTATATGATGAGCATTATCGTCAACAAGCAGAAATTTATTTCTCAGATAATGTCGGGGAAAACTCCTGCAAGAACGTGCCAAGACGTTGACGAGATGGTTCTGAACTATTCGGAAATGCAAGCTATTGCAAGCGGCGATCCGCGCGTCAAAGAGAAGATAGAATTGGATAACGACGTGGCTCGGCTGCGATTGCTCGAAAGCGAGCACGCGCGGCGAAAATTTAACTTGCAGGATATAGCGAAAAAGTGCGAACGGGAGGTAAGGAGGATAACACAGATCGCATTACCGAATGCGGAGCACGACAAGGAATGGGCGAAGAAAAACGAGCTGCCCGAAGATACGTTTGAGATAAAAATCAGCGACCGAACCTACACGGAACGCGCCAAGGCAGGAGCAGCTCTGCGCAAGGAAATTATCAGCGTTATGGCGTCGCGGCAAACGAAACAGATCGGAGAATTCTGCGGATTTACCATATCGCTTTCCGCCGATTGCGCTACAACTCCGAAGATCACTATGCACTCGTGGAATGGCGGCGGTCTGACCTACTATGCCGATACAAATCTGGATAGCGATATCGGAAATATCACGCGAATTAAAAATATTCTGAAAATCGGTATCGACAAGAAGATCGAGGCGCTTAATGCAAACCTCGAGGACGCAACGAAAAATTTAGCCGAGGCTGAGAGAACCAAGGGCGCGCCGTTTGAGTACGCAGATGAGCTCCGAGAGAAAACCGCACGTCTCGAGCAGCTTGACAAGGAGCTGAATATCGACAAGCAGGACGAAGCAATAATCGGCGACGATAGTGAGGAGATCAACCTTGATCCTCCGCAGAAACCCGAGCCGCCCAAGCACGGCAGACGATAAAATATTATTTTCCCTGTTGAAAACAACGGGGATTTTTTCAGAAAGGACTGATGAAAATGGACGACGAAAAAATCACAAAGTGATGTTGTATAATAAAACTTGACACCAAAACCTCGAAAAAGTATAATACAAAAA
>CAMNXF010000019.1 GCA_946567425.1 uncultured Clostridia bacterium | reverse complement strand
AAATTCTGAAATTCGGAAAGAGTTATCTCATTTCCATACCGAAGCCCTCATCGGGAGCGTCGACCGAGGTTATGTTGACATGATCGCCGATTATCCTGAGCGCTTCCTCATAGCTGCCGCTTGCAAACACTTTATCCGTCATTTCAGACGCTTCCTCGGACAAGCCGTTTCGCTTTAAGGTTTTCGCCGCTATCCCGACGAGAAGGAATATGTTTCCGTCGGTTCCGATTAACGGACAGTCGGGTTTTGTGTGTTTGTTTTCGTTGTTCATTTGCTGCCTCCATAAGTTGTTTTAATGCTCCGAATTTGCTCGGAAAATAAAAAAAGCCTGTAAACTGCTTTCCAATAAAAGCAATTTACAGGCTCTAAAAAATATGATACTCTTGTTCTTCAAGTTCAGCTTTTAACCGTGACAAAAGCTGCTCCCCGTCAAGATTTGTGAGCAGCGAAAACCACTCCGAACGAAAGAATTCTTTCAGCTCAACGAGCTTTTTCCGCAATTTTCGGTCATCATGACTTCCGGAATATTCTTTCGTCCATTTTCTGTAATCCTCGACTGCTTGAAGAATAACGGCGTTTGCCAATTCCTTGTAAGGGTCGATATCCGTCGGTGACCTGTTTTCAACGGCTGCTCGAAGCGTCACACCGTTCACTTTTATATGGTACATAATCTGCTAATTCACTACCTTTCATTTTTCGATTTCGTCATTTTGCTCAAATTCAACCGCAAAAATTTTGTTGTCAAAAGGGTTCAAATCCCGTATAAAGTTTTTTTGTCAAGATTTTGAAAACAAAAAAGGCGCCCATGATTGACCTCTCATATTTGAGAGATCGCTCACAGGCGCCCTGTACATATTTACCAAAATTGACCAAAAAATTTTTACGCGCGGAGGGTTCAGTCCATTTTCGTGTCGAAAATATCTACGGACGAGAACTTCCTTTTTTCACAAGATTTATGCCCACAAATGGCTTTGTACAGCCGTTTGTGGGCATAATATCTTTTTTGTCAGTGTTTCATGGAGCTAGTGAACGGACTCGAACCCCCGACCTGCGCATTACGAATGCGCTGCTCTACCGACTGAGCTACACTAGCAAATTAAATTGTATCGGCAACCCCAAGCTGCCATTCCGGAACAATGAACAAAATGTTCATCATATCCGCGCCATTGAACTATAAAAATTTTGCAAGCCCCGCAATCCGCTGCCGCATCTCCTTATCGTCAGCACACGACCTGCGCATTACGAATGCGCTGCTCTACCGACTGAGCTACACTAGCAAATTAAATTGTATCGGCAACCCCAAGCTGCCATTTCGGAACAACGAACGAAACGTTCATCATATTCACGCCATTAAACTGTAAAAATTTTGCAATTCCCGCAATCCGCTGCCGCGTCTCCTTGTAGTCAGCACACGACCTGCGCATTACGAATGCGCTGCTCTACCGACTGAGCTACACCAGCGTATTAAATTGTATCGGTAACCCAAGCCGCCATTCCGGAACGGCAAAACTGCACCAAACAGATACAACAATGCGAATAAATCAAGGAAAAAACGAAATAACGCAAAAAATACAAAAAACACTTGCAAAACCGTTCAAAATGTGTTATACTGTAATATAGATTATACACAGCTCTTATATTATATAACATTTTTTTCGATTTGTCAAGTGCAAAAGGGGTGTTTTTTATAAATTTGGGTAAAAAAATTTTACGGGTGTTTGGATATGTTGTCTGCGCGGCGTTGCTGTTGCTGTGCATTCTGATGATAGTAGCCGCATTGGTATTCGGTTCGCGCAAAACGGTGAGCATATTCGGATTTAACGTTTATATAGTACAGAGCGACAATGTGCTGACAGCCCCAAAAGACAGCGCGGTGATTGTCCGCAAATGCTCTGCGTTCGAGCTTGTCAAGGGTAATCTGGCGCTGTACGTCAAGGACGGAGACGGCGAAACTCCCGATCTGGGGTACGTTCGCAGCGTCGAAACGGCGGACGGCAAATATTTCGTAACGGTTCTCGCCGACGATACCGAAACCGTTTTTTCCGAGTCGGAACTTATCGGTCGCGCGGAATATTCAAGCGCAGCGCTCGGGAAAACCATCGCGTTTGTCAGAACTCCATGGGGAGTATTGTGCCTTGCGGTGATACCGTGTATAGTGCTTATTCTGTATGATATCCTTCGTGCCGCTGCCGCAAAACTTCCTCCGCCCGAGGTCGTACCGCAGTTCAAGAACGGCGAAAGCGGTTTCGAGGACGAGAACGGACAGCTGCTCAACGCCGCGCGTACTGCTGGCTCCAAGCTCGCCGTCAACGGTGACGGCAAGGCGATGCTTTCACGCAGACAGGGAACCGCTCAGCCGGGAACTGCCGCCGACGTTTTGTTCAGCTATGCCGCTAGACAGAAAAAAGCGGAGGAGCATCCGATAATCCCGCTTACCGACAAGAAAACCAACATTCCCAAAGCAAATATCAAGCTCCCCGAAAAGCCGAGCTCGGGATACACCTCAATAATAAATCTCAACGATAAAGCCCCGCAGAGATCCGCCCCGACCGCAGAGCCGAAAACTCCAAATAATATAGCAGCGGGACTCTACGCGCAAAATATTCCCGACGAGAAACCGTCTGCCGAACCGCGTGGAAAACTCAGCGGAAAGACTGCCGAACTCCCCGATCTGCCCGCAAAAAAAGACGTGGGTGACGCGTTCTTCGCGCAGACCGATACGCCGTCGTTCAGCCAGGAGACATTAAAGCGTTATAGTTCACCGTCTGCCCCCGTTCCGCAGCTTGGAGAGAGCCGCAGAGAGAAACCCGACGTCGCTCCGGGTCGTACTGCGCGGACGGCGCGCAAACGCAGTACGCAGATCATAGCGTCAAAAAGTATGGACGAACTGTTCGCGGACGACGACGATACCCGTGGACATAACCGCCGATCTTCGGGAGACAGTGTATTCAACGATATTCTCACGGAAGCGGATAGAAAAAAATAAAAAATCAAAAGGCTGTGCAATTTTGCAACAGCCTTTTTAAATTCTTTAAATAATGTTACCACGCCACGTTTTTCAAAGCGCGGTAATTTATTGGTTTAAACTGCCGCAAGCATTGCGGTCTCTATATCAGCGCCATTCTCGTGAACGATCACATACAGATAGCCGTCGTCGGTCTTACCCTTGACAGCACCGTCGGCGCTTGCCTGCTGACCGGGATAAAACGCGATGTTCGGGTCGGTTTTTACTGCTTCAAAGTATGCGTCAACAACGGCGGAAACCGCGTCCTCACTGCCGGCCTTGGGCTTGATGATAATGACCTTGTACAACTGCGCGCTTATCACATTGGTTGCCATGCAGTATTCCTCAAAATCGTCTGTTTTGAAATCCGGTGAAAAGAGCGCCGAAATAAATTCCGGATCCTCGGGAATATCCAATGCGGGCCATATGCCTGTCGCAAGAGCCGCATTTGCCATATTGCCCGCTTTATTATCGGGGAAAGGAAGTCCGCTGTTGTCAACGCCCTCATCCTCACCGGGTTCGTCGGAGTTCGGATCGCTTTCGGGATCGCTCGAGCTGTCCTCGGGAGTAGACTCGCTGTCCTCCGAGGTGCTGCTCTCATTATCGGATGAGCTGTCGCCTGAAGAAGACTCACTGTCGGTAGAGGTGGAATCACCACCGCCGGAAGTCGTTGAAGAACTGCTCGGGTTCGAGTCTGAATCGTTGTTCTTGTTGGTGTCGCATGCGGTAAGCGCCGTCAGGAGCATAGTGGAAACCAGTAGCATAGAAACGAATTTTTTCATAAGTATCGTCCTTTCTTTTTGCAAATTTTCTGTTACTAATTTTCGGTTACCGAATATCGTATGCAAACGTTTTCGGTAACTTTCAGTATTATAACTTATTCCCGTGAAAAAATCAATATCCAAATGTTATAATTTTTCTGAGAATTCTGTGATATTATTATGAACTTTTGCCCGTTAAAAATGCGTTTTATACTTTCGGTAATTTAAGGCAAAAAAATAAACAGCCGCAAACGGACACCTCCGAATGCGGCTGTTAAGATTTACCAAAAAGATGCCGGGTATTGCCGTTTTGCGCGGATACTCCCATGTACTAATCGGTGTGAGAACCGACGGCAGTGCCGCCGATAAAACTTCAGCCGGTTAAAACCTTGCCTTATTCGCCCTTCTGTTTAGCAAAGCACTCGCTGCACAATACGGGTCTGTCACCCTTCGGTTCAAACGGAACCTTTGCAACTCCGCCGCAAACGGCACAAGTTGCCTCGTAGAAAGTTCTTGCTCCTCTGCCCGCGTTCTTCTTGGCATCGCGGCAAGCCTTGCATCTCTGCGGCTCGTTTTCAAAGCCTTTTTCAGCGTAGAATTCCTGTTCACCCGCAGTGAATACGAAATCCGCACCGCAATCCTTACATTTCAGTGTCTTGTCTGTGTACATAGTAATACCCCTTAAAAAATAGATTTGCCCGGTCGGATTTGCACCGACATCTTTGCTTTGCAATTGTATTGCCGCAACGCTCTCCTTTGAGCTAGCGGGTCATATATATTGTTGCCGTTTTTTTCTAGAATTGTAATTTTTCGCCATTAAAACGGCAAACTAATTCATGTAATATCGTCTTAGCTTGACACGTGCTCTCGATAGCGCGTTGTCAACGGATTTCTTGTCGATATTCAATTTCTGTGCGATTTCGTCATAGGACAGCCCGAATGCCGCGCCCTGCAAGCATTTCAGCTCCAACTCGGTAAGTTCGGTCTTTATCCCGCGCCAAACCTCTTCGCTGTTCTCCCTTGCGATAACTATCTCCTCAGGAGTTGGTGCGGGGTCGGCGATATCCTCCAGCCTTTCAGATCCGGTATCCGCCAACAGGGACGCACGTCTGCGCGACTTCCTTGCCGTATTGCGCAATCTGTTCTCGACACAGACTGACGCGAATGCTGCAAACTCGCCCTTCTCCTCGCTGTAATTCCGCACAGCCGAAAGCAGACCCTCCATACCATCGGAAACAAGCTCCTCATAGTCTGCCGCACCCGAGTATTTTTTAGCGCCGGCAAACACCATTTTCATGTACCGTGAGATAAGCTCCGCGAGTTTTCCGCTGTCGGGTGGATCGTTTCGGAGCAATTCCCTGTCGCTCATAGCTGAATAATCGGACATAACCTCAACCTCGGCAAACGAAAAAAGCACACAATAAACCTAACTACTTTATCATTTTAACATATTTTATTCAATTTGTCAATAGTTTATTGAAAAAACTAAAAATTCCGACATTTTATCACGTTTTTCAACTCTTGTTTTGTGAAAATTTACCGAGAAAATTTTTCCCGCCCGCTTCTGAAAATGTTTCCGCCGACACAGTCAATGGCGACTATCAAAGGAAATTTTTCAAATGTAAGGCGTTTCACGCTTTCACAGCCCAAGTCCTCAAACGCGATGACCTCGCACTCCGTAATACACTTGCACGCCAGAGCGCCCGCTCCGCCAATCGCGCAGAAGTATACCGCGCCGTTTCGTTTTATAGCCTCGCAGACCGCCTCGGAGCGCTCGCCCTTGCCGATCATCGCGGAAAGACCCTTGTCAAGAAACTCCGGCGAATACGCGTCCATGCGCCCTGAGGTCGTCGGACCGCACGAGCCTATTACCATACCGTCCTTGGCGGCGGTAGGTCCCGCGTAGTATACCGCCGCGCCGTCCAGTTCATATGGGAGCTCGCCGCCGCAGTCAAGCAGCGCCTTAATGCGCTTGTGCGCCGCGTCGCGCGAGGTATATACGATGCCCGAAAGCAGCACCTTATCGCCCGCACGGAGCGTCCTTGCCTTTTCCTTTAACTCGCTTGTGTTTAACTTGATCATAAAATATACCTCACATACTCTTAATTTTCAATCATCGGGAAATTGTATTTAGCGCTGCGCTTGCAATGTTTATCCGTTTTTTCTTGTGTTAACACACGGTTGCTAGAGGAGATTTTGAGCTCTTGTTTTTTGTCTTATTTATTGTCGCTTGTGGTTTCGTTTCTTTTTTTTATGTCGTCTCACAGTTGCGAGACGACGCCATCCCCCTATGGGTTCCCTCTCGCGCTCCTCTAAGGTTGACGCTTGCATCAATTCGCCCTTTCCCTACTCCCTTTTTGCATCTTTTGGTGGCTTAAACTTTTTAGCTCATTACCGTTATAATGGGTATGAACCGCGCTCCTAGCCTGCTTGCCAATCTAGCCGATAGGAGTTTCTGCGTCTTATAATGAAAAGGCGTTTCAATGTCTCCCATTGATGTGCTTTTGAGACGGCGCGCTGTCTCACCCGCGCGGGCATACCCATTTTGCAGCCGTCAATGTCGACCAAGTCGAACGACGACGTTGGCTGCAAAATGCTCACTTCGTTCGCCGAATGACAGCTTGGCTGCGCAGAATCATTGCCGTGCTTTTGGCTGTCACTCTGCGACATCCTGTCGCAGCCGCTTCGCGGTTTGTGTATGCCCGCCCTATAGCCGCAATGTGCCGCATACGGGAATGAAAGTGCACCTCAAAGTCTTCGTACAGCTCTAACCGCAATACGTTATAGTAGTCGTTTAATTAGCTCTATTGTTGTCTTTATGCGCGTTTCCCGTTACAAATCAGCGGGAAACGCACAGCGCAGCAATGGAGAGGAGAAACTGTGCGTGAGTAATAGGGAGGTTGGAAAGAGAGCGCAAGGGGACGCTATGTAATGTGTCCGCTGCTTGTCAACATGTCCAGCGCCCTCTCTCCCGAGGGGTGTTCTCTCGCAACCATGCGGCATTACAAAAACAAAATAAGCCTAGCGCAGCGTAACGGTCGGCAATTCAAAAGAGCCGAAACTGAATTTTCCGGCTCTTTTATAATCGCATTTAAAGATTGCCGAACAGGTCAGAACTCATATCGTCGTCATCGGACGAACTGCCCAAATCGCCAAAATTCCAGATCGCGGAATCGTCTGCGCTCGGAGCCTTGGGGTCTTCCGCAATACTCTTAGCAGATTCCGGCGCGGCACTTTCGGGAGCATCTCCGCCGAAGTTGCCGGATTTCTCCATAGCCTCAAGCTGCTTTTGAAGATCTGCCCAGTCGCCCGAAGAACCCATTCCCATACTTGCGGGTTCAGGCTCGGGTTCCCGCTCCGGCTCTGACGTGTCAAACGAACCTCCGAATGCCGCTTGGGCTTGCGCAAGCAGCGCAGCCATGGGATCGTCAGGTTCTGCGCCGCCGTCTGCGGAAACGCCGTCGCCCATATCCATATTGAAGTCAATCCCCTCGTCTGTCGGCTTAACGGCAAATTTCTCTTCCTGCGCCTTAACTGCGGCAAGCAGGTCGCCATCGACCTCGCTGCCGAGCACCGAACTCGGAACTGTCTGCGCGATAAGGTCTGTCATAAAGCTGCTGTCAAGCTCCGCCTTTGCGCCCTTATCCGCGTCAAGCGGCTTGATAGCGTCTACGGGCTCGTCGACCGCGGGCGCGTGAACGTGTGACAAATCGAATGTTTCCAGAACCTCCGCCTTGGGAACAGAAGGATTTATCGGAGCAATGTCCTCGCTTCCGAATGCGGTCATATCGTCGTCGGAGCTGTCGTTCGTAAAGGAAACAAAGAAGTCACCCGACAGACCCATACTCATATCCGTCTCGTCGGCTTTTTCGGGTGTGGGAGCGCTCTTGGGCAGCTCCGCCTGCGGCGCGGTAATATTCGAGAAGTCGGGAACGGGCATGGGCGCGGACTGAATGGGAGCCGAGCCTTCCCCAAAAAGCTCGGACGCTTTGCGGCTCACCTCGCCAAAACCGTTGTTTATCGTATCGAGATAGTTCTTAAGAACGCGCATAAACTCCTCGGACGCACCGCTGTTCGCGCCGGACGAAACGCCCGCTGCCGCGTTCTGCGCGTTTGCTATGATGCTGTTAGCGGTTTCCTTAGCTCTTTCAACGACCTCATGAGCGGTCCTGTTCGCGGCGGCAATGATCTCCGCGGACTTCTTTTCCGCAGCCGCCGTGTCGGCCTTACCGGAAACCGCGCCCGATGCAGGCTTGGATTTGAGCTTGCGTTTCAATTCGTCGATCTGGATAGCCATGCTCTCCGCATTGCGGCGTTCGGTTTTTGCCTGGATCTCCAGTTCCGCTATTTTTTCGGCAGCCTGCTTTTCTGCCGCTTTAACTCTGTTTTCGGCTTCCTCGGCGGTTTTTACAGCTGCTGCGGTCTTTTCGTCGTTAGCCCTTTTTTCCGCCTCCATCTCTTTCATAGTTTTGCGAAGATTGCTTATGTATTCGTTGACCTCGTTCTTGTCAAAACCGTTTAAGACACTTTTAAATCCGCCTTCGCCTGCCATAATAAACTACTCCCCTCGAAAAAAATTAACGCCTATACGCGGGCAGACAAGTCCGCGCACTACTCTGTATTTAATTATAGCACAAAATTCCGAGATATACAAGTGTTTTAGCAAATTTTATAAATATGTAGATTTTAGGAGCACATTTTTGTGAAACATTCCCAAAGAAATGCCGAGGATTTTGTGATATTCATAGATTTTCACATTTGTTTGGGAAATATGGTTGTTTTTTTGGTGAAAAATGTGTATAATTATGTTTAGGGGAGCAGGGGAACATTGTGCTCTTTCGGGTATGAGGTATGTGTAAAATGTGTAAAACCGACTGCCGCCGAAACTGTTTCGGGCGGACGGTTCGGTTTTTAAAGCGAGGAGGGATAAATATGCTGGACAAGACAATGACATTTTCGGTGCATGAGGATCGGGAGAATGAGATGAAAGAAATACTCACGACCGTATACGACGCGCTGAAGCAGAAGGGATATAATCCCATAAATCAGTTGGTAGGCTATATTCTGTCGGAAGATCCTACATATATCACGACGTTCAACAACGCGCGGGGTCTTATCCGCCATATCGACAGGGACGAGCTTTTACAGGTATTGGTAAAGTCGTATCTGACGAATTAATTTTGCAGAGTTTCCCGGAGTTTCTTGCAAGACTTGATTTCACGAAGAAAAAAATCGCGCCCCGCGATCGCTGCGGAGCGTAATTTTTTGCACAGCTTGTGCATTTGTGTTTCTTTATTTTTGGTAGAGATTGACATTTTTAACGTTTTTAGTATAAAATGCACAAAAAAATCTTAATTGCTTTGTAAGATTGCTACGATTTTGTTCTTGACAGATTATGAATTAAATGGTATAGTAAAATTGCAAAGAAAATTATTGCGGCGTATTTTGCTCCGCAGTGGTTTTCCAAATTATATATTTATGTGTGGAAAAGAAAGGAAAATGTGTTATGAAGAATTTATTCAAGCGCATAGCTGCCGTTTCTCTGGCAGCGGCGATGACACTCGGCTTTGCGGGCTGTAACGGCAACGGCGACTCAGACTCGTCCGGCAACAGCAGCGGCGGCGCGGGCAACTCCGGCGATGTCGGCGGTACAAGCGGAACTCTCGTAATCGGCGGTATCGGTCCTGTTACAGGCGGCGCAGCTCAGTACGGCGTTGCGGTCAAGAACGGCGCACAGCTTGCCGTTGACGAAATAAACGCGGCGGGCGGCGTAAACGGTATCACTCTCAAACTCGAGTTCAGCGACGACGAGCACGACGCGGAGAAATCCGTGAACGCTTACAATTCTCTTAAGGATAAGGATATGAAGCTGCTGATTGGTACGGTTACTTCCGCTCCCTGCGAGGCTGTTTCCAAGGAGGCTGCAAAGGACAATATGTTCCTGCTCACTCCGTCGGGCTCTTCCGTAAACTGCATTACCGCAGGCGATAACTGTTTCCGTATGTGCTTTACCGACCCCATGCAGGGCGGTATCGCGGCGAACTATATCGCGGACAATATGAGCGCCAAGAAAATCGGTATCATTTACGACAGTTCCGACTCCTACTCAACGGGTATCGTGACCGGTTTCGAGGAGGTCGCTAAGGAGAAAGGTCTCGAGGTCGTTGAAAAGCAGGCGTTTACCGCCGATTCCAAGACCGACTTCTCGGTACAGATCCAGAAGATCGCGGACAGCGGCGCTGAAATGCTGTTCCTGCCGTTCTACTACACCGAGGCTGCGCTGGTTCTCCAGCAGGCACAGGGCGTGTTGGATATCCCCGTATTCGGCGGCGACGGTCTTGACGGTATCATCGACGTTCTCGGCGACAAGGTAGATATTGCAAACGGCGTATTTGTAATGTCTCCGTATGCAGCTTCTTCTCCCGAGGCAAAGTCCGCTGCGTTCACAAAGGCATATCAGGAGAAGTTCCCGAACGATCCGCTCAACCAGTTTGCGGCTGACGCTTACGACTGCGTATACGCGGTAAAGCTGGCTATGGAGAAGGGCGAGATCAAGGACGCTTCCATCTCCGCTTCCGAGCTTTGCGACAAGCTCAAGGCGGCGATGACGCAGATCGAGCTTGACGGCGTTACGGGTCTCACGAAGTGGGCTGCCGATGGCGAACCCGAGAAAGCTCCCAAGGTTCTGAAGATCGTCGTTAAGGACGGCAAGGGCGAGTATGAGGTGCTCAGCTAAGGCTGAATTATAAGTAAATTTGCAAACCGTACAAGGGCGTTTGGCTCTTGTACGGCTTTGCCATAATTTCGGACAAATTGCAGATCCCTGATTTTCGGGGATTTGCTTTCATAGAATTGTGATAAACGAATATTATTTTTTTATGAAAACAAATTCCCTCATGGAAAGGAGAACGGCTCTATGATGAGCTTTGTTTCGTATCTGGTAAACGGGTTGAGCCTAGGCTCGATCTACGCGCTGATAGCGCTCGGCTATACCATGGTCTACGGTATCGCCAAAATGCTGAACTTCGCGCACGGTGACATTATAATGGTGGGCGGCTACGCGGCGCTTATCACAATGGCAACTACATGGTGTCCCGTATGGCTTGCGATAATCATCGCGGTCGTTGTTTGCACGGTGCTCGGCGTGGTCATCGAAAAGGTTGCGTACAAGCCCTTACGCGGCGCTCCTCCGCTTGCTGTGCTTATCACGGCAATCGGCGTGAGCTATCTGCTACAGAATGTCGCGCTGCTCACGCAGTCCGCCAACCCGAAAACCTTTACCTCTA
Source organism: uncultured Clostridia bacterium (assembly GCA_946567425.1). Lineage (GTDB taxonomy): Bacteria > Bacillota > Clostridia > Oscillospirales > Ruminococcaceae > CAG-115. Next base: position 38,505 of record CAMNXF010000019.1, on the reverse strand, counting down.
TCGCGGCAGGCGCGCCTCCGTTCCTGCTCGTATTCGACGGACAAGCTCCGCTGTTTTTCACGGCGGTCAAGGACAGCCCATACGGCGACTTGAAGCCGATGCTTACCATTTCCATGGAGACTTTCCTTGCGATCACGGTGTCGATAGTTATTATGGTGCTGCTTACGCTGTTCATCAACAAGACCAAGGCGGGCAAGGCGATGCTCGCGTGCTCGGAGGACAAGGGCGCGGCGCAGCTTATGGGCATTAACGTAAACGGTACGATAACACTGACGTTCGCTATCGGCTCGGCGCTTGCGGCGGTCGCGGCGGTGCTGATGTGCTCGACCTATCCGCAGATCACACCCTACACGGGCTCGATGCCCGGCATAAAGGCGTTCGTCGCGGCGGTATTCGGCGGTATCGGCAGCATTCCCGGCGCTATGATAGGCGGCGTGCTGCTGGGCGTTATTGAACAGCTGTCCAAGGCTTACATAAGCTCGCAGCTTTCGGACGCTATCGTATTCCTTGTGCTGATCATAGTTCTCGTCGTTCGTCCTACGGGAATTATGGGCAAGAAGATAAACGAAAAGGTTTAAGGTGGTCATTATGAGAAAGCAAACAAAAAATAACCTTATCACCTTTGCGGGCACGGCAGTTCTGTTTTTCACTTTCGCGGCGCTGTCGCAGGCGGGAGTGCTGAACAATATGATAACGGGCTTGCTCGTGCCGATCGGCATTTATGTAATTCTGGCGATCTCGCTTAATCTGACAGTCGGAGTGCTCGGCGAGTTGTCGCTGGGGCACGCGGGCTTTATGTGCGTGGGAGCTTACGTTTCGGGAACAGTCTCGCTGGTGATACAGAACTCGCCGAACCTTAACGTTCCCGACTGGCTGCGGTTTACTGTCGCGATAATTCTCGGCGGAGTAATGGCAGCGGTTTTCGGCGTGCTTATCGGAATACCCGTTCTTCGTCTGCGTGGCGACTATCTGGCTATCGTTACGCTCGGTTTCGGCGAGATAATGAAGTCGCTCGCCAACAACATTTATCTCGTTATGGACAACAACGGGCTGCATTTCGGCTTTACGCAGGCGCCCGAGCTTGCCGAAAACTCCGAGGGTGCCAACGAGCTGCTACGCGGTCCTATCGGAATGGCGGCGCCGCAGGATACCAATATCTGGATAGTGACGGTAGTGCTGCTGATCTGTCTGGCGATACTGATGATGTTTATCGACAGCAAATCAGGGCGCGCGTGTATGGCGGTACGCGACAACTACATCGCGGCGCAGTCAGTAGGTATCAACGTCACTAAGTTCAGACTTATGGCGTTTACGATCTCGGCGGCTATCGCGGGCGTTGCTGGAGCGCTCTATTCGCACTCCATATCGTTGCTGGCGGCGAAAAAATTTGACTACAACCTGTCGATACTGATACTCGTATTCGTGGTGCTCGGCGGACTTGGCAGCCTGCGCGGCTCGATAATCGCAACGATAATCCTGTACGCGCTGCCCGAGATATTCCGCGAGGTCGGCAACTACCGTATGCTGATATACGCTATCGTGCTTATCGGCATGATGATCTTCAACAACGCTCCGTTCTTCGTTCAGTTGAGAGAACGCATCGGCGCGTCCGCTCCCGTACAAAAGTTCAAGGGAATATTCAAGAAAAAGAATGCGGGAGGTGCTGAGTAAATGTGCGAAAAAAGTACTTCCATGCTCGAAGTAAAAGAGCTGTCGATACAATTCGGAGGTCTGCGTGCGGTCGATGGACTGAATATGCGCGTCAAAAAGGGACAGCTTTACGGACTTATCGGACCTAACGGCGCGGGTAAGACTACCGTGTTCAATATGCTCACGGGCGTGTACAAGCCCACCTCGGGCGGCATTTTTCTCGACGGCGCGAACATCACGGGAAAATCGCCCGTGGAGATAAACAAGAGCGGCATTGCGAGAACGTTCCAGAATATCCGCTTGTTCAAGGCAATGAGCGTGCTCGACAACGTTAAGGTGGGAATGCAGAACCGAACGAAGTACACGACGATAGAGGGCATTCTGCGGCTGCCGCGTTACTTTAAAGAGGAAAAACAGATGAACGAAAAGGCGGTCGAGCTGCTTAAGGTTTTTGATCTTGACGGCGAAAAGGACGCGCTTTCGGCTAATCTGCCATACGGCAAGCAGAGAAAGCTCGAGATCGCGAGAGCGCTCGCGACAAATCCGAAGCTGCTGCTTCTCGACGAGCCCGCGGCGGGCATGAATCCGAATGAGACCGCGGAGCTTATGGACACTATCCGTTTTGTTCGGGAAAAATTCGATATGACGATCTTGCTGATAGAGCACGATATGAAGTTGGTCGCGGGTATCTGCGAAGAGCTTACCGTGCTGAACTTCGGTCAGGAGCTTGCGCAGGGCGAGACCTCGGCGGTGCTCAACGACCCGAAGGTAATCACCGCTTACTTGGGCGATTAAGGGGGCGCTGTATATGTCAATGCTGGAAATTGAAAATCTGGAGGTATACTACGGCGCTATCAACGCGATCAAGGGTATTTCCTTTAACGTGGAGCAGGGCGAGGTAATCGCGCTTATAGGCGCGAACGGCGCGGGCAAGACGACTATTCTGCATACGATAACAGGGCTTGTTTCGGCGAAGCACGGGTCGATAAAATTCGGCGGCAAGGAGCTTACAAAAACGCCCGCGCATAGGATAGTAGCAATGGGCATGGCGCATGTTCCCGAGGGGCGTCGTGTTTTCGCGCAGCTTTCGGTGTACGAGAACCTTATGCTCGGCGCGTACACGCGCAAGGACAAGGCGGAGATAAACGAGAGCATAGAGCGCGTTTACGAGCGCTTTCCGAGATTAAAGGAGCGTCGCAGCCAGTCGGCGGGAACGCTCTCGGGCGGCGAGCAGCAAATGCTCGCAATGGGCAGAGCACTGATGTCGAAGCCGTCGATAATCCTTATGGACGAACCGTCAATGGGACTTTCGCCGCTCTATGTAAGCGAAATTTTCGACATTATCGAGGAGATAAACAAGTCCGGAACGACTGTGCTGCTGGTCGAGCAGAACGCGAAAAAGGCGTTGTCAATCGCGAACAGAGCCTACGTTCTGGAGACGGGTAAAATAGCGCTGTCCGGTGACGCGCACGAGCTTATGGACAACGAACAGGTCAAGAAAGCGTATCTGGGAGAATAGTTTATGGATAAAAGATTTGTTATTACTATCGCGCGCGGCTACGGCAGCGGCGGACGCACTATCGGGCAGATGCTGTCCGAAAAGCTCGGCATCGAGTTTTACGACAAGGATCTGATAAAGCTCGCGTCCGAGGAGAGCGGCATAAACGAGGCGCTTTTCGGACAGACAGACGAGAAAACCAAGGCGGGCGTTTTCGGGAAAACAGGTGTATACAAGGGCGGCGTTATTTCACCCGACAAGAAGTCGTTCACGTCAGAGGAGAATTTGTTCAACTATCAGGCAATGGTGATGAAGAAGCTTGCGGACGAAAAGTCGTGCATAATCGTCGGACGCTGCGCGGATTTCGTGCTGAGCGGACGGGAGAACGTCGTGCGCGTATTCGTTTACGCAGACGAAGAAAACTGCGTTAAGAACATTGCCGACGTTAAGGGCATTACCGACCGCCGTGAGGCTCTGAAAAAAATGTCCTCGATTGACAAAGAGCGCGCAGCTTACTACAAGGCACACACGGGCAGAGAGTGGATAGACGCGCGCAACTACGATCTGTGTCTTAACAGCGGCGATCTCGGCTTTGACAAGTGCGTGGATATTATCGTCAGCTATATAAAGATAAAGTTAGGGTGAGCGTATGAGCAAGGTGAAACGCGCGGTTATCGGTTATTGCATAGCGTTCGGGAATATGTTCCTCGCGCACGGGTTATTCTTTGTGTCGCTCGCACTGATCATTTTTTTTCACCCCTCGGAAGAGATACCTGTCGTTATACTTGTTTACGCGCTGCAATTGGCGGCGAATATCGCGCTGTATTTCACGGTTCTGAAAAAAATGTTCAAGCCGCCCGAGAAAAAGACGCCGCCGCTGTATTTTCTGTTGGCGATTACAGCCGCTGCGGTTTGGGTGATCGCGTTTAATATCTTCTTACTGCTGTATGACGTTATCGGCGTCGACATCATGAACAGCTATCCCGAAGCGCTCCTCGGGTTTCTGCCGTTGTTTCTGATATTCACGGTACTTTTTTCGGTGATTTATTACACATTATTCAGAAAACGCGTCGGCGAATTGTTTTGTTTTTATACGGTTGGAATAATGCTTGCCGTCACTATACCGGCGGTACTTGTTTTGCTGGTTCCCGGCACGTAAATTTAATAAGATAAAGCGCCGTTCCCGAATAAAGGGCGGCGCTGATTTTACAATAAATTTCCGCGGCGGTCTTTACAAATCCGCAGAAATGTGGTATAATTACAATGTATGCAAAGGCAAAAAACGGGAGGTAATAATATGCTGAAACCCTTTTCAAATAAGGTCGCGGGGCTTGCGCCGTCGGCAATACGCGAGATACTGAAGTTCACCGCCGACCCCGAGGTGATCAGCTTCGCGGCGGGAAATCCCGCGCCCGAGGCGTTCCCCGTGGATACGATAGCAAGGCTCTCTGCGGAAATATTCGCTAACGAGCCCGTAAACGCGCTGCAATACTCGGTCACCGAGGGCTATATGCCGCTACGCAGGTGGCTTGAAGCCGATCTGCGCTCCAAGGATTTGTTCGCGGAAAACGATATGGTCATAGTGACGGCGGGCGCGCAGCAAGCGATTGAGACTACTGCGAAGATACTCTGCAACGAGGGCGACGTTATTTTGTGCGAGGACCCGAGCTTCATCGGCTCACTGAACGCGTTCAGAAGCTACGGCGTGCGGCTCGCGGGAGTTGCCGCTGACAAGGACGGGATAATCCCCGAACGGCTGGAGGAGGCGCTCAAAGGCGAGCCGAACACGAAATTCCTCTACACGATACCGAACTTCCAGAACCCGACGGGCAATACGACGACGCTCGAACGCAGAAAAGCGGTGCTGGAGCTTGCCAAGAAGTACGGCATATACGTTCTCGAGGACAACCCCTACGGCGACCTGCGTTTTGCGGGAACGCCCGTCCCGAGCCTCAAATCGCTAGACAAAACGAACAATGTGCTGTATGCGGGAACGTTCTCGAAGGTGCTTGCCCCGGGGCTGCGTGTCGGTTATCTCTGCGGAGCTGCCGAGCTTGTTCAGAAAGCGGTCGTCGGGCTGCAGACCAGCACCGTCCACACGAATATATGGGCGCAGATGCTCGCGTATAAATTCGTCACAACCGTCGATTTCGGCGAACACCTTAAACGTCTGCAGGGCGTTTACCGCGCGAAATACAGGCGTATGGCGGATGCTCTGCACGCGGAAATGCCCGACTGCGTTACATACTCCGAGCCCGAGGGTGGTCTGTTTATCTGGGCGACGATCCCCGAAAAATATGATATGAACACGTTCTGCACTGAAGTCGTTCGCCAAAAGGTCGCAGTCGTGCCGGGAAATGCGTTCCTCGCGGACGAAAACGGCGTTTCGCATTCGTTCAGACTGAACTTCTCCACCCCGACCGACGAGCAGATAGACCGCGGAGTGGAAATCCTGGGCAAATGTGCCAAGGAATTTTTTAACTGAAGTTTAAGGAGATAACATAAAATGGAACAGAAAAAGAAAATATTAAGCCTTATCCAACCCACCAACACGCCGCATATTGGCAACTATTTCGGCGCGATGTGCAATTGGATAAAAATGCAGGAGGAATTCGACTGCACCTACGGAGTAGCCGATCTGCATTCGCTCACCGTGCGGCAAGACCCCGTAAAGCTGCGCGCGCAGATAAAGGAAAGCTACGCGCTGCTGATAGCGTCGGGGCTCGATCCCGAAAAGTCGACGCTTTTCGTGCAGAGCCACAATCCCCACCACTCGGAGCTTGCGTGGCTGCTCAACTGCTACACCCAGTTCGGCGAGCTGTCAAGAATGACCCAGTTCAAGGACAAATCCGCAAAGCACCCCGACAACATCAATGCGGGGCTGTTTACGTATCCCGTGCTTATGGCTGCGGATATTCTGCTGTATCAGGCGGATATGGTGCCCGTCGGGGTCGACCAGATGCAGCATCTGGAGCTTGCGCGTAATATCTGCCAGCGCTTCAACGGAATTTACGGCGACGTTTTCACCATGCCCGAAGGATATATCACCAAGGCTACGGCAAAGGTAATGTCTCTCCAAGAGCCGACAAAAAAGATGTCTAAGTCGGACGAGAACGTCAACGCGTCCGTTTCTGTGCTCGACGACCGCGACACGATAATCCGCAAGTTCAAGCGCGCCGTTACCGACAGTGAGACCGAGGTCTGCGCACGCGAGGGAAAGGACGGCATAATCAATCTGATGTCGATTTACAGCGGCGCCACGGGCAAGAGCTTTGACGAGATCGAAGCTGAGTTCAAGGGCAAGGGCTATGGCGATTTCAAGCTCGCGGTAGGCGAGGCGGTTGCGGACAAGCTCGCTCCCATGCAGGAGGAATACAAGCGCATTTCGGCAGATAAGGGCTACATTGAAAGCTGCATGAAACAGGGCGCGGAAAAGGCTTACAAGGTCTCCCGCAAGACCTTGCAAAAGGTTCAGAAAAAGGTCGGATTTGTTATTCTTTAATATTGTGCAAAACGCAGAAAATCAAAGCGTTGAAATCACCCGTATTGTGGGATTGAACAAAAATTTATAATTTTCTAAAATATTACTTGCATTTTTGGTCAATTTCTGGTACAATATTATTTGTTACTGATAAAATATCTATCGGAAGGACGGTGTTATATAATGGCTAAATGTGAGATCTGCGGCAAGAGTGTTGCTTTCGGCATCAAGGTTTCCCACTCCCACAGACGCAGCAACAGAACATTTAAACCGAATGTTAAGAAAGTAAAGGCTGTCGTAAACGGAACTCCTTGCAGAGTTAATGTTTGTTCGCGCTGCTTGCGTTCCAAGCTTGTTCAGAGAGCAGGTTAAATTCGGAAAAAGTAAATGAACGTCCGCTTAATGTCGGGCGTTCTTTTATTTTCAGCGCGATTATTTTGCTGTGGCAAATCCGTTGACAATAACAAAACCTCATATCAAAATATAGTTAAATCGCCGAATTTTTTAAAAATTCTCAAAATACTCTACAAACGGTAACTAAAATATGTTACAATACAATTAGGCAAGTAAATTTATCGGGAGACAAATATGTTTGAACTTAAGAAAACCGAAGGCAGCGCGCGTCGCGGAATTTTCCACACTCCGCACGGAGATATACAAACGCCGTTTTTCATGAACGTGGCGACCGCCGCCGCGATAAAAGGCGGCGTATCCTGTATGGATCTTCGGGAGCTTAAAACGCGCGTGGCGCTCTGCAATACATATCATCTGCACCTGCGCCCGGGAGAGGATATAGTTTATCAAATGGGCGGTCTGCACAAGTTTATGAACTGGGACAAGCCTATTCTCACGGACAGCGGCGGATTTCAGGTATTTTCTTTGTCCAAGCTGCGTAAAATTAAAGAGGAGGGCGTGTATTTCGCCTCGCACATTGACGGCAAGCGGCTGTTCATTGGTCCCGAGGAGAGTATGCGGATACAGTCGAAGCTCGGCTCTACAATAGCTATGGCATTCGATGAGTGCATCGAAAACCCTGCGCCCGTCGATTACGTCCGCCAATCCGTGGCTCGCACGACGCGCTGGCTGGAGCGCTGCAAAATGGAGATGACACGGCTCAATTCGCTGCCCGAGACCATCAACAACAAGCAGCTTCTTTTCGCGATAAATCAGGGCGGAACTTACGATGATATCCGTATCGAGCACATGAAAGCGATCGGCGAGATGGATCTTGACGGCTATGCTGTCGGCGGACTTGCGGTCGGAGAGCCTACCGACGTTATGTATCATATTCTGGATACCGTGCTGCCTTACGCTCCCGTAAACAAGCCGCGCTATCTTATGGGCGTGGGAACTCCGTCGAATATAATCGAAGCGGTGTACCGCGGAGTAGATATGTTCGACTGCGTAATGCCGTCGCGCAACGCGCGTCACGCGACCGTATTCACATGGAACGGCATAATGCACGCGACCAACGAGCGCTACAAGACCGACGACCGTCCGCTTGACCCGAACTGCGATTGCCCCGCGTGCCGCCATTTTTCTCGCGCGTATATCCGTCACCTGTTCAAGGCGGGGGAGCAGCTTGCGGGGCGGCTCGCGGTGCTGCATAATCTTTATTTCTACAATTCGCTCACGGACAGAATTTGCGAAGAGCTTGACAACGGCACGTTCACCGAATTTCGGAACAAGTATTCGCCGCTGTTGGCATCTAAGATCGAGGATTAGTGCAATGACCTTTGAGGATATGGATATAGCGGACGTGAGAGCCTACGCGGAGCTGTTCGTGTCGGTGTTCAACTCGCCGCCGTGGAACGACCGCTGGACGCTGCTCACGGCGAAGCTGCGGCTTGGCGAGCTGATAACTACGGGAACATTTGTCGGCAAGGCGGCATACGAGGACGGACAACTGCTCGGGATAATTCTCGGACAAAAGGAGCATTTTTACGACGGCATTCATTTTCAGATACAGGAATTCTGCGTGCGCCCCGAATATCAGCAGAGCGGCTGCGGTTCAAGACTGCTCTCGGCGCTCAAGGAGGAGCTGAACGCGATAGGCGTCGTGAACGTATACCTGATAACGCAGCGCGGCGAGAGCACTGAGGGCTACTACAAGCGCCGCGGATTTACGGTCTCCGATAAAATGATCGTGATGTCGGAGGATTTGACAAAGTAGGCAGCACCGCACAATTATTGTCGTTCGATTGCGCATGATGACTGAAAATATGCAAGCAAGCGGACGTCAAAGTCGATAGTCGGTAATTGTGTGGTGCTGCCGCAATTTACAAAAGGACGTATAATCGAAATACAAGAGGTGATTTTATGTCCTTTATTGAATTGTTTTTCATAGCGGTCGGGCTGTCGGCAGACGCGTTTGCGGTGGCGCTGGCGGACGGACTGAATTTGCAGAAGCGCAGAAAAGCGGTGCTTATCGCGTTTATGTTCGGGCTGTTTCAGGCGCTTATGCCCGTGCTTGGTTATTTCCTCGGCTCGGGATTTGCGAATCTGTTCAGCGCGTTCGACCATTATCTGGCGCTTGGAGTGCTCGGCTTTATCGGCGGAAAGATGATCGTTGAGAGTATTCGCGAGCTTATCAACGGCGACGAACCTGCTGCCGTCAAGAGCCTGAGTTTCACCGCGCTGCTCATGCAGGCGGCAGCAACGGCGATTGACGCGCTAATGGTCGGCGTGAGTTTCGCGGCGATACGGGTGTCGATCGCTCCCGCGGCACTGTTTATCGGCGCGGTGACGTTTGTGCTGTCGCTTATGGGAGCGCTCGGCGGACGGCGGCTAGGGTTAAGGCTCGGAGCAAAGGCAGAGCTGGCGGGCGGAATAGTGTTGACGGTCATCGGCATAAAAACCTTTTTGGAGCATATAGGCGGAGGAATATAGTATTCATTGAGCGGAGCACGGCTTTGCGGAGAGGGGGCAATATGATAAAATACGCTGTTTTTGACTTGGACGGAACTATTTTTGATTCATCTGAAATGTGGAGAAAACTCGGCGCGCAGTATCTTACAATGCTCGGGAAAAAGCCCGCGCCCGATTTAGCGGACAAGCTCGGCGCTTTATCTGTCCCGGAGGCGGCAGGGTATCTGCGTTGCGAATATGATATCAGCTACTCGCCCGAGGAGATAGCGCGGCATATCACGCGAATGACGGAGAAATTTTATCTGGAGCAGGTAAGCTTGAAAGACGGAGCACCCAAACTGCTTGCGGCTCTGCGTTCTCACTGTGTGCGAATGAGCATAGCGACGGCGGGCGATACCAATCTCGCGGTCTCGGCGCTTGCAAGACTCGGAATAGGCGAATTTTTCAGCGGAGCGGTGAGCTGTTCCGATTACGGCGCGAAAACGTCGCCCGAGGTATTTTTCGCGGCGGCGGAGCTTATCTACGCAGTTCCCGAGGAAACTATCGTTTTTGAGGATTCACTGCACGCCGTCCGCACCGCGAAAAAAGCGGGGTTCGGAACTGCTGCCGTGTATGACGTAGGCGAGAAAAATCAGGAGGAGCTGAAAAGGGCTGCGGACTTCTACGCGCTTTCGCTCGGGGAATTCGCGGAGAACATTTCGGAGCTGCTTAAATTTTCGGCAAGATAAAAAATAAACGGCGTGTTTCCCGATAATGCGCCGTTCTTTTAATTGTCAATATTCCGCGTAGACCTCGTCGGTTTCGTCAACGTCCATTTTCTCGCCGGTCGAAAGCGTGTGGTCGGGCTTATCCTCCCCCTTGTACAGCAGCTTCAGCAGTATCGGAGAGGCTACCGATGAGCATAGTATCAGCAGAATGACGGAGGTGAAGTACTCGGGCGAGACCATTCCGACGGCAAGCCCTTTCTGTGCGACGATAAGTGCGACCTCGCCGCGCGTCATCATTCCCACGCCGACCTTGAGCGAGTCCTTGACGCTGAATTTCCATACCTTGGACATAAGTCCGCAGCCTATTACTTTCGCCGCCATTGCTACTACAACAAACGCCAGCGAGAACCAAAGCAGATTGAGCGTGAAACCGTCAAAGTTGGTTTTAAGCCCTATAGACGCGAAAAATACGGGACCGAAAAACATATAGCTCGAAATGTCCATTTTGCCCGCGATGTACTCCGCGTCGCGCAGGTTGCAGAGAATTATCCCCGCGACGTACGCACCCGTGATGTCCGCGATACCGAAAAATTTCTCCGCGCAGTATGCCATAAAGAAACAGAGCGCCAGACCGAAAATCGGTATCATGCGGTGGTGGAAAAAGCGTTTGTCAAGGAACTTGAACAGCAGATAAATCAAAAATCCCACTACCAAGCTGAACGCGATAAACAGAACCGTCTTGATAACGACGTCAACGGGTTTTGCGTCAGCAGACTTGAAACCGATGACGAACGTAAGCACGATAATACCGATAACGTCGTCGATGATAGCGGCGGAAACGATTATCGTGCCGACCTTGCTCTTTAAATGCCCGAGCTCGCGGAGCGTTTGAACGGTAATGCTCACGGAAGTCGCCGTCATTATCGTGCCTATGAACAGGCCGCGGAAGAACTCGTCCGAGCCTATAGGAGCAAACCCGAAAAAGCACCCATACAGCGCCCAGCCCAGAACAAGCGGCACGAACACTCCCGCGCACGCGATAGTCAGCGCTACGGGTCCCGTTTTCACAAGCTCGCGCAGATTAGTCTCCAGTCCCGCCGAGAACATCAGCAGCACTACGCCGATCTCCGCCAGCATAACTATAAAATCCGACTGACCGACCCACCCCAGTAAGCTCGGACCTATCAGCAGCCCCGCTGCGATTTGCCCGACGACTTGCGGGGCTTTCAGCTTCTTCGCGGCAAGACCAAGCAACTTCGCGGTTATAATTATTATTGCTAAATCTTTAAAGCATTCGTATGCTTCCATTTGTAAACACCTCTTATTAAAATTTACCAAACTTATTATATTATTTTTGCGGCATTTATTCAACCCCCAAACTTCACAATTTTTACTGCCTTCGGGAGAAATTTTTGGGCAATTTATATTGACAATAAAATGACGGTATGTTATACTTATTATAGGTATACTTTTATTTTACAATCATCTTAAAAGGGAGTCTTTGAGTTGACCGAAAAGAATTACACCAACCCCCATGACAGAGGGCGGTTCGGGTTCAGTGAAAGCGGCGAGTACAGAGCGCCGTATAAATTCGGAACGCCGATTATTGCCGTGTTTATCGCCGCGGGAATACTCGCGGTGGCAGTGACGTTCCTTATTACGCGCGACTTTATACGCGGCAGCATGGAGGATATGCCCGGCGGCGCGGGGATATACGCAATGGCTTCGGCGTTCGCGGTCGGTGTCGTCGCTATCGCGTGCATAATCGTTATCGGCGCGCTGACGCGTTATATAAGGCTCGGCTACGTCTGCAAATACGACGCGAACGACGAAAAATTCACGCTGACTATCGGCGGCGATATTCGCACCATTTACTACAAGGACGTGCAAACGGTGCATTTTATGCCGCGCCTGTCGCTCGGGAAAAAGGTCTGCGGCTATAACGTCACAATAAAAATTAACGGCGCGGAGGAAGAGTACGCAATAGTATTTGACGGCTACCTCTCCGAGAAGAACACGCCGTTCTACATAATTCAGGAGCGCACGGAGCTGCTGCGTCACGCCGAGGCTCTTGAGCGTTCAAAGCAGGCAGGCAGAAACATTGCGGGAGAGAGCAGCCGTCCGATATCTTCCGAGGACATAGCAAAGGCGCAGGAAGGCAAAAAGGACGTTTACGACCGCATGGCGGAGCTGCTCGGCAAGGACGCGGAAATGCCCGGTGTGAGCCTTGCAAAAGAGGATAAGAACATCTCACGCGCCGCCCGCGCTATCAGAGCCGAACAGGAAGCGCGCGCTGCAAACGCGCCCGTTATCCCCGAGGGAATAGAAGCGGAATATGACATTTCAAAGGTCATGGAGAAAGTCTCGCCTACGGTGGGTGGCTATGCTGCGGATATGCCGAGCATAGGAAAGGACGGCAAGGTTATCCGCTCCGACGAGACATATATCGGCGACGACGGAAGAGAAGTTTCGGTCGAGGATATACAAAGCAGCGGAACGTTCCATGCGCCCTTTTCCAAAAAGGTCAATACGATAATGTATATTATTGCCGCGCCGTTTCTGGCTTGGGTGCTCTTTGTGATCTTCCTTTATATTCGTATGGGGCTAACACAAGGCGGGCGGACATTGTTGACGGGATTTTTAAGCGCGGGAAACGATATTCTTATTGTTTCGGCGATAATTGCATTAGCTGTTGTAATTATTATTCTTAAATATATGAGAGCGGGCGAGGAATACCGCTACAAGGCGAACGGCAGAGAGTTTATTGTGTCAAAAAAGAACCGCCCCGACGAGCGTATCTTCTACAAGGACGCAAAGGGCATAAGCTACAATCCGAAAAAATTCCTGTGGTTCGACAACGGCTACGAGGTCGAGATCGTCACGGTTTACGGCGTGGTGAAATTCGGGTACTGTTATCCGCGCTACAATCACCACATAAAAAAAGAGGATCTGCCGTTCGACATAATACGCCGCAATATCGAGCGGCGCGAGAACGCGGGAAGAAGATGAGCAAAACGGGAGTGCCTCGGCGCTCCCGTTATTGAGTGGAATTTTTTCGGGGAGGGAACGCTATGCCGAGGGTCGAGGTTTGCGACAACGATACGACCATGCTCGACAGCCTGTCCGCGAAAATATCGGGCTGTTTCGGACGCGGAAACGCGGACGTTTGTATTGCACAATAGCGGTACTGATAATGCTCGCCGCGCATTGAAAAACGGTGAAAATTTTTTGCGCGACGATTGACAACCGCCCTGAAATATGATATAATAACAAGGCTGCGCCCAACCGCAATGAGCGGCGCGGCTTGGAGGACAATATGAAAGACAGAAAAGTTTTCGGGCGCGCGCTGGTGCTGGCAGTGCCCATGATGATACAAAACGGCATAACCAACGCGGTGGGCTTGGTGGATAATTTAATGGTGGGCAGTCTCGGCACCGAGGCTTTTACGGCGGTGTCTATTATCGGACAGCTTATTTTCGTGTTCAATCTGGCGATCTTCGGGGGAATGTCGGGTCCCGGGATATACGGAGCGCAGTATTACGGTCAGCAGAACACCGAGGGCTTTCAAAGCACCGTGCGCATCAAGCACTGGATAGGTCTCGGCGTACTTATCGGAGGGCTGGCGGCGTTTATCTTCGGAGGCGAATTTCTCATCGGACTTTATTTAAAGGGAGAAAGCGGTGATATAGACCCCGTTCTTACAATGAACATCGCCAAGGATTACCTTTCGGTAATGCTGTGGGGCTTGCCGCCATTTGTGATAACACAGATATACGCGGGCAGTCTCCGCGAAACGGGAGCGTCGTTTAAGCCCATGGCGGCGGGCGTAGCTTCGGTCGGAGTGGACGTTTTGTTCAACTGGCTTCTGATCTTCGGGAAGTTCGGATTTCCGCAGCTTGGCGTGCGCGGCGCGGCAATCGCGACCGTTATGTCGAGATTTGTCGAAGTGCTTATCGTTGTCGGGCTCGCGTTTATCGCACGCAAAAAGCACACGTTCCTTATCGGACTGTACAAAACGATGCTTGTTCCGAAAGGCTCGGCTGCCGCGATCGTCAAAAAAAGCCTGCCGATATTCTTCAACGAGTTCCTCTGGGCAGGCGGAATGGCGGTGCTTACGCAATGCTATTCGCACCGCGGACTGGATGTTGTCGCGGGGCTGAACATCTCAAACGCGCTCTGCAATATGCTTAACGTGGTGTTCGTCGCGCTTGGAAACGCCGTCGGGATACTTGTCGGGCAGACGCTCGGCGCGGCGCGCTACAAAGAAGCGAAATCCGAGGCGTTTCGGCTGATGTGGTTTACGGGCGGGATATCGTTTATTCTTACGGCAATTCTGGTCTCGATCTCGGGAGTTTTCCCGAACAGCTACGTCACTACCGACGTCGTGAAAAACTACGCGACTTGGTTTATCGTGATAACGGCACTGTTTTTCCCGCTTCAGGGATTTTTGAACGCGCTCTACTTCACGCTCCGCAGCGGCGGCAAGACGTTGGTGACTTTCCTGTTCGACAGCGTGTTTTCATGGGTGGTATCGGTGCCTGCGGCGTTCGTGCTGTGCAATTTCACCGCGCTGCCGATCTTAAGTGTTTTTGCAATAGTACAGTCGCTCGACTTTATAAAAGTGACCGTCGGTTACATTCTCGTAAGAAAAGGAGTATGGATAAGCAACCTTGTCGGTGAGAAAACCTAGTGTTCCATAGTAATCGGTATGTTATAAACCTTGACAAATTACGGAAAAAGTGTTATAATATTATGTAATAATGCTTTGTTAGGGGCGGCGGCAGCGCCGCGAACGGATTTGATAAGGTGGTATTATATGCCTATCCAAGTACAGTGCTGCGGATTGTTTTTAATGGTGATGCTGTTATACTTTTACGGCAGCCAGAAAAACATAAAGCTCAATACGGGAAGAGCTTTCCGCAATGCGTTTTTAATGACGTTTGTCTGTGTTATATTCGACATTCTGTCATGTCTTGCGATAACAAACCGCAATGTGCTTTCGGGCTTTGTCGTGGATTTCGTGAGCAAGACCTACCTCGCCACGTTGGTGGGAGTAGCGTTTTTTGCGCTTATGTATATGTATACGGACATTTACACTGTGAAAAGCGTCTACAATAAAATGATGCTGAAATACGGCATAGTCGTCGCCGTCGCCGTATTGATGATCTATATTCTGCCGATAGATTATTATCTTGATATCGAGGAGGGTGTGCTGTACTCAAAGGGACCAAGCTGCTACGCGACTTACGGTTTTGCGCTGGCTACGGTAATTATCGTCACTGTGCGTCTCATCAAGGATCGTGCCAAGATAAGCACAAGCAGACGGATCGCAGTTATGATCTGGATGGGAGTATGGGTCATGGCGGCACTGATACAGTTCCTTTTCCCGAAGCTGCTTCTGGTCGGTTTTGCGAGCGCAAGCGGTATGCTGGTGCTGTATCTTATTCTGGAGAACCCCGGCTATAATATCGACAGGCAGACGGGGCTGTTCAATCATGAGGCGTTTATGCAGTACGCAGGAGAGCTGTACGCCATGGACACGCCGTTTTCCGTGCTAGAGATAATTCTCGCGCACGGCTCGTTTAAGATGATGCGTACAGAGCTGGAGGACGAGGTCATCGCCGAGGCGGTAAAATACCTTTCGGGAATAACCGACGCGATAACCTTCCGCAACGCCAGCACCGAAATACTTCTGGTTTTTACGGACAAGGAAAAGGCGGATAGCAGCGTAAAGGCAGTAAGACGGCGATTTGAAAAGGGCTGGGGCAAAAATGCGGGGATACTCGTCTCGCCGAACTGGATATATGCACCCGACTCGCAGATCTCGGACAACGCTGAGGAACTGCTTTACCTAATGAAATACATCGCCCGCGACAGCAAGGAGTTTACAGAAAACCACTATTTTGAGGTGACGACCGAATTTGCGCTGAAAATGCGCCGCGAAAAGGATATGGAGCAGCTTATTATGAACTCCATAGTCAACGATAAGGTAGAGGTATGGTATCAGCCTATATTCTCAACCGAACACCACCGCTTTATTTCGGCAGAAGCGCTTGTCCGCATTCGCGATGATGACGGAAATCTTGTTCCGCCCGGAGCGTTTATTGAGATCGCCGAGCGCAACGGAATGATATTGCAGCTTGGCGAAATAGTGTTCAGAAAGGTCTGTCATTTCATTAACGGCTCACAGATCTCGCTATTCGGAGTGGATTACATCGAGGTCAATCTTTCCGTTGTGCAGTGCGCGTACAGAGATCTTGCTCACGACTACATACGGATAATGGAGGAGAGCGGAGTTTCTCCGAAACAGATAAATCTCGAGATCACCGAATCCGCCTCCATGAATGCTCGCAAGATACTGCTTGAAAACATGAAAAAACTCATGGATTACGGCGTCAGCTTTTCGCTTGATGATTTCGGCACGGGGCAGTCAAACCTTGACTATATTGTTGATATGCCCGTCGAGATCGTTAAATTTGACAAGGGCATGACCAACGCCTATTTTGAGAACGGCAAGGCAAAGTACATTATGGACGCTGCGATGAATATGATCCGAGGAATGGATCTAAAGATCGTCTCCGAGGGCATAGAGACAGAAGAGCAGTTCTGCACTATGGAAAACCTCGGGATAAACTACATTCAGGGCTACTATTTTTCAAAGCCGCTTCCCGCGGACGAATTTCTCTATTTTATCAAGAATAACAACAATACAAAGTATTGACATACGGAAAATCGGCGCGTCCAACGGATACGCCGATTTTTGTAGAATATCAAATTTCTCATAGCAACAGCAAAAAATCCTCCCGCAGAAGCGGGAGGAACATCGGTATGGAGCGGATTACGAGGCTCGAACTCGCTACCTCCACCTTGGCAAGGTGGCGCTCTACCAGATGAGCTAAATCCGCAAATGTAGCCCTTATTCAGGGCAGAACTGGCGACCCGGATGAGACTCGAACTCACGACCTCCGCCGTGACAGGGCGGCGTTCTAACCAACTGAACTACCGGGCCGATTTCCGCAACCTTAAGACCAACCCCCGATATTTCGGACATCTATCTGTTAGCTACGGACTAAAGGCTTTACCAAGCCAATGGTGGAAGTTATAGGGCTCGAACCTATGACCCTCTGCTTGTAAGGCAGATGCTCTCCCAGCTGAGCTAAACTTCCAAACCTCGGTACGTCGAAATCGACAACAAATATCGACAACTTTCAACGACTTTATTATTTTACAACATTTTCACCGACTTGTCAAGAGGTTTTTCTCATTTTTTAAAAATATGTTGATTTTGACGAACGAGCAACCCAACAAGGCCGTTTGCGGAAGTATAAACCTACATTTTGCACAAAAAACGAGTAAAAAATTTCAAACTATATTTCATTGAAAACCGCACAAAATAATCTTGAAAAACTTTGAGGGGAGGAATTGACTTTGGACAAACTTGCGCTGGCTATCCTTATAATCGGCGGCCTGAACTGGGGTCTTGTGGGAATTTTCCGCTTTGACCTTGTGGCGTGGGCGTTCGGCGGACCCGCGACCTTCCTCAGCCGTCTTGTCTATATAGTTGTCGCTCTGGCGGCTTGCTGGGGCGTTTCAATGCTCTTTCGCAGGCACGTTATGGCGGAGGAGGTT
This sequence comes from uncultured Clostridia bacterium, assembly GCA_946567425.1. Lineage (GTDB taxonomy): Bacteria > Bacillota > Clostridia > Oscillospirales > Ruminococcaceae > CAG-115. Next base: position 20,672 of record CAMNXF010000019.1, on the reverse strand, counting down.
TAGTTTCCGCTTTGACGGATAAACGACAATCCCGGGATTTCACTTGAAACCTCGGGATTTCGTTTAACAAATTGTACCGCCACCCGCGACTATATCGCCGATATACAACACCGCCGCCTGTCCGGAAGAAATCGCCCTTTGCGGCTCGGCAAAGTGCACCGTGACCGTGTCGTCCCCGTTCGGGAAGGCGGTCGCCGCCGCCTCTTTAGCGTGGTAGCGCGTCCGAACCGTCACCTCAATAGGCTCGGTCGGTTTCTCAATTATCCAGTTGAAATCCCGCGCGGTAAGGCTGCCCGAATACATCTCACGCTCCGTGCCGAGCGTTACGGTATTGTCAATAACTGATTTTTTCAGCACATATAACGGCTCGGAATACGGTATCCCCAAGCCCTTGCGCTGTCCTACCGTGTAATTGACGACGCCCTTGTGCCGCCCGAGAACGTTCCCGTTTACGTCAAGAAAATCGCCCTCGGGATATTCCGCGCCGCGGTATCGGCGTATAAATGCCGCGTAGTCGCCGTCCGGAATAAAACATATATCCTGACTTTCGTGCTTTGCCGCGTTGATTAGCCCGTTCTCCTCGGCGAGCCTGCGCACCTCTGTCTTATCGGCAAACTCCCCGAGTGGAAAACGTGTATGCGCAAGCTGTTCCTGCGACAAAAAATACAGCACATAGCTCTGATCTTTGGCTGCGTTGAGCGATTTTTTCAGCAGCCAACGGTTTGTTTCGTTGTCGAACTCCACGCGCGCGTAGTGCCCCGTCACGATAACGCCGCAGCCCAACTCCGCCGCCTTGCGGTATAATCCGCCGAACTTCAGATGACGGTTACACTCAATACACGGATTGGGCGTTTCACCAATCTCGTAGGAATGCACAAAATTTTCGATAACATTTTTGTTGAAATTGCCGACAAAATTAAATACATAATACGGCACACCCAGCTTGACGCAAACGCCGCGCGCGTCCTCCGCGTCCGAGGCGGTGCAGCAGGCTTTCTCGGAATACGTTTCGCCGCCGCTGTCGTGGAGCTTCATTGTAACGCCGATACAGTCAAAGCCCGCGTTTTTCATCAACAGTGCCGCCGCCGAGCTGTCAACTCCGCCGCTCATCGCGATAAGCGCCTTGCCTGCCTTATTCATTTCCCAGCTCCAGCATTTTGTCAATGCAAGCCTTAGCGGAAAGCCGCGTTTTCTCGTCCATGGTTATCTCCTCGCCGCCCGCGCCCTCCAGACAGTGCAGAACGCTCGCGAGCTTGGTAAGCTGCATATTGTGGCAGACGAAATCCTTGGAAAGCGGATAAAATTTCTTGTCGGGGCAGTCAATGCCGAGGTGCTGGACGATGCTGTTCTCCGTGCCGATGATGAACTCGGTTCTGTCGCTTTGCTTGGCAAAATCCATAATTTCGGTGGTGCTGCCGACAAAATCGGCGAGCGCGACGACCCCCGTCTCGCACTCGGGGTGAACCAGCAGCAGCGCGTCGGGGTGCGCGGACTTAGCAGTTTCAACGTCATGCTTTGTCATTTTCGCGTGGGTCGGGCAGCAGCCGTGAACGGTAACTATCTCCTTGTCGGGGCATTGCTTCGCAATATATCCTCCGAGATTGCGGTCGGGGATAAACAGTATCTTGTCCTCGTCCATACGCTTGATGATTTTCGGTGCTGAGCTTGAGGTAACACACACGTCGCAGAGCGTTTTCAATTCGGCGGTGGTGTTTATGTACGCCACGACCGCGTAGTCGGGGTATTTCTCTTTAAGCTGCGAAAGCATTTCCTTGTCGAGCTGCTCAGCCATGGGGCAGCCCGCGTCGGGTTCGGGCAGAAGCACGGTCTTCTCGGGGCAGAGAATTTTTACAGTCTCTGCCATAAAGCGTACTCCGCACATCATCACGGTCTTGTTTGCGGTCTGCTGAGCCTTTTGCGCAAGTCCGAAGCTGTCGCCGACAAAATCCGCAACCTCAAGAATATCGTGCGTCTGATAGCAGTGTGCCAGAATGCACACGTCCTTTTCCTTTTTAAGCCGCAGAATGCGCTCCTGAATATCCTTTATCATAATACACCTCTTTAAATACAGTAATCGCCGCCGTTGTTCAACTTGTCAATAACGTCCGCGAGCGTAATGCCGTCCAGATAATCCGTTATTGCCTTGTACAAGCCCTCCCAGATCGGCAGAGTAGCACAGTCCGCGCGGCGCGGACAATCGTTCTCCTCGTATTGCAGACAGGAAACAGGCGCAAGGCTGCCCTCTGTCACACGGAGTATCTCGCCGACCGTGTACTTTTCGGGGTCCTTTGAAAGCGCGTAGCCGCCCTGATAGCCGCGGTTCGTGCGCAGCAGTTCCGCTTTGTTGAGCAGCGGAACTATCTGCTCAAGGTACTTTTTCGAGATGTTCTGCCTGTCGGCGACGTCCTTAAGCGCGATATAGCCGTCCGCGCGGTGCTGACCGAGATCGATCATCATACGCATGGCATAGCGCCCTTTTGTTGAAATTTTCATATCTCACTATCCTCAATATTTTTTCCCGACAGCGTCATCTGCCGTCGTGCCTGTCTACATTATAACACTAAAAATCTATCTTTTCAATAGTTTTTGTAATTTTTGCGGAAAATAAATATTTTACTTGAAATTGCCGCACAAATATGGTATAATAAAATGATTGTACGTTGCAAGCGTCTCGTGAGCTGCATATAATAATCCAGCGTACCATAATTTTCTATAAACCGCGTTTTGTTTTGTTAATAGCTTTTGCGAAACAAACCTCCAAAGCCTATTGACACAGTATGCATTTAGCGGTAAAATAAACTTGTGAGATGAGGGTAGGTCAACTTGGACTTTGAATTTATTAAAAAATTCACGCCCATGTATGTCGAGGCGGCGCGTCTGACGCTTATAATAGGCGTTATCGGCATATCGCTTTCGGCGGTCATTGGGCTGTTGTGCGCGCTGGCGAAGTATTATCGGATACCCGTTGCGCGGCAGATAGCGTCGGCGTATATCGAGCTTTCGCGCAACACGCCGCTTATTGTGCAGCTGTTCTTTCTGTATTTCGGGCTTCCCAAGGCGGGGATAGTCTGGTCGAGCGAGACTTGCGGCATAATCGGACTGGCGTTTCTGGGCGGCAGCTATATGGCGGAGAGCTTTCTCGGCGGTCTGAAGTCGGTCGGGAAAATACAGATCGAGAGCGCGGAGAGCCTTGGCTTCCGCCGTTTGCAGACCATGCGTTACATAGTCGCTCCGCAGGCGGCTTCGACGTCCGTGCCCGCGATATGTGCCAATGTTATCTTCCTGTTGAAGGAAACGAGCGTGTTCAGCGCGGTGTCGCTTGCCGACCTTATGTACGTTGCGAAAGACCTTATCGGAATGTACTACAATACTTGGGAAGCGCTGCTTATGCTTGTCGCGGCTTATCTGGTGCTGATTTTGCCGATCTCCATAGTATTTACCGTACTGGAAAGGAGGCTGCGCCGTGCAGGGAATTGAAGTGCTGTTTATGGGCAACAATATGCTGCGTCTGCTCTCGGGACTGTGGGTAACTATTCGTATCTCGCTCATCTCAATAGGCTTTTCGCTTATTCTGGGAACGCTGCTGGGCGCGGTCATGACCTCGAAAAATCCCGTCGTAAAGGCGGTCTGCCGCGTGTACTTGGAGATAGTGCGGATAATGCCGCAGCTTGTGTGGTTGTTCGTGGTGTTTTTCGGCGTTACCAAGCTGACGGGTCTTAACCTCGGCGGCGAAACGTCGGCGGTTATCGTGTTCACGATATGGGGCGCGGCGGAAATGGGCGATCTGGTTCGCGGAGCGTTTCTGGCGATACCCCGTCATCAGTTCGAGTCGTCGCTTAGTCTCGGGCTGTCGAAAACTCAGATGTATGTGTTCATCATCTTTCCACAGGCGATACGCGGGCTTATTCCGAACGTTATCAATTTGTCCACGAGAATGATAAAAACGACCGCGCTGGTCTCGCTGATAGGCGTAACGGAGGTTCTCAAGGTCGGCAAGCAGATAATCGACGCGAACAGATTTGAGTACCCCAACGCCGCGATATGGGTGTACGCCGCGATATTCTTTATGTATTTCTTGATCTGTTTTCCGCTTTCAATGGCATCGCGGGCGCTGACGAAAAAACAACAGGGGGGCGAGTGAGATGTCCGAACACATTATTGATATAAACAATCTGGTGAAGCATTTCGGCGACAATGCCGTAATAGACGGCATATCGCTCTCGGTGTCAAAGGGTGAGGTCGTGGTGCTGATAGGTCCGTCGGGGTGCGGAAAGAGCACGCTGCTGCGCTGTCTCAACGGGCTTGAGCCTATTCAGGGAGGAACGGTCACGCTGCACGGCGAGCCAGTTATCCACGGCGACAAGAGCCTGTACAAGGTTCGACAGAAGATTGGAATGGTATTCCAGAGCTATGACCTTTTTCCGCATTTAACGGTGCTGAAAAACATTATGCTCTCGCCGATAAAGGTGCAGAAACGCGACAAAGCCGAGGTAGAGGCAAAGGCGCGCGAGCTGCTTGAACGCGTGGGCTTGTCCGACAAGGCGGACAGCTACCCGTCGGAGCTTTCGGGCGGACAGAAGCAGCGCGTGGCTATCTGCCGCAGTCTGATAATGGACCCTGAGATAATGCTGTTGGACGAAATTACGGCGGCGCTCGACCCCGAAATGGTTCACGAGGTACTGAACGTCGTTCTCGATCTGGCAAAGAACGGTACGACAATGATGATCGTAACACACGAAATGGCGTTCGCGGAGGCGGTCGCCGACAGGGTGATATTCATGGACGGCGGCGTTATCGTCGAGGAGGGAGCGCCCTCGGAGTTCTTCAGAAACCCGAAAACGGAGCGTGCTCAAAGGTTCCTTAAAACGTTTACTTATACAAAATGACCCTAAAAGGGCGTTATAAAGAACAAAAGAATTTCAGGAGGTAGTTTATCATGAAAATTTTTAAGAAAATTGCTGCTCTGTTTGCGGCTTCGGCGCTTGCGCTGACGTTCGCAGGCTGCGACAATTCGGGAAATTCCGGCAGCGGCGATAACTCTGGCGGCAATTCCGGAAATGCGACGTTCAGGAACGTCGATCAGATCAAGGAAAGCGGCGAGGTGACTATCGGCGTATTCTCGGACAAGAACCCGTTCGGCTATGTCGACAACGAGGGAAATTACAAGGGCTACGACGTTTATTTCGCCGAGCGCATTGCAAAGGATCTCGGCGTCGAGCTGAAGCTCGTGCCCGTTGAAGCTGCGTCGCGTGTGGAGTTTCTTGAGACCTCGAAGGTTGACATAATCCTTGCGAACTTTACCGTTACCGACGAGCGCGCGCAAAAGGTCGATTTCGCGCTGCCGTACATGAAAGTCGCGCTCGGCGTGGTGTCTCCCGACAGCGCAATTATAAAGAGCGCCGAGGAGCTTAACGGAAAAACGCTTATCGTCGTTAAGGGCACGACCGCCGAAACGTATTTCACCGAAAACTATCCCGACGTAAAACTGCAGAAGTACGATGAGTACAACGAAGCATATTCGGCATTGCAGGACGGACGCGGCGACGCGTTCTCAACCGACAACACCGAGGTGCTTGCGTGGGCGAAGAGCAATCCCGGTTTCACAGTAGGCATTGAATCGCTTGGCAGCACGGACGCTATCGCTCCCGCGGTCACAAAGGGCAACGAGACGCTGCTGACATGGCTCAACGACGAAATAAAGACGCTCGGCGGCGAGCAGTTCTTCCACAAGGATTACGATGAAACCTTGGCGGCGGTCTACGGCGACGACGAGACCTACAAGGAAAATCTTGTGGTCGAGGGCGGAGAAATGTAATTTCCCGAGAAAAAAACGCGGCGTCAAGTGATAATGCCTGACGCCGCAGCTTTTTCGGTTTGCTAGTCGCCGAGGTCCAATTCCTCGATTTCCGAGATGATCTCCTTTTTGCGCTCGAAGAACAACATTTCCTTGTTGTGCTCGAAATACTCCTTGCAGCCGTAACGGCTGATGAAGTGGGTCGCGTAGGGGTTTATCGTAAGTTCGGTCACGAGGATAAGCAGCTCTTGTCCGTTGTTCTCAAACGCATCCTCGCAGAACTTGAAAACGTTCGACAGCATTCCGCTTGATTTGGTAACGTCCTTTTCGAGCGCTTTTTTGCGCTTGTCGAAGTCCGCTTTTACTGTCTTGAATGCCTCCGCCGCGTCCTTCGGAGGCTTTGCCGCGAATGCCGCGCGCTCCTCCGAAAGCGTTTCAATCGTCGCGTGGAGAACGTACTCGCGGTCGCCCGACATATTGGAGGCTTTTCTGCCGACCGCTATCTCCTTTTGTTTCGCCTCTATCTGTCGCGTGAGCGAGTCCTCGAAATTCTTGTCGACGGTAAAGTCGAACTTTGCGGTTTTCAGGCAGCCCATAAGCTCGGTAAGCTCGTTTTCGGACAAATATGTATCGCGTATGCCGCCGACAAGTCCGTCCAGCATAAGTCCGATAAGCGACAGGCGTTCGTCGAATTTTGCGTTCTTCGCGCGGTCGACTATCTCCGCGTCCGCCTTGCCGCCGAGTATCTTGTCGACCTGATAATCCGACTTGTACTTATTGAACAGATCGTAGTAAATGGCGAAACCCTTGGCGATTTTTTTGTTCTGCAAATACTGCCCCACAAGCTGCTCATTGACGGCGAACCCCTTTTGCTCGTACAGCTTTATCATCTCCGAAAGGTCGCTCCAGCCGCGTGCGGTCGCGAAGCTCTTGCCGTCGACGGTAGTCTCGATCTTGTAAAAATCGTCCTTTCTGATGTCGAGATAAGTAACAATCGCAGCGTGAACGCCCTTTGAATACGCGTATTCTTTCCATGTGTCGTAGTCCGCTTCAACGTCGATGCGTTTTAATCTGTCCCACGTTACAATGTCGAACTCGCGGACGGAATTGTTGTACTCGGGAGGATTTCCCGCGGTAACGACTATCCAGCCGTCGGGAACGCGGTGCCGTCCAAACGTCTTGTATTGCAGAAATTGCAGCATTGCGGGCGCGAGGGTTTCCGAAACGCAGTTTATCTCGTCAAGGAAAAGTATGCCCTCGGTAACTCCCGTAAACTCGATCATATCGTACACGCTCGCGATTATTTCGCTCATCGTGTATTCTGAAACGCTGTATTCTTCGCCGCCGTAATTCTTCTTCACGATAAACGGCAGACCAAGCGCGGACTGGCGGGTGTGGTGGGTCATAGAGTAGCTCACCAGACCGATCTTCGTTTCCTCGGCGATCTGCTCCATGATCGCGGTCTTGCCTATACCGGGCGCGCCCATAAGAAATATCGGACGCTGCTTCTCTATCGGGATAACGAAATTCCCGAACTTATCTTTCGTAAGATACGCGGAGACCGCGTTTTTAATGTCGTCTTTTGCTTGTTTGATATTCATATTTTACCTCCGTAAATATATTCTTCCCGCGCGTCAATCATCATAATATCTGAATTTTATCTCATTATGCTCACAGAATTCCTCAACGTGCGGCGCGTGCGGCACCCCTACTACCAGCTTCGGACAGCTTGCCGCGCGAAAAAGATATACGCGCCGCCATTTACAGTCCTCCCGAAAGTACTCCAAGGTGCGCGGAAGCTCCACATATTCCAGCGCCCCCGTGTTGTGCTGCATGGAAAAGGCGTTCGCGTCTATATGCCTTACGCCCTCGGGGACGATAACGTTTTTCAGCGAACAGCAGTCGGAAAAAGCGGTCTCGCCGATACTTCTTACGGTCTCGGGGATATTGACGCTCTCCAGTGAAACAAGGTCGCGGAACGCACTTGCGCCGATCTTCTTCAAGCCCTCGGGCAAGGTTATTCTCGTTATGGTTTTGCGGAACTCGCGGGTAGGTTCTTTGATCCTCGAAGCGTGAGGAGAGAGAGCCCAATCGCCGATCTCCGTGACCGCCGCGTTCCCGATCTTCTGCGGAACATTGAGCACAATGCTGCTGCCCTTGTAGCCCGTAATAACGAGCGTTCCGTCGCCTTTCTTCGTGAAGCTCCAGTTTTTCTTCAGCTCCGTGACGGAATTCGGGTCGGCATTAAGCTCGCGCTCCAACTTTTTCTCGGCACGCCTGTGCTCGGCGGCAAGGTCTGCGGTATGGTTCTTGAAATCGAGCAGATACGCTGCGCACTCGGTTTTGCCGTTTTCGGTTGCGTACAGTATCATCTCGTCGCGCTTTTTCGGCATTTTAAGCCAGCCGTTTTCGGCGGCAAGCTCGAGACAAGAAACGTTTCCGCTGTCGATAAAGCCTTTCATCAGTCTGCCCTTGTTCATCTTGGACTGATTGAAATTATCCAGCAAAAACTTGATGAACTTCGACTGCGGAAGCCGCTCATAATTCATATCCCAAAAAAATTCGGTAAAGTGCAGCTTTTTTCCGCCGCATTCGGCAGCAAGCGCGTTCATTACGCGGAAAAACTGCTCGTCGTCAAGCTGATTAACAAGATAACAATAGTCGAACCAGTCGTCTCCGCCCCCCGCCGTCATCACTTCGATTTTACTTTTTAAAACGGCAAAGCCTTTCTTTTTAAGGGCGGATATCATATCCCATTCCTCGGAGAAATACGCAAAGAAAAGGAACTCATCGGGCTTAAATCCGATTCTTTCGGAGTTTTTGCAAAGATATTCCAGTATAAACAGCCGAGCGCGCAGGGGAATTAACTCCAGCCCGTACTGCTTTCCTATTTTGACAACCGTATGCATATAGGGCGTTTTTACGGAGCTTGCCAGCGCAAGAGAATAATTTTCGTTATCGCCTGATATCGGAACAACGTCGGCTTTCCGATAAAGCAGCCTCACCAACGAAAGATCGTAGGAAAACGACGCGCCGCCCTCGACAAGCGTTTTCACCATATCAAGTCCGCGGTAACGGCAGGCGAGACCCAAAGCCCGCGCCGTGAAACGCAGTTCGCCCATTTCCTTAAAAGCCCTGGCGACTTCGGTCGGCGTACCGCGGAGCACGCATTCTTCAAGAGCCTCCGTTTTCTGCCACGGCTTTAATTTCGCGTAGTTCATAGCTCCTCCTTGTAAATATAACTAACGCCGTATTTTTTGCAGTATTCCTCGGCATACGAGCCGCGCGGCACAATGACGTTCTTCAATTGCGGTGAGAAATAAAAGATGTTATCGGTTTCATGCTCCCCGCCTGCGATCAGTTTAAGCGAACGCGGAAGTTCCACCGTTTCAAGCGCGGAGCATTGGGTCGTCGCCAACTTGTTTATCTCAACTACGCCCTCCGGTATCACCAGAGTTTTCAGCGCCGCGCAGTTGAATAACGCGCAGTCTCCGATGATTCTAACGCTGCTTGGAATAATGATACTTTCAAGAGAAAAACAGTTGTAAAATGTATGGCTTTTGATCTCGGAAACACCCTCAGGAATATTCACGCGCCGAAGCCCTCCACAGCAGTCAAACGCCATTTCACCGATCTCCGTAATGCTGTCGGGCAGCGATATTTCCGTGATCGTTCTGAAAAACTCGCGCCCATGACACACCCTGTCGCGAAACGGCGAAAACGCCTCCTTGCCTATCGCCGTGACCGCGCTTCTGCCTATTTTCGCGGGAACGATTATCTTCGTCTGACTTCCTTTGTAGTTAGTGATAACGAGCGTTCCGTCCCCGCGCTTTTTAAAGCTCCAGAGCTGCTTTAACACTGTAACGGAATCGGGGCTTGCGTTAAGCTCGCGCTCCGCCTTTTTCTCGGATTTGGCGCGTTCGGCGGCAATATCGGCTGTACGGTTTTTAAAATCGAGCAGCCACGCCGAGCACTCGACGGCTTTCTTTTCGGCAGCATATTCTATCATCTCATCGCGTTTTTTCGGCGATATAAGCCAATCCTCGCGCTCCGCGAATTTCAATCCCCCGACGCTGTCGTTTTCGATTGCGTTTTTCATTATCGCCGTTTTGTTCACCTTTGGGTTGTCGAAATGGTTGAAGTAAAACTCTAAATTTTCAAGAGTGCACAGCTTGTCGGAGCATGCGTCGTAAATGCCGGAGGTACAGTGGAGCTTTTTGCCGAGCTTGTTCGTGAGCCTTGTCAATACGGGAACAAAGCTTTCAATGGAGAGCCGCTCCAACAGCCCCGTCCAGATACAAAGATCCTTTGGTTTTCCTTTATCCGAAAGCAGTTTTATACGGCTTTCCGATAGTTCCGCGCCGCGCTTTTCAAGCTCCCGCGCCATCTGCTTGTCATTCAGCATTATCGCGTAAAACAAAAGCTCATTTATATCGAACCCGACCTGTTCCGCGTTTTCGCGCAGACAGTCCAGCACCTCGATGCGCTTTTCAAACGCCAGCGGCGAAAGCACTGTTCCGTCCGCACGCGTTACCGACTTATATATCTGAGGCACTACGACAAAATACGTTATGGTTTTTGTCGGGAAATTGTCAAGCAGCAATACCGAAAGATCGTCGCCGTAACTGCCGTAAGTCTGCACCATATAGTTGGTGAGCGGAGCGTATAAGCTCGCGCCGCCCCCGACAAGCGCCCTTACGCACTCCACGCCGCGAAAACGGCAGGCTATCCCGAGCGCCCGCGCGGAGTATTCCACCTTGCCGAGCTTTGCATAGATCTGCACAATATCCTCGGGCGTGTCGTTTATCGCCGCGTATTCCAGAGCTTTGGCTTTATCGGCGAGAGATAAATTTTCATAGTCCATTGTTTTGCGCCCCTTTATTTCAGTACCGTTTCTTTTACATTTATTCCTTTTGACTTGCAGTACTCCTCCGCGTAGCTGCCTTTCGGACAGTACGCCGTCATAAACGAAAAATTATCCAATGCCTCTACCGTGTTGAACCTTAGCTTTTGCGACAACAGACGTTTCAGTGACCTCGGCAGCTCGATCTCTTTCAGCTGCAAGTCATTGCTGAACGCTCCCGCGCCGATCTCGACTACCCCCTCGCATATTTTCACCTTGCGCAGATTGTTGCAGCCCGCAAAAGCGTATTTTCCGATTCTCCTGACCGAGCCGGGAACAGTTATTTCCGTGAGGGAATCGCACACGTCAAAAGCAAACGCGCCTATCTCCTTTACGCTTTCGGGGATATCTATACTTTCAAGCGACTGCAAATAAGTAAACGCGCCGTCGCCGATATATTCAAGAGTTTTCGGCAGCGTGAGCGACGTGATCTGCCGCCGCGCCTGCATTTGTTTATTTGTGAAATTCGCGGTAACCGTGCCCGCTCCCACGCCAGATGCTCCCGCAAACGCACCGTTCCCTATCGCCGTAACCGTGCTTTTGCCTATCTTTTCCGGCACGGTGACTTGGGTTGCCGTACCCTTGTAGTTGGTGATGATGAGCGTTCCGTCCGATCGTTCCTTGTAGCTCCACAGCTTTTTCAGCATGGTAATTGAATTCGGGTTTGCGTTCAGCTCGCGCAGCATTTTCTTTTCCGCCTTTTCCTGCTCGGCGGCTAGGTCGGCGGTACGGTTTTTAAAGTCGAGCAGCCACGCAACGCACTCAATGCGATTTCCCATATTCTGCGCATAATCTATCATCTCATCACGCCTTTTTGGATTGTCGAGCCAGCCAAGCCTTTCGATTACCGACAGCGAATCCGCAGCGTTATAATCTATCAGGCTGCGTATAACTTCCGTTTTGTTCAGCTTTTCGGTCTTAAAGTTATCGCGGAAGAACTCAAGAATTCCGGCATTTACAAACCGTTTTTTGGTGATATCGTAGATCTTTCCCGTGCAGTGGAACGGCTTTCCTCCAAGCTCCTCGGCGAACGCTCTCATTACGGGGAGATAGTCCTCGTCGGAGAGCTTACTCATCATAGCCCCCCATTCGTACCAGTAGCTGTCCGACGCCATGCCGCCGTCTGCAAGCCTCTTCAAGCGCATATCGGAGAGCTTTACGCCCATTCCTTTCAGTTCGTCAACAATGACGGTATCGCGTGTAAAGATCGCGTAATACAGCATTTCCGACGGGTCGAACGACAGCGCGTCCCTGTTTCCGCAAAGAAAACGCAGTACCTTAAGCCGCTCGCCATCGGACAAAAACGGAAGATACTTTTTATCGTCGGTCGCCGCCCGTTTTACGGGCTTTAAGCCCTTGCAGCAGCACGCGCCCTTGATCTGCTTAAAAATCTTCAGCAGATACAGCGAGTAATTCGAGCGGTAGTTGTCGTACTTCATACCGGAGTAGCAGTGGTAGCGGCGCTCGGCGGTCTCGTTTTTCGGAATGTCAAACGTCGCTCCGCACTCCGCGAGCACCCTCGCTTTTTCCACGCCGCAGAAACGGCACGCCAACCCGAGCGCCCTCGCTGTCATTTCAATATACCCAAGCTCCCGATACGTTTCGGCAAGCTGCCCGGGGGTTTCATTCAGTACGGCTTTTTCTAAAATCTCGGCTTTGTTTTCCTGCGGGATAAGCTGATAGTTCATTATTTATCCTCCCGATAACTGTAATTGATTTCGTTGCGTTTGCAGTATTTCTCCGCATAGCTTTTCGGCTCGACTATTACTGTAACCTCTGTCAATCCGCTGAAAATATGCTCGGGAGCGCGGTCGCGGTATTTGTAATTCTTTATCTTCTTCACAGACGCGGGCAGCACGACGGTCTTCAGCAAGTCGCATCTCATAAATGCCTGCCGTCCTATCTCTGCGACGCCCTCGGGAATTACTATCTCCGTGAGCGACGAGCAGCCGTGAAATGCCCATATTCCGATCTTCTCAACGGTGTCCGGCAGCTTTACCGTCTTTAACGAGCGGCAGCCGCTGAACATACAGTCGCCTATCTCGGGAACGCCCTCGGGAATTATTATACCGGTAATGCTCTGACATACTGTAAACGCGCTATCCCCGATAGCTTTAACGGAAGTGGGAATAACGAATTCCGTTACATTGCGGCAAACGCCGAACGCGGACGCGCCTATCTCGGTCACGCCGTCGGGGATATTGACCCGCTCCAGTCCTTGGCAGTTATTGAACGCGCCCTTGCCGATGACCGTGACTGTGTCAGGCAGCACGACGCTTTTGATTTCGTTTCTACGGAAATTGCACCGCTCGGTGCGCAGTCTCGGCGCCCCCGGCGAAAACGCGTAAGCGCCTATCTCCGTGACTGTGCTCTTGCCGATTTCGCGCGGCACTTCGATTTCGCCGCGTTTGCCCTTATAGCTTGTTATCCTCAGTGTTCCGTTCTCGAGTTTCTCATAGCTCCATATTTTCTTCAATTCCGTGACGGAATTTGGGTCGGCGTTAAGCTCGGCAAGCATTTTCTTCTCGGCTTTAATCTGTTCGGCAACAATGTCGGCGGTGCGGTTCTTGAAGTCGAGCAGAAACGCCGTGCATTCCGTCCTGCCCGTTTCTGTCGCGTATTGTATCATTTCGTCGCGCTTTTTCGGCGCTTTAAGCCAGCCGTATTCCGCGCAGAGCTTAAGGCACTGCACGCTGTCCAAATCTATCGCGGCTTTCATGGTCTGCGTCTTGTTCATCTTCTTCTGATTGAAATTCTCCAGAATGAACCTGAAAAACTCGGGTCTAAACAGACGGAACTTTTTACGGTGCGGATTGTAATTCGCCCAGTAGACAGACTCGGTGTAATAAAGAGTTTTTCCGCCGACTTCTTCCACAATGCTCTTTATTACGTCCAAAAATTCCTCATCGCCGAGAGTGTCCAGAATGGTGCAGTATTCCTGCCAGTCGAAGCTGCGCCCGCCCTCGGTAAGCACGGCTATGCGGTTTTCCGTGAATTTCGCGCCAAGTTCTTTCAGCGCGGCGGTTATCTTTTTGCTGCCGCTTATTATCGAATAGAAAAGCAGCTCGCCCGTGTCAAGCAGGACGCGGTTGCGGTTTTCGTACAGGTATCTCACTATCTTGACGCGCTCGTCGATAGGCAGCACGTTCAGCGTTCTGATCGAAACGCCTTTCATGTCCTGAACGACAGCGGAATTGCCGAAGCACGGATCGTTGGTGACAACATAAGCCGCGTGGAGCGCTCTTGTCATCTCCAGCGGCGACAGCCAAAAACTTACCTTATAGTAGCTGCCCCGACCCTCGGGCCAGACGAACTTGAACGTCGCGCCGTTTTCCACCAGCACGCGCACATAGTCAAGTCCGCAAAAACGGCAGGCAAACCCCAAAGCCCGCGACGAGTTCTCCACATAGCCGAGCGACTTATACAGCGCGCCGACCTCCTCGGGCGACTTTGTAAGCACCGCATTAACGAGTATCTGCGATCTATCCATTATGTATCCTCCTCAAAGCTTTACAGTATTTACTTCGTTTTAAATGAATAAAAGCCGTTCAAAGTTATTTCTCCATAATCTTATAATTTTGATTATTTTCCTTACAGTATTTTTCGGCATACGAGCCCCTATGAACCATAATTGTAAGTTTGTTACATGCCCAAAAAGGACTTTCAGACATGGTGTTTTTCGGTATCTTCTTTATCGAACGCGGCAATTCGACCGTTTCCAGACCTGTGCAGTAATAAAAAGCCGCTTCGCCTATCTCGGCAACGCCCTCGCATATCCTCACTGTTTTGAGCCCGGGGCAGCCGTAAAACGCGACCGCGCCAATCTTTTTAATATTGCTGCCGATAACGATTTCCTCCATTCCCGTAATATCGAGCATTCCCTTGCTTATTTCGGTGAGCCTCTCGGGAAGATTTATCTGTGACAGCGATCTGCATTTGAAAAAGGCGAATTCACCTATCCTTTCAACGGTATCGGGAAGCGTTATTTTTGTGAGCGACTTTCTTAGTTCCCGCTGTGCGGCTCTTATTCTCTTGGCATCGGGCGAAAACGCATAATCGCCGATAGCCGTAACGGTAACGCCGCCTATGCTTCCGGGAACGGTTATTTCGTTTCGATCTCCTTTGTAGCCTATAATGACTATATTTCCGTCCGCCGTTTTTTCAAAGCTCCATATTTTCTTTAACTCTGTAACGGAATTCGGGTCGGCGTTCAGTTCGCGGAGCATTTTCTTTTCGGCTTTCACCCGCTCGGCGGCAAGGTCGGCGGTGCGGTTCTTGAATTCGAGCAGCCACGCCGCGCATTCGGTTCTGTTGTTGTCCGAAGCGTATTTTATCATTTCGTCGCGCTTTTTCGGCTGAGCGAGCCAGCCGTGTTCCGCACAGACCGCCAGCAGCCCCGACTTATCTTTATCTATGTAATCGCACATAAGTCTGCGCTTGTTGATACGCTTGTTGTCAAAGCATTCGATAACGCACTCCAGCACAGAGGGCTCTTCTATATTGGACGGCGACGCGTCTTTAAAAATCGAGCTGAAATAAATTATAGGCGCATCAAGCTCGGCTCGCAGGTTCTGCATGACCGCAATGAATTTTTCAGCTTTCATTTTATCAGTGCTCTTGCAGAACGTGTACTGTATTGCGCAATGCTTTTCAAACGTTTCACTGTCGGTCGGCTTTCTGCCAGCGTCCGCGGAAAGCGCGTCCTTAACGGTCGGAGTAAGTGTTGTTCCCGATTTTTTCAGCCGCTTTATCTCGGCGGCGTTATTGGCGAGTATCGCCGTAAGCAGCTTATCGTCCGTGTATTCCCGCATATTACTTCTCCTTATACGCGAAAGCGATATTGTTTTCACGGCAGTATTGCTCGGCGTAAGAGCCGCGCGGAACTATCGCCGTGACCTTGGGCGAATGGAAGAACGCGCTTTGTATTTCGTCGGAGGTCGGGGTCGGTCGGTGGTCAGCTATTTCCTCCAGCGAGGCGGGTAGTTCGACTTTTTCCAGCTCGGGGCAGAACGCGAAAGCAAGTTTGCCTATGCGCCTGACGCCCTTACAAACCATAACCGATCTCAGCGCAGTGCAGTTGTAAAATATGCTCACGCCCGTTTCCTCAACGCTTCCGGGTATTACCGCCGCTCTTAACCCCGTTCCGGAAAACGCGCCGTTCCCAAGTATTTTCAGCCCTTTTGGCAGCGTTATCTCACGCAGACTGCGGCAATCGGAGAAAGCGCTGCCGCCGATTTCCGTAACGCCGTTCGGAATATCAACGTGTTCAAGCGCGTTGCAATTATTGAACGCGCCTATGCCGATACACGTCACGGTCTCGGGGAGCACGACCCTTTTAAGCGCGTTCACCCGAAAATCCAGAAGCTCCGAGGGCGTTCTTTGAGCGAAATATCTGTACGCGGAAAACGCACCGCACCCTATCGCAGAAACGGTATCCTTTCCGATCCTCCCAGGAACGGTTATCTCCCCGCGCATAATTTTGCAGCAGGTTATTTCAAGCGTTCCGTCGCCGAGCTTTCTGAACCGCCACTGCTTTTTCAGCTCCGATACCGAGTTCGGGTCGGCATTCAATTCGCGGATCATTTTCTTTTCGGCTTTCGCACGCTCGGCGGCGAGGTCGGCGGTGCGGTTCTTGAACTCGAGAAGCCACGCTGCGCATTCGGTCTTTCCGCTTTCGTTTACGTATTCAATAAGCTCGTCGCGCGTTCTCGGATTTTTCAGCCAGCCGTTGTTCTCGCAGAGCGGCAGACAGCCGAGCGCGTCCTTGTCAATAATTTCACGCATGGTTTTCTTCTTGGACATCTGCCTTTGCTCAAAGGCTTTCAGAACCGCTCCGAAAATCTCGGGTTCAAAGCAGCGCTTGTTTCCCCAGAACCAAAGCGCTTCGGAGTAATACAGCGGCTTGTCCGTTTCCATGCGAAGCAATGTCAATATCTCGGCGAACGCCGCGCTCGGCAGCGTTTTCAGCTCGCGTATAAAATTAAAATAAAGTTCCACGGCGGGATCGCTTGTGTTTTGCTTTCTTCCCGAGCCGCTTTCAAGAACTTTTCGCACGTTTTCGGTAAGCGACGCACCGTTCGCTTTAAGCTCTTGGACACGCCCTTTGTCGAGCGTCATTATCGCCTTAAACAGTTCGTCCTCCGCGCCGAATTGCGTATTTAAAGAATAATGCTCAAACGAATTTGTCATATCTCGTCTTTCCTCAATACAAGCTTTATTGCCCAAGCGGGAACCTCGGGTATATCGTAATCCTCATCGATAAACACAAACGCCGTGTCATAGGGCGGCATTTTCGCGGGGAACGTTCCAAAACCGTCGGTAAAATAGATAAGCCCCTTAAGATTGTCGAACTCTTTTATCTCGACAAGCGAATCCACATAGCTGAAAACAGGACGGAAGTCCGTGCCGCCAAAGCCGCGCAGCTTCATATTCTTCAGATACTCGTCAAACTCCTCCTGCGTGGTGATTTTAACGTCCTCCTGTATCGCCGCGTCGCACTGGATTATGTGCAGATTTATCTTGGAGAAAAAGCTCTCGGTGGATTTAAGTATATTATAGGTTTTCTGAACAAACGTCTGCACCAGCTCACCCGACACCGAGCCCGACGTATCTATAGCAATAACGAAGTCCTTTATCCGCTTGACCTCCTTGTATTCCAGCGGCTCGATAAGCGGCATATTTTCATACAGCTCCAGCCCGTAGGTGTAAAAATTATAGTCAAACTCGTCGGGATTTATCTTCATTACCTCGCCGCGCACAGCGAACTTTTTCAAAAACTCAGTGTAGTTGTAGCGCTCGCGGTTGACCTCCTTAAGGTTCTGCGTAAGCAAGCCCGGCTCTATGCCCTGCCGCTTGCCGAACGCCTCCATATCCACCTGCATACGCTCCGCGATGCCCGACCAATCGTCGACAAGCTCAAAATAACGCGCACTTGCGCCGCTGCCGTCCTCGTCGTCGCCGTTTGATTTCCCGTAACCCAGTATGCTGCGACCCGCCTTTTCCCCGTTAGACATATACCATATAAGATGGTCGTCCGCTTTAAAAAGCATTTGCAGCGTCTGAATTGACTTTTCGGGGAGCTTTTTGTCCACAAGAAAATGGTAGACCTTTTCCGCTGAAAGCGACGTCATCTCACCCTTGAACCCCTCAAGGAACTGCTTTTGCTGCCCCGCTTTCAGCGTTTCCAGATACGGCAAATTCAGATCGTTGATAACGCTTTCCACCGCAACGTCGCACGCGATATTCCACAGATCGCGGTCTATCGCGGGGTTAACAAACATATGCTTGAACACACAATGGAACACCGAATGCAAAAAATCCCGCACGGGAAGATTTTCCTCTATGCGATACGCCGTCAGAATATGCTTCGGATCGTACAGAAAAACCCGCCCGTCCGTCGTGGTGCACGACGTGAAATCGGGTTTCGGACTTATATCGAAGCGGCTCAGCGCCATATCCAGAAAACGCAGATTTACCAACAGCTTGTTTCGCGACATATTGATTATTTCCAGCGCGATCTTGTCAATTTTCTCTTGTGTTACTTCATCAAGCATTTTAAACTCCTAATCTAAATAGCAAAGCTGCGCACCGCTCGGCTTCGCCTCGCTAGCCGAGCGGTATTGTCTCCGCCCCGGTCGCTTTGCTCATGCGTCCGCCTTATGTTGTTCTTGGCGTTATGCCGTTTGTTAATTCGCTCTTAAGATTTTATAAGCTAACGCGCCGCTTTGCTAAATACGCACCCGCAATAATTCTGCCTGTACAGCCCGTATTCGCGCGACAATTCTATCGAACGCAGATAACCGCCCTTTTTCTTAAAATCGTTCGGCAAATGTTCCACCTTATAAATTTCGGATAATTTGCCGCCGATTTCGTTAAGCCTTTGAACGTTCTTTAACGGACTTATCGACAGCGTTGAACAGAAATAATCAAATCCGTGCTCAGCGGCGTATTTTGCGGCGCGTTCCAACCGCAGCCTGTAGCATATAAAGCACCTTTCGCCGCCCTCGGCGCAGTTCTCCAAGCCCTTTACCGCCGCGAAAAATTCCTCGGGATCGTACTCGTCAACAATAAGCGTTACAGGATTCTTTACGGAAAGCTCCCCGACAAGTCTGCGAAGCTCCTCGGCGCGCTTATTGAACTCCTCTTTCGGAAAAATATTCGGATTGTAAAACAAATCGGTTATCGAGAAATACCTCGACAAATATTCCAGACAGTAACTCGAGCACGGCGCGCAGCAGCTGTGCAGCAGCAGACGCGGAGTTCCGTCAAGCGTTTTCAGCAGTTCGTCGAGCTTTCGTTGATAATTTATCTTTTGCTCCATAATTATTTCCCCGCGTAAATATCGCGCTGTGCTACGGCGAGCCTGTCGCAGCGTTCGTTTTCGGCATGACCCGCGTGACCCTTTATCCAGCAGAACTCTGCCTTATGCACTTCCAATAATTTCAGCAGACGCTCCCAGAGATCGGGATTGAGCGCGGGTTTGCCGTCGCTTTTTTTCCAGCCGCGGTTGCGCCAGCCGACCGCCCAGCCCTTGGTTATCCCGTCGACAACGTACTTGCTGTCGGTGGTTATCCTCACCTCGCACGGGAATTTCAGCGCCTCCAGCGCCGTTATCACGCCGAGCAGTTCCATACGGTTATTGGTAGTGTGAGCTTCTCCGCCGCTTAATTCCTTTTCCTTACCGTCGCAGCGCAGTATCGCCCCGAAACCGCCCGGTCCGGGATTTCCGCTACAGGCGCCGTCGCTGAATATTTCAACAAATCTCATTTTTATGCACCTCTCAATACATCTATTATACTATAAATCCGCCCCAATGTCAAGGAAACGCTGCGCTGAGCTTATTAAGTTTTTTTGTGTTGATTGTTGTTGATTTGTTTGGATTAAAATGTTGTCTTACAGTGAAAAAGGGTATAGTGTGCTCTGTATATTAAATTTTGTTGTTCGCTGTCGTTTCGTTTCTTTTAATTTTTGTGTTGCCGCACGTGTGCGTCAATTCGCCCTTTCCTACTTGTTCCGTGCTTAAAACCTATCCAACAATAAAGATTTTCAAATATCAGACGATGAATATAAAGGGTGATAAAAATGGTGAAAAGCTATAAATCATGGACAATAACAGATGAGATCCGAAAAGCGATAAAGGACGAGATATCGGTATATGAGCCTGACCCAAACAAGGAATACAAAATGAAACCTGGAGGCGGCAGAAAACCGCCGGATATGAGAAAGATACTTGAAAGCATATTTTACGTTCTGAGAACAGGGTGCCAATGGAAAGCAGTACAGAAAGAATACGCAAGTGAAAGTAATATTCACCGGTATTTTCAAAACCACACAAATGACGGATTTTTTGCGAGGATATGGTTTAAAAACTTGGAAAAATATGACGGATAATACGGTCTACAATGGGATTGGCAGAGTTTGGGCAGCTGTATGACAAAAGCACCTCTTGGAGGGAGCTTGTTGGAAAGAATCCTACGGACAGGAGAAAAAAACGGGGTTAAAAGAAGTATGCTTGTTGTTGGACACGGTTTGCCGATTGCAGTCGCAGTTTCGGGAGCCAATGTCCACGCTACTCAGCTTCTTCAAATAACGCTTGATAATATAGTGACTGAACGCCCGGATTTTAACGAATATGTTCAAAATTCATGTCTTGACGCGGGTTATACAGGATATTACGATGAGTGTGCAAAGTATGGGTATGTTGTCCATATCAGACCGCGCGGCGAGGAGAAAAAAGAAATTGAAATCAATTCAAATTTTAAAGCTCGCTGCCGGATTGTGGAGGTTGTGCATTTCCGGATAAACAGGTTTAAAAAACTTTCTGTTCGTTTTGAGAAGAAAGCTGACAATTACTGGGGTCTGCTTTGCAAGCGCCGTTATTGTATGGCGCAGATTGCTGTAAGTTCATCAGTAGTTATTTTTTATTTGACAAGCAGAACCCAAGAAGTAAAATAAGCCGCGAAATATACGAAAATC
>CAMNXF010000018.1 GCA_946567425.1 uncultured Clostridia bacterium | reverse complement strand
TTTTGCGCGAAGCGCATAATGCGTGTACAGCCGTTTGTGGGCATAATATCTTTTTGGTAACAATTAGTTGGCACGCCAGGAGGGATTCGAACCCCCGACCCTCTGGTTCGTAGCCAGATACTCTATCCAGCTGAGCTACTGGCGCGTATTGTCGATAATATCTTCAACAACAGTAATAATTATACCACTTTTCCTTAAATTTGTCAAGAGGTTTTTGGAAAAAACTTTAAAATATTGTTTTTTGTCAATAAAATTTTACAAAAAGCCTCAGAAAATATGATGAGCGTGATTAAAATTGCACAATACTGCCTTTGGATAATATATTGAACTGTTTTGTTATATCTATCCAAAAGCCCCCGTCAAATCCTGTGCAAAAACACTTACAATTAAATAAGCCTTAAAAAATCTGAAAGGAAATGTTTTTATTATGGAAAACATGAAAAGAAAGCAGAACAAAGCCGTTCAAATCCCGAAGTTATACACCGCGCAAATCAACGGCATTGGAATAAAACCTGCTTGAGAGGATAAATCCTGCGCTTATTGCTCCTCGCCGCCTACGATATAAACGCGCTCCATGGTGATATCGGGGGCAAACTCGCCGCGTTCATTGAATTCGGGAGTAATGGTGACACCCATAGAGCCGTCTTTTAGATTGGTAAAATCCAGAGGATTTTGTGCCACTATCTCATAACTGTACGCGAGAGTTATGGATGCGGGCGCGTTTTCAGTTCCGGTGAATACGATGCGAAAGCTGTCGCAGTCTCTGAACGCAAACGCTGCCATTGTATCGTCGTCCATTATTACGGGATCAACAACGTTTTTGCGCTCCACAAACGCTGGCCGACCGTCCTCGTCAGTATTGTCGGAGTACACGTTCTGAGCCGCCAGCAGCTTACCTTGATTAACTCCCGCACTGAGCGTTAGGTTTCTGTAAGTAAAATCGGTGGAGGCAGGCTGACCGTCATCGTCAAGTCCGTTGAACACGCTGCCCTCGAGTACGAACGTGTTGTCGTCCTCCTGCCACATATTGTATGTAAATTTTGGCGCATAAATTACATTCTGATAAGTGGCAAGTATTTCGGTCAGATCTTCGGCGCTCATAGTTCCGCTTTCATTGGCGTTCATGCGGTTGACTATCTCGGAAAGAGTTTCATTGGCATTGAAATCCGCCGTATATATCCTCGTGACCGACAGCTGATTGCCGTCCTTCTGCGGTATATCTCCGCAAAAAATGAGGTCGTGAGAATTCATCATCAGCACCAGATACAAAGCCAGCGCCGCCACAAGTACCGCCACCAGAATAATTCCAATTACAAACTTCATATAAACTCCTTATTTTCGGCAAAGCCGATTTATACGCAGTAAAGATTTGTATCCCAATCGGGAATGTATGGGTGATGCCTCATATACAGCTTGTATTTTTTGTTCATTTCATTTACCGTAAGGGGGAGCTTAAACATATCCTCGTTACGATGATACAGCGCAATGTTCAGCTTTGGTCTGCACCTTGCAATCGTTTCCCTTGCGCCGCGCAGAGCGTTTTCCTCCGAGCCCTCAACGTCGATCTTAATATAGCTGGCGGAATCGCCGCGCAGCATGGTGTCCGTTTTCATCATCTTCACGCTGCGAAACCGCGCGGAATTAAGAGGTTTGCCTTCTTCCGGCAGTGCTTTTGAGCCTCTGCCCGAGCGCATATCAAACATCGCGGTAGTGTCCTCGTCCCACGCGCCGACGTTGTACGCTTCAAAAATCGCCGAACCTATCATATAGAGTCGCCGTTTCAGCTTGCGGTAATTTTTCACGTCCGGTTCCATTGCGTACATTTTCTTGAATTGCAGCGACGTCTCGTTCAGAAACTCGATAAGCGTATCGCCGTTGTAAGCTCCCAGATCAACATACGTCTCCTCAATACCGATATTCAAAAGGCTGAATTTTTCCTCCGAGGGTGTTTCCACCTCCCGCAACAGCTTAAGACCGCCGCTCAACTTGTAACGGATAACGTTCTCAAAAACGCGCTTGGACTGCGTGTCCGCCAACATTTCGTAAACCTTTTGCAGCTCGCTTTTATGGGCGTTGGCGAACTCAAGGTCAAACAAGCCCTCTCCCACAACGGGAACGTTCGGCGCGTACAGCTCGTGACGTTCGCCTATCTTGTAAATATGCTCCATAACCCCGGGCAACTGAGTTCCAAAACACACGAGAATGATAAAATCGTCATATTCCGCTTCGATCTCGGAAAGCTTTTTCACGCGGCAGCCGAGAAAATTATGTCCGCGCACAAACTCGTCGCTCGCCATAATATCAGTCACGTCAATGCGCTTTTCGTCCAGCACGGCTTTAATCTTTTCAGCGCCGTCACCCATACCGTAAAGCACGATTTTTTTATCGCATTGCTGAAGATATTCCCACAAGTCAAAATCTATGTCGTCAAGAAAAAAAGCCATTCTAAACCTCCGAATTCAGTTTATTCATGCCATCTGAATTTTTTCGATCTCCTGAGTGCACTCCACAAACAAATCGGTAATTGACGCGCTGTCTATATTGTATTTGCCGATGATTTCCTCAAAGCGCTCCCAATCGGCGTTGGTGTATGACAGCGCCGTTTCGAACACGTCGCTGTAAATACCGCCGCGTCTAAGCAGACCCCTCTTTATGTCGTTAGTCAAGGGAAATTCGTCCAGCGCCTGAGCAAGCGCTCTCTCGCCGCTGAACACCACCATCGACAGCAAGCCCATAAGGTAGAATGACTCGGCGTTTTCCGAGGCTTCGGGAATGAGCAGCGATATCTTGCGGCAGAGCTTTGCCATAAGCAGCGAGGTCTTCATTGCCTCGGTGTTATCGTTATGCGTGAGCTTCTGCATACCCATAAGGTATACCCATTCGCGCAGATAATCCAGACCGAGTATAAGAATAGCCTGATTTATCGAGGCGACCTTGTTCGACACCCCGAAATACGCGGAGTTGATAAGCCGCAATATTCTCTGGCACATTGCCGTATCGTGCGACATTACCTCAACGATAGCGTCAACGTCAGGCTCAGGCTCGGAGATAAGCTGCATTACCTTCATAAGGTTCATGGGAAGCGGCTGTACGCTGCTTCCTGACATAATGGCGGGCTTCGCGAAATAGTAGCCTTGCATATAAGTGCAGCCGAGTTTTTTCGCGTACTCAAATTCCTCGCGTGTCTCTATCTTTTCGGCAAGCATCAGCTTGTTGGAGTAACGGCAGACGTATGCGGTCTCTTCAATGGACTTCTGCGGCGTTCTGAAATCTATTTTCACCAGATCGCCCAACTGGAACAACTCGCTGTATGCGCTCGAATACTCGAAATCGTCCAGCGCGATCATATAACCCAGCTCTTTAAGCTCCATACACGCATCCAGCAGATCGTCGTCGGTGAGCTGATTTTCCAGCACCTCTACCACCAGAATTTCGGGGGAGATCATCTTGGGAATACCTCGCTTCAAGAGGTTGCCGGTAAAGTTAATGAAAGCCCTCGCGCCTCCGATGATGTTCTTTACGTCCAGACCGAAAAACGCGTTCGTTACCACATCGGCGGTTGATTCGTCGCCCGAAACACCGTTATATGCGTTCTCTTTTCCGTTGCTGCGGTAGAGAAGTTCGTAAGCATAGACGTTATTTTCATTGTCAAAGATCGGCTGCCGCGCCATGTAAACGTTCATATTAACGCCCCCCTAAATTCTATACACATTTAATTATACTATATTTTGAAAATTTTTTCAAGCGATACTAAAGGGCTTTTCATATAATAGAAATTTTTTGTGTATTTTTCACAAAAATATTGCTGAATTTTCTACCTTGTACGAGATTTGTACAAAGCAAAAGGCTGCGCGAAACTCCGAACAGCCTTTTATAAATCTGCGAACGTTATTTGGAGCGGCATTATCAGCGGTTGCTGCTGCCCTTATACTCGGAGAGTTCGATCTCGATGTCAACTTCTCTTTCTCTGCCGAAACTGTCGTTTCTGACAACTGTCGCGGTAATTGTCTCGCCGGGCTTTTTACCTGCAAGTATCTCGCTTATAGTGGTCGTGGTACCGTCCTCGTCGAATACGGACTCGCCGTCGATCGCGACTATCGTATCGCCGACCACAAGACCGCTCTGCGCTACCGCCATATCGCGGTTTATCTCCGCGACAAGCAGACCCGCCGTCATTCCGCGGAACGACGCGGTATATTCGTTAATGGGATTATATGAGATGCCGAGCACCGCGCGCCCCGAAACATAGCCCTTGGTTATCAGATCGTCGATAACGTCACGCGCCTCGTTTATAGTTATCGCGAAGCCGAGACTTTCCGCATAGCTTTCAACATACTTGGAATTGACAACGCCGACTACCTCACCGTACATATTGAACAGTGCGCCGCCCGAATTGCCGCTGTTGATGCCCGTATCCGTCTGGATAGAGGACAGACCGCGCGCGCTGTCGGATATCTGTCGGTTAAGTCCGGAAACTATTCCCTTGGAAACGGAGGTCTCAAGACCAAGCGGATTGCCGATAGCGATAACGTCGTCGCCAAGGTGAAGCTGATTGGAATCGCCGAGAACCGCCGCGGGAAGGTCGCTCGCCTTGATCTTCAGCACCGCGAGGTCTGTGTCCGCGTCCGTGCCGATAAGCTCCGCGTCATAGGTCTCGGACTCGGAAAGCCCCGTATGCGGGTCGGTATTGTTGACCTTTACGGTGTACGAATCAACGTCCTCGACAACGTGATTGTTCGTCACGATATAGCCGTCCTTTGAGATGATAATGCCGCTCGCCGAGCCGTAAAGGGTCTTCCTGCCGCGCGACTCGACAAACACCTCAATGTAAACGATGCTGTCCTGAACAGCCTTTACCAGATCTCTTGTGTACTTATATGTTCCGTCGGAATTGAACTCCGCTTCGGAGTTTACGTTGTGGTTTATGGAAACGCCCTGTTGAAGATCGTTCAGCGTAGGCGTTGAGCTATTGTTGTTATCCGAATTAACGGTGGATATGTGATCGTTAGAGCTGCCGGGGTTATCACTGCCCAAGATCACCGCTGAGTTCATGGACTTGCCCGCGAGAAACGCTCCGCCAAAGCCCGCGCCGCCGCCGACTACCGCGACAGCCGCGATCATAGCCATGACCTTGAGTGTAGCGCCCTTATGCTTTTTCGGGGGCTGCTTCTGTGCGGGCTGAACCTGCACTGCGGGTTGTGCGCCGGTCGTTTCGGTGGAAAATTTCTGTACATTGTCAAATTCATTAAAATCGCTCATATCAATTCCTCCTGTAAACAGACTATGCTGTTGTTTTCCTGTTATGTCTAAATTATAGCCCCGTATTGTGAATAACGCGTGAAGTTATTTTGAATAAATAATTAAAACATAATGATTGTTTTTATTATTTAAATTGGAATTTATTATTCATTTTTTATTCTATCGAGCGACCTATTGATAGACTGTTCAAGCTCGCTTTCTATACCATAATACTGGGCAAGTTGGATAAGTGCATTTATCGCCTGCTTTATCTCGTCAGCCATATGGTTTTTTGACGGTTCACCAAGCTTTTGAATTTTTATCCCGCTACGTTCAAAATGATTCACTTCGCTTGCCACTTCACCGCATTCTTCAAGTATTCGTGTAACTATCTGAAAAGGCTCATCCCCATCGGGAAAACGATTGGTATGCCCTTTAGCCATGCGGTATAATTTATCCATAAAGTTCGTCTCTAAATCCCGATGTACCATATTACCCATCCTTGACCGCCTTGTCCACCGCCAGCGCCAGCGCGCATTCCAAACGCTTCCTTTGCAGCTCGCACGAGAGCCTGTGCGGCTTGCGGCAGTCCCCCTCGTAGATGAACGAATTCGCGTTGCATCCGCCCGAGCAGTAGAATTTCGCCCAGCAGTCAGCGCAGCCTTGCTTGGAATAAAGGTGCGTTTTCGCGAAGTAGGTCTTGATCTCGTCGTTGAAAGTTCCGTCGTTTAGGTTGCCCATTTTCCACTCGTCTATTCCCACAAACTGGTGGCACGGGTAGATGTCGCCGTGCGGGTCAACGGCAACATAATCGTTTCCACAGCCGCAGCCGCGCAGTCTTTTTATCGCGCACGGACCTTGGTCAAGATCTACCATAAAATGAAAAAAATTGAATTTTTTCTCGGTGCGGTTCGCCATTACCTCACAAAGACGGTCGTACTCCTCGAAAATGCGCGGCAGATCCGATTCGGTGAGCGCATACGGCTCCTTTTCGTCGGTAACAACAGGCTCGGCGGAAAGCTGCTCAAACCCCAGATCGCGCAAATGCAGCACGTCATCGGTGAAATCGAGATTATACTTCGTGAACGTCGCGCGGACATAGTAATCCTTGTCGCCGCGGTTCTCCACCAGCTTTTGGAATTTCGGCACGATAACGTCATACGCGCTCTTGCCGTTGAGCGTCTTGCGGATACGGTCGGTGGTCTCGCGGCGGCCGTCGAGCGACAGCACACAGTTTGACATCTCGCGGTTTATGTAGTCGATCTTCTCATCGTCGAGCAGAACTCCGTTTGTCGTTATCGTAAAGCGGAAGTTCTTGCCGTGCTGCTTCTCGATCGAGCGCGCGTAATCCACCGTCGCGACCACGGTATCCCAAGCCATAAGCGGTTCGCCGCCGAAGAAATCAAGCTCGATATTCTCGCGGTTAGCCGAGCGCTCGATAAGGAAGTCTATAGCCCTTTTTCCCATTTCAGGAGGCATAATGCAGCGCTCACCACCGAAATCGCCCGTCTGCGCGAAGCAGTACTCGCACCGCAGATTACAGTCGTGCGCAACGTTAAGGCACATGGATTTCACTGGGCTTTTCACCATAGTGTCCGAATACTTTTTGTAATCGTCCTCGGCAAATAAAGAACCATCGTTATACAGGTTGTATAATTCTGAGTAGACCTCGCGAACGTCTTCCGCGGGATACGCCGAGAGCTTTTCGGGCAGATCGGCGGGCATTTCCTCCGACATGGGTGCGCTCACATAGTCGAGCATATCAAACGCGCAGTCGTCAAACACGTGAACGCCGTTACTGTCAGAATCCAGAACGATATTATATCCTAACTGTTTAAATTTATGAACCATTTGCAAACCTCAACAAATCAAAATAATAGGGCGAGAAAACCCCCGCCCGTAATTCTCCGTAAAGTAAAATTACTTAACAGACTCGCACTTCTGATTAGCCACCGTGCAGGAAGTCTTGCAAGCGGACTGGCAGGAGCTCTGGCACTTGCCGCAGCCGCCTTTTTCGGCGGAAGCCTTAAGGTTAGCCTTATTTATGGTTACTACGTGCTTCAATGGGAACACCTCTTTCAAATGTATTGCGATAACCGCTATTTCTATTATATCACATACTCCGATTTTTTTCAAGGGGATTTTACGATTTTTTGAGTTTATTTTCCACATCGAAAACCTTGTATTCGACATAAGACATCATTTTGTTGTACGCGATAATTCTCGCGGGAACAGGTATCAGACAGCCGAGAACCACCCAAATAGGCTTATTTAGTACAGTCGCAACGATTATCACAGCTAACGCGATGAGTGTCGGAAAAACAAACGAAAACCAATGCTCTTTTTTCCATTTTTTAGTAAAGTAGTCCTTCCTGTCCTCCAACGAAAACGAGCTTTCCTCAAGTACAGACTTGAGATTTTCCTCGGCCGCGGACTGCGCTTCGCTGTTCTTGAGCCGCCGTCCGCTCAGGATTTCATTTATACTCACGCCGAAGAATTTTGAAAGCTCCATAAGCATTTCCACGGGCGGCATATAGTTGCCGTTTTCCCAACGGGAGATCGTCCTGTTTGACGTTCCTAGCCGCTCGCCGAGCTGCTCCTGCGTTAATCCGCGTTCGCGCCGCAGCTCCGACAAAAATTTTCCGATTT
The DNA here is from genome assembly GCA_946567425.1 of uncultured Clostridia bacterium. Lineage (GTDB taxonomy): Bacteria > Bacillota > Clostridia > Oscillospirales > Ruminococcaceae > CAG-115. The sequence continues at coordinate 46,051 of CAMNXF010000018.1, read as the reverse complement.
TAACGGTATCCATAACTATCACCTCAAGGGCATATTATAACACGTTCGAGGAAAAATGTACAGGACATAAAACGCGAACGGCTTGACAGCACGGTTTGCGGCACATAATTTATCCCCGCAGCATAGCCCCGGGGATAAATCCGTCAATCTTCAAGCAATGCGCAGCTTACCATATACGCCTTTTTTCCCTCCCATTCAACCGCGGTCGCCTGGGCGCTGATCAGCTTTTTGGTCACCGGGCTTGTCATTTCGATCGCGCGGCTTCTGCCCGTTTCACGCAGCTCGCGGATAGGGCACTTCGGGAATTTCATGGTGCCGCAGATGGCATCGCTGCACTTTATTCCGAGCTTGCCCGTGCCGATGATGTTTTCGGTCATCTTATTAAGATAAAGCAGCTTTTCCGTTTCCGCATCAATGATATAAAGCGCCTGCGGATAGTTGTCAAGAATGGATTTCAGTGAGTTAGCGTAATTCTGCGACTGCGTTCGGGTGCGTGCCCTCAACAGGAATAGCGACAGCACCTTTGACAAGAAAACCAGTGAATCTATCTGCTCCTGAGTCCAGAAACGATTGCTGCGGCATTCGTCAAAGCCCACAAACCCCTTGAACTTGCCGTCCTCAATTATCGAGCACTGAAGCATGGATTTTATGCCCTGTTTTGCAAGCATTTCGTATTGTATCGGACTTAACTCGCTTATATCGTGGCAGTAGAAAATTCCGTCGTCGTTCATATTATCGCGGTAATTTCCGCCGAGCTCCTTCTCATAGGATACCATCCGCAGATTGTCGATCTGCGGCTCAATGCCCTCGCCGCACCACTCGAACGTATTGCGTGTATACAAGCCGTCCTCGGTATCCTCGAAAATGTACGTTCTGCTGACATCGTAGGTGTTTCCGACAAGCGCGAGCATCTGATTTATCCCCTCGTTTATGTCGGAGCTGCTGTACAGGGCGCTGAAAACGCGCATTATTACCGAAGCCGCTCCTTCGGGATTGCTGCTGAGCACAACGTTCGTCCTGCCCTGCCTTACCGCTTCTTCGGTGCGGTAGCTGCCCTCGCTCATAGTGTATCGGTCGAACAGTACCACGCAGTTCTTGCCATGGTTTTTCGCCTGATAAAGCGCGCTGTCCGCCTGCTTTAAAAGCTGACGGTAGCTGCGGTTGTCCGGATTTACCGCCGCAACGCCGACGCTGCTCTTTACTCCGCCCGGCATGGGAACTTCTATTTCCGTGACGCGTTCGAGTATCTGACTGCCCTTTTTCTCAGCGAGCGCTGCGGTTGCGTGCGGCATAAACACGAAAAATTCGTCGCCGCCGTAACGTCCGACTATGTCCGTATCGCGGAATGTGCTCTTTACGGTGGACGCGAACTTCTTCAGAAACTCGTCGCCGAACATATGCCCCAGACTGTCGTTTATGCTCTTGAAGTCGTCCACGTCTATCATAAGCAGCGCACCGCCCGTGCTGCGCTCCAGCTCCGCCTTGATAAGCTCCTCGGTGGTCGCCTTGTTGTAGATGTCCACACAGAGCGAATCGTACATCGCCTTTGCCTGAATAGCGTCAAGCCGCGCCATTTCGTCATCGACGTCCTCTATCTTGCCGATTATCTCAAAAACGTTTCCGTCCGCGTCGCACAGGCTTTTGAAGAACGCCTTGTAGCGTCTCGGGTAGCCGTCCGCATCGATCTTAACAGGGATCTCGCTCGTTCCCGCCTTTTCGGACAAATTTTTCAGCAGCGAGACAAAGCCCGGACGGAAGCTCTGCTGAATGAGAGTGAAGCTGTCGGGTTCCTCCCCGATACGCTCCACGGTAACAAATTCATTTCCGCTTGCGTAGCTGTGCCGCAGATAGGACAACTCGTCCTTTGCGGGGTCGTAGTTGAAAACTATCGTTCCCGTTTCCTCAAGCAGGACTTGATACATCTGCTCCTGAACGGCAGCGCGGCGCTGATTTTCAATTCTCTCGGTAACGTCGGAGACTGCCGCGTACATAAGCGTTTCCCCGTCCTCCTCGAGAATGCGGTAGCTGGTGTTGAGCCAGAAGCGCGTACCGTCCGCGCGCAGACTGTTGAACGTGTACTCACCCTCCGAGCCTGTTTCAAGAGCATTGTTTTTCACAAATTCGCGCACCGAAAATTCAGCCGCGTCAAAGCTGCCGTTTCTTATTCTGAATATCGAGAAAATGTTGTCGCTGAGATACACGGGTACGGGCTCGCCGTTCTCCAGACGGAAAATGCCCACGCCTATCGGAATATGGCGCACCGTCCTGCGCAGAAGCTCGTCGGTTTTTTCCGCTTTCATTCTTGCGGTGACCTCGTCGTGTACAAGGTTTATTGTGCAGAGAGATTTCGTAATGTTGCCGTTCCTGGCGCGGGTAAGCGTTATCGTCAGTCTGCACCATTTAAAGCTGCCGTCCGCCATTTTCAGCCGAAGAATTACAGATTCCGAGCTGTCGGACGCGTAAAGCCTTTCAAGAAACTTCGAGAAAAGACCTTTGTCCTCAGGGTGAACTATGGGAGCTTTGCGGAACTCGTTCTTGTCGACAAATACGCTTTTGCCGAGGCTTGCCGCCCAGTATTCCTTTATCGACGGCGAGCAGAACGTACGTCCCGCGATGTGGTCGGACTCGATAACGGTGGTGTTGGTCTGCTCTGCGACGAGCTTGTAAAGGCGGTCTGTCTCCGCAACCTGCGCCGAGGTGAGTGAGTTGTCAAATCTCGCCTTGTCACGGCTGAACAGCATACAGGTGTCGCTGCCCGAGCGCACCATAACCATTCCGAACGCGTGATATTCGCCGTCGCCGAACGCATCCATAATACGGATCTCGCCGTAAAAATCAGTGAAATCGGGGTTGTCGGAGGGAGCGCTGTAGATCTCGTTCAAAAGCGCCCTGTCATCGGGGTGAACGTATTTATCCGCCCAGTCCGACGTAACGTAGTTGAGCGGAATCGGCTTTGCCTTTGTCGCTCTGTCGGGAAAACGGCGGCTGGAGATCATCTTTGTTGTTCCCATGCGGTAATCCAACTCGAAGACCTCATCGTAAAGCCCCGCTGCAGCATTCGCCATACGCTCCGCAATGCGGTTTTTGGCGAGGGCGCGTTGCACGGTCACGTCGTTCACAGCCACCACGTAACCGCCCTCAACGTCCGTTCTTATAAGGCGGATACGCACTGTTCTGCGGCTGCCGTCCGCGCATTTTATACGCATATCGCGCCGCTCGATATTCTCTCCGATTATCATTGAGAGCATAGACGGCAGACGCTTGCTGCCCTTGTGAACGTTCAGCACCTCATACAAGTTGTTGTTAGCGTAGACTATTTCTACCGTCGAGCCGACCGTTCTCACCAGAGCGATACCGCTATCGAAGTTGCATATGACAGCCTCCAGCTTTGCCTTGTTTTCATAGTGCTCAGTAACGTCATTGAACGCAATGCAGAACACCGAATTTCCGAGCGCGATATGTGTGCCGTCAAGATAGAGTATCTCGCCGTTTTTGGCATATCTGCGGACGGTCGCGCGAACCGCCTTTCCGCTTTTGAGAGCCTGTGTGCAGGCTTTCGCGGAGTTATTCGCGTCGTCGGGGTAAATGTTGCTCCACACATTTAAACGGCTTTCAATAATGTCTCCGGGCGCATAGCCCATAACACGCTTGTAGCCGTCGTTGACGCGCAGAACCTCAAGCCTGTCGCCGACAAGTTCGTATATTCCGTATCCGTCAAACGCCTCGTCGGCGAACTTTTCTATCAAAGAGTGATCGTTTTCCATGTAAATCAGATCCGCCTATCTGTAAAAAATACTTATTTTAATGTAAGCGCAACAGCCGCGACGCTGCACGGAGGCAGCTCCACGAACGCGTTTCCGTTTTCCGCTTTAACGTCAAGCGGCTTTATGATAACGTTTTCCGGGTGTTCAAAATCGTTTTTCTCGTGAACCTCGCCGGTGAGGACGCGCCCGCCTGCTGCCGCTATCTCCCCGAACGCCGTACCGACGTCTATGCCGAACGTTCTGTCAAGCGAACAGTTGGAGAGCGTTAACGTCACCGCGCCGTTTTCCGCGATACTTGCCGACTGAGAAATGCACGGAATGCCGCCTTCCGTCTCGTTTTCGACGTGGCTGTAAATAAGCTCCGCATCCTGATGCTCCTTGTACAGGTCGAAAACGTGATATGTCGGCGTCTTTACCGTGACCCCGCCTTCCGTTAGCAGTATCGCCTGCAAAACGTTCACCGCCTGCGCGATATTCGCCATATAGACGCGGTCTGAATGAGCGTTGAATATATCCAGATTTACCGCCGCGACGACAGCGTCGCGCATGGTGTTCTGCTGGTAAAGGAAGCCGGGGTTCGTGCCGGGTTCAACGTCGTACCACGTTCCCCATTCGTCAACGATAAGCCCCACCTTGTGCATGGGATCGTAGCGATCCATAATGCCGCCGTGCCGCGTGAGCAGCGTATCCATAAAACGCGTTCTGCTTATGGTCTCGTAATATTCTTCCTCGGAGAATTCCGTCGCGCTGCCTTTGTGATCCCAATTGCCCGTCGGAACGGTATAGTAATGCAGCGACAGTCCCTGCATACCCCACGCGCCGATATTCCTCATACACACGTCCGTCCAGTTGTAGTCGTCGGAATTAGGTCCGCACGCGATCTTAAAGAGCTTGTTACCCGAATATTCGCGGCAGAACGTCGCGTAGCGGCGGTAGTTGTCGCAATAGAACTCGGGTGTCATACTGCCGCCGCAGCCCCAACTCTCATTGCCTATGCCGAGATATTTCAGCTTCCACGGCTTATCTCTGCCGTTTTTCCGCCGAAGATCGGCCATCGGCGAAACCCCGTCGAACGTGATGTACTCTATCCACTTTGCAAGTTCCTCTACAGTGCCGCTGCCGACGTTTCCGCTTATGTACGGATCGCAGCCCACAAGCTCGCACAGCCGCATAAATTCGTGCGTTCCGAAGCTGTTGTCCTCGACCACTCCGCCCCAATTGGTGTTGATCATCTTCTTACGCTCGGAAAGCTCGCCTATACCGTCCGTCCAATGGTACTCGTCTGCGAAGCAGCCGCCCGGCCAGCGCAAAACGGGCAGCTTTATCTGCCTAAACGCCTCGATAACATCCTTGCGAAAGCCCTCGATATTCGGCGCTTCGCTGTCTTTGCCGACGTATATGCCGTCGTAAACGCAGCGTCCGAGGTGCTCAGAAAAATTGGAATATATTTCCTTGCGTATTTTGCTCTTTTTATCGAGCGGATTTATCGTCAGCTTTAAAACTTTCATAGGGGCTTCCTTTCATAATTGAAATTATAATTATATTTATTTTACTATAAAATCGGGAAAAAGTCAAGGAAAAATCCCGATGTTGACGTGCAGCATTAATTTTTTCACATAAATGTACATAATTGCGATTTATTTTTGGCGTTTTTTTACTAATACGGTAAGACTTTTATGTAACGCGTTACATAAAAGATTCGGAAAAATACGCTTTGTATATTTAAATATGTTTCCGCGTATGTGACCGAATGATAAAAAATCCCCGAAAAAAGAAATAATCTATTGACAAGAATTGACGGCTCGGGTATAATAATTATAATTACAATCGGAGCGGCTCCCAAGAAAACTACGAACAATACAGGTGATCGAATGGAATTTCCCGTTGAACTGCGGAGTAAAATAAATACTATGCTTGAACAGGAGGATACGCGCGAATTGTCAAAAGCCGCCGAGCGCCTGTCACTGCGTTACCGCGGCGAACTCGGCAGCGAAAAGCGCTCCGCCTCCGAACGACCGGACATTCTGGCATACGCGGCGGTGAGAATGCCCGCGACGTTCGCCGCCGTAAGCCGTGCGCTCGAGCTTGCGCTGGAGTGTTTCAGCGGGGAGATAAACTCGGTGCTGGACGTCGGGGCCGGTACGGGCTCGGGCGCGATCGCGGCTTCGCTGCTAACCGAATGCGCGGAGATAACGTGCGTTGAGCGGGAGGAAAATATGATCGCGCTCGGACGGGAGTTCCTCGGGTGCATGGATATTCACGGCGAATGGATAAAACGCGATATTTCGCAGGGGCTACCCGAAAAAGCAGATCTGGTCATCTGCTCCTATTGTCTGAACGAGCTGCCCTCGGCGAAACGCAAAGCCGCCGTCGATGAACTGGCAAACACCGCGACAAAGCTGCTGCTTATCGTCGAGCCGGGCACCCCGAACGCGTTTTCGAATGTGTCGGAAACGCGGGATCAGCTTTTGCGGCGAGGAATGACGATTGCCGCTCCGTGTCCGCACGGCGGAGATTGTCCGCTGCCAAAAGACGACTGGTGTCACTTTACGGCGAGGGTGGCGCGCTCGCGGTTGCATAAGCAGCTTAAAGGCGCGGAGGTTCCCTACGAGGACGAGAAGTTCTGTTTTATTGCTGCGGCAAAGGAAAACGCCGCGCCGTGCACAGGCAGAATACTTCGCCATCCGTTTATAGTGCCGGGGAAGATCACACTGAAAATCTGCTCGGAGAACGGCGTTTCAACCGAGCTTGTCACAAAAAGGGATCAGCGCTTCAAAGCGGCGCGGAAGTCGGGTACGGGAGATAAATTTCGGATATGAGAGGTGGACAGCATTGGATATTATATTACTGAGGGTTGACGAAAAATTGACTTGGCTTGAGCTGGAGGGCTATATGGGCTGCCTTTCAGGAGCGCGCCGCCGCGGAGTTTTAAAGAAAAAATGTGAGAGCGACCGCATAAATGCGCTGCTCTCACAGCTGCTGCTGCTTTCGGAGCTTACCAAACGGACGGGGCTGCCGATGCGCAAGATCAAATTCGAGTTCGGCACGCACGGCAAGCCTTATCTAAAGGACGGCGGCGTGCAGTTTTCACTGTCCCATACGCGGGGAGCAATCTGCGCGGCGTTCTCGGATAAAGAAGAGATCGGCGTTGACATCGAGCGCAAGGACAGGCGTGTCAACGAAGTTATGTACAAACGCGTGCTGTCGGACGAGGAAGCGTTCCACATGACCTCGAACGGCGATTTCCTGCGGTTCTGGGTGCAGAAGGAGGCGTTCCTGAAACGGCTGGGCATCGGCATAACACGCGACCTGCGCGGCGTTAATTCGCTTGAGCTGCCCGACACTACGGCAGCGGACTTTGGGGAATATTTCATAGGCGCGTCGGGAAAGGGCGCTAAGGACGCGGCAGTGCGCGAGATAGCTATCGGCGACATTCTGGACAGGTATGTGCTTACGGTCTGAATACGAATCGCACCCGCTGCCGCAGCAACGGGTGCTTTCTTAATTCATCTGCCTATATCTCAAATACCGCTTTCACATTTCCGCTTTGAAGAATAATATAGAAGCACATTCCTTTTTCGAGTACGGTATTATCATCGGTCAACTCAATTCCTTTTTCAAAGTCGTCCCTGTTTTGGTAAAGGTGTATTTCGTCCGTCCATTTGTATTCATCATATTCCGCGACAGCAGCTTTAAATCCGCCGAGGGTTTCGGCTTCGCGTGCAAGCTTCTCAAGCTGTTCGTTAAACTCCCTGCCGAAATCGTATACGCTTTGTTCCGAGCTTTCAAAAACGTACCCGACATGATATCTGAACCGAACGCCGTCCACAAGCGTGACGGTCACGAACATATCGTCCTTGATAGCACCCTCGGTCACCGGCTCGCCCGTTTTGAAATATTCCGTTTTATCGGTTTTTTTGGTAACGCTCACTTCGGAAACGAGTCCGTCGGTGTCGGCTTCGGCGATACCGCTTTCGAGCGCCTCGACCGTCGCCGCCCTCAGCATAATGTACCGCAGCTTTTCCTCGAAGCTGCCCGCGGGCAATTTTATCTGGGTGACATCGGGGAATTCCTCGTCAATAACGGGTATATTTTCGCTTGTCTCGGAGCTGTCCGACATATCGTCCGAGCAGGAATATTCCAATCGCGAGCCGCTGTCGGACGGCGTATCTATCCCGCCGATACGAAGCTTTACCACAGTAAAGACTCCGATGATCAACACTGCGGCACAAGCTGCGAAAGCAATAATTTCCTTTATCGGCGATCTCCGTGACACGTATTCTATCTCGACAGGCGAATAATCCGTGCGCTCCGCGTCGCTGATAAGCCTGTCGTCAATTTCGTTTATAAGCAAAAATAATTTTTCCGCTTTCACAGCTCAAATCCCTCCTTTGCCAGATATTCTTTCAGTCTGCGGCGCGTTCTGTAAAGAGATACGGAGACCTTGTTCTCGGGAACGTCCAGCCGTTCGGCAATAGCCGAAACGCTTTCGCAATGCCAGTATCTCAACACGAACGCCCGTCGGTGAAGCTCACTGCATCTCCACAAAAACTCGTTGATCTTTTCGATAATCTGCTTGTTTTCAAACTCGTTCTCAACGCTGCGGGTATCGGAAATGCATTCCTCAAGCTCGTCGTAAATAAGCGCGATTTCGCTGCCGCCGCGTTTGGCTGCGGTGTTCGCACGTAGCATACTCACCGCGACGCACTTCACGATTTTCCCCACAAATGCTTTCAGAACATTCGGGCGCGCGGGCGGGATCGCGTTCCACGTCTTGAGGTACGCATCGTTTATGCATTCCTTTGCGTCCTCGTGATTGTACAATATTCTTTCCGCAACAGAAATAAAATAGCCGCCGTATTTTTTCGAGAGCTCGGAAAGCGCCGTTTCGCTGCGCTCCCAGAAAAGCCGAACTATTGCGTTGTCGTCCATATATCCACCTCCAATGTCGGGCTGTAAATCTGCCCCTCTGTAAATATGTTCGCAAAGAAAATGAAAATCTGTCACCTTATAAGAAATTTATTTGCTATAACAAATGAAAAAAATGTGATAACGTTATTACCACTTGACAACCGTTATTAAAATTGGTATAATAATAGTAGTTTGTTTTGTGCATCCGCAAATCAGAGCGGATATTGCCAATTGTCAAATCTCGAAAGGAGATTACATAATGTATAAAAAAATATGTGCCGCCGCAGCCGTTCTTTTGTTGGCGGCCGGAACGTTCTCGGGGTGCCAGACCGCCGATGAAATGCCCGCTTTAGCGGCAGATAATCCCGTTTCAGTTGTAAGCTCTTTTTCATCACAACATCCTGACATAAGCTCCTCAAAGCCCAAGCCGGAATCGTCTTCGGCAAGTACGGTAACTCCCGAATTCAAGGAGAAACTAGACGGTTATGAGGAGTTTTTTAATGAATATATAAAATTCCTCACCGATTACAACAAGGTCGCCGACCGCACGGAAATGGTCTCGCAGCTCGCCGATTACGAAACGCGCCGCGAGCAGACAACAAACGCGCTGAACGCGGTCGACAAGAACGCGTTGTCAAAGGCGGACGCGGTGTATTACGAGGATGTGACCTACCGTATTTCCAAGAAGATGGACAGCATTGAGAAAATGTATCCGTCAAGCACCACACCTATCGTTACGAGCACAAAATCAATTCCCGTACCCAATCCCCCGAAACCTCCCGAAGAGCCGTTTCCTCCTTTCTTCCCGTCCGACGCGACAAGATCGTCAAGCAGCTCGGAAAGCGTTCCGGAAAGCACTTCAAATGTTCCCGAGTCCTCTGAGCAGCAGAGCATCGCCCCGCCCGTAGACGTTCCCGAACCCGACACAAGCTCGCTTTTGACCGACTATACGCGCAAATGGGGGTACAATCAGCTCAATTCCCAGCAGCAAATCGCATACGCAAGGCTGTTTGAATGTGCGGCGAACAATATAGCCGCATTCGGCGTGGAGGATCTGAACCTGAATACAAATGACGCTGATCTGATATACTGGGCGTTCGACTACGACAACGCGCAGTTTCTGACGCTCGGCAGCGGATATAACTACAAATACAAGGACAGCGGAAAGGTCGTTGAGATCGGTATACAATACGGCAGAGGCGTGGGCGACGTTCCGTCGGATCAGTTCATTTCAAGAACACAGTCGGTGATTGCCGAAGCGCAGCAGCTCGGCAGCGATTACGACAGGCTGAAATATATACACGACTGGATAGTCAACAACACTTCATACACCAAAAACGGTCCGCTCTCCAAGAGCGAGGCTGACGGTCCTGTCGTATACGGCAGCGCGCTGTGCGAGGGATATTCCAAGGCGTTTATGTATATGGCGCAGTCTATGGGCTACGAGTGTGTATGCATTGCGGGAGTAAGCGGCGGTGGACCTCACATGTGGAATATGGTGCGTGTCGGAAACTTCTGGTATCATGTTGACGCAACGTGGGACGATCCCATTTCAAACAGCGGTCCTATACTGCGGTACGACTATTTTCTGATAAGCGACAGCACTATACGCGCCGACCACACGATCGACAATCCGTTTGCGGTTCCCTCAGCGCCAAATAACTATCAGTAACGCGGGAATGTTCGGTATAAATTTCGGGAGGTATCATTATGGCAAAGCGTTTTGACAAGGGAAAAAAGAACGATCGTTTGGAGCGCACCATAAGGCGCAACTGGATAATTCTCGGCATATCCGCGGCACTGATAATTATTCTGTTTTTTGTAAGCGCCGGTTGACGGCAGCGGAGCGTTCTCCCGAATACAAATCATATTATTATAAATGAAAATCAGCCCCGTAAAGCAGGGGGCTGATTTGTTTATTTATATCCCGGAACCATTTTTCTGTAGTAAGGATAAAGCCCAATCTTATCGGGAGTATGCTCCGGAAGCTGCCAGAAATCGTAGCCCGGATAAACGTTGCCTTCGATGATCGCAGGACCGTCAGGCATAACGCAGACGTCCCAGCCAACGTACTTGACCTCGGGTACTTCCAACGCCGCCTGTTTAGCCATTTCCACAGCCTCCTTGACAAAAGGGAGCTGAAATCCCATAAGCGGAACTTTCGTGTACGGCTGAACGTCAGATGTCACAAGCGCTGAGGTATGCGCGCAGCCGCAGATCTTTCCCGTTTCTTGGTCGATAGGGCAACAAATGCCGCCGTTATCAAGATTGTCCACGAATTTTCCGGAGTTCCCGCTTTTCGATACCGCGTACACGCAATGCGCGACCCCGTCACAAACAAGCGTCACAATGCGGTAGGAATTTATGGAACACGGGTACAGGGTGTTCAGGTCGGGGTGCTGAACTATCGGCTCTTCAATAACTCCGAAATTGTGCGCGGAGTCGGTGATGTAACCGTACATATCCTCAACGGACGCAAAGTCGGCGGTTTTCAGCCGCTCTATGCCCTTTCCGCTCTCGCCGACGTTCGGCTTCGCGAAAATAACGTCCTTGCCGTCGATAAATTCCTTGAACTCCTCGAGGTCAATCTCCGCGATGTCTCTTACGTCGCGGTGAAGATATTTTCTGAACCGCTTGTCAAATTCGTTCTTATGGGTGAAAATATGAGAATACTGCGGATCGTTCAACATTTCGATAAGCCGTTTGTTTCTCATTCTCGTCATATAAGTATCGCGCTGCTCGGCGTTCATATCGTAAAATCCGAAAATGATATAATCGTGATACCCCGCGCCGTATTTTCTCGCGCATTTGAGAATATCAAAAAAAGTATACAGACGGTTTTGTCCGCACTTTTCGTGAACGCGGTTTATAACGTTGAAGAATTTCTTTAAACGCACTCCCGACAAAACTCTGAAAAAATAACCAACTTGTTTCACATTAAATCTCCCGTTTTCTTTCTCCCAAGAACCTCGGCTATCGACTGCTTTATTATACACAAACCCTTAAGCAGCGTTTCATCGGCGATGACCAACGCGGGCATAAGCTTCACAACACTACTGTCGCGACCCGCGCGTTCGATCACCAGACGATGACCGAAACAGGTGTCGACGACCGCCTCGCTGAACTTGCCGCCGCCCGTCTTTTCGCAGTCAATTCCCCACATCAGTCCGATACCGCGGCAGGACAGCCTTTCGTCAAGCGGGAGTATTTCCTTTTCGATGAACTCCTCGACGATCTTTGATTTGCGTCGAACCTCTTCCTCAACGCGGTTTTCCAACATAAACTCCAAAGCTGCTTTTCCTGCGACAAATGAGAGCTGATTTCCGCGGAACGTGCCGTTATGTTCGGCAGGCTCCCAGATGTCCTTATCGGGGCTTATCAGCAGCAGCGCCATAGGCATACCCACGCCGCCGATCGACTTGGATACCGAGATCATGTCGGGCTTGATACCCGCGCGTTCAAACGAGAAGAAAGTACCCGTGCGCGCACAGCCCGCCTGAATATCATCGATAATAAGAAGAATTTCGTTTTTGTCGCAGAACTCACGGCAAGCTTTAAGAAACTCCGTCTCGAACGGGAAAATGCCGCCCTCCGCCTGAATTGTCTCCATAATGAGCGCCGCGGGTTTTTCCACTCCCGAATGATCGTCGTCCAGAAGCCGCTGCATATACTTTATAACGTCAAGCTCGGGGAACATATACGGCGCAGGAATATGCGTGCAGTTCCCGAGCGCGACGCCCGCGGCGTCACGCGCGAATTTCTCGGTAGTGAGCGACAGCGCACCCAAGGTCATTCCGTGGAAGCAACCCATAAACGCCCAGATGTTCGAGCGCCCCGTGTATTTTCTCGCGAGCTTTAAAGCCGCTTCGTTCGCGTTTGTTCCCGTAGGACCGCAGCACATTACTCGGTAGTCGAGACCGCGCGGCTTAAGTACTTTGTTTTCAAGCGTTTCCAGAAACTCGCGCTTTGCGGGAGTGTACATATCCATACTGTGGAGTATGCTGCCCGATTGCAGATACTTCATCATCTTATCGATAATGTACGGATTGTTGTGTCCGTAATTCAGCGCTCCCGCGCCGCAAAAAAAGTCTATATATTCGGTTCCGTCCTCGTCGTACATAAAAGCGCCCTCCGCCCTTGAAAAAACGGCGGGAAAATGACGGCAGTAGGAACGAACAGAGGATTCGTAATCGTCAAATACCGATGTGTCCATAATTTAAGCCTCCTTCAGCCATACGATCATTCGATCGTAATATATCCTTGTTCATCACGGATATATGTCAAAAACTGCCATAAGCAGCTTGTCCGATACAATTTCGCATACATTCCTATTATAGCAAAATATGTGTTATTTGTCAAGTAGTGATCGGCAGATTTGCGCGGTAAACACAAAAAAATGCCGCGGTGTAATTCCGCGGCGGTTAGGCATATATTCTCGTTATCGTATCAATTCGGAGATCTCGGCTGTCTCCGCGTCGGTGAAGTCGAGCTTTTCTATGCAGGCAGCGTTTTCGGCGATCTGCGACGGGCGGCTCGCTCCTATCAATACCGTAGTAACGGCGGGATTATGCAGAACCCATGACAGCGCCATCTGCGAGAGCGTCTGCCCGCGTCTTTCTGCTATCGCGTTAAGCGAATTGAGCCGCTTGATCATCTGCTCGTTAAGTTGTTCGCCTATCCACGTATCGCCCTTTCCTATGCGCGAATCCTCGGGTATGCCGTTCAGGTAGCGGTCGGTAAGAAATCCCTGATAAAGCGGCGAGAACACCGCCAACCCGATACCGTTCCCGCACGCGAACTCGTCAAGTCCGTCTCCCTCTATCCACCTGTTGAGCATTGAATAGGAAGGTTGATTGACGATAAACGGCGTGTGCAGCTCGCGGAATATCGCCGATATCTGCGAGGTCTGCGCGCTGTTGTAGTTGGAAATGCCGACATACAATGCCTTGCCTTGCCGAACGGCGTTATCAAGCGCCAGAGCCGTCTCCTCAAGCGGAGTGTCGGGGTCGAACACATGGTGATAGAAAATATCAACATATTCCAAGCCCATACGCTTAAGGCTCTGATCCAGCGAGGCGGTGAGATATTTCCGCGAACCGTTTCTGTCGCCGTAGGGTCCATTCCACATCTCGTAGCCCGCTTTCGTGGAAATGCACATCTCGTCGCGGTATTGCCGCATATCGGCAAGTATTTTGCCGAAGTTCTCCTCGGCGCTGCCATTATACGGATTGCCGTAGTTGTTTGCGAGGTCGAAATGCGTTATTCCGAGATCGAACGCAGTATGGATCATTTCCTCCATATTCGCGAAACAGTCCTTATGCCCGAAATTCTTCCAAAGACCGAGAGAAACGGCGGGCAGCTTCAAGCCGCTCTTTCCGCAGCGTCTGTAGATCATCTTTTCATATCTTTTTTCATCAGCGATATACATACTTGTTCCTTTCTCAAAGCGGCGGCAATTCGTCAAGCGTAATGACGTAATCGTCGTTGTAAATTTCTTTCAGGTCGGACGTGCGGTTCCCGTCGACAATATGCTCGGTATGCCACGTCATAAACCAGACCCAGCCCGCCTTGCCGTCTTTTAATTGCTTTACTGTCGGTATGCGCCCGCACTCGTGGAAGCATACGGGCATTTTATCTCCGACCACTCTTTTCACCAATATGTACAGTTTCTGATTTGCGCCGTCGTTGTAGGAGTCCGCACCCGCGATGTCAACGTACTCGTCGCCCGGATACCAATTATCGTAACCGCGCCCGTTTCCCGAATAGCCGAGGACCCAGATAAGATTGTCAAGCTCCCAATACTCGGTGTAACGGCGGTACATTATTCTCCACATTTCCTTAAAGTTGTCCGCGCCTCCCTTGCTCCACCAGAACCAACCTCCGTCAAGTTCATGGAACGGTCTCCAAAGCACGGGGATATTCTGATCCTTCAGCTCCTTGAGAGCCTTTGCCGCCTTGTCCATTCCCGCGATGAGCTTTTCATACTCGGGCGTTCCCTCTGTAAGCGCAAGATCCCAGTCGTTCCGCACGGTTTTCATGCACTCGTCCCAGCTTCCCGTAAAGTCGTAGCCGCAGTGCCAGCAGATCGTGACAATGCCTCCTCGGTCGTGCCATTCCTTGGCGCGCCTGTTTACGCCGTCAAAGTCGTCGTTCATATAGTCCAGACCGCGTATTGCGGGATATTTCCCCGTTTTCTCGTAAATGTAGTCAAACTCGTACTGCTCGCTGCCCATCCATGTCGACTCCTGCTGCCCCGAAATAATAGCATTGCCGTATGTATCACAAATATACTCGTACAGCTGCACTGCCTCCTTTGAAGCGTTGGGGTTTGAAAGTACGGGGCTGCTTTCCGGCTCGGTAACGTCGGACGTTAAGGAGCTTTCGGAATTGCTCGACGTTGACGAACTTTGGAGAGTGCTCGACGTTGACGAGCTTTCGGGAGTACTTACCGTCGACGAGTTTTCGGGAGCGCTCTCCGTCGACGAGCTTTCGGGAGCGCTCTCCGTCGACGAGCTTTCGGGAGCGCTCTCCGTCGACGAGTTTTCGGGAGCGCTCTCCGTCGACGAGCTTTCGGGAGTACTCTCCGTTGATAAACTTTCAGTGCTGCTTGTTATAGTGGAACTTTCAGTGCTGCTTGTTGTTAAACTGCTTTCAGGAGCGCTGTCTGTCAAAGAACTTTCAGAGGTGCTTAAATTCGATGAGCTTGTGCTCGTCGAATTTAAGCCGCTGCCGCTTAAAACGGGACCTTCCGCGTCTGCGGAACACGCCGAAAACGCGACCGCCAGTACCGCCGCGGAAAACAATGCCAATAATCGTTTTTTCATAATAACCTTCCTTTCGGATATTTGAATATATTATACACCATTCACGGGAAAAAAGCAATAGCGCAGACGAAATAAAAAAGATCCGCACGGACAGCCGCGCAGACCTTTTAAACGTTATTACACAGCAAAGCCGAGGCTGCCGCCCTTTTCGTTAATACCCAAGCAGCGCATTCAGATAATCCTCGCTCTCCTTGTATTTCTCTTCGTCATACTTCTTCCAATGATTGTTGATCTTGTCAACCTCGTCGTTGTGCTTGCCGGAGCAGTAGTTGGGAATGTTGCTCTGACGGTAATAGCCGATATCCGTTTTGGTACAGGATGCGGAAGCGAGCAGACCCGTCTCGGTGCAGTACTTGCGTTCGAGCACCGTATTATCGGGGGAGAACTTGCGTATCTGCGACGTATCCTCAATCTCGGACAATATATCGTACCATATCTGAGCGCCATACCGATGAGTTCCGTCGCCGTTGTATATTTCGTGGTTGTTCTTATCGTATCCCATCCAGACAACGCCGATATAACTCGGAGTACAGCCCACAAACAGAAGATTGTATTCATCGTTTGACGTACCCGTTTTACCGATAACCTCGACGTTTCCGAGATCGGCGTAAGCACCCGCGCCTCCGGGATTTGTGATTACCGTGCGGAGCATTCTGTTGGTTACCCACGCGGCGTCGCTGTCGATCGCCTGTGTGCCGTAGAACTTCTGTTCAAGAATAACGTTGTTTTTACTGTCGATGACACGGCTGTAGAATTTGGGTTCATAGTAAACTCCGCCGTTGCCGAATATCTGATAAGCCGCCGCAAGCTCCACCAGCTTAACGCCGTGTGTGAGCGCGCCGAGCGTTATCGGCGAATACGCTATATCGGATTCAACCAGTGTGGTAAATCCCAGATTTTGGGTAAGCTGACTGTAGCAAAGCTGCGGCGTGAGTAGCTGCGTTACCCTTACCGCAATTGTGTTGCGTGATTCGCGGACAGCCTGCCAGATAGGCATAAGCGTTCCGTCATCGCCCACCATACCGAAGTTGTCGGGCCAGCGCCGCAGCGTATAATTTTCCTCGTCTATTATTGTGATACCTCTGTCGGGCATCATGGTCGAATAGTTGATAAGATTGTTCTGCACTGCGGTCGAATATGCCGAGATAGGCTTCATTGTCGAACCCGGCGAACGCGTTGCTTGCGTTGCGCGGTTAAAACACGCGTCACCCGGCTTATCGCCGAGACCGCCCGAGATCGCAAGCACCGTGCCGGTGTAATCCATAAGCACGAACGCCGACTGTATCAGGTCATCCGGGTCTGCGTCCTTATCAAAAAACGTCGCCACCAAATACGGATCTCGGTACTTCTCCTCAACCAGATTCTGATACGCCATATTTTCATTGATATAGATACGGAAGCCGCCGTTGTATATCTCCCTTTGCGCGGAGATTTCGGTAATGCCCTTAAGCTCGGCGTAGTCCTCGATTACCTGATTGAGCGCCGCGTCGACATACCAGTTCTGGGATATTTCGTATTCGTTCCAGCGGTAAGCCTCGTAAGCCTCGTTTTCATCGTCCTCGTTCGGCTCGTCGGGGTTGTCGGTCTGAATTGAGCGCGGGTCGATATAGCCGAACGCGTCACCCTCCACAACGTCTCTGAAACGCACCTTTTCCGCTTTCGCCGACTCGTACTCCTTAGTGTTGATATAGCCCTGTTCGTACATATTCTGCAATACGTACTCCTGCGAATCCTTGCAGTTCTGCAGGTCAAGGTACGGTGAACGCTTATTCGGGTTACGGATAAGCCCTGCGATTATAGCTGCCTCGGCGATATCGAGGTCTTTCGCCTCCTTGCCGAAATACAGCTGCGATGCCGCGCCTATGCCGTTTACACGGTGTCCGAGCCAGATAACGTTAAGATAACTCTCAATTATATCGACCTTTGTGTATTTTTCCTCGAGCGATAGTGCTCTGAAGATCTCACGGAGTTTACGCGCCCACGTCTGCTCGTCGTCCTGAGTTATATTCTTGATAAGCTGCTGGGTTATCGTAGAACCGCCCTGACCTGCTCCCGAAAGATTTAGAACGTCTGCGGCAAGCGCGTAGACCGTTCTTCTCCAGTCGACGCCCTTATGCTCGTAAAAACGCTTGTCCTCTGTGGAAACGACAGCGTGTATAACGTGCGGAGAGATGTCCTCATAGTCCACCCAGATACGGTTGGTTTCCTCGAACAGACGCTTGCGCTCGACCTCGAGACCGTCCTCGTCATACGCGTAGACTATGGTCGTGTACTGCATTTCGGCGTCGCGGAGGTTTGCATCGTAGCCGTTGTCGGCAAAATCAAGAATGTACACCGTAATTATCGTAACAACAATACACATCATAATAACCAGAATGAGCAGCATTGACGAGATCGTTGTGCCGACAACGGTCAGCGCGTGACCGATATTACGCGACACTCTTCCCTTTTCCCGCTTTTTGGGCTTTTTCGGTTCATCGTCCTTGATCTTAATGTAGCGAAAATTCTTTCTTTTGTTCATTGTTTTGTCACCCCTTGAATAAAAGGTATGTTTAGTACAGCCTCACACATACGCCGCAGCGCCTAACGTGTGTTTCCCCATTGACGTATATAATCATTATAACACATTTCTTTCAAAATGTTAAGCCCTTTTTTGAAAATTTTCCGTGAAAGTAAGGTGAAATTGACAAATCTTGACACTTGCAATAATTGTAAAAAAGGTGTATAATGGAATTATGAGGTAATGTTGCGTATGCTGATAGCTTTTTAGCCTAAATTGACCGTTGTTGTTTTGTTTATTTTAATTTAGTGTGTTGCCGCACGGGTTGCGAGAGGACACCATTCGGGGAGGGTGTCCTCTCGCAACCCGTGCGGCAACACAAAAAACACAAAAAACGAAACCACAAGTGACACCAGAAGAAATCTACGGCGTTTTCCTCACGCAATCGTGAAACTATAATTTATTTCCACACACAAGCGCCGCAAAACAAAATGTATAAACAGCGCATAAAATTACATCAAGTATTTGCAATTAAAAACACATTGCCGTTTTGGCAGACAGAGCAATAGCGCATGCTAATCGCCAATGCCGATGATCTTTTCAATGCAGAGGTACAAAGAGCCGAGAAATTCTACTGCCTCATGCTTGTCGGTGTTATCGTAAAACTCCAGTTTCTTCGCGTCTGTGTACATTATTTCCCGCGACATTACACCGTCTTCGTACAGTCTTATTGCGGTGAAAACACTCTCCAGATCGGCAACAACAGCGTCTTCGGGCTGTAGTTGGATAAGCCGCTCGGTTGTGAACAGCAGACGGTTAATAAGCGATTTATCCATCAGCTTGGCGCGGCATACTATATGTCCCTTTTTCATAGGGTGGTTCTCAAACCGCTTTGCTTCTTCAAAGCGATACATATAGATCGGTTCCGAAAACCAGATCGAATTCTGTATTGCTTTAGCGTAAATAATTTTATAAAAGCCGCGTTCGGAAATAAGTTTTCCGTAAAATGTCTGATGGTTATGCGAGGGTAATGCATAAATATCACAGATTATCGATTTAGGGTCGACGTGAAAATTTTTTTCGATCAGCTCTTTATTTGCTATCTCTATATCCCGAAGATAAGCCGAAAGCCAATCGGTGTCGTTTTCCGGAAGCCTCATTTACTCACCTTCTTTAGGTAAAATATTGTGAACCATATATATTTTACCACAAAATAAATGCTTTGTCAAAATTTTTTGGATATTTTGTTAAAATTGCACAAAAAAATATTCAATTTTCTAGCGAAAGGAAAGGTAATGAAAAAAATTTTTAAAATATATTGGATATTTATTCCATTGGTCTTGGCGGCGGTTATGTATTTTTTGCTGCCATACTTTCCCGGTTTTACCGAATATGTTCTCTCTCGCGGACTGTTTAAAATTATCACCGTGCCTGTCGGTTTTATCACGAGTCTTTTACCCGTCTCGCTTACGGAGCTGCTTGTCATTTTAGCCGTTCCGCTGGTGATCTTTCTTATTGTTTTGCTTATCGTTAAACTGAAAAAAAGCAAAAAGCGCGGTAAAACGCTCCTGAAAGCGGGAAGATTTCTTTGTGGATCTCTGTCGATCGCAAGCCTTATGTATATGATTTGCCACGGCGCGAACTACTACCGTTATCCAATCGAGAAGATAATGCGTCTGGATACGTCAAAGAAAACGCCCGAGTTTCTGCTTGCCGTCTGCGGCGAACTTGCGAGGGGCGCTGCAGAAGCCCGCGGGGAGCTTGCCGTTGACGAAAACGGCTGCGTGGTCTTTTCCGAAAGTATTTTCGAGGAGCTTTCGCGCACGGGCAGCGGCTACGACAAGCTTGTCGGCGAATACCCGTTCCTGTGGACGGCGATCTGGCGGCAAAAGCCCGTTATGCTTTCCGAGCCGTGGTCATACACTCACATCACGGGAATGTACTTTCCGTTCTTCGCCGAATGTAATGTGAACACGGCGCAGCCTGATTTCTCCATACCGTACACTGCCGCTCACGAAAGCGCGCACTCACGCGGTATCGCCTTTGAGAACGAATGCAACTTTCTCGCGTTCCTCTCCTGTATCAACAGTGAATATCCGGAATTCCGCTACTCGGGATATATGGAGGCGTTCAAGCACTGCTCCAACGAACTGTTCGCCTACGATATTGATATGTGGCGGCAGGCGCACGATATGCTTACAGACGGAATGATCGCGGATTTCAGCGCCGAAAACAAGTACATAACCGATCATGAGGTAGAGATTAATATCGGCGGAACGTCGGTCTCAGTCTCCGAGGTCTCCGGAGCGGTCAACGACAGATTTATCAAAGTACAGGGAGTGACCGAAGGTACGCTCAGCTACGGGCGCGTTACAGAGCTTATTCTCGCTTACTACGCCGACAAGCTCTGACCAATGTTAATTTCGGCGGTGCGCGCCCGCAATCCGCCGTAGGCGGATACGCTGTGAGCGCAGCGAACAGCGGTTTTGCCGCTTGCGGCGAAACGCGGACGCGCACTGGGATTTTCCGCGCGTACCCCCGAGCGTAGCGAGCGGGGTGCCGCGGAAAATCCCCTCCGCTAAGCGGCGCCTAGTCCGACCGCTGTCGCGCAGTGCATTCTGCGATAATGTCCGCTGCCGCCAAAATATCCTCTTCGGTGTTGTCTTCCGAGAGCGTGAGCCGAACCGTGCCGTCAAGCCAATTCTCCGACAGTCCGAGCGCGGTCAGAACGTGCGAACGCCGCTGTTTCCCCGCCGAGCACGCGGAAGTGGTCGAAGCGCATACGCCCATTAAATCAAGACTCATAACCAGCGCTTCCCCGTCAATATTACCGAACGAGAAATTCACATTAGAGCAAAGACGCAAGGTTCTGCTGCCGTTCAGCCGTGAATTTGGTATCATCTCCAACCGCTCGATAAGCAGATCGCGCAACCGAGTGATTTTTTCCGCACGGCGGGTAATATCCGCTGTAATTTCCGCGATCGCCGCTCCGAGCGCGGAAATCGCGGAAACGTTCTCCGTACCTGAGCGTATCCCGCGCTCCTGACCGCCGCCGACTATCAGTGGCAAGACGGGGGTTCCTCTGCGGACGTACAGTAGTCCCGCGCCCTTGATGCCGCCGATCTTATGTGCGGAAACGGACAGCATATCCACGGGCAGTTTCCGCATATCGAGCGGGATATTCCCTACCGCTTGTACCGCGTCTGTGTGGAAGTATACGCCCCTTTCGCGGCAAAGCGCACCGATCTCGGCTATCGGCTGCAATGTGCCGATCTCGTTGTTCGCAGTCATAACGGAGACCATTGCGGTTTTATCGTCTATCGCCGCCGCAACGTCCTCAGAACGGACTATTCCGTCGCCGTCAGGCATAACGCGCACGACGTCAAAGCCGCGCCGCGAAAGTTCAGCGCAGGCGTTTAGAACGGCAGGGTGTTCTATTGCGGAGGTTATGATCTTGCGCCTTCCGTTAATTCCAAGCGCGGAAAAAACCGCCAGGTTGTCGCTCTCCGTGCCGCCGCTCGTAAAAAAAATCTCCTTGGGAAGCGTCCCGAGAGCCGCCGCGCACTGTTCGCGAGCCTTATCGAGAGCCGCAGAAGCAGCCCGTCCGTGGGTATGCACCGAGGACGGGTTCGCAAAATTTTCCGTTAAAAACGGCATTGCCGCCGCAAGCGCTTTTGGGTTTACGGGCGCTGAGGCGGCGTTGTCAAGGTAGATCATTCTCCAAAGCCTTTCTCAAATCGCGCAGATATGCTGCTTGCTGCTTTTTCAGGAACCCTTTGACAAACGGTTTTATTATTGCCTTTTTTGGAGTAATGTCCTCGGTAAAGTCGATAATCGTTCCACCGTTCACCGAAGATAATTTTCCCGTCCAGCGTCCCGAAATATTGTCATTGTCGACCTTGAGTTCATACAGCGAATACGGCTCAAATGCGGTTATCGTAAAGTGAGTTTTAAAGCCGCTTCTGTCGGTCTCGACAAAATTCTTTTCGTTAATGTGCTCTGTTCCGCGAAGATCGCTGCGCCATGCGCTGTCGGGTGATGTGATGACCGCCCATACCAGTTCTATATCCGCCGACAACTCTGCCTTTATATTTGATACAGCCATACTCTACTCCAGAATAACCGTGAACGGACCGCTGTTCACAAGCTCCACACGCATATCCACGCCGAATATCCCTTTTTTCACAACGGGGATCTCCTCGGCGCACAACTTGCAGAAATACTCGTACAGCCGCTCCGCTTCTTTCGGCTCTTTCGCCATAAGGAAGTTGGGGCGGTTTCCTTTGCGGCAGTCCGCATACAAAGTGAACTGCGAGATTATCAGCAGGCTGCCATCCACGTCCTTTAGCGAGAGATTGGTCTTGCCGTTTTCATCCTCGAAAATGCGCAGACCGACGAGTTTTTTCGCTATCCGCTCACAGTCGGCTTCGGTATCCTCCGCGCCCACACCGAGCAACACAAGAAAGCCTTTCCCGATCTCGCCGACTGTTTTCCCGTCAATGGAAACGCTTGCGCGCTCTGTCCTTTGTATTACCGCTCTCATTATCTGTGCCGCCCTCCGTGACTGCTGTGTCCGCCGCTACGGTGACTGCCCCCGTGACTGCTGTGTCCGCCGCGTCCGCCGCCGCTTGAACTGCTTATAGAAACGCTGGTGGTGTATTCACGGACAAACTGATCTACCTGACGCGTGATACGCGTGCGGCTCTGATCTATGTAGTTTGACGCGCTTATCGGAGCGCGTTTCTTGTAGCCCCTTACAACGTTACATACTACAACTATGGTAATGATAATCGCGAAAATAAATCCGATAAACATTCCGGCGCTTATCAGCGGAAAATTCTCCTCAATATACGACGAACTACTACCATAGCTGTCCGATCCCGCATATTGTTCCAATGCGCGGCAGAACGCCCGACCAGCCGAGTAAAATCCCGAACTGTCCAGACCGTCATACACCTTGTCGAAAATTGAGTTTGCCCTGTTGTTATAATAATCGTGACCTCTGCCGTTAAGCTCGATTTTGTCCTCGTATGTTTTATATGCGGGATTGTCGTGCGTATTCAGGAACATAAACACCGCATACGAGCTTCCGCTACCGAAATTGCTGTCGCCAAAATGTTTCGCGTAGCCGCTGTCCGACATTCCGTTCAGATCGCGCGTGATGACGATGCCAACGTTGCAGTTTATCTTCTGAGCGGTCTCGTTCATTATTCCGAGCAGCTTTTCCTCCTCGGAATCGGTGAGACATTCGTCAAGATCGGCAAGCGCTCCCCGACAACCCGTGGAAACGTCCGCGATTGCGGAAAGTCTGAAAAACGGCGCAAACAGTATCACAATGACAACAAACGCCGCAGTAAATCTTATCTTAAGCAATGCACAGCCCTCCCAACAAAGAAGCTATCAGCCACACAATAAGGAATATCCCCGCGCCGAACAGAAACGTTTTCAGCTTGCTGACGGGCAACTCACCGAACATCTTTTCCGTCTGACCGTTCATCGCGAACGCGTAGTCTTTGCCCTTGTATTGGTAATTGAGAAACCAAACGGGCAGCAGCGCGTAGACGTACTTCTGCTGGCGGTAGACAAAACTCGTCCGTACCGATTCCAGCGATGTATACACCGACGCCATTCTGCGTATCTCGTCCTCAGCCGCTTTCAGCACGCGCTGATCTATGCGCACAGCCGCTTCCTCCTTGGAAACGTCGTACTTTTCCGCAGCGCAGCCCGACAGATACGACATCGAGAACGGCTTCAGATCGCCGTAATTGAACGGCTCTATGCTCTCCATAAGGTTATCGTCAATGCGCTTTGAACCGTCGCACGGAACGCGGATAAACGACATTTCCGCGTCGCGCTCTACGTTGTACACTTTAGTGTGAGTGTAGCGGCGGCTGCCCGTCGTCCATGTTCTGATAGTCTTTCCCGTCGCGGAAAGCTGAACGTCCGTCAAGCCGCTTTTCAGCCAATATGGAACATACAGCGCCGATATATTGCTTATCTGCGCTTCCGATTTAAAGCCCCTCGGCAGCAGAAACTTACCCTTTATGTATTCTCTGAACTTCTGTTCGGCACGCTCCCTTGTAGATTTGAACGGGATTATCATATTCGGCTTGAACTCGCCCGAAAGCCGCCCTGAAAGTATAACAGGCGTATGGCAGAAGTGGCATCTCGTCGACGAAGTAAGGCTGTCGCAGATAACTCCCGCGCCGCAGTTCGGACAGCTGTACAGAGCGCTCTGCCCCGTAAATTCCTCCATTTGCTCCTGCGACTCGTTAAGCTCCGGCTCGACCGCCGTATCAAGGTTTACTTCCTCCTCGTTATGCTTGAAGATATTCCTTATTTCGCGATCCGAGAACGTGCTGTCGCAATAGAAGCACTTAAATCCTCCGTGTACGCTGTCGTATTCCAATGCCGCGTTGCAGTTCGGGCATTGATAAGTGACCGTCTGAACAGTTTCCATTTTTACTCCTTAATCCGAATGGCTTTGCGTTACGTTATTGCCGAGCGTAACGCACGGGATATTATGTCCGTTTATTGTACAGCTTAGTTTACCTTGATTTTACTTAAAACCTCGCCAATACTGTCCGCTATCACCAATTCCGCGTTTTTATCCGCGTTGGTGGGCGATTTGTTGATAACCACAAGGTGCTTGCCCTTGAAGTAGTTCACGAAACCCGCAGCAGGGTACACCACAAGCGATGTGCCGCCGATAATCAGCGTATCGGCAGCCGCTATCTCCGTGACCGCGTTCTCAATATCCTCCGAGTTCAAACTCTCCTCGTACAGCACGACATCGGGCTTTATACGCCCGCCGCAGTCGCATTCGGGAATGCCCGCGCTCTCCGTTACTGCCGATAGCGGATAGAACTTGCCGCATTCTGAACAGTAATTACGGTGAACGCTGCCGTGCAGCTCGATGACATTTTTGCTGCCCGCCGCCTGATGTAATCCGTCGATATTCTGCGTTATCACCGCCGACAGCTTCCCCGCCTGTTCAAGCTCCGCGAGTTTCAAATGCGCGGCGTTGGGCTTTGCGTCGGGGAATATCATTCTGTCGCGGTAAAATCGATAAAACTCATCGGGATACTGCGTAAAAAACGTATGGCTGACTATCTGCTCGGGCGGATATTTGTACTGCCGCGAATACAACCCGTCTGCACTGCGGAAATCGGGTATTCCGCTCTCGGTTGACACACCCGCGCCGCCGAAGAAAACTATCCGCCTGCTGTCGTCGATTATTTTCTGTAAAGTCATATTGTCTCCTTTAAATGAATGCACAGCTATTGGCAAAGTCTCCCGTCCGAGATGCGGACAAGCCTTTCCGCCTTTTTCGCCGTGTCCTCGTTGTGGGTTATCATCACAACCGTTTTTCCGCTGCGGCTAAGCTGCGAAAGTATTTCAAGCACCTCCGCGCCCGACTTGCTGTCCAGATTTCCGCACGGCTCATCGGCGAGGATAATGGCGGGGTTCGCCGCTATCGCCCTCGCAATAGCGACGCGCTGCTGCTGACCTCCCGACAGCTCGGACGGACGGTGCAGCGCCCTATCCGAAAGCTTCACGCTCTCCAGCGCTCTCATGGCTGTTTCGCTACGCTGCTTTTTGGGTACTTTCCTGTACAACAGCGGCAGCTCGACGTTTTCGAGCGCGGTCAATCCGGGAATAAGATTGAAGCTCTGGAAGATAAATCCGATCTTTCGGCTGCGTATGTCGGACAGTGTGTTGTCTGAAAGCGTCGCAACGTCATTGCCGTCGAGCAGATAGCTTCCCGAGGTCGGCGTGTCAAGGCAGCCGAGAATGTTCATCAGCGTGGACTTTCCTGAACCCGATGTTCCCACAACCGTGACATACTCGCCGTCGTCGATATTCAGCGAAACGCCGTCAAGCGCCTTAATTGTGTTAGCGCCGACGGTGTAATATTTTTGCAGCTCCTGCGTGCGTATCATTGTAAATTCCTCCCAAAACAGAAAATTATTACTATTTTGAGCGGAAACCGCCGTAATTATTCGCCGTTGAGCGAATTAATTATTTTGGCGATATACGAGTACTCGGGGAACTCCGTGAGAAGACGTTTTCGGCACTTTTGAAGAAAATCTCCGCGCAACTCCGAGTGGTCGCGCATTGCCTGTTTCGCGCCCCAGAGGTGCGTGAAGTCGCTTTGCGGATAGAACAGATTGTCCTTGTCGAGCAGCGTTTTTATGGGCGTACCCGTGTAGTCCGCGCACATTGCCGCAAGCCGCTGCTCCGCGAACACCATATATTTAAGGTAATCGTCGCATTTCGCCGCCGACTTCATAAACGCTATCGCCTGTCCCGTGTAAAACTCCTTGAAATCATTGTCGGGAACATAGAAAAACGCGGTGTTGAGCGGCAGTACGTCCTCGCTGAAATCAGGGATAATATGCGCTCCCGCGCGGAAAAAACCGAGCGGCGGATATATTCCGTCCGAGATGTTCTCGCGGTGCGCGGCAATAATTTCGCCGCCGAAATTAAGCGTTTTCCAGACGATAAAGTCCGTGTCAAGCATAACAACGGGAGCGCTCACCTCGCGCAGCGCGAGCAGCTTGCCACCCGCCCAGAACATCAGCGGGTCAATGCCCTCGAGATCGTCCGCAACGCATACGTTTATGCCGTTCCAGACGTCGGTAAAGCCGATCATGCGGTAATACTCCGCATAACGGCTGTCGCAGCAGAGCGTTATTTCACCGTTAAATTTCCGCCAACAGAGAGCCGAAAGCGCCGTGCAGTACAGGTCGAAATCCTCGGCGGCGAGCGCTTTCCTCCCTTTGGCGAACGCAGGTGCAGAGGATGCAATATGTATCGCGTTCACTTTACTTGCCGCGGATAACTCTGCGGACGATCATAAATACCGTGCCGCCAAGCCCGATGACTGAGAGCACTATCGCGATGATAAACGCGCCGCCCGAGCTGCTGCCGTCGTTGCCGTCGTTTATCGTGAACGCCGCAACATCGCCCGCGTCAAAGCCCATATACTCGGCGTATTCCCGAAGATAATCAAGACCGTCACCGCTGAGCTTTGTTACTTTGCCGCGGACGTGCAGCTCGGTCGTCGGCATGGCGCCATCCTCATAAAACGCGTCCGTCTCCTTTACCATTTTTTGCGCAATAGTCTGTTTCGAGCTGTCGCTTATGGCAAGCGCGACAAATTTATATTCGTCAAGCACGGGTATGGGCAGCGCGTAATATTGAGCAGTAACGCGCGTGTTGTGCTTTATTCCGAACGTGCTGTCATATTCTTCCATATCCGCAAAATTATCCCAAAGCTCATAGACGGTTCCCTCGACAAAACGCCCCTGATAGAAGTCGTCCTCGGTCATGGTCTCCAAATCGCCGCGTGGTTTTGCAAGCTCCGCCTTGTCCTTGAGCGTTCCGACCAACAGGGCGATACCCAGAAACGCGATAACTACAAACATTACCAATAACCTTACAAATCTCATAACTTTTCTCCCGAATAAAATAAATTTAAACGCGCTTTGGCGCATAATAACCGTTAATATCCGCTGTTTTCGCGAACCTTTTTTACGATAAGCAGCACTGTGCCGCCAATTCCGACCGCGCTTACAACCGCGCCTATTATTATCGGAAGCTCCGCGCCGCTTTCACCCGAGCGGACGGTAACCGTGTATCTGCAAATATGGTTGATGAAATACTTGTAGTTCGGCATATCCCATGTGTCTATGCCTATGAGCTTTTCGTGATTTTGAAGAAAGATCTGCATTTCCGAGAATGTCTCGTCGTTCATTTCCGAGACATAGCCGACAAACTCCAGCTTCGGCGTTTCTGAAAGCTCTGCGGGCTGCTTGGGAAACGTAAACGTTATCCCGTCGAGCAGCGCCTTGTTTTCCTCGCCCGAAACGCGCAGAGCCATATACTGTTGGTCGACCGGCTCGTCGAGCACCGCGCCCGCAGGAATAACGTAAAAGTACTCGACAATGGGTTCGCCAAACACTACTCCCATAAAGTCACGCTCGGTCACGATACCTTTATCCAGCCTGCCGACGGTTTGTTCTATTGTGCCCTCCACCGCTCCCACCGTGAAGCTCGACGGGGTTTTAAAAGCGTTGAAGCTCACGGGCGCGGACGTGATATGCGCCGCTTCGTTCAGACCTGTCACAAGGAAGAACAATCCAGCGTATGTAACCAGTCCGAGCAGAACAAATCCGATAATGTATTTCATGGCGTTCTCCGATTTAATCAGATGTTGTGTATTCCGTAGCCGAAACGGTCCAACGGGCATTTCATAAGCGTTTCGAGCATTATCCTGTCGTATTCGTCGAGCAAATCAAAGCGCTCGGGTAACAGAATTTCCATGCCGCTGCCGAGACTGCCCATTCGCCAATAGCTTCCGAAATTAAATGAGCCGACAACGAAACTGCCTACTCTGATAGCCTGAAACAGCCATTCCCACTCCCATTCGTGAAAGCTGCCGAGAGCGAACGAACCGCTTTCGTACAACTCGAAAAAACGCTCCCATTCCCACTCGTGCATACCGCTGCCCGACGTGAAGCTGCCCGAGAGGAACGAACCGAGAGAAAATTCCCAACTGTGCAAAGAACTGCCGAACGAGCTTATTGCCGAATAGTTGTATGAGCCCGACGAGCCGAAATCAAAACTGTTCAGCACCGCAGAAAAACTGCATGGGATTGTGCCCGACGCGTCCGCTGCTATTTGAGGAGCGCCCTCGCCAAAGCTCTTATGTCCGCAGGCGCTGCCGCCAAATATATCGGCGAGCTTTTCGTTCAAAGCGGAATCTTCGTGGGAGAGTTTTTCAAGTTTTTTGGCGTACTGAACGCCTTCGTGTTCGCGAAGCCAGTCGACAAGACTGCCTGCCAGAAAATATCCGCGCAGCGACGCTATATCCGGCTCTTCGGCAATCTCCGCTGCCGTGCGGATTTTGCGTCTGTTCAGCCACAGTGCGCAATCCATAGGTTTGCCCCCTCCCCGTTGTACTTCTTACTTTTTTCACATCTTTTTCCAAAACAATATGATACATAATAATTATATCACAAAATTTCAAAGTTTTCAACATATTTTACGAATTTTTTCTTGTTTTTTGGGGAAATGGAAAAAATTGCTTTGGGGGGTTGAATTTTTTTTGGTTTTAAGATATAATAAAAAAGGTGATTGTTATCGCGGTAATGCTGCGCGTGTTCTGTTAATTTCGCCGGTGTTCCGTTTTTTTCGTGTTGACGTACTGTTGTGAGAGGGTGCTCGCGCTTGTGTATATGGCTTTTTGTTCTAAGTTTATTGTTGTGGTTTCGTTTCTTTTTTATGTTGACGCACGGCTGATTCGACCTCCTCTGCGGGTTTCCTCTTGCTCCCTGTATGGCAACACTTCAATTATAATTAACGAAAAAACAACAATGCACACGGTATTATTTGCACCGTGAAATAAAATTTTAATTAAAACAAGCGTAACAACAATAATAAATTTAAGTAAAAAACTTAATCGAAAGGAGTTAATTTAATGAGAAGAACTAAGATTGTTTGTACTTTGGGTCCCGCTACCCAAAGCGACGAGGTGCTTAAACTGCTCATCGAGAACGGCATGAACGTTGCAAGACAGAACTTTTCGCACGGCACTCACGAGAGCCACAAGGCTACCCACGATCAGGTTGTGCGCATTGCCCGCGAACTGGGAAAGCCTGTCGCTACGTTGCTCGACACAAAAGGTCCGGAGGTTCGTCTGAAAAAATTCAAGGACGATAAAAAAGTCGAGATCAAGACCGGAGATACTTTTGTGCTGACTACCGCAGAAGTCGACGGTGACAATACGCGCGTTTCAATTACCTACAAGAATTTACCCGACGATATCGAGGTGGGCACGCGTATACTTATCGACGACGGAAATGTGATCGTCCGCTGCTCGGACATAGTCCACAACGCGGACGGCACTGCGGATATCGTCTGTTCGATACTCAACGGCGGCGTGCTCTCTAACAACAAGGGCGTGAATATCCCCGGCGTTAAGCTGTCTATGCCGTATCTGTCTGAGGTCGATATTTCCGATATCCGCTTTGCGGCACAGGAGAGCTTTGATTTTATTGCGGCTTCGTTCGTTACCTGCCCCGACGACGTTCTGGCTATACGCAAAATCCTTGAGGAGGAAGGACGCAGTGATATCCGCATTATCTCCAAAATCGAGAACGGCGAGGGCGTCAAGAATATCGACGATATTCTGCGGGTTTCGGACGGAATTATGGTTGCGCGCGGCGATATGGGCGTTGAGATACCGTTTGAGGAAATTCCCCAGATACAGAAAATGCTCATTAAAAAGGGATATAACTCCAACAAACAAGTAATCACCGCAACGCAAATGCTCGAGAGTATGATACACAATACGCGGCCCACGCGCGCGGAGACCACAGACGTCGCCAATGCGATATACGACGGCACAAGCGCTATTATGCTGTCGGGAGAGACCGCGGCGGGCGAACACCCCGTTGAGGCGGTCAAGACTATGGCTCTTATTGCCGAAACAACTGAAAAAGCTATCGACTACAAAAAACGTTTCTACAAGCAGGAAACGCGCAACTGCGTCAACGTTTCTGCGGCTATTTCGCACGCGACGGTCAGCGCGGCTATGGATCTTGGCGCTACAGCGATAATCACCGTTACCAAAACAGGTACGACCGCAAGAATGATCTCGCGTTACCGTCCGGAATGTCCGATAATCTCTTGTACAACAAGCGAGGTGACGTGGCGTCAGACCGCTATGTCATGGGGCGTTATTCCGCTTATGGCAGAGGAAATGATGACAAACACCGACGATCTTATTCACCACGCCGTTGAAAAGGCTGTTGAAGCGGGACTTCTCAAAAACGGTGATCTGACCGTCATTACCGCAGGAGTGCCGCTTGGAGTTTCGGGAACAACCAATCTTATGAAGGTGCATATCGTCGGTGACGTTCTGGTTACGGGAACGGGTGTTACAAAAGGCACTGTTACGGCTCCCGTCTGCGTCGCGCAGACCGAAGATGATGCTTTGGAGCGTTTTGAGGCAGGACAGATACTCGTCATTCACAAGACTTCCAACAAAATACTGTCGCTGCTTAAGACTGCAGTCGGTATCATTACCGAGGAGAACGGCTCGGATTCGCACGCGGCTATTGTCGGTATGGCTCTCGATATCCCTGTTATCGTGGGCGCGGAAAACGCTGCGGATATCCTGCGCAGCGGCACCGCCGTTACTATCGATGCCAATCGCGGTATAGTTTCCGCAAGTGCCGACGCCTGATTCAGCTGCCGTTCGTTAACCATTAACGGGAGGTTTATTCCTCCCGTTTCTTTTGTTCGATATTTGGGAATTTGGTGAAATTTGATATTTTTTAAAAAAGTACTTGACTTTTTTCTAACGTTGTGATATAATATTACCGTTGGATATCTGGGTGTGGCGCAGATTGGTAGCGCGCTACCTTGGGGTGGTAGAGGCCGCAGGTTCAAATCCTGTCACTCAGACCAACTAATTGTTACCAAAAAGATATTATGCCCACAAACGGCTGTACACGCATTATGCGCTTCGCGTAAAACGCTGCCATTTGTGGGCATAAATCTTGTAAAAAAAGGAAGTTCTCGTCCGTAGATATTTTCGACACGAAAATGGACTGAACCAATCGCGTAAAATTTTTTGGTCGATTTTGGTAAATATGTACAGGGCGCCTGTGAGTGATCTTGACCTGCCCCCTGTCAAGTAGACAGCGCAAGACCCAAGAAAATTCTTTGAAATAACCAAAAGCAGTCTGTGCAAATTGTGCAGGCTGCTGTATTTTTGCCGATTAACTGTTATTTGACAAGCAGAACACAAAAAGTAAAATAAGCCGAAAAAAACGCAAAATATACGAAGATCCTAAATTTCTGGCCTAACCACGCTGAATTTTCTTGCATGAATGCGAGATTCTATAAAAGATATGCCCGAAAGGTTTGTCAAAACTTTTCGGGCGTTTTTTTGTCATTTTTGGAAAATTTGAGGCTTCTGATAGAATTTTAAAAAAATCGTTTTAGAGCGTTCAAATTTTGTTTAAATGGCTTTGTAGAGCGTTTTAAGAAAAATTGTGTTTTAATAAAGGCACTGCTGATATCGATATTTTTTCCATATTTTAGCAACGAACTCAACGAACAAAAAGGGGGTTGTCAACGAAGTACTTCGTCGCGTTAAAAATGTAAGCCAAAGTTATTAACCTGTGTTGAAAATTTGTGCAATTTTTTATACCTATTAAAATGTATTTTTTTGAGCAAAGAAAAAGCGGCATTTTTGCGATGCCGCTTTTGTATTTATTGGTGTGGTGCTCGTCGGATAAGCCGCTTGTGAGGCATACTTGACGAGCTCGGCTTTGCCGAGAACGCGTCCACGGCAATACACAACGTCTCCCTCTTGTATAAACACGTCATCGCATTCGGGGTTTAGTGAAATCAAGCGATCCTTGCCGCGCTGTTTGATATATCCTTGATCGTTTACGACAAAAATGCCGATTTCGCCGACTGCCACGTCCGGGCAAGTCTCTACAAGCACTATATCACCGTCATAATATTCCGTTTCCATGCTTTTGCTGGATACGCGAACGGCGTATGTCGCTGATGAGCGGTAAGCTGTCCGAATGCACGTTCACGGGCGCGGATAAGGACGGCGAAAATTCGCGCAGCATGACGATCTGCGGACGGTATGCGGAGAAATTCTCGAAAATGCTCGAGGATAACCGCGGTCTGCTGCTTTTTGGCAGCGTCGGCACGGGAAAGACGTTCGCCGCGGCGTGTATCGCGAACGCACTGCTGGAGAAAAATTACCCGGCGGTCATGGTCTCGCTGGTGACGCTCCTTGACGGCGCGGACGAAATAATCCGCCGCATAAACGATATCGACTTGCTTATCCTAGACGATCTCGGCGCGGAGCGCTCCACTGATTACGGGTTCGAGCGCATATAAGCGGTCTGCGACGCGCGGTACCGCAGCGGAAAGCCCGTTATTTATACCTCAAATCTTCCGCTGGAGACGTTCAAGCATTCCGAGGATATACGGTGCGCGAGAATTTACGATCGCGTTCTGGAGCGGTGCTATCCCGTGGAGTTCCGAGGAACGAGCATACGGAAGCGCGAGGCGTGGGTTTGAGGAAATGACGAAATTATTGGGGGTAAACTGATATGCTGAAAATTGGCGATAAGGTCGTTATGAACGACAAATATTATGTGAGCGAGAAAAACAAGGGCAAGGTTTGGACAATGCGATCCGAACCTTGGGAATGCAGTGGAACGCTTGTTGTTTTGCTTGAAGGAAAGAGCGGCGGATATGCTGTCGACGGATTGAATATTGTACAGGAAGCTCAAAATGATCCACTCGGTTAAATGCTGCCCCGACTATTTCGCTGCGTTAGCAAGCGGCATAAAGTCTTTTGAGGTGCGCAAAAAAGACCGCCCGTATCAAATCGGGGATTTTCTTGCGGTAAATGAGTTCGTGCCGTTTGAGTACGAGTTCAGCTCCGACGAAATGTACGAAAGGTTTTCACGGACATCAGACGACGGAAGATACTTCGGCGGTTGTCTGCTGTTTAAGGTAAACAGGAGATATACCGCTGAATCAGTTGACCCAATCTGACCTTCAACAATTCTATGCAAGAGAAAAAGCAAATGGCAGAAAAATTCGAGTAGAAATATATGGCTCAGGCTTGTCCGACAGAGTAATAAGAGCGATACACACCAACTGTCGTTCTGCGCTTGAAAAAGCGGTACAAGAAGGGCTGATAAAAACAAATCCTGCTATCGGCTGTAAGCTGCCACCAAAAAAATCAAGAGAGATGAAAGTGCTTACCCCGAACGAGGTTATCCGATTTCTAACCCAAGCCAAAGAAGAGGGCTACAACGAATTATTTCTGCTTGAACTTGGAACGGGAATGCGGCGGGGCGAAATACTTGCACTAAAATGGAGCGACCTTAATTTCAAAACAGGTGAACTTCGCGTTGAACGGGTAAGAATAGATACCGACCAACCCGAATTCGAGCCGTACAAGCCAAAGGTGCGCAAATCAGGCACAGGGTGCGTGACGATGATAAACGACCACCTATTTGAGGGAAGATATAGTCCCAAAAACGCCTATGGTAAGCGAGAAAGCCATAACATCTATGCCAAAACGAGAGAGGAATGCGAAAAAAAACTTGCTGCTATGATAGCGCAGGTCAAGTATGATATTAAAACAGAGAAAAACCGGCTGAAAGCCGCGGAAGAACCATAACCCAATGTGTTCAAAAATTGAGCCGCATAAAACAAAGAATACGGGAACCCCTACTCCGTGAAACAAGGAATAGGGGTAAACCTCAAAACTGCCGTTTCGGCAGATTTGGATTATCCTAACTTGAAGAAGATTTGCCCCCGAGTTGCCAAAGGTCGGATTTAGCTACCTTTGTAAAGGTCAGCGAAATAAATGCAGTCGCAATAGGGTACTCTGTGTTTCGGGGAGTACCACATAAACGAGGATACAGATACGTACCCCATTTCAAAAATCGAGTAGCATAAAACAAAAACACAGCATAATAAAGATGCCCCTTGAAATCACCGGTTCAAGGGGGATTTCGTGTAAGTGGTCAAACATGTGGTCATCAAGCATTTTGCGGCTATTTTCGGCTCAACGACAGTACCGCGGTGTTGTAGTGTCAAGAGGTGTTTGCGAAGTTTAATTACGAGATATGCTCCTGTTAGGTTATGCTCCCGAAGAGTGTTATAACTGTCCTCTTCGCCGTAAATGGCTTTTTATAGCGGTTTCCGCTCCACAACAAATCCTCTTTGGCGGTCTTATATCCATTATTTCCGCATGCTCCGGAGCTGTCTATGGTCAAAGATGTGGTCAGACCAGTTTGAGTCGGTAGGATACGGAATAGACACAAGCCCCTTTAAATGATATTGTAGCACATTTGAGAGCAAATGACAAGTCAAAATTTGAGCCGCAGTAAACAAAGAAAGGAGATGGAGTCCAATGTTCCATAAAATAAGATTAAAGAAAAGGCGACTTTTTAAGCGGAATATAAACAGCCTTTGAAAAGCGGCATAAAATCTTACAACGCACGTTTGTCAAACACCTGAAAGCTTATATATTTTATATTACATTTCCTATCAAGAGAGGGTTTATCAGAAAATAGTCCATAAACTCAAAACCGATTGCCGACAAGATCGGGGGCATAGCAAAAAATACCGCCGACAATATTACCGTCACAGGATATTTTTTTGTTTTGACAGAAAGCCCGAAGATAAGCACCGCAGCGAACATCATTCCAACAAATCGTCCAAGCTCGGTCAAAATAAGGTAAGCCGCGATAGGATGCGAAATACCCGCAAGGTGCTCCATACTCTCGGCAGGAGCGCCGATCTGTACCATTCCCCAAGCGTTCAGGACGTTATATATTCTGCTGCCGTCGAAAATCGCCAGAACGGATAACGCGCAAGCGGCGGCGGGGAGCATTTTTCGGACAAAAGTCCGCGCTCTGCCGTTTGGCGAAGAAAGCAGCAGCATATACGCGCCGTTTTTGTACTCCGCGCAGTAGCAACCGCTTATTATCAGCACGAAAACCGCGGCTTTTACCGCCGTCATAATTCGGTCGTAGACGAATACGCTGTCGTCGCCCGTAAGTATTTTATAACCTTTGTCCGCGACGTATTGACCGCCGTTTTGCTTAAGGTATTCCGTGTGCTCCGACAGCATTGCCAGCGCGGTGATCTTTTCTTGCCCCTGTTCGGAAAAGTCCGTTGCGGCACTTGCCGTTTCGTTTAGGATAAACATCTCTTTTTCGCCTGTGACCTCTCCCTCCAATTCTCTTGTGTACGAATAATAGTAGTACTCCGAGGCGCTTTCGTACCGCTGCTTTTCGGGCTGATAAAGAATTATTACAGCCGCCGCGCACAGAGCGATCACAACAAGTCCTCTGCCGCTTACAAAGCATTTGTACATTTCGTGAGCGGCAATGCTTGTGTGTCTGCCGTTGAAAATGCTTTTTCGGGCTGACGCTCTACGCTCGGGCACAAACAGGCAGTTAAGCGCAATTCCCGCAAACGAGCATACAGCCGTAAATATAATATTCGCCGTGACCGCAACGAAAAGCGCGTTGAGCGGATTTTCAAAAAAATTGATGTTGAGATATTCTCCGACAAGACTTTCGGAGTCGGCTAACGCAATTATGTTTATCTGCCGCGTAAAAGACAGATAGCTTGTCGGCGTTATAAGGAAATATGTCAGCGCGGAAAGAACAATAAAAACGCCTGTCGCCGCAAAACCAACAATGCTCCCTGCGGGGATCGACATAAATAAGTACACCGCCGCTGCGGCAACAGCACAGAACAGCAGCTTAACAACCGCGAAAGCAAATAAAAATTCCCAAACGGAAATGTGATAACCGCACGAAAACAATTCAGAAACGGACTGAATTGCTCTGCCCATATCGCCGAACCCATACAATCCCGCACCCGTAGTAAAACTGCTCCCATACAGCGCCACACCCGCAGTGCAAGACGTCGCAAGCATTGCAAGCAGCTTTGCGGCGGCGAGGTGAAAGCGCCCCTTGTCTGTCGGTCGTGATAATACCGTAAGACCACTCTCACGCTCCTCAGAAACAACTTTTGCGCCGAGCAAAAGAACGATTACGAACAATAGAATATCCGTTATTCCGAACCTTGTCGCAAGCAAAATCCCTTTGGACTTTCCGTGTTTCAGTTCGGCGGCGGAAAGCTCCGAAAAGCGTTTTTGTGTTTTCAGTATATTACGATAATCGTAACTGTTTTCGTCGGAAAAGAATGACAGTGTTTTCAAATTCTCCGCCGCTTCTTCTACCGAGTTCAGATAATCCTCATAGTTATCGACTTGCTCAATTTCATCATAAACGTCGTTGTAAAGCGCTTGGTTAGCAAGAGAATTTACCGATAAAATGTTTTCTCCGAAGAACTCATTAGACGGTAGAATTTTTTCTGAAAGATAATTGCCCCGCTCGTTCAGCGGCAGTTCCGTTATCTCATTCCACAGTGCATTATACTCTGCGGGTGAATAATCACTGTATTCGGGCACAATTAAGAACACCACATTAATAATAACAGCGACTGCAATAGCAATCCACATTAGTGCGTTTGAGAATATTTTTCTAATTTCCCATAAGAATAAACTCATAATTTCACTCTCCGAAATGGTACAAATACAGGTCCTCAAGAGTTGGCGCAACAGTATGATAATTGCTGTTTGGAGCAGTTTCGCTTATAACTCGGGCAACTATTTCATCACCATCACGGGATAGGGTCGCAATTTTCATATTTTCTTCGATTTCCTTTAATTGCTGTTGTTCTATCCGTAACTCCCCAACCTTATCTTCAATCGTTTTGCAAATTTTCGAGGGTGCTCCGCCGACTATTATTTTCCCGTCCTTTAACAGCAAAACTTCTTTTGAAATAAATTCCACATCCGGCACAACGTGCGTGGCAATAATTACGATCTTGTCAAACGCGGTCTCAGCGATAAGATTTCGCAGACTGATACGTTCTTTCGGGTCAAGACCCGCTGTAGGCTCGTCAAGTATGATAATTTTCGGTTCGCCTAAAAGCGCTTGTGCAAGCAATGCGCGTTGCTTCATTCCTCCCGAAAAACCACCGAGTTTCATTTTAGAGCAATCCTCAAGATTTACGCGTTTTATAAGCTCGGCGATCTGCGGCGCGGCTTGTTTCTTTGTCAAACCTTTAAGCGCCGCCATATAAAACAGAAATCTCGTCAGCGTAAAATCGGGATAAATTGCCTGTTGCTGCGGCATAAAGCCTAACAGCTTTCTGTATTCGCGGTCGTGCTTTTCGACTTTTCTGCCCTCCGCGATTATTTCCCCGCTTGTCTGCTCAATAATCTGTGTGATTATTTTCATAAGCGTGGATTTACCTGCGCCGTTTGGTCCAAGTAAGCCGTATATTCCGTCCGTAAATTCAAAGGAAAAGTTGTCAAGAGCCGTTTTTTGTCCGTAACGTTTTGTCAGATTATTGATTTGCAAGCGCATTGTATTCCTCCAGAAGTCCGTTGACGAGCGCGATATAACCGTCAATTCCCGCCGATTTGAGTTCACCGTTTATGGCGGAGAGCTCCTTGTCGAAATCGTCCGCCTTGCACAGTCTGTCATAGTTCTGTCGCAGCGCGCTTGCTATGTCCGTGAAGTCGGTTATCTTGTCATACGTTAATTCAAAACCCGCAAAACGTGATGGAATAAGCTCGTCATTTTTCTGAAATCGTTCTGACGGCAGACCTGTGGCAAACGAATTTAAACCATTCTTAATACCAAGAACATCAGAATATGATTTATCACACCGAAGCAGCTCTAAAAACTCCATAGCAGCTTCGGGATTATTGCATTTCGTTGAGATCCCCGTTGATGCGGATACACGATTTTCGACGTAACAGGGAAACGTAACAGCGGTTATTTCCGAGCCTTCGGGAAAATAAGGCGATAAATCGTCCAGAGCGCCGGGAGATACCATAATTGCTACCTCTGTTTTATCATCAATAACTTCACCGAATTGGTCATAATCCGAGAAATTCACTTCATAATTCAAATATCCGCTTTTATAAAACGAATTAAGCGCTCTAGCAAGTTCAATTACAGCAGCATTTTCAAAAGGATTTTCGGCTTTGCCTGTTTCGCTGTTGAGTATTATATTACCTTTAACGCTGTCGGAAATTGATGCCGAGTAATCGAGATAATCAATATCGTATTTAAGCGTAATCAGATTTTCACGTGAAGAGACAGATTTCAATATGTTTTCAAGTGTACTCGGTTCACCGTTGAAATCGGAAATAAGGCTTTCGTCAACAAATTTTTTGTTGAAATAGTAAGTCACGCCTGTATCATTAAAACACTGCCCGGGTATGGTATACAGATGCCCGTTTACCTTAGCTGCGCTCCATAATGCTTCTGGAATTACTTTAAGCAGCTTGTCCGATGGGTTAAGCTCACAAAAATATCCGTCTTTAATAAGATTGTATGCCGCACCCACCTTATTTGACCAATCGCCGCCTATAGTCAGAATATCAAGTGCGCCGTTTGCTGCTTCGTATTCCGCAACAAGTTCGGAGAAATTTCTCGTATCCATTATATCCTCGCGTGCAAGCTGAATGATATCCACGCTGAAGTTGTAACCATTTTCATTAAGCTTTTTATTCAAAAGCTCCGTTTCATAATCCGTTATAGAGCATTTTTCTATGCCCCATTTTAGTGTTACGGAGCCACCGGTCGGGCTGCTGTTTGTTGTACTTTGTGAAATATCATTTTCGGAATTACTTTCTGAAGAATAAGTAACATTATTGGAGCAGCCGCTTAAAAAGCAAATTGCGGCTAACACTGCAAATATTTTTTTCATAATTATTACCCTCTCAAATTGTTCATATCAAAGGCGAATATGGTCTTATCAAAATTACCGTCAAAAAAATCATTACGGTCAACATATCCCATACAATAGCTGTCGTCGTCTGCCGTATAATCAAACCATGCGGTATCGCCGATAATATAAACGCTGTTAAGATACACCTCTCCAAGCGGACAATCACGGCGCGATATCTCGGTAAACGCTCCCGTTTCAAAGTTATAGCGTGTGTAATTCTCCGCGTCGGGAGTTTTCAGGAAAAGCGCGTCCCGCTCGTCGCAGGTATAATTTGAGCTTGCGTTGTAACAATCTGCAAGATATTCAAACTCCCCCGAATTTGCGTTAAACTTGTAGAGTTTTTCGTTAGTCATGGAATAGCATACGGTATCTTTTGAAAAATGGTCAAAGCAAGGGGCAATTGGTGCCAAACAATCATAGCCCACGCTCAATTTACGATCTGAGCCGTCTTTTGTATTAAGCGCGTAATAGCCATACCTGTACACATCTTCGCGCTTTAAACCTCCTGCATATTCACCCGTTTCGGGGTCGATTTCAAGTTTATCGGTGTATTCGGAGAAAGCGTAATACAGAGTATCATCTTCGATAATGCCGCCCCATATTGAGGCGTTATAACCCTCTTTTTCGACAAGCGTTGTTATATCCCCCGAACTCAAGTCTATCTTCTTGACAAGCACTTTTGGTTTATCAAGTTCCAGCGTAACATCGCCGCCTAAATCCAATTCTACCTTTTCCGCGTTTATTTCGTACATAATATTATAGGCAAGCAGAACGTAATCCGAGCCGTACTTAACGCTTTTTATAAACGGAATAAAGACGTTTTCAACCGAAGAAACCGTGCGTTTATTCAAGCCGTTTGATGAACATTCTATTAAATCTATTGAGTTGTTTTCAAAGTTATTGAAGAAATAAAATAATTTGTCTCCGGACGGATAAAACCCGAAAACATCATCGACGAGAGCAGCGCAGTCGGGAGAACGCTTTGACGTATGTGTGCAGCTCGGAGAACCGCACACGGGTACAACCCGTCCGTTCTCCTTTGAATAATAACACAATAAGGTGTCGCCATCGTCGTTTGCACAGGTATAGTATATACCGTTTTCCATAATGGTTTCATCCCCGCCCCAAGAGATAATGCAGTCTGTCTCGGCGATGTTGTTTTTTGAACAGCCAACGGTTAACAGAGAAAGTGCTGCTATGATTGTTGCGGATATTTTTCTCAGTGGTTTCATATTGTTCCTCCATATCAACCAATCACCCCCTCGACAAGTTCTGCTTCAACCGTCGAGGGGATAATCGTCCGTAAAATATTAATCGCGCATTGATGCTTTACAAAATGAACCCTTAGGGGTTATATTCTGCACTAGAATTAAATACATATCCAATCCCACCATTTACCCAAAAGGTATGTTTTGTACGAGCCAAAATCATTGTGCAGTTAGTAGGGGCGTTGACTTGGTGACCTATTCCTCCGCCGCTTGTCGAAATTGGTTCAACGAGGGAAGTAGTTACAATATTGGTTCGTTGATTTTTATATTGATAGGATATTCCAAGCTCCAATTCAAAGTTGTATTTTCTCGGGTCTTCCTGAAAGGATGACGTGGAAACGGACGAGGTTGCCGTTATAGATGTCGAATATTTAACAGGAATACCGTCAACTTTACCTGTTCCGCTTTCCGCACCAGCTGTCATAGCCATATTGCCGAATGCCAAAATTATTGCAGATGCTCCTGCAACTATCCTTTTTGCGATTTTGTTCATAATTAAATCCTCCTATAATTTCTTAATAATTTCTTAATTTACCGATTTCTCATCACTGTAAACCGTGATAGTCTCGGTTTTGCCGTTCTTGTCTGTAAGCGTGAAAACCGTTTTCAGACGGTACTTTCCGCTTGACAGACCCGTTTTTGTGTTGGACATAACAAGCGAATTTGTGTACACCGTCTTTGCCCATACTGTGTTGTCGTATGTACTCCATATCCACAGGAAACCCTGCTTTTGGAGCGTTTGCTCGGCTACGATTTTTGTTACGTCCGGGTTGCCTTTTATTGTACTTATGCAGGTCGCGGTTGTGCCGCTAATGTAAAGCTCCAATTCGGTATCTTTGGCTTAATCATAAAACGGTTGCGCCACACCTTGCGGGATTTTCTGTGCGCTTGCTGTTGCGGAAAACGAAAAGCACAACAAAAGGCACGTTAAAATCGAAAACACTCTTTTTATCTTTATCACCTCCTTGTTTGCGGGAACTTATTTTTTCCCGTCTATTATATAAGCAAAATAGAACGCCTGTTTGTTACAGCTTTTTTAGAAAAAGTTCTGAAAATCAACAATTTTTGTAAAATATGCCAAACTTGCAGTATCTTTCTTGTTGAAATTGCTGAATAGTTCAAATAGATAACCATCATATATCCAATACAACGAACAGCCACCCGTGCCGAAATCCAACACAAACCCATCATTCTCTTTATACAGAGAAATCGGCTCAATTGCAGCTTTTTCTGTGTTTATATGATGTGTATGCTCGCGGATCACCTCCTGCGAAAAGGTAACTTTTTTATCGCCGAGCTCATAATTTATCAAAGTTTGCTGTTCATCGGCGTAAAAATATGTGACCTCCCACCCGTCCTCCTCGGGCAGACCGTAGTATTCCTCAATTTCGGTTTTGTCCGACGATAGGCTCTCAATAAACATTTTGGAGTATTCCTTTTTCTCCTCAAAAGAAAATCTTCCTATTATAGCAATGGCGGCATATGCAGTTATGCCTAGGAAAAGCGAGGACGCGGCAATTATTGCCGCCGTAACGATATGCCTCGCACGGCGCAAAGTCCAGTGACTGTCACGCCGATTTTTCCCAAGGTTTTTCAACGCTCTGTATTCCCACAATCTGTAAGCAAGCGAAAATTTGTGCTTGCTTGCATCCGAGCAGCACTGCTGCACACGCTCTTCAAACTCCTCTTCCAGAGCCTCTGCTATCATCTCATCAATATTCATAATCTATCCCTCGTTCCCTAAGCAGCTTGGCAAGCCGCTTTCTTGCTCTGTAAACCTTTATACGGGCGTTGCCCTCAAAAATTCCCGCAATATCGGCTATTTCCTTATAGCTTCTTTTCTCAAACAAATATAGCCTGAGTATAAGGCGGTCAATCTCCGACATAGTGCGGATAACCTGTTTTATATCTTCAATAGTTATTTCATCTTCGGAAATTTTTTCAACGGATATATCGGACCGCAGTTCCTTATGCTCGTCAATATCCTCCGTTGGGTGAACGCGCCGCTTTTTGAGTATGTTCAAAGAAAGATGCTCTATTATATTAGCAAAATAGACAGCCCTTTTGTTACGGGGTATTTGAGAAATTTTTTCAAGATTGTTGATTATCCACAAAAAAGCGTCCTGCACAACATCCTCAGCGTCAGATGCATTGTGCAAAATGCCCAATGCAATTTTGAACATCATTTCTTTGTGTGTTTCATATAGTTCCTTTATCAGTCTGTTATCTGAACTGTCGGACATTTGCATAACCTCCCTTACAAGCCGTTTCGTTGTTTAGTATAACGCAAGTACGTTTTTTTCAGGTGCACGTTTTGCGGAACATAACGGCATGAAGACACAGTTTATAATACGACACAAGCGACAACGGCTCATGAAAAAAATACATTGTGTCGACACCTTATTTGCGAAATCCTCTTGTCAAAATTTGAGCCGCATAAAACAAAGAATAGGCGAGATAAATAGCTGAAACAGTAAAATGCTGTTTCAGCTATTTTCACTTGCGGATATCGGCATAGTATTGCTCATAGGGTATCTCTCCGATAAGTGCTTTATCTCGAATTTCGGACGCGAACCGTGACCATTCCTCAAACTCGGAAACCGTCATTTTCTTTTTCATATATCGAGCATAGTGTGCCTTATATGCGCGATTATAGGTCTGCCAGATTGGATTGTTCTTGCATTTCTCATCGTAACGCCGCTTTGAGCCGACATCACGACAGGTCTTGTTTGGCTCGTCTGCAAGCGGATTATCGCAATAAGTATAATACCACGCGCCACGAATCAGAAAGTATCTGCCGCAGTTCTTGCATAGGTTAGGAATGAAATTCTGTTTCAATCCGTTAAAGAAATCATAGTAGAGAAAAGAGCCTAAGTCATTTAATTGGATCTCCTCACAGAGTATCTGCTCACCGTTTTTATCGGTAATTGGCTTGTACCCGAACAATTCCATTTTGCACTTGATACGGCTGAAATTTATACCATTGTCACAGTTGAATTGCTCGAAGCATTGAGCCGTTTCACTCGACGAGAGGAACGCATTATTACGGTGAAGATAGTCGCATATAAACGGCTTGTAAATCTGCTGAACCTGTGTATATGCACGCAAAAACTTGATATAAATATCGAAAAATGCGGAAATGTTTCTGTTCACTTCCCGCAGTTCTTCGCCAACATAATTATCCTCTAAATCCGATTCCTTTAGCGGTTTCAAATCAAATCTGATGAGCCGCAAATAATAATTTTCGCAATCATCTTTTTCTCCGTACCCGTATTCATTTGCAAAATTCTCGTCAACAATGCCGTATGAATAGTCTGTCGGATGAAGTCCATCCTCGAAAAATAAATCAAAGCTGTTCAGGATATCATCAAGCTTTGGAAGAGGAAGTTTCAGAATTTTGTCAAACGGCGGCAGCGAAGAAACGATTTGGTTTATATCCTCAAGAATACTCAAATCCGAATAAACGTTTTTGTTATATTTGGAAAAATCATAGAAATCCATATACGGTGAGATGGTTAAACGGTATTTATAGCTCTTCAGTCTGTCGCCAAAATCCGCTCTTAAAACTTTTTATTGCGCGGCTGTCGTTGAGATAAGCCGTAATAATTTCATTGGAATCATACCTGTATTTTTCGTTTATGTAGACGTCATTGCCCCAAAAATAAGCCCTAAAGTTGAACATCATAACCTACAAAAAAATATTTTCAAAAATAGATAATGAGAAATCGAAAGTAGAGAACTGTATTTAATTATAGCATAACTATTGAAAAATTTCAAGAGGTGTGCTAAAATAAATTAGACGGTCAAAGGCAAAGAGAAAAAACATTTTGCCCTTGACCGTCATAAAATTTTTATTGGAGGTTAAAAAATTTGAAAGAAGCAATGTACACAAACTATGAGGAACTGCCGCTATTCTTGA
The DNA here is from genome assembly GCA_946567425.1 of uncultured Clostridia bacterium. GTDB lineage: Bacteria > Bacillota > Clostridia > Oscillospirales > Ruminococcaceae > CAG-115. The sequence goes on along the minus strand of CAMNXF010000018.1, from coordinate 1,475 downwards.
ACGCAGAAACTTTTGCAAAACTGCTGGGCGTTTCGGTTTCAAGCAGCTACGAACTTATGCACGAAAAAGACTTTCCCGCAATCCGTATTGGCTCAAGGCTTGTTGTTCCAAAGGAAAAATTACAGCTTTGGATAGACGCTAAAACGAGAAAGTGAGGTAGATATTTGAACAAGAGATACTCCAAACGTGACCCAATCAAGGACTACTTTCCTTTGCCTAACGAGATATTCTGTCTTGGACTTTCTTATGGAGAGATAGCGGTATACTCGTATTTACTCTATCGCGAGAACCGAAAAAATTTCAAATGCCACCCAAGCTATAAAACCATACTGAAGATGTCAAAGAACACGGTTTGTAAATACGTTAGGCTACTCGAAGAAAAGGAACTCATAGCCACCGAACCGACTGATGTTTTCATTAAAGACGGCAAGAAACTCAACGGAAATCTGCTCTACACGATACTGCCCATAGAGCAAGCAAAACAGTATTTCTATAAGCGGCAACTCGAAAATATTGATCAAGTCATTTCCGAGGACAATCACAAACGAAAAATTGAAAGGCTCAACTTAAATTTTAATGAGCAAGCGGTTTGACGGGCGAGAGGGGGAAATATGGCATATATTATTTGAAAGCAGGACAAAGCGAGGGGTCGGTAAGCCGCCCCCTCACGGATCACATCGGACGGCAGAGCCGACCGTTGGGGAATATTATCGAAAAAAGAAACGGTATAAAAAGGCGGTCTCTTAAAAAAGGCAAAAAATAAACGAAAAATGTAAAACCGCTGGACTTTTGCAAAAAGTTGTGGTATGATGTGTGATTATAAAGGAGGTGCTGTTATGGCAAAACGCAGACCGTCGGGCGACGGAATGGTTCGTAAGCGTGATGATGGACGATGGGAGGGCAGAATCGTAGTTGGTCACAAGAATAACGGAGAGCCAATCTATAGATATGTTTCCGCTAAAACACAAGCAGAGCTCATTCAAAAACTGCATGATAAAATTGAAATATATCGTGACGTCGATTTGTGTGAGGATTGTAATATGCTCTTATCCGAGTGGCTTGATAAGTGGATCAAAGAGTATATAATGTGCGCCGTTCGACCAAATACATTAAGCAGCTATACGATGATGATAAAAAATCAAGTCAATCCTTATCTGGGAAAACGACCACTATCATCATTATCTACTCAGGAAATTCAAAAATTTTATAACACCATCAAGAAAAGCGGTAGGGTAAAATCCGACAAAAAACATGGCAAACAACTTGCCGACAGTATGGTTCGCAAAGTTCACATGATGCTGCATGAAGCACTTGATGTTGCAGTGCAGAACAAATTGATTATAAATAATCCGACAAACGGAACAACACTTCCGAAAAACAATTATGCTCCAAAGCAGATATTAAACGATGAGCAGCTTGGTAAGTTTATGGAAATCATAAAATCCGATGAAAAATGGTATGATTTTTTCTACACG
>CAMNXF010000017.1 GCA_946567425.1 uncultured Clostridia bacterium | reverse complement strand
TGTATTATACTTTTTTGAGGTTTTGGTGTCAAGTTTTATTATACAACATCATTGTGCGGTAATTCGCGTTCAGGTATTTTTCGGTGCTTACGCTCTCACCGAGCGATGAAAGTTTACGGTTAAGCTCGTTCAGCTTATACCTCGAGTCGGAATCGAATTTGCCCACCTCGCCCGTAAGCATTACCGTGCTTTTGGCTAAACCGTCCTCGCCGAAATTTTTCTCATACCACGACGAGCTTGCCTTAATAAGCAGCGGAACCGCGCCGTCATCGGTCGCGGCGAGATAAAAATGCTCGCTGCCCGTCGGTATCAGACCGTTCAGCCTGTGCTCTATTTCATAAACCTCTATCGCAAGGTCAATTGAGACCTCGCAGCGCGCGCCGCTTTCAGACGAAGCGGAAATCAGCGACTTTCCACTCCTTGTCAGTCCCGTGATACCTGTTATAAGGCTGTATAACGTCCAACCCGTAAATATCACCGCTACAATAATTAACAAAACCGTTTTTTTTCACTTTTCCGCCTCCGTTTCACGGAGAACATCGCGCACGTTCTGCGGCAGCGCAAAGCAGCCGCTGTGGACGAACCTGTTGTAGTAGCCCGTTTTCAGCCCCTGCGCCACCCACCAATCAGCGTTCTGATCGTTTACAGGGTGGAATTTCTTGGACGCGAACCCGAACAGCCAGTGTCCGCTCGGGTAGGTCGGGATATGCGCCTGATACACCAGCGCTATCGGGAAAAAGCTCTTTATGCGGCTGTGGGCGCGTTTCATCGCCTTGGCGTATTCGTTGTAGAACGTGCTTTCATGCTGATTTACGAGTATTCCGTTTTCGTTGAGCGCCTTGTAGCAGTTCCCGTAAAACTCCTTTGTGAACAGTCCCTCACCCGGACCAAACGGGTCTGTGCTGTCTACGATTATCAGATCGTACTCGTTTTCGGCTCTGCGCACGAATTTCAACCCGTCCTCGTAGTGCAGCGTAACCCTCAGGTCATCAAGACTGCACGAGGTTTTCGGCAGATACTCGCGGCAGACCTCCACAACGCGCCTGTCGATCTCCACCATGTCGATATGCTCCACGTTCCCGAAGCGGCAAAGCTCGCGCACCGCGCCGCCGTCGCCGCCTCCGATGACAAGCACACGCCTTATTTCGGGATTTACCGACAGCGGAACGTGCGTTATCATCTCATGGTAGATGTACTCGTCCTTTTCGGTGAGCATAAGATAACCGTCCAACACGAGCATTCGCCCGAATTCCTCGCTCTCGAGCACATCGATCTTCTGAAACTCGCTCTGCTCCGAGAACAAGTGCCGCTTGATCTTTATTGAAAACCTCACACTGTCTGTGTGGTTTTCCGTGAACCACAGTTCCATTTTATCCCCCCCGTATTAAACGCTTTCGCAGACTGATATACAACGAACGTTACGCCGTTTTGTTCAGCTTTTTGCAGTAATATTCATACGCTCTGCGGCAAAGCAGCGAGCCTAGCCTTTCGTCAAAGTCCTCGTAAGTCTTTTCGAGAATTTCCGCGTCCTTTTCGGTAAGATACCTTCCGATATCCTCATACGACTTTATCCGTTCGTCGTTCTCAAACCTCGCGAAAACCTTTTTGTATGCGTTCTCAAACAGCTTGTACACGTTATTGCAGCCGATTTTATTCAGACCGCCGTTTGAGTCCGCGATACGCTTGATCCCACGCATTGCATGGGAATAGCAGTCGTATCCCCAGTAAAGGAAAAACACGTCGAAACCGCCGCCGTACATATCCGCCGCCAGCTTCCAGAGCGCAGCGATCTCCTGTTCGGTCTTGTCAAGCCTTGCCCATTCGCCTCCATTTTCGGTTTCAAGTTTATTGTTGAAAGCCGCGGCATATTCATTCCACAGCTCGTCAAAGTCCCACATACCGCACCTCCGATCAATAATAAAACTCGAACGCCGCCTTTGCAAGCTCCGCGTCAAGGCCATCCCAGAACGTTGTATCCGTTTCCATCATAAGCTCGCCATCCTCGCCGTTCAGCGTCTGATTTGAATTTATCTTCGCGAAAAGCCCGTCGTAAGCGCGGCGGAACAGTTTTGACGCCGTATCGCAGCCGATATTTTCAAGACCGCGCAGGGCGTTCCCACAACAGACCTCTCCGCTGCCGAAAAAACGCTCAACGCCGCCATTGCCCATATCATTGAACAATTTCCACAGCGCCGCGATCTCCTGTCCCTGCTCCGAAAGCGCGCTCCAATCGCCGTTATACCTGCGCTCAAGCTCGAGGTAGTAACCGCCCGCCATGCCGTCCCACATCTTGATGTAATCAAACTCGGCGGTCTTCTTCAAATCGTCGCGGTAAAACGCGCAAGCCTTTTCGCAAAGCGTTTTGCCAAGCCCGCCGTAAAACGCCTGATCCGTTTCGTCAAGCTTTTTGATATCCTCTGCGTTAAAGTACTGCGGTATATCCCAATATGCCTTTAGCCGCTTGTCCTCGCGGAATTTGTCAAAAACGTCGGTATACGTTATATGAAGCAGCTCCAGCAGCTCGGTAAAGCCCATTCGCTGAATGCCGCGCATAGCGCACCAATAGCAGTCGTATCCCCAGTTGCAGAAAAACTGCTCGAAGCCGCCGTTGTATATATCCACGACCAGCTTCCAGAGCGCCGCTATCTCCTGTTCGTCGCTGTCAAGCTGCCGCCAGTCTCCGCGGCACTGATACACCAGCTTTTTGTTAAATTCTATCGAGTAATCGTCCCATTGCGTAACGTGGTCTTCCATAGAATACACTCCCGTAAAATATTATTTTTTCGGCGGTCTTGTAAGATAGGACGGCTTCACAAAAAGCTTTATAAGCCGAGGGAAACGCTCGGCATTGCACATCACATAAACCGAGACCGCCACGTAAACCAGCCACGCCGCCGCAGTTATCCCTAAGCCCAGCGACGCCAGCCGCTTGCCCTCTTTATCGTCATTCTCAGTATCATCCTGCGAGAGCAGAACCTTTCCTTTATATTGAACGCTCACCAACTCGTTCTTTGCGGTTATCACCAAAAGCCGCTCACCCACCTTAAGAGCGTACAGCCCGTCAAGGTCGCACAAACTCGCCCAAGCCTTGTATTCCTCGCCCGAAAGAGTCAACACTATACAGTCCTCCTTGCAGTACGAACCCTCGTAGACAAGCTCGGCTTGAACGTAGTCGCGCTTGTTCAGCCCAAGATTCATCAAAAAAATCCACATTCCGACTATGTATGCCAGTATCAGCGCCCAGCCAAATATGAACTCGCCGGGGCTGCGGACGTTGCCGTTGAACAACCGCGAGCGCGTATTGTATTCTCGCATTTTCCGCCTGTAATTACGGTTTTTGGTGCGCGAGACGTTTTTTCTGCCCAATATTCAACAACCTCCGAACGCTCAACTTTCATATCACGCATACCGTTGGCAGTTCCCACCGTTTGTCCGTTCGAGGGAATATCACCGCTCCCTGTAAACTATTTTATAGACAGTGCCGCCGGCAATGCACACAAGACCGAAAATCAAAAAAGGTATTCCGAGGTGCGGCAGTCCTCTTATAAAACAGAAGATCGCAGCAATCAAAACTCCGATACCGCCCGCTAACATCTTCTCAAAAAATCTTTTAATGAACCACGACCAAAAGTTATTCATACGTTTCCTCCACAAATTATTTAACGACCATAAGACTTTCCACGTTCATATCGCGGCAGCCCGTAAGACTGCACCCCTTTTCCTTTGCGTAGGCTATGTAGGCAAGAATATCCTTTGTTATCCGCTCTCCCGGGGCTAAAATGGGAATGCCGGGTGGATAGCACATTACGAACTCCGCGGCTATGCGCCCCGACGTTTCCGCTATCGGCAGAGGAACGTTCTCTGCGTAGAAAGCCGTCTGCGGAGGGAGCACAACGCTCGGGTTAATGTATTCGTGGTCATACAGCCCCACAGGGGATCGCCCGTAAAGCCGCTTTATCTCCGAGAGCGCGCTCACAAGCCGCTCTATTTCGAGCGCCCTGTCGCCACCCGTGATTATCGCGAGAATGTTGCCGATGTCACCAAACTCTATCTGAATATCGTACTCGTCGCGGAGCAGGTCGTACACCTCTATCCCCGCCAAGCCCATTGCGCGCGTATGCACCGAGAGCTTTGTGCTGTCGAACGCGAAGAAATCGCGTCCATTACAAAGCTCCCCGCCAAACGCGTAATAGCCGCCGAGGGCGTTTATCTCGCCGCGCGCGTACTCGGCAAACTCCACTGTCTTCGCGTAGAATTCCCGACCGTGCAGCGCGAGATTTTGCCGTGCCAAATCGAGCGAAACCATTAAAAGATAGCTCGCCGAGGTGGTCTGCGTAAGGTTGATGACCTGCCGCACGTAATCGGCGTTCACGCCCTTGCCCATAAGCAGCATTGCGCTCTGTGTGAGCGATCCGCCCGTCTTGTGAACGGACACCGCCGCCATATCCGCGCCCGCCGCCATTCCGCTCACTGGCAAGCCCCCGCCGAAGTAAAAATGCGTTCCGTGAGCCTCGTCGCACAGCACCAGAAGTCCGTGCTTATGCGCTATCTTCACAATGCGCTTTAAATCCGAGCATATTCCGTAATATGTAGGGTTATTGACTAAAACCGCCTTTGCGTCGGGGTTTTCGAGAATAGCCCGTTCAACCTCCTCGGCGGTCATTCCGAGCGGTATTCCGAGCTCTCTGTTTATCCCGGGGTTGACGTAAACGGGCACAGCTCCGCACACCACAAGCGCGTTGATAGCGCTCCTGTGGACGTTCCTCGGGAGTATTATCTTCTCGCCCGACTTGCACACGCTCATCACCATAGCCTGAACCGCACCCGTAGCGCCGTTCACGATAAAGAACGCGTTTTCCGCACCGAAAGCTTCCGCCGCCAGCTCCTGCGCCTCCTTAATGACGGAGACGGGGTGACAGAGGTTGTCAAGCGGTTTCATTGAATTTACATCATTTTTGAGGCAGCTCTCGCCCAGAAAATCCGAGAGCGTTTTATTTCCGCGCCCGCCCTTGTGCCCCGGCACGTCGAACTTGACCACGCGGTTCGTCCGATACTCCCCGATAGCATCGTAAAGGGGAGCGCGATCCTGATTTAATTTCATGGCATTCACATCAATAAATATTCATGCCGCTGAATATCTCGATCATTTCGCGGCGGAGATTGTTTGTTATCGCAAGACGCTCCTGCGGGTGGACCTCGTACACGTCAGTGTTGAAAAGATAATTCTGAAGTTCTATCTCCTTGATAAGCATTTTTGTATGAAAGATATTGGACTGATAAACGTTTACGTCCATTGCATCATATTTAGTAAGCGTTTCGGGATCGATATATTCCTGAATAGAGGACATTTTGTTGTCCATAAAGCACTTTCTGCCCTCCACGTCGCGTGTAAAGCCGCGTACGCGGTAGTCTATAATTATAATATCGGAGTCAAAACTGCCGATAAGGAAATCCAGCGTTTGCAGCGGAGATATCTCCCCGCAGGTCGCAACGTCAATATCTACCCGAAAAGTGGAAATTGCCTTGTCGGGGTGATACTCGGGGAACGTATGCACGGTAATGTGGCTCTTGTCCAGATGAGCGTTCACCGAACAGCCCGCGGACTGAAAATAATTCAGACCCTTGTTGCACGAGCCATCGATATGCTTGGGGTCAATGCTGCCCTCGGCAAACATAACGTCTACCGAAGCGCCCTGAGGCTCGTAATCCTGTTTGGAAATATTGAGAACGGTAGCGCCGATCCTTTCGGTGACGGCACAAAGGATACCCGTAAGTCTCTCGGAGTTGTACTGCTCGTCGATATACGCGATATAATCCTTCTGCTCTCTCTCACTTTTTGCATAGCACACGTCGTAGATATTGAAGCTAAGCGTTTTTGTGAGGTTGTTAAAGCCATACAAAGCCAGCTTTTTTTCCAACCCTAACATCATTCCCTTCGTACTCTGCGGGCGTTTTTCGCGAACGTTTTCCCCGCAAATTTATTAACCGCCGATATGCCGTTTTTACACACAGTTGCAGTTATAATGATTATATCACATTATGCGAAAAATAGCAATAGCTTTTTGGAAAATTATTTTCACGCGCGAAAAACGAGGGAATTGCTTCCGCGGTCTCCGTGCAGAACACAAAAAGGCTGCAAAAAAATATCAAATCCCCTTGAAAAAATCACGAAAATGTGGTAAAATGTTTTTTGTGTAAATTATGACGAAAAGAGAGATAGAATGGCAGAGCTTAACTTTAAAAAAGGACTGAAAGACGGAGTGCCAATAGCGCTCGGGTACTTGTCTGTTTCGTTTACATTCGGCATAACCGCCGTGAATATGGGAATACCGCCGATAACGGCAATACTTATCTCGCTCACCAATGTAACGAGCGCGGGACAGGTCGCGGGTATCGGCATAATAGCGGCGCACGGAGGGTTCGCGGAAATGGCGCTCGCGCAACTGATTATCAATATGCGGTATGCGCTGATGAGCCTTTCACTCTCGCAGAAGCTCGATGATAAGTACGGTCTGCTGCACCGCATAACGACCGCGTTCTGTGTGACCGACGAGGTATTTGCGGTCGCGTCGGGAAAAAGCGGCGAGATACCTGCAAAGTATATGTACGGTCTGATAACGCTGCCATATCTGTTCTGGTCGGGCGGAACAGCGGTCGGAGCGTTTCTCGGCTCGATCCTCCCCGATATGATAAAATCCGCGCTCGGGATAGCGATCTACGGTATGTTTATCGCAATCTTTATTCCGCCGTCAAAGAAAAGCCGCGGGGTAACCTGCGTTGTTGTAATGGCTGCCGCGCTGAGTTGGTTCATCTACTATCTGCCCGCGCTGGACTTCATTTCAAGCGGCATTTCTATAATCATCTGCACGGTGATTGCCGCCGCACTGGGAGCGCTTCTGTTCCCGCGCCGAGAGGAGGAAGCCGACAGTGAGTGATGCGCTTTACCTGTTTATCAGCGTCGCGGTGATGGCTCTGGTAACATATCTTATACGAATGCTGCCGCTCGCGGCGTTCCGCAAAAAAATCAAGAACAAATTTGTGCTCGACTTTCTGTATTACGTTCCGTATGCGGTTCTTGCGGCAATGACTATCCCGGCGGTGTTTTACAGTTCAAACAGCATATTAAGCGCGGCTGCAGGATTTCTGGTCGCGGCTGTTCTCGCGTTTTTTGAGCGCGGACTTCTCACCGTTGCGGTCTGCGCCTGCGGGGGTGTATTCTTGACAGAGCTTGTTATGCGGCTGTTTTGAATGAATTACAGGCTTTCACAAATCAAGAAAGGACGTATTTGAATGAATTTAAAACGAGTGTTATATTGGATCTTTTCAGTGTATCTCTGCATAAACACGATATATACCGCTCTTCCTTTAATAATGACATTTGCTCGTATCCCAACGACAGTTCCTTTTTACAGTCCCGTTATATCTTCGCTGATTACTTATCGTTTGATAAATATGACGTATTTACATATGGCGATTAATTTAATCCTAATAATAGTATTGATCCGCAACCGTGTGAAACAAAACATCGGCACACGTTTTTTTATATTCGCCTTAAGCGTGACCGCTGTGAATTTTCTTTCAAACCTTGTCTGGACATTCTTGGGTTATATTTTCTCTGTGCAATGATACTGAGTTTATCGGAAAGTTCCAAACGCGATCTTAAAGCCGTATTTACAAAAGGAGGAGCTATGAAACTGATGTTTGCGTCCGATATCCACGGCTCGGCGCTGTGGTGCGGAAAAATGCTGGAGGCGTTCGAGAATGAGAGACCCGCAAAGCTCTGCCTGCTCGGGGATATTCTCTACCACGGACCGCGCAACGATCTCCCCGAGGGTCACGCGCCCAAGGAGGTCATAAAGCTGCTGAACCCGTACAAAAACGCGCTCCTGTGCGTTCGCGGAAACTGCGACGCCGAGGTCGACCAAATGGTATTGGAGTTCCCAGTTTTACAAGAGAGCGCGGTCGTTTTCGCCGACGGCGCCGAATTTTTACTCTCGCACGGACACCATCACAACCCGAAAAACTTGCCGCCGCTTAACAAGGGCGCGGTTCTGATAAACGGTCACACGCATATCCCGAAAGCGGAGCTTGTAAACGGAATACACTGCCTGAACTGCGGCTCGGTCGCCCTGCCGAAAGAGGGTACTCCGCACTGCTATTTGATATACGAGAACGAAGTTTTTTTCTGGAAACAGCTTGGCGGCGGGGAATTTATGAGATATAACGCGCTTTAGAGCAAAATGCCGCTTTACGGTGCGCTTTCGTTCCGTTTTTGACGGCGCTGCGGCGGCAGGGCGAGCATTTTGCAGCCGATGCCGCTTTCGGCTTGGTCGACCTTGACGGCTGCAAAATGGGTATGCCCGCGCGGGGCGGAACGGCACGCCGCCTTAGAAGTGCATTAAGGGGAGAAACCACATTCAAAGACGCAGAAACCCTTACAGCCCCGATTAGTAAGCAGCCGAGGAGCAACGTTCATACCCACAATAACGGTAATATCACCCCAAATTTAAAGTCACCGAAAAATGCGGAAAAGGGGTGGGGAGAGGGGAAGAAGAGCGCGAGAGGAAACCCGTAGGGGAGGGGGAAATCCGCATTTTTGTCGGATTTTCTCTTTCCCCCTCCCCGAAGGGTGTCCTCTCGCAACCGTGAGAAGACATTTTAATTAAATAAAACAAAACCACAAGTGACAACATAATAACATAACCGTCACCTTAAACAAATGTTTATTTAGCTCCCCCCCGGGACGAAAGCATTGACAACAACGCCATTCCTATTGGGAACACCACTGCGCAGAGCACTCCGACACGGAGATCGCCGCCCGACATATCGGCGGTAAGCCCCGCGAGCGCGGGACCTGCTGCGCAGCCGATATCTCCCGCAAGCGCGAACAACGCGAACATCATCGTACCGCCCCTCGGAAGCGCCGCCGCTCCCTTGCTGAATGTTCCGGGCCACATTATCCCGACCGCAAATCCGCAGACCGCGCACCCCGCCAAGCCCGCAAACGCATTCGACACAAGCGCGATCAGCAAATACGCCAAAACGCACAGTACAGCACTTGCGGTCATTGTTCTGCCAAGCGGCATCCGCCCCGCAAACCTCCCGTGAAGCGCCCTCGCCAAGCCCATAAGCACCGCGAACGATGCCATTCCCGCAAGGTCGCCGATCGTTTTTGATACTCCGAGAGCGTTCTCGCAAAGCGTCGACGCCCATTGCGATACCGCCATTTCGCTTGCTCCCGCGCATAGCATCATCACAAACAAAACACGGAACGAGCTGCTTTTTACAAGCTCGCGCAGCGACATTCCCTCCCCCTCGGGAACAGGCGTGTTTATCGGTACAAACAAAAACAGTATGCCGTCCGCAAGCGGCACGAGAGCCCATATAAACGCGAGTATCCGCCAATTCTCAATCCCGGAAACCGTGAAAAACAGCGTAGACAGCACAATTACCGCAACCACTCCCCAGCAGTAAAACGAATGCAGCACGCTCATCATCTGCTCCTTGTTGTCGGTCGGACACGCCTCAACTATCGGGCTGACAAGCACCTCAAGCAGTCCTCCGCCTATCGCGTATAAAAACACCGCGATCATCAGTCCGACAAACGGACTTGGCAGTATCTCGGGCAGCACACCCAGCGCAATAAGTCCCGCAATACTCAGTCCGTGCGCCAGCAGCATTGACCTCCGATACCCAAGCTTCTCCGCAAATCCCGCCGATGCAAAATCAACGCAAAGCTGCACAATAAAGTTAAACCCTATCAGCACTGTGATCTGTGAAAGCGGAATTTCGTAGCTCGACTGAAACGTCAGAAACAAAAGCGGCGCAAAATTATTTATCACAGCCTGAACGATATATCCAAGAAAGCACGATATGATCGTATGTCTGAAAGTGAATTTCATATTTAACCCCCAAAAAATCCGCTTGGAAACGTGCAACACATCATGTATTTCACGTTACCCAAGCGGATAAACTTTTATTGCCATGGTAATACCCGCGCCGAATTACGGCGCTTTAAAAAGTCAAAACTGCTTGATGCCTTTAGCCGCAGCGCGGATCTCCATAATACCCGTCTCGGGATAAAAAAACTGCGTCCGTCCATAGTCAAGCCCTGTATCCTCTGCAAGAATAGGGATACGGTTCGCCATTAAAACTTTCTTAACGGCAGCGATATTGCGCTCGCCGATGTTGAATTTATCGCTTGCGGTCGCGAACATAGTTGCCCCTCCCGCGATCTTCGCTTTCATGCGTGCTTTGCTAGCGCCCATGCTCTCCATCTGCCGAATGAGCATGGGAATAGCTGTATCCGCGAAACGCATGGGCGTAGACGCGCCGTTTACGCCCGAAGTGCTTTCGGGCAGCATTATATGCGACAGTCCGCCGATACTTACGGTCGCGTCCAATAAACAAATTCCCACACACGATCCCAGCGCGTAGGTCACAAGCACGTCGGGTGCTCTGCAAACCTTTAAATCACCAATACCAATCGTAATATTACTCATCAATTAACACCAAGTTTTTTCATTAGAATGTCAAGAGATTCCATTTCGGGAATCAGAATGATGCTTGAATTAATGCTCACACCGTCAATAATGAACCCGTCGTCGATGAACAGAACCTTGTCGCCCACCTCCGAGAATTCGGTCATCGGCGCGTTCATGATCGCGCCCATCATGTCAACGGTCATTGACGGAACGTCCATTGATACCGTAAAGCCCGCCAAAGCCGCCAACGCATTCAGGTATGAGCCGCCCATGATATTGCCCATTTCCTTAACTGCGGAAAAATCCGTTTCGTCCATCTTAAGCACGTCAACGTTATCCTTGCCCATAAACGTATTGACTACTATCTTCGCGAACGCATCCTCCAACAGGAACATTATCATACCCTTGATATCGCCTTTGAACGTAACAAGGATACCGGTAATTACCTTTTCGGGACCGCCCACCTCGTCGATAGCCGCCTGATAATCGAGAACGCGCACGTCCGGAACGTGCATCGTCACCGGCTTTGAGAGCATTGCCGACAGTGCCGATGCCGCGTTGCCTGAGCCGATATTTCCTATTTCCTTTAAGCAATCGATTGCCACAGGAGAAAGCTCCTCAAAATTTTTCAGCATATAATCACTTCCCCTCTGCCGAAAACTCCGGTTTTATCATCTAATATTATTCGCGATCCTTGCAAGCTCGTCGGAAGTTGTAACAACTCTCGAACTTATCTGATACGCTCTCTGCGTCTCGATCAGCTTGACCATTTGTGTCGCGAGATCGACGTTGGATACTATCAGCGTGCCCTGCAGCTTATCCATAGTGTATATCCACTCGCCGTCAGCGCCCATTTGACGGCACGCAACAGCCTCGCCGCTTCTGCCCGTCTCAAGATAGCGGTTAGTTCCCCAAGCCTCGATCCCGTAAGGATTCGGGAACTCGAAAACACCCACCATTTCCTGCAGCTCGTCCCAATCGACGTTGGGAGTATACTGCTCTCCATTCGCAATGAAAATTCTCTGATTATCAAAGCCGAGAACGTACTCGCCTTGATTTGTCGCCAGATACCAGTTCCCGTCGTCGGCCTGGAGCACGTCAAAGCCCGTGTTGCGCGTGTATCTCGTAGTCCCGTCCGCGCCCTGCACCGCAAAAAATCCGTCCGCGTTGCCGAGCGTAATATTTGAACCGTCAACATTTTTTACAATGTTCTGATTAGCAGCGCCAACTCCCTCATAGCGGGTACGGTCGTCGGTAGTCAAATCGGCGGGATTCGCAAACCGGAACACTCCCACACGCTGCTGAACATTCTCCCAATCAATGCTGTAATAATCGCCGATATTTGGAGAAATTTCAATACGGCTGCCGAATTTGTCAAGTATATACGGAACAGGCTCGCCCTCGGCGCTCGCGCCCGCGAGATAGTACTTTCCGCCGTCCTCGGCAACGATAAGATTTTCTATCGTTTCAAACGACTCCGCGCCCTCGGAATTGCGCACCAAATACTGCCCCTCGTCATTATACTGAACACGGCTGAATACGCTTTCGTCAACGTCGGCGAAAGTCGGAGCGCTGAACGTCAGCTCGATCGCGTTCATATTGCTGTCGAGCACATACTCGCCCTCGGATGAACCGAGATACCACTTGCCCTCATACTCCATTATGGAGAGCACTCCGTCGCGGGTGTAGTTCACCTTGCCGTAATCGTCGCGCACCGCGAAATACCCGTCCGCCGAACTTAACACTGCGGAACTGGGGATCGTCTCGTCCGGAGCGGTGAAATCCTTATTAGGATCCTCAACCGCAGCAGGATCAGGGATCACCGTGCCATCATCGTTTGTTATTGAACCCGCACCGTTGTATGTGTAACGAATGCTCTGTCCGTCAACATTGTTCAGAGTGAACGTTCCGATCTGCTGACTTACTGCGTTCCAGTCGATACTGTTTTTAACGGTGTACTTGTTGATCTCTTCAAACGGCACCACAATGCGGTTCTTGTCATAGTCAAGAACGTATTCACCCGAGCTCGACACCAGATACCACTCGCCGTCAACCTGTGTTATGGCAAATGCGCCGTCACGCGTGTAACTAACGTCACCCCAACGGTCCTCGACCGCAAAGAAACCCTCGCCCGCTATCGCAAAGTCTTGCGGACGCTCTGTATACTGGAAGTGCGACTCGCTGAACATCAGATCGGTTTTCTGGATATATGTACCATGACCCGTCTGCCAGTCGGGCTGCGGCTCTCTCTGCACGTCGTAAATGCAGTCCGCGAAGGACGGACGGATAGTCTGATATCCTACGGTATTCACGTTCGCAATGTTGTTTCCGTAGATGTTGAGCGCCTTAGCCTGCGCTATCATCGCGGATTTGCCGGTGTGGAACGATATGTTCATTGGTTATCCTCCCTTAAGCCTTCTTGCACAGCGATGCTGTCGACTGATTTACTTTGTCGTGAATCTGCAGTATTTTGCTGTTGGTTTCAAACAGTCTGCTCGCGTTCATCATCATTGTCAGCTCGTAATTGTAGTCAATGTTCGAACGCTCCAGCGAACCCTGAACTATGTCAAATCTCAGGTCGGCGGGAACAGGCTGTGCGTTCACTGACGAAAACAAATTCGCGCCGAATTTGGCAACGTCCGCGTTCGGGTCTATGTAGCTGAGCGCCAGCCTGTCGATAAGTTCCCGCTCGCCTTGATCGTTTGTCTGGTAAATTCTGCCGTCAACGTCGATAACGAAATCCTTGTTTCCGATGTAGATCTCGCCGTTCTCGCCAAGGACGCGTCCCGAATTTGAAAGTGCCAGATAGCCCTCGTCATCAAGCTCCCAGTTGCCGTTTCTCGTCAGCATCGTCTGACCATTGTATCCCGCGATGTTGAAGTAAACGTCGCCCCAGATAGCAACGTCAAACGGGGATTCGGTCTGCTCGAAAAAGCCCTGCTCCAAGTCCGTATAGGTGGAATCGACGTAAGTATGACCGAACGTTCCCGAAAGCTCCTGACGGTGCTTTACAAGTATCATGTGCTCGTCAAATCTGTCAACCAGAAGCGTGTCACGCTTGTAACCCGCAGTGCTCGCGTTCGCAAGGTTGTTGCCTATGGTATTCAGTCGGCGCTGATTTATTATCATTCCGTTACAAGCATAATAATATCCTCTGTTCATACGGTTCCTCCTTTAATGTACGGCTCGAGCTTTGCCTTAAGCAGCAAGACAGCCTTTGTATGTATCTGACAAACGCGGCTTTCGGAAACTCCAAGCGCCTTTGCAATGTCAGAATATTTCATATTTTTATAGTAGTAAAGCGTGATGACCTGCCGCTCCTTTTCGCGAAGATCATCCACCGCCGAAACAAGCTCTCTGCTCAGTTCCTCGCGGAGCAGCGCGCTGTCGGACGGCACGTCAACCGAAGGCTCGTCGATATTGTCCTCGTAGAGCAGTTCCTCAAACGAGAGCGTTATCGTGCACGAGCACTCCGCCATTTGCTTTAAAAGTTTGTCCTCATCTATTCCGAGGTACTCCGCCAACTCTGCGGTAGTAGGCACTTTTCCATTTAAATTATACAACATACTGTTTGCTTTGTCAAGTGTTCTGGCAAATTTTCTTACATTTCGCGGTATCCAGTCCTGACGTCGGATATAGTCGATGATAGCGCCCCGTATTTTCAGTGAGGCATACGTTTCAAATTTTGCGCCTTTAGCGGGATCGAAACTCTCGATCGCGTCCATAAGCGCCAGTACGCCTTCATTGATAACGTCGTCGGTCTCACCGAATTTGACGTACATATTACGCATGGACATCGCACACGAGCGCACCAATCCCATATTATTGAGCACGATTTCATTGCGGAGCGCAATATCGCCGCTTTGCTTGTACAGAGCGATCTGCTCGGAATTATTATTTTCCATTTATTGCGCCACCCACCTCTCTACTCTCGGTAATAATATCGGGAATTATCATAGGCAGTATACTTTTATCCCGCCATAACCCTCGTCGAAAGCGAAATATTTCCTATCGCCTGTATCTGCGCTGAAGCGTCGATCTCGCTGTACGAAAGCACGGTTATATTTGAAATGAACTGCTCCGTCAGCTTCTTGAAGTAAATTCTCACTACGGGCGATGTCAAAATTATTACAGTCGGTATAACGTCCTTTATCTTGTCAATCTCTTCGTTGGTCGCCGCGACTATACTCTGAATGAGATCCGGAGCCATCGCGAGATAACTGCCCTGTTCGTTCTTCTTCACCGAGCTTACGATCATATCCTCGATCTGTGTGTCAAGTGTTATCACGCGTAGCGAATTCGCCTCGGCGAAACGGTGCGTAATGGTGCGCTTGAGCGACTGACGAACATATTCTGTCGCAATGTCGATATCCTTGAGCACGTTGGTGTGGTCACCGAGCGTCTCAAGAATGGTCTCCATATCTCGTATCGGAATGCCCTCTTTAAGCAGATTCGCCAATACTTTCTGTAAATATCCCACAGATATAACTTTCGGTATAAGATCGTCCACAACAATCGGGTTGGTTTTCTTGACGTTCTCGATCATCGTGTTGACGTCCTGACGTGAGAGCATTTCATGGGCGTACCGCTTCATGATCTCCGACCAGTGCGTTATCATAACGGAAACGGGGTCGATAAGCGTGTATCCAGCAACGTCCGCCATTATCTTCTTATCCTCGCTTATCCACTTCGCGGGCAGCCCGAACGCGGGTTCTACCGTGTCGATACCCTCTATCTGCGTGGTAACGTCGCCGCTGTCCAGCGCCAGATAATGGTCTACCAGAATTTCGCCGCGCGCAACCTCCTCGCCCTTTATCTTGATAATATACAAATTGGGATTTATCTCGGGGTTATCCGTCATTCGCACGGACGGAATGACCATACCCATATCCATAGCGAACTGCTTTCGGAAGATGACCACACGGTCGATAAAGTTACCGCCGCTCTTTTCATCGACTAGCCGCAGCAGCGAATAACCGAATTCCATTTCTATCGGCTCGACGTTCAGCAGCTTGAAAACGTTGTCAATGTCACGGTAATAATCGTTGTCGGTCTTCGGCTTGTCAAGCTCGGCCTGTTCCGCCTTGGCTCGTTGAGCAAGCTCAAGCTCTGCCATCTTCTTCTTGTTTCTGTCAAGCAGAACAGCGCCCGCAATCAGCGCAACGCCGAGAACCAGCAGCACATACCACGGAAATCCCGGGATAACCATCATAACCAGCACTACCATACCCGCGATCAGCAGAACAAACGGCTGCGCGGTGAACTGCGATTTGATGTCGTTCATAAGGCTGTCGTCGCTTGCCGCGCGCGTTACGATCATACCCGTAGCCACGGAGATGAGCAGCGCGGGTATCTGCGAGCACAGACCGTCGCCGACCGTCGCCAACGAATATGTGTTGAGAATGGTGTTGAAATCACCGCCGCCGCGCACCATTCCGATGATAACGCCGCCTATGAGGTTCACAAGCGTCGTGATGATAGACATTATCGCGTCGCCCTTTACGAACTTTGTAGCACCGTCCATTGAGCCGTAGAAGTCCGCTTCGCGCTGAATATTTGAACGGCGCTTCTTGGCGTCCTCCTCGTTTATTAGACCCGAGTTCAGATCAGCGTCAATCGCCATCTGTTTACCGGGCATAGCGTCCAGCGTAAATCTCGCCGCAACCTCGGATACGCGCTCCGAGCCCTTGGTAATAACAATAAAGTTCACCAGAACTATGATTATGAATATCAAAAATCCGACGATAGCGTCGCCGCCCATTACGAAGTTGCCAAACGCCTTGATAACCTCTCCCGCATACCCCTCTCGAAGTATACCTCTTGTCGTAGAAATATTCAGCGACAAACGCAGAACCGTAGAAAGCAGCAGGATAGTCGGGAAAACCGAGAACTCCAGCGCCTCTTTAATGAACATCGTCATTATCAGAATGATCAGCGAAAGCGCTATATTCAGCATGATCATAAAGTCCAGCAAAGCCGGCGGAAGCGGAATGATGATAGCGAGAACTATGAAAATGACAAACAGAACCATGGAGTTGCTGAGGATCTTTCTTATCATGCCCATATTCTCACGCCCTTTCTTTTGTTATTTTATGCATGTAAACTCTTATTTTTTTCGCGGTAAACGGTCGTAAGAATTTCCGCGACCGCGTTGTATAATTCAATCGGAATTTCCCGTCCGATATCGACCTCCGCGTACAGCGTTCTCGCGAGCGGCGGGTCCTCAATGCACATTACATCGTTCTTTTCGGCTATCTCCACGATCTTCATCGCCAGATAGTCCTTGCCCTTGGCTATGACCTCGGGCGCGCGGTTCTTATCCTGATCGTACCGAAGCGCCACCGCGAAGTGCGTGGGGTTACGAATGATAACGTCCGCGGAGGGAACCTCCTGCATCATACGGCTTTGTGCCATCTGCTGCTGCCTTTGCTTGATCTTAGACTTGACCTGCGGGTCTCCCTCCATTTGCTTGAACTCTTCCTTGATCTCTTGTTTTGACATTTTGAGCTTTTTCTCAAACTGCCACCACTGGAACAGAAAGTCACCCGCGGCAACAAACACCAGCAAAATACATATCAGCATTACCATGTCGAAAATGGACAGCCCTATATAAGCCAATCCCTGCATGATACCCGTATCCACAAGCGACAAAATTATGGGCATACGGTCAGATATCTCGCTGTAAATAAGATACGCGATAACAATGACCTCAATAAGCCCTTTCAGAATGCCGACTATCGCCTGCATTGAAAACAGCTTTTTTATGCCCTCCAACGGATTGAGCCGCGAGAATTTGGGCTTCAGCGCTTTCATAGTGAACAATCCGCGCGTCTGTGCGACAGTCGGAATAATTCCCAGAAGCATCGCGACAGCGCAAACCGGTCCGACGACCATAACGAACAGCGTTACCATTCGTATTATGAGCGGCATAAAGCTCTCCGCGTTTATGTCGTAGGTCGCGCTGTCCTCAAAGATGAACGTGCTGAACGAAAGCAGATTTTTTACCATAAACCCCGCCAGCAGCCGCACGAACGCGAATATTCCGAGCACCGACGCTGCGGTAACTATCTCCTTTGACTGGAGTACGTTACCCTCTTTCCGCTGATCCCGCCGCTTTTTCGGGGTGGCTTTTTCGGTTTTTTCTTCGCCTGCCAGATCCACCACTCCTTTTCACGGCTATATATCAAGGCTAACTATTTGTCTAAACTATCCAACCCTCAATAATTTCGTTCAGTCTGCCAAACATAATGCCCATTATCTTATCCATGAACTCGCTGACAACGCTGCAGCTTGCCGCCAGAACGACAAAGCCCATAAGCATTTTTATCTGAATATTCAACACGAAAACGTGAATAGTCGGAACAGCCTTCATCAACACGCCAATGCAGAACTCGGTTATCAGCGAAGCGGCTATAACAGGCATCGCGAGTTTCAAACCGAGCGTAAGCACCGTCTGAAAATAACGCACCAGAACGTACAGAATATTTATATTAAAACTCGTGTACCCCATAGGAATACTCTCGTAGGAAATTGCGAACAACTGAATGTAACTCAAGTGTCCGCCAACCGCAAAGAAATACAGCATGAACCAGTAGCTGTAATACTGCGTGCTCAAGCCCGCGTTTCCGAAAGTAGGATCGTAGCTTTTTGCCATTGACAAACCAAGCTGCATATCCGTGACCTCGCCCGCCATTGAGAAAACTTGGAGCATAAGGTTTACAAAAAATCCCAGAATTGCCCCGATAAGCAGCTCCTTCGCCATATCAAACACAAACGGGAACAATCCCGCAGGCATGGTGTAATCAAAATCTCCCGCAGCCGTCATTACGACAGCCAGCAGAAGCGACGCGCCGACCTTTATCGTGTTCGGAACTCCTCTCCGCGAGAATATCGGGTTAAAGGTAAAGATACCTGTCACGCGCATGAGCACCATTATCAAAACGATAAAATTCGTCTCTATTATCGTCCATACTTCCGACACAGCGCGACCTCTATGTTATCGGGGTCTGCGCCATCTTCTCAAAGATGAAATTGACGAAATCAATGCATTCGTTAGTCATCCACGGCGCAAGGAAAAAAAGCGTAAGCCCCACCGCGACCGCCTTCGGCGCGAAAGAGATCGTTTGCTCATGGATCTGTGTCGCAGCCTGTAAAATAGCGACAACAAGACCCACTATCATTGCCACAAGCAGCACGGGCAGCGCCAACTTGAACGCCAGCATTATTGCCTCGTGAATTATCTCCATTACAGTATCCTGTGTCATAGCAAAATCCTCTCAGCCACGCTACAAATTATAGCTTGAAACTATCGATCCTATCATCAGGTTCCAGCCGTCCGCCAGCACGAACACCAGTATCTTAAACGGCATTGAGATCATCGCGGGCGGCAGCATCATCATACCCATCGACATAAGCGTCGAACCGACAACGATGTCAATTATCAAAAACGGCAGAAAGATCATAAAGCCCATTTGAAAAGCCCTTTTCAGCTCTCCTATCATAAACGACGGGATTATGACAGTCAGCGACAACTCATTCTCCTTGTATTCGTCCGTCATTCCGCCTTCGGGAACCTCTGTTTTGGAAAGATCCACAAAAAACTGAAGATCGTCGTTTGTCGTCTGCGCGAGCATAAACTTCTTCAGCGGCACCGAAGCGCGCTCCAGAGCCTCCTGCGTCGTAATCTCCTCGTTGGCGTAAGGCTGATAAGCGATCTCGTTTATCTCGCCGAAAACAGGAGCCATAATGAATATCGTCAGAAACAACGCCAAACCCGTCAGCACCATATTCGGCGGAGTGTTCTGCGTCTGCATCGCGCTGCGCAGAAAACCCAGAACGATGACGATACGCGCAAAGCATGTCATCATAATGAGCATTGACGGCAAAAGCGCTATCAGCGTCAGCAAAATGATAATCTCCAACGGCTGCGACGCGTCCACGCCGACTATCTGCTGTAATAATGAGGATCCCGGGTCGCTGCCCACATTTTGGTCGGAAGTATCCAGATACTCCCCCGCCTGCGGTTTGCTTTCGGAGTCACCCGAACCCGACGTATCCGAGCTGTCAGAGTCGGCGCTGCCGGAACTGCTCTCGGAAACGCTTGTCGATGTATCGGAGTTTGCCGCCGCGTATGATGTTGCGCCCGCAAAAACAAACGCAAAAAGTATTGTCAAAAAAAGCGAAACGGCAAACTTCAGCACGAGCTTTTTATCCGTTTCAAATAAACGCTTTATCAAAAACTCTACCTCCGTTATTTTTTCCGTTTCATATTGTCCAGCACCGTCTTGAAGCTCTCCTTGAACGACGGAATTTCATCGACCGCCGCGGTCAGTTCCTCTTCGGTCTGCTCAAGATCGCATATCTTCTCGGTATGGCTCGACGTTACGCCCAACACCATACACTTGCCGCAAACGCTCACCAACAGCATCATTTTGTCGGGACCGAGATTTATGCGCTCCAGAATTTTCATATTCTTGCTGTCGTACACGGAAACGCGGGCGTTGAACTTTTTCATTATCCAGAACAGCACAAATACCAGCGCCAGAACACCGATAAGCGCCATTATCATTTGAAAATATTCCAAACCTACGCCTCCTTAACGTCTATCACACGATTTTTCGGTCGGCATATAACCGAAATTTCCCAAACCGTCCGAAAAAAACGCCAAAAGGCGGGTAAATTTCCCCGCCTGTGTAATATGCAGAAATCAGCCGAGTACCTTTTTTACAGTCTGGAGAATTCTGTCAGCCTTGAAAGGCTTTACAATAAAGTCCAGAGCGCCGAGCTTTATAGCCTCGACAACCATTGCCTCCTGACCCATTGCGGAACACATAACTACTTTAGCCATAGGGTCGCCTGCCTTTATGTCCTTCAACGCGTCAATACCTGTCTTATTAGGCATGGTAATATCCATGATAACGAGATCGGGCTTCTCGGCAGCGTAGATCTCGCATGCAATAGCGCCATCGGCAGCCTCAAGGATATTAGTATAGCCGTTCTTGGTCAAAGTATCCTTGATAAGCATCCTCATGAAAGCCGCATCGTCCACCAGTAAAATCTTCTTGTCCATTATCTTCTCTCCTTGATAAATTATTTAAGGGTTTATAATTTATTTTATTCCTTGCCAAGGCTGTCCATAAACTTCGACTTGACAATTTCCGTAATTCTTACAGCGAAGTTGTCGTCGATAACAACGACGTCTCCGCGGGCGATAAGATTTCCGTTTACCACAATGTCAACGGGAGCGCCTGCCTGACGTTCAAGCTCGATTATCGTACCCTGTGTAAACTCAAGTATATCTTTTACCTTGCGTTTCGCCGTGCCAATCTCCACGCTTATCTCAAGAGGAACGCCCATTAAAAGTTTAAGGTTGTCCTTCTGGTCTGCGGGAATACCGAAATCCATTGCGTCAAACTGGTGAAGCTGAGCATTTTGGATATTAACAGGGGGAGGAGGCGGAGGATAAGCTCCGTATGCCGCGTATTGATTCGGATAGCCATAGCCTCCCTGAGGCGGCATTTGATACATAGGCTGCTGCGGCATTTCGCCCATAGGTATCTGCGGCATCTGAGGCATCGCCTGCACGGGTGCAGGTGCGGGAGCCGTTGCGGGAGCAGGAGCAGGTGTCGGCGCAGATGCCGCTGCAGCCTGTTCCTCTTCAGCAACCTGGAATTTCTCGATCATCTTACTGGAAAGAGTTTTAGCCAACGGCAACGATAGTACCGACATAAACTCACTTTCCATAACACCGTCAATCGTCAGATTAAACGTGACTGCAACCACCGTCTCGCTCGCATCCATTTCGCAAAGATCGCCAAAACTTGCCTTTTCGATAATGTAGGGAGTCGGAACGGATATATCGACCGTCATTCCGAGCAAGTCGGAAAGCGCAGTAGCCGACGCGCCCATCATCTGGTTCATGATCTCGCTGACAGCGCTTATGCTCATCTCATCAAACTCAAAATCGGGGTCAATTACCAAGGGATTGCCCAACAGCTGATTCAAAATAAGCTGAACATCATTCTGCTTGAGAACCATCATGTTCAGACCGGTAATACCTTCCACATAGACGATCTTCACGCATATCGCCGGTTCAAGATTGTCGTAGTTCAGATCGCCGACATTGACTACATTGACCTTAGGGGTGGTTATCCAAACCTTTGCATTAAGAAGCTCTGAAACTGCCGTTGCCGCCGAACCCATGCTTATATTAAGAATCTCGCCGACCGCGTCAATTTCGTACGAGTTAAACTCAATGTTCTCGTCATTTCCATTAGCCATCAGTAACTATACCTCAATTCTCTATAAAATTTTCGATCATAACTGCTTTTTTATTATTGTATGTTCCGAGCTTGCCGTCACACCAGTTCCTTTCACCAACCTTAACCATGATGTTTTCGCTGATTTTCTTGTCAAGCGGGATAACGTCATTGACCTGCAGCGTGAGCACCTCGTACATATCCAGATTGATCTCTCCGAGAACCGCTTTAACGATAAGATCCGTCGTGCTGATACCCGTCATTATGCTGTCCCGACGCTCCGCCTCTCGCGCAGCATCGGTCTTTCTGCGCGATCCCGAGTATCTCGGAATAAACTTGCCCATTATTTCATCAAGATTTATCGCCGGAATGCAAACGGAAACTATAGATTTTTGACTGTTTATCTCAACCTCAAGGGCAACAATGATTACCGTGTCCTCGTGACCGATCGTCTGAACAACCCTGGAGTTCGTTTCAATTCCGATAAGTCTCGGCTCAAGATCTATGTGCGTCAGCCACGGCTCTTTGAGAAGATCCGCGAACGACCGCATAATATCCGTCATTATCGTTATTTCGATCTCGGTGAAATCACGTGTAACATCAGTGTATTCACCTTTGCCGCCCAGCAGTCTGTCGATCATGGTATATGTAACCGGATTGGAAACCTGAACGATAACATCCGTCTCGCTGATCTCATCGTTCTTGATACCGAGATCGACCATACCCATTATTACATAATCGGGCAGAGCGTTGTTAAATTCATTGTACCGCTGCTCCTCAATATTCAACAGGCTAACACGGCAGTATAGTCTCAGCTTACCCGTGAGATATGAAGAAAGCAATCGCGCGTAGTTCTCGAAAATACTCTCAAGAATTTTAATTTGCTCTTTGGTGAACTTCTTGGGAGCACGAAAATCGTATTCCTTGACCTGCGCCTCCTCTGTTTTCGTAACCAAAGGCTCAGCGCCCATTGCGACGCTTTTCAGCATCTCATCTATCTGCGCCTGTGTTAATACGTCAGCCAACTATATCACCTCTGCGTAAATTTTATTCGGACTTATCTCCGCCGTTTTCCTCGGCACCGCTGTCCGTACCTCCTCCGCTTTCGGTCGAGGCGATAAATCGATCTCCGTCAACCGCGCCGGGACCCATTACACCGTTCTGCGTTGATCCGCCGCCGTTGTACTTATCGTTAATAAAGCCGATGATCTTATCAACAGAACCCTCCGGCAAATTTTCATAATCGGGATTCGGCTTTTTGTTGACGTCGAAAGGAGTTGCTCCCAAGTGATAGTCATGGTTAAGCATATCCATAAGCACCTTTGGATCCGTCTCATCCAGATCCTCTTTCAGTAGCCGCATCTCAACGCGGCGATTTTTCGGATCATCATTCGGATAGAGCGGAGACGTGTTGCCGTAACCCTCGGCGCGGTACTTACTTTGAGGAAGAACCTCGTAGCCTACCGAATACGCTTCGCCGCCTATGTTGATGTCCATGTAGTTAAGTACGCTCGCCGCTCTCTGCGAAGACAGTGACCAGTCGCTTACTGCGGAAGTTCCCGCCGAGGTGTGACCGGTTACCGTAAGCGTTCTTATATGATCGTTCATTGCATGCAGCGCGGGGCAGATATCGTTTATAATCTTTCTTCCCTCGGGTTTCAGCACATAGCTGTCACCGTCGAAGAACACCTGCGAATTAAAGCGGATCGTAAAATACGCCGCGCTGTCCTGAACCGAAATGTTGTCCGAAAGATTGTTGTTTTCAACATACTCGGCGAAGTACTGATAAAGCTCGGCGTAGCTCTGTGGCATATCACCCTCGCCGCCGCCTGGATTAAGATCATCATCGTTTCCGCCGTCGCTGTCGGTGTCATTGTCGTTAGGCTTGTCAACGACAGTGTTTATGACCTTTCCGCGCATCTGGAACGCCTGAACGAAGTATTGTATTTTAGTTTCATCAAGATTTGAGCATGCGAACAGCATAACAAAGAACGTAAGCAACAGCGTAACCATATCCGCATACGTATTAAGCCATTCCTGCGAGTTCCCTTCCGGTTTTTTAGGCGGCAGCTTTGCCATACTTCAGCACTCCTTTCTGCAAACATAGCTATCCATTAAGTAATTATACCATAAATCCACACAAAATGCAAATACTTTTTTCGATTTTTTTATGTGAAAATGAGATTATTATGAAAATTATACAAAACAACTATGTAACAGCCGTCTGTTTTGTTCGTTTGTAGTCACTTTTTGTCCGCTGCGTGCTGGCTCTTCGGCAGCATAAACTCAAGTTTCTCCTGGATATATCTCGGGTTGGAGCCGCCCGCTATCGCGAGAACGCCCTCCTCTATTATCTGCATACACAAAAGCTCGTCGTTATGGACATTCTGCAACGCGCTTGCGATAGGCGCGAACACTACGTTCGCGAACAGAGAGCCGTAGAACGTCGTGATAAGCGCGACCGCCATACCGCCCGTAAGCGCCGAGGTGTCGCCTGTCGACAAGTCCAGACCTTTAAGCATGTTGATAAGTCCGACCAACGTACCCAGCATACCGAACGCGGGGAAGATCGAAACGCCCTTTTCAAAGAACGCACGACCCTGATCGTGACGCTCACACATAAACATTATGGTATCGTCCAGCATTCCGCGAACCTTTTCGGGGTCGTTCGCATCGACGATCATCATAAGACTGGACTTCATAAACGGATCCTGGCACTGGTTCGCACTCTCTTCAAGCGCCAGCAGACCTCTCGAACGCGCTACCTGCGCGTACTCGACGATCTCTGTGATATACTTTGTGGGATCGTACTTTTTGGGTTTTACCGCCAAACCGAGACGCTTGCCCACGCCTTTCAGATAGGACATCGGGAACGAGGCAATAAGACATCCGATGGTACCGCCGACCGTGATAAGGAGCGACTGCACATCGACGAAGTTCATCATCAAGCCCATATCTACACTCAGTTTTTCCATATCAAAGACGATACCGAATACGACCAGTCCAAAAGATATGACCCAACCAATAATAATTGATAAATTCAAAACATATCCCTCACTTCTGTGTTTTTATATGTAATGTATTTGCTCCCGGCGAATCCGTTCGCCGCAGGGATCTTTTATGTCAAAGGTCCATTGTTCTTGTCGCGCCAACGCAGACGCGCCTTTCTATGAAGCCTGGTATTTTCCAGAATTTTATTTTGCAGCTCGTTCATATTTTCGCGAACTATGTAGCTGTGCCCGTTTTCAAGAACGATAACCGTATCGGGCGTTTCGTTTACCGTTTCAATGAGATCCTCGTTCAGCATAAAAACCTTGCCGTCAAGTTTAGTTAAAAATATCATAATATCCTCAAAAATCGACTCACTGCCGCAGACCGCAGCCGATCTGCGGCGAGCCGTAGTCACTTAGTTAATGCTGTTAATTATCTCTTAAGGCTGAGCAGTTCCTCAAGCATGGTATCGGAAACCGTTACAACACGGGAGTTTGCCTGATAACCTCTCTGGGTGGAGATCATATTTGTAAATTCATCCGCGAGGTCAACGTTGGACATCTCAAGCGAACCGCTGAGCACAAGACCCGCGCCGTCCTGACCTGCGATGCAAACTCTGGGCTGACCCGAAGCGACTGTCTCCTTAAAGTTCGTGCCGCCGACCTTGGCAAGACCGTTGGGGTTGTCGAAGAGCGCAATATCAACGCGTCCGAGGGTCATATAACCGTGAACCGCGTGATAGCCGATAATCGTACCGTCGTTCTGGATAATTAGGTCGGTAATGGACTTCAGCGGCTGCTCCGAACCGAGACGACCGTCCTGAAGATTGAAGGTGGAAAGGCTCTTTGCGGTCTTGGTGAAGAAGGAGTCCTTGCCGCCCTCGGGAGTAACCGCAGGGTTGCCGCCGAAGAACTTGTTTCTAACGCCGACGTTCCAGATGTTGGTGTCGCCGACCTTCTCATCGCGCTGATTACCCGGATCACCGGCGATCTCACGTCCGTTTTTATCATACCAAACAGCAGCGCCGCCGTTTACCGAAACAGTATAATAACCTGCGTTATACTCGGTAGTAACCGTTGTCACTGTGTTGCCCTGATCGTCAACAGCCACCGAGGTAGTTGCCTTACCGTTCGGACCATAGCCGTATGCCAGACCGTTGATATTGTTGAACTTGATAATCTTTTTATCGTTGCCGTTCGCAGCGTCCTTGATAGCCTGGTTTACATCATAAACCGTAGAATCGGGGCAAATGTTGATCGTGAGGTTGTTTTCATCCCAAACCGCGCTTGTCGCGCCGTAGCCGGTCTTGTAAGCAAATGTGATCTTGTAGTTCTTGGAGAACTCGCCCTCTTCCTGTACCTTGAGGTCGAACGCTCCAGTAATGCCTGCGCCCTGCTTTACACCAAGCAAAGACGCTTCCGCATTGTAATTGCCTACGGTACTGCTGGTACTATTGCATTCAACAAATGCGTTTTCTGCATCAGCAGGAACAGTACCGTTCGCAAACGCGGTCAGAACCGCTGCCTTGTCAAGACCCGACGGTATCGTATAGCCCGTGCACTTCAGCTCGTTTACGTCTATGTCGGGATTATCGGTCATAAACGTCTTTATTGCCTGGTTGATATCCGCAGCGGTAGTATCCTGGCGCACTGTGATAGTCCATAAGCCGTCGGCATAATTTGCGGTCGCAGACTGCGTCATTGTGTTGTCATACGCAAGCTTTACCTTGTCGCTGGTAGAGTTTTCGTTCACCGAGAAGTCCATATATGCGTGCATTTCCTTGCCGCCCGCAGTCTCGGAATAGTGGTAACGCGCGGTGGATTCGGTCGTCGAGAATATGATATCCTGAACGTCGTTACTGCCCGCTGCCGCAAGATAGTCATTTGGTATCTCGTCGAACGTAAGGCTCAGCTCAACGTCATCGGGCAGCGTAACGCCGCCCGTCTGGAGCGCTTTCTGTATCGCGAGGTCGAATTCCTCCTGCGAATTATACTGCTGATCGGTATTGATGAACAGCGTCAGAATGTTGTTCGCGTAGGTGGAATACGGATACTCCGCGTGCTGGAAAGAAACCGTCATATTTGTATACTCGGAGGGAGCGTCAACGGTAAGAGTAACGTTCGTGCCGTTTACCATTTTGGTAGCGGAGGAACGGTTGGCGTTGGTTGCGGGAGCGGTTATACGGATTATATCCGAGCTTGCCGATACGTTCTGGCTCTCGCCTGTAACACCGAGAACATGATAACCGTCAGCATTTACGAGATAACCGTCGTCATCGATGAAGAAGTTGCCGGCTCTGGTGTACACGATATTTCCCGCGCCGTCCATCAACTGAAAGAATCCCTCGCCGTCGAGCGCCAGGTCGGTCGTCTTATCGGACTGTGTGTAGCCGGACTGGGTCATATTCGCCGCAACGCTGCTTACCTTAACGCCGTAACCTACCTGTCTGGGGTTAACGCCGCCGAGTGTGGAAGTACCGGCGGAGGGAGAACGTTTCGTCTGATAGTAAACGTCCGCAAAAGTAACAACGTCGGTCTTATAGCCGACCGTGTTGACGTTTGCGATGTTGTTGCCTATAACGTCCATTCTCTGCTGGTGGGTCTTAAGACCCGATACGCCGGTATAAAGTGATTTAACCATTAGTTTGACCTCCAAATTAGTTGTTTTTCTCCGTGAGCGGAGCTTCAGTCGCAAGCCCCACAATGAATTCCCGAAGGTCCGTTCATACGATCACGGTAGAATCAATGTTTGTAAAAATATTACCCAGCAATTCCTCTTGCGGAATTGTAGTAATAACCTTGTTGTTCTTCACGCTCACAACAAACGCGTTTCTGTCCACAAGAACCAAGGTTTCGCTGCTGCCCTTATCGGCAGCTATCTCAACGCCCTTATTCAGCCGTTCGAGGGTATCGCCCTCTGTAATGTCTATGCTGCGATCCGAAAGCCGCTGCATCGCGTGTTTTGAAAATTCCACGCCCTGCTTTTCCGCGAGCTTTTGCTGTAACGCCTCGGCAAAGCTGCCCCCCTGTTCGGTGACGTCCTGCCGTATAACATTTCCCGTGCCGATAGGGTTTCCGGTGGTAACGCTGATTTGATTGCGGAGCGCTAAATACTCGCTTATCAGCATTGTAAGCCTCCTTGCTCAAAAACGGGCTTAAGCCCCCTCGGAGCTCTCCGTCTCCTTATTGCCGTCATCTTCATCAGGCTTGTCGACATCCGTCTTGTCATCGGGTTCATCAACTACGGTCGCGAAGGTGACCTCAACGATTTTATCCAACGGCTGCTCGATCTTCCACTCGCCGTCAGGATCAATGATGACCGCCGTGACCTTGCCGTCCTTAACCT
Source organism: uncultured Clostridia bacterium (assembly GCA_946567425.1). GTDB lineage: Bacteria > Bacillota > Clostridia > Oscillospirales > Ruminococcaceae > CAG-115. Next base: position 27,964 of record CAMNXF010000017.1, on the reverse strand, counting down.
TGATAGAATCAATAAAGCCCGATTTCTTTGCAGTCACTCCGGTCGTATCGTCCTTGCCGAGATCTACCGTCGCATACATTCCGACCATACCCGCCGCTTGTGCGATCGTGTTCGCCAAGGTGTTTGAAGAAATACCCTCAATACCCGCAGAATCCTTATCCTTAACAGCGGTGATCTTCTTGATGTCAAACTCTATCCCGTCAATACGCACCATATAAGTGTTGCCCGATTGAGTTACCGACTCGACAACGCCCGTTTTGGTGACAAGATCCGCGCCGTCCATTTTAGAACCGGTAGCGACTTTTCCGACCAAAGTAGCTGCGTAATTCGCCATTGCAAACTTGCTCGAATCCTGCGCGTAGGTCAACTGTGTAAACTGAGCAAGCTGCGCAACGAACTCGGTGTTTGATGTAGGCTCCAACGGGTCCTGATTGGTCATCTCCTTAACCATAAGGTTCAGAAACGTCTCGGAATTGACAAGCTCTTCGTTAGAATCCTTGTACCTGTTTCTGTACTTCTCGTAGTTGGCTTTCATCTGATCCGCCGACGTAAGAGCGCCTAAATAATCCGCCATGTACTCTCCTCCTTCTTAATTATAATAGTTCAGCTTACATCGAAGCTATAATGTCCGCAAACGACTTGCCGTCAGATTCTTCCTCGGTATTGTTGTCGTCGTTACGGAAGTATGGATTTTTGCTGCTACCGTTGTAGTCCTGCGCCGCAGTCTCTTGCTGACGCTCGTTGACCGTCTGCCAACTCTCGAGATTTAATCCGTTCGAGCGGAGATTTTCCTGCATGGTGTCGCTGTGCTGTTCAAGGATCCTCTGCGTTCTCGCGTTCTCAGCCGCAACAGTAACGGATATCGCACCGTCCGCTGCCTTGGTGAGTTTTACGGTGATCTTGCCAAGCTCTTCGGGATTGAGCACCAGACTGTACTCGGTCTTTTCGTCGTTCTCGGCGATCGCCTTTTCAACCAGTCTTGATGTCTGATCAATGATCTCGCTCGGTCTCACCTCAATCTCACTGCCGTCCGTTCTCTTGAAAACAACAGGCTGATCCGCGTTAAGCGGCTGTGCCGTCTGTTCGGATTTGATCTCGGACTTCACCTCAATCTTATCCTCAACAGGTTTTACCGCCGACCTTACCTTTGCGCTTCTGAGCATCTCGAACTCTTCCGCAGCCGATTTCACACGCTCGTTTCCCGCACTGACCGTCTTGGGTTCCTCAGAAACCGTCTTGTCAAGCTGCTCCACGTTATCGTTGCGCGTAACCGCCTTAATGACGACAGGCTCTTTGCTGTCGTTCACCTTGACCGCGTTCTCCGCGATCTCGGGTTTTGTCTCGGTTTTCTCCGTTTTCACGGTGAATTCCTCAACGGGAATAGTTGCAGTTGTCTCCGCGGGCTGCTCGTTCTGTGATACCGCAGTCTGAACCGCAGCCGCCTGCTCACCCGCCGTATTGAACTGCGGAGTTTCGCTGACGATCTGCTCTGCCGCCTTTACCTCAACGGCAACCTGCGGAATTTCCGTCTCCGTAACAGCGGAAACAACAGGTGCAGCAGGAGCGTTCGAAGCAATAGGAGCGTCGGCAACAACGCGAACGTCAACAACGTCTGCTGCGTCGACAGCAACCTTGCTCTCCTCGACCGTCTCACTCGGAACAAAAACGTCTACGTCGGGAATTACGCCCTCCGCCGCCGCTTTTTCAACGACCGCTTCTTTTACGGCTTCGTCCTGCTCCTCCGAAACAGTCTCAACAAGATTATCGATCATCTGCGTAAACACGTCCTCGCCCACCGCCATATCATGCTCCGCCGTAAGCGGTGACGGCAGCGTTTTCGTCTCGTCAATCGGCTCGCAGATACCGTCGAGCATTGTCACTTTGTCCTCGCTCTCGCGCTCATTATGCTTTTCGATGATCTGATAAAGCTCCATGAGCATCGAGTTGGACAATTCCTGCTGGAACTTCTGCTCCGCAGCGATCGCATCAACGGGATTAAACAACGAATCTTTCTCATCATCGTCCTCATCGTCATCCTTTTGGAACTCAGTAGACTTTTTCATCAGCATAAGAAGCTTCATAAGCTCCGGAGTAATAAGCTCACTGGGAACATTTGAAATCTTGACCTTGCCCTTAAGTATCAGCGTCGCAAGCTTTCGCGGATCCTCGGGAAACACCCTGCCGGTCTCCTTGTCGCGGTAGATAGCCTGTTCTCCCGCTTCTTTCATGTCCGAATACTTCTGCACGACCATTTCGACTTCCACAGCCAAGTCGCTCTCTGTGTCTCCAATGTCGCTCAAAAGCTGCGCGAACATTCCCGCTTGCTCTTCTGCGATCTCCTCAATTCTTTGAGGGAGCGCCGCGTCGGAAATCATAAAGTCCGACCGCATATTGCCGCTCATGTTTATTGATACTGCCATTCTTTCACCTCCTGTCAATATAATTTATATATCAAGGCTTACGCCGTTGATAACTATGGATTAGCTGCGCGAACCGTCTGTCCGCTTACAAATTCCTCAATAAACTGCTCGTTCTCCTTGCCCGCCTGATGATTATACTCCTCAAGCTGCTTTTCCTCGAGCTTTTCGAGGGTCTTAACGTCTTTCGTTGCCTCAACAACAACGCCGAGCTGCTTTTCGATCTCCTGCTGTTTCAGCACGGCCTGCTGTTCTTTCAGATGAATTTCCTGCTGAAGTGTAACTATGTAACGCTTTCTCATCGCGATCTCTGACGCGACCGCACCCATTCGACACACTCTGTCAAGTTGCTCGCTCTGCTCGTCGACCTTGTCGAGCAGCAGCTCCCGCGCCTCTTGAATATGTCTCAGATCGGCTTGCAGCATAGACAGTGTGTTTTTTTGCCTGTCAAGCTCCTGTTCGCGGAAATCCATCAGCTTTTGCAGTGAGAACCGGAATTTCTTCACCTAAACCACCCTTTTAAAACGGAAAACGTTCCTTATTATTAAATGAAAAGCGTCATTACTTCTTATCGCCGACCGCTTCAACCAGACGGTTGACGGTTTCGTTAAAGCTCACGCTCTCGTCTACCGACTGCATAAGGAAATCATTTATCGCGTCGATTTTGTTTATCGCCTCGTCAAGCTGCGGATTTGTTCCATGCTTGTACGCGCCAATCGAGATCAAATCGAAATTGCTCGTATGCAGCGAAAGGAGATTTCTCAACCGTCCCGCCGCGTTCTTATGCATCGGCGTGGCAATCTCACTCATAAGTCGCGACACGCTCGAAAGTATGTCGATCGCGGGGTAATGGTTCTGCGCCGCAATCTTACGCGACAAAATTATATGTCCGTCAATAATACCGCGCACCGTATCGGCAATAGGCTCGTTGGTGTCGTCGCCCTCAACTAGCACCGTGTAAATTCCCGTAATCGACCCCTCAGGAAAGTTCCCGGCGCGCTCCAACAATTTCGGCAGCGCACTGTAAATGGACGGCGTGTAGCCTCTCGCGATAGGCGGTTCGCCCGTCGCCAACCCGACCTCACGCAGCGCCATTGCGTAACGCGTCAAGCTGTCCATCATCAGCAACACGTCCTTGCCCTGCTTCATGAAATACTCCGCAATAGCCGTAGCGGTAAGCGGACACTTCGACCTCATCATCGCCGGCTGATCCGACGTAGCGACCACCAGCACCGATCTCGCCATACCCTCGGGACCAAGATCACGTTCAATAAACTCGCGAACCTCACGGCCACGCTCGCCCACAAGCGCAATCACATTAACGTCCGCCTTGACCTTTCGCGCAATCATACCCATAAGCGTCGATTTTCCGACGCCCGAGCCCGCGAAAATGCCCATTCTCTGTCCCTTGCCCATGGTGAGCATTCCGTCGATCGCCTTAACACCAAGCTCTATGGTCTCGTGAATAGGCGGTCTCGTAAACGGATTTACGGGTATTCCCGTAATGGAAACCTCGTCGGTATAGTCTATCTCCGAACCGCCGTCAAGCGGATTTCCAAGCGCGTCAACTATTCGCCCGACAAGCTCCCAGCCTGCCTTGACATTGAGCTTATCGCCCGTATTGTCAACAATACTGCCCGGTCCGATACCCTCTATCTCGGTGTACGGCATCAGCAAAATATTGCTTTTGTTGAAGCCGACGACCTCTGCTTTTATGTACGATGACATATCTTTGGAGAAAATGCGGCACACGTCGCCGATATTACACGCCGGACCGCTCGCCTCGATAGTCATTCCAACAATCTTCTCAATTTTTCCCATGTAGCGGAAGAGATCGCTTTTATCGATTTCTTCCCGAAATGAAGCCAAATTCAGCATATCTTTCCTCCATGGGGACTTATTCCTCGGAATCAGGTTCTTCCTCGGTCTTGGCAGTCTTCTTCCGCTTTTTCGGAGCACCTGTACGGAATTTCCCATCGCCAAGCTCTTTAATCATTTTAAGCTGCGTCCGGATACCCGCATCGGTGATTTCCTCGCCATTGTCAATGATGACCGTACCCGGCACCGCGTCCTTCAGCAGTTCGACCTCAATATGCTCCGCGCCCACGCAAAGCTCCTTGAGATACTCATAATCACCCGAAAGTTCCGTGGACGCGCCATTCTCGTCAAGCGTAATACGCATAAACTGCGTATTACGGAACTCCTTTGCCGCCTTTTTAATAAGCTTTTTCGCCGCAGTGCCGTCCTTTACGCTCATACTGCCGAGAGTTACCTTGTTGGCGATTTCCATAACAGTCTCGTAAATTTCCTTTTCATACTGCTCGAAAAGCTCGACTTTTTGTTCGTTAATGCGTTCGGAGAACTCCTTTGCCTCATCGAGAACTCCCTGTCCCGCAGCCAGACAAGCCGCCACTCCGTCCTTTTTGCCTTGCTCGTATCCCTCGGCGCGAGCCTTTATGAAAACGTCGTCGCGATTCTTCTCCGCATCGTTCACTATCTCCGCAGCCTCCTGTTCGGCGTTGCCGAGAATGCCCTCCGCTCTGCGCTTTGCCTCAACGATAACTGCTTTGCCTTGTTCTATGTACCGTGCCTTAAGTTCTGCAAGCTCTTTCTGCTGTTCCTCAATCTCACGCTCACGCAAAGCAATCTCCGCCTCACGCTGCGCGAGTATCTCCTCACGGGAAACTTCCGGTTCAACGTCAATATCCTCATCAACCGTTTCCGCGGGCACGGGTTCTCGCTCCTCCTCGGGAGGTTCGGGCGGCTCGGGAATCGGAATATCAAGCGTATTCACGATATCCACGCCGCCACCGCCATACCAGACGGAGCTGTATTTCAATACACCCAAAATGATCCCTCCGTATCACGGCGCTCGGACCGGACATTAAGCAATGATCTCGTCGCTGCCGCCGCGGGAAATTGTGATCGCGCCCTCTTGCTCGAGGCGTCTTATAATGCCGACGATACGCTGTTGTGCCTCGTCGACGTCACGCATACGCACGTTATGCAGATACTCAATATCCGCCTGCAAATTTTCTCTCGCACGTGAGGAAATGTTTGCGAAAATGCACTCCGCGACCTCTTGCGTCGAGCCCTTGATAGCAACTGCCAGATCCTTGGTATCGACCTGCTTGACGAACTCCTGAATATCCTTGGAATCCAGCTTGACAATATCCTCGAATACAAACATCTTCTGCTTGATAAGGTCTGCCAGCTTCTGATCGCGCGCGGACAGCTCGTCGAAAATGTATTTCTCGGTCGCGCGGTCTACATTGTTCATGATCTCCGCAACATAGTTGATACCGCCGACCTCCATGGAATCGGTGCTTGCAAGCGTAGCGAACTTCTTTTCGAGCGAGCCCTCAATAGCCTTTACGACCTCCGGTGACGCTCTGTCCATATTCGCGATACGCTCAACTACCTCGACGCGCTTTTCTCTCGGCAGCTCCGACAAAATAGCGGAAGCCTGATCCGTTCTCGCGTAAGACAGAATAAGCGCTATAGTCTGCGGGTGCTCGTTCTGAACGATAGCCAACAGATTTTTGTAGTCCGCCTTTCTCACGAAATCAAAAGACTTGGTCTCAAGCTGCTTCGTAATGCGGTTGAGCAGCGCGTTCGCTGCGTCCGCTCCAAAGGCTTTCTCAAGTACGCTTCTCGCATAGTCCAGACCGCCCTCCGCAACGACCTTCTGCGTTAAGCAAAGCTCGTAAAACTCGTTAAGCGTCTCCTCAACGACCTCGATCGGGTGATACTCCATTCTCGCAAGCTCGACCGATATCGCCTCGACTTCGTCGTCCGACAAATGCTTGTATATCGCGGAAGCGTTCTCCGCGCCAACCGAGGCAAGCACCAGCGCCGTCTTTTGCGCCGCCGTAAGCTCGCTGTTTGACTTATGATCATTTCCGGGCATTTGATCTCCTCCCATGGCGTTAAGCCATAACGGTCACCGCACGTCCGTTAAAGCGGCAGCCGAAGAATTTTATCGTAAAACGAGCGCTTTAGCTTTCTTCGCGCATCATATTTCTGATGATAGAAGCCACGATCTCGGGACTTGACTTCGCAAAATCCGCGATTTCGCGCTTGAGTATCGTCTCGCGCGATTCCTTTCCCGCCTCCTCCGTGAGGCTTGCAATGTTAAAGTCAACTTCCTGAGGCATTTCGCGTTCCGCACCTCCGCCATATACGTCAGCAGCCGCAGCCGCCTGCGCAGCCGCGAGAGCCTCTTCCTTTCTGCGTCTGATCTTCTTCTTACGGCTTCTGTTCATGAACAGCGACAGTATTATCAGCGCGATAAGGATAATTCCAAGAGCAATGACCACAAACAGCATAACGTTGCGGTAAGTATCAATCGGCGTAATGTATCTGTTCGGTCCGTCGCCCTGACTTGTTCCGTCATTTCTCAGCGCGAACGGCGTATTATATACGGAAACCTTTGCAATATCCGTACCGACCGCATTCGCAACCACGCTCGCAACCATGTCGCGTTCATTCTGCGTCATTACGTCCTTGTCGATCGTAACGCCAACGGACAGACTGCTTACTTCGTATCCGTCCTTCTCAGTCGTAGTTATGATATTCGATACATCATACTGCTGCTCATCCTTTGAGTAGTAGAAGCTCTCGCCGTCGTCCAACTCGTCAAGCGTCGGGTAATCGGGCGACTGATCGGCGTTCGGGTCAACTCCCACAATACCGCCCTGCGCTTTGTCGCTTATGTACTCAAGTATCTTGTTGTTATGCTGAAGAACACCCGTATTGTTTTCATCGACGGGATAATAATATGTGTTAACGACCTTTTTCGCGTCAAAATTAAGCCAAGCCGCAACGTTGACAGTATAATGACCCTTTCCGTAGATCGTGCCGAGCGAGCCCTCCAGATCCTGCTGTATAGCCTGCTGCATTTCACGTTGAAACTGAAGACGCTTTCTTCCGACGTTGACACCCGACGGATCGGCGTTCGCGCTTGCCTCCTCCTCGGGTGAGACCCAGTCATAGGTGCGCATCTGCGTATCAGTGACCGTAACATTGTCCCGCGACAGATTGTAAACGCTCGCAGTAACGAGGTTGTAGATTGCGCGAACCTCCGAGTAAGTCAACTCGTAGTCATCCTTAAGTTGGAGTTGAACCGAGCAAGTCGGAACCTCCTCTTTCTGGGTGATAGCGTATTCATCCGTAGGCGCAAGCGCAAGCCGCACCGAAGCGGTCCTTACAGCGTCCAGATTAGCCAGAGCCGACGCAATGAGCGCCTCGCGCTGCTGACGCGCGACCTCGTTCTTATCGCTTTCCGTCGACCACAAGTCAATGCCGTCATTCCAGATGTCGTAGTTCGAAGAGTCTTTCGGGAAACCCTGCACCGCAAGCTGCATACGCAGATAATCCGCCTGATCCTCGGGAACGACAACATCGCCGTTCGACTTAATGCTCACGTTTGTAACGCCAAGCTCCGAGATAGCCGCCGCAATCTCGCCCTGCTCAACGGTAGTAAGCCCCGTAAACAGCGTGACCTGACCCTTATGGTTCAGCAACACCGCCAGAATAATGATTATCGCGATAAGAGCCACCGGGATAGCGCAGACCATTATCTTGACAGCCGTCGAAAAGCCCGTCCATTTTTCTTTGACAAAGGTAGTGACCTTTTTTACTCTCTCATTCATTTAACAAAATGCCTCCGAAAATAACGTTGTATACGCTATTTAAATTTGCATATTTATAATAGAATTATATGCGCTGATAACCTCGTTCTTTACGGAAACAAGCAAATCAACAGCAACTTCCGCCTTTGTTATGTGATCCTGAACGGTAGCGAGGTCGTCGATATTGCCCAGCACCAGATCGAGTGCGTCGCGGTCTACTTGCTCGTTCGTCTCGATAACGTTCTGCACCATTCCCTTGAATATGTCAAGGAACGACGCTTCCTGTACGTCAAAGTCTTCAATTTTTCCGGTATTCATATCGGGCATACGCAGCATGCGCGACATTCTGTCAAGCCTGTTGAGCGTCTCACTGGACTGCAGAGGAATATAGTAATCCATAGTTATGTATCCTTTCACCGAACAATTTATCGTTTATTATGCTTAATTATCAGCCCTTGCCCAAAGCAAGCGAAGCCTGTATCATCGCTTTCATCGCGTCATACATATTTACGCACGCCTGAAGGGAGTTTTCCGCTTCGACAGCGTCCATTTCTTCTTTCTGAACGTCGACATTTGATTCGTAAACGTATCCGAACTCGTCCGCAAGGGGATTGTCAGGACTGTAAACAGGCTCTGCCGGCGTCGGATCCTCAACTACTCTAGCCGCCTGAACACCGCGGAGCTGCTTATATTTGTACATATAAGCCTCTCCCTCGCCCATGTGGTGCCTTAGGATTTTCTTAAAGGTCTTATCCTCCTCGAAAACCACTATCTGGCGCTTATACGCTTCCTCGGGCGTAGTGTAGAAATTCGTCGCATTGGTAGTATTCTGCGAAATTATGTCAAGTCTGAACCGCTGAGCAGTAATGCCCGACAGCGGAATGTTAAGCGAGCTTAAAAATGCCATAATTTACCTCCTGAACCGTTACTTGGTAACCATTGCGCTTTTAACGCGCGCAAAGCTGCTGTTCATCTGATTTATTATTGCCTCGAGCTGATACTGTGTTTTGAGCATTTCCGCCTGCTGCACATCGTTGTCGACGTTGTTGCGGTCGCCCTGATCGCTGGTAGCTTTGTCTATGTACACGCTTGTAACGAGGTTAAGCTCCTTCTTGACGGTGCCATTCGCGCGCAACTTATCTTTGAGAATACCACCGAAATCAAGGTACTTGCAGTTGTATTTCGGCGTATCCTGGTTGCTTATGTTCTGCTGAATTATCTGCTGCTTCTGCCACATAACGGCAGCGCCCTGTTCGAGTATTCTGAAAGCCGTGGTATCGAAAAGTGCCATAACAATTACCTCTCTGACATTAAGTATTTACAATGGTGAAGTAGTGTTTCAGAGCACACTACTCCCACAGGTTGTAATTCTCCATACTCTATTATACAACATCTAAAATTTTTTTTCAACCTTTTTTTTGAATTTTCTTTGTTTCATTTGGTTTAATTTACCACAAATATAGGGTTTGTTTTGGTCACTTTATACTATTAAGCAGCGGTATAAAGCCATTCAAAGCTACCTTTGTACAACCTGTACAAATTTTTTTAAAAATTCTCTTGCATTTTCTATAACACAAATGTAATCCGCTGCAATTTCACAAAATACACACAGACGAACAAAAAAGCAGAAAAAATTTGAATAACCCTATTGACAAATCAATTCCGATGTGATAAAATATTCCTGTAAACAATTGAATATGCCCTTATAAACCAACGACGTGGAGATAAAAATGTTTGTGCACTCACAGAGAACGGTCGGCGCTGAGAGTACCGCAGAACGCAGAACATTAAATGGACCACCGAGGGTGCGAGGAAAGGCAGTTCCGCCGAGTATTTCGCAACGTTATGCAAGCGTTAATTGCTGGGATATGTTTGTATCCGTCGAGTGCGCGGTTTTCCGCGAATTAAGGTGGCAACGCGGTGAGTTTTCTCCGTCCTTATGGCAGAATTGTACTGTCTTTAAGGGCGGTTTTTTTATTGTTTAATACACGAAAGGGGCGATTTAAATGCTTATCCCCAAGTTGGAAGAAGCGAAAAAGCTGACAAATTACAGCGTTATCCCGATAAAGCGGGAGATACTGTCCGACATCAAAACGCCGATTGAGGTGCTGCGGATACTGAAGAACGTAAGCCGACACTGCTATATCCTCGAGTCGGTCGAGAACCAGGAAAAATGGGGGCGGTACACGTTTCTCGGCTACGACCCCGAACTTGAAATTTCCTGTCTGAACGGTGAACTGACCGTGAAGAACGTCCGCACGGGCGAGGTCGAGACCAAACAGACCGCCCACCCCGCCGACTATATCCGCGAACTGATGAACGGCTATACCTCGCCGAAGCTTGACGGCTTCCCCAGTTTTACGGGAGGTCTGGTCGGCTATTTCGGCTACGATTACATCAAGTACAGCGAGCCATGCCTGAAGCTCGACGCGGACGACGAGGAGCACTTCAAGGACGTTGACCTCATGCTTTTTGACAAAGTAATAGCGTTCGACAACATTCACCAGAAAATAGTGTTAATTACAAATATTTCCACAAAGAACGTTGAAGATGACTACAAAAACGCGGAGTTGGATCTGGACAAAATGGTGAATCTCATACGCACAGGCGCGCCCGCTCCCGAACAAGCCGCAAGACTGACAAGCGATTTCCGCGCGCTGTTCAGCAAGGAGCAGTACTGCAAAATGGTCGAGAAAGCCAAGCGCTATATTTACGAGGGCGACATCTTTCAAGTCGTACTGTCAAACCGTCTCGATGCAGATTTCGAAGGCAGTCTGCTCGATGCTTACCGCGTTCTCCGCGCGACAAATCCGTCGCCGTATATGTTCTACTTTTCAAGCGACGATATGGAGGTCGCAGGTTCATCGCCCGAAACACTTGTAAAGCTTGAAAACTGTATTTTGCATACGTTCCCTCTTGCGGGAACGCGTCCGCGCGGAGCAACCGAGGAGCGTGACAAGCAGCTCGAGGCGGAGCTGCTCGCGGACGAAAAGGAGCTTTCCGAGCACAATATGCTCGTTGACCTAGGGCGAAACGATCTGGGAAAAATTTCCGAATTCGGCAGCGTAGAGGTCGAGAAATATATGTCTATCGAGCGCTATTCACACGTTATGCACATAGGCTCGACAGTCCGCGGCAGAATACGCAGCGACCTCAGTGCACTCGACGCGGTGGACGCGGTTCTCCCCGCGGGAACACTTTCGGGCGCTCCGAAGATACGCGCGTGCGAGATCATCAACGAGCTTGAAAACAACAAGCGCGGCATCTACGGCGGCGCGATAGGCTACATCGACTTTCGGGGAAATCTGGACACGGCGATTGCGATACGGCTTTGCTTTAAGAAAAACGGGCGCGTTTTCGTACGCTCGGGCGCGGGCATAGTCGCGGACAGTGTTCCAGAAAACGAATTTAACGAGTGTATAAACAAGGCAAAGGCAGTTATTAACGCGCTCAATATCGCACAGGAGGCGGAATTATGATACTTCTGATTGACAACTACGACAGCTTTTCTTACAATCTTTACCAGTTAGTCGGTGAAATAGACCCCGATATACGTGTTATCCGCAACGACGAGCTGACCGTTAGCGAGATAATGGAGATCGCGCCCTCACATATAATCGTCAGCCCGGGTCCCGGCAGATCCTCCGATGCGGGAGTATGCGAGCAGATTATCCGCGCGGCGGCGGGCAAAATACCCGTTCTGGGCGTGTGTCTGGGACATCAGGCTATCTGTGAGGCGTTCGGCGCGGAGATCACTTACGCCAAGCGGCTCATGCACGGGAAAAAGTCCGTTATCACGTTTGACAGTGATTCGCGCATCTTCAAGGGGATCGGCGGCGATATCGCCGTGGCGCGCTATCACTCTCTCGCGGCGTCAGAGAACGGTTTCCCTATGGAGCTCAAGATCACCGCGTGGACGGACGACGGCGAGATCATGGCGGTCGAGCACAGGACATTCCCCGTTTTCGGGCTGCAATTTCACCCCGAAAGCATACTCACTCAGCATGGAAAAAAGCTGCTTAAAAATTTTTTAGAAATAGGCAGAAAACATAACTGCAAAAAAGGCTCAAAAAAGTGAGCTGATCTCAAACGGTTTAGCTTCCTGTTTTTACTATTATAAAGCTGTTTTGAGGCATTGAGTACATTTTTTTACAATTACGAAAAACGCAGCAGAGAGCAACCGTTTTTTTGTTAGTTAGACAATTGTTTTTTTGAGCTTTTTCAAACTTTTTAAAACATTATTTCGGAGGTAATTTATTATGATTAAAGAGACAATTATAAAGGTAGCCGGTGGTGAGGATCTGACCTACGCCGAGGCAGAAGAGGTCACACGCGAGATTATGACAGGCTCGACTACCGCAGCTCAGACGGCAGGGTTCCTCACGGCGCTGCACATTAAGAGCGAGACCGCTGACGAGATATCCGCGTGCGCGTATGTAATGCGCGACTGCGCGACACGTGTGAAGTATGCGGGCGATGTTATGGAGATCGTCGGCACCGGTGGCGACGGGGCACAGTCCATTAATGTGTCGACAATATCCGGGATTGTCTGCGCGGCGGCGGGCGCGAAGATCGCTAAGCACGGGAACCGCGCGGCTTCCTCGAAATGCGGTGCAGCTGACTGTCTGGAGGCGCTCGGCGTGAATATTTCCGTGTCGCCCGAGGGGTGCGCGAGACTGCTTGACGAAGTGGGAGTGTGCTTTATGTTCGCGCAGAAGTACCACAGCGCGATGAAGTATGTCGGTTCCGTCCGCAAGGAGCTCGGCATTACGACCGTATTCAACATTCTCGGACCGCTCACGAACCCCGCTCACGCAAATTTACAGCTCCTCGGCGTATACAAACCCGAGCTGCTGAAACCTATGTCAAACGCGCTGATAAAACTCGGCGTAAAGCGCGGAATGGCAGTTTACGGACAGGATAAGCTGGACGAAATATCGGTCGGTGCGCCTACGTCAGTGATCGAGTTTGAGGACGGAATGTTCACCGAATATGAGATCACACCCGAACAGTTCGGCTTGCAGCGTCACGATATAAGCGAGCTGAAAGGCGGTGAACCCGCTCTCAACGCGGAGCTGGCGCGAAAGTTACTCTCGGGCGAACCGGGGGCGGGGCGCGATTCCGTGCTGCTGAACGCGGGCGCGGCGCTGCATATTTATAAAGGTATATCCATCGCGGACGGTGTGAAGCTCGCTGCGGAGACTATTGATAGCGGCGCAGCTATGAAAACTCTGGAAAATTATGTGCGTATTTCCCAAGAACTGGAATAAGAGGTTGATATGATTTTAGATGAGATCGCGGCAAAAACGCGCGAGCGCATTGCCGAAAAAGCGAACGAAATACCGTTGTCGGAGGTGCGCTCCGCAGCGGAGAGAATGGCGGCAGACGACGGTTTTCCGTTTGAGAGAGCGCTTTCTGACGGCGAAATTTCGTTTATCTGCGAGGTCAAGAGGGCTTCGCCGTCAAAGGGAGTAATCGCGGAGGATTTTCCGTATTTGCAAATCTCCAAGGAATACGAAGCGGCTGGCGCGGCGGCAATATCCTGTCTCACCGAGCCGTTCTGGTTCAAGGGCAGCGACGCATTTCTCCGCGAGATAGTTCGAAATGTGAAAATCCCCGTACTGCGCAAGGACTTCACAATCAACGAATATATGATCTACGAGGCGAAGATACTGGGCGCGTCGGCGGTGCTGCTCATCTGCTCGATCCTGAGCGAACAGCAGCTCGAAGAGTATCTGGAGCTTGCGCATTCGTTGGGTCTGTCGGCGCTTGTTGAAGCGCATGACGAAACCGAGATCGAGACTGCAGTCAAGATAGGCGCGAAGATAATCGGCGTGAACAACCGCGACCTGAAAACATTTTCGGTCGATACGGACAACTCGGCGAGACTGAGGTCGCTTGTGCCGTCCGACAGGATCTTCGTGTCCGAAAGCGGCATAACAAATGCCGCCGACGTTGAGAGTCTGCGTAAAATCGGCGCAAATGCGGCTCTTATCGGCGAGGCGCTTATGCGTTCTCCCGACAAGAGGGCTAAGCTCGACAAATTGAGAGGGCTGAAATGAGCGCCAAAATTAAACTGTGCGGAATGTTCCGCGAGTGCGATATTGACTACGTCAATGAGGCAATGCCCGATTATGTCGGGTTTATTGTGATGTTCCCGAAAAGTCACCGCAACACTGACCTTGACACGTCTCTGCGGCTGAAATCGCGGCTCTCGCCCGAGATAAAGTCCGTCGCCGTTTCGGTGAACGCTCCCGTTGAGCAGTTTGCGGAGTTTGCCAAAAGCGGCGCTGCCGAGCTGCTGCAATGCCACGGCAGTGAGAACGCGGACTATATCGCGCGGCTGCGCGGGCTGACGGGCGTTCCCATTATAAAAGCGGTCAAAGTGACATGCGCCGAAGATATTGAGCGCGCACAGGAACTTGGTGCGGATTTTCTGCTGCTCGACAGCGGCACGGGCAGCGGCAAGGCGTTCGATCATTCGTTAATCAACGCTGCTAAGATACGTGTTCCGTTTTTTCTCGCGGGGGGGCTGACGCCTGAGAATATCGGACAGACAGTACGCGATTTTCGACCGTATGGGGTAGATCTGTCGAGCGGTATCGAGACCGATAAGCTGAAAGATCGCAACAAGATACTCGCGGCGGTGAAGGAGGTGCGAAATGCTTTCCGATAAGGTGAAACGGCACTTCAACGCGGCTGTTCAAGCCGAATGGGCTCGCCTTGACGCCAACGAGTATTTTCGTCTTATCTTCCGGCTCCACCTTGCGTTCATAGAAGATGAGCTTGCGGAAAAACCACGCGTTCTCGATGCGGGGAGCGGTCCGGGGCGGTACGCACTGGAGTTCGCGAAACGCGGCTGCGCGGTAACGCTCTGCGACATCTCGGACGGCGAGCTTGCGCTTGCGCAGGAGAAATTCAGCGAAAACAACATTGCCGCCGAGGGATTTGTCTGCGCCGATCTGCGCGATCTGAGCGCGTTCCCTGACGAGAGCTTCGGGCTTACGGTCTGCTATGGCGCTCCGCTCTCATACATTACTGAGAAGCGCGAAAAGGCGGTCGCGGAGCTTATCCGCGTAACGCGGCGCGGCGGCACGGTCGCGGTCAGCGTAAACAGCACATGGGGAATTCTCCGAAACCTCCTCGGCAAAACGGACGAGGATTTTTTCGCGAACGGCGATTATTGGCACATCAACGAGGTGATCGAAACGGGCGATTGTCCGTCGTTCGAGAACGTGAAATTCGGCGGCAGCACCGCTCCCGAAAAGCACTTCTTTCAGCCCGACGAGCTTGCGGCGCTGCTCACAAACAGTGGGCTCTCGGGGGTTGAACTCGGCGCGGCACCCTGCCTGTGCTCAGGAAGCCGCACACAGTACAACAAGATTGCCGAAAACGCCGCCGCAAAGGCGCAGATCGAAGCACTGGAGCTGAAGTGCTACAAAGATAAAAATATGCTGGGATTCGGAGATTTCCTGCTCGCAAAAGGAGTGCGCAAATGATATATTATACAGCTGATCTGCATTTAGGTCACGCAAATGTTATCGCGTTCGAGAACCGTCCGTTCTCCGACGTTGAAGAAATGGACAAGGCGCTGATAGCCAACTGGCGCGCGGTCGTTCAGCCGAATGACGATATTTATGTGCTCGGCGATCTGATATTCAGATGCAAAGACCCCGAAGCATATCTTGAACAGCTTACGGGGCGTATCCACCTGATAAAGGGCAACCATGACACATTCCTGAAAAACAAGGCTTTGGAACGTTATTTTGTTGAAATATGTGATATAAAAACAGTCGCGGACAACGGACGGCGCGTGTTCATGTGCCACTACCCTCTCGCGGAGTGGCCGGGGTACTATCGGAACACAATACATCTTTTCGGTCATATACATAACAGCCGCAACGAGGCTTTCGAAATAATGGGGATGCTGCCAAACAACTACAACGTCGGCGTTGACTGCATAGGCTTCACGCCGCTGACATTAACAAGGATAATCGAATTTTACGGAGAAAGGGGACGTAATGGTTAAAAAGAAAAAACGCGGCTTGAAAATCACGCTGATAATTATCGCGGCGCTCGTCGTTGTTTTTGCGGCGGGAATGATCGTCACGTCCGTGATGATGGCGGATAATTTTTCGCGCGGAGATTACTCCGACCCGAGGTTTACCGTCGACTATTACTACGAGCACTACAAAGCCGACTATCAGCGCGAGGAAGTGAAGTTTAAATCGGGCGCCAATACGCTCAAGGGCTTTATCTACGGCGCGGACAACGACAAGGGACTGCTTGTGTTCGCGCACGGCATTGGCAGCGGTCACGAAGCGTATATGAAAGAGCTGATTTGGTTTGTCGACAACGGTTGGCGCGTATTTGCGTATGACGCAACGGGCAGCGGTTACAGCGAGGGCAGCGGAACGCGCGGACTTCCGCAGTCGGCGCTCGATCTGGACGCGGCGCTTACGTTTGCGGAGAACGACGCGCGGCTCAATTCCCTGCCTGTGTTCCTTATGGGGCATAGCTGGGGCGGCTACGCTGCCGCGGCGGCACTGAATTTCAACCACAGGATCGCGGGCGCGGCAAGCATTGCGGGCTACAATGAAGCTATCGAAATGATCCTCGAATGGACGGAAGATATGATGGGCGGTTTCCGCTATGTGATGTATCCGTTCATCTGGACATACAACAAGGCGCTGTTCGGGCAATACTCGGGACTGACGGCGGTCGACGGGATAAACAGACTAAACAAGCCGACCGTTCCCGTGATAATTATTCACGGCACGGAGGACGGCACTATCGGCTACGACAAATCGAGTATCATCTCCGAAAAGGAGAAAATCACCAATCCGAGCGTGAAGTATCTCACGCTTGAGGGCGGTGGTCACAATAATATTTTCTATACCGAAGAGGCACTGGAATATATTGACAAATTTAACGAGGAATACAAAACGGTCTACGAGCAATACAGCGGCAAAATACCCGAGTACGTGCTTGCGGATATATACGCAAACTCCGACAGAGGGCTTATCAATACGCCGAACGAGGAGCTGCTCGGGCAGATAGAGAGCTTTTTTACAGACTGCTTGGCGAATAACGGTGACGGACAATGAAATATATGCTCTCCCCCGCTGCCGAGGACGATGTTGAAACGGTTTTTCGGCTCAACAAGGAGCTTATCGACAAATACGAAAACGTGAACACAATAAATTACGAGAGAGTCCTGGCACAGGTTCGGGACGGTATAGCACGGAGCATTCTCGACTATCGGCGGATAATTTACGGCGGCGAGACTGCGGGGTTTATCCTTGTGGAAAAGCACCTCGACCGCACCGAGCTTGACGATTTGTTTCTGTTCCCGAAATTCCAAAATAAGGGAATAGGCACGGCGCTCGTTTCCGACATTATCCGAAGCTCCGACACGCCCGTGTTCCTGTTCGTTTTTATTGAGAACGAGGGCGCGGTACGGCTGTATCGGCGGCTTGGATTTGAGATAGTCGGAACGTTTCATGAAACACGGTACCGTATGATGTTTGGCAAGAGGTAATGAATATGGCGTTTTTGCTTAGCGGAGTAGTTCCGTAGGGGCGCAGGAGTACCGCGAGATGTTTTGCCTTAGCGCGGACGATCTGCGCAAGAGGATCGCGGGCTTCGGCGACGGTCCCGCCTGCTTTAACCGCGAGCTTACCGAGCGCGGCGGCAGCGCGGTATCGTTCGACCCGATATATCAATTCACGCGCGGCGATATCGAACGGCGTATTGAGGAAGTCCGCGTTACGGTAATGGAGCAGACGCGGCTTAACAAGGACAACTACGTTTGGACGAGGATAAAGAACCTTAATGAGCTTGAAAACGTAAGAATGTCGGCTATGCGGCGCTTTCTCAATGACTACGACATGAGCAAGACGGAGAGGCGGTATGTTTATCATGAGCTGCCGAACAGACTGCCGTATGAGGACGGTCATTTCGATATCGGGCTGAGCTCGCATTTTCTGTTAATATACACGTCGCTCGGTTATGATTTCCATATCGCGGCGATGACCGAAATGCTGCGGGTTTGCAGGAAATACGGGTGTTTCCGATAGTCGATCTTGACGCGAAAAAACGGAACTTATCGGCAGCGTTATCGACTATTTTCGAAAGGACTTTGGTGTCGATATCGTCAGCACGGATTACGAGTTCCAAAAGGACGACAATAAGATGTTGATCATCGGAAAGGAGCGATAATATCACAGGAATTTATTTCAGCGGAACAGGAAATACCCGTTACTGCATAAAGCGTTTTATGAAAAAGCTCGGTGAGAATGAGCGCATGTTTCCGATAGAGGATAAATTAGCTGTCAATGCTGTCGCGGAGGAAAGTGAGATAGTGTTCGCGTACCCCGTTTATTACAGCAATATCCCGAAAATAGTACGGGATTTTATTGAGTATAACAGACCGTTATGGCAAGGCAAACGCGTTTTCATCATCGCGACTATGGGGGCGTTCAGCGGCGACGGTGCGGGAGTTTCGGCACGGCTTTTCAAAAAATTCGGCGCTAATGTCACGGGCGCTCTTCACTTGAAAATGCCTGACTGCATAGGCGATGTGGGGCTGTTGAAAAAGCCGCATGACAAGAATTTACGTATAATAGAACAAGCCGCTAGGAAAATTGACCGCGCTGCCGAGCGTTTCCGAAACGGAAAACCGCCGCGCGACGGGCTCAGCGTATTTCACAGGCTCGCGGGGTTGTTCGGGCAGCGGCTGTGGTTTTACGGCAAAACCAAAAATTACACGCAAAACCCGAAAATCGACGGCGAAAAATGTATCGGGTGCGGCGTATGCGAAAGGTCATGCCCTATGGGAAATATTACGATCAAGGACGGCAGAGCGCTCTCGGGAAACAGATGCACGATGTGCTACCGCTGCTTTTCGGGATGTCCGAAACAGGCAATAACGATAATAGGCAAAAAGGTTATAGTACAATACAGGATAGACGATTATATCGAGGAAAGGAAGATCTGAGGAAATGTCAAACGGAAGATACGGCGATTTCGGCGGACAGTATATCCCCGAAACGCTTATGAACGAAATTCACAAGCTGGAGGACGCATATGAGCGTTACTCCAAAGACTCCGACTTTATCGCGGAGCTGGATAAGCTCAACCGCGAATACGCGGGCAGACCGTCGCTGCTCTACTATGCGGATAAGATGACCAAGGACTTGGGCGGCGCGAAGATTTACTTTAAACGCGAGGACCTGAACCACACCGGTTCGCATAAGATCAACAACGTACTCGGGCAGTGTCTGCTGGCGAAGAAAATGGGCAAAACGCGCATTATCGCCGAAACGGGCGCGGGTCAGCACGGCGTTGCGGCGGCGACCGCTGCGGCGCTTATGGGCTTGGAGTGCGAGGTGTTCATGGGCAAGGAGGACACTGTCCGTCAGGCGCTGAACGTGTACAGAATGGAGCTGCTCGGCGCAAAGGTGACCGCTGTCACTACGGGAACGATGACGCTCAAGGACGCGGTGAACGAGGCTATGCGCGACTGGACTACGCGCGTGGACGACACGCTGTACGTTCTCGGCTCGGTAATGGGGCCGCACCCGTTCCCGATGATAGTCCGCGACTTCCAAAGCGTTATCTCCAAAGAGGCACGCGAACAGATACTCGAGCTTGAGGGCAAGCTGCCGACAGCCGTTATGGCGTGCGTGGGCGGCGGCTCGAACGCCATGGGAATGTTCTACAACTTCATCAACGACAAGGACGTGCGGCTGATAGGCTGCGAGGCCGCGGGGCGCGGCGTTGACACGGGCGAGACTGCGGCGACTATCGCGACGGGTTCACTCGGTATTTTCCACGGAATGAAGTCGCTGTTCTGCCAGAACGAATACGGGCAGATTGCGCCCGTGTACTCAATATCAGCGGGGCTTGACTACCCGGGAATAGGTCCGGAGCACGCTTATCTGCACGATATCGGACGCGCGGAGTACGTTCCCGTGACGGACGATGAGGCGGTGAACGCGTTTGAGTATATCGCGCGTACCGAGGGAATTATCTGCGCAATCGAGAGTGCTCACGCAGTCGCCCATATGATGAAAATAGCGCCGAAAATGAGCAAGGACGACATTATAATATGCTGTCTGTCGGGGCGCGGCGACAAGGACGTTGCGGCAATCGCAAGATATAGGGGGATAGATTTACATGAATAACTCAAGAATACAGAGCGCTTTCACGGATAAAAAGGCGTTTATCGGCTTTCTTACGGCAGGAGACCCCACCTACGAAAGCTCGTTCGACAACATTATGGCAATGGTAAAGGCAGGCACGGACTTGATCGAGATAGGCATACCGTTCTCCGACCCTATAGCGGAGGGACCCGTTATCCAGAACGCAGACGTGCGCGCTCTCACCAACGGCATGACCACCGACAAGGCGTTTGAGCTTGCCGCGAGAGTCCGCGCGGAAACGGATATACCGTTGGTATTTATGACCTACCTTAACCCCGTGTTCAAGTACGGCTACGACCGCTTTTTCGCGAAATGCGCGGAGGTCGGCGTGGACGGGCTTATCTGCCCCGATATGCCGTTCGAGGAGAAGCAGGAGGCGGACGGTATCGCGAGATCGCATGGTATTTCGATAATTTCAATGATAGCGCCGACCTCCGAGGAACGCATAAAGTCCATTGCCGAGAGTGCGGAGGGCTTTTTGTACATAGTTTCATCGCTCGGCGTTACGGGCGTTCGCAGCGAGATAAAGACCGACCTTGTCTCAATTATGGAGAGCGTCAAGAAATACTCGCACGTTCCCGCGGCTATCGGCTTCGGTATCTCCACGCCCGAACAGGCGGAGAAGATGTCAAAGCTGGCAGACGGCGTTATCGTCGGCTCGGCTATCGTGCGTATTATCGAGAAGTACGGCGAGAACTCTGCGGACGAAATTTACAAATATGTGAAGTCTATGACCGACGCTGTTCACTGACGGCATCGGAGTGCTCGGACTTTGCTTGTGTTATATGAATTTGCGGTGTCGATCCGAATAATCGACACCGCATTTTACTCTTAATTATTGAAAAAATTTAAAAAAGTATTGACTTTTTGTCGGTACAATGATATAATATTGTTGGTACAGAGAGTGAGGTGATAGGGCTTGTCTCCGAAAACAGGCAGACCAAAAAGCGATAATCCCAAAGACACTCGCATACAGGTAAGAATTGACAAGGAAACATTAGCCAAACTTGACGAGTGCGCCGAAAAACAAAATATGACCAGAAGCGAAGTAATTCGGAAGGGTATCGATATGGTCCACAAAAAAATAAAAAAATAATTTTTTTAAAAAAGGGATTTGACTTTTTGTCACGCTTGTAGTATAATAAGGGCGTGGCAGAAAGCGAGGTGAAACGATGTCACCAAAAATCGGCAGACCAAAATCAGACGCACCCAAGCACATACGTTACAGTATCAGGCTTGACGATGAGACCGAAAAGCGCCTTGTGGAATATTGTGAAAAAAACAATATAACCCGAGGAGAGGCGGTTCGCCGCGCGATAAATCTGCTTTTGGCTGAAAAATGAAAAGAGCGCCGCACCCTAGCACAAAGGAAAACGACGCTCGAATCCAAGACAAGAAAAACCTGTCTAAAATCTATTATACCATTAGTCGGGGTTCTTGTCAAGTTCTTTTTGAAAGGAAGACCGAAATGACAATTTTAGAACAGCTTTATGAAGCGTACTGCGAGAACCTGCTTAGCGTTAAGCCGCCCGAGCCGTCCGTTCACGAAAATTACCTGCTGACACGACTTGAGGAAAAATTGGGGCTTTCAAAGGAGCAGACCGAGTATTTTGAGAAGAAACTCTTTGAAATGCGCATAGAAGACGAAAAGCGTTTCTTTGCCGCAGGCTTTAAGGTCGCTCTGCAAATTATCTCAGAATAATAAGACGGGAGCGTTTCGGCGCTCCCGTTCGGCTTGCGGGTATAAATTTCCGTTTATAACTTCTTTGTAAATCCTAGTAAATACATCTAAATATAGTTAAATTAGCCAAAACTAACCATTGGAAAAGCGTAAAAATCGACAACATTTGTGAAAAGTCCACAAAAAGCTTGTTAAAAATTCTACAATGAAATAATTCTCAAATGAAGTCTTATTTATAGACTTTTTGTTGAATATATGGTATAATACATAAGGATATATCGTGCAGTGCATAAATAAAATAACGATATACAGATTGTTTAAAGTCCGCCGAGGAACGGCGGTAAAATTATTCAAGGAGGCTATAACATGGCTTTTAAAAAGAGCGCTGTTCCCTTTTCGGGAACGCCCGAGCAGGAAGAGAAGCTCAAAGCGGTCATCGCCGAGCATAAGGACGATCCGGGTGCGCTGATGCCTATTCTTCAGAAGGCTCAGGACATTTACGGCTACCTCCCTATCGAGGTGCAGACTATGATCGCGGACGCAATGGAAATTCCGCTGGAGAAGGTGTACGGCGTTGTTACGTTCTACGCGCAGTTCTCCATTAACCCGAAAGGACAGTACAAAATTTCCGTTTGTCTGGGAACGGCTTGCTATGTAAAGGGTTCGGGCGACATCTTCAACAAGCTGCAGGAAAGACTCGGCATCGGAAGCGGCGAGATCACGCCCGACGGAAAGTTCTCCCTTGACGCGTGCCGCTGCATCGGCGCGTGCGGACTTGCTCCCGTTCTGACTGTCAACGACGACGTTTACGGCAGACTGACCGTCGACGACGTGGATAAAATACTCGCAAAGTACAATTAAGTACATAGAATTCCGATTTTAAGAAAGGAAATCTTTAAGATGAATGTTATCAAAACAATAGACGAGCTTAACGCTATCAAAGCCAAGGCTGCGGAGGTCGTGAACGTCCGCGTCGACGGCAAGGATAACGGCGTTAAGGACGTTCTGGTCTGCGGAGGTACGGGCTGTACCTCCTCCGGCTCTATGAATATCATCAAGAAGCTCGAAGAAGAAATCGAGCGCAACGGACTGAAAGACAAAGTAAACATTATCAAGACGGGCTGCTTCGGCTTGTGCGCACTCGGTCCTATTATGATCGTTTATCCCGAGGGAACGTTCTACTCCAAAATGGAGGTCGACCATATCCCCGAGATCGTTGAGAGCCACCTCAAGGACGGCGTTCCCGTTAAGAAGTATCTCTACGCGGAGACCGTCGACGGCGATAATATCAAGTCGCTGAACGACACCGCTTTCTACGCAAAGCAGCACCGCGTTGCGCTCCGCAACTGCGGACTTATCTCCCCCGAGCACGTTGAGGAGTATATTGCACGCGACGGTTATCAGGCTTTACATAAGGTGCTCACCACAATGTCGCAGGACGACGTTATCAACTGTCTGCTGGAGTCAGGCTTGAGAGGACGCGGCGGCGCAGGCTTCCCGACGGGACGCAAGTGGCAGTTCGCAAAGGCTTCACAGAACGAGCAAAAGTACGTTTGCTGCAATGCCGACGAGGGCGACCCCGGCGCGTTTATGGATCGTTCCGTTCTCGAGGGCGATCCCCACAGCGTTATCGAAGCTATGGCTATCGCGGGTTACGCTATCGGCGCTAATCAGGGCTACATCTACGTCCGCGCAGAGTATCCTATCGCCGTTGAGCGTCTGGAGATCGCTATCAAGCAAGCCGAGGAGATCGGTATGCTGGGCGACAATATTTTCGGCACGGACTTTAAGTTCCACCTCGGTCTGAGACTGGGCGCAGGCGCGTTCGTATGCGGCGAGGAGACTGCGCTGATGACCTCTATTGAGGGCAACCGCGGCGAGCCGAGATGCCGTCCTCCGTTCCCCGCTGTCAAGGGTCTGTTCGGCAAGCCCACCATTCTCAACAACGTTGAGACATACGCGAACGTTTGTCAGATTATTCTGAACGGTCCCGAGTGGTTTGCTTCCATGGGTACGGAAAAGTCAAAGGGTACTAAGGTATTCGCTCTGGGCGGTAAAATTCACAATACAGGTCTGGTCGAGGTC
Organism: uncultured Clostridia bacterium; assembly: GCA_946567425.1. Classification (GTDB taxonomy): domain Bacteria; phylum Bacillota; class Clostridia; order Oscillospirales; family Ruminococcaceae; genus CAG-115. Next base: position 3,942 of record CAMNXF010000017.1, on the reverse strand, counting down.
CCTATGGGTACTACGCTTCGCACCGTTATCGAGGAGATCGGCGGCGGTATCCCGAACGGCAAGAAGTTCAAGGCTGCTCAGACGGGCGGACCTTCGGGAGGCTGCATTCCTCCCCAACATCTGGATATTCCGATCGACTACGATAACCTTATCGCGATTGGCTCTATGATGGGCTCAGGCGGACTTATCGTAATGGACGAGGACAACTGTATGGTCGATATCGCCAAGTTCTTCCTCGAGTTCACCGTTGACGAGAGCTGCGGCAAGTGCACGCCGTGCCGTATCGGTACGAAGAGAATGTACGAGATACTCACCAAGATCACTGAGGGCAAGGCTACCATGGAGGATCTTGACAAGCTCGAGAAGCTCTGCTACTACATCAAGGACAATGCGCTGTGCGGACTCGGACAAACCGCTCCGAACCCCGTTTTGTCCACTCTGCGTTACTTTAAGGACGAGTATGTTGCTCACGTTAAGGACAAGAAGTGCCCCGCGGGCGTGTGCAAGAGCCTGCTCGCGTACAGCATCGACCCCGCTAAGTGCAAGGGCTGCTCGCTCTGCGCGAAGAAGTGCCCCGTAGGCGCTATCAGCGGCGAGCTGAGAAATCCGTTCACCATCGACACCAACAAGTGTATCAAGTGCGGCGTCTGCGCTTCCAACTGTAAGTTTGGCGCTATATCCAAGGTTTAATGGGGTGTCAAAGCGGAGCGCAAGCGAGCTGTGAAAACGTAGGGAGCGAAGCGAACGGAGTTTTTACGGCTTGGCTAGGGCGGACGAAGTTCGTCCGGTGCGCGTAGCGTTTTAAAATAGAGGCGGAGCGCAAGCAAGCTGTGAAAGCGAAGGAAACGAAGCGAACGGAGTTTTACGGCTTGGCTAGGGCGGACGAAGCCTGCCCGGTGCGCGCAGCGTTTTAAAATAAGGAGTAAAATTTATGGTTAATATTAAAATTAACGGCAGGGATTATTCCGTTCCCGAGGGCAGCACCATTCTTGAGGCGGCTCGTACTGCGGGAATAAAGATCCCCACGCTGTGTTACTTAAAGGATATCAACGCTATCGGCGCTTGCCGTATCTGCGTTGTCGAGGTCAAGGGTGCGAGAAGCCTCGTGGCGGCTTGCGTATATCCCGTGAACGAGGGAATGGAAGTTTTCACCAACACGCCCAAGGTTATTGAGAGCCGCAAGACCACACTCGAGCTTATCATTTCCAACCACAAGAGAGAGTGTCTTTCCTGCAAGCGCAGCGGCACGTGCGAGCTTCAGCAGCTTTGCTACGAGTACGGCATTGATGAAAATATGTTTAGCGGTGAAAATCCCGCTGTTGAGATCGACGATTCCGCGGCACACATGGTTCGCGATAACTCCAAGTGCATTCTCTGCCGCCGCTGCGTGGCAGCCTGCGGAGTTACTCAGGGTATTGGCGTAATCGGCGCAAACGAGCGCGGTTTCGCTACGCAAATCGCGTCACCGTTCGATATGGGCTTAGCAGATACCGCTTGCGTATCCTGCGGACAGTGCATTATCGCGTGTCCGACAGGCGCGCTCACCGAAAAGGACGACACGCAGAAGGTTCTCGACGCTATCGCAGACCCGACCAAGACCGTCGTTGTTCAGCCCGCTCCCGCAGTCCGCGCGTCTCTTGGCGAGGCGTTCGGCTATCCTGTGGGCACTAACGTTGAGGGCAAGATGATCGCGGCTCTGCGCAGACTGGGCTTCGATAAGGTATTCGATACCAACTTCTCTGCCGACCTCACCATTATGGAGGAGGCTCATGAGTTCCTCGACCGCGTTCAGAACGGCGGCAAGCTGCCGATGATCACGTCCTGTTCGCCAGGCTGGATTCGTTACTGCGAGAACTACTTCCCCGACTTTATCCCGAATTTGTCTACCTGCAAGTCGCCGCAACAGATGTTCGGCGCTGTCGTTAAGACATACTACGCGCAAAAGCTCGGCAAGAACCCCGAGGACGTTGTTTCCGTTTCGATAATGCCGTGTACCGCAAAGAAGTACGAGATCAACCGCAAGGATCAGGCGGCGGCGGGTATTCCCGACGTTGACATCACGATAACCACACGCGAGCTTGCACGTCTTATTGAAAAAGAGGGCATTATGTTCAACGAGCTGCCAGACGAGGAGCCCGATTCTCCGCTCGGCGCGGGTACGGGCGCGGCTGTAATTTTCGGCGCAACAGGCGGCGTTATGGAAGCGGCTCTGCGCACCGCGGTATGGAAGCTCACGGGCGAGAACAATGATTCGCCTATCGACTTCAAGGAAGTGCGCGGCGTTGAGGGCATCAAGGAAGCAACCTACAACGTCGGCGGCAAGGAAGTCAAGGTTGCTGTCGCAAGCGGTCTGGCGAACGCAAAGGCGCTGCTCAAGAAGATCAGAGCGGGCGAAGCGAGCTACGACTTCATCGAGATAATGGCTTGTCCCGGCGGCTGCGTAAACGGCGGCGGACAGATCATTCAGCCCGCGTCGGTGAAGAACTTCATCGACATAAGAGCCGAGCGCGCAAAGGTTCTCTACGACATCGACGCAGCGGAAACGTTCCGCCGTTCGCACGAGAACCCCGATATTCAGGCGCTGTACAAGGAGTTCTTCGGCGAACCGAATTCTCACAAGGCGCACGAAGTACTGCACACAAGCTATGAAGCTCAGGATCTTTACAGATAATTAAACAGCGTTCCCCCGTCGATAAGACGGGGGAATTTTTTGCATAAATAAAGGCTGCACGTTTGCAGCCTTTATCCTTTTAAGCCACGCCCGCATTCGCCGCTACAAAAAACCACGGGTTCTCGTTGTCCAGATCCATATTGCCCTTGTATTCATCGGCGATCGATACGCTCTCAAAACGGTTGTCCTGAGCTTCCTCTAAAATGATCTCATTGTTTTCCATATTAGTTGCCCCTTTCTTATATATGTTTGTTCTACACGGAGACGTTTTTATTTATCTGTCTCTCACTTATAATATAGCAACATTCTTTAAATAAGTCAATAGTTTTTTCCGAATTTCGTAGCTTTAAAAAAAATACACAAAAGCTGTGTAAAATATTTAGCAATATTCCACAACGAAATTGATATTTCATTGTCAATATTGTTTGATAAGGCAACATTATTGTTTCTGAAAATTGTTGTCTGCAAAAACGGCAAAGTCTCTCTGCTATGTAAATAATTACAAATTGGTTACAAATTCTTGCAAAATGGTTACAATTAAATTACAGTTTTGTAACAATAGTTGACATTGCAAAAAAATATGGTAAAATATATGTATGGGGTCGGATCATACCAATAATTTCAATTCACACGGCTGCAAAGTTTGCCTACGTCCCTACTTCCATTTTGGGAGCGGCGCGGATTTTACATATATTACCCTATGCGATATCAAATCTCTCTCCTTTGTCCGCAATGCTCCGGATAATTTCTCCCCGAAACGCTAATGCTTTTCGGGGGTTTTCTTTGCTTATTTTAGGGGGAAAACAAAACACTCCTTTTTCCTGTACAGTCATTCCTTAACGCTGCCGCATTATCAGCAGCGTTATTTATTTTGTCTGCTTAACATTAAATCGATTATTCCGTCAAGAAGCTTCTTATTATCTGCGGAAAGACTTTCAGCTTTGCTCGATATTCTTTTGTCGAGCTGCAGCAGGCTTTCCGCGCCAACCGGAAAATAATCGGGGGTCGTATGCAGAACGTCGCATAATTTCATAATAAGCTCAAGGCTTGGCGCTGAGCGTCCGGTTTCAAAATTGTATATATATTTGTAATTCATATCAAGCCGCTCGCAAAGCTCGCATTGCTTCAATGCTGAGGAGCGACCTGACGCAGCTGTGAAATTATACAGTAAAGAGCAACAACCAATAGGTTGCTGTTCCTTTCTTTATCGATAACATCTGATTTTGTCAATATCACTTGACACAATTTTTTCAAAAAACTCTTGTTTTTTG
>CAMNXF010000016.1 GCA_946567425.1 uncultured Clostridia bacterium | reverse complement strand
ACGCGCGCTGCGAAAGTATGTGGGCGCGAATGAAGGAAGAACTGTTCTATTTGCGCGGACGAAAGCCGGAAAAATATGCGATAGATGAGCTGAAAACACTTATTTGGAGTTATTTTATGAGCTATTGGAATAATCGTCGGATCTGCCCCGCGATTGGTGGAATCCCTCCCGCCGAAGAGTGCTGTCGCTATTATGCGGCATTAAAATCTACCGCGTAATCGGTACTGCACAATATCCACTCCGCTTCGCTCCGTGGATATTGTGCAGACCCTAAAGAATTCGTTTTTTTCGAGAAAATTGTGTCAAGTGGTATTGACAAAATCAATATTCCGTTGGTGATTATTCCGGAAAATTCTTCAGAAAATAAAACGACATTCAGTACAACCACAAATTCGATGCTGACTTCTACGCAAACAAACAGGAACGTTTATACACTCGGATTTTTTATCGGAGAGTTAGATCGATTATAATACGGAAAGCGAGAGCGATTATATTGCAGTTTCGGCAACCGGATATGTGATAGAAATGATAGACGGTATTACATACGTGGACGGAATAATGATAGCTAATAAACCTATTCCTTGCACGAAAAGCCATGCTCCCGGAATGAGGCAGGAGGCTGCCTATGTATTGGAAGAAATGCAGACAGCGGCGTCAGAGGAAAGTTTGTCGTTATATGTGGTATCGGGATATCGTTCATATCAGGCTCAAGAATCGGTATATGCGGGTTGGGTCAATCTTGACGGCAAGGGAGAAGCTGATACTTGCGGCGCTGAAGACCAAGGACGGTCGTCTTATCCTTAAGGTGTGCAAAGGATTTCTGCGCTCGCCCGAGAACGTGGATGGATGTGCGAATGACACGCTCCTCGCCGTCTGGGAGAACATATCGCCTGACCGCCCCGATAATCTCACGGCGTACCTCCGCAAGATAGCACGCTGTAATACGATTGACAAGCTGCGCTACAGCACCGCCGCAATGTGTTCCACCGAGCTTATGACGGAGCTTGACGAGTGCCTGCAGTCAAGGGGACTCGACCGAGGACGAAGCGGAAAAAGCGGAGTTTTCCCGCGCGCTGAACGCGTGGCTGCAAACGCGGTCAAGGAAAAAAAGCACCTCGTGCATATCAGGGCGGTAATAATCGCTATGGCAGCTTTGGCGGTAACTTTAACGACCGTGACTGTCGTTGCAACGTTTTACGACCCACGGGCTACCACATACAAAAATAATGTCGGCATTCCACTCAACATAATATAAGATAATCCATTAGGCGAGAGCCCGGGTGCCCCTGTTTTTAAGGTATATTATGATGAAAACGGTCTCCGTTCCGATGTATATGTATTCGACGTGCCCGAAAATACCCTAGAACCCGAAAGAGAAGGTTTCAATGCAGGGGAAATTATTGGTGTAGTAAACGCGTACAGTAAAGCGCATAAACATAATATGGATTATATCATTGACGCGAAGGGAAATATGTTCCCGTTCAGCGTGAATAACAAAACGTTATATGCGTTTGTCGAACAGCCAGACGGAAGTGTATTGCCCGTATCCGTTGCGTGCGTGAATATGAGCAAGGACTATTTTATCAGCATGGGCACAAACGCTAAAAAAACATTCTCAAAATCGGATTACATTACCAATGTGATTCAAGCAAATACAGCGTTCACATATACGACAAATACGAAATGTCTGAATAAAAGAACGCTCACAGAATAGAACAATAACCCTCGAGGCGTTCCTCGAGGGTTAAGTTTATGTTGAATTTGAAGAATTACTTCTCAAACTCTTCCTTGTATGCTTTCTGCATTTCAACGAGGTGATCGTACTTCGCCTTGGAGTTTGCGACTGCCTTGTCGAACAGAACGGTAGCTCTGTCGGGGTTAGCGCGCATGAGCGAGTTGTAGCGAACCTCTCTCATCATAAACGCCTTGTAGTCGCCCGTGGGAGCCTTACTGTCGAGAGTGAACGGAGACTTGCCCTCGTCCGCGAGTGCGGGATTAAAGCGGAACAGGTGCCAATAACCCGCCTCAACAGCCTCTTTCTCAACCTGCTGCGCGATAGTCAGACCGCCCTTGATGCCGTGGTTGATACACGGAGCGTAAGCGATGATCAGCGACGGTCCGTCGTAAGCTTCAGCCTCCGCAATAGCCTTCAGACACTGGTTGCGATCCGCACCCATGGAGATCTGAGCAACATATACGTAGCCGTAGCTCATCGCAATACCCGCAAGATCTTTCTTCTTAACGTCTTTACCGCCCGCAGCGAACTGCGCAACAGCACCGACGTTGGTAGCCTTGGAAGCCTGACCGCCCGTGTTGGAGTAAACCTCGGTATCAAATACGAAGATGTTCACGTTCTTACCCGAAGCGATAACGTGGTCAAGTCCGCCGTAGCCGATATCATAAGCCCAACCGTCGCCGCCGAAGATCCACTGGCTCTTCTTGGAGAGGTAGCTCTTGAGCTTGAGCACTTCCTTGACAGTGGGCTCATCAGCGCACTTGCAGTTTTCGAACGCCTCAACGAGGTTCTTGGTAGCCGCCGCGTTAGCCTTGCCGTCGTTTACAGTGTTGAAGTATTCCTCGATAAGACCCTTTGCCTTTTCGTGACCCTCAAGCGCCGCGATTTCTTTTAGCTTGCTCTGCGCCCTCTTGCGGAGAGTATCCTGTGCAAGGAACATACCGAGACCGAATTCCGCGTTGTCCTCGAACAGCGAGTTCGCCCAAGCAGGACCGTGACCCGCCTTATTGGTGGTGTACGGAGTGGACGGCTCGGAGCCTGCCCAGATAGAGGAGCAGCCCGTAGCGTTTGCGATGTACATACGGTCGCCGAAAAGCTGTGTAATGAGCTTAGCATACGGTGTTTCACCGCAGCCCGCGCACGCACCAGAGAATTCGAGCAACGGCTGCTTGAACTGCGCGCCCTTAATTGTTGTATCCTTGAACTTCTCAACAGCAGCGTCGTTGGAGTTGTCGTTCGCAACAGCGTAGTTGAAGAACTTCTGCTGCTCCATAACGTCGTCGATAGGCGTCATTACAAGAGCGTTCTTAGACTTATCCTTAGCGCCTGCGGGGCAGATGTTGGAGCATACGCCGCAGCCTGTGCAGTCGAGAGTGGAGATCGCCATTGTGAACTTCATGCCGGGCATACCCGTAGCGTCCTTGGTAGCAACGCCCTCTGGCAGCTTAGCCGCCTGCTCCTCGTTGTAGATGAACGGACGGATAACAGCGTGCGGACAAACCATCGCGCACTGGTTACACTGAATGCAGTTCTCGGGGATCCACTTGGGAACGTCAACCGCAATACCGCGCTTCTCGAACGCCGCCGAGCCCTGCGGGAACGTGCCGTCCGCGATATCCACGAACGTGGAAACGGGGAGTTTGTCGCCGCGCTGCGCGTTTACGGGTACCTGAATATTGTTTACAAAGTCGATGAGCGACTTGTTGTTGCCCGTGCCTCCCTCGAAATGTGGGTGAACAAGCTCACCCGTGCAGTTAGCCCAATCTGCGGGAACGTCAACCTTGATGACCTCGCCTGCGCCCTTTTCGATAGCCGCGTAGTTCATGTTGACGATATCGTCGCCCTTCTTAGCGAACGACTTGTAAGCCATCTTCTTCATATACTCGATAGCCTGATCGGCGGGGATAATGTTCGCGATCGAGAAGAATGCGGACTGAAGAACAGTGTTTGTCTTGTTGCCGAGACCGATCTCCTTAGCCACCTTGATAGCGTTGATGATATAGAAGTTGATGTTGTTCTTGGCGATGTACGCCTTAACGGGAGCGGGGAGTTTCTCGCCCAACTCGTCGACCGACCACTGGCAGTTCAGCAGGAACGAACCGCCGGGGATAACGTCCTCGACCATATCATACTTGTCGATGTAGGACGGATTATGGCAGGCAACGAAGTTTGCCTTGTTGATAAAGTAGGTAGACTTTATCGGGGTCTTGCCGAAACGCAGGTGTGAAATGGTTACGCCGCCCGACTTCTTGGAGTCGTATGCGAAGTAAGCCTGCGCGTACATATCGGTGTGATCGCCGATGATCTTGATGGAGTTCTTGTTCGCGCCGACGGTACCGTCCGAACCGAGACCCCAGAACTTACAGCAAGTAGTGCCCTCGGGCGTGGTGTTCGGATTTTCGGTGATAGCAAGCGACAGGTTGGTAACGTCGTCCTCAATACCGATAGTGAAGATCGGCTTTTCCTTGTTGTTGTAAACCGCAATGATCTGTGCGGGGTTGCAGTCCTTCGAGCCGAGACCATAACGTCCGCTGAATACGGGAACGTCCTGGAACTTGTTCTCGCGCTTGAGAGCAGCCACAACGTCGAGGTAGAGCGGCTCGCCAAGAGAACCGGGTTCCTTCGTTCTGTCGAGAACGGTGATCTTCTTCGCGGTCGCGGGGATAGCTGAAACGAATGCGGAAGAAACGAACGGTCTGTACAGTCTTACCTTTACAAGACCTACTTTTCTGCCCTGCTTTGCGAGGTAGTCGATAGTCTCCTCGATAGTGTCGCAAACAGAGCCCATAGCGACGATAACTTCCTCTGCGTCGGGAGCGCCGTAGTAGTTGAACAACTTGTAGTCTGTGCCGATCTCAGCGTTTACCTTGTCCATGTACTCGGTAACGATATTCGGAATGTTCTCGTAGTACTTATTGCAAGCCTCGCGAGCCTGGAAGAAAATGTCGGGGTTCTGTGCAGTACCGTGGAGAACGGGCTGCTCGGGGTTGAGCGCTCTGTCGCGGAACGCCTGAACGGAATCCCAGTCTACCATTTTAGCGAGGGTATCGTAATCCCATACCTCTATCTTCTGGATCTCGTGAGAGGTTCTGAAGCCGTCGAAGAAGTGCAGGAAAGGAACTCTGCCCTTGATGGTCGAAAGGTGAGCTACCGCGCCAAGGTCCATAACCTCCTGAGGGTTAGTGGAGCAAAGCATTGCGTAGCCCGTCTGGCGGCAAGCGTAAATGTCGCTGTGGTCGCCGAAGATAGACAGCGCGTGGGAAGCTACCGCACGAGCCGAAACATGAATTACGGAGGGGAGCAGTTCGCCCGCGATCTTGTACATATTGGGGATCATCAGGAGCAAGCCCTGAGAAGCGGTGTAAGTGGTAGTCAGCGCACCCGCGGAAAGAGAGCCGTGAACCGCGCCCGCTGCGCCCGCCTCGGACTGCATTTCAACGACCTTAACCTCCTCGCCGAAAATGTTCTTTCTGCCTGCCGTTGCCCAGGAATCTGTTACCTCCGCCATAACGGAAGAGGGAGTGATGGGGTAAATCGCCGCCAAATCGGTAAACGCGTATGAAACGTGACCCGCGGCATTATTGCCGTCCATCGTGAGCTTTTGTCTAGCCATTGGATTTGTTCCTCCTATAATACAAAAAATTATCAGCGGCAAAGTGCTTGTACACAATTTCCGCATATTACACTTTATATTGTATCACATATTTTTGCAAATTGCAAGAGAATTACAAAATTTTTTATAAAATTTAGTGCATTTTAGCTTAAAAATCTATATTTTTCACCGAAAAAGAAAGGGCAGTCAGCAGACAGCCCCTTGTACTTATTTTAATATAACGATCTTGGTGCAGTGCATTCGACCAGGATAGGTTTCGTACAACATGTCGTATTTTACGAGCACCGCCGTTCCGGGCGCTAGGTCGTTTTCGGAAGCGGGAGAGCCGTCCTCGAAAGCAATCTCTGCGCCGCTTGTATCAAGACTATCAACGGATATATGACGGTTGCCCTCATAGTCCGTATAAATGTCCGTTTTATTCTCTTTGGTATTGTAATAGGTCGCGTGACTTATCATAATATCGTCGATATCCGTCATTATGCCGTACAGCATTTCGTCGGGTATCTCCTCGCCGTACTCCTGCGGCAGGCTGCCCGCATATTTTGCTTTCTGCTCGTCATATCTGGTAAAGCTTAAAGGTTCTGGCAAATCGTCACGGTCGTAATCCAAATCGTAAGCCGTTATGACCTCGTCAGACGTGTCGCCGTCCCAACTGTAATCTTTAAGGCTCTCGGTCGGCTGCACACTCGAAACGGCTGTCTGTAAACTGTTTTCAGCGACGGCTTCATTTTTTAAAATAACGATCTTGGTGCAGTGTATGTGAGCGGGATAGATCTCCCGTACGCTGCCGTATTTGATAAGCACAGGCGTTCCGGGCTTGAGATCGCGTTTTGACGCGCGCGAGCCGTCCTCCAAAACTATCTCCGCGTCATCGAGCACAAGATAGTCGCCCGATATCCTCGGCTCTCCCGACGAGTCGAGAGACGGAATAAACTTGCCCTCACGCGCGTTGTAGTGACCTTCGTAATGTATCAGAGCGTTTCCGCCTGTAGAGATAAGACCGTATTGCATTCCCTCGCTGTCCACGCCGTCGCGCTCCGCCAGCTTCTCAATGGGGAGATTATCAAGCTCGTAGCCCAATACTATAACGGGTTCGCTGAGCGGAACATAATCGGCGAAACCCATGGCAGCCGCAGCAGCGCCCCCGATCAGAACCGCACCGACCGCGGAGATGATAATTACACGTTTAAATGTTTTCATAAGCGTTCCTCCGAAAATCATTTAAAGTTGTATATAGTGCTGACCATTTCCTTAGTCACACGCACCGCTCTCACCATGTTCGGTGTCACAACTATAACGTATATAATAAGGTCCCGTTGCTGTGATAGACCCGCCGCTGCGCCACATAGTCCCATAACCTTTATCACCAGGGTATCCTGTGACAAATACCGAAATTGTATCCAGAGAACTGCCTTGCAAATACTCTACGCCCAAATAACCTGTTGTATTTCCGACTGTTGTGCTTGTATCATCAGAATTTTTTAACCTTATAATTGCCCAATCATAGTTCGAGTCGCGACCGTTTTTCCACTTATCAGGTATATATACAGTGGTTCCGGAAATTTCATAATCATGTACTTTCTAAAAAATTATCATTATAAATCAGGTGAAAAAGAGTACCTTATTCTCAATACAATAATTATACCACATCTGATTTTAAATGTCAATACTATCTTTTTTCATTCTAACCCGTCCGAAACGGACATAGAATAGTTCGGGGGCGATGTAATGCGTAAACGGAAACGAAATTCCAAGCTGCTGCCGTATGCGGCGGGGCTTGTTGCGGGATATGCGGCGATGCTGCCTGTAAGCGTTATCGCGGCGGCGCTGCTGTCGATAACCGACGCCGCCGCGCAGACCGCGGGAGCGGCGGCAGTCCTGGCAATGGCGATAGGCTGCTTTCTCGGCGGACGGACTGCCGGGATAATAAAGCGCCGCGATGGACTTAAAACGGGGGCGCTGTTCGGGGTGATGTTCGTGCTGCCGCTGCTGGTCCTGTCGGCGATATTCACGCGGTCGTGGAGCGGAATGTTCTTCGTGAAGCTGATACTTTGCGCGGCGTTCGCGGCGGTCGGGGGAGTGGCGGGCGTCAACCGCGAGGAGCGTCCGTAATTAAAGGGGAAAACAAATGAAGTATTTTTTGTCGATAATAACGGTACTTGCCGCCGTTTTCCTTATCGCCGAGCCGAGGACGGTTTCGGCGGCGGTCGGCGGAGCGGTCTCGGACTGTCTGGAGGTGATAATCCCGTCGCTGTTCGCGTTTACGGTGCTGGCAGTCTACCTGCAGAAAAGCGGATTGTACCGCACCGCGTTAAAGCCGCTTACCTTTCCGCTGTCAAAGCTGCTGCGCATGGACGAGGAGCTGTGCGCGGTGTTCGTTCTGGCGAATATCGGCGGCTATCCCGTCGGCGCGAGCCTGCTTTCCGAGCTTGTGCGCAAGGGCGCGCTGTCGGAGAAAAACGCCGCGAGAATGCTCTGCTGCTGTTTCGGGAGCGGTCCGTCGTTCATTGTCGGGATAGTCGGCGTGCGTGTATTCGGCAGCGCAGCGGCGGGACTTGCCCTGTTCGCGTCATGCTTTATTTCGTCGCTGATAATGGCGCTGATAGTCCGCGCGGGCGGCGATATTGAGCTAAAAAGTTCCTTTGGACGTTTTGACCTTTCCTCGGGCGCGTTCATTTCTTCGGTAACTTCGGGCGCGCGGGTGATGTTCACGGTATGCGCGATGATAACGGGCTTTTCGGTCGTTTCGGCTATCCTCGGCGCGACAGGCGTGAATGACCTGTCCGAGCGGCTTCTCGGGCTGCTTGGCGCGGGAGAAAATTCCTCCGCGATATTCGCGGCGGTATTGGAGGTCACGAGACTAAAGTCGATCGTTCCCGTGAACGGCGCAATGCCGCTCTGCGCGGCGCTGCTGAGCTTCGGAGGAATTTGCGTAATTATGCAGATTGCGGCGCTCTCGGGAAAAATTCCGCTTAAGCGCTTTATACTTTCGAGGATACCCGCCGCCGCTTTAAGCGCGCTTGCGTCGGTACCGCTCTCGAAGCTGCTGTCGCCCACCGACGTTGAGGCGCTCGCTCCGAACACCTCCGCCGAGCCGTTCACCAAAAATGCCGTGCTGTCGCTGTGCGTTCTGGCAATGTGCGGACTGCTTCTGTTGGAGACGCGCCGAGAAAAGGCTTGACAAGGCGGTCGGAGTATGATATAATTATTGTGATGGCATATGCCGTAAAGATAATTCACAAAGGAGAAGTTTTCATGAAAAACAACAAAAAGGAGAGTGTCGCATAACCTCGGAGGTTTGCGGCATACCGACATTCCTCCGAAAAGGCGATTTTAACTTTCAGGAGGATATCCCCTATGAACAGGGAAAACAAGAAAAAATCATTTGACAAGAACTATTACAAAACACACCCCTGCACTGATACGTTCACCTGTAAGGTATGCGGACGCTTGGTCGTTCCGTGCGGCGCGGGGAGCGACCACCGCAACCATTGCCCGAACTGCCTTTCGAGCCGGCATCTTGACAACGAACCGGGCGACCGTTCGGCGGAATGCGGCGGCGTTATGGAGGCGATCGCGGTGTGGGTAAGGAAAAACGGCGAATGGGCGGTAATTCACCGCTGCAAAATATGCGGCGCACTGTCGTCGAACCGTATTGCAGCGGATGACAATCCCATGAAGCTGATCTCGCTTGCAATTAAGCCGATCGCTCTTCCGCCGTTCCCATTGGAGCGGCTCGAGGAAATGACGAGACTTATGGGCGGAGACGGCGAAATGCCGAAATGACAAAAGGCGGCGGGCATTGCTCGCCGCTTATTTTCCGCATAACAAAGCCGCGCAACCGCAGGTTGACAAACTTCAAGCCGCCGTATGCAGACATTTTGACACGTTTGTGATAAACTTAATTTGAGAGGTGATACAATGCTGTCCGAAAAAATACGCGAACTGCGGCGAGCAAAAGGGCTGTCGCAGGAGGAACTTGCCGACAAGCTGAATGTTTCGCGGCAGGCGGTCTCGAAATGGGAAACGGGAGCCGCTGTCCCGACAACGGAAACGTTGGTTGAGCTTGCGGACTATTTCGGCGTAAGTCTGGACTTTCTGCTGCGCGGTGATCTTCGAACCGACCAGACCGAAAGTCCCTCCTCGTCGAAAAAGAACCTTGTGGCAAGGCGCGTTCTCGGTTTGTTCCTGATAGGCGCAGCGGTGCTTGCGGCCGTTCTGCTGACCGTACTGCGGCTCACGGGGAACGGTGGCAGCGTCTCCGACTCGTCGGCAATTACGCTTGACGGGAGCGGTATCGTTATCGGAGCGGCTGTGCTGTGCGCTTTCGGCGGCATTGTAATTTTGATCGCCTCTGAGAAATAGGAGGTCATCATGAAACGGAAAAAAATTACAGCTGCGGTGTTGTTTGCGGTCTCGGGAATACTGCTGATCGGTTTCACCGTCAAAACCTGCATAGACGGCGCGAATTACGCGCGTTCGGAAAACGGCGCGCCTTTTATGCTGCGGATAGCCGTAAACGCTCTCTGCTTTGCCGCTCCGTCGGCAGTGGCTGCGGGCGCGGCGCTGTTCACGCTGCGGAAAACGCGTGCGCTAGGTATCTTTTCAGCGGCGCTGTGGGCGTTGTCTCTGCTGTCAATCATCGTTACAATGCTGAATTACGAAAACGCAGCAAGCGGGTTTGTTGACGGCTTGCTTTGCGCGCTGCCATTTTCGCTCACGGCGATAGTCGACACGGTTTTGGCAGTGATCTCGCGCCGCCGTTCGTCAAAGACGGAAGTATAACGCAAAATCAGAAAGCGGAAGAGCCTGTGCTCCTCCGCTTTTTTGCGTTCACGTCAAAAGATCGAGCAGATCTTTGCTGTCGCCTTTATGCCGTTCTCGCCGTTTACGAGAATTTCGCCCCAGTCCTCGGATAGCTCGTTTCCGCTCCAGTCCTTGGCGATGTCGAGGTACTCTACTCCGCCGCCGTTGCCTTTCCACGACCAGCCGAGATAGCCAAGTCCGTTTTCGTTGCAGTACTGCATGATGTATGCTTCGTCAACATCGCCGTCGCTGTGGTTGAAGCCGAATTCGCCGACGATAACGCACAGCCCCTGATCGGTAGCGCCCCTGAGATTTGCCGCAATGGTGTTAGGATTTTTTCCCGCTGTGCCGTACATGTGAATGGAGAACATCGTGTTCTTGTCGGGATCGGAGTCGAAAACCTCCTTGCCGTACTTGCGGATACTCTCGCCGTACTGCCCCCAGCCCGCCGAGTCAACCATTATCGTGTTTTTGATGCCCGCCGCGCGCAGCTTCGGAACAGCCTCAACATAGCCGTCTCTCCAAGCTTCGGCGTTCCATTCGCCTATCCATTCGTTGGTGATGTTGAGTATAGCCGTGTCGGTGTATTTCGCGAGAATGTCTTTCATCTCTATCCAATAATTGACGGCGTTGTCGAGGTAACTCCGCTCGTCCATTCCGCAGCCGTCGTGGACTTCAACGACAGCTATCATCTTGCGTTCCTTGCACTTGACGATAGTCTGCTCCAGATCTTCGGCGGTGGTCTTATCCCATTGATCGCCGTCCGCGAGAACTATCCGCACGGTGTTCGAGCCCGTGGCAGCGATACCGTCCAGCGCCGTGTCGAGCATATCTCTGAACCAGACGTGCGCGTGATTGATACCGCGCATTATGAACTCATTGCCCTTAGCGTCGATGAGCTTTGTTCCGTCGACCTTAAATCCGCCCTCCGACGCGGGGGGAGTATCGGTCTCGGAATTGTCCGAAACTGACGATTCGAGAGCGCTGCTTTCCGAGGACGTACTGCCGTTAGTGCAGCCCGTAAATAACAGGCACAGCGACATCAACGCCGCAAGTATCACGTTCTTTTTCATTGCGTCTCCTTTCAAAGCAACGCGCCGCACAAGTCGCAGAACGGCTTCGCACGGCGCTGTAATATTTCTTTTGTAACCCGTATTTACTTCATAGACTCAACAAGCGCCTTTGTATCGCGCGCGATAAGCAGCTCCTCGTTGGTGGGAACTACCCATACCTCGACCTTACTGTCGGGGGCGGAAATCTTCATAAGCTTTCCGCGCATACCCTCGTTGACTTTTTCATCCAACTTAATGCCGAGGTATTCCATATCGCGGCAAACGTCCGCACGCAGATCGTCGGAATTTTCGCCGATACCGCCCGTGAACAGAACCGCGTCCAGACCGTTCATGACCGCCGCATACGAGCCGATATACTTCTTGATCTCGTAGCGCAGCATTTCACCCGCTAGAATAGCGCGCTTATCGCCCTCGTGAGCGGCAGCGGACAGGTCGCGGTTGTCGCTCGAGATACCCGAAACGCCGAGGAAGCCCGACTTCTTGTTCAGATAATCGCTCATCTCGGACGGAGAAAGCCCCAGCTTGCTTGCGACGAACGTTACTGCGGAAGCGTCAATAGCGCCGCAGCGCGTTCCCATAATAACGCCGTCGAGCGGTGTGAAGCCCATAGACGTGTCAATAGACTTGCCGCCCTCGACCGCCGTAATGGACGAGCCGTTGCCGAGATGACAGGAAACGATCTTCAGATCCTTGATGTCCTTGCCCATAGCGTCAGCGAGCGCCTGAGAAACAAATCTGTGCGACGTTCCGTGGAAGCCGTACTTTCTTACATGAAACTTCTCGTAACACTCGTAGGGCAGACCGTACATAAATGCCTTTTCGGGCATGGTCTGGTGGAACGCCGTGTCGAAAACGACAACCTGCGGTGTGGTCTCGGGGATAACCTTTTTGCAAGCCCAGAGCGCCAACGCGTGCGGGTGGTTATGTACGGGAGCAAGCTCCGCGAGATCGTCAATCTGCTTGATGACCTCATCGGTAACGAGCGTGGTTCTGTCGAATACCTCCGCGCCTTGTACTATGCGGTGACCGACAGCCGATATCTCATCCATGGACTTTAACACCGACGCGTCGCCTTTGGTCAGCACGTCGACCAGCTTTTCAAAAGCCTCGGTGTGCGTTGGGAATGTGCAGTCAACGTCGACAGTGCGACCGTCGAACGTGGTGTGCTTGATGTGACCGTCAATGCCGATACGGTCGCAGTTACCCTTTGCGATAACGCTCTCGTCGTCCATATCAAGAAGCTGATACTTTAACGAAGAGCTGCCCGCGTTGATTACAAGAATTTTCATTTTATAATATCCTCCTGAAATTAAATAATAATCCATTTATATTGTAAACCTTTTCACAAAAAAAATCAAGTATTTTTTAATATTTTTCTTGATTTTCCACAAAAATTGTTGTAAAATATAACAAGAGGCACATACATTTTTACAATATGATAGAATTTCTTGGAGGATATTATGAAGATCGGCGCTATAATAAGCGAGTACAATCCGTTTCACAACGGACATAAATATCATATAGAGCAGACCCGCGCGGCGGGGGTGACACATATTACAGCCATAATGAGCGGAAATTTCACACAGCGCGGCGATATCGCTGTCTGCGATAAGCACGTCCGTGCGAGGACTGCGCTGGAAAACGGTGTCGATCTTGTTATCGAGATGCCCGCGCGGTATTCGCTTATGGCGGCGGAGGGTTTTGCGAGGGGCGCGGCAGAGATAATTTCCGCGCTGGGCTGCGTCGACGTTTTGTCTTTCGGCAGCGAAAACGGAGATATCGATGCTCTGAAAGAGGCTTCGCGGGCTATTGAATTTACTGTGCGCACCGAGGAATTCGACAGGCTGATAAAGCGCGGAAAAAGCTACCCTGCCGCGCTGCAGGAGGCTATGCTCGAATATTACACTGATGATGTTGCGAAGCTTATCGGCTCGCCGAACAACACCCTCGCGATAGAGTATCTGAGCGCGCTGGACAATATCGCGAGCACCATAACGCCGATGACGGTAAAGCGTCTCGGAGCGGCTCACGACAGCGACGACGAGGACGAGTTCATAAGCGCATCGGCGATACGAAAGCGCATACTCGGCGGCAAGGACTATTCGGGGTTTGCGCCCGTCATAAGCGCCCCCTGTGCTGATATCTCGCGGCTGGAAACGGCGATACTCGCAAAACTGCGCACCCTGCGCCCCGAGGACTTTGAACGCTGCTACGACAGCATAGGCGGTCTGGGAGACAGGCTTTACAAAGCCGTCCGCGCCGCGCGTTCCTTGTCGGAGGTGTACTTCCTCGCAAAAACAAAGCGCTTTACGCTGTCGAGCATACGCCGCGCGGTTATGTGCGCGTTCCTCGGCATCGGCAAGGAGTTTGCCGCGGAGAAACCCGCGTATCTGCGCGTTCTGGGAATGAATTTGCGCGGCAGGGAGATATTGTCCGCCGCAAAGTGTCCGTTGCCGATAGATACGTCGCTCAAGGCGCTGTCGCGCACTTCGCGCGAGGCAGCTCGCCAAGCGAACTTTGAGGCGCGCTGCACCGATATGTACTCGCTCGCGTTCGCCGTTCCGCGCTCGTGCGGAGTTGATTTTACCGCGCAGCCTGTTATTATTAACGAATAATTTTTGTGAGAAATTTACAAAATATTACAATCGAGAGGAGAACAGATGAGCGAATTGACCAAATTCGATGAATTGCGTGAAAAGCACCCCCGATTTATATATCACAGTTTTGAGCTGAGTGAGAAAGAACTCATGTTCCATTTTCAGATCGGCGAGTTTCATTTCCGACCGAAATGGCGGTTCAACATTGACCTTGGCGAGCACCGATTTGACCGCGGACAAGCGGAGCTTATCGCGTTTTCGCTTGGCATGGCGGAGCTGGTGTCGTACTGGAAATGCGCCTGCTGCCCGACCATCGAGGTGCGGTGTGGAGGGCTTTCCGAACGGCAGAAGCTGTGGTGGAAGAAATTGTATTTTAACGGTCTGGGCGAGTACTTTTACCGCAACGGGATAACCGCCGACTTTGAGAGTTTTATGACGATCGAGGCTCCCAAGCCGCCCAAGCCGCCCGAATGTGCCACCGAGCTCAGCGGAACGCTCGTTCCCGTGGGCGGCGGCAAGGACAGCGTGGTGTCGCTGGAACTGCTCAAACAAGCGGGCGAACAGATAACTCCGTACATCATCAACCCGCGCGGCGCAACGCTCGGCTGCGTTAAGGCAGCGGGGCTGCCGGAGGAAAATATCGCCGCGCCGACGAGAACCATCGACAAGACGCTTCTGGAGCTGAATTCGTGCGGCTATCTGAACGGGCACACGCCGTTTTCGGCGGTTGTGGCGTTTTCGGCGTTGCTGCACGCGTGCGTTCTCGGAAAAAAATACATTGCTTTATCGAACGAAAGCAGCGCAAACGAGACCTACGTAGAGGGTGCGCAGATCAACCACCAGTACAGTAAGTCCACCGAGTTTGAGCGTGATTTCCGCGAATACTGCTCGATATCGTTCGGCAAGACTCCCGAGTACTTTAGTCTGCTGCGTCCGCTGTCCGAGTGGCAGATCGCGCGGGAATTCGTGAAATATCCGCAGTATTTCGGGATATTCCAGAGCTGCAATCTCGGCTCGAAAACGAATGTGTGGTGCTGCAGCTGCGCAAAGTGCCTGTATGTGTACGTGCTTTTGGCAGCGTTTCTGGACGACGGGGAATTAACAAAAATTTTCGGCTGCAATATGCTTGAAAGAGCCGATCTGTCGGAAATGTTGGACGGGCTTATGCTTGACGGCGAGGATAAGCCGTTCGAGTGCGTTGGCACGAAAAACGAGGTTCGGCTGTCGCTGAGAATGGCGCTCGATAAACGAAAAAACGACCCGCCCGTGCTGTTAAGATGTTTCGCGGATCATTTCCCCGATTTTCACACTGTCGCGCTGGCGAACTACTTTGATAAGAACAATTTTGTTCCCGAACAATTTTTACCGTATCTGGAGAGAATTACCAATGAGACTTGACGTATTAAAACCGATCTTTGAGGGCAAGCGCCCCGTAATACTCGGCTTCGGCCGCGAGGGCAAGGTGTGGCTGGATATTCTGCGGCAGCTTCGGTGCTGCCCCGAGATCGCCATTGCCGACATGAACCCAATCGATGTGTACGACCTGCGAATGCCAAATCTTACCGCGATCTGCGGCGCTCATTATCTCGAGGAATGCGCCGGGTACGACCTTATTTTGCAGTCGCCGGGGGTCATCGTTAAAAACAGGCTCGACAGCGCTGCCAAAGCGAAAATTTTGTCGCAGACAGAGCTGCTGCTCCGCACAAAGCCCTGCCGCGTTATCGGCGTTACGGGCACTAAAGGCAAGTCTACCGTGTCATCGCTCATTCATCATTTCCTTAAGGCGAACGATATGCCTACCGTTCTGATAGGCAATATCGGAGTGCCTCCCATGAAACGCTTTGACGAGCTGGACGGCGGCATGACGGCGGTGTGCGAGATGAGCTGCCACCAACTGGAATTTGTCCGTCACTCGCCCGACATTGCGGTTATGCTGAACCTCTTCCCCGAACACCTTGACCACTATGTCAGCTTTGACGCTTACGCCGAGGCGAAACGCAATATAGTGCGGTTTCAGCGGGAAAACGATGTCGCGCTCGTAAATTCGGACATTCTGCCCGTGGACTGCGCGGGAAACATCTACTCGGCGGCGTTCGGAAAGGACGCGGACGTGTGGACGGACGGCGGCGCTATTCACCTTTTCGGCGAGGAGATACCCACCGAAAAAATTCACACGCGGCTTTGCGGACGGCACAATATCTATAATATCGCCATGGCGCTTGCGGCTGCCGTAAAGGCGGGCGCGAATCTGCAGAAGTGTCTTGACGCGCTGCCGTCGTTCAACGGACTGGAGCACCGTCTGGAATTCGTCGCGGAGATTGACGGCGTGGAGTACATCAACGACAGCATCTGCACCGTTCCAGAGGCCGCTATCGCCGCCGTGAACGCGTTCGACGGCGCGGACTGCCTTATCCTCGGCGGCATGGACAGGGGTATCTCGTATGACGTGCTCGGAGATTTCCTGAACACGGGTGTTGTAGAGACGGTCATTCTCTTGCCAGACAGCGGAAAGCGCATTGGCAGACTTATCACCAATCCCTCCGTTAATCTGATGTTCGCGGGCGATATGGAATCGGCGGTGCGCGGCGCGGCGGAGTTCGCCAGAAAGCGCGTTATTCTCTCGCCCGCCTCGGCAAGCTACGGATTTTACCGCAATTTCGAGGAACGCGGACGACACTTTAAACAGCTCGTTCACGCTTTGGAAAATAAATAAAAATCGCGGGCTGCTCCGAAAAGGAACAGCCCGCTTTTGGGTATATCAAACAGCCGCTGCAAGCCCTTGCTTTCCTGCCCGCTCGGCTATTCGAGGACGATCGCATAGCCGCTATCGCCACCTTACGGTACGGCTGTGGATTTTACCCTTGTTTATTTTATGCCGCTCGGCGGATTTCGTGAAAGGACGGCTTTAATCGTATTTGAATTGTACCGCAACAAACGGTTGCTTGACGTAAACTTGTCTATCTGATATAATTTTCTTGAGGTGATAATGATGATAGGCGGGATCATAAAGGAAATTCGTCAGAATGTAAATATGACGCAGGACGAAATGGCACAGGCGCTTTTTGTTACAAGACAGGCTGTCTCGCGCTGGGAAAATAACGAAACCACTCCGAACGTAGAAACGCTGAGACTTATCTCCAAAATGTTCAGCGTTTCCCTTGACAGACTGCTTGCGGCTGCTCCGAACGCGGACGTTGCGGCAGCCGAGATCAACGCGGAAAGGTTTATCGGGTTTGCCGACATATATGAAAGCAGCCGCCCGACAGTACCCGTTCACGCGATTGAAATAATTACCGGTTACCTTGGGAGAACACCCGATATTGTTGTGGATATGGGGTGCGGAACGGGTCTTTCAACGCGGGCTTGGGAGAACAGGTGCGGCAAGGTCATAGGTATTGAACCAAGCGGAGAAATGTTGGATATCGCAAAAGCAAAATCGGGCGGCAGTGCGTCCTTTGTGAAAGCGTATTCCGACAATACGGGATTGCCCGATGACAGCGCAGATGTCGTATTCTGCTCGCAGTCGTTTCACTGGATGAATCCGCATGATACGCTTCAGGAGGTCGACCGTATACTGAAAAAGGGCGGGATATTTGCCGCCGTGGACTGCGACTGGCCGCCCGTATGCAGTGTGAACGCTGAAATAGCCTATATGAATTTGTTCAACAAGGTGAGAATTATTGAGGAGGAAAATAAGGATATCCGCGAAACTTTTCATAGGTGGGACAAAAACAGGCATCTGAAAAATATGATCGAAAGCGGAATCTTTAAATACTGCAGAGAGATAGTTTTTGATAACAGCGAAGATTGCGATACGGAACGCTTTTTGTCACTGGCGCAAAGTCAGGGCGGATTACAGGCGATTTTAAAGCGTTCTCCCGAACTTATCGAAAACGATTATCTGAATTTCCGGCAAGCCGTATACAAGTGTTCTAACGCGGGGATAAACAAGGTTAGCTTTTGTTATCGAATGAGGATAGGTATAAAATAAATTATGGCGTGCATTTTTTTGCACGCCATAATTTGAATGACTTTGGGGTATCCGATTTAAAGCGCTTATGCCTTCATGCGCTTCTTGTAATCGGTCTTAATCTGCTCGAGAGCAACAGCATCCTGCTTACGCTTTTCACGCGCCTGATCCTGAATAGCCTGTACCTCGTCAATTCCGTTAACGATCGTCTGCCACGTCTGCTGGAGGGTCTCCACTTTAATGGAGGAGTTCGCCGCCATTGCCGCCACCATTTTGGACTGGTTGACGGTGTTTTGTGCGTTCTTGATAAGCATTTCGTTGGTCTTTTCATCGAGCGCCGCAAGGGAATCTGCCTGTATCTTCTGGCGCTTGAGCATAATAGCCTGTGCGAGCGACTGCTTGAACACGGGCATTGTGATGATGAACGCGGAGTTTATCTTGCGCACCAGATTGAGGTTGGAATACTCCATTGTTTTCAACATGGGAACGGTCTGTAAAGCGACGTTCTCGGCGATCTTCAGATCCATTACGCGCTGATCAAGTATTTCGCGCATTTGCTGCAAATTTGACAGATCCATACGGATAGTGCCGTCGTCAGGGTTTGCCTCGACCTTAGCCTTGTATTCCTCGATAAACTGGTCAAGCTCCCTGACAGCCTGTTCGCCTGCCATGATATACTTCACGAGCTGCTGATAGTAGCCGAGATTTGCTTCGTACATATTGCCGAGTTTGGTGTTCGCCTGTTCAATCTCGACCTCATACTGCTTGAGCTGAACGTAGATTTTATCGATCTCCTTGCCCATGGTGTCGTACTTGTTGAGTATCTTTTCGAGCTTCTTTTTGAGGTTGCCGAAGAGACCGGGCTTGTCGTCCTGAATTTCCTTGATGTCGAATTGATCCATAATAGCCGCGAGGTTTTTCAGCATAACGCCCGTGTCGTTGATCTGCTCGATGCTCATGGAGTTGAGCACCTGATCGGACGCCTGAGATATCTGGTCGGCAGCCTCCGCGCCGAATTTAACGATAGTCGAGCTGTCGTTTACGTTGATAGTGGAAACGAGCTGGTCTATTTCCTTGCTTGTAGCGAGCTGCTGTTTGATCTCGTCGGTCTTTACCACGATGTTGAAGTTCTTCGCTTCCTCAATCTTAGCATCGAGAATAGCGGGAGAGGTCGTAGGAGCGGCTGTGGTAACAGCGGCAGCCGTAGTCTCGATCTCGGTGTTTGCCTGTTGAGCGGCAGCCGCGCCGGGTGTGAATTGTAATCCCATTTTTTAGTCCTTTCTTGCAGCGAGTGCTGCCGTTAATGTTTTCCGAACAGCTTTCCGAAAAAACCGCCGCTCTTTTCCTCGGAGGGTATCTTGAACTTCGGAACCTCCACGTCATATAAAAATTGATTCATTATATGCTCTTCAAACGCATCCGACGAAACGTAGGTCTCAAGATTTTTATAGCCCGTCGGCGTGTATATGAGTATGTCAAAGCCTATCAGATTACACAGTACAAGGTGTATGCACTCCCACAGCAGGAACGTGTCCTCGACTGCGTCGATGTATATCAGTTTCGGGATAGTCCGCGTAAAGTCGAAACGCTGAATCGTCTGCGTGAACCTTTTGGTAAGGCTCATGCCGTGGTTGAGTACGCTGCACATCAGATCGTCGCCCTCCAGCTTCAGGAAGCCGCTTGAAACTACTTCCTGAAGTTTGTAGAGCAGCAAGTCCTGTGTCCTGTCGGGAAGATAGCTGAATTTGTTCAGCGTGCTTGCCTTGAACTTCTCGAAATCGTACTGCCCGTTGCGGTAAAACTGGCGGTAAACGGACAAGTCCTCGACGGACACCTCGGCGGGATTTTTTTCCTTGACGATAAGGAACGTATCGGGAGTGAGCTTCTGCCGCACGTCCTCCCAGTAATTTCCCAGATTGCCGTCCTCGACGCCGCTTATCTTGGCGAAGATATTCGGCACAGAAACCAGATTTCCCGCTGTCGTAAAGCCCGTTCTGAACCGCGCCTCCTGTTTCCACAGAATAGATATTTCCTCGAAAGTGGTTTTCAGCGTGACCGACTGGCTGTTCGGGAACTGGAAGTTCCTGTAAATTCCCGTATCGCCGCCGTACAGCATGGTATCGAGATCGCGCTCGGCAGAATACGCCACCGTCGCTACCTTCATCTTGATTGCCTTGTTGGGATAAGCTCCGCTTTCCTTGCTCTGCGGCAGCTCAAATATCTGCATTCTGCCGCCGATATTCTTGTCGATAACGAGCGCGGAATTTTTTTTGTTCGGCGAAATGTACACCGTGTCAA
Source organism: uncultured Clostridia bacterium (assembly GCA_946567425.1). Lineage (GTDB taxonomy): Bacteria > Bacillota > Clostridia > Oscillospirales > Ruminococcaceae > CAG-115. The sequence goes on along the minus strand of CAMNXF010000016.1, from coordinate 39,374 downwards.
AGCCGCACCGCGACATAAAGTTCAGAAAATACATCTCCGACTGCGAAATATCGCCATAGTACAGTATCACGGGAATATCCTCGTACCGAACGGCGTATTTCCGCGCCTGAGTGCAGCGGTACAGCCACGTAATCAGTTTGTTGCCATAGTTCAGCACGACCGTCTGATTGCCCGTGTTTAACTCGTTCAGCAGCTCCACAAGGTTTTTCCTTGCGAGTGCCGTCCGCGAAGCGTCGCCGCTTAGCGTTATCTGCATTGCGAGCGCGTCGATCATCTCCGAGGTGCTTGTCCGAGGAACGCTCCCGAGCGCCTTGACCTCGTCGGCGTTGGGATTTTCAAGCGGCTTCTCGATAAAGATAAGCTGCTTCTTCATTCCCGCAAAGCTCTCCTTGAATTTGACGAGCATATTAGTGTACACAGTCTCCTCATCAAAACCTATCAGCGCCGTCGAATAAACGGGTATCTCGCCGTCCTCGGTAAAAACGCCGCCGTTTCCTATAACGCGCGACCGTCTGTCCTTGAGAACGTCCTCGAAAATACCTGCCGCCGTCGTGTCAAGCCGCTTAACCAGACCGCTCACGCGCTCACCCTCGACGCGCATTTCGGCGAGCTTCGCCTCTTTTGAGAGGTCGATCTTCCCGAAGTCGATCTGTATGGGCGCGGTATTCCGCCCGCCCTTTACCGTAATCTCATTCTTATACGGGAACTTGTTGAAATCCGCGTCCAGCCCGTAGCTCACGACCGTGACCTTAACGCCCGCCGAGTTGAGCATATACAGGAAATAAAGCTCACGAAGCGTCGCCGAGCCTATATACAATACCGTATTCGGTCTCGCACCCAGATATTTTATCAGCCAGCATAGCACCACAAAATAAGTATTCTTTTTGTTCGCGCCGCATTCCGAGACCGCTCTCGCCATTATTTCGGCGAGTTTTGCGCTGTCGCACGGTATGTTCGCCTTATGCAGAAACATATCCAGTCCGCGCTTGATATCCTCCGCGTTTTCAAAGCTCGACGCGGTGTATTCCGCCGCCTTGGATATCTCGTCGGTGGTTGCAAGCGGCAGTTTCTCTTTAAAGAACAGCCCGCCTTGTTGAGCCGCGACAAACTGTTCAATTAAGAATCCCCGAAACCCGTCGGCATTGTCATACCCGACATATCTCGTAAACTCCAATGCTTGTTCCCCCTTGATGAGAATTTATTCGTCCACGACCTCGATGCCGTAACGGTTGCACAGCTTAGCCATACCGTCCTTATACCCCGCGCCTACTGCTGAAATTTTCCATTCGCCCTTGTACAGATAAAACTCCATAGCCACGACGGTAGCCTCCGAGGTAAGTCCGTCCATAACGAACGAAACGCGCTCTCCACCCGCTCTTATAGACACGCGCGGCGTTCTCACCGACGAGAAACTCTTCTGCGTATCGCCCGCGTAAATAGAGTACGCCAGCGCAATGCGTCGCACCCTGAAATCCGTCTTTGCAAGATCGATCTCAATATGCCCGTCTGCGGGGACGTAGACCGCCTCTCCGTTCTCGGAGCGCTCGTTTCCGAAGAAAATCAGTCCCGAATCGCCAAGCGACTGCTCGTCCTCCCCGAGGAGAAACACATACGGGTCGATCTCAAAACCGCGCGGCTTTTCGCACGTGAAAAAAATGTCAAAGCGGCTGCCTATGTATTGAGACAGCGAAACACGCTGACCGCGTTTCATATCAAGCGCCGGGAGCGATGTGTCAGGTGTTCTTGTCATTGAGATAACGTCTGTTGCGGCAGGCGAACTTATCGGTTCGGGCAATCGCGCCGCGTGTGTAAAATCGCGTTCCGGAGCGGTGTAGACCGGCTTTTTTTCCGCGCACGGAATATCCGTTTTCGGTCTGCCCGTAAGGTATATTCTGCGCGTGAATTTCGTCTTGAACAGCGCTTCAGCATACAGGTACGTCTGCGCCGATATTCCCGAAACGGTAACGGTGAGCTCGTTTCTTCCCGCTGAAAGCACGTTTGGCGAAAAAGTGATTTCGCGCATTGCGCATACTATTTCGGTCTTGTCGGGAACGTTCACGGCAAGCGTAAACGTGTTCACGCTCTCCGCGGCAAATTCGCCAAGTTTGATAGTGCGCGGCACGTCGAAAAAACTGTCCTCTGCGCCAAATCCGCGAACTCCGCCGAGCACTTCGATATTCTTTGCAGACGCAAGAACGTTTGCTATTACAGCCGTATCATTGACGCTGCCCTCGGTAAGCTCCGCGCGGATATTCTCGATAGTTACTCCGTTTGAATTTATTTCGATAACGGGTGATTTTTTCGCCCATATCGTAGTGTTTTTGCCGATGAGGTGAAGGGGCTTGCTGATCACCAGCGGACCCTCAAACTCGCCCGACGGCAGCGTAACCGATGCTCCCGCCGACGCGTTTGCAATGATCTGCTTAATATCCACAAGCCCCGCCCCCTTTAAATTTTTTCAGCTTAATTATACGTTGACGCCATAAGCTCTGCAAAGAGCCTCAAGACCGCCCTGATAGCCCGCCGCGACAGCGTTGAACTTCCAGTCGCCGTTGTAGCGGTAAATTTCGCATACTACAAGCGCCGTTTCAATGGAAAATTCCTCAACAAGATCGAAACGCAGCACCTCCTCGCCGCCTATGTCGTCGGGAGTGTCGATTTTGACAACGCGCACGTACGAGTTGGAGACCTGACCGAAATTCTGGTGCTTCTGCTCCGCGTCAAAGATCGTAACCGTGACCGCGATCTTTTCGATCTCCGCGGGAACCTTGGAGAAGTCGATGATGATAGCCTCGTCGTCGCCCTCGCCCTCGCCGGTTCTGTTGTCTCCCGTATGCGTTACAGCGCCGTTTCTCGCGGTGAGGTTGTTGTAGAATACGAAGTCCTCGTCCCTGATGACTTTGCCGTTGGCGCCCAGCAGGAACACGCACGCGTCAAGGTCGAAGTCCTGACCGCCGTCGTAGCGGTTGGTGTCCCAGCCCAAGCCGATACGCGCCATGGTTACCGATTTGTCAAGGCTTACGCGCTGACCCTTAGAAAGATTTACTGCCATAATTATTTCCTCCTTATTTAGAAACAAGATTTTCAGAGGCAGAAAGTAAGATTTCTTACCTCTGTCTTGCTTTGCTTACATTATTTGTTTCCTGTGTTTACGATAGCTTTTCTGATAAGGTCTATCGGGATTATCGAAATAGCCGGAATAAGCACTACAAGCCACTCGACAGCATTAAGTCCCCAACCCGAGAGGATACCTCTGCCCAGATAGGTCATCAGTATCTGAACCACGGCGATAATGCCGAATACAGTCAAAAAGCCCTTGTTCTTGCCCAGGTTGTCGAACAGGTTCATGCGGTCGGTGCGCGCGTTAAACGCATTGAATACCGCGATAAAGATGAAGAACGCGAAGTACGCCGTATGGAGTATTGCATGCGGTTCGCCAAAGCCCGCAGCCATGTCGTCGCGCAGCAGCCCCCACTGTTCGAGGAAGCTCGTTGTACTGTCGATCGGGAACGAGCCGAGTATCAGCATTACGACCGAAAGGATAAATGTCCAACCCGCGCCTACGATGATCTCCGACATCATATACTTGCTGATGATAGGTTCGTTTCGGCGTTTAGGCATTTCTTTCATGAAACGCTCGAGAGCTGGTTCGCCGCCGAACGCAAGCGCCGCGAGCGTATCCATTACGAGGTTTACCCACAAGATCTGGATAACAGATAGCGGATTTGCCACGCCGATAAGCGGGCAGATGAACGAAACCAGAACTGCCGCTACGTTGATAGTCAACTGGAATACGATAAACTTGCGTATCGAATTGAAGATCGTGCGTCCGTAAAGTATCGCGCGGTCGATAGAGTTGAAGTTGTCGTCGAGGATAACGATATCGGACGCTTCTTTCGCGACCTCAGTGCCGCCGCCCATTGCGAAACCGACGTCGGCTTTCTTGAGGGCGGGGGAGTCGTTTACGCCGTCGCCCGTCATACCCGCGACGAGGTCCAACTCCTGTGCAAGACGCACCAGACGGCTTTTGTCGGTCGGCAGCGCGCGCGCGATAACACGTATATCCTTGATCTTTGCCTTGATTTCGTCATCGGACATCCTCGCAAGCTCGTCGGACGTGAGCATAAGGTTGCTTTCGGAGTCGATAAGCCCCGCCTCTTTCGCGATAGCCACGGCTGTTTCCTTGCGGTCGCCCGTTATCATAACGACCTGAACGCCCGCGCCCTTTACCTCCTTGATAGCGGTAACGGATTCTGGACGAACCTCGTCGCGTATGCCCAGACAGCCCACTAGCGTCCAGTTGTTGCCTTCGGGGAGCGATTCCTCGCCGAGCTCGTCCTCAGAGGTCGCCACCGCCAGAACGCGGATAGCGCGGTTCGCGAGTTCGTCTATCTTCGAGTTGAGCTGTTTCATATTGAACGGCTGTTTTTTGCCGTCCTTGTCGTAGTAGTGTGAGCAGCGCTGCAAGATCTTTTCGGGCGCGCCCTTGATGAGAGAGAGGTCATATTCGCCCTCGACCTGTGTCGCCGAGTACTTGTTTGTGGAGTTAAACGGAATATTCCCGACCGCCTTTACGACCGCCTTGCACTCAGTGTTCATGGCGTAGCCGAGGATAGCGCGTTCCGTTGCGTTGCCGCCGAGCACGCGTCTGTCCTTGCCCTCGCCCGAGATTATTGAAAGCGTATTCTTGTGAATGGAAAGCGACAGCATATCACCGAGCTTTCCGCCGATATCGTCAAAGGTCTTGTACTCGTTGACCGCGCCGTCGATAAAGTTGATTGCCTCGAGTTTGCCCTTGGTTATCGTACCCGTCTTGTCGGAAAACAAAATGTTCAGCGAGCCTGCGGTCTCGATACCCGCGACCTTGCGTACAAGTACATTGTCTTTCAGCATTTTCCCCATATTCTGCGCAGAAACTATCGCGATCATCAGTGGCAGACCCTCGGGAACCGCCATAACGATGATGATGACCGCCAGCATGACCGCTTGAATTACTGCTTCAAGCAACGCCGCCCACGCGAAAACTCCGCCCGGAGCAAGGAACGCCATAGGATCGAAGCCCGTATCGAACAGAATGGTCTTAGCCAGCATTGCAATAGCGATCGCGATACCGCCGATGTAGCCGAACTTGGAAATGCCGTCCGCCAGCTTGCCGAGCTTCACTTTCAAGGGAGTTTCGCGGTCGTCATCTGTCTGAAGTTCGCTTGCGATCTTGCCGTAAACGGATTTGTCACCAACGACTGTGACTTGCATTGTCGCGTTGCCCGAGCACACCACCGCGCCGCGGTAAACCTTGTATTCGCTGTCGAAATCGGTATTTTCGTCGGTATCCGTCCAACCCTCGGGGATCGCGCGCTTTTTCGCCTCGCGGCTTTCGCCGTTTAGTACGGATTGGTCAACCTTTATGTCGCCGTCGATGATGATACCGTCCGCGGGAATCTTATCGCCCGACTGAAGCAGGATAGCATCGCCGACAACGATGTCGTTTATTGCGACCTCGGCAATAACGCCGTTGCGGTACGTTTTCACCAGAATGCGAGAAGCTTCCTCTTGGAGCTTCTGGAACGCGTTCTCGTTGCGGTACTCCGAGAACGTAGAAACGAGTGTCGCAAGACAGATTGCCACGAAAATGCCAAGCGGCTCAAACCACTCGGGAGCGCCCTCCTTGATAACGCCCGTGTAACCGAGCACCGAGAGCACGACATTGATAAGCAGCGCCACGATCAGTATCTTTATCATGGGGTCGCCTAGGTTGCCTTTCAGCTTATCCCAGAAGCTCTCGTGAGCCTGCTCCGTCATCGAATTGTCGCCGTATTTTGCCTTGCTCTCGGCAACCTCCTTGTCTGTCAGACCGAATTTTTTCATTTGCAGTTTCCTTTCTTTACAGTGGATAATTTAGTTATGTCAAAGCCACATTTTGGCATAATTTCACGTTAAGCGTTGCCGATGATTGTCGTTTCGCACAGCAGACCGTTTTCCTTGCTGCTCATACGGAACATCGCCATGTCCTTTAATTCTACCGCACTCCCTTTGGGAACAAGCCGTCCGGACGGCGACATCATACCCTCGATGCCATTGTTGACGAGCAGCCACATTCCGTTGTAATACGCGATATACGCGCGCATTGACGGGTCGGCTTTTTCATCGTTGTGAACGTTCGAAAATACGTGCCAGTCAAACAGCGGCATTTTGTCGTAAACTATGACCTCGCTTTTTCCGCGGTAAACGCCCTTTTTGCCGCGCATTTCGCTCTTGAAGCCGAGACGGATTATCTTGCCCGCCGCGCGCGTTCCGCAGAACGGGCAAACGGGTGAAAGCTCGTCGCGCAAAATAAACCACTTTTTCTCGCACTTGGGATTGGCGCAAGGTACGAGTCTGTCCCAAGCCCTTAAAAGCTCGGTTTCCCACTCCATTGCTGCGGGGCGTTCGGAGGGATTGTGGAGCCCGTCGACAAAAGCCCTCAAAAACAATTTCTCCAAGCCCTTTGACAGTGACCGAATGGTCACGTCAAGATCGGGCGGTCTGTTGGAACGGTCGTCAGGATTTTCGATGAACGTCGCCTTTTCGCCGAGCGCCAGAAAATCGTCCTCCTCCGCGCTTGTTGCCGAATAAACTTTCGGACCAATAAGCGGGTGACGGAAGAACAGATACTCGTAGATAAGCACGGGCAGCGCGTGAAGATCGGTCTGCACGCACGGCAGCGCACGCCCGGGATCGTTGTAGTCGAGTGCCAACGTCGCCAGAACCTCGGGGGCGATATAGCCGCGCGTTCCGACAACCTCGGGCGCATACTTGTTCGGCACTACCAGAGAATCAATGTCGATCACGACGGCAGAGCCGCTTTTCGGGTCGATAAGCACGTTGTTACACGATAAATCGGAGTGCGCGAGACCTGCCTGATGCATTCGCCGTATCGTCCGCGCAAGACCAATTGCGGTTTTGAGCATGGTGCGGAAATCGCCGCGTTCGGCGGGCTCGAGGTACTTGCGGTTGCGCCCCGTGAACCAGTTGGACTTTTTGTCCTTGCCCGTTAAATTCAGCACTGTTGACGCACCCGCTCCGAAAAAAAAGTTGCTCGGATAGGTCGGGCAGACTATCCCGAATTCGGGGCTGTTAACGATAGCAACGGGCCAGCAGAAACGCTGTCGGAAATACTCGGCGGTCTTTTCGGTGTTGCCGAGCGCTCCGCCGTCCGCTTCCGAGAGCGTGGGATTGTATATCCCGACAATGGTGCGGATACGATCCTGTAAGCGCGGATTCTGAGAATCGCGCGGATCATTGAAAAACTGTACCGCAAATCGCTTGTCGGGCGTGAAAAAAGTGTGCTTCATGCCGCCGCGCGGTGCGTTTGCGTCATAAACGTATTGAATTTGACTGCCGTTCTCCAGAGTGGCAGTGAGCACTTCGCCGCTTCTCATAGTATTACCCTTCCGCGTCCCGTATAATTACATTCCCCGTTGATAGGTTTTTTGAAGTAAATTCCGCCGCTTTTTTGAGACGACAAAACCCCCGCTGAAATTATGCGGTTTTAACCTCAAATAACACCCGTTTTTCTGACTGTTTTTACAATATGCGAATTCCGTATAATCGTTATTGATATGCGATTTTTCAAAGCCGTTACCCCTTAAAATATCCGAGTTTTTTTCAACTTGAAAAAACTTCAAAACGATCTCAAAAAAGCCGCCGAATTCCGACTTGTTTTCACCGAATAATTTCTGCTTATTTTTCTCTCGTGATACGAACGACCGCAAGCGTTCTGTCGTCAAACGACCCGCGCTCGTTGTAGTTGTCCAGCCATACGCGCAGACGTTCCTCGGGCGTATCTCCGATGTTCATTCTGAACGCCTCCAGCGAGTGACACCACAGCATTTCGCGCTTATCCCAGAGCGCTCTCATTGCCGCCTCCGATTTGTCGCCGAGAAGCTGCTTTGCGTATTGCAGCGCGACGCTATGCTGCGTCATGGACACCGAGCGGAAACGTATCGGGGCAGGGTCTTCGCCGCCTTTGCCGCTACGTTCGCCGTTCATGGGGAGAATGCCGTTCAGACAGAGGTCGAGATACAGACGTTCCATCATCGGCTGTGCGGGAAAATAATCGTCCGCAACGCCGTCCGTCATCAGCAGAATGGCATCGGAGGTGCCGCGCGAGATACGCGTTTTTGCGCCTATTATTTCGGTTTTGGAATTTTTCTCGGAAAGGAAATCCGTCTCTCCCGAAAATGCGCCGCTGTCCGCTTCTCCCATGAGTTTCAGGCAGTGCGCGCTGTCGGCTGTGCTGTCGACGGCACAAATGCACCCGTCGCCGATCTGCACGCACGCCATAAACGTCTGCGGTTTGCCGTCGACCGCAACGGGTACGATCACCGCCGCAAGAAACGTCGTCGAGAGGTCGCCGATAACGGGCTTTCTGCCAAGCGCGTCCTCGTATTTCTTGTCCCCGAGAATTTCTCCGAGAACTTTTTGCTGAGCCGCAAACGCCTCCCGAGCAGCCTCCTGAACAAGCGGCGCGATACGTCCGCAAGCCGCCATAAACTCGGTGGAGTTGAGATCGGCAGCCAATCCCGATTTCAATTCGGGTTTAGCCGTGAACAGCTCTGCGGTTCTTGCTTTCAGATAAGCCGCCCCGCTCTCCGCACTTACCCGCGAACCTATCCTCGACAGCGGCTTTGAGCCCGCGCCGTCGCACACTACCGCGACAGCGCAGTCGTCGGTGACTGCGGTCTCGAAGTAATCGTCGCAGTTCGTGCCCTCGTGCTTGTGCTTTTTACCGCGCACACGGGCGGCGATCACCTCGGCAAACGGCGCTGCTGTGCGCTTCTCGTGGTACTCTGAGTGCATTTCCGTGCCGTTGTCGATTATTTCCTTATATTGCCATATCGACGAGGTGTGCTCCATGACCTCCATATCCGAGAGGTGCGGAGCGGGAGCAAGCGGCACATCCGGAGTATTTTCCTTATCCTTGCCTGTCAGTTTTGCGGGGGCTGCGGGCAGCGTGATTTTTTTCTCGCTTTGAAAATTATCCTGTGCCGTATTTACTTGCTTTTCGGAAGCGGTCTGCTCGTTTTTTTTCTCTGAGACAGACTGCTCGGGCGGTTTGTTTTTGCCGACCGCCTTTTGTATTTTAAGATATTCCTCCGCCGACATTATGCAGGGCTTTTTTTCAATATCGTCAAACGTAAGGGATAGCTGCTGTTCGGAAATAAGTTCCGCGGAGTTTTCGCCGGGAACGGAATTGAGTTGGGTCTTATCGGTTTTGTCCATTCAAATTCACCTGTATTCCGCGTTACGGAACAATAACAAAGCCTTGAGGCGGCGGCGGAAGCTCAATGGGGTCGCCGGGCTTTGCGTCAATGCTCTTTGAGCTTGCCTTAATGGAACTGGATACCCACGCGAAGAACTGCGCCATATCGCCCGCCGTGAGATTGTTCATCATCAGAACGTTATTGGTAATTTTTTTCAATGTATTCGCGTTTGCGTTCGCGCCCGCGCCGCATGCGATTATATTTCCCGTGGATACGTTCTTTATCGCGTCGATACCCTCGTCGAGATTATCCGTGGGCGCACCGTCGGTCATAAGGAAAACCAACGGTTTCCAGTCACCCTTTTGTGTGGCAGTGGTGGTCTGGACTTCATTCTTGATACATTCTGCAAGAACCTTTAACGCTCCGCCGAGAGCGGTAGCGCCGCCCGCCTGTATCTGCGGCTCTTTGAACAGCATAAGCTCGGTGAGGGGGCTTATCTGCCGCGCGGAACTGTCAAAAGTGATGATCGACAAAAACGCGGTCTCGAGCGCTTGTGGATCGCCCTTCAGCTCGGATATCAGCGTTTTGATGCCTTGCTTTACCGCTTCGATAGGTTCGCCCGCCATAGAGCCGCTGCAGTCCAGCAGCAGATAAACGGGCAGTCTTCTGATGTAATCGGACATTTTTTGTTCCTCCGTTAAATATACAGGGCGCCACATACCCATAAGTTTTCAAAATACATTATACCTCAATTTTCACAATCTGTCAATAGTTTTAACGAAAAAATGCAATAAATCACAATCTCACCTGTGAAAAAACAACAAAAAAAGCAGTGCTGCGCCGCAAAACGATTTGCCTTGCGGTACAGAAAATTAAGTTTTGTGAAAAACTTATGATAAATTTTCTCGACGCTTGATTTTTTGGCGGAAATATGGTAAAATATTGTAAGATTATTTTTTAGAGGGTGTTTTTATCAATATAAAGGGAATCGACGTTAAAGACGCGCTTGCCGCTCTTAAAACAAAGGACGGCAGGCGGGAGTTCTGCAAAAAGCACAAGGAAATTATTCTCTATTTCGTTTTCGGTATCGGAACCACGATCATTTCAATGGTTTCCTATTACATCTGCAGAGTGATCTTTCCCGACTCTGAAAGCGTTCCGAAAGGACTGGCGTGGATATTCAATATCACGTCCTATTTCGGCATTGAGAGCAACACGGCGCTGCCCGTTATAATTTCGTGGTTTTTGTCGGTAACGTTCGCGTTTCTGACTAACCGCGTATACGTTTTTGACAGCCGCGCCGACACGGCGGGAAAGTTTATCACGGAAATGCTGAAGTTCTACGCCTCGCGCATTGCTACGCTGCTTGTCGATCTGCTGATAATGTTTCTGCTGGTCGACCTTACGGGTATTGAGAACGTGCTCTACGAGTTCTGCGCAAAGGTGTTCTCAAACTGCGTTGTGTTGGTTTTGAATTATATTCTCAGCAAAATTTTTGTGTTCAGAGCCGGGAAACGGTAAACCGTTGTTTAATACCGCTTTTCGGCAAGTGCGGGGTTGCCGGTTTGTTGGTCAACCCCGCTGTGACTTCGTGACATTTCACCGCATGAGAGAGTTACTGTGCGTCCACATCCAAGGGAGAAGTTTCTTGGAATCCGGGGTTTTCAAGTTATAACGTTGTTGAGCCGAATCAAATTTTAACACAATAAAAGGCGCAAAGCGCCTTTTTCCTTTTTGCCGAATAATCCCGCCAAATATTCCCATAATAAAATCACAAAATTATGTAGTGGGGGTAATAAAATGGCTAATCAAAACAGCGTTCCGGGGTTTTCGAGTGAAGCGGCGGAGGCGCTCGGGAGCGCAATGGCTATCGCGGGACAAATGGGTCACACTTATATCGGCAGCGAACATCTACTTTGCGCGCTCGCCAAGAATTCCGAAAGCGCCGCAGGCGTTCTGCTTGCGCGGCAGCAGGTGCGTTTCCGCGATCTGATATTGCAGCTGAAGGACAGAATAGGCATAGGGCAGAGTGTGGAGCTTCACGAAAAGGATTTCTCGCCGCGCTTGAAAAAGCTGCTCATGAATGCGCGCTCTTATGCCGCTGCCAAAAGCGACAAATACGTCGGAACGGAGCACATTCTTCTCGCGCTGCTCACCGACCGCGACTGCACTGCCTACGCCATTCTCGCCGAACAAAGCTCTGATACTGTCTCCAAGCTCTACGGCAACGTTTCCGCGCGGACTTACGACAGTCCTTGCTTTGACAACGTTCCCAAGAAAACCGAGAGATCGGCGAAAAAAAACGAGAACGTCCGCAACGAGTTTCCCATGCTGACAAAATACGGCAGAGAACTTACTGCCGAGGCGCGCGAGGGCAAGCTCGACCCTGTTATCGGGCGCGATACCGAGACCGAACGCATGGTTCAGATACTGCTTCGCCGCAGCAAAAACAACCCTTGCCTGATCGGTGACGCGGGTGTGGGCAAGACCGCCGTCGCGGAGGGATTTTCGCAGCGCATAGCTCTCGGGAACGTTCCGCCCGAACTTGCCGAGAAACGCGTGTTCGCCCTCGATCTTTCGGCAATGCTTGCGGGCGCCAAGTACCGCGGCGACTTTGAGGAACGCTTAAAGGGGGTTCTGGACGAGGCCGTCGCCAACCCGAACGTAATACTGTTTATCGACGAGATCCACATGATAGTCGGAACGGGTGCGGCAGAGGGCGCTATCGACGCTGCCAGCATTTTAAAGCCATTGCTTGCCCGCGGAAAAATATGTCTTATCGGCGCGACGACCACCGATGAGTACCGCCGTTTTATTGAAAAGGACAGCGCGCTCGAACGCCGCTTTCAGCCTATCTGCGTTGAGCAGCCCGATGAAAACGGCGCGGTGAATATTCTGCTCGGACTTCGCTCGAGACTGGAGGAGCATCACCACGCGCTCATCACCGACGAGGCGATAAAGGCTGCGGTGAAGCTGTCTGAGCGCTATCTTAACGACAGACGGCTCCCCGATAAGGCGATAGACCTTATCGACGAGGCGGCGGCGAGAGCGAGGACGGAGCGACTTTCCGTCAACCGCCGACTGTTCGCGGGGAAGCGCGACCGCGTCGTTGTGAACGCCGAGGACGTTGCCGTTGCGGTCTCGGCGATTACGGGCATTCCCGCGGCTCGGTTATCCGAGGACGAGGGCGAACGTTTGTCAAAGCTCGAGGAACATCTCCGAAAGCGCGTTATCGGACAGGAAAAGGCGGTGTCGCTGGTCGCCAACGCCGTCCGCAGAGGGCGCGCGGGGCTTAAAGATCCCGAGCGTCCAATAGGCTCGTTCCTTTTTCTGGGGCAGACGGGAGTTGGAAAGACGGAACTTTCAAGAGCGCTCGCGGAGGGCGTGTTTGGCGACACGCGGAGGCTTATTCGCTTTGATATGTCCGAGTTTATGGAGAGACATTCGATAAGCAAGCTGATAGGTTCGCCGCCAGGATATGTAGGATATGAGGAGCAGGGCAGACTGATAAAGGAAGTGCGTTCGCGTCCATACTCGGTGGTGCTGTTCGACGAGGTGGAAAAGGCTCACCCCGACGTGCTCAGCATTCTTCTGCAAATTCTCGAGGACGGCAAGCTGACGGCGTCGGACGGCAGAACTGCCGATTTCAAGAACACTATACTGATACTCACCGGTAATATCGGAGCGGAGGAGCTCGGGCGAACCGCCGTAGGCTTCGGCGGAGGAAAAGGCGGCAGCGGCGACGTACTCAAAGCGCTGAAAAATCAGTTCCGCCCCGAGCTGCTCAACCGCATTGACAACGTTGTGGTGTTTGAACGTCTTACCGCCGAAAACATGGAGGCGATATGCGCCAAAATGCTGGAAAGCGTTTCGGAACGCGCGCATTCGCGGGGGATAGAATTGACCTTTGACAGAACCGCCGCAAAGCACCTTTGCGAGAGCGTTCAAGAGGACGGAATGGGCGCGCGGCCGCTCCGCAGAAAAATCACCGCCGAAATCGAGGATATGCTTTCCAAGCGTATGATCTCGGGTGAACTTCCGCAGAACTGCCGTGCGGAGGTGTGTTTTGTCAACTCCGCGTTTGAGGTGAGGGTTTTAGTCGATAACTGACAGCCCGCACGTTTCGGCGCAATTGTCGAGCATACTTTCGGCGAAAACCGCGTAACCGCGCGCGGGGTCGCTGACCAGAACGTGCGTAACCGCGCCGATGAGCATACCGTCCTGCAATATCGGACTGCCGCTCATTCCTCTTACTATGCCGCCTGTCTTTTCGAGAAGTTCGTCGTCCGTAATTCTGATGACCATACCCTTTGAGCCGTTCAGGTCGAGCAGGTTTATGCGCTCTATTTCAATTTCGTATTCGCGCGGCTCGCTGCCGTCGACCGTTGTAAGCACTGTCGCCGCGCCCGTTTTGACTTCTTGACGGAACGCGACGGGAACGGTTTCCCCCTCCACTGTCTCGGTAAGCCGTCCGAAAACGCCCGCTTCGGTGTTCCCCGCCAGTTCGCCGATGTCGGAGTTCGGAAGTATCGTTCCGCAAAGCTCGCCCGCGCTGCCCTCCTTGCCCTTTATAACGTCGTATATCTCTGCCGAGGTTATCTCGCCTGTTCTTAACGGAACAGCTCCGCCTGTTGTCACGTCGCTTACCGCGTGACCCAATCCGCCGAAGATAAGGCTCTCGGGATCGAGGAACGTGAGAGTGCCTATTCCGGCTGCGCTGTCACGGACCCATGCTCCTATTTTGAGCGTTCCGCCGTTGTTCTCGGGAGCGAGCTCGGCGGAAATTTCACTGCCGCTGCGCTTCAGGACTATCCGCGTAACGTCCGCCGAGAGCTGAACCGCTTCGCCAAGCTCCGAGTTGGTGCAGACCTCGCATCCGTTGACGCTCGTTATAACGTCGCCGGGCTTTATTCCCGCTCTATCGGCGGGGGATCCTTCGGCGACCTCTATCACCATAACGCCGTCTGATTTCACCTTGATTCCGAACGGAGTGCCGCATGGTATCACCGAGACCCTTTCCTTTTCGGAGACCTCAACGGCTTTTATCGGCAGATTTCCCAGATAAAAGGAAATACCCTCGGAAGTCTGCTCAAGAACAGCGGGAGAAAATCCGCCGCCCGTAAACTCGGAGATGGATTCTACATTTATATTACAGGGGAGCGACGCGTAGAAATAGCCGAAAACCGCAATAAAAAGAGCGGTCAGCGCAGCAGCCGTTCCCGTGAAAATTTTGAGTTGTTTTCTTATCATTTTATGTTGACTGCCTTTCTTTTGTAGTTGAACTCGTTTTCGAGCACAAGCATATTTTTTGCGGGAACGCGTTCGATATCAAAGGAAAAATCGGACGGAGAATTTAAGTTTTGCCGCCAATATTCGGCTGTTTCAACGCAAAATCACCGCTTTGCGGATTTACGGAAATAAACCCCTTGACATTTTCCCGAAAAAGCGGTATAATAATAGATATGTATTTTCCGAAATTTGGATCGTTCGGAAGAATATTTTTTGCATATTTTTGGAATTTTGAGGTCGAACGCCTCTTACATTTAATATAAAATTGCAGTCAAATTAAAGTTGTTTCATATTTATTTTAAGCCCGAAACACGAACGTTATGAGTTTTGGGCGGTGTAAAATGTTGCCATTTTTTCAGACATTTTACAGAAGTACATGAAAATTGCGCCGTGGAAACGTCGTTCTGTTACAGCCGACGCACTCCGAATCTTGAACTTAAAAGCAAAATAAGACGTTTTTTGCCGAATAATTCTTTACAATGCCGCAATTTGGATAAACTCGTTTTGATGCAAACTTATAGAATATACGGCGAATTATGCGGTTTTTTATTTTTTGTGAAAACTGCACAAGAAGAAAGGGAAATTTATGGGATTATTGTCAAATAACAAATTGCTTACGGAAACGGAAAACATAGCCAAAAAGCCGGGCAGACCCGCAGCCAAGACTTCGGCTGCACCGAAAAAGACTTATCGCAGCGCGCCTGCCGCACCCGTGAGAAAATACAAGCAGCCCGGTGCTCCCGTGCTGACGAACAACAGAGCTGCCGCTCCCGTGCTGACGGGCGGCAGAACGTCCGCCGCTCCGAAAGCGCCCGTGCTCGGACGCGCAAATCAGCACGCGCGTTCAACAGAGCAGAGAAAGCAGCGTGAAAATCGAAGCACACCCGTCAGATTTATAGCACTCGGCGGACTTAACGAGATCGGAAAGAACTTGTACGTGTACGAATGCTCGAATGATATGTTTATCGTGGACTGCGGTCTGGCGTTTCCCGACGAAGAAATGCTCGGCGTCGATCTGGTCGTTCCCGATTTCACATACCTCGAAAAGAACAAGGAGCATTTCCGAGGGATCGTGATAACTCACGGTCATGAGGATCACATCGGCGCACTGCCGTATCTGCTCAAGAAAATAAATGTGCCGATCTACGGAACGCGGCTCACGCTTGGGCTTGTAGAGGGCAAGCTCAAGGAGCACGGGCTTTTGTCGCAGGCGTCGCTGAACGTCGTAGAGCCGCGCCAGAACGTGCGTATGGGCTGTATGTCGGTCGAGTTTATACGCGTGAACCACTCGATACCCGACGCGTGCGCGCTGGCTATACACACGCCCGCGGGAGTTATCGTGCATACGGGTGACTTTAAGGTGGACTATACGCCGATAGAGGGCGGTATTATTGATCTGGCGAGGTTTGGGGAGTTGGGCAACCGCGGTGTGCTTGCTTTAATGAGTGAAAGCACCAACGTGGAGCGTCCCGGATACACGAAATCCGAGCGCTCTGTCGGCGAAAGCTTCAGGGGATTGTTCGCGAAAGCGGAGGGAAAGCGCATTATAATCGCGACCTTCTCCAGCAATATCCACCGTATACAGCAGATAATTGACGAAGCCGTAAAGCACGGGCGGCACGTCGCCGTTTCGGGAAGAAGCATGACGAATGTTATCGCGAAGGCGGTCGAGCTGAATTACATTAAAGTTCCCGACGGCACGCTTATCGACATTGAGGACGTGAACAGATACGATCCCTCGGAGCTTGTGATCGCGACGACGGGTTCGCAGGGCGAGCCGCTTTCGGCGCTTTCGAGAATGAGCAGCGGCGACCACAGACAGGTAACGATAACGCCGAACGATTTCATCATCATCTCGGCGAAACCCATTCCCGGTAACGAAAAATTTGTTACAAAAGTAGTAAACGAGCTTATGAAGCAAGGCGCGGAGGTAATATACGAAAGTATGTACGAGGTGCATGTTTCCGGACACGCTTGTCAAGAGGAGCTGAAGATGATGATCTCGCTCACCAAGCCGAAGTTCTTTGTGCCTATTCACGGCGAGTATAAGCACATGAAGAAGCACGTTCAGCTTGCAATGGGCATGGGCATTCCCGAGGAAAATGCGTTTATAGCCGATCTCGGCGACGTGCTGGAGACGGACGGCGTTGAGATGAAGTTCACGGGGACGGTGCCGAGCGGCAAGGTAATGGTGGACGGCTTCGGTGTGGGCGACGTGGGAAGCGTGGTGCTGCGCGACAGAAAGCACCTCGCTGAGGACGGAGTTATGATAATCGTGGCAACGATGAACCGCGAAACGGGCAGAGTGGTCGCGGGACCGGATATCGTATCGCGCGGCTTTGTGTACGTTCGCGAGAGCGAGGAGCTCCTCGACGAGGCGAAGCAGCTTATGTCGCAGGTCATGGAGAATCTGCAGGAGCGCAACGTCCGCGAGTGGGGCAACATAAAGTCGGCAATGCGCGACGAGCTGTCGGAGTTCATATACAAGGAAACAAAACGCAGTCCGATGATCTTGCCGATAATTATGGAGATTTAATAAACTGCCATGAAAAACTTTTACAAGAGCAACGTCCTGTTGGCGGCTATCGGTACGCTGATAATAATGCTGATAGTCATCGACGTTTATGTGTTCCGTCACGAGCCTCTGATGTTCTGGGTGTCGCTGCCGATATTGCTTGGGATTTCGGGACTGGCGCTTGGTAAGCTGCTGCAAATTCGCCAGAGCGAGTACTGGTACTTCGAGCAGCTTTCGGAGGAGCTCCGCAGCACGGGCTCTATGTCGCTGATTGGCTTTCCGCTGCCGATATGCGTGGTGGACGAGGAACTCAGCGTAATATGGAGCAACGACAGCTTTAACGATACGTTCTTCGAGCCAAACGAGGACTTAAGCTCGATAAATACGGTCACGGACGTGCCACTGGAGCTTTTCGGCTCGGACGGACGGGAGATAAGCTACGGTGACAAATGGTTCCGCGTGTACTCGGTGCCGCACGAGTTTGTTGTGGATGGACGGATCGCGGGAAAACCGTCAATATTCGGCTCGGACACGCCCGCCGAGGCTGTAAAGGAAAGGATCACCATGCTGATCTTCCGCGACGTTACGGACTTTAAAACGCTCCAGTCAACGCACGAGATGTCAAGACCCGTAGTTATGATCGTTATGGTAGATAACTATGAGGAGCTGCTTTCGGGCGCTAAAGAGAGCGAACGCGCGTACGTAACCATTCAGGTCGACAGGCTTATCGAGGAATATTTCGCCGAGAAAAAGGCAGTGCTGAAAAAGATCACAGGCGACAAGTTTCTGATAGTTCTCGAACAGCAGTATCTTGACGGAATGATAAGGGACAAAATGGCGCTGATAAATAAGGCACACGAGATAATAGTGCGCGACAGGGCGGTCGTTACGCTGTCTATCGGCGTGGGAGCTACCGCGTCGTCGCTTGCCGAGGGAGAACGTTTTGCGAGTGAAATGCTGGATAAGGCGCTCGAGCGCGGCGGCGATCAGGCGCTGGTGAAAACGTCGAACGGCTTCAACGCGTTCGGAGCGATATCCCCGGGCAAAGAGCGCACGGGAAAGGTCAAGATACGTCTCGCGGCGGAGGAGATCAAAAGCCTTATCAGCACGGCGGATACTGTGTACATAATGGGACACAGCTTCGGCGATTTCGACAGCGCGGGTTCGGCGATAGGGCTTACTTGCGCGATACGTAGATTGGGTATTCCCGCGTATACGGTGGCGAGGTTCAGAGACGGAGCGAAAACCAACGCGAAAACGCTGTTTGACAAGTTCGCGGATTATGATACTCCCGTGGCTATCGAGCCCGAGGAGGCAAGACAGTGGATAACTCCGAAATCGGTGCTTATAATCGTAGATACGCATATCACGAAAAAGCTCGAGGACATGGAGCTGTACGATCTGGCGCAGAAAAAGCGCGTGGTGATAATAGATCATCACCGACTGAGCGCGGGCGCGATAACGGAGTTCGCGGTGCGTTGTCATGAGAGTAACGCGTCGTCCGCGTCGGAGCTTGTGACGGAGCTAATCCAGTATTTCAGCAGCGAGGTATTGCTGAAACCCATGGAGGCGGAGGCTCTGTTGGCGGGAATTACGCTTGATACCAAGGATTTTGTGATGAGATCGGGCGTTTCGACATTCGAGGCGGCGGCATATTTAAAGAAGCTGGGCGCGGATACTATCGCCGTGAAGAAGCTGTTCGATACGACAATTGAAAATAAAACGCGAAAGTCGCAGATAATTTCGTCTGCGAAGATATATCGGGCGCGGTGCGCTATCGCCGTGGTCAATGAGAGCTTCCCCGAGATACGGGTGCTGTGTTCGCAGGCAGCCGACGAAATGCTGTATATACGCAACGTTGACGCGTCGTTTACGGTGTACCCCATTGAGAACGGATGGAGCATAAGCGCGCGTTCGCTCGGGAAGATAAACGTACAGGTGCTTATGGAAAATCTCGGCAACAAAAAGGACGACGGCGGCGGGCATCAGTCAATGGCGGGCGCGCAGCTGTACGGTATCACGGCGGAGGAAGCGGTAGACAAGCTGCACGGAGTGATCGACGAATACTTTACGCCCGTGCCTAAGGATAAGGATTAGCAAGATATAACGAAATGAAACGGTGCGCCGTTTGTTTCGGGATCGGGAGGATAAAATGAAAGTTATATTGTTAGAGGACGTTAAGGGAACAGGCAAAAAGGGCGAGGTCCACGAGGTAAAGGACGGTTACGCGATCAACTGTCTGATAAAGAAAGGTCTGGCACAGGAGGCAAACGCCAAAAATCTTAATCTGCTGCAAGGTCAGAAAGACAGCGCTCAGCACAAGATCGACATGGATATCGCGAACGCAAAGGATATCGCGGGCAAGCTGGAGGGAAAGACCGTCGAGGTAAAGGCAAAGGCAGGTCAAAACGGCAGATTGTTCGGCACGGTGACCTCAAAGGAGATCTCGGCGGCGATAAAGCAGTCGCTGGGTCTGGACGTCGATAAGAAGAAGATAAGCATCGCGATGAAGATAGAGGGCTTCGGCGATTATTCCGCGGAGGCGAAACTGTACGCAGGCGTTTCGGCGAAATTTACAGTAAGCGTTAAGGACGAGGGTTAATTAAAAATGGCTGACTACGATCTCACGGGAATAAATCTCCCGGCTAACTCCGAGGCGGAGGAATCGGTACTGGGCGCTGTGCTCATAAAAGGCGAGCTTCTCGGCGAGGTTATCAGCGTTCTACACCCCGAGCACTTCTTTATCGACCAGAACCGCGAGATATACACGGTGATGATGCAGCTCTATATGAGCAGTGAAAAGATCGATATCGTGACCGTCGGTAACGCTTGTGTGCGTCAGGGAGTTTTTGACCGCGCGGACGAGAGCAAGCGGCGGCTTGTGGAAATCATGAACGGCGTGCCGAGCTACTCTTCGATAACCAAATACGCGAATATCGTTGTTGAGAATTATCTGCTGAGAAGCCTGATTTTCGCCTCGAAGGAGATTATCGACGCCGCAAACAATTCCACCGATACGGCGGAGGCTGTGGTCGATTTCGCCGAACAGAAGATATTCGATATACGCGCGGGTACGGAAAACAACAGCCTTACACATATCGCGGGGATCGTCTATGACCGAGTGCGCGCGTTCAGCGATTTGGTGAAATCCTCGCGCGAGAACGGCGGTCAGCCCTCTATGACGGGTCTGGCTACGGGCTATACCGAGCTTGACAAGCGCATTTTCGGTTTGAACAAGTCCGATTTGATAATCCTCGCGGCTCGTCCCGGTATGGGTAAAACCTCGTTCGCCATGAATATCGCGGCAAACGTCGCAAAGCATTTTCGCGACAAGCAGGTCTGCGTGTTTAGTTTGGAGATGAGCAAGGAACAGATCGTATCGAGAATGATGTGCTCCGAGGCGTGTCTGCCGTCGGACGCCATGAAAACGGGGCGTTCCACGCCCGAGCAGCTCAACAACGTAATGATTGCGGCAGACGTGCTTCAGCATCTGGAGGTATACATCGACGATACCCCGGGCTGCAACGTCACAAACATCAAGTCGAAGCTGCGTCGAATGAAAAATCTCGGGGTGGTAATCATCGACTATTTGCAGCTTATGACGAGCGTGAACAACTTCCACGGAAACCGCGTCGCCGAAATTTCGGAGATAACGCGAAATCTGAAAATAATGGCGAAAGAACTGAATGTGCCCGTTATCGCGCTGTCGCAGCTCGCGCGCGGACCCGAGCAGCGTCCCGACAAGCGTCCGCTTCTGTCGGATCTGAGAGACTCGGGTTCTATCGAGCAAGACGCGGATATCGTGCTGTTTCTTTACCGCAACTCCTACTACGACAAGACCGATCCCAACCAGAACGTCTGCGAGTGCCTTGTCGCGAAAAACCGTCACGGCGAAACGGGAACGGTGTATCTGGGCTGGCAAGGCGAATATACAAAATTTACCAACGTTGAGGTCAAGCTGGTTCATCAGAACGGCGGGTAATATGAGCGATTTTATTGATAAGGTTTGGCAGACCATTGCGGACTATGATATGCTTGACGGCTGCACGGCGGTATGTACGGCGCTTTCGGGCGGCGCGGACAGCGTTTCGCTGCTGCTGGCGCTTAATGTTCCGGCAAAGGAGCGCGGTCTTGCGATTTCGGCGTGTCACCTTAACCACGGGCTTCGCGGCGCGGAAAGCGACGGAGATCAGCGTTTCTGCGAGGAACTCTGTGCAAGACTGCAAATTTCGCTGATAACTAAAAAGGTGAACGTCGCGGAGCTTTCCGATAAGCACGAGAGCGTTGAGGAAACGGCTCGGCGGGTTCGGTACGATTTCTTCCGCGAGGCGTTGAGCGGTTCGGGCGGGAACGCCGTGCTCGCGACGGCGCACACTGCCAACGACAACGCCGAAACGGTGCTGATAAACGCCGTCCGCGGAACCGGGCTTGCGGGGCTTTGCGGTATTCCGCCCGTGCGTGGCCACGGGGAGTTCCGCGTTATACGTCCGCTGCTCGGCTGCACGAGGTCGGATGTGGAGGGATTTCTCGCGGAAAACGGTCAAGGATATGTTACGGACAGCACCAACCTCTCCGAGGAGTATACGCGCAACAGGATACGCCGCAGGGTGCTCCCCGAGATCGCGGAGATAAACCCGTCGGTGTTGGAGGTTTTCGGGAGAATGTGCAGATCACTCCGCGAGGACAACACGTTTCTTGAGGAAACGGCGGAGAGGGCGCTTGCCGAAAACCGCACGGGGCGCGGCTACAACGCCTTGGAGCTCTCAAAGCTGCCCGCGCCGATTCGTTCGAGAGCGGTGCGCAGAATACTCATGGAGGGCGGTATAGAGCCGTCGGCGTTGCGGATAAACACGGCAGCGGAGCTGCTGAAAAATCGTTCGGCGAGGTATAATCCCTGTAAAAACCGCTTTTTTACGATACGCAAGGGCGTGTGCTTTGTGGAAAATATTGAGCAGCATTATCGAAGAGCAAACGAAAAGAAGAAGTAGTTTTGGAAAAAATTAACAATAAACTTTAAAATTTCAGCAAAAATTCACGAAAATCAATTGCATTTTTGTGAATTGTGTGCTATAATGAAATTTGTATTGGAGGAGAGCATAATGTATGTTCCCGAAAAAATCGAGAAAATTCTGTTTACTGAGGAGCAGCTTAAAGAAAAAGTCTTGCTGCTCGGAGATGACCTTACAAAGGAATACAGCGGCAAAAATCCGCTTTTTATCTGCATTCTGAAGGGCGCGGTCGTGTTCTTTTCGGATCTGATACGCGAGGTGAAGTGTCCGCTGGAGATCGGCTTTTTCAGGGCGGCGAGCTATGTCGGAACAAATTCGAGCGGAAAAGTGGACGCTGATGAGAGCACGCTTCCCGATATCAAAGGGCGCGACGTGGTACTGGTCGAGGATATTGTCGACACAGCGCGGACGCTTTCGGCGCTGAAAGAAATTTTTCTGCGGCACGATCCGAAGTCGCTGAAGATCGCGTGTCTGCTTGATAAGCCGTCGCGGCGCGAGGTCAACGGATTTAAGGCGGATTATCGGTGCTTTGAGATCGAAGATCTGTTTGTGGTTGGTTACGGTCTGGATTATGAGCAGCAATTCAGAAATTTGCCGTACATAGGCGTATATAAACCTTAAAAAGTTAAATTTTAACATATATTTTCGGGCGGAAGTTTGCCCGAAACAGGAAAGGCGGTTTAAATGAAGAAAAATAAGCTCCAAGGCGTGATAATTTACTTTCTGATAGCGCTTCTGCTGATATTCGGACTGGTATCCGTGCTTAATATGGCGGGCGGACGTAGTGCCGCTATGTCGTCAAAATATTCCGACGTTATTGCGGAGTTCGATAATCTGAACGTTTCGTGGTTCGAGTTGGATCTCGGAAGCGGCAGACTGACATACGTTCTCAAGGGCGGCGACCCCAAAAATCAGCAGGATCTTAAGGCGTATTCCGTGCCGAATGTCAATATTTTCATAAACGATATAAATTCGGGCTATACAAAGGAAGGCAAGATCGCGAATTACCGTCAGCGCTACAACGAGGCAAATCCCGAGGCTCCGCTGATCGAGAATTATATACCGATATCCGACAACACGTTCCTTACGAGCATTCTGCCGTATCTGCTGCTTGTCGGCGTTATGGTGATATTTACGGTTATCGTGCTGCGCCAGACTACGGGCGGCGGCAAAATGAACACGTTCTCACGCGCGAACGTTCGCCAGCAGACTGGCAAAAAGGTCACGTTCGAGGATGTTGCGGGTGCGGACGAGGAGAAACAGGAGCTTGTTGAGATCGTCGACTACCTTAAAAATCCCGGCAAGTACCGTGAAATCGGCGCGAGAGTTCCCAAGGGCGTGCTGCTTGTAGGACCTCCCGGAACTGGTAAGACGCTCCTCGCAAAGGCTGTCGCGGGTGAGGCGGGCGCTCCGTTTTTCTCGATCTCGGGTTCGGATTTCGTCGAGATGTACGTCGGCGTCGGAGCTTCGAGAGTGCGCGACCTGTTCGATCAGGCGAAGAAACACACTCCGTCCATTATTTTCATTGACGAGATTGATGCGGTCGGAAGACAGCGCGGCGCGGGTCTCGGCGGCGGTCACGACGAGCGTGAGCAGACTTTGAACCAGCTCCTCGTTGAAATGGACGGCTTTACCGAAAATGAAAACATCATTGTTATGGCGGCGACCAACCGTCGCGATATCCTAGATCCTGCTCTGCTGCGTCCCGGTCGTTTTGACAGACAGGTCGTCGTAAGCTATCCAGATATCAAGGGCAGAGAGGAAATCCTTAAAGTTCACACGCGCAACAAGAATATCGGTCCGGACGTAAATCTCAAGACTATCGCCGCGACGACAGCGGGCTTTACGGGCGCGGACTTGGAAAATCTTGTGAACGAGGCTGCGCTGCTTGCCGCGAGGGCGAACCGAAAGGCGGTCACCAAGGCGGATATCGAGGAGGCGACTATCAAGGTAGTCGCGGGTCCCGAGAAGAAGTCGCGCGTGGTCTCCGAGGACGAGAAAAAACTCACTGCATACCACGAGGCGGGTCACGCTATTACGACTTTCTTCAGTCCGTCGCAGGATAAGGTGCATCAGGTGTCGATCATACCGCGCGGAATGGCGGGCGGCTTTACAATGCACGTTCCCGAAAAGGATAAGACGTTCGTTTCCAAGACCTATATGGAGGAAGAGATTGTGGTTCTGCTCGGCGGACGTGTTGCCGAGAAACTCATTCTCGACGACATCTCAACGGGCGCGTCCAACGACATCGAGCGCGCTACGGGTGTGGCGAGAGATATGGTAACGCGCTACGGCTTTTCGGAGAAGCTCGGTCCGATTTTGTACGGCAGCGAGAATAATGAGGTGTTCCTTGGAAGAGACTACGGTCACAGCCGTAATTATTCCGAAAACGTGGCGTCGGAGATTGACGCGGAGATCCGCGAGCTTATTGAAACGGGCTATGAAAAGGCGAAGGATATCCTCACTATACACGGCGATTTGCTGGAGCGCTGCGCTCAGTATCTGCTTCGTCACGAAAAGATAGACGGCCCCGATTTCTACAAGCTGATGGCAGGAGAGATCGATATCGAGGGCAACAAGGTGTTCTTTAACGAGGAAAAGCCCGTTACGGAGCAGCCCGAAGAAAAGGCCGAGGCTGAAAAAACGGAGGTTTTCAAAGAGAAAACGGATACAGCCGAGGACGCTCCCGAAAATAAAGACTGAAATAATAAAATATCCGTCCTGTTGCCGACAGGACGGAATTTTATGGAAAGGTGAAAAATGGCAATCGAGTATATTGACAAAGCTCCCACGTTGGAGGAGTATATGGAAATGCGCCGCGCCGTAAATTTCACGGTGCTGTCGGAAAGAATAGCAAGCAACGCGCTCAACAACGCGTTCCACATCACGACGGTGCGCGACAACGGCAGAGTTGTGGGAATGATTCGCGTGCTGTCCGACGGCAGCTATGCGAATTACATAACTGACGTAATGGTGATCCCCGAGTATCAGCACCGCGGTATAGGCAAGGAGCTTATGCGCCGCACAATGGCGTTTATGCAGAGCACGCTTGAACCGGGCGATACGATAGCGCTGTACTTGATGTCCGCGCTCGGCAGAGAAAATTTTTACAAGCAGTTTGGTTTCAGAGAGCGCCCCAACGAGGCTCTCGGCGCGGGAATGAGCCAATGGATTCACGGATAAAAAAGCATTGACAAAACGTCCATAATATGTTATTATATAAATCAGAGGGGAATTCCTCCCCAAGAGAAATATTTAGTGAGGTTAATTATGGAAAGATTTTGTGACAAATGCGGTACGTTAGTCCAAGGCGAAGGCAAGTTCTGTCCGTCCTGCGGCGCGCTGCTCGAAAGCGCCGTCGATTTGAGCAAGCCCGCGGGCACTCCGTCCGTTGAGCCTATGCAGTCGACTCCCGTTCCCCCCGCAGGCAATACTTACCAAAGCCCGAACGCGGCGCAGATGCCCTCTTATCCGCAGAGCTACAACAATGCGGGAACACCCGAGCGCACCGAGAATATGACCGTCGGGCAGTGGGTGCTGACGATATTTCTTTCATCGCTCGGAATTATCGGTCTTATTCTGCTGTTTGTCTGGGGTTTCAGCGGCGATACGCCGCAGCCCAAAAAGAACTACGCGCGTGCTATGCTTATTATGATGGCTATCGCCGTGGGTCTCGTGATACTGATGTATATTGGCATATTCGCTTGCGCGCTGTCTTGCGCCGGCTCGGACGAGTGGAACGAAATATTTAACAGCGGATACTATCGTTATTGATAACACACGGCTGTCGGGTAAACTCCGGCAGCCTTTTTCGGAGTAAATTATGACAAAAAGAATTTCTGCAGCATTAAGAATACTTATCGCGGCGATTTCCTTTATAATGCTGGTCTGGGTGAATTTAAACTTTGTTACTGCGGGTACGTTTATCGGTACGGCGCTTTTCGGCGCGGTTTTCCTGATAATGCTGCTGTGGAAACCTTTCTGCAAGCTGTTAAAGCGGATATGGGGAAAACTTATCGGAAAAATTCTGCTTATTCTCTTTGGCGGAATTATTGCTTTTTGTGCGGTGTTATGCGTTGTTTTTTCGGTGAATATGGCGGTGTGTATAGAAAAGCCGCTTGACGAGCCGCGTGCCGTTATAGTGCTCGGCTGTCAGGTGCGCGGCGAAACTCCCAGTTCAATGCTGGCTTACAGGCTGAACGCAGCGCTGGAGGTTCTCGACGAGCACACCAACGCAGTATGCGTTGTGAGCGGCGGACAGGGAAACGGAGAGGATATCTCCGAGGCAGAGGCGATGCGGCGTTATCTGATCGATAACGGGATAGCGGGAGAGCGCATTCTCAAGGAGGACAAGTCGGTCAGCACACGCGAGAATATACGCTTTTCCACGGAAATATTATCGGAAATGGGCATTACGAACGGCGTTGTTATCGTTACCAATGATTTTCACCAGTACCGTGCCGATATCTACGCTCACGAAAACGGCTTATCGGATATCGGACATCATTCAACAAGAACACCGTTTCACAATCTGCTTAACTATTGGGTCCGTGAATGGGCGGCTATAATGGCTGTCCGCTTTGGAATATGACGGAAAATTGTTACTAAAAAATCGCCGAAAAACCGCAAAATTTGTTGAAAAGGCTGAACTGTCCGCAATCTATTGACAAAACAAGTTCAATGTGATAAAATAACATTTGTGGTACTGCGGCTTGTTCGCTTTACCGTGATAAACAGATAACAGAACACGAAAGGACGATAATTATTATGAAGAAAAGAATACTTTCCGTGCTTGTGGGCGCGGTAATGTGCCTTGGTCTTTGCGGCTGCGGCGGCGGTGAAAGCGGCTCGAATGTCAACGGTTCGGTTGACAATTCCGGAGCGAACTCGGCGAGTGACGGCGGCAACTCTGCAGGCGGCGACAACAGCGCTCCTGATAACAACAACGGCGGCGAGACCGATTGGGATTACATAGTCAACAAGGGTAAGCTGGTAGTCGGAATTACCTACAATGTTCCTATGAATTATCAAGACGACAGCGGCGAGCTTATCGGATTTGAGACCGAGTTTACCAAGGCTGTATGTGAGAAGCTGGGCGTTGAACCCGATTTCCAAGTTATCGAGTGGACAAAAAAGGAGTTCGAGTTGAACGCAAAGACGATCGACCTTGTATGGAACGGTCTTACCGTTACCGAGGAAAGAAAAGAGAATATGCTGTTTTCGAAATCGTATTTGAAAAACAAACAGGCCACCGTCGTTAAGGCGGAGAACGCCGAAAAGTACCCCACTACCGCGGAAATGGGCAGCATTACCATAGCGGTTGAGGGCGGCTCTGCGGGTGAGGACGTTATCAAAAATGACGAAGCGCTCAAGGGTTGCACGAAGGTGAGCATGGAGGCGCAAAAGGACGCGCTGCTTGAGGTAAAGACGGGTCAGGCGGACGCTTGCATTATCGACTTTACGATGGCTAAGGCGGCTACCGCAGAGGGCACCGATTTTGCCGATCTGAAGGTTCTTGAGAACATTCAGAACACCGACGAGGAGTACGCTATCGGCGCGCGTCTCGGCGATACCGAAACTATTGCGAAGATCAACGCGGCTATTGATGAACTGGCTGCCGAGGGCAAGCTGCTTGAGATCGCGAAGAAGTACAATCTTGACGACGCGCTTCTTATCGGCGCTTAATGAACGAACGCACAAAATAGACACGGCACGGGTAGCGGACAGCTCTCGCGCCGTGCTTTGTAATTAAAGGGGAAGACCGTATGAGTTTTTGGGACGTAACACGTCAGCTTGCGGACGGCTTCGGCATAACGCTTCTGATTTTCGGAATAACGCTCGCCGCATCGCTGCCGCTGGGGCTTATCATCACATTCGGCTCGATGTCGAAAATTCCGCCGATAAAGTGGATAACAAAAGTATTTGTGTGGATAATTCGCGGAACGCCGCTTATGCTGCAGATCATTCTGATATTCTACGGACCGGGATTGCTGAACTGGGATGTCAAGCTGCCTCGGCTTACAGCGGTGCTTATTGCTTTTGTAATAAATTATTCCTGCTATTTTTCAGAGATATACCGCGGTGGTATCGAGAGCATTTCCAAGGGGCAATACGAGGCGGGGCAGGTGCTCGGTATGACGAAAACTCAGATCTTCTTTAAAATAGTGCTGTTTCAGGTAATAAAGCGCATAGTGCCGCCTATGGGCAACGAGATCATTACACTGGTTAAGGATACGTCGCTTGCGCGCGTAATTGCGGTCGCAGAGCTTGTCAAGGCGGCTGAAAACATCATTTCCGTAAAGGGTATCATCTGGCCGTTGTTCTATGTCGGCGCGTTTTATTTGCTGTTCTCGGCGCTGCTTACGTTTCTGCTGAATTTCGCCGAAAAGAAGATGAACTACTACAGCGGTTGACGGAGGATCAAAATGTCGTTTTTAGAAATAAAAAATATTTTTAAATCCTTTGGAAAAACGGAGGTGTTAAAGGGCATCGACTTCTCAATGGAGAGGGGAGAGGTGCTTGCGATAATCGGCAGCTCGGGCAGCGGCAAAACCACGCTGCTGCGCTGTATAAACTTCCTTGAAACACCCGACACGGGTATGATATCCGTCAACGGGAACGTGCTGTTTAACTCGGACGAGTCGCCTTATTCCGACGCGGAGAAGCGCGAAAAACGGCTGCATTTCGGGTTGGTGTTTCAGCAGTTCAATCTGTTTCCACAGTATAACGTTTTGAGGAACGTTTCGTTAGCTCCCAATCTTCGGCAGATTAAAGGCAAAAAGCTCTCCAAAACGGAGAAAAAGGAAATAAAAAAGCAGATTGACGACAACTCGCGCCGTCTGCTTGACACGGTCGGACTGTCCGACAAGGTGAACAACTTCCCCTGCGAGCTTTCGGGCGGGCAGCAGCAGCGTGTTGCTATCGCGCGCGCGCTAGCTCTGAACCCCGATATTCTCTGCTTTGACGAGCCGACCTCCGCACTTGACCCGGAGCTTACGGGCGAGGTGCTGCGCGTTATCCGCGAATTGAAAACTTCCGACCGCACGATGATCGTGGTAACTCACGAGATGAATTTTGCGCGCGGAGTTGCCGATAAGGTCATCTTTATGGCGGACGGCGTTATCGAGGAATACGGTACGCCCGACGAGGTTTTCGGCGCGCCGAAGAGCGAAAAGACAAAGAGCTTTCTCGAGAAGTCGCTGGAAAATCCGTAACCAAGATACGTTTCAAAATAAAAGCTCTCCCTGAATGGGTGATCTCCTTAACAGATAATTCAAAAAACCGAATAGGAGAGCGAATCGGCTTGTCCAACAGGATAAGCCGATTCATGTAGCAATGTTGCTTAACAACAAGGTCTGAAAATGTCGAAACTAAGAGCTTATCCAACAATAACTATTGATGAACTTGCAACAATCTGCGCCAAACAATAACGGCACAGGCAAGGCAAAGCAGATTCCAATAATTGTCAACTTTCTTTTCAAAACGAACAAGAAGCTTTCTGAACCTGTTTATCCGGAAATGCACAACCTCCACAATCCGGCGGCGGGCTTTAAAGTAAGGATTGATTTCATTTTTTTTTCTTCGCCGCGCGGCCTGATATGGACAACATACTTATACTTTACACACTCATCGTAAAATGCTGTATAACCTGGGTGATATTTGACTGCTGTTCTTCACCAGTAATCTCTAAGCGGATAAACCTCGGGGTTCGGGGCAGAACCACGGAAACTTTGCTATAGATCTATCCTAGAAAAAGATAGTAAACTACGGATATGCCAAACCCCAATTACGAACAGGCATAGTCAATCTCTTTGAAATCTCGGCAGCGCTCATATAAATTATCTTACGTATTGAGTCGTCTGTCGGGAAAATCCCTTTGGATTTGGTAAATCTGTTGCGTATCTGATGCACAATGCACAGCTGATTTTGATTTTGTCAATATCGCTTGACAAAATCATTTCTTCTTTCCGAAAAATAATTGTAATGTTCCACCTAGAACTTATCACGATTCTTTTTGGTTAATGACACAAAAGCGAAATTCAAAGGGGTTGCCGTAAGTTCATTACCATCCTTTTATAACAAAAATAAGCTAGCTTGTAAATCTCGCTGTGGTATCGGCTGTAAGCTACAGTTATATTGTACCAAAGGAATTGAATGGAGATT
The DNA here is from genome assembly GCA_946567425.1 of uncultured Clostridia bacterium. Lineage (GTDB taxonomy): Bacteria > Bacillota > Clostridia > Oscillospirales > Ruminococcaceae > CAG-115. The sequence continues at coordinate 9,156 of CAMNXF010000016.1, read as the reverse complement.
GAAATCCCGATGTAGTTATATATAAACTGCTTCTGATTAAAGCGGCTCAAACGGATTCCGCAGTTGAAGAAATTGCGGAATCTGCGTTTAAACAACTTTTAAGAGGGGAGATAGCGTTTGAGGACACATATTCAATCTCGGAGAATGCAGCGTGCAGGATATAATACGCTGACAGCCAAGAGATCAATACAGTTGTGTTGAAGATGTTATCACCGAAACCCGCGTCGATTAGTGTGTGAGATGGTTTGAAGATATAAGCGCAGAGGTTGCCACATCAAAAAGACATTCGCCCAAAAACGAGAATGCAATAATTGTTAATAATGTATGATTATTGAAGCTCCAAGGTAATACTGAGCGTGAAAAAACCATCTTCAATAAGAGTATGCATAGTTCCGCCGTATTTGTTCACGATATGCTGCATATTATAAAACCCAAATCCGTGTGATAACTTATCCGGTTTTGATGTCGTAGGAAAGATATCTTTTGCACAGCCTTTAATAGAGGTAGGGTTTTTAATTATAAGCACCATTACGCCTTGTTGACAGTTACCATAAACAAAAACTATTTTGTTTTCCGTCAAATCATGGCAGGCTTCTATCGCGTTTTTCAGCGCATTTGAAAGGATTATGCAAAGATCGGTGCTGTCAACATTCTGCGGAATGCAGCCCTTAAAATTGATATTTATATTGTCTTTTGCACAGTTCTCCTGCGCCTCGGTAAGAATAGCATCCGATATGTAATTTCCTGTTCTGAAAAGGAATTCTCCAAATGGCATCATGCCCGAAATTTTTTCGAGATACGCAGTTGCTTCGTTAAATTTCTGCGCCGCCATAAGCGATTCAAGGCACTTGACGTGATTGTTGAAGTCATGACGGAAACTTTGTATTTCCAAGTCGATTTTTTCTCTCTTTTTGTAATGAATGAGCTGAGAATTTACCTGATCCTCAAGAATATTGTTTACTCGCGCATAATATTTTTGATAAAGAACATTAACGGTGAGCGAAATTATCAGAACGGTCACGCATATAATAAGGAACAGCAATAAGATTTTTGCCACTTTTATTTTTATTTCGATTTTAGGCGTGCCGTAACATAACAGTTCAACTAATCCGTCCTCAAGGAACAAAGCTATAAGTACGAATATGTATATATGAACGGGAATACTTGAATACGCTCCATTGACTATTTTGGCATTATATTTTGTTTTTCTTTTAAAAACGAACGATAAAATCAGAATACAAGCCGGAACAGCGATTTTTGGAATACAAACGGCATACAGATTGTTTTCAGTAATATCCGTTGGCAGCAGCGCGGTAACGGAGGAGCTTAAAACCAAACACATAAACTGAATTATCAAAGTGGTCACTATCTCTCTAAAGCCAAAATTTTTTAATGCTATAAGAGTCAGCAAACAAAGTCTTGGAAAGTCCAGAAACAGCAGTAAAAAGAAATAACTTTCATTCAGATAATTTCCGTTTATCTCCCGAAAAAGCAGCTGTATCATAAATCCCGTAATTGCTGCTGTGAAAGCAATTACGGCAAAGCGTAATTTTGAGCAGCTTCTTTCCGTAACAACCGACAAGAAAAGTATTACCGCACTAACAACCATTATATTTGATATAGCAGTTGATGCTGCATACAGCATACTCATTCATATCCTCCCCATATTATATTTGAGAATATATTCCTGAAACGCAGTTTTGAAAGCAGCAAGATTATTCCTGCTTATAAACGCCTGTTCTCCGTTATCCATAATAATACAGTTGTTGTCAAAAGATTTGATATGCGGAAAAGAGACAATATACGCTTTATGACACCGAAAGAAAATATCCTTTGTCATCTGTTTTTGAATTTCTTTTATATTTTTCGCACTTTCAATGACCTCATTTGACATATGTAATAAAGTATGTTTATAGGCTGCCTCACAGAAAACGATTTCAGACGCCCTTATTATCCGCTCTCCGTTCCTGCTTTTTAAAACAATGAAATCGTCATTTTCCGTTTGTTTTCTGAAATCGTCAAGAGACATAAAAAGCTTCTCCTTGTCGATAGGCTTTACCAAAAAACGGAAAGCATTAACTTCAAATGTATCTATTGCAACATCAGGATAAGAACTGACAAAAATTATCACACAGCCGTTGTTCTGTTCCCTGATTTTTCTTGCGGTTTCTATTCCGTCTAGTTCTCCCATCCTATAGTCCATAAAGATTACATCATACTTATCCGAGTTTTTTAAAAGTTCGTTTCCGCTTGAAAAGGTAGTAATGTAATAGTCCGTGCGTCTGGCGCTGTAATACTCGTTAAGCAGTCGGTGCAGCTCGTCAACCCAGAACTTCTCATCGTCACATAATGCAATTTTCATTGTTTTCCTCCGGTTACTCTCATTGAACATTTGACGTCATTGAAAATTTAAACTCAATCTCTTTTTTATTTATAGCATTTATATTATACCATATTTTTCTAAAAAAAGCAACCCACACATTTCCTCCGTTAAATACTACATCATATCCGTTTTGCATTGTAAAAAACTACTGTATATGCTATTATTTAAGCACAAAGTAGTAGAAGGTGGTGAAAAACGTGGGATTTTGGTTTAATTTTTGGGATTGGTTTTTTGGAAGGTGATATGAATGTATTTTCTGGAACATCAATATATTGAGTTTGAAAATGTTTTGTCATATAGAACAAGAACAGATGCAAAAAAACTCGGAGCGTTGCTTGAATATATCCAACAAAACACAGACGCACTCAATTTGGAGATCACAGGGAATATTGTCTTTACCATTCTGGAGATGTATAAGTTTACAAACAAATGCATCTTGGGACTTGAAGTGCTTATCCCGGTTAACAAGACATTCGAAAGCAGCGAACGGTATGTTTACAAGCCTAAATTCAGGCTTGTAAACGCCGTATCGGCTCGCTGCGGCAACAGTATCGGCGACTTGATTTCATTAAATGAATCCATTTCTCAGTATCTGAACGAAAATCACCTGAAACCAATAAGCAATATTTATTATGTTGCTGATATTGATAAGGATCGTTCATTTACACAATCGTTTACTGCTGTGGTCAGCATAGATGATAATATGGTGTAAGATTTAGTTACAAGCCGATCGCAATTGATCTATCGTCTAAAAATGTCTACCCGCATATTGCGGGTTTTTCTTTTGTATTTTTTGACATATATGTTGAGAATTTGTTCTTGAATTCGTTTCGGTGCACACTCATTGCCTCTTCTCCTCTAAATGTCACATATTCTCTGCTTTGTATTGATATAGTGTATATGTAATCATTAAGAGATTGTATACACAAATAATCGTTAAACAGTTTTTAATAGTATAAATTTCTTATAAAAGCTATATTGAGGTAAGTTGAGGTAAGAAGTTTGAAAACAAGCCAAACGAACAATATTGAAAAAAGGACACAGAAAACGACGATTTACAGGAGGGCTACAATGCCCTTGTATTCGCCGTAGAACAGTATAAAAGCGAGAAAGATAAAGTTTACCACTTACTTGAACTATGCCTTAAAACACGTTTTACGTGTTTTTTTGAGCGGCGGGGCTGATGTCGTCACCCATACTTAAGAATACACAAAGTTCTCAATCAATTTTATTGACGAATCGGTAATAAATTTCGATATCCTGTGTTCTGCTTCCGTCCTCGTCATTTACTGCCTGATGAACGACTATTTTATCAATCAACTCGTTCATTAGCGGTGCGATAAGCTCCGTCAATTCGGTGCACTTTCGAATAAGTGACAGCCACTTTTCCGCTCCGTGAGTGTCCTGCGCCGATTTGTCAAGTTTTGCTTGAAGCTCCTGTTTCTTACTTTCAAGCTGTGTCTGTTCCTCTTGGTATTTAGCCGAGAACATTGTGAAGTTGTGTTCTGTAATCGCCTCTTTTGCTCTGTCCTCGTACATCTTAACGAACAGATTATCAAATTCCTGAAGTCTTTTCTCGGTTCTTGTGAGTTCTTTTTTTATGCTTGCGGTTTCCTTTGCCCTCTGCTTGTCGCCGCTTTTCAGCGGCCGCTGCAACAGTTCGCCGTCGTCCTTTTCATACGCTTGTGCGATCCAATATTGCAGTCTGCCGAGCACGATATTGTATATCACATCATATTTGATATAGTGTGTTGAGCATCTGTTTTTTCCAAACTCGCTGTAGGTAGTACACATGAAATGCTTGCGTTCCAAAAAGTAAATATGGAATGGAACTTGGCATTTTTCGCAAAGTTCCATTCCGGACATTTCATATTTATTTGTTAGCGGATTTTCATTTTAACATATTTCATCCCATCTGTCAATTGTTAAGGCTGACTAAAACAGATATATCAGAATTGTGCATATTGTCAGTTTTGTTTATGAACCATCTTTGAAAAGCGCACTTACGCCTGTTTTTATTGAAATACGATTGGTTGGGTGCTTTGGGCTATCTGACGAGGAGTTCCTGAAGGTCGTCAATGGACTTGATTGGCAGCAGGATTTTTAAATCTGCGCTGTCGGATTCTGTTGCCACAAGGCGTGTAGGTTCGTCCCTGTCAAGTGCACCAATCAATATATATTATAACAGAAAGCGAGAAAACACAAAGGCTCTCTCGCTTGGTTTATTTTCTCGGTATGTTTTTTTTTTCGGCTCTCCCCCAAACTTAGTGGAAATCAACGAAAAATTGGAGTGCAATTAAGTTGAAGCTTTCCTGCGACAAGGTAAATCATAGAAGAAAAACCAAGAAAAGCCTGAAACCCGCGCGCTTTACGTTTAGCTGCTTGAATCATTGAATTAATGTCCTCGCAAATCGCATTGGTAAGGCGATTTTTGAAATAATTCAAAATGTTATGCTTGTGAATTTTCAAAGTTTGCGCGGCGGTCTTCATAGGCTCAAGCCGAGAGCGCCGCATCCATGAGTGCAGCTTGTTAAAGGCAATTTCCGCAGTTTCGTTTGCTTCACAGGCATAAAACAGATTAAGTGAGCTTACGATTCTGTACGCTCTTCCGGTTTTTGGATAAGCCTTAGATAAAGCGTTTGTTGACGCAATTTGAGCGGCAGTTAATTTCTTCTCGGGAATCATAAATAACCGTCTTCCGCGGAACAATACGAGTTTGTTTTCGTTCTCTTTTTGCTCAGCCTTGCTAACCTCGTCCAAAGCGTTCAAAACGATTTGTTTGACGTGGAATTTATCTATTGTTAAATCTGCGTGCTGAGAGATACTAAACAGGCTCTTAGACATATCGCAGGTCACACTTGTTATGTTGTTTTTATCACCGTTTTTTTCTGTAAATTTATTTGCGAAATTCTCAACCGCTGATTTATCTTTTCCGGGTTCTACATCAATCACGGAGCGCTTTTCCGAATCAATTACCACCGTTACATATTGATGTCCTTTTTTAAACGATGTTTCGTCAATCGCAAGTGTAGTTACATCATTAAACTGTCTTTTTTCAACAGCGTCATTAACCCAATAATGCAGAATTGAGGTTAATGATTTGTCGTCGCAGCGCAGTATTTTCGCCTCTCGTTCAATCGGCATATCGGTTAAAATAAGCATTGCGTAACTTTCAAACTGCAATGTAAAGTGGCTGTTTTTGCGTTCAAATGGAGCGTCCATTTGCTTTACTCCGCAATGCGGGCACATTACACGCGGGCGCTTGCAATGAATATAACAAGGAAAAAAGCATATATCCGCGTGCCGCCATACACGCTCGTTCGGTTCGTGACCGTACCGTTTGATTTCGCCGCCGCACTCGGGGCACACAAATTGCGCTCCCTTTTTTACATCAACCGTTATGTGCGCCGCGCCCTCTTCTTTAAATTCCGCGTGCGTTATTTTCCACGGTTCTTCAAGCTGCAAACTGCTTTCCAATAATTTGTTTATGTTGTTAAACATTTTTCTCACCCTCTTCATTATAACATATTTCCACTAAGTTTGGGGGAGAGCCGAAATTGCCCCCGCATTATAACAGCATTACCTTACAAAAATGATAATCGCAGAGATGAAACGGTCACCCTAGGATAGAAGAACGGCGTATCCAATCAAATACGCCGTTTTGCCTATTCTTTCAAATTGAATATATACAGGTTCATCTAAAAGTTCCGGCGAACGGTAGCATCTGCGCGGCGAACGGTATCTGACACCCTATTGCATTTTTGACACCAGTGTTATATAATAGAGTTGTAGACGACTGGAGGAATGAACATGACATATAAAATAGCGGTATGCGATGACGAGCAGATCTTTGTCGATGATGTGGTGGTGAAAATCAAGGAACAAAGCGAACAGTGCGAAATATCCGAATACACTTCAGGCGAGGAACTGCTGAACTCATCGTTGGAGTTCAACATAATTTTCTTGGATATTGAAATGAATGGAATCAACGGAATAAACGCGGCTTTCGCTTTGCGTGAGCGAGGTTATGACGGAATGATCATATTTCTTACAAGCCACACGGAATTTATGCCTGACGCTTTTAAAGTAAAGGCTTTTCGTTTTCTGGACAAGCCTCTTGACAGCGAAAAGTTCAACGAAGCGTTCTCCGAAGCAAAAAAGGAAATTATGAACACTGAACATATTCTGTTGTCCGATAGAAGCGGTATAACCATGTATCTTAAGCTAACTGACATTGCGTATCTTGAAGCATACGGTGACGGAACATATATCTATAGCAAAACGGGAAAAGTCTATGACACAGATAAACCGCTTAAATATTGGAAGGGACAAATCGGTTCGGAGCATTTCTTTCAAATACATAAGTCCTTTATTGTATCGTATCTGTATGTTTCGGATATTTCAAAGGACGGACAAGTTACCGTGAAAAGATTTAAACAGCCGTTGGATATATCAAGGAGAAATGTTGTTCCGTTCAGAAACGGTTTTTTTGACTATATCAGAAAATATGCGAGGATAATATAATGGATGTTTTTAAACAATTATTTCATGCGTTTCTCGGGTACGCGGTAGAACTGGCGAAACTTATTCCTATTATGCTGTTTGCTTTTAAATTTAATTTACAGCCTATGAAAAGAACTGTGATCATAAGTGCTTGCTCAATTGCGATTCTGGTGTTGGCAGTTGTCAGCGGAATTGAAGAGTATGTACCGATCTACTCGTATCTTGGGATTGTTCTCACTATTCTTATAGCGAAGGGTGAAAACCGGATCTTATATACTCTCACCGGATTTTTGGGAATAAGTTTGCTTGATATGCTGACAGCAACAGTTTTCATTGCGATAAGCGGGGATTCATACGAACGGGTAATCGACGACACCCTCGGACGGTTATTTATAAACGCGTTAAATATAGTGGTTGTCGCAGCGGTCTGCTTGGCATCGAGGCATGTTTCTTCAAGGAAACGCGGTGCCATGTCAATAAAGATAGGCAGACCTTATCTGATACTGATCATTCTCGGAGAAATCTCTTTGCTGTCGTTTATGACAATTTTTCAGCTTAATGATAGCACAATTGAGGGAGCAGATAAGGCTATGGCGATTGCGCTTGGTATAGGCAGCGCGGTGTTCCTATTGACAGCTTTTATTATGGTGACAAATTATTTCTCAAAGAACTACTATAAAGGCATTTCAGAAATGAACGAAAAACTGGTCAAAAGTCAGGAGAGATATTACACAATGCTGCTTCAAAAAGAAGACGAAACGCGGAAATTCCGTCACGACATATACAATCATCTGAACTGTATGAGACTTCTTTTCAAAGATAAAAAGTATGATGAGCTGGAGAACTATTTTAACAGGCTCGGAATTTCAATACTGGAGCTGCGTTCGGAATTTCAGATCGGAAATGACCTTATAAGCGCAATATTAAAGGATGTTATGGACAAACACTCTGAGGTTTCGGTTGAAATCATCGGCAAACTGCCGGCTTCAATCCGCTTGGACAACACGGACGTTTGCACAATATTTTATAACCTGTTTGATAATGCATTTGCAGCAGCCGAAGTCTCAGAAAAAAAGTCGGTGGATATTTCAATTAAACTGCTTGCTGAGAACTTGTTTTTTACAATAAAGAATACTGTTTTGTGTAAGGTGGAAATTGAAAATAATGTTTTAATAACCAATAAGCAAGATAATGAACGGCACGGATTTGGCTCGGGAAACGCTGTGATGTGCGCCGAGAAAAACGGCGGAGTGCTTACCTATAAGTGCTCAGATACTCACTTTGAAGCCGAACTGATTCTGCCTAACATAGACTGAATATATAGAAATATTCTCGTTTTAATTTCCAAAAACTGTAAATTCATACCGAAAACCGCCAAAAAACTACCGTTCACCGGAAACCCCTTGAAAAAATTTGTTGCCTATGCTATAACAAAAGCATAGGCAATTTCCATTTTTTAACGGGGGGTGACTCGAATGATACTCTGTGATTTTGATATCTTCTGGTTCTGGAAGCGCCGCAGATAATTCGCGTGTACTTATTCCAACGGCATGGAGCGACCGAGCGGTTCGGCCGCTCCAAATAAAAACGTGGAGGAAATCTCATGAACAAAAAATTTACAGGAAAGGCAAAAAGACTTATCTCAGGCTTTGTTGCTGTAACAACGGCAATAACTATGCTTCCCGCAATCCCTGCAATGGCAGAGGATATTGGACGCTATCCCTACACCCTGTTTGCGGGTTCATCCGCAGAGGGAGCGATAACGACCACCGCATCGAATTTCGGCGTGAACGGAAATGTAGCGACCAACGGCACGATTTCGGCAGACGGAAATATGAATATCAACGGCACTAAAACCGAAAACGCAGGTCTGGATATGATCTATATCTTTGATAAGATCGATTCCAAATACTTTTCCGGCAGCGATGTTGAAGAGCATACCGAGGACTATGTTCTTGACGAGCTTAACATAAACATCAGCGAACCGACCGAGGTTCTTGGCGAAGCGGAGCTTACGGGAAATATCAACATAAACACCGCGCTGAAAGTGTTCAAGGACGTTACACTGAACGGCGAGGTCAAGAACACAAACGACTCCGTGATTTACTCAAAGTACGGAGATATTGTCATTGACAGCACTAACGTTAATCTGAACGGTTTGGTTTACGCTCCGTTCGGCAGCGTTGAGGTCAAGGCCATGAACCTCAATCTTAACAATGATTTTGTCAATATCACTTGACACAATTTTTTCAAAAAACTCTTGTTTTTTG
>CAMNXF010000015.1 GCA_946567425.1 uncultured Clostridia bacterium | reverse complement strand
GATTTTCGTATATTTCGCGGCTTATTTTACTTCTTGGGTTCTGCTTGTCAAATAATCATGTTGTTAGGTCGTGCTGTTCGTCAGCTTCATTTTGGGTACGGCTTGTAGTCATCGTCTTTGTGGTTTGCTTTAAATCAATATTTGCCGTATCTGCCCATTTTGTGCCGACAAACAAAAACGGCTGCGGCTGCAAGAACCAACAACGCGGTATTATACGGAACGGGCGCTATAAAGCAAATGTTGAAAAGCGTATGCAGCAGGGCAGCAGTTATTACGTTTTTATATGTAAGGAAGAATTTGCCGATAACAAACGAGAGCAGAAACGTCCATACAAAATACAGCGCTGTTTCTCCGAGACCGAGAGAGTTTCGTATTGTCCACATGGGGATATGCCAGACTGCCCACGCTATGCCCGTGTATATAAGCGCAAATGTAGTGCTGCCGTTCTCCGAAAGCCCGTTAAGCAGAAAACCTCTCCATGCGCTTTCCTCCGCGAGCGCTGTTACAAATAAGTAAGCACTTCCCACAATAACCGAAAATAACGTTGGGTAGCTGTCCGCAAACAGATTAGGCTCGTTTACGGTCAACGAATACACGAGTGAAAACGCCAGTCCTATCGCGCCTGCTGCGGCGCAGAAAAATATTGATCTTGCTTTTATTTTCTCGGAGAACAAGCCTAAGAGCCACTTTTTAAATCCCCCGCAGCATGCCGCGAATATCGCCGATACCGCGAGCGGAACGATCACAAACAAATATTTAAAGGCAGTCAGCGCTTTCGGAACGTCTGTTCCGTTTTTCTCCAACAGCATGGGCAGATAGCAGACAAATGAAATTAACCATACTATGGTCGTCCACAACACTGTCCGCAAATACATTTTTTTCTTTTCCATAGACACTTATATTATAATATCAAACGCAGTTCCCGGGCAGCTTGTCCGAGAGCATTTTTTATAGACAACGAAAGTCCCGGGTAAAATCAGAATTTGCCCGGGGCAGTTTCATTATGAGAAATTCGGGAAATTATCCGTTTCCTTCGGAAAGCACATAAACGTCGACATAAACCGCGCCCCAGTTGCAGCAGTCCTCATAGGTGTTCATATAAAGGTCAACCAGCGCGTGTCCGTTCATCATTGCCGAACCCGTATCGCCCGCGACCGCATAGCCGTAGACGCGGCTGCCGTCCTGCGAAACGATGTAAAGCTCGCTGCCGTATGGAATAACGTTGGGGTTGACCGCAACTACGCCGACCTGCGCAAGCCGTCCGCTTGCGGTGCCCGCGCCCTCATAAGCGGTATAGGCGGTGGAGCGTCCCGAGAGAACTCTTGTGTAATCGGCGGGTATGCCGTCAACAAGAGTGATGTCGCTCGGACTGTAGGTCTCCGCATAGGGGTGAGCGGTCGCCGTTCCGCGCTCGATAACCATAGTTACCGGCTCCTTTACAATCTCTTCGTCAAGCTCCTCCGTTTCGGAATACTCGCCGTCGATATAGGTGTCACGGTAATATGTAACGCGCGTTCCCGACTCGCCCTCAACAAGAACGTTCTCATAGCCTATCGTGTGATTGGTGTTGTCAACGTACTCAATCTCGTAGGGTATCTCGGTCTCCTCTTGTCTGTCCTCGTAGTCGACGCGCGTTACGTTTATCTCCATATCGGGATAAAGCTCGTCAGTAAACTCGCGGTCAACGGTATCGTCCGCTCCAAGATCAATGTCGGTCGCTTTCAGCGCGCTTGAAACGTCGCCGCCGATAGTCGCGAAAGACCTTGTTTCGCCGTCCGCCGTCACGCTGACTTCAAACGCGCGGTAGATAGTTATATGTCCCGTGTTGTTGTCGTCTCTTGTGTAGCTTACACGGTCGTTTGTGCTAAGCTCGTAATCCTCCTCGCGGAGAATTGAATAAACGTCGGTTTTGTTGGTCTTATATTCCTTTGTTACGCCCTCGTCCGTGATGTACACGCTGTCGTCCAACGACGACGAACCCATCAGCAGAACAACGGACGCTGCCGCCAGCAGGAACATTCCCAGCCTGACAAGCCTACTCTGAAAGAGCACCTTGTTCATTTTAGCGTTTACTATCTGTGGTTTCATATTGCCTCCTGTAATAGCCGTGGAGATCGGGGAAAAGTAATTGTAACAATTTCTTTACAAATTCAAGCCGATTTCCATGCCCTTTGCCAAGGTTAATGCTATTATATCCGTTTTTTTTGTAAATGTCAAACACAAACCGAGCGTTGATTTTGTGCAGGTTAAACAAAAATGATTTGTAACCTTTTTGTAACCTTTTAAAAAAACAAGCCTTTAGTGCCATAATTTGTAAAATTTTAAAAAAGTTCTTGTAAAAATTAACTAAAAGAACGCATATTTTTGTTTTTGGTTATATCAAACAAAAAACGTCTTGCGGTGTGAAAACTTTATGCGCGTTTTTAACAAGCGTTATTCCGAAAAAATATTACAGAAACAATATCTTGTACGGGAAAGCATGGATATAATACAAAGGCGCTGCGCAATCACAATTAAAACGTGCGGCAGCGCGGACGCAAAAAAGCCGCCCCGAAGGACGGCTTCTGTTATTTGCATATCAGCCTACAACAAAATCCTTGATCTCGTCAAGAAACTCGCCGCAATCGTCGCTGTGGATCTTAAGCTCGAGATCCTTGGAGAGGTCGAGGCTGAAGATACCCATAATGGACTTTGCATCTATAGCGTATCTGCCACTGATAATGTCCACATCATAGTCGCATCTGGTAACGATGGATACGAAGTTCTTAACATCGTCGATCGTGTTTATGCGGATTTTTGCAGTTGTCATAACAATTACTTCCTTTCGTCACCGGGGAGCTACCCCGAAAATACTTTTTCCTTATTTAATAATACCATAAAATCTATTGCTTTGTCAAGAGGAATTTTGCCGAAAGCCGTATTTTTCGCCGATAAAGGGGAGCGGCAGAAATGCTGTCCGTATGGAAAGATACTGAACAGGCTCTTACTCGGCAATAAAACGCTTGATGTTGTCGAGAAATTCGTCAGCGTCCTCGCCGTCGGAATGGATAACCATCTTGAGCGCCTTGGTGAGGTCAAGGCTGAAAATGCCCATTATCGACTTCGCGTCGACCGCGTATCTGCCCGAAAGCAGATCAACGTCAAAAACGCATCTGTTTACCTCTGCTACGAATTCCTTTACGTCGTCTATGGAATTCAGGATAATCTTGCTCTCTTTCATTAAGATCGCCGCCTTTCTTTTGTCAACGTATTATTTCTGTTTATATATGAAAGGGATTTTTCTCCCTCTATAAAATAATATAGCAATTATTGTAAAAATAGTCAATAGCTTATTGCAAAATTCGTGAGTTTAAAGTATAATATAGTAGTAGAGAAAAAATTGTTTGGTAATTTTGCATAAGTTTTAAGTGAAACTTTTTGGCATATTGCTGTCGTTGCGGGCGACGGACTGCTTTGCCATTCGGATAGGGGGAAGTATGGATTTTAAAATTATTACTCTTGGCTGCAAGCTGAATTCATGCGAGAGCGCGGCTATCGCCGAGAGCTTTCTGGCGGACGGATTTGAGCGCGCTGCAGACGGTGAACGGGCGGACGTGTATATAGTAAATTCCTGTGCTGTGACGGGCACGGCGGTCGCAAAGGTTCGTCACGAGCTGTCCGTGTGCAGACGCGAAAACGCGGACGGGGTCACGGTGCTGTGCGGGTGCTTTCCGCAGAGCTATCCCGAGGAGGCAGGACTGAACGCTGACGCGGATATAGTAACGGGAAACGCGGATAAGGGCAGACTTCCCGAGCTTGTTCGGGCGTTTATGCGCGGCAAGGTAAAAACGGTGAAAATCGCGCCGCTTACCCGCGAGTTTGACGAAGGCGCGTCTGTACCCGACGAGGACAGAACGCGCGCGTTTATAAAAGTGGAGGACGGCTGCGACAGGTTCTGCTCGTATTGCATAATTCCAACAGCGCGCGGCAGAGTGCGTTCGCTCGCTCCCGACAAAATAACGGAGCAGGCAAAGCGGTGCGCGGAGCACGGGCATAAGGAAATAGTGCTGACGGGAATAAATCTCGGCTGCTACGGGCAGGAACTGGGACTTGCGCTTGCGGACGCGGTGAACGCCGCCGCGAAGTCGGGAGTTGAGCGTATAAGGTTAAGCTCGCTTGAGCCGGAAATGCTCACCGACGAGGAAATAGAGCGCCTGAAAGCCGTCAAAACGCTTTGTCCGCATTTCCATTTGTCGCTTCAGTCGGGCAGCGATACGGTGCTGAAACGCATGAACCGCAAGTATGACACGGCGCAATACAGGCACGTCGCGGACAAGCTGCGCGGAGCGTTCCCGGGGTGCTCGATAACGACGGATATTATCGTGGGCTTTCCGGGGGAAACGGACGAGGAGTTTCTCGAAACGGTCGATTTCGCACGGGAAATCGGGTTCGCGAAGATACACGTTTTCCCGTATTCGTTAAGGAAAGGCACAATCGCTGCGGTCATGAAACAGGTGCAGCCCTCGATACGCACCGACCGCGTAAAAATGCTCACCGCCGCCGCCAAGGAGCTTGAACTGAAATTCTGCGACAGCCAGTGCGGTAGCGTGCAGTCCGTGCTTATCGAGAAACCGCAGTCGGCGCAGTATTCGCACGGGTTCACCGAGCGCTATCTCCCGGTAAGGATATACGGAGAGTCCATGGAACGGCATACGCTGGTAAAGGTGAAAATCATGGGCAGCCGCGACGGGTATTGTACGGGGGTTGTAATTTAGCTACGGTTGTGATATAATTAAATCGGAGTTTAACGGCGTTATATTCGTTGGAGTATCAAGCGCGTTAAATAAAGCAAACCTGCAAACAGCAGGGGCAAAAGCCGCCGAAACGGCTCGGACTTTTGCCTTTCAAATCAAGGAGACAAAAAATGGTTTATCGAATTTATGTGGAAAAGAAGAAACTGTTCGCCGTTGACGGCGCGGCGGTGCTGGAGGATCTGACTGTCGCTCTGGGCATGAAAGCGGTCGAGGGCGTGCGCGTTATCAACCGCTACGACGTCGAGGGGCTGTCTGAGGAGAATTTCAAAAAGGCGGTGCCGACCGTGTTTTCCGAGCCGCCCGTTGATGATGTTTTCGAGGAGCTGCCCGCGCTCGGCGAAAACGAGCGCTCGTTCGCGGTTGAGTTCCTGCCGGGACAGTTCGACCAACGTGCGGATTCGGCGGCGCAGTGTATTCAGATGCTCTGCAAGGGCGATCGCCCCGACGTGAAGTACGCGAAGATATACATTATAAAAGGAAAGCTCACAGACGACGAATTTGCGCGTATCAAGCACTACCTTATAAACGCGGTGGAGGCGCGCGAGTGCGGCTTTGAGAAAAAGGATACGCTGAAAGTCGAGTACACGATACCGACCGAGGTCGAGACGCTGAACGGCTTTATCGAAAAAACCGACGCGGAGCTTGCCGAGTTCGTCATGCATTACGGTCTGGCTATGGATAACGATGATATCAAGTTCTGTCAGGACTACTTTAAAAGCGAACACCGCGACCCGACTATCACCGAAATCCGCATGATAGATACTTACTGGAGCGACCACTGCCGTCACACCACGTTCGGCACGATAATTGACAACGCGGACATCAAGCCCGACTACATCGCGAAAACCTACGCCGAGTACAAGGCGGATCGCGAGGAGCTTGGGCGCGGAAATAAGCCGATATGCCTTATGGATATCGCGACGCTGGCGGCGAAAAAGCTCAAGAAGGACGGGCTGCTCCCCGACCTCGACGAGAGCGAGGAAATAAACGCCTGCTCCGTCAAGATAACCGTCGACGTTGACGGCAAGGACGAGGGATGGCTGCTGATGTTCAAGAATGAAACTCACAACCACCCCACCGAGATAGAGCCGTTTGGCGGAGCCGCGACCTGTTTGGGCGGCGCTATTCGCGACCCGCTTTCGGGGCGTTCCTACGTTTATCAGGCAATGCGCGTGACGGGCGCGTCCGATCCGCTGCTCCCCGTTGAGAAAACTCTCGCGGGCAAGCTGCCGCCGCGTAAGATCACGACTACGGCTGCCGCGGGGTACTCGTCCTACGGAAACCAGATAGGTCTGGCTACGGGTCATGTTGCGGAGATTTACCACCCGGGCTATATGGCGAAGAGAATGGAGATCGGAGCGGTCGTCGGCGCGGCTCCCGTTGAGAACGTCCGCCGCGAGCGTCCTGCGCCCGGCGACGTAATAATTCTTCTCGGTGGCAGAACTGGACGCGATGGTTGCGGCGGCGCAACGGGTTCATCAAAGGCGCATTCTGTCCGGTCGCTCGACAGCTGCGGCGCGGAGGTGCAAAAGGGCAACGCTCCCGAGGAGCGCAAGCTGCAAAGGCTGTTCCGCGACCCTGAGGCTACCCGCCTTATCAAGCGCTGCAACGACTTCGGCGCGGGCGGCGTTTCCGTCGCTATCGGCGAGCTTGCGGACGGTCTGGAGATAGATTTGAACGCCGTTCCCAAGAAATACGATGGTCTGGACGGTACGGAGCTCGCCATTTCCGAGTCGCAGGAGAGAATGGCGGTTGTTGTGGCTGCCGAGGACGCGGAGAAATTCCGCGCGCTTGCCTCCAAGGAAAATCTGGAGAGCACGACCGTCGCGGTCGTTAAGGCTGAACCGAGATTGAAGATGAACTGGAACGGCAAGACTATCGTTGATATCTCGCGTGAGTTCCTCAACTCGAACGGTGCGGAAAAGCACGCCGACGTTGCCGTACCCGACGTGAATGTAAGCTATTCTACGGGCAGAAAAAATACCGCCGAGGATTGGGTTCGTCTTGTGACTGATCTTAACGTATGTTCACAGAGGGGCTTGGTGCAGCGCTTTGACAGCACTATCGGCGCGGGCACGGTGCTTATGCCGTTTTCGGGGCGCACTCAGCAGACGCCCGTTCAGGCAATGGCGGCAAAGCTGCCCGTGCTTGACGGATGCACGACCACAGCTTCGATAATGGGCTGGGGCTTTAACCCCGCCGTTTCCGAGCAGTCGCCGTATCACGGAGCGGTCTGCGCGGTTGTTGAGAGTATCGCGAAGGTTGTCGCGGCGGGCGGCACTTACGAAAAGTGCTGGCTGACGTTCCAAGAGTATTTTGAGAGAACGCAGGGCAAGGCTGAACGCTGGGGCAAGCCGTTCTCGGCGCTGCTCGGAGCATACCGTGCTCAGCTCGAAATGGGCTGCGGAGCTATCGGCGGCAAAGACAGCATGAGCGGAACGTTCGAGCATATCGACGTGCCGCCGACGCTGGTTTCGTTTGCGGTTTCGACCGCCAAGACCGATAATATCATATCGGCGGAGTTCAAGTGTCCGTACAGCAAAATCGGCTATATAGCGCCGAAGTATGACGAGAACGGGCTGCCCGATTTTGAGAGCGTAAAAAGCGTGTTCAAGATCGTTGAGCGGCTTATCGCGGACAAGAAAGCTATCTCCGTGTGGAGCGTCGCGAACGGCGGCATTGCCGAGGGCGTGTTTAAAATGGCGCTAGGCAATCACGTCGGCGCAAAGCTGGACGGGCTTTCGGACGAGGAGTTGTTTAATCCCGTTTACGGCGCGTTTATTCTGGAACTCGAGGGCGACTGCGACGGCGTGCGCGTTATCGGCGAGACTATCCCCGAATACGAAATAATCTGCGGCGAAACCAAGCTCGACATTGCCATGCTGGAGGAGAAGTGGGATAACGTTCTCGAACCCGTGTTCAAGCAGAAGACGAGCTTCAAGCCTGCTCCCGAAAAGGTTGAATACACGGGCGGCTGCGAACTGCTGATGAACCATATTTCCCCGAAGATCGCAAAGCCGCGCGTGCTTATCCCCGTATTCCCCGGAACTAACTGCGAATATGATACGGCGCGGGCGTTTGAGAAATACGGCGCGAAGAGCGAGATATTCGTTATCAAGAACCTCTCCGCCGCCGACATTGAAGAGAGCGTGAACGCGTTCGCAAAGCTGATTGAGCAGACGCAGATGATCGCGTTGCCCGGCGGTTTCAGCGGCGGCGACGAACCTGAGGGCTCGGCAAAATTCATCAACGCGTTCTTCCGTAACCCGAAGATCGCCGAAGAAGTCGAGAATATGCTTCACAAGCGCGATGGTCTGATGATTGGCATCTGCAACGGCTTCCAAGCGCTGATAAAGCTCGGACTTGTGCCGTTTGGGCATATCGTGCCGCTTACCGTCGAAAGTCCTACGCTCACCTACAATGAGATAGGTCGTCACCAATCGCAGCTTGTGTATACAAAAATATGCACGGACAAGTCTCCGTGGCTCGCGAACTGCAAAGTAGGCGACGTTCATGCTATCCCTATCTCGCACGGCGAAGGTCGTTTTGCCGCGCATGGCGACGTTCTCCGCAGGCTTATTGACAATGGACAGGTGCTTACGCAATACGTCGATCTCAAGGGCAATCCCACCATGGACGCGGCGTTTAACCCGAATGGTTCTATGTGCGCGGTTGAGGGCATAATCTCGCCCGACGGACGTGTTCTCGGAAAAATGGGTCACACCGAGCGCCTTACCGATTCCGTTGCCAAGAACGTTGACGGAAACAAGGAGCAGCTCCTCTTTAAGAGCGGCGTTGAATATTTTAACTAAAACCCCCTTGACAAATCCGTGATAATATGATATAATTGTAACGTTGAAAGCTAATAGTGGCTTTCGACGTTACGTATGGGGGTATAGCTCAGTTGGGAGAGCGCTTGCTTCGCATGTAAGAGGTCAGGGGTTCGAATCCCCTTATCTCCACCAGTACGGGTAACAGGGGTCGAACCTGCATGGATCACTCCACCGTAACCTAATGAGAGCGACACTACAGTGAATTTATAAATCCCGCGTCTTATCAAGCTCTCCGACAACGTTCAAGAACTCCGCATCCGAAAGCTTTTTGCTTTTCCAAAGCTGCTGGTGTTCAAAACACGATTGCACCAATCGAAATATGTTATCTGTTTTTTATGATTTTATTATAACATATTATATGTAATTTTGCAATAGCTTTGCGGTGTTGTCTTATATTTTTGTAAGTGCTGTTCTTACTGCAATTTCTTTAGTCCAAAAACAAAAAACTAATGTGATTTCGTGACCATATCAAGCTGGGAAATGCTTATCTGATAAATGCGGTGAAAAGGACATTGACCCACAAACATTATCAATAGTGAGCAATAAGCTTGTGTAAACTCCTGTATTGTGCAAATTCTTTTTCATCAAGGAAAAAGTCTTTATGATTATAAAGCAGGAAAAAGGGTTTATGCCGCCGCTGGCGGCATAAACCCATAAACACCGACGGGCAAAGCCCGCCGAGGATTCAAAAAGTGATTAAAAAGTGTACTTTTCACTCGTATTCTGATCAACACTTCACGGAAAATTCGGCAATTAATCCTCTTGCGGCAATATTTTTTATTCCACGTTCAGTTTTACGGAGCATAATGCCAAAAAAGAAAGGGAAAAAATGAAAAATCTGTTAAACGCCAAGAAACCTTTGACTTTATAACTTCTCCATAAATTCTCCTTAAAAAACTTCGTGAAAGCGCTTCAGAGAAGGAGAAGAAAATTATCAATCTGCTCTCCGCAGGATACAACCAACGTGAAATTGCACAAAAACTTGGCATTTTACAAAGCATAATTTTGCGAAAAGTAACAAAATTTAAAAAATTCTTATTCGAGAGTGCATAAAATTTATTTCTCGTGTCGGTAAGTATATAGAGGGCAATCCCGTCGTTTTTCGGCGGGATTTTTGTTTTCGGAAGAGTTTTTTAACGAGGAGGGCTTGATAAGAATAAACCCAGCTATCGGCTGTAAGCTGCCACCAAAGAAATCCTTCTGCAGTACGGAAACAGCTTTAGCTTATACTTGAATGTGCGGATTGCCCAAAGGTAAGATTTCATGACCTAAGACACATATTTTCAACAATGGCACTTAAAAACGGAATGGATATAAAAACGCTCTCGGCTGCGCTCGGTCACACTTCTTCGGAAAACACAATTGATATCTACAGCCATATAACTGATGTAATGAGACAGCAAGCAGCGGTAAAGATTGATCGCCAGATAAGCGGCACAGAAGCTGAAATTTCGCAGGTTAAAGAACGGGAAAGGGTTGTTGATGCCAACCAACCTGATTTTGAGCCGTACAAGCCCAAAATTTGCAAATCAGGCGCGGGTTGTGTAACAATGATAAACGACCATCTCTTCGAGGGCAGAACGCCTATGGCAAGCGAGAAAGCCATAACATCTATGCCAAAACCAAAGAGGAATGTGAGAAAAAATAGCGGCAATGATAACGCGGGTCAAGGCTGACATTAAAGCAGAGAAAAAGCGGCTGAAAGCCACGTAAGAACCATAGCCCAATGTGTTCAACAATTGAGCCGCATAAAAAAGAAGAAATCAAATCAGCATATTATTTAACGCGTGCCCGTTAAATAGTGTTGCGGAAACCAAACACAATTGAAAATTCCTTAATTATGATAAAATATTGCATTTTATAATAAATTATGATATAATATACACATAGCGGTGAGCCGCAAAAAAATAAGAGGTGTGAAATGTCAAAGCTGCTTATTGTTGAGGATAACGCTGATTACCGCGAGCTGCTTGTCAGCTTTCTGGAAAACGAAGGTTATGAGGTCGTTGCCGTCTCAAACGGCGAAACAGCGCTTGAGTTTATTGAAAAGAACGAATTTGATTTGATAATTCTGGATATTATGCTGCCCGGAATGGATGGCTACGAGGTTTGCCGCAGAACACGGGAAAAAAGCGATATTCCCGTTATCATGCTTACCGCGCTGGACAGCGAAGCGCACCAGATGAAAGGCTATATGCTCCGTATCGACGATTACGTCGCAAAGCCCATATCTATGCCGCTGCTTATCCGCAAGGTGGAGGCTGTGCTCCGCCGAACAACGCCCGATCAGCCTCAGACGCTTGAATACGCGGGGATAACGCTCGAGCTTAAAACACACTCCGTCCGTGTCGACGGAGCTGCAGTCGAATTTACTCTTCGCGAATTTGAAATACTGTATGAGCTTATGAAAGTCCCCGGAGAGGTCGTCACGCGGAAGTCCCTGCTCAACGACCTGTGGGGCTATGGCTACTACAATGACACGAGGATAGTCGACACGCATATTAAGAATATCCGCCGAAAGCTCGGCAGTCGCGATTGCATTGCAACAGTGCGCGGCATCGGATATAAACTGAAAGGCGGCGAAATATGAAAAGGCTGACGTTAAGAACCTTTGCTCTGCTGACGGCGCTTTCGCTGACGATCTGCGCCGCCGCATTCCTTTGTATATGGCTGGCTCTTCCGAATGCGGGAAAAAGCCGCTCGCAGCGCTTATTTGCCGAGGAAACGGAACAGCTTGTTTCGGCGCTGCGCGTCACGGAAAAACAGAACAGCGAACCACTGTTTACGGATTTTATTCGTGAAACGGGCGCGTTTGTTTTTCTGCTTGACAACGAGAAAAACTACGTAAGTCCGTATACGTTTGAGCGCGCCCACGCCGACATTGACAGTACAGGATATCCGTTCCGCTTTTTCGGCTCGGACGAGGACTACATTCTGATAACACAATACAACAACGCCCGCTCCGACGAATTGAAGCGGGCAATACTCGGCAGCGTTCCGTTTGTCGCGGCGACGGTGGTGATATTGTGTCTTATCGGAGCATGGCTTTTTTCGCGTTACACTACTCAGCCGATGATCCGTATCGGAAAGATCGCAAAAAAAATGGCGGAGCTGGATTTCAGCTGGTACTGCCCCGATATACGCGGCGACGAGATAGGTATGCTGTCCGTGAGTATCAACGAAATGTCGGACAAGCTGCGTTCGGCGCTGGACGAGCTTAATCTGCGCAACAGTGCGCTTACGGACGAAATAGCGCTTGAAAAGGAACGCGAACGCCGCCGTATGCTGTTCTTTTCGGGAGTGTCTCACGAACTGAAAACGCCTGTCGCGGTGGTTATCGGACAACTGGAGGGTATGCAAGCGGGCATAGGCGTATACAAGGACAGAGAGAAGTATCTCGCACGAAGCGCAGAGATACTCCGTTCGCTGAGCGGATTTATCAAGGAGGTGCTGGCGGTTTCGCATCTGGATATTTCCGACGAGACCGAACGCCGCCCCGTGAATATCTCCGATATGGTGAAAGGTCTCGCCGAGGAGTATTCCGACTATGCGGAGGACAGCATATCCGCCGTATTGAAGGATATACAGGAGGACGTTACGGTTTACGGCGACGAAAAGCTCTTTGAAAAAGCTCTGGGGAATATTATAGGCAACGCCTTTGCGCATACTTCGGATAACGGCAGCGTTCGTATCGCGCTTAAAAACGGCGGCAGCGCGATTCTCATTGTCGAAAACTCGCCCGCGCATATTCACGAGGAGCATTTGCCGCACCTTTTTGAGGCGTTCTACCGCGCTGACAAGTCCTCGGAGCACGGAAGCGGCTTGGGTCTGTACATTTCGCGAATGATATTTGAAAAATACGATATTGCGTACAAAATAGAAAACACCGCCGACGGAGTACGTTTTACCGTCGATTTCGGCAGCTACACACAAAAAACACATTAACTCCCGACAAACTACACAAAAAATATGCTATAATTATTGCATTACCAACAGAAAGGGATAAACCTATGAAAATTGATATCAACAATATCACCATGATCTATCCGTCGGGGAAAAAAGCGCTTCGTGATATAACGACAAAACTGGAAAGCCCGGGATTTGTCGGCATTCTCGGACCTAACGGCGCGGGAAAGACGACGCTTATGAAGCTGCTTATAGCGGGGCTTGTTCCCACTAAGGGGGAAATAATTCTCGACGAAAAGCCGCTGCTCTCGCAGGAAACGCGGCTGAAGTCGCAGCTCGGTTATCTGCCGCAGAGCTTCGGACTGTACGACGAGCTTACCGTGTGGCAGTTTCTGGATTATATGGCGGCGCTAAAAGGCGTTAAATCGAGAAAAGCCGTTGACGAAGTGATAAACCGCACAAGTCTTACAGAGCAGCGAAAAAACCGTATACGCAGCCTTTCGGGAGGTCAGCGGCAGCGCGTGGGTATCGCGCAGGCTCTGCTCGGCGATCCGCAGCTGATAATACTTGACGAGCCTACCGTTGGACTTGACCCCGAGGAACGCGTGAAGTTCCGCAATATTTTCTCGGAAATGGCGCAGAACAAGATCGTGCTGCTCTCCACGCATATCGTGGAGGACGTTCAGGCGGTTTGCAGCCGCGTGCTCGTGATATATGGCGGGGAAATTCTGTACGATGGAGCGCCATCCGCGCTTATCTCCGAGGCGGCGGGACACGTCGGCACTTACGTTTCGGGGGCTGACGACCCCATTCCCGACGGCTGCCACGTCGTTTCAAAGGTGAACGTTTCGGAGGGGATACGCTGCCGCATAGTCGCGGAGGCTCTGCCCACGGTTGCTGCTAACGTTGAGCCAACCCTTGAGGACGCATATCTGTACTGTATTCACAAGGAGGGTAAAAAATGAGATTTTTTTCCCTGTATCGTGTGGAGCTTCGCCGCCTTTTGCTTACAAAGCAGATATGGCTGATCGCGGCGCTCTGCCTTTGCACTCCGCTTCTCGGATATACGGTGTATAGCCCTGTTGTGTGGGAGACTACATCGGGGCTTTACATCGGAAATCCCGTGCTTGCGGGAACGGCGGCGGGAGCTATCCTCTGGGCGATAATCGCTATTGTGGAGGGAAGCCGTCAGCGACGCAGCGGAACGGACGTTCTTGCCGAGGCATCCGCGCCGCCGACCGCTCACTCCGCCGCGAAAACGACCGCGCTTATGACGATCTCGGCGGCAGTGACGCTGCTGTGCGCTCTCTTGTATCTGCCGTTTACCGCGGCAAAGCTCGAATATCTGTTCGACGCGGGCTTTTACTTTATGAATTTTCTCGTGTTTATGCTGCCGACGTGGTGGATATCCATACTGTTTGCCGACGGACTGTACCGCATAACACGCCGCGCGGAGCTGTCCGCACTGCTGTACGCCGCGCTTGTATATATTAGTTTCAGCCGCTTCGCCGAAAGAAATTATTTTATGCAGTGGCTGAACCCCGTTATAGGCTCATATTCGGACGGCTTTCCCGATATATGGTATCTGCGGCTGGGCTTGTACACGCGGCTTGTCTGGCTGTGTATCGCTGCGGGATTGTGGGCGTTTTCGCTTATATGCGCGCGGAAATATCAGAAGGGGCTTATAGGCTCGTTCGTGTGCGGTCTGAAAAAGGTGTATCTGCCAGTATGCGCGGCGGCGCTCGCGGTAACGGGTGCGGTATTGTGGAACGTTCAGCCGTTTATCGGGAATGGCTCCGATGAATACGATCTTGAGAACGAAAACAAGTTTATGGATGAAAATATGACATCGGAGGCTATTACCACAGCCAATCATTATCTTAAACTCGATCCCGTTTTCGGAACGCTGTCTGGTAAATCGGAATATCAGCTTAACAAGGTCAAGGAGGGTGAAAATATTCTGCGCCTGAACGCGGGATATAAGATCAAAAGCATGACCTACGGCGGCGAGACCATAAACTTCCGAACCGTTAAAGAGGATATAAACGGACAGTATGACACTTATTTTGAACTGCCTTACAAACACGGCCAAAAGCTGATAATAGAATACGGCGGATATCTGACAGCCGCGCGATGCTATATGCCGATGGTGAGTACATCTATCGGAAGTAATTACATCCGCATGACGGGCACCGACTGTATGCCTAAACTCGCAAACTATTTCGTTATGAAAACAGATCTGGAGGTCACACTCCCCGATGGCTTGACTCCGTTTTTAGGAAGTGAACATAAGCCGCTTACCGACTTCACCGACAACGGTGACGGAACAAGAACATACAGAACGGCGCTTGACGTGGATTATATTACCGATTTTGTCGCGGGTAACTATGTGACGGATGAATTCTCGTCGGACGACTATGATTTCAGATTTATATACGGGGATATCTACCGCTCCGCCGTGGATAAATATGATGTGCGGCAGACGATATGCAGCGTTTTCGATTACTGTACGGAGCACTACGGAAAACCGCTTTATATCGACGGCGATGCATTTCTGCTGTTTCAGATGAACTCAATGACAGGGGGCGGATACGCGGTAAGCGGTATGTCGACATGGCTTGAGGATGTTATTTCTCCGAATACCTTGAGCGATTCCAACAGGGGCGCAAACGCCACAGAGATATTTATTCACGAGATGATACATCAATGGTGGGGCGGTGTCGGAATGTGGTGCGATGAGGACGGGCTGTGGTCCGCTGAGGGTCTTACGGTGTATTCGACTTACAGAATTGTAAAGGAAAAATACGGCGAGCTTTACGCAAATCAATACTATGTCGAGGACTGGAAAAGAGAAGTCGCCGAACAGGACCGAAACTTCTACAACCGCCACCCCGAATATCTTGAAAAGCTGCCCGAGCATTACAGTGAACAGCTCAGCGCCTTGAACCAGAGCGTAAACAAATACAAGCGTATGCCGCTTATGCTGCTCAAGGCAGAGGAGCTTCTGGGCGGCGAGGAGCAAATGGACGCGGTATTGAAGCAGATGTTTGCCGATTACAATGAGAGCGTGGATGGCCAATACCCCGTTACCTACAAGGAATTTCTGGACTACTGCGGACTTACGGAGGAGGATTTGAAGCTTGGTTAAAATTTTCGGATATGAGCTCAAACGTCTGCTGACAAGCGGACTGTTTATAGCAATGCTTGTCGTAAACGCGGTTTTCGCGTGGTATGTGCTGACTACCGATATTATAGAGGGAGTTGCATATACAGCACCGTTTTCGGTGTGGAGCTGCTGCGGATACTTCGGTAAAACGCTTCCGCTCTCAATGATAACCGTGTTGCTGCTTCAGGCAGGCTATTACGGAAAACAGCAGAAGCGCGTTGATATATTGATAGGCGCGTCTCCGCTCACCTACGCGCAGAGCCTGCTTATAAGGACGGCGGTGCTTGGCGTATGCTTTTTGATAATTTGCCTAATCGAGAGCATTCTCGGCGTGGTGTTCTGCGCGGCGTTTTTCGGATATTACGGTTTTGGAGCTTTTATTCTCCCTACGCTGCTTGAGATAATTCCCTGCTTTGTTTTTACGATAGCTGTCGGTCATCTCGTCGGTAGATTCCATCAGGGGCTTATCTACGTTCTGCTGCCCATTATTTTCATCAGCTCGTTCGGAGCGGCGGGAGCGTTTGATTTTTTCGGCGGAACTTTCTTTTCGGCCTATCCTATGACGCTGCCCTTGAATCCCGACGGCGAGCCCGATTTTGTGATAAATTCGTTATGGCTGACCGCGCGGTTAATTTATCTGGCTGCGGGAACGGCTATATTGATTGTAAACTCCGCGTTAAGTCCCAAAGTAAAGAGGGCTTAAAACGGTGTGCGGCTCTGTTAAAGTATTTAATTTACAAGTAATTACACGCGGCAATGATGTTTTGCCGCGTGTTTTTATGAGGCAAATGATGTTACAAGTAAAGACTGCTTTGGGGAGCAACAATGCTAAGTTTCAAACATATTTGAAACATTCTTTAATTGCTTTTATGAAAACGATAACCGCGAACAATTCAAAAATCAGCGCGCCAAATTTGTAAAAGACGTCGATCTGTACAGAAACGGAAAAAGGTCGTTTCAAGTCCAAAATAACCCTTTGAACGACCGCTTTTTACACGCCACGCCACCCACTGTAAAATTACGCGTTAAAGCGCGGATTTTTCCCCCTTGCGCCGACCGTTATAATATGGTAAAATAAAGTAAAAACGGGAGGCAGAAAATGGACTTGATAAACAGGCTCGAATTTGACGTACACTGCCAAAAGACCGCCGCGCTCATCGGGATTTTCGCAGCGGTGCGGATATTGACCTCGATGTGCGGAGACGGTCTGCCGTTCGCGGCAAGGTGCTTTGGTGCGCTTGTCGGGGAGCTGTCCGCGTGCATTATGATTTCGCTGTACTTTTGCATACTCACGCACGCGTTCTCGTCGGCAGCACCCGAAAAAAGCAGCCGCTCGGTCGCGGTCTGCGGAGCGCTCTCAGCAGCTTTAAAGCTCTATTTCGTGCTCGACCCGCTCACGCCGCACGACGAAAACGCGCTTTTCGTGAAATTTGCCGCGCTTTTTATTGACGCGTTCCTGTCAAGACTGTACACCACCACGGCGCTTACGCTTTCGGAAACTTCGCAGCCGTAAAAAACGCCCCCTTGTTTTGGTCTAGGGGGCGTTAAAATTATTTACGAACGCGCGCAACCGTCAACGGACAGAATTTCGCCCGTAACATAAGACGCAAGAGAGCTTGCCAGAAACAGGAACGCGTTTGCGACGTCCTGCGGCGTGCCTATACGCCCGAGCGGTATCGTCGAGGTAATATACTGCCGGGTCTGCTCGGGAAGCGCCGCGACCATATCGGTGTCGGTAACGCCCGGGGCGACCGCGTTTACGCGGATATTGTCCTTGGCAAGCTCACGCGCCAGCGACTTCGTCAAGCCGTTCACCGCGAACTTTGAAGCGGGATAACCCGCGCCCGCGGGCTGACCGTGGATAGACACCATGGACGAGGTGTTGATGACAACTCCGCCGCCGTTCTCTTTCATTATGGGAGCAGCCGCGCGCACCGTGTAAAAACAGGAATTTACGTTGAGCTGCATTATCTTGTCGAAATTCGCGGGGTCGTAATTGTAAAGCGGCTCAGACGCGCTTATACCCGCGTTATTTACTACAATGTCAATTTTCCCGTACTTCGCTTTCACGTTGTTTATCGCCTTTTCCACGCTCGCGTAGTCCGTAAGGTCGGGCGACATTCCCTCGACCTCGAACGCGGAGTTCTCGGCTTTGAGAGCGTCCACCGCCTTTTGCGCCGTCTCGGGGCGCGAGCCGCAGAGTACGACCTTCGCCTTGTTTTCAAGGAACGTGCGTACTATCGCATAGCCAATTCCCCTTGTGCCACCCGTCACGAATGCTACATTATCCTTCAAAAGTTCCATAACAAATACCTCCTCGAAAATAAATTTGCCGTAAAACTATTATACCGCATTTTGACGGAAAAGTCAAGGAGCTGTTAAAAAATTATGGCTGTTTTGCGCGCGTCATGTCGATCTATGCGATAGTAAAAATGCTGTTAATTCTATCCTTTTGCTCTATAATGTACAGCAGCATTTCCCGATTGGTCCTCGCCAGATCCTTATATTCGCTGACGCTTTCAAAATACGCCACACATATCATCTGAATTGAACAAATCACATAGTAAACCGCTTGTTTTTCTTCGGCTGTCAGATGATTTACGCTGTCATAGCCGCGAAGAACAGCCTCCAGTATCTCGGGGAATTTCTCATACGCGTTTTCAACGCTGCGCTGCTCGGACAATATTCCCGTGGCGCAATAGCAAGGGTCCCACAAGCGCACGTTTCGCTCGCTGAGTTCAAAGTCGGCAAACCCGCTGACCTCGCCGCTGCAAAACAAAATATTACACGGATTAGGGTCGCGGTGTATCAATTGCTTCGGCAGCTTTTCAAACAGTGCGCCAAAATTATTGATATACTCCTCAAAAAAATTGTCCGGTATGCCCATATCCCACTGTACATTCTGCTTTTGAACTAACGGGAGCGCCCATTCGGACACATGGGCAAATAAATTCTGCTCAAACGGCTGAATGCTATCCTCCACCGCCGCCAGCGCATTATGCAGCCGCGCTATGCTTTGCCCGTATTTAAAGCCGAACTCTGCGCGGTTTTCACCAAAGCGTTCAGCTTTGGAAAGCGGCTCGCCTTTTATTTTGCGTATCAAAACAAAGTTATCATCCGTGATATCGCCGCCGTCTGTTGTCTGCACGGGAACCGCAGCCGACAGTCCTTGTGCCGCTATTGCCTTTGCGACACGGGCGTTACGCAGCAATGCCGCTCTGTCGCCTGTCTTTAAAATATACTCATTGCCGATTTGACGGATATTGTTTGCCGTTTTTGTTCCGTCCACGATTCGCACTTCGCTGATCGGAATATCCTCCGAAATGTTCCAGTACTTCAGTACCTTTCGTAATTCCGTTTCCGTATACATAGTCGTTACCTCCGATATTGATTGATGAGTTCCGTAAAGAGACAAATATTTTTTCGGAGAACAACCATACATTCGCAAAAACGCCTTGTAAAATCCGGCATAGCTGTCAAAGCCGTAATCCATTGCCGCGTCTATCGCCTTGCGCTTTGCGCATATTTCCGACAGTGCGCAGTCAAGCCTGCGTCTGTTGATGTATGCAGCCGGTGGTACGCCTACCACCTCCGCAAACAAGCGCTGATAGTGCCATACCGAATAGCCCGCCATACTCGCCAGCTCCTCGGGCGTAATATCGGTTTTCAGATTTTGCTCAATGTAGATAATGCTTTTTCCGATAATATCTGCATTCTGCATGAAAGTCCTCCTTCCCGGGATAGTTTTATTATATCACATAATATCGGCGAAAACATTTCCTGTTATGCTGTAATTTCAGGCTCTCGGGGAAAAAATGATAATATCAGAATTCACACGCAGCATAACTCCGCGGAATTATAGCTCTCAAGCCCGACGCCCAGCATTCGCATTATTTCAAGCTCGTCCATAGCGTCGGCAAGCGCGTTATGGAGCTCGGCGTATCTGCCGTTTCCGCTTAACATTCGGTAAACGTCCTCGACGCCGTAGCCTCGCTTCAGTCTGCCCGTTGCGAAGCACTCGGCGTTTGCGGGTATCTTGCTGTTGAACTGCCGATACGCCGCAATCTTCATTATGTCGAACCATTTCAGATACTGCAGCTCGGGAAGATGTCGATAGTCGAACAGGGCGTTGTATGCGAACATCAGGTCGACATTGTGTTCCTCGAGGAACGCCTTTATATTGCTGATTGCTTCACCGCGCGGGCACTCCAGATCGGGCTTTATTCCCCTTGCGTAGAGCGCGTGGGCGAACATTCCGCCGTGAGACTTGAACGGCGTAAGCACATAATATTTTTGGGCAATAAGCCCGAGACCCCCAAAATCCGAGACCGCTATGCCTATCGACATCACCTCGTCCGCCCATGTGGTCTCGGTGTCAATCACGGCAAATCTTTTCATGAAAATGCGCTCCTTTACCAGAAATCCGCTGCCGAATATTTTACTTACGGCGCGGAATAATAAGTTCAACTCAAAACAAAGGAGTTGAACCACAATGATAGAACCCGATACGATAAAACTGCTGCGTGAATGCGACGCGGGAATAAAAACAGGCGTGTCGTCGATTGACGGCGTTCTGGACTACGTTCGCGGCGGGGAGCTGCGCAGATACCTTTCCGCATGCAAAGACGAGCACAACAAGCTCAAAAGGGAAATTCAAGGTCTGCTGAACGAATATCACGACAGCGGAAAAGACCCCGACGCAATGGCGAAAGGTATGTCGTGGATAAAGACGAACGCCAAGCTCATAATGAACGAATCAGACGAGACGATAGCCGACCTTATGACTGACGGCTGCAATATGGGAGTAAAGTCGCTCAACAAATATCTGAACCAATACAAAGCCGCCGAGGAGAAAGCAAAGGACATCACAAAGAGGCTGATAAATCTCGAGGAAAAACTTGCCGTTGATATACGAGGCTTTTTATAACGAATGCCGCTTGACGTAACGGCAGCACATAAAATACGCGGGGAAGAGGAATGCGTCCGCGAGCACCCACGCCGAGGGATTTGCGAAGCACACTCCCGTAAAGCCGATGAACGGCACGGTAAAGAGCGCCACGAAGCCCCTTGCGAAGAGCTCAAAAACCCCCGCGAACAGCGCTATCTGCGAAAAGCCCATTCCCTGGATAAGGAAACGCACGATATTCACGAACGCCAGCGGAATGTAAAATGCCGCGTTCGTTATCAGAAATTGCCGCCCCAGCCTAATTATCGTCTTTATGTCCTCGGTGGAGGCAGCGTTTTCCTTGTCCATAAACAGCATTATAAGGTTTTCGCCGAACAGCAGAACTATCCCCAGCCCCAGCACGGCCCAGCACACACCGAGCAAGGAGCAGCTGCCCAAGCCCTTTTTGACGCGGTCGAGCTTTCCCGCGCCGATATTCTGCCCGCTGAACGTCGCCATGGTGCTGCCCATTGCGTCGAACGGACAGCACATAAGTTGACTGACCTTGCTGCCCGCCGTTACCGCCGCCATACTCGACGCTCCGAGCGAGTTCACGGCGGACTGAATGAGTATCGAGCCTATTGCCGTTATTGAATACTGTAAGCCCATCGGCAGACCCGTGGCACACAGACGTCCGATATAGTAAGGGTCGGGCTTGAGGTCGGCGCGTTTCAGGCGGAGTATCTCGAATTTTCTCGCGATATATCCCAGACATAACAGCCCCGAGACAAGCTGCGAAATTACTGTTGCCCAGCCCGCGCCCGCTACTCCCATTTTCAGCACCACTATCATAAACAGGTCAAGCGCGACGTTCAGCAGACTAGAGATAACCAGAAACACGACGGGCGTTTTCGAGTCGCCGAGCGAACGTATAAAGCCCGACAGAGTGTTGTACAAGAATGTTGCGGGAATGCCGAGGAATATTACGAAAATATAATCGCGCGCTTCCGCAAAAACGCCGTCGGGCGTGTGCATCCACCCCAGAATTTTCGAGCACAGCAGACAGGTCGCGGCGGTCAGCACAGCCGCGAAAAACACCGCGACCCAGATAGTGTTGCCGACGAACTTCCGCAGCCCGTCATAGTCCTTTGAGCCGAATTTCTGCGCCACGGGAATGGCAAAGCCCGTGCATACTCCCAGCACGAAGCCTATCACCAGAAAGTTCACCGAACCCGTAGAGCCGACGCCCGCAAGAGCATTCACGCCCAGATACCGCCCAACTATTATCGTATCCACCATATTGTAAAGCTGCTGAAACAACATACCGAGCAGCAGCGGCAGCATAAAGCCGAGTATCAGCTTCATGGGAGAACCCGAGGTCATATCGCGAAGTGCGGTTTTTCCCATAAAAACGCCCCCTTATCATATTATCCGTAAACGCACCAATACAGTATATCACAAACAATTCGGGAATGCAAGGGGGTTTTCAAAAAAATACGCCCTCATCTGCGGTTTTTTTTTGTAAACTAAAAAGGTCTCACCAAACATTCAGCGAAAGCATATAATGCCGTAACGCGAAAATATATATGAGGTGGGCATATGGGCGAGATAAAGCGTTTATGTGATATTAAAGTCGGAGAAAACGCCGTCGTGGAGCGGTTGACGATACACGGCTCAATGCGGCGGCGGCTTCTGGATATAGGACTGTGCGGCGGAACAGCGGTCAAGTGCGTGGGGAGAAGCCCCATGGGCGACCCGAGCGCATATCTTATACGCGGCGCGGTGATCGCTATCCGCGCGTGCGACAGTCGGGGCGTTATAGTGAGGGGGAAATAAATGGGACTTACCGCAAAATCTATGGGCAGCGGCGTGCTGTCCTCGGATATCAGGGTCGAGAGGTCGAGCCCCGACGACCGCGTAATAGCGATCGCGGGCAATCCCAACGTTGGCAAAAGCACCGTGTTCAACGGGCTGACGGGACTTCATCAGCACACGGGAAACTGGCCGGGCAAGACCGTTTCCATTGCACAAGGCGAGTGCCGAGGACGTGAGTTTTCCTACATTCTCGTGGATATTCCCGGAACGTACTCGCTGCTGGCGCATTCCGCCGAGGAAGAGGTCGCGAGAAATTTCATCTGCTTCGGCGAACCCGACGCAGCAGTCGTGGTCTGCGACGCGACTTGTCTCGAGCGCAGTCTCAACCTCGCCTTACAGGTAATGGAGCTCTGCCCGAAAACGCTTGTTTGCGTCAATCTGCTCGATGAAGCGAAGCGGCGAGGCATTAAGATAAACCTAGCCAAGCTGGAAGAGGAGCTGGGCGTGCCCGTCGTGGGAACGTCCGCGCACAAAAAGCCGTCGCTGAAAAAAATTACCGACAAGCTGGACGGGATATGCAGCGGGAAAATCACTCCGAAACCGCGCAAGCTGCGCTACATAAAGCCTATTGAGCAAGCCGTTTCGATAGTCGAGCCCGTGCTGGAAAAGCACCTCGGCGGCGCTGTCCCGCCGCGTTGGCTGGCGCTTCGGCTTATCGACGGTGACAGTTCGCTCACCGCCGAGATCGAGAAATACTTCGGCAAAAGCCTTGGCGATATCGCGGAGATATCCGAAGCCGTTGAGCGCGCGCGGACGCTGCTCGCCGAAAACGAAATTACCGCCGACCGCCTTAAGGACAGGATAGTCTCGTGTATTCTGCTGAATGCCGAAGAGGTCTGCGCCGAATGCGTAAGCGGGAGCAGTCAGGGCGGCAAGCTCTCGCGCGCAGACAGGATACTCACGAGCCGCGTTTTCGGTTTTCCGATAATGCTGCTTATGCTGATGACGGTCTTCTGGATAACCATTGTCGGCGCGAACTACCCGAGCGAACTGTTGAGCACCGCGCTCTCTCGGCTTGGCGACAAATTGGGCGAGCTTATGATCGCACTGAACGCTCCCGATTGGCTGAACGGGCTGCTCGTCGACGGTGCTTACCGCGTGCTCGCGTGGGTCGTAGCCGTTATGCTGCCGCCTATGGCGATCTTCTTCCCGCTGTTTACGCTGCTTGAGGACTTGGGCTATCTGCCGCGCGTCGCGTATAACCTCGACAAGCCGTTCTGCAAGTGCAAGGCTTGCGGGAAACAGGCGCTGACCATGTGTATGGGAACTACAATTTTGTAAATTCCCCATAAAATAAAAGCGCATTATATACGCCACTCTATTTTAACTTCCCCGCTCATCCTTACGATTATCCTGCGGATAACCGACGATACATACATTCTTGCCAAGGCAACGTCGGAAACTTCAAGAAATTCCTTGTGCCGCGCGATATTTTCGAGCCACTCCGAGCGTCTGTCAACGTGGAACTCCGGCATACCGCCAAGCTGTTTTTCGAGGAACGCACGCTCGGTCTCAAGTTCGCGCAGTCTGCCCGTTACGCCGTCAAGCGGTATCTCGGCAGCTTGGTACAGGTCGATAAGCCTTTCGGTGCTCGATGCTATCTCAGCGAGCCTTTTTTCCGTTACGGCACGGCGGTTATCCTTCGTGGTCTCGGGAACGTTCTTGAGTATCGCGGACAGGTTGAGCGCCGCCTTTGATATTTCCCCGACAACGAATTTGTCAAGCTCGGATATTTTGAGGTTCGGGTTTTTGCAGTCGGGGTCGATTATGTATCTCTTGTCGGACTTGGCTCGGGAATAACACTTGTAATACCCATGATTGCCGTGATAGCGTGCTCCGCAATTGCCGCAGCACACCAGCCCAGACAGCAGAAAGCCCGCACGGAACGGCGTTTTTTGAGCATTGGGAACGTTCCGAGAACCCAGCAGCGTCTGCGTCTCATAGAACAGTGTGCTGTCGATTATCGGCGTGTGTTCGCCCTCATACTCCACGCCGTTGAACTTCACCATACCAATATATATGCTGTTGCGCAAAACATTGTAGACGAGCGTGTGATTTGTCCAGCCTCCGTATTTTTCGTGCATTGCTCTTTGTATAGAGTGAACGCTCTCGCCGCGCTTAAAACGCTCGAAAACCTCGCGCACTTGCATTGCCCGAAACTCGTTGACGACAAGA
Organism: uncultured Clostridia bacterium; assembly: GCA_946567425.1. Classification (GTDB taxonomy): domain Bacteria; phylum Bacillota; class Clostridia; order Oscillospirales; family Ruminococcaceae; genus CAG-115. The sequence goes on along the minus strand of CAMNXF010000015.1, from coordinate 53,624 downwards.
TGACCATCAACGTAGTCGTAGCCCGTCGGAGCATTGCCGCCGCCGTGGAACAGTCCGCTTTTGGCGCGTCCTATTCTGCCCATTGTGAAACGTTCGGTTATCTGATCCTTTTCAAGCTGCGCGAACACGGACAGTATGCCTATCATTGCCTTGCCGAACGGCGTGCCCGTATCGAAGTTCTCACAAACCGAAACGAAACTCACGCCGTACCTGTTGAACACGTCCTCGATAAGGTAGAGTGTGTCCTTCTGCGAACGCGAAAGTCTGTCGAGCTTATACACGACCACCATGCCGAATTTGCCGCGTTTTACGTCCTCAAGAAGACTGCGTAGCGCGGGGCGTTCGAGAGTTCCGCCGGAAAAGCCCGGGTCGATAAACATTGTGGGGTGGCTCCAGCCCTTTGCCTTGCAGAACGCCTCAAGGCGCTCGCGCTGCTCGTCTATCGAGTAGTTCTCAATCTGGTTCTCTGTCGATACGCGGCAGTAGCAGGCTGCCGTTGTGGGGAGTTCACGGGATTTTGGCATTTGTATCACCTCGCTGAATTATATGTATCTGCCTATCCTTTTTATGGCAACACCGCACAATTATTGTCGAGCGGTTGCGCAGTAAGACTTTTCGTCAGATTGTACAATGAGGACGACGCAAGGCTGTATGCCTTGCCGGGACGAATTGCGCACCAATTGACCAAAAATCCACCCTATGACGAAAATAGCGTTTTGCGCAAAGCACATAATGCGTGCAAGCAAACGCCGACAACATGACGTTGTCGCAAGATTGCCAAGAGGCGGCAAGGACGCCGCCAACAAAGCAATCTGGGCGACAAAGCGCGTAGCGCGGTAATTGTGCGGTGCTGCCTTATATCTCCGAAGATAGCCGTAAACGGGATAAACGGTTGACAACTGTACAACCACCGCGAACATACAATATAACATAGAGGTGATTTTATGCCGATAAGAGAAATAACACTGGACGATGGGACGGTATGCAGACGAAAAATCACGAATGTCCACCCCGACGGCACGGAGTTCTTGCCTGAGGAGTTTGTGATTGCGGGGCGCAGTGAGCAAGAGCGCCGAATACTTGACCTTGCACGGGGAATTATCGAGGAAGGTCTCGAACGTGAACGCAAAGAAAAGAAAAACGACGCAAACCGAAAAGGCGAATAAAAACGCTTCGATACACGCATTGTCATATACGGATACCTTTTTCAAATAGCAAGGCGTTAAGCCCGCGGCTGTCCCGAAATATGCTGCGGAAACGTATTGTAAGCCGCATTAGCTATGCATAACGAGCGTTGCGGTTACAGAACATTCATTCATAGCTTTTCGAAGGCGGATCGCAGTAAAACAGCACCCTTGGACGGTCGTAAACTTTGATCAGATCTTCAAAATCCTTGCAATTCTGTTATATTACGCCCTTTGGAATAGTATAACAAAGGATAGCAGCACATTGTGTAGCAGGGAAGTACTCTTTCCCGTCAATTAACATAACCCCATGCCCGCCGAACTCGGTGCTGCCGAATACCTTTATTTCGTTCATAAAAGACCTTCTGACTATTGTGTTTTACTGTCCCTTGTGATATAATGTGGAATTGGGGAGATGCAATATTGTGGGTGTTGAGATTATCCATTACAAGAACGACATTTTTAGATTTGGGATATTGCTTGGTCAATAGCCAATCAATTTGTCTTGCCCATGTCGGTTTCTCCGTTCTTGAGCGTCAGCGTATCTCCAACCTGCTAAAGGTTCAGTGAACAGGAAAATACTCGCAGTGCCTTTGCAGATGTATTCTTTGTCCTCATATTGAAACGCGTTTTTTTGAACGGAAGCCCTTTCGGAAGTCAGCAAAAAACTGTATTGGTTTTTCTTCCATGCAGACAAACAAATACTCCTCATCGTATAAACGGCTGTACACGGCAAGAACATCTTCCATTGCAGCCGCAAATGCGGCATTTTGCTCCGGAGGAATGCATCAACACTTCTTTAAATTAGGCATACATTCATTTTTTTAAGTACGCTTGAGACGGTAGTGTGTTATACAGAGTCAACAGTCTTTTCCGCAAGCAGTCTAAGCGTCCACTTAGAATATCCCTTTGGAGGTTCTCCGCAGGCAAGCGCAATGATATGTGCTTCAACACCTTTAATCACTTTCGCCGGAATCGGTGATGTTTCGCGCTTCTTTCTGTTGAGTGTAGTTTCAACCCCTTTTTCACAATACGAAGCTCTTACTGTTTGCACGGTTGTGTGCGAGGTGTGATACGTCTTTGCAATTTCGGATACAGTCATATACTTTTTGCTTTGTCTGTCCGAAGCAGGAAGAATATTTGCACGCAGAATTGTTCGTGCCGGACTTGTTCCCTCTGTAACAACCTAAAAAGCTGTTCTTAAGGCAAAAACGGTAATATGCCTTGTATTTGAATATTTCCAATTCAACATAACCGTTAGTAGTTTTGGAGCCGCCTCAACTGTATTGTCAAGTAAGTCGGACGAATATCCCGAACGTCACACAACCTGCGGATAAGGGCATTATGCTCGCGGATATAATTGATTACGTCGTCGCTTGAACGGGAAAATCGTACTGTCTGACCGCGAATTACGCGGTCGCAGCGCTGAAGAACACGCTTGAGCGACGCCATGCGTATCAAGCAATATCGGAAGCACAGGGCAAGTTCGCCGCGTTTATTCGGTTCATGGGAAGTCCATAGAGCTGTTGACCGAGCAAGGCAAACAAAACTCCGGAACGGGATTATACAAGATCGATCTCTTGGATAGCGATTATATTATCCGCAAGCTGTCTCCCGTGGAGTGCGAACATCTTCAGATGCTGCCCGACGGATACACCGACTGCGGTTTAAACATTCAGCGTTACAAGTGCCTCGGGAACGGTTGGACGGTTGATGTCATTGTACATATTTTATTTTCTGAAAAACGGTTAAAATTGTGCAATATTCACAAAGATAAAAAATCTCAACATTTTTGCTTTTGCTTTCTGCATTTGGTTTAACAAAGGCGTTTTAAGCATAGAACAGCCGCCGATTTTCTTCTTTTCGGCGGCTCTTTTGGTATTTTGCTTGTCAATTTTTTGTATATTGCATGTCAGACAACAATTGACGCAAGCATCAGACCCAGAGAACGCAAGTGCCCTCTCGCAACCGTGCGTCAACACAAAATTAACGGCAGACGCAAAAACGCCTGCCGTTAAACCATCACTTTCTCGCTGCCATTTTAAGAATGTCCCCGAATTTAATTCGGTTTCCGTTGTGGAGAATGATCGCCTCATAAACCTTGCTGACGATCACCGCAACGAGCACCACTGCCGCCGCGAGTACCGCGACCGCAATTATCGACTGCACCGTGTCGAGAGTGCCGAGCATTATCGCGCTCGGCAGCGCAAACGGCGAGCTTACCGGAAAATAATACGAGAATATCTGCACGGGGTTCGTGGTCGCCGCGCCCGTATCGAGCGAGTCAACGTTGAAGATAACGGGGAAATAAGCGAGGTACATTCCCAGAACGCCGAGTATCGAGTACGGACCCATGGCCTGCTGTAAGTCCTCCATTCGCGAAACGGAAGCGCCAACAAGCGCCGCGACCAGCGAGAAGAACATAAAACCGAGAAGAAAGATAATGATTATCAGTATAATGTTCAGCGGGCTGAAGCCTGCCGCGAGGTCGTTCATTGCCTCGGCGATCTGCATTTCGGAGGTCTGAACTCCGCCGAGCCCCTGAGCGGCGTTTTGCAGTGCCTGCTGAATTTCAGGATCGTTCGCGATCTTCATAGCCTCGCCCATCCAGCCGAACGGCGCGGAGATCAGGAAACTCGCGAAACCCACCACTCCTATAAGGATAAACTGCCCGAAGCTCACGATACACATTGCCATAACCTTGCCGATAACCACGGCAAGCGGTCTCACCGATGTGAGCAGCAGCTCCATAACACGGCTTGTTTTTTCAGTCGCGATCGACTGCGCGACCGCGTTTCCGTAGCTGAATATCAGTAAAAACAGCACCAACGATACTACGATGGGAACAAAATAGTTCATAGCGCTCTGAATGAAATTCCACTCCTTAGCGCCCGCCTCAACGCGCGAGGTGGTTATTGAAATTTGTGTGGACTCGTATTTCTCGGGGGAAACGCCGGCGTTCAGCAACACTCTGCGGTTGATGAGCTCGCTTAACAACCCGTTGAGCGTATCAATCTCGCCGCCGTCCGCCGCTGAAGTATAGTAGGTCTTAATGTCGTAGCCGATGACCGCGTCGTCTTCGCCGAGCGCTGCAGTTATCTGTACCGCCGCGCTTGTTTCCTCAGAGGTCTCAAGTTCCTTTACAAGCTCGTCAACGCTTTTTTCCGGAACGCTGACAGGCATAAGCGTTTCAAGCTGCGCAATATCCTCCGCCGCTAATATCTCGGAGTCGTCATAAACATAAACCGAGTCAAATTCGGCAAGCGGATTTTCGGTGTTATCGCCGATAATGCTGTCGATGCCGCTGTCGCCGCCGAGCACTGCAGGAAGAACGTTCGTCAGCACGCAGATCAACGCGACGATAAGGCAAGTGATTATGTTGCCTACGATGAATGATTTCGTTTTGATATGCTGAATAAGCGTAAATTTGAATACTTTCTGCCAGCCGTTAGTTCTCACTTGACTCACCAACCTTTTCTATGAATAATTCGTTGAGCGTAGGCTCGCGAAGCTCGTAGCGTATAAGCGGAATTTTCCGCTCGATTATCATATTGAGAAGCCTGTGTGCCTGCTCCTCGCTCTGAACGTTGTAGCTTGAGCCGTTCGGCGTTTCCTCGGTCGCGGCAAGTCCGCACTCGGCAGCGAGCGGCGAGATGTTCCCCTCCGCCTTGACGGTGAGCTTTACGCGCCCGTAACCCTTTTTTATCTCGTTGAGATTACCCTGCAATACGGTTCTGCCCTTGTTCATTATGACGATATCGCGGCAGAATTCCTCGATCGTCGTCATCTGATGTGAGGACATTATGATGTACTTGTTCTTCTTCATTTCCTCGCGGATAACACTTTTGAAAAGCTCCGCGTTTACGGGATCGAGACCCGACAGCGGCTCATCGAGAATAATAAGCTCGGGGTTCGGCGCAAGTGCCGCGATAAGCTGTATTTTCTGCTGATTTCCCTTAGAGAGCTGCTCCGCGCGCTTGTTTTTGTGCTCGGTAACAGACAGGCGCTCAAACCAATATTCAAGCGCTTTCAAAGCGTCCTGACGGCGCATCCCTTTCAGCGTGCAGAAATATACAAGCTGATCCATTATCTTAATTTTCGGGTACAACCCGCGCTCCTCGGCGAGGTAGCCGATCGGCTTTTCGGAAGCGAGAAACGGCTTGCCGTCCCACTTTACTTCGCCGCTCTCGGCAGCGAGCATTCCGAGTATAATACGTATCGAAGTGGTTTTCCCCGCGCCGTTCGTGCCAAGCAGCGCGAACACTCCCGGGGAGGTTATCTCGAACGTAAGGTCGTCAACAGCGGTGTAATTACCGTATTTCTTAACGATATTGCTGACTGATAATCCCATTTTTACCAACGCTCCTTTTCAACATTATCTGTCGATACTGTTTATATATCACATAAACAGTATACATTATTTTCCCGACTTTGTCAAGGGGAATTTGAAAATTTTTTCAGGCGAGTGATATCATTTTGATATCACTCGCTTAATTATATCATATCCGGATAAGTTTGTCAATACGGTAATTTGTGACTTATTTAAGGCAACACCGCATAATTATTGTCGAGCGGTTGCGCAGAGAGATTTTTCGTCAGATTGTACAATGAGGACGACACAAGGCTGTATGCCTTGCCGGGACGAATTGTGCACGAATTGACCAAAGGTCAACCCTATGACGAAAATAGCGTTTGGCGTGAAGCGCGGTAATTGTGCGGTGTTGCCTTAAGACAAAAAACAATAAGCAGAGCACGAGTACCCTCTCGCAATAGTGAAACAACATTTTAATAATAAAACATATCTTAATAAATATGCTATGGCATTACCAACACAAATGCGTTTCAAACATGATATTTATTATCAAAAACTTCCGGCTTGCTGTTTTTTATACAGCTTTAGTATAATTTAACGGTTGACTTTTAACTCAAAATGTGCTATAATTTTTAATATTATGAGACATATTTTTATAGAGAGACAATGTAAAAAACGCCAAATCCGAAAGGGGATTAATAGAATGAAACGTGTAGGACTGGACATAGGTTCAACGACCGTCAAGGCGGCGATAGTCGGGGAGAACAACGAGCTGCTCTTCGGGCGGTATCAGCGGCATTACTCCGATATCCGCAAAACGGTCGCGGATATCATTGCCGAGGTCGGGAACGAGATAAAGGGCGAACGCGTAATGATCGCGGTCACCGGTTCGGGCGGAATTTCCGTTTCCAAATGGCTGGGAATACCGTTCGTTCAGGAGGTCGCCGCGGGTACGGACGCGATAAAGGCTTTCGCACCTCAAACCGACGTAGCTATCGAGCTCGGCGGCGAGGACGCGAAAATTACATACCTCACGGGCGGTCTTGAGCAGCGTATGAACGGCAGCTGCGCGGGCGGCACGGGCGCGTTCATCGATCAGATGGCGGCGCTGCTGAACACCGACGCTTCGGGCTTGAACGAGCTCGCCAAAAAGCACACCACGATCTACCCGATAGCCTCGCGCTGCGGCGTTTTCGCCAAGAGCGACATTCAGCCGCTCATCAACGAGGGTGCTAAAAAGAGCGACGTAGCCGCGTCGGTTTTCCAGTCGGTAGTAAATCAGACGATAAGCGGACTTGCGTGCGGCAAGCCTATCCGCGGGAATGTCGCATTCCTCGGCGGACCGCTCCACCACCTGTCGGAGCTGCGTCAGCGCTTCATCGAAACGCTGAATTTGCAGCCCGAAAATATCATCTTTCCCGAAAACGCGAACCTGTTTGTCGCGATCGGATGCGCACTGTCCGAGGAGACTTGCGAGCTTGACATCGACAAGCTTGTGCAGAGCGTTTCCGTACTTGGCGACAATCAGCTCCGCGAGGTCGAGCGATTAGCACCGCTTTTCAAAAACGAGGACGAGCTTGCGGACTTCCATGCCCGTCACGCAAAGTCAATAATTCCCACCGCCGACATAAATTTCCATTCGGGCGCGTGCTATCTCGGTATAGACGCGGGCTCGACGACCACAAAGGCAGTGCTGCTGAATAAAAACGCGGAGATACTCTACTCTCATTACGCGGGCAATCAGGGCGATCCGCTGAAATCGGTCATCGGCATTCTCAAGGAAATTTACGCTCAGCTGCCAGAAAGTGCGTACATAGCGAAAACCTGCGCGACGGGCTACGGCGAGCATCTGATAAAAGCGGCGCTCGGCGCTGATTTCGGCGAGATCGAGACCATGGCGCACTACAAGGCTGCCGATAAATTCCTCCCCGGCGCGGAGTTTATTCTTGACATCGGCGGGCAGGATATGAAGTGTATGCGCGTCAAGGACGGCGAGATCGAGAGCATTCTGCTTAACGAGGCGTGCTCGTCGGGCTGCGGCTCATTTATTGAGAATTTCGCGAACGCGCTCGGCATGACAAGCGCCGAATTTGCCGCGCTCGGACTGTCTGCGGAAAATCCCGTCGACCTCGGCTCGCGCTGCACGGTATTCATGAACTCGCGCGTTAAACAGGCGCAAAAGGAGGGCGCGACAGTCGCGGACATCTCGGCGGGACTGTCCTATTCGGTAGTCAAGAACGCGCTCTTTAAAGTAATAAAGCTGCGCGACACCGCTTCAGTGGGCGAAAAGATAATTGTTCAGGGCGGCACATTTATGAACGACAGCGTTCTGCGTGCGTTCGAGCTGATAGTAGGCAAGAACGTTATCCGCCCTGACAAGGCGGGCTTAATGGGCGCATACGGCTCGGCACTCATCGCGATTGAACGCGACGACGGCAAGCCGAGCACTATCGCGGAGCCCGATAAGCTCGACGGCTTCAAGGTCGAGAAAACGACTGCGCGGTGCGGAAAATGCTCCAACAACTGCCTGCTCACGATCAGCAAATTTCCCGACGCCCGGAGCCCGGGTGGCAGCAAGCGCTACATCAGCAACAACCGCTGCGAGCGCGGCGCGGGGAACGTTTCGGCGGGTGAAAAGCTCCCGAACCTCTACGATTACAAATATCATCTGCTTTTTGACCGCGAGAGTCTGAATGAAGACACTGCAACGCGCGGTATTATCGGACTTCCGCGCGTTCTTGGAATGTACGAGAATTTCCCGTTCTGGCACAAGCTGTTTACCGAGCTTGGATTTTCCGTGAAATTATCGCCGAAATCCTCACGCGATATCTACGATATGGGCATTGAGACCATGCCGAGCGAGAGCGTATGCTATCCCGCAAAGCTCGCGCACGGACACATTCAGGCGCTTATCGACGACGGCGTAAAGCTGATCTTCTACCCGTCCATGCCCTACGAAATGGCGGACAACAACGGCGGCGATAATCACTACAACTGCCCCGTGGTCGCGACATACAGCGAGGTCATCAAAAACTCCGTTCCTGAGCTTCGCGAGACGGTAAAGTTTATGAACCCGTTCCTGCCGATATTCAACGAAAAGCGTATGGCGGAGCGTCTTTACGAGGAATTCACCGCTGCGCTCCCCGAAATGAACATAACCAAGCGCGAGATTGAGACCGCGCTCGAAAAGGCATACGCAGAGGACGCGGCGTTCAAGGAGGATATGCGTAAAAAGGGCGAGGAAACGCTGAACTTTCTCAAGGAGAACGGCAAGCGCGGAATTGTCCTTGCGGGCAGACCCTACCACGTCGATCCCGAGATAAACCACGGTCTCCCCGAGATGATATCGGGCTACGGCTTCGCGGTGCTCACCGAGGACAGCGTGGCGCATCTCGGCGAGGTAGTCCGCCCGATACGCGTTGTCGATCAGTGGACTTACCACACGCGGCTGTACGCAGCGGCTCATGTTGTCGGTGCAAACGAGTGTCTGGAGCTTGTTCAGCTCAACTCGTTCGGCTGCGGACTTGACGCCATAACCACCGACGAGGTTCAAGAGATACTGCGCAGCTTCGGCAAGCTCTACACCTGTCTGAAAATCGACGAGGTCAACAACCTCGGCGCGGCGAGAATACGTCTGCGCTCCCTCATCTCGGTAGTGGACGAGCGTGCGCGGCATAAATACAAGCCTGTGCGCGGTCACGTCGGTTACATACGCCAGCCCGAGTTCACCAAGGAAATGCGCAAGAACCACACAATACTCTGTCCGCAGATGGCGCCTATCCACTTCGATATGCTCGAAGCGGCGTTTATGCACAGCGGCTACAATGTGATAATCCTCAAGGACTGCTCAAAGGACGTTGTTGACACGGGCTTGAAGTACGTCAACAACGACGCTTGCTACCCGTCGATACTGATCGTCGGACAGCTTATCCACGCACTTCAGAGCGGCAAATACGACCTTGAAAACACCTCCGTTATGATAACACAGACAGGCGGAGCGTGCCGCGCAACAAACTATGTCGGTATGCTGAAAAAAGCGCTCAAGGACGCGGGCTTTGAGAAGATACCGCTCATTTCGCTGAATGTCGTCGGTCTGGAGAAGCAGAGCGGCTTCAAGCTCTCGGCGGGCATGGCGGTGCGCGCGTTTATGGGAATTGTTTACGGCGACGTTTTACAGCGCTGTCTGTACAAGGTTCGCCCGTATGAAAAGGTAAAGGGCAGCGCCGACGCTCTTTACGAAAAATGGCGGCTGTTCCTGCGCGACGAGCTGAAATCGCTCAGTCTGCCGCGTTTCAACAACAACGTCCGCAATATTGTAAAGGAGTTTCTGGAGTTCCCCGTGAACGATATAGCAAAGCCTAAAGTCGGACTTGTCGGAGAAATTCTGGTTAAATTCCACCCCGTTGCGAATAATGATATCATCGGCTTGCTCGAAAACGAGGGCTGCGAGGTGGTAGTGCCCGACCTTATGGGATTTTTCTACTATATCTGCTCTCACGGAAAGACCAAATCCGAGCTACTGTACTGCTCGCGGCTTAAGAAATTCGCCGAGAACTCGGCGATAAAGGCGTTCAAGTTTATGGAACACAGCTACCGCAAGGCGGTCACGGGCACGAAATTCGGCTGCCCCGGCGACATCTTTGAAATGCGCGAGAGTGTCCGCCCGATAGTCTCCCCCGGCAACATCGCGGGCGAGGGCTGGTTCTTGTCGGCGGAAATGCTCGAGCTTATTCACGAGGGCGTGCCGAACATTGTTTGTATGCAGCCGTTCGCGTGCCTGCCCAATCACGTTACGGGCAAGGGCGTTATAGGCGAACTTCGCCGCCAGCACCCCGAAAGCAACATAGTCGCGGTAGATTTCGACCCGGGTGCTTCCGAGGTAAATCAGGTAAACCGCATAAAGTTAATGCTTACTCAGGCATTCGCGAGGGCGGGAATAAGCCGCAGATCGGCAGTTCCGCAGCTCGGCGCGACGGACAAATATTCGGAGCTTGTTAATATGCAATAACATCATTGCAGACAAATGTAAAGGAGAACACAATGCAGAAATTTTCAACAGAGAACAAAGAGGGCGGATCACAGCCCAAGTGGGGCGTTATCACGATCGTAGTATTGGTGATACTCGCGGTGATCATCGTGGTATTCAACAGCTTTACGGTGGTGAACGAGGGCTTTATCGGCGTGAAGTATCAGTTCGGCAAGATCGTCGGGCAGAACCTTTCGGCGGGACTTAATTTTCATATCCCGTTCATCGAGGAGATACAACAGGTGGACACGCGTGAACAGGTGTACCCCGTAACGACTGACGCTTATACCTCCGATACGCAAACCGTGGATACACTTATGCTGAAGCTGAACTATTGCTACGACGCGTCCAAACTGCCGGAGATCATACGCACTATAGGCGTTAGCAACGTCGAATCAAAGCTGCTTGTACCGAACGTCGCGAAAATATCCAAGGATGAGATAGGTAAGGTAAAGGCGGAGGATCTTGTACAGAACCGTTCCTCGGTGCAGAACGCGATCTACAATTCGCTGAAAGAGACCCTCGAGCCACAGGGGATTGTCGTTACGGCTTTCGCTATCGAGAACCTTTCGTTTGATGACGCATTCGAGCAGTCTATTCAGGCAAAGGTTATCGCGGCTCAGGACGCTCTGAAAATGCAGAACAAGACCGCCGAAAAGGAAGAAGAGGCCAGACAGAAGGTCATAGCGGCGCAAGCGGAAGCGGACTCCCAGAAAATAAAAGCGGACGCTGAGGCATACGCTATCGAGGCGGTACAGAAGCAGCTCACTCAAAGCCCCAACTATATCGAGTATATGAAGATAATGAATTGGGACGGCACTCTTCCGCAGGCGATAGGCACGGACGTAAATCCGTTTATTGCGCTCGGCGGCTCAACCTCGGGAAATACAGGAAATTCGGGTACACCCGCCAACACAACACCCACAGGAAACGGACAATGATCAAGGAGATAAATGGACTACATTAAATTAAAACAGACGGCGCTGGAAAGCTGGTTTTCACGCGCAAACGATATGCAGAAAAAAGCGATCTTCAATATAAACGGCGCGGTGCTGATAATCGCGGGCGCGGGCAGCGGAAAAACGACCGTTCTTGTCAACAGGATCGCGAATATGATGAGGTTCGGGAACGCGTACCACGACGAAGAGATCCGCGCGGTCACTCCCGAACAGGAGCGCTTTCTCGCGGAATTTCCCGCAATAGAGAAAACACCCGAGACCGCGCAGCGGCTCGCCGATATAATCGCCGTGAACCCTGTAAACCCGTGGAACATTCTGGCGATAACGTTTACCAACAAGGCGGCGGGCGAGCTGCGTCAGCGACTTATCGACATGATAGGCGGGGACGCGGAGAAGATATGCGCGGCGACGTTCCACTCGGCGTGCGTGAGGATACTGCGCCGCGAGATAGAGCACCTCGGCTATAAACCCGGCTTTACGATCTACGACGATGACGATTCCAAGCGGCTGATAAAGGAAATAATGAAGCGGCACGACATCAGCGAAAAGGTGATGAGCGCGAAAATGTTCAAGAACAACATCTCTCGGCTTAAGGATCAGATGATATCCGCCGAGGACTACGCGCCCATGGCGCAGGAGAGTGCGGAGATCACCAAAATTAAGACCTCGCAGGTGTATCTGGAGTATCAGAATTCGCTGAAAACCGCGAACGCCGTGGACTTCGACGATATTATTTTCCTAACGGTGCGGCTGTTCGAGGACTTTCCCGACGTGTTGCGCCACTACCGTAATCTGTACAAGTACATAATGGTCGACGAGTATCAGGACACGAACATAGCGCAGTACAGGCTGATATCGCTGCTGGCGGGTGACTCGGGAAATCTCGGCGTTGTCGGCGACGACGATCAGTCGATATACCGTTTCCGCGGAGCGACTATCGAGAATATCCTCAACTTCGAGAAGCAGTATAAAAACTGCGAGGTCATTCGCCTTGAACAGAACTACCGCTCCACCGAGAACATTCTCAACGCCGCGAACTCCGTTATCAAAAACAACACGCAGCGCAAGGAGAAGAACCTCTGGAGCGATCTCGGCGAGGGCGAGAAAATTCACGTTGATTTGTTCCCGTCCGAGCAAATGGAAGCCAAGGGCATTGCGGACATCATCGCCGAGGGTGTGGAAAACGGCGCAAAATATTCTGATTTTGCGCTACTCTACCGCAACAACGCCATTTCGCGCGGCTATGAGACGGCGCTGTCGAGGTCCGGGATACCGTACAAAATCGTAGGCGGTCTGCGTTTCTACGACCGCAAGGAAATACGCGACATTCTGGCGTATCTGTCGCTTATTAACAATCCGTATGACGTGGTGAGGTTTCGCCGCGTTATCAACGAGCCGAAACGCGGTATCGGCGACGCTACGGTCGACGAGGTAGTGCGCATCGCCGAGGGACTGGGGATAAGCCCCGTCGAGGTCTGCCGCGACGCAATGCAGTTTGAAACTTTGCAAAGAAAGGCAAACTCTTTAAAGGCGGCGGCGAACCTGTTCGAGGAGTTGGACGAGGTCGCGGACAGCGCGCGGCTTGACGAGCTTATCGAAGCGGTTGCCGAAAAAACGGGCTATATGCAGATGCTGAACGCCCAAGGCGACGAGGGCAAGGCGCGTATCGAAAATATAAACGAGCTTAAATCCAACGCTATGCAACTGTTGGAGGAAAATCCCGAAGCGGCGCTGCCCGATTTTCTGGAGCAGGTCGCGCTCGTCGCGGATATAGACAACTACGATACCGAAGCCGACAGAGTGTCGCTTATGACTATGCACGCCGCAAAGGGTCTGGAGTTCCCCGTAGTATTCATAGTAGCAGCGGAGGACAACGTCTTCCCGTCAGCAATGTGCCAGTTCGACCCGACCGAAATGGAGGAGGAGCGCCGACTTGCCTACGTCGCGATAACGCGCGCGAAAAAGCGACTTATCGTAACGCATTCGCAGTACCGTATGCTGTTCGGAAAGACCTCCGCAAATAAGCTGTCGACCTTTATCCGTGAAATTCCCGAGGAGCTTTGCGAAAAGCACGGCGAACGCCGCAAAGCGCCGACCTACTCCAAGCCTGAGCGCCACAGTTTCCTCAAAGAGGAGACCGCGAAAATGAAAGCCGCCGTTCCGCGCGCCAACGATGAGACGTTTGCTGCCGGCGACAGAGTAAAGCACAATCTCTTCGGCGAGGGAACAGTCAAAACGGTTTTGCAGATGGGCAATGACGCATTGGTCACTATCGAGTTTGACACACGCGGTCTGAAAAAGGTTATGAAGAATAACGCTAAAATGACAAAAATTTGACAATTCTCACAAAACAGATTGTCTTTATGTTGAAATATTTGTCAGGAAATTTGCTAAAGTTTGGGAAAAGGCTGCCGATAATATTATCAAGAGGCAAGAACGGTACGCTTACGGTTCTTCTCTGATTGAAAAGTGTTCCCAATAGGGAGCGCAATATGAAGACCGTGCAGACGCTACAAGAGCTTCTTGAATGACAGTCTTTCACAGGACAGCGTTTGTACGGGATCGGTCATCAGCCGCAGATTTCTCATGAAGTTTGCGGCTTTATTTTTGGAGGAATTATGACGCTGATACTGGTTATGGACAACGACTGCGCTATCGGACGGAATGGAGGACTGCTGTGCAGTCTTCCTGCGGATATGAAGCATTTCCGTGAAACGACGCAGGGCGCGGTAGTCGTTATGGGCAGAAAGACCTACGAGAGTTTCCCGAAGCGTCCGCTGCCCGACCGCGAAAATCTTGTACTCTCACGCAGCGCGGCGAATATTGAGGGCGCCCGCGTTTTCGGCGATATGAAAAGCCTTCTTGATTACGTTAAAACGGTAAAGAATAAGGTTTATGTTATAGGTGGCGGCGAGGTGTACAGACAGCTCGCACCCTACTGCGACGAGGCTCTGATAACCCGTCTGTACGAGAATATGGGCGGCGATGTGTTTTTCGAGGACATTGACCGCGACCCGCAGTGGGAGCTTACTAATTCAAGCATTGTCGTTGAAACGGGCTGCAAGAAAATCCGCCTGATGAAATACGTGCGGAAAAAGTGATCTTTTGATGGAGTGTAATATTATGGAAGAACTTATTGAACAGTATAATAACGCAAAAAAATGGAAAAAAGATATGTTTATTGCGATGATCGCCATGCTTGTGCTTGCGGCGCTGATGATCGCCGCGGGATTTATCGTCTCGGAGCTGATAGCCTTATTTCTGATATCCGGAGGGATCATTGCGGCGCTCGGCGTGGCGGTCTGCATTATTTCCGGATGTACATTTAAAAAAGTGGACGGTCTTGTGATAAAGTATCTGTCGGCTAGCGGAAAAACCGAGGATGAAATAAATTACATTCTTGGCAAAACGGGAAAGTAACTTCTTGACTTAATTACGGGTGACGGAAATGACAAAAGAACAATTTATAGCTTTTTGTAAAAATATTGGAGGCGCTGAGGTCGACCAACCCTTTAACAAAGATTTTGAAACGACTATTGCGCGGCATTCCGATACCAAAAAATGGTTTGCGGCTATTTTGGAATATCAGGGAAAAACCGTGGTAAACTTAAAGTGTGAGCCGATGGAATCGGATTTTTTAAGAAGCGTTTTTAAGGGCGTTATTCCCGCGTATCACATGAATAAGGTGCACTGGAATACAGTGTTTTTCGACTCTGACGTTCCCGACGGGGAGATCGAACGTATGACGCTCATGAGCTTCGGATTGACGGACAAGCGGAAAAAATTACCGAAGAAAAACGGCAAAAATCCCCTCTAATAAACGATTTTCCTTTGCGAATAATATGTTTGCGCGGAGTTTTCCGTGCAATATTGAACAAAGGAGAACCAGCTATGATAAAGAGAATTTCTTCGGCTGCGGCAGCATTGGCGTGCTTTGCGGCTCTTACGGCTGCGGCCTCGGCAAGCGGCGTTGGTTCGGCAGTCAACGGCGCAGTCAACGGCGCTATAAATGCCGGTGAGGATATAGTAGGCGGCGCGGCAAACGCCGGACGCGATATTATGAACGGTATTACGGGCAGAACGGGAAACAACGGCGACTCTGCGGGTGACAATACAACGAACGGTGATAACACTACCGACAGCGACGACAATTCCGCAAGCGACAGCACGTCTTCGGAAACAAGCAGCGATACCTCTTCGGAGACAAGCGGTGACAGCACATCTTCGGGAACGAGCGGTGACAGCACTTCTTCCGGAACAAGCGGCGACAGCGCTTCTTCGGGAACAAGCGGTACAGACAACACAAGCAAGCCCTCTAACCCCACGACGGGTGTTTCGTTCGGTTTCGCGGCTGTGGCAGCAGTAATTGCAGCGCTCGGCGTTACGGTTACTGCAGTTCGCAGAGACGACTAAAGACGAACCTTTCAGATTTTTCCGCGCTCTCGGTCAAACCGAGAGCGCATTAAAAAAACGGCGATAAAGGTATAACAAATCAGTATTGGACGGCTTGCCCTTATCAGCCGCAATTTTTTGAAGCAATCGGCTATACAGGCAGTATCATTATGCCAAGTTTTGCCGTTTTGTTATACAATAGAGATAAGGGAAATTTCCCGACAAAATATTATAGGAGGAAGATATTTTATGAAGTTAGAAAAAATACTCGCGGCGTTGATCGCGGGCGCTTGCGCCCTTTCCGCCGCTGCGGTATCCGTATTTGCCACTTCTGACGACAGCGGTTCGGATGCCGGAACTTCTCCCGACGGCTCTGTCGGCGAGAGCACAAGCGACCCTGTTGACAGCGATCTTGTTGACGACGATACCCCCGCATATGTTTACACCTGGAACGTTCCCGCTTCCGAGAACGAGGATTCGGGCTGGGTTTCGACAAACATCACTCAGAGCGACCTTATCGGTTCTGTAAAGCCCGCAAATGTTGAGGCTATCGTTATCAAGGGCGCGGACGCGGACGACGAGATAGGCGTGGGCTTTAACACGACGCTCACCGGCACAAAGGCGGAGGGCTACTTCCAGACCAACGACGACGACGAAAACTGGCCCTCTAATACCTTAACAATCAAGGGCAGTGACATTGATTGGGATAACTATTATGTGCAGCTATTCTCCAACCGCGGCGAGGCTACTACCGTAACCGTTTCGGTTTACTCGAATGCTGATGACAACAGCTCTGACAGCACTCCGTCCGACAGTGACAGCGAGAGTAGCACGCCCTCCGAAAGCGACAGCTCTTCCGACAGCGGTTCCGACAGCAACAGCGGCGGTCTTGTCGAGGACGATTCCTCGAACACGTCCAACGGCAGCGGCAACAATAACCCCGGCACCGGTATTGCAATGACGTTCGTTCCCGCACTTATTGCGGGCGCGGTAGTTATTGCTGCCAAGAAGAGAAAGTAACGGTTTATTCCGCATCTTTTTCGGGCGCTTTCCGTTTTTGCGGAGAGCGCTTTACATAAATATACGGGAGCGTTTCTTGGTCAAATTATCTAAAAGTTTTTATTTTCTTCCGGCAATTGTATATAAAATGACACTTGAAAAAAACGTCGAAATATAGTAAAATATTATTTGGGGAAAGAATACGATTCGTAGGGGAATTTCGGATCGGTTCATAAAATGCTTTTGCAAAACGGATTTTGGAGGATTTGAGAATGAAGTTAAAATCGGTTCTCGCTGCACTTGTTGCGACTGCGACCGTATCTGCAGTATCAGTATGCGGTTTTGCGGCAACAGACAGTTTGGAGATATCCCCCGCCCCCGAGGCGGCTGAGGCTGCCAAAGAAAACCCCGATACGGGTGTTGAGGGCGTTGCGGCTTTTGCGGGTGCCATTGCGCTTTCAGGCGCAGCTATCGTTATCTCCCGCAAGAGAGACTAATGCATATAAACGGTATGTTCCGTTTATGCACGCTCCCGGCAATAGTCGGGGGCGTTTTTCATTTAAGATTTTCAGGCAAATATACTTGACTTGCATATTAAAGTGTGATATAATCAGTGTGTAGAATTATTTTTGGAGGTAAATTATGGAAATTTCTAACGATATTAAATATGTTGGTGTGAACGACCGCGAAATCGACCTTTTTGAGGGAATGTACGACGTGCCCAACGGTATGGCGTATAATTCTTATGTTATCCTTGACGAGAAGATTGCTGTAATGGATACCGTTGACGCGCACTTCGGCGAGAAGTGGCTCGGTAATCTCGAAACGGTTCTGAGCGGACGCGCCCCCGATTATCTGGTGGTTCAGCACATGGAACCCGACCACTCGGCAAACATCAAGTTTTTTGCTGAGAAATACCCCTCTGCCAAGCTTGTTGCTTCAGCTAAGGCGTTCGTGATGATGGAGCAGTTTTTCGGCGACAATTTTGCGGACAGGCAGGTTGTTGTCGGCGAGAACGATACACTTTCCCTCGGCAAGCATACGCTTACATTTGTTACGGCGCCGATGGTTCACTGGCCCGAGGTCATTATGACATACGATGACGTTGACAGGGCGCTGTTTTCAGCGGACGGTTTCGGCAAATTCGGCGCGCTGGACGCTGACGAGGACTGGGCTTGCGAGGCTCGCCGCTACTATTTCGGCATTGTCGGCAAGTACGGAGCGCAGGTTCAGGCGGTTCTCAAGAAAGCGGCTGGGCTGAATATCGAGAAAATTCTGCCGCTGCACGGTCCTATGCTGCTGGAAAATCTCGGATATTATCTCAATTTGTATAACATCTGGTCGAGCTACGGTGTTGAGAGCGAGGGCGTGGCAATTGCGTACACCTCGGTTTACGGAAACACCAAAAAGGCGGTTGAGCTGCTTGCGAAGAAGCTCGAGGAGGGCGGCTGCCCAAAAGTGACAGTTACCGATCTTGCGCGCGACGATATGGCGGAGGCTGTTGAGGACGCGTTCCGTTACGGCAAGCTCGTGCTGGCGACGACCACCTACAACGCTGATATTTTCCCGTTTATGCGCGATTTTATTCTGCACCTCACCGAGCGCAACTATCAGAAGCGCACGATAGGCATTATTGAGAACGGAAGTTGGGCGCCCACAGCGGCTAAGGTCATTAAGGGTATGTTTGAGAAGAGCAAGGATATAAAGTTCACCGATACTACAGTCACGCTCAAGTCCTCGCTTAACTCCGTAAGCGAGGCACAGATAGACGCGCTCGCAAAGGAGCTGCTTTAATTTTTCGGGGAGCGTGACGCTCCCCTTTTTCCCATAGAAATGTGTTCTTTGTACCTTGTATTTTGCTGAAGTATAGCATTGGTGATTTCACCAATCTGCAGTTTGAAAATTCCAATGATATGGAGAAGGTGACAGGTCGTTATTTGATTAGGAGGAGTTAGCTTGTATAATCGTTATAAAGATATCTCAAAATTTATTAATGATATAAATCAACTGTGTGTTGCAGATGATGGATATGTATATATATCCAAGGAGGAAGACTACGATATTGCAGTAGATATGGAAGGTTGTTATGCTTCATTTGATGTAGTAAAGCCATTTATTGTTTTATTAACTAAGCATATTTGTGAACTTGACAACCTTGTTCAACGCTTTAATCAGAAAAAAAGAATAAAAAATGGCGGACAAGGGTGTGTAAGTCTTCCAAGCCCCGCAGGGATTTTACGGTTTGATTATTCGCTTAGCATGGAAGATGATCCTGTCACACAAAGAAAGGAGTTCCCTTTTAAACTACAGATTATTTATATAGAAAATCAAAATCATATCGTTTTTGATTATTGGAGTACCATAAATTGCACACAGTTTGATGTTACTTTTGAATACAAAGAGAATACATTCTTTTTACGGAAGTATGGTTCTTTTGATTGTATTCCTGATAATTGGGAAGAAACCGCTTCAGTTCTGCCAGGCAGCTATCTGTATTAAGCAACTGCTGTTTGTTTTAACAAAATGTTACAAAAAACGCATTTTAGCAACACAAAAGATAAAATAAAAATATCCGCCCTTTTTCAAGAGCGGATATTTTTTGCCGAAATGAGCCAAGGTAATCAGTTTGCGAGACCTGCTCTTTCAATACCTTCCGTAAAGTACTTCTGGAGGAAGATATACATAATTACGATAGGCGTGATCGCCATAAGACAGCCCGCTTCTACCCATACCATGAAGTTCGCGGCTATTCCGGGTTCACCCGTAAGGTAGATGGCCATTGTACTTGCGAGACCCGCAACCTGCAGGGAGATCGTCTGCGAGTTCAGGAAGAACATCGAGCTGATAAAGTAGTCGTTCCAGTACCATACTATCGAGAAGATAAATACCGTAAGGAACGAGCTTGCCGCGTTCGGAACCATTACACTTATAAACGTTTTGAACGGACCGCAGCCGTCAAGGTACGCCGCGTCCTCAAGCTCCTTGGGAAGACCACGGAAGAACTGTCTGAACAGGTAGATGAACAGACCACCACGGATACCATTGCCGAATATCGCGGGAATGTACATCGAGAAGTTCGTGTTCGTAAGACGAATGGAGTTGCCTGTAAGTGCATTCAGCAGACCGAAGATGTCGAAGTTCGCGAATATATTGTACTGCGGAAGTATGATGACCTGCGGCGGTACAATAATTTGCAGCAGAACCAGCGCAAACAGCACCTTTTTGCCCTTGAACTGAAAACGCGCAAAGCCATAGCCGGTGAGCGCGCACGCGCCAACCTGAAGCACCGAAGCCACAACGTTAAGCTGGATAGTGTTCCAAAGAACGTCCGGGTACTTAATCGCGTCCCATACCTCCGAGAAATTCTGGAGACGAATGCTTTTAGGTATCCACATTATGGACGGGTCGTTCATATCGATCTGCGGACGGAGCGAAGCGCTTATCATGTACATTATCGGGTACAGAATTACAAATCCGAGACCGAACAGCAGCAAAAATCTGAATACCGGCCATACGCGGTTCGCAATTCTATTCCAGAAAATGTAAGTGTAATGCTTGCGCTCTTTCGCGTTATAGTGGCGGTAGTTCTTGATAATGCTCCAGTTTGTAACGCGGTGATACTTCTTGTCGCGGTCGTCCTCGTTCACGCGCGATGCCTTGCCTGCGGACGTGCCCGCAGCAGCACTCTCGACGTCGGAGGCCTTTTTAATATTTTCTTCTGACATAAAAGCACCTCCTTATTCATTCTCGTAATAAACGAATCTGTTTACGATCAATACGACAATTCCGAGTATCGCGCCGATTATCGCGAAGTATATCCATGCCATCGCCGCCGAATATCCGTAGTCACCCAGTCTCGACTGCTTGAGTATGAGGTTCATGACCTCGTTGTCGGTTGCAACAAACGCGTCTATGATCGTATATATCAGGTTCGCCAAAATCATCGGGCTTATCATGGGGAACGTTATCTTCCAGAAGAACTCCCACGCGGTCGCGCCCTCCATATTTGCCGCTTCCTTTGCGGACGGCGGAATATTCTGAAGCGCCGAGAGGAATATCAATATCTGGATACCCGAGTTCCATACAAGGTTCAGGACATTGGAGGTAAGCTCCTCAATGAATGTCGTGAAATCCGGGTTTATGTTGTAAATTCCCACAAACTCCATAAGCTCCGAAACAAGGTCGGTCTTGAACAGTGCACTGAACTGCGTTGCGCCTGAGATACCCTGAGATGCCATATCACCGTTGATAACCGTGATAATCGGACCTGTTGCGATAAGTACCGGCAAGAAGAATATCGCTCTCGCGAATGTTCTTCCTCTGAACTTCTGATTAAGCATGATCGCAATGAACAGCGAAAAGATCATGATAACGAATGCCTGAGGTATGATCTGTCCTATTGAAGCCACAAGCTCTCTCGGGAAGTCCGGGTCGCCCGTGAACGCCTTGATGTAGTTTGCGAAGTTGTTCCACTCGGTGTGGATACCCGCGCTGGTGTAGCCTGCCGCAAGAGCGTCCGCCTTGTCGTGCATCATCGCGTTGCTGAACGAATACTCGATCGACTTGATAACGGGTATTACGAACAGCCAGACCGTTCCAATGAACCACAGCGCGATAAATCCGTAACCGTAAAGGTGCTTTTTGCGCTCGTAAGGGATCTTGTTCGTCTTGATCTTGCGCTCGCGTTTTTCGCCCTTTTGTCTGCGGACGTCGACTTCCTCGCCCTCGGCGTTGAATGCCGCTGCCGCCGCAGTGTTGTGCGCCGATCTCTTTACGGGAGCGGGGGCTGCTTCGGGAACTGCCTGTGCGGTCTGCTCCGCCTTTTCAACTGCGTTTTCGGTCTTGGCGGTGTTTTCCGATGCCTGCTTTTCTTCTTTACTCATCAGTCAGTCGTCGCTCCTTTCCAAGTTTTTTTCGGCAGCTGAACTTCTGTGCCGTTGATTTTCAGCGTGTAGTTGTCAAGATCCGCCGTAAGAACCGTACCGTCCTCGAACGTGGTTTCGATCACTCTTGACGAAATGTACTTGTGATCTGTAATAGGCGATTTGGAAACGCCCGCGAGATTTTCCTTGAAGAATTTGTATTCCTCAGCCGCAACGTCCAGCCAGCCCGAGTAATGCGTGTAGAACAACGTCTCGTACTTGCAGTCCGTAAGCTCGTTGGGCGACTCGTACATAAGGCCATAGTGGAGCGGAGTACCCGTAACAAGGGAGAGCAAAAGCAACTCGTCCGCGCTTGCGCTTGCGTTCTTTTCCTTTGAGGAGTACGGGATATATCCGTGAATTACCATCTCGTAAAGCGGAATATCGTAGTCCGTGAGGTCGAAGCCGCTGCTGTAAAGCGGAACGTCGCGAATGCTGTCAACGTACTTGAACGCGTAGTCGTTGCACGCCGACGCCTCAAACTTGATGCCGCTGTTGTTGATAATCTCGTAGCTCTTCTTCAGATTCTCGACAGCCTGCTGTCTGGAGGTTTTCTTATCCTTGTTGCCGCTGTAATCGCTGTACAGCATACTTGTGCCATTGCCGACGGAGATCGCGCCTATGCCCTCCGAGGAGTAGCTCGAAACAACTTCGCCGTAAACCTTGGTGTAGTAAGCGGGCGTGAGAATGAACCAGTTGGGTCTCGTGTCGTGAGGAGTACCGAACGCTATCTCGTATTCGCCCTGAGTAGCGTATGACTTGGAAAGTCCGATTACCGAAGCGCCCGTCTTGGAGTATCCGTTGCCGCTGCGCTCAAATTCGGTAAGGTCTACGTTGGGAGCGAGCGTTATACCTGCCGACTTGCAGTAGTCGTAAAGCGCCTTAAACGCGCTCTTTCCGCCAAGCGAATTGGCGTAATCTACCGAACTGGATATTTTGTCGGTAAGACCTGCCGTATTGAAATCGTTATACCCGACGACCATTTCGTCGATACCGCGGTTTTTCAATTCCTCAAGAATGATCTTTGCCTGCTCGTAGGTAGTCGCGGCGGTCTGCATTTTGATCGGCAGACCCATTATCGAGCGCTCCTTTACCGCGCCGCCGTAAAGGTCGACGTAAAGCGCTGTATTGTCCGCGTCGGTTTTCTTCGACATAAGACCCTCGTCCAGAAGGTACTTCTGATAACGCTTAGCTATGTCAACATAAGTAGTATCGCTCTTTGCTATCGGGTAGTAGCGAACGGTCACACGCTCCTCGGGGATCCTCGTCTGCTCGTAGGCCTTCAGCGCCGACGCGTTGACCGCTCCCATGAAGTACTGATCGTTGCCCCTGATCGCGAAATCAAAGTATGCGGAGTTGTAGCCCGTAGCGTCCTGACCTGCAATACCCGCCTTAGCGGTCGCGTAAGCCGCGCCCTCGGTAATAACCTCCAACAAGGCGGAGTCCTTCTTTACAACGCCGAGAATGGGCAGATACGCCTGCTCCGTCTTTTTGGGCGCTCTATCCTGTGAATAAGCGTATTCGCGTCCGTAGATCTTCTGCGAATACTTCATCGACGAGCCCTTACCGTTATTGAAGTTGATGACCGCTCCGGAGCCGTCGGGAATAACAAAGTATCCCTCCTCGTCGGCATAGCCCGCGTTCATATTCGGGAAAAGGCTGAGATCAACAACCGAACGCGTCGCCTCGTGAACCTCTGCCGGAGCGTCCAGCTCAACCTCGGTAATCTCGTTTACCAAAACGGAAACATCGTAATGGTCGTCGGTGAGCGTAACGGTATACGGAACGGTTATTCCTTGCTCGGGGAACGATACCGTGGCCTTGAAGCCGTTGTTTATCCTTTCAACCGTAGTTGTACCGTCCAACGCCGAGCGCACCAACGTAATGGGCGCGTCGGTGTCCGTGACCTTAACGGTGCTAATGACCATCGCGGACTTCAACTGCGCTTTCAGCTGCTGGCTCTTTGTCAGGGGATCGTTGTCGGAATTGTACGGATTGCTCCAGATTATCTCGCCGTTTTCGAGACACTCCACCGCAAATGTTCCCGTAGCGTCGTCAACATACAGCTTCAGCGTGGAGCTTGAGGCGCATTCGCTCATAGCAGCGAGCGCCTGTTCCTCGGTAAGCGCGGTGTCCTCGGGTGTTTCCGGTGCGGCATCGCCGCCCGTATTTGCATCAGTAGCACCGTCTCCGGGGTTTTCCGCTCCGCCGTCGGCGGGCTGAGTTACCTCGGTATTTTCCGCAGCCTGAGACAATGCGCTCTGGCTCGTTGTTACCAGCATAACTGCGCAAAGCGCGGAAATCATTATTCTCTTGCGAAATTGCAGCATTTTTACACCACCATCTTCAGTAAACTATTCTTAACAAGCTCTCAATGGAGCTTCTTCTGCTCTTTCCTGATCTGCGCTTTCTCAAATGCCGTGTACGCAACGCAGATAATCGCAACAACTGCCGCAATAACGCCGACCATTATAGCTATCAGCGCCACGGAGGACATACTCGGGTTTCTGTAAAGCAACTCGGTGTAGATCGCGTAAACAAACAAGTACACCTGCTGGAACAGCGACACCAGAAGCACCGTCAGAATGATAATGATAACCATCGCGACGATCGTAAACAGCATCGACAGGATTGTCTGCCAGAAATTGTACTGGTGAACGGTTTTCATTCCCGAGAACAGCAACAGTATACTGTATCCCACGGTAATGTAGGTTACAAAGTTAAGGAACATATACTCGTCACGGGTAAGGCAGTTGGAGAGAATGATATTGACTACCTTGCCTATGATATACGGAACGAGCGCGTATGCCGTATTGACACATATATTTCTCATTGTGCCCTCGCCGTTGAACAGCGTACACAGCGCCCAGTTTCCTATTACCCAGGTAAAGAACAGCACGATCGAATTAATTATGATCGGCACGATGTTGAATACCTTGACCATCGTGTAGTTATGCAGAAACCCTGTCAGCACCTGGTCTGCTATTGTAACAAGGAAAAACAGCACTACAATAACCATTGCCACTTTCATGTTATAGGCTTTCTTCCAACGCAGATCCTCGTAGCCCTCAAAGGGGTGCCGCATAACGTAGAACGGCCATTGCCAAGCCGGTAAGTCCAAATCAAAACGCATTGCTTACCCCTCCTCTTTCTTTTGCTGCTCACGCAATATTTTGTCTGCGGCAGCGCGTTTTTTCGCTCTCTTTTTGCCTCTGATAGACGAAATTACATAAATCGCCACAAATATCAGAATAATCACAACCGCAAAGATTGTGAAGTTGTCGCGGATAAAGTTCATACGCCAACTCTTAAACGCATCGGAATAGCCGCTTCTGGACTGCATATAAAAGTAATCCATTGCGTTCTCGTAGTCCTTTGCGTT
This sequence comes from uncultured Clostridia bacterium, assembly GCA_946567425.1. Taxonomy (GTDB): domain Bacteria; phylum Bacillota; class Clostridia; order Oscillospirales; family Ruminococcaceae; genus CAG-115. The sequence goes on along the minus strand of CAMNXF010000015.1, from coordinate 28,448 downwards.
AAGGTATGCGTTTCCGAGACCGATGTACGCCATCCAGTAGTTGGAGTCGCGTCTGAGCACCTCGTTCCAAGGCTCTATAGACTCCTCGTACTTACCTGCGTTAAAGAGCGACATTGCCTCCTGAACTATCGAGCCGAACTCAGTACGCTTGAACACCGTAATGGAACTCTTTCTGCTGTCCAGCACGTATACGTTTGTGCCGAGGCTCTCGACCGCGTTTACGTTGGTGAACGTGCCCTTCTGGTCGCTGTTTCCGCCGAAAACAAACAGCAACGTGCACTCATCGTCATACTGGAACACACGTCCCGTTGTCAGATCAAGCAAGTTGATCTCGCCGTGCGGTCCTACGTCAACGTCGCATATCTGCGAGGAGTAGGTCGTGCCGCGGTAGTACTTTACCAGCGCGTCGCCGAACGTATATTCGTTATAACCCAGATTGATGAAAATGTTCGTACCTGCCGAGTTCATCTTCTTCAGAATGTCCGTGTCGGAGTTCTTGCTCTTCGTTACCGTGTAAACGAAGTTGTCCGAATCGATATCGAAGTTCGTGATCTCAACGGGAACGCTTCTCTTCATTCGCTTGATCTGCTCTGTTGTCATGATCAGCTTCCAGAACGCGTTAAGGATTACCTCACCGGTTTTTTCAACGCGGTTCGCGCCGTAATAACCGTTAAACTCGCCCTCGCGTGAGAACACTACCGCGCCGCGCGTAATGGTTGTAATGCAGACGTAAACGTTTTTTGCCGCGTCCACAAGCACCTTTTCGGGCTTGAAAGTCGTGTTGGCATCATAGTAGATACCCTCGGGTCTTGTGTAAACCTCATCGACCTTTCCGTAACCGATACCGTTCGCGTCCTTATCAGGCTTGAACTGCACAACCCGGTTATTCTCGCTGTCTGCAACGTAGATGTTGCCCTCGTCCACGAACACGCCCGTAGGGGTGTTGAAGTAGATGTTTGTCTCTTTCTGATAGCGTTCCTCGTCCATTGAACCGCTGTCAAGGGCGGCTTTCTTTTCGTCGAGCCACTCCTGCTTTCCGGAGAAATCAAGGTATTCAATGGTGTTTATAAGATTGAAGTCCTTATCGGTAACAACGATACGCCCTTTCTGAGCCTTTGAATCGAAGTTGCCGACATACGCACTGTCCGCAATGTAGAGCTGTTCCTCATCGTCGAAAAACAGGTCGGCGGGAGTTGTCAATGAACCGCAGCCTATATCCTGTCCCGAAACGACCTTGTCAACAACGTAGCCGTTCTGTGACGGTACGGGATCGCCCCACCAGTCGTAATTGTAGCCCATATAAGGCTCGTCGGCAAACGCCACAGCGCTTGTGCACAACACAGCCGCTGCCAGAACCGCCGATACGACCCGTCTTGCTATGCGTTTAATTGATGGCACCGAAATCATCCTTTCGTTAGTTTAATCAATTATCAGTCCTTAAGACCCGAATGAGCCATTGTTTCAACAACATTGCTCTGCAAGATAAGGAACAGTATCATCGGCGGAAGCATCAGCACAACTACCGTTGCGTAAGAAACGCCCGCTCTTGCCAGACCCGATGCCGCTATCTGCTGCATTACGATCGGGATCGGCTTCAGCTGCTCGGAGTAAACGAACAGATAACCTGTGATCTGCCACGCGCCCTGGAACGCAAATATCATCAGCGTCAGCCACGCGGGCTTAACGTTCGGCATTACGATCTGCCAGCAAATTCTCAGGTGAGACGCGCCGTCGAGCTTTGCCGCTTCGATCATCGACTCCGGTATCTGCCCCATAAACTGCTTCATGAGGAACAAACCCATAGGCGTCGCGATATACGGCAGAGTAAGCGCGAAGTATGTGTCGATAAGTCCCATATTCGCCATTACAATATATTGTACGATATATGTAACGGACGATGTAAACAGCAACGCTACCTCAATGACCTTGTTCATTGCCTTAATGCCGGGGGCTTTTACTTTTGCGAGCACATATGCCGCCGAGGAAGCAAACAGCAACTGAGCCGCCGTAACAACTACCGAAACGAATACGGAGTTAAATACGTATCTTGAAAACGGAACGTCCATTCCGCCCGCGACCTTAAGCATATCCTCAAAGGACTGCATTGTCGGACGCTGTACATAGAGCTTGGGCGGGAAGAGGAACAGCTCCTCGACGGGCTTTATTGATTGAATGATCGAGAAATAGATCGGAAACAGCATAAATATGCCGACCAGCGCCAGGAGAATAAATATGAAGATATCTCCGCCGCGGGAGCCTCCCCACATTCTCCGCTTCTTTATCAGTCGCAAGTGAAGCCCTCCTCTCCGGTCAGTCTCTTGATCGTGTGAACTGCGAGCGCGGTAATCACCGAGCACGCCAGTACCGCCAACAAACCCACGGCAAGCACTCTCATAATCTCGCTGTCAAATACCCGCATAGGGCAGCGGCACTCCTTTTCGCAAGCGTCCGCCTCGGTAAGCTCTTTTTTCAGAAATCTCATCTCAAAGCCCTCCTTACGTATCGAGTATTCCGCTCATTGCCTTGCGGATAACATTGTTTACAAGCAGCATCACGACGAACAGGAAGAAGCATACCGCACAAGCATATCCCATTTCAAAACGGATCGATCCGTAGTCGAACGCGTGTGTCATAAGCGTATGAGCCGCGTAGTCCGTTGACGGGAAAGCCGTCAAAAATCTTCCGATATCGCCCGCCGTAAAGGAAGCGGTGATCTGCATTACCGCCGCGAACAGCAGCTGCGGTCCCATCGCGGGAACGGTTATGTAGATAAGCTCCTGGAAACGGTTCTTGATGCCCTCGATAGCGCCCGCCTCGTAGCCTGCCTTGTCGATACCCTGCAGACCCGCGCGGATCGCAAGGAAGCCCGCGCCGAGCGACATCCACATCTGCACGATGATAACGCACATCAGTATGTAGCGGGAGTCGGTCAGCCACTGCTGCGGCCCCTTGATAATGCCGAGGTTCATAAGTATCGAGTTCAGCGGTCCCTGCGAGTCGCCCGAGAATATCAGCTGCCATGTAGCATAGATATTACCCGCCAGCGTAGGCGCATAGAAGATGTAGGTGAACACGGTCTTAAGCGGACCGGGCATTTCATTGATAAGCCACGCGAGCAAGAAGCACATGATGTAGCTCACGGGACCCGTGATGATAGCGAACACGAGCGTATTCTGAATTGCTATCAGAAATACGTCGTCCGCCAAAAACAGCGTATAGAAGTTGGACAAACCTGTCCACTTCGGGAACTGCGCCATATTGAAGTTCGTAAAGCCGACCGGCAGCGAAATCAATACGGGAATTGCCGTAAAGACCAAGAACAGTAAAAAGTACGGCAGAGCGAGGACGTAAGCGCTGGTGTTTTTCTTCATCTCGCGCATTGTATAGCGAAACTTGCTGTCCTCGATATATTGAGATTTTTCTTTACCGAACAAGCTGATTCCTCCTAAAATTTAATAGGTACCTCATATCGGTTACCGCACTATATGTCCGTCGTCGTCAATAACATATCCCAGATCCTCGAGCTTTCTTACGATCTCGGCATTGATGTCGCGGTTGTAGGACGAAAGCTGGAAGCGCGGAGACTTCTTATTGTTTACAACGGCCCTGAACGCGTTGTAAACGTTTCTCGTTACAGCGTAGGAAGCGGGAATTATCGGCACTTCCTTCAGTCTCTGCATCTGGTCATAGATTTTGTTGTACTCTGCGGTAGACCAATTCAGTCTTGACAGCGCCTCGATATTGGCGGTATCGTAACGTCCGAGCGGACCCATTACCGCCTCTATCGTCTTACCGTACTCGACCTGAACATCCGCGGAGGTGAACCATGTAAGGAAATCCCATGCCGCGTTAACGTCGGAGCAGCTGTTGAAGATGACCGCTCCGCCCGAACCGGAGTTCGCAGAGTAATCAAGCACCTCGTTGCCGTTCTCGTCAACTCTGATAGTGCCGGGAACGTGAGTGAAATCCCACAGACCCTTGATCTCGGGAGCCGCTACGGAAAGCTGGCTGTAGAACGTCGCGTAGTTCTGCATTACCAACGGCATTTCACCGGTTCTGAACAGCGAGAACGCGTCGTAGGTCTGCTTGAAGTCAAATATCGTGTAGAACTTTGTCCACTGCGTAAACGCCTCGACAGCAGCCTCGGTGTCGAACGTCGTCGCGGTAAGATCGTCGTTGTAGAAGCTCTGACCCGTCTGGTTCATGAGCAGTACAAACGTATTTCCCGCGTCAAATACCTGCGAGGAGATATTCGACGGAAGTATCAGACCTACCTGCAAATACTTTCTCTGGAGGTCGGGGAGCATTTCAATAAGCTCCGTCCACGTCTCGGGCGGCTTCTGACCGATCTCCTCGAGAACGTCCGTGCGGTAAAACAGCATCGGGAAGCTGTCCGTGAGGGGCAATCCGTAAATGCCGCCCTCATATTCGTAGAGCGTCGAGATATCGCTCGGGAAACGCTGCATTACATTGTCAAATCCCGGAAGTTCCTTAAGGTTGACCGCAAGTCCTCTTGACGCGAATACTACGGGCTGGTCGCCGCCCACAAACAGCGCGACCTCAGGACCTTTGTCCGCAAGCGTTGCCTCAAGGATCGCGCCCTGTACAAGACGTATGCCCACCTGTGTGGTATGCTCGGGGTTATATTCGCTGGCAACGATTTCATTGATGACCGTAGCCTGGTCACGTCCGAGAGAAACCCAGACGTTAAGCGACTTGGAGTTGCTTTCGGAAATCGAGGTATAATCCTCGAAGAACGAACCCATAAACGACTGGAAATTAAACGCCAAAGCCTGGAAGAAGTTGGACTTGGAGTTCCTGTAATCGTCGTGAACCGTCTTCACCTCGAAATAGTCCATTTCAAGCGGCTGACCGCGGTAGTCTCTCATCCACGCGGAAAGCGAGTTGATCTGGTCGCGGATACCCGAACTTCTGCTCGATACCATCATCGGAATATCCTCGGGGTGCTTGACCGCCATATTCAAAATGACTGCGAGCGTCTGGAGCGTGGTAGCCTCCGAACCGCCCGAACCAGTGAGCGCCTCTATGCCCTCTTTCTCGGCGTAGAGCTGGTCGATCGCGGACTTAAAGAATGGTATAAGCTCGGGGATCTGCTCCTGGATATAATAATCGTTGAACTCGTCCGGGTCGGTCGAGGTGATCATTACTATGCGTCTGTAGAAGTAGTTAAGCTGATAAACGATATCGTCAAGGCGTTCCATGACCTCTCCGATGTCGCCGGGGATAGCCTCGAACGCGATCGTGTTCACGCCCGCGTTGAGCTTCACATAAATAGGCTCACCGTCCTCGGTTTTCGGCTCGACGGTCTGCCACTTGGGGCTGTACTGAATTTTAACGTCGTCAAGCTCCTTGCAGGGAACTTCACCGTTGACGTAAATTCGTCTGTTGGAGAAGAAGCCGCGCATGGTGCTCTGGCGAACGCGCATATTTATGTTATACCAACCGTCGGCGGGCACAGTGACCTCGTAGACCGTCGTCATCGTCGCCTTGCTCCACGTATCCGCGCCGATAGTGTTGTAGCGCTTGTTTACGGGGTGCGAGGGGCTTATCGTATAATCCGAACGGTCGTAAGTCGGATAAAGTGTGGACGAAGTGGTATATTTGGGGGTCTCCGCCTCAACGAGAATAGCTTTCCCCTCCATAAGCGCGGGGGTGTTGTTTATCTCGTCCTGCGAGGGCTTGATGTCCGCGTAGGACGGCAGCTCCTCGTTATTGTAAAAACGGATATTCTTCATATAAATGTTGGTCTTTACGCCGTTCAGTGTGAGCGTGTGCTGGCCCGCGTCAAGATAGAAATAATACGGCGTGTTGATAAGACCGTCCTTATCCTTGATAGGATAAGTAACCCAGCAGTCGTACTCCACCTGCGGCGGGCGCTTCTGATTTTTGTTAAGCGCGTCGTACTGAATGCTGCTTGTCTGGTTATGCCAGTATCTGTCAAGCTCGACAAGTCTTACCTCGTCAAACGGAGATTCATCGTCCAGCAGCAGTTCCACTTCAACAGTCGTGTTATTGCCCGCAACGGGATAATAGAACATCTCCATGTTGTACAGACCCGCGGTCTTAACGTCGAAAGTCCACGACACCGTTCCCTCGCTGTCGAGCCACGAAACGCAGTCCTGTTCCCCCTCAAAGTCGACCAGCTCACAGACTGCTCCGTCGGACGCCGTAAACTTTGTCACGTCGACAACAACGTCATCCATGGGCTTTGCGGCGTCGGAATACCTTTTTATGTAGTTTTTGTAAGCGTTGGTATTGCTTACGATATTAAGGTTATCGACGGTGACTTCTTCGTCTTCCCCGCTGTTTTCGGCATAAGACACAACTCCGCCGCCCGTTTGCAGCATAGTCAATGCGGTAACTGCCGACACAGCAAGCGAGAGCATTCTTTTAAGCCCTAATTTCTGCTTTTTTGTCACAGTAATATCCACCTTTCCACAACAAATTAGCTGAATATATCTCACTTTATTATAACAAATTTATCACCTACTGTCAATAACTATTGTTGAATTTAGTGATTTTGTTTAATTTTTAACCTAATAATTCATAAAAAGTTACAAAAAACCGCCCCGAGATCAGACGTAATGTGAAAATTCACATTTTATCGCAACAAATATGTGCTGCGATCCGTCGTTCACGGAGCGGTTTTTTAATTGACATTCGCCAAATTTCAACTTAATCCGACGGCAAATTTCACTTAACACAAACTTTAAAAGTTCGTCTTGCGCTATCATACCGCGTTTCAGTCTATGCAACCGGGTTTCCTCTGCCCGTTCCTGTGGCGCGCTTTCTGCACTTATGCGCTTTCTACGCCGTCCGCAAGCTCGGAACGCCGTTCCCCAACGGCGCTGCTGCGGTCTCCGCCTTGCTGCATATCGGGAGATGTCTGCCGTTTTCACGGCTGTGGTGATTGCGGGCGTTTGCCCTTGTAGTCTTTCCCCAACTACTCTTTCTCTCTGTGTATCTTATATTTCCTCGTGTGTAAAGCGGAGGAGGTTTTCCTCCGTTCATAAGTGTAGTCGGCGCAAAAGAGGAAAAAGTTTCGGAATATTTTAAAAATTTTTGAAGAAAATATAAAAAAGCGCTCCCCGCGCAAAGCACGGGGAGCGCCAATCAAGAACTGTTTTTAAAGCAGCCTTAGCTGTTCAGAATTACTTTCTCTTTCTGGAGAGAATTACAGCACCCGCAGCCAGAGCAGCTACGCCTACAACCGCAGCTACGCCCTCAACGCCAGTATCTACGTTGTTTGCAGCATTGTTGCCGTTTGCATTAGCGTCACCACTGTTAGCATCGCTGCCGCCGTTATTGTCAGCAGGAGGAGTAGTGGTAGAAGCGCCGGCACCTACAGTACCCTTGCCCTTGTTATCAAACGTCATCAGAACGTTACCGGAAGCGTCAAGAACAGCAAGCTCAGTAACCTCAAGACGGGAAATATTGCCGCTCCACTCTTTCAAGAATATCTGGAAGCAGCCAACATCAGCAACATCACCAGAACCGATAGCATTCGGGAACTCGTTAGAAGTTATTTTATAGGTGTAGTCGCCAACCTTTTCAGCCATGACATCCTTATCGGTAGCAGCCGCAAGACCAAGATCAGGGTCATTTACACCCCACCACTGCTGCTGCGGCCAGTTGTACTTGCCCCACAGCTCGGGAGCTTCTTTCTCGGAAGGCATACCGGAACCACCGTTCTGAGAGATAATCAAACCGCCGCCAACTTGACCATCCCAGAAAATTCTGTCTTCTTCAATAACCGTAAAGGTAACAGAAAACTTAGCAATCTTAGAGAGATCAATTCCGTAATCAGTAGCAGGCTTGTTCTCTTCTGCATTACCAACATTGAAAACCTGCACGCCGTAATCAGCAGTACCGGTGCTCAATCCGGGATCGCCACCCTCTACAGGCAGAATTTCCGCGCTAGCCGCAACGGTCATCATTCCGGCAGCGGCAATTGCAGCAGCAGCCGATAAAATCTTAGAAAACTTCATAATAAAAAATCCTCCTAGTAATATTTGTCTGTCTCGGAATTAAGACAGAACGATTTACGGGCATATCGGCACACTGCGCCTATCTTGCCCTCTATATTACTATAACATTTTAAGATAATTAAGTCAATATGCATTTTGTCTAAATCTCAAAAAAAAATTCGTTACTTTTACACAACTTGCTCCAATTTTTGCGCTTTATTTTACATATTTTTTGTTAATTCTGCATAAAAAATTACTTTGCTATTGAATATTTCCAAAAAAAGTGTTATAATAAATAAGTTGAGATGTCTGTCGCTGTAGCTCAGCAGGATAGAGCGACCGCCTCCTAAGCGGTAGGCCGGAGGTTCAAATCCCCTCAGCGACGCCATGAAACACTGACAAAAAAGATATTATGCCCACAAACGGCAGCATTATGCGCTTCGCGCAAAACGCTGCCATTTGTGGGCATAAATCTTGTAAAAAAAAGAAGTTCTCGTCCATAGATATTTTCGACACAAAAATAGACTTGAACCCTCCCATGTAAAATTTTCCGGTCCGTTTTTGTATATGTCGCACAATGCGCCTGTGAGTGATCTCTCAAATCGGAGAGATTATTTACGGGCGCTTTTTTGTTTTCAGAATCTTGACAAAAAAGATGTTAACAGGATTTGACCCCTTTTAGCAACAAAATTTTTGCGGTTGAATTTGGGCAAAGTGACGAAATCGAAAAACGAGTTGTCGAACAAACCGTCTTTCCGTCAACAGCAATTGTTAATGCTTCTGCTTTTTGGGGAATAAACGAATATACCCAATTGATAAAACAACGATTGAGTGATTCCGTTTTTATTATTTTCAGTAAGCACAAAAGCCAATAATAGCAAGGTACATGCTTGATTCCGAATTCCTCCTTCAAAAACTCGCTTACTCTGTCATTTGCCGCCCATTGATGTATTTGACTAACATTCTTCAATCCGCATATACTTCCAAGTATTACTATTGTTATCGCTTCTGATACACTGCAAAAATGTCCCTTATATTCTTCTTCTGTTTCCACTTCTTCGTAATATTCTGTTATTCCGTTTTTTTCATATTTTTATTATATCATAGCTTGTCAAACTTGTCAATTTTTTTAAAATTGATTTCCGTGTGGCTACGCAGAAAGCACTTGACTTTCAGGGCTGAGTGTGGTATAATAAAATTATAATTTGCGTGTTTGATTGGGAATTTTTGAAAGTAATATATAGGATTTTGTTGCACTCAAACGTGCTGACAAGTAAGAACCTGTTCACATTGGACAGGTTCTAAAAAACTGTCAGATTAGATTGTGCATCAGACAAAAAAAGAAAATACGGTGGTTGTAGTCACTGCTCTATGACATAAAAGTGCGTTTCGGGAGGTACTATGTCAGAAAATAGTATTAATGATGCAATAAATAGGCTGAAAAGTTTAGTCATTTCGGATGGTACTATTACAACAGTAAATGTGGTATCAAAACACTATCCGAAAGAAGAATTTGGACTTTCTTTAGATGAAGTTCCGGATTATTTAAGGGTATGTGTGACATTAAATCCTTCACTTGACTCAAATATTAAAGTCGAGGGGTGGCTGCCCATAAATAATTGGAATGGCTGTCTGCTCGGAACCGGCAACGGCGGATACGCAGGCACGATTGATACCTCAATGCTGAAGAATGGCGTACGTTTAGGATTTGCCTCGTTTAACACGGATTTAGGTACCTCGCCGAATCCTGATACAATGATTGGCAAAGAGGAGCGTTGGAAGGATTTCGGATATCGTGCAACACATCTTATGACAGTGGTTGCAAAGCAGATAATATGCGAGTATTATCAAAAGGAAATACGATATTCATATTTTACCGGTGGTTCGACCGGTGGACAGCAGGGCTTAATGGAAGCTCAACGATACCCTGAAGACTATAACGGCATCTTAGTATGCGCCCCGGCAAATGACAGAGTGCATCTGCATATTGCATTTATATGGGATTGGCTGATTGTTTCTCAAAATGAGCAAACCAAAATTTCTATGGAACAGTCACAGGAAATTTTCGAAAAAGTATTGGAACATTATGGACATGAGGGTGGAGCAATAGGAAACGAGAAATTCATGAATCATTCCGATAAGCTTACAATTGACACTAAGATTTTTGAAGAGTGCAAACTGCTTTCTCGGAGCCAAATAAATGCATTAAAGTTATTATATTCAGGGACCGATAGATTCCAAAAACAACACAAGAATATACCCGTCACTTATTATACCGGGGTGTGAATCCGACGGTTTTTGCTTTGTGGCAAAAAGCACTTGGGATTTGTTTCCGAAAGAATTTTTCTATTTATTTAGATGGATTTATGGAAAAGATTTTGATTTTTCAAAGTTTGATTTTGAAAAAGACAGGCAGACCGCCGAGAAACTTTTGAGTGGCATTTTGGATGCAACGGATGCGGATCTTTCAGAATTTGAAAGGCTTGGCGGCAAGCTTCTGATTTTGCATGGAACAGCAGACCCTATTATTCCATATACACAAACTATAAATTATTATGATAAAGTGGTAGAAAAGCAGGGATCATTAGAGAAAACCATGAATTTTTGTAGGCTGTTCTTAATACCCGGAATGGCACATATACTCGGCGGACCGGGATGTCAGGATATTTGGCTTGGACTACATGCAACTCCAAAGGATAGTCAGCATTTGGCTCTCTTAGCTTTAAAAAAATGGGTTGAGGAAAATGATATTCCCGAATGCCTGTTACCTGTTGCATTTGAGGATAATGATGTTTTGAATGGTCACATAAAAGATAAATTTGCTTATGAAAGACCTGTGTATCCATATCCTTGGGAGGCTGAATATATTGGCGGAGATGTTAAAAAGACCGAAAGCTTTAGGCGAAAACTCAGATGGCCAAACGGTACAACTTCTAAGAACAGTGAAGTGTATATCCATATGTTTGGGCTTATAATCGCATTTGGGATGACAGTGCAATAATTTGCAGTCCTTTTCAAAAGGCTTTTGCCTACTCTAAGAGCTTGTATAGGAGTTCGAAATGTGCCGAATGTGCCTGAATTTTGGCGCAGAACAAGGCGATATTTTGCCGAAATACTGTAGAAGAATCAACGCAGTTATGCGCCAAAAGACAGGTACGGGCGGCGTATTGAGATACTCTGAACAGGCTCTAAGTTAACCACAGAGAAGTCAAAATTTGAATCGCATAAAACAAAGAGTAACCCGCATTCATTTAGTAAAATAAATTGGTATCAGCTAAAAAAATCTTTACTTGTGAGGCAATGACTGATCAGCCATTATCTTTCGGGAAATACGAACATACAGTATAATAGCAATGACAATCGAAAGCACGTCCGCGACAGGCTGTGCCCACACCAGTCCGGTCAGATCCATTATCGCTTTAAGAATGAAAAGCGCGGGAATAAAAATGATCCCTTGTCTGCTAATATTTATAATCAGCGTTTCCGTTGACGCTCCCATAGCTTGAAGTGCGTTCGTCAGCACATAAAACACACCGAACAGAAAACTTGTCGTAAGTAATATCCTTGAAAACTGTACGGAATAATCAAAAGCGGCTTGTTCGGTAAGAAACATTCCTACTATTTGTTCCGTGAAAATATAGCAAAGAGCTGTTAGTATGATACTCAATATTAACGAGAAAACAAGCGAAACCCTCAGTGATTTTTTAAAGCGATCCCATAGCTTTGCTCCAACGCAATATCCAAGCAGCGGCTGAATTCCCTGCCCAAGTCCCATGCAGACCATTCCCGTGATTGTGACGACTTTCATTGCAACACCCATTGCCGCCACGGCAAGAGTGTCGTATTCCGCCATTTGACCGTTTATAAGTATCTGTGAAACACTCATCAGCAACGAGCCGAGAGCGGCGGGAACGCCTATCGCGAGAACGCTGCTCGCTACTTTATTTTTAACGGAAAGGTCTTTTAATTTAATGCTTAATGAGGATTTCCCCCGCAGGAAATAAATGATGTAATAGCCCGCGCCAACAACATTTCCGACGACGGTCGCTATTGCCGCACCCGCTATATTCCAGCCAAATCCGATTATCATAATCGGATCGAGAATAACATTCAAAAGATTTCCGATAAGCTGTCCCATCATCGCTTTAGCAGACTGCCCCTCGGCGCGTATAACATTTGAGTAGCAGTTTGAGATCAGCACGAACGGACCGGAGCACACCACTATAGTAAGATAAGTCCGCGAAAAATCCCATGTATCGGGTTTCGCTCCAATCAAAGAAAGAATAGGCTCCATAAAAACGAGCATAAGTGCCGATATTACTACGCCGACAGCAACGCAGCTCCACATACAGAATGAGCAAACCTTTTTGGCATAGTCGTGCTGTCCTCTGCCAATTGCCCGCGAAATAACGGATGTACCACCTACTCCGAACACCGTACCCACCGCCATAAAAATCAGAAAAACGGGGGTTGCGATAGATACTGCCGCGACCTGAAGGTCATCGTGCGTCTGACCGATAAAGAAAGTGTCCGCGAGATTATATACCAGAACCATAAGCATTGCCGCCATCGCAGGAAGTGCGTTTCTCAACACCGCTGTGGAAACAGGCGCTTTTTCAAATACTTCCATTGATTTGTCGTTCATAATAAAACCTCCTTAAAACAATTTTAATAGCTTACATTTAACAGCACGCTATCGAAATAGACAAAATAAAATATCCGAAAAGCGGATATTTTATTTTAAAGAACCGCATACCTTTTCAAGAAGAGCGATAAAAATATCCTTTTCAGTGTCCGTTAACCCACCGAGAAGTCTGTTTTCTGCTCCGTCAAGCAGCATGACTATTCTATCGCGGTGTTTTTTCCCCGATTCAGTCATACAAGCAAGCTTAATTCGCTTGTCGTTCGCATCATAACAATATTCGACGAGCCCCTTTTGTACCAGTCTAGACACAAGTCCCGCCACGGTTGGCTGTGAAAGCAGCAGTTCCTTTTCAAGCTCCTTCAATGAAAGAGTAAATCCCGGCGCTGAACCAAGCTCCATTAAAACATCCACCTGCGCCATTGTCAGTTCGGCTTCTCGGAAAGCGTTGTTTGCGTTCTTTTCCAATGTCGTGTGTATCTGTTTTATTAACTTCCCGCATCTTTTTTTGCTCATACCTTCATCACCCTTTCCAAAATAATAATAGCATACTTTTAATCGTTTGTCAATAACATGCTATTTATTTTGTAAGATATTACAAAAAAATACATTCGATTTATGCAAAATCACAAATTATAATTTATGATTCAGAAAACGAATTATTATTTCGGTTATATTTAAGTATATGATTCAGCAAAAGAAATGAAGTAATATCCATTATATCCGAATTATATGTTATCTCAAATACTCGGGGCAAGTCAAAATTTGAGCCGCATAAAACAAAGAATAGGCATGACAAAAATGGACGAGGCGGTGCTTTACCACCCCGTCCTTCTACTTGCGGATATCATCATAATATTGCTCATAGGGTATCTGTCCTGCAAGCGCCCTATCCCGAATTTCGGAGGCGAATCTTGACCATTCCTCAAACTCGGCAACAGTCATTTTCTTTTTCATGTATCTTGCATAGTGCGCCTTATAAGCTCGATTATAGGTCTGCCAAATAGGATTGGTTTTGCATCTGTCATCATATCTGCGCTTAGAACCAACATCGCGGCAGGTCTTGTTTGGCTCGTTTTTAAGTTTTCTGTCACAATAGGTATAATACCAACTGCCCTTGATCAAAAAGAATTTACCGCAGTTTTTGCAGAGGTTTGGCACATAGTTTTGCCTTATAACGTTGAAGAAATCGTAATATAGAAATGAACTAAAATCGTTGAATCCAATCTCTTCACATAAAATCAAATCGCCGTTTTTGCCCTTCAATGCCTTATACCCAAACGATTCCATTTTGCATTTTATCTTTATGAAATTTTTGGCTTTGCTTGTATTGAAGTCGTTAAAATATTCAGCGGTTTCACTTCCTGTTGGAAAAGTCTCCTTCTGATGAAAATACTCTGTCAGAAACGGCTTGTAAATTTCATGCACCTGAAAATATGCTGTAACAAACTTGATGTACATATCAAAAAATCCGGATATTGTCTGATTTAATTCATGAAGAGAGTGACGAATATCATCGTTTTCCACTTCAATATATTTGGGTTCGCAAAGCTGAAATTTGTATAAGTGCATAGAATAATTCCCCATTTCATTCTTTTCCCCAACACCGTATTCATTCACTGTATCCTCGTCGAATTGACCGTAGGCATAATCTTCATAATCTAATCCGTCTTCAAAAAAGTAACCGTAGCTGTTTAAAATATCATCAAGCTTTACAATTTGATTGCCGAGAATTTTATTGTATGGCGGCAGTTTTTTCATTATTTTATTAAGACTTTCCGTAAGCGACATTGCTTTGTAAACAGTGCTATTATAATTTTTATAGTCTTGATAATCCATATCTTGTGAAACAGTCAAATGCCGTTTGAAATATTTCAGCTGATAAATATAGTCCTGCTGTGAAAGCGAATCATAATGTTTATCGTTCAGATATGCAGTCAGTATTTCACAGGAGCTGAACCTATATTTCTCGTTAATGTAGACATCGCTATTCCAAAAGTAAGCCTTAAAACCAAACATTTTGACCTCCGAAAAATATTTTAAAAAATAGATAATGAGAAATCAAAAGTAGAGAACTGTATATAATTATAACATATCTATTGAAATTTTGCAAGAGGTATGCTAAAATAAAGTAGACGATCAAAAGCGGTTAAAAAATACCAATCCGCTCTTGACCGTCATTAAAATTTTATCGGAGGTTAGAAAATTTGAAAGAAGCAATGTACACAAACTTTGAGGAACTGCCGCTGTTCTTGAATGCTGAAACGCTTGCGAAAGTGCTTGGTGTTTCAATTTCAAGCAGCTATGAATTGATTCATGAAAAAGACTTTTCTGCAATCCGTATCGGCTCAAGATTAGTCGTGCCAAAAGAAAAATTACAGCTTTGGATAGACGCGAAAACGGGAAAGTGAGGTGCATATGAGGAACAGCAGATACCCAAATCGCGACCCAATCAAAGACTACTTTCCGCTGCCTAATGAGATATTCTGTCTCAATCTTTCCTGCGGTGAGATAGCGGTCTACTCGTACTTACTATATCGCGAAAATCGAAAAACATTCCAATGTTACCCGAGCTACAAGAGCATCGGAAAAGCGCTTAATATGTCGCGAAACACTGTTAGCAAGTACGTTCAATTACTTGTTGACAAGGAGCTTATTGCTACTGAGCCAACCGATATTCATACTTCACAGGGCAAGAAACTCAACGGAAATTTGCTCTACACGATACTTCCTATCGAGCAAGCGAAACAGTATTCTTATAACCGCCAATTTCAAAATATTGACCGACAAATCTCGGAAGAAAAGCAGAAAAAACGGATAGACAAACTCGGCTTAAAACCCGAAAAGCAAGCGGTTTGACGGGCGTGAGGGGTAAATATGGCGTATATTATTTGAAAGCAGGACAAAGCGAGGGGTCGGCAAGCCGCCCCCTCACGGATCACATCGGACGGCAGAGTCGACCGTTTAAGGCACTTTGAAGGAAAAAAGTTACTTGCCAAAAGGCGGTCTCCTGCGAGAGAAAAAACTGAACAAATAATGAAAAACCGCTGGACTTCTGCAAATTTTTGTGGTATGATGTGTGGTTACAAAGGAGGTGCTGTTTATGGCAAAACGCAGACCGTCGGGCGACGGAATGGTTCGCAAGCGCGAGGACGGACGTTGGGAAGGCAGAATTGTAGTTGGTCACAAGAACAATGGATAGCCTATATACCGCTATGTATTAGCAAAAACGCAAGCGGAGTTTACTCAAAAACTACATGATAAAATTGAAATGTATCGTGATGTTGATCTGTGTGAAGATTGTAATATGCTCTTATCTGAATGGCTCGATAAGCGGATAGCAGAATATATAATATGTTCCGTTCGACCGAATACATTAAGCAGCTATACAATGATAATTAAAAATCAAGTTAATCCTTATCCGGGAAAACATCCGTCATCATCGTTGACAACTCAGGAAATTCAAAAATTCTATAACACTATCAAGGAAAATGGTCGAGTCAAGCCGGATAAAAAACATGGTACACAGCTTGCCGACAGCATGGTTCGCAAGGTTCACATGATGCTGCAACTAGCCGTACCTCGGGGTAACTCATCAGACGTGTCTTTTCTGTAAATTTTGCCACCAGGTTTCGTTGAAATCTCTTGAAATACATTAATCATTCTTAAGTGTTTTCGACTTGCCGGCAACAAAATTTGCTCGAAAAAACACGCACAAATCCTATATACACAAGTCTTAAAAACAAGGGATTATAACTTGCGGGCAGCAAGGCAGCAATAGAATGAACTGTTATGGGTTTGCGGTTCTATCTCAAATGTCTGCCGAACATAAAGAAAATGGCGTTGTCTGCGGCGCAGAAGCATCGCAGCTTGGGAAAATTCAGGGCAATGAAACTATGTGGAAGGCGTATTTAATGGGTAGTGAAATTTGATACGCAGATATTTTAACAAGAAGTCAAATCTGCATAGTATCTCGAGCAGCTGCAATTATAAAATATAACCTTTAAAATTAGCGGTGAGTGAGATCGTCGCCGTACCTTAGCATGATTTCAAAAATTTACCGCTAAAGACTGCTAAAAATTACTTAATCAAGAGACTCATGGGATATATCGTAAATCATCTGTGAAACCAAAAGCTCCTGATATGCCGCACGCCTTTCAGAGCGAATTGAATTTACCGCAGAAGCAAGTTCAGCCGATTGTACGCTGCTCAACTTATTAAGACGTGCTTCCGTAATCTCATCTCCCTTTTCAATGGCGTTATAATCATCTGCCGACATGTGCCAAGCATGAACGTCATATCCTGAAAATCTGCGAAGAATCTTATCGGCAATTTGCAGACCCTCGGGATCGAAATCGCCCGCATAAAGAATTTTGCAGCCCGCAGTTGCCAACATTTGCAGAAGTTTTATTCCCGAGGCTTTAAGCTGCCCCGAAGTGCATATCAGTCCATATCCGTGCTTGAACGCTGCACCACTCAAAGCGGTAAATACCATGGGATTTTCTACCGCTATAACCGTTTTGCCATCGGTATCTGCGCCTCTTATATCCATAAGATTTGCCATGGCAATTAAACATATTTCACCGGTATCCGCAAAAATTTTGAATGCGGGATGCTCACACTTATCGCTCTTATACAGCCTTATCCCAACAGCAGCGGTCATGCTTGAAATGTTGTCGGGTTCAATCCCAAATTCGGCGTAAATAGCCTTTTCCTCCTCAGCGTGCTTGCTTTTCGGCATTCCCGCAGTACACGCAAGTCCTTTCAGCAGAAGCTTTCCCGCAATACGGGTGTTATCAAAATAATGAGAATCTCCCGTAATTTCCGCACTCAAAACCGCAAGCTGAACAGGCTCCGTATTTTGCCTTGAATTTATCGCCTTGCAAACATTTTCCAGCATTTCCTCCGCCTCGTTGGGCGAAGCGGTAATTTCTCGAATAATGCTTTTGTATCCAAAGGATTTTCGGAAGACCATTTCTTTTAGCCATTTTTCACAGAAGCATTCTGCATTTCTCTCTTCAACCCTGTTAAAAACCGCATTTTTGACTTCTTTCGTTGCTGCGGATACTTCCTTTTTAGTGAAAATTTTTTTCCCGCAATAAGCTTCTGCTATGTATCTTAGATCAACATTGCCAAAGCTTGTTTTCCTAAGTCCCTCTTCAAAGTCCCGAACGCTGAATTTGACTAAAGGCGGAACAAACGGATTCTTCGGATTAACAATTTCATTTGCTGCGTCACATTTTTCGGCAGACGCTTCGCTTATCACAATGTTGCCCTTGGCCTCGCCGTACTTGCAGTATTGCTTGTGTATGGACGCCATAATTCTCGCATATCCCGATTTGGATTTAAAATGTTCTACGCATTTCTGGGTTTCCGACATTTTTCTTCCCCTTAAAACTATTCTGCAAGCATCTTGATTTTGCCGTCCCATTCGTATAGAACAACAGAAATAAAATCACTGTATCTTTCATGGAAAAGCTCCGCTATTTCAAGGGATGGAACTGTCTCATAACACCCCCACAAAGCCTGCGAATTGACTATATAACCAAATCCCAGTTTTTCCAGAAGCCCAAACATTTCGCTGATATTGCTGTCGTCGACTCCGGCGAACGTTTCGTCCAGAGCGAGAATCTTCGGCGCATGCTCTCCCGCCTTCTCATACTGTGCCGCCACTGCCGCAAACAGCGGTATATACAGCGACAAAGCTCTCTCGTCGCCGCTGAAAGTATTAAATCTGCTTACCGTAAGCTCTGAAAATTTATCCGCATTTGCAGGCTTGCACAACAAACGAAACTCAAACCATTTCCTGTAGTCAAGAACGTTTTTAACAAGATCGGAATAATTTATGTCCTCGCCCCGTTCCTCAAACAGGCGTTTTTCAAGCTCTATTTTTTCTTTGAAACAAGCGGATAATTTTTCATAATCCTCAGGACGTATAAGCTTCTTGCTTTTGCCGAGAATGGAATATAGTTCCTTAAATTCAAGCTGTTCCTCCCCCGCATATTTTTTTGGGCTCCACTTCAGCGAAAATTTCAGCTTCATAGAGGTGTTGATGTTTTCCATTAAACATGCCATTGAATCGACCCATTTTCTGCTACTGCCTATGCGGTAGTAAAGCTTTTTGCTTACGGTATCCATTAAGATTTCGGTGAAAATATTTTCTTCGCCATCTTTCAAATAAAGCCGGCAGTTTTCGATTTCATTACAAATTTCCGTTTCAAAGGCGGTGGGGGAGAGCTTTTTACCCTGCCACGTAAGCTCGATTATACTGCGTTTTCTTACATAGTCGGCTTCGCCGCCGTCAAAAAGCTCATTGATTGTTGGATTATATTCCGCCGCAGCGCTGCTGAAATGCTTGTTAAAAGAAATAAACAAGTCTCTCTGCATATCGGATTCGCTTTTTTTCACATCTTCCTTATAAACGGATTTCTCGGCGGTTTCCACACACTGCATCAGCGTCAGCTCCTTTTCATCAATAACCAGTCCAAGGTTGTATTCCTCCGTAAGATACTTTGCAAGAAGAGTCTCTTCCTCAATTAATTGCAGTAACTTGATTTTTGACCTTTCAAGCTTTTCAGAATCGGATTCGATTTTATTCTTGCATACTTCGATCGTTATTTTTGCCTTTTCTTTTGCATCTTCGGCAGCTTTAATTCCCTCGTAAATTTCATCGGCACGCTTTGCAATGTCTCTGTTTTCGGGACGCTCCAAAAATTCTCTGCATAATCTTATCGTTTCCTCATAACCGTGTATGGAATCCTTTATGTGCTTCATATCGAGCAGTGCGGAATCAATATCGCTTTCCAAATCTTCAATACTTTCCCCTATATTATTATCAACAAGAATGCACTGCTTTTTATCCAAGAGCAGCGAACAGATATTTTGCAAGATGTTAGAGTACGATCCGAGTTCGGAAATTGCGTCGGCATAAGCTTGAGCATTTTTTCTGTAAGGAATATCCCTGCTTTCAATTTCAAGCTGAGATTTTAAATTCTCGGTGCGTTGTTTTACCTGAGTATACGCAGTCTCTGCCGCTGATGTTTCCTTCATTTTTCCCGCAAGAACTGCCTTCTCCTCGGTTACGATTTTCAATGCTTCGTTAATATCTCCGAAATCAGTGAGCGGCTGATATTCTTCGTCCAGCTTTTTAAGACGCCCCTGCGCAGCGTCAAGCTTCGCCTTTGCGGTTTCATACAGCGCCAGCAGCTTCGCACATTTTTCGTTAAGCTCCATAATTTGCTTTTCACGATATTTTTTCCTGCTTTCCGCACCTATAAATCTCGCATTAGTTTCGTCGTCGGAATGTCCCTCCAGAATACCGTTTTTATAATAA
This sequence comes from uncultured Clostridia bacterium, assembly GCA_946567425.1. Taxonomy (GTDB): domain Bacteria; phylum Bacillota; class Clostridia; order Oscillospirales; family Ruminococcaceae; genus CAG-115. The sequence continues at coordinate 8,485 of CAMNXF010000015.1, read as the reverse complement.
CCGTCTGCGTTTACCTTCACGCCGAAGTCGTTTTTGGCAGAAAGAGCACCGATGATCGCCGCTGTTTCCTTTTTCAGATTGCATCCCTCCGAGACTGTAAAAAAGGGACTTTCATAATCCGCATATTTGTTTTCCAAAATGATCATGCAATCCGAAAGATATCCCAATTCTTTCATTGCGTCATCGGCTTGTCCTTCGGAAACGACCAGAGCGTCCAGCATTTCCATATCCGAAAGCTCAGCTTCAAGAATGGCTTTCGTGCTGTCGTCAACTCCGTCCTTAAAATCAATGCACTCGTAAAAGGAACGGTACTCTATCCCTTTTTCCGAAAGGACATTTCTTGCATGCGCACGATGCCCGCTCCGTTCGGGAACAGGTTCTGCTGTGTTTTTCAATTCCTCAAGTTCCGCCAATGCAGCGTCGTAATCAGCCTTTGCCGTTTCGTGTTCCTTCTCACGTTTAGCAATATTTCTTTGCAGTTCGATTGTGATATCTTCCTTATTTTTTGAAAGCAGCTTCAGCAAGTCGCCCGAAGTACCCTCGCCCTCGTAATCGGAAATAAAAGCCTCAATTTCGGCAAGAAGGTTTTCATTGATCATAAATTCACGGTTTTCTTTTGCCGAACGATAGAAATTTTCTATCAAGCTGTCCTTTTCATCGTTCAGCAATTTCTGTGCCTTTTTCAAGCTGTTCTGCGCACTCTCCTCTGCGTGTTTGGCCTCATCAAAACTCTTTTCCGCACTTTCCAAGGCCTCATTTTCGCTGTCCAATCTTTCAATTATGGAAAAAATACCTCTTAGCTTATCACGGTAATTATTAATTTCGTTGATATACTTTCCGGCATCTGCACCGAAATTGTCATCGGATTTTATTCCTCTGAGATAATTATTGTGAAAAGGCGGCACAAATTCGTCGTATTCCTCCAAATCGGCCGTCTGTTTTTTGATATTATCTTCAAGGTCGGATATTTTTTGATTGTTTTCCTGCCGTTCCCTATATTTTTTGTTGACCTTTTCTTCCTTTTCATCAATTACCGCTTGTTTATTATCCCTCCTTTTAAGTGCATCGGAAAGGCTGTTTTCCGCATCCTTTTGTTCATTTATGCGTTTATGGATATCATCGTAATGAAGAGAGCTCTGTTCTCTTTCCAGATCCTTTAGCTTCGTTTCCAATGCATTCAGGCTGCTTTCTGCCTCCGATTTTTTCGTTGAATTTTTATTTATTTCAGCTTTTAAATCGTCAGTTTCGGCCTTTACTGCCAATGTATCCTTATTCTTTTTTGAATATTCCGCCGCCTTTTTCCACAGCATATATTTGTTGTATCTGTCATATTCTGCGGAGACCGATTTCACCTCTTTAAGAACGCTTTGCATTTCGTCAGCCTTTTGGTGAATTTCCTCTATTTTATTCATAGCGTCGACCATAGGATGAAGTTCTTCCTCAGACAGCGGCTGCAACGATTCATTGAGAATCGCATAAAGCTGCTCCGGCTTCAGATTTTCCTTTGACGCCAACTTTGACGAACGTGTCTTTATCAGGATATTTATTAGCTGTTCAAAGTCTTGGATACAATCGTCGTCAATATCAAAAATATGCTTTGCCACGATCGTTTTATATTCGCTTGGCTTTTCGGTAAAAGGATTTTTGTCTCCCAACTCTTCCCGCAAGGCTTTTGCGTCAAGCGGGATCTTTTCGGCTCCAGCCTCCCGATAAAGCATTATGTCAAGACCAATGCGCCTTCCGTCAAGAATACAAAAGCCCCAAATGTTCATTTTCATGCCTTTTCTTGCGTGGAGACCTATCCCCACCGTGCGGTATTGCCTGCTGATCGGCTTTTTAAATTCAAGGTATATATATCCGGTACTTTCATCTTTTCCGCTATCAGGATCGCCTAAAAGATAGTATTCCATCTTTCTGTCCTTTGTGCCAAAAGGGTCAAGGCGCGAAGGCGTTCTGTCTCCGTCCAAAATATATGGGATACAGCTTTGCGTGGTAATGGATTTTCCGGAGCCGTTCAGTCCCCGCAGGAGCAGCTTGCCGTTCCTGAACGGAAACTCCTCCGTATCATACACCCAAAAATTCACAAAACCCAGTCTGCTCATTATCCAACGTTCCATTTCCGTGCTCCTTATTTTTATTATTTTCGTCGGATCTAAAATTCTCCGGATATTTGCCAGCTGTTTTAAAAACCCCGTCTCTTAAAATATAATCTTCGTTTTTACTTTCGATCATTTTGTATTTTATCATATAATCCGTAATTTTTATAATTAGCTTTTCATCAGTGTAATCGCAGTATTCCTTGCTTATTCCGTCCTGGTATTTTTTCCGGCAGGCACAAATAAAACTGTGAAAGGCATCTTGCTTAACGACTAAATCATCTCCGTTTTTGGTGCATATTTCCATATAATTATCTCGGATTTCTCCGCATAAAAGCAAAACAATTCCCGAAAGCATTCCATCCGAGGGATGAACATCGCCGAAAAGGTTCTCGTCATCAACCATATAAAATGCCGATTTATTGTGTATATCAAGTCGACCGCCTAAATATTTACTTAAATAATTGGATATTGAATTTCTCTGATTTTTAAGATAAATACTATCTGCGTCAAGGTTCGAGTCCCAATACATAGCAGGCTGCGCAATCAGGCGGCGGTATACTCTGTTAGTTCTCATATAGCCTTTTTCGCTGTCCGTATAAATCATCTCCGCATTTTCAAAATCATGATATGAGGTATATTCCGAAATATCTCTGTCGTGATGAATCGAAAAATACACCGACAATCCGGTGTTTTCATAAAGTATTTCTTTTTCAAGATCATTTTCAATATTGTGCAGGGAGCCTTCAGCAATTTTCAGCAAACCGATATTCTGTGCAAACCTCAGCATACGCACTAATGATTTTCTGTCTGAATATTTGTTCAGATCAATTTCAATTGTGTTCGCCGATATTTTCTCTATAATCTCCGTCAGCTCTGAAAGCAAAAACTGACTGCCCTCGTCCATATCGCTCAAATATATCAATAACGCACACAGCAGGCAGTAGTCCATTGGACTCTGAAATTCCTGTATACCCATATACGGCTCCGCCTCGGCAGGGATTTTTTCAAGCTTAATAAGCTTGCTGTTAATAATCAATTTCCAGCCGAGAGAGCCATTTATAAAATTCTTCATATTGCTGTCAGCGGCATGTTTGATTTTAACATAATCGCTTGCGTTTTCGCTACGGACGATCCAGAAATTTTTCAGCAATAAAATAAATTCATTCATCCGTTTTTTCCTCAAATTCAATTATATAAGACGGCATGTGCAAATCACCGTCAGTACAGTGCAAAACAGCTTTCCCCACATCTTTACGCAGATGAAACTTCCGACCAAAATCTGTTGTTCCGGACATGGTTTTATTACGGTTTGCATCAGATATCCACCTGAGCAGGGATATTCTCAGCACATCGGGGACAATAGTTTTTTCGAGCTCCGCAACTGATATTATTCCATTAACAATAAAACCTTCTATGAGCTTTTGTTCATTTTTCTTCTTCTCGAGTATCGCTATTCTTTCGGCAGCCTTCTGCATGCTCTTATCTGCGAATCCCTGTGTCTTTGCTCATGTGATATAAAGAAGTAAAAGAAGTGTAAAAAATTTTGCCGTTCCTATCCGGCTGACTGCCGGACAGGTCGGGCTTTAGTCGGGCAGTTCTACCTTGCCGACAAAAGAGTAATAGATTTCAATTTCCTGTCTGCGGAGCTTCCCCCGGCGTTTCCCGTCAAGGGCTTCCGATTCGTGGATTACGATTTTCTCCACAAACTCCCGTAACAGGGTAGGGGTGAGTTCCTCAAAGCTGGTGTACTTGCGTACCACTTTCATAAACTTTTCAGCGTTCGCCGTGGCTTCCAGCGTCCTTGAAAGCTCGCCCTGCAGAACGGCGGCACGTTCTTTCAGTTCCTTTTGCTCGGCTTCGTAGTCTGCCGAAAGTTCCGTGAAACGCTCGTCCGATATGCGCCCGGTCACGCTGTCCTCATACAGCCGCTTGAAGATAGCGGAGAGTTCCGCAATCCGTTTTTCTGCCGCTTCCAGCTCTTTCTTCTTGGCGGCGTTCCGGCGTTTGCTCCCGTCCTCGGTCTGCTCGGTCAACAGCTTCATAAACCGGGCTTCGTGCTTTGCGGCGTAGCTGGTGACTTTCCGTAGGTTCTCGGTCACTCCCTCGGTCAACAGGTCGGTGCGGATAAAGTGCGCCGTACAGTCTGCCGTGCGCTTCTTGTAGCTGCCGCAGATGTAGCAGTCCTGTTTCCGCTTGTCCGTCTGATACCTCTGCTGGTACATGACGCTTCCGCAGTCCGCACAAAAGACTATGCCGGAGAACAAGCCCACTTCATCATAGCGGTTGGGGCGTTTTCTCTGTTTGCATAGCTCCTGCACACGCTCCCATGTTTCCCGGTCAATGATGATTTCGTGGTGGTTCTCAAAAACTGCCTGTTTCTCTACGGGATTCTCTACGCTGTGTTTGGTCTTGTAGGACGGCTTCTCTGTCTTGAAGTTTACTAAACAACCTGTGTATTCCCGGTTTTCAAGGATATGAACCACTGTGTTTGTCGCCCATTTGCACTCATAGCCGGGGTGATAGCGGCGTGTGCTTCCTGTCCGGCGGTATTCCAGCGTTCCCGGCGTGGGGATTTCCTGCTCCGTAAGCATACGGGCTATCTTGGTCGGACCGTTCCCGGCAAGGCAAAGGCTGTATATCTGCTTCACCACGGGGGCGGCTTCTTCGTCAATGATGAAATTTTCGTCCTCGTCCATGAGGTAGCCATACACGGGCTTGCTTGTGACGGGCTTCCCGCTCATGCCTTTTGACCTCTTGACTGCCTTGATTTTCTTGCTCGTATCTCTCACCAGCCATTCGTTAAAAATGTTACGCAAGGGGGCAAAATCGTTGTCGCCCTGTGCGCTGTCAACGCCGTCATTGATAGCAATAAAACGGACGTTTTTCTGTGGGAAAATCATTTCCGTATACATTCCCACTTGTAAGTAGTTGCGCCCTAACCGTGACATATCTTTTACGATGACCGTTCCCACAAGCCCCGCTTCAATGTCCGCAAGCATGGCTTGAAAGCCGGGCCTTTGGAAGTTTGCGCCGGAGAAACCGTCGTCCGTGTACCATTTCAGATTGCGGAAGCCGTTCTGTTTGGCGTAGGCTTCAAGGATTCGCTTCTGGTTGCTTATGGAATTGGATTCCCCGGAAAGCTCGTCCTCATGGGATAATCTCGGATATAGGGCGGTAATGAGTTGTTGGGTGGTCTGTCTTGTCATAATGTCCTCCGTTTCCGACAGCCAGCCCACTATTCCGTAGGTTTATTATACCATAGGGCGGGGCTGGCTGTACAGTCCTTTTTGCTACTTTATGTCGAAAAATATCACGGTTTTTTATTAAGGTTTATCGCACTATATAGCGTGGGCGGTTCGTTCCCCGACTGCGCTTTCGGCTTCGAGCACTTTCAGCATTTTGTCGGCGGCGGTGGCGGTAGTTCCCTGTTTGAAGTAGCCGGAAACCACAAGGACGGTGTTCCCTCTGCGTACCTCGGTGACGCAATCCGGGCGGCGGGCAGGACGATCTTTCTTCTTGGTGTCGGTCATAGGCAAATCTCCTTTCCGTTCAGCAGCTTTTTCAAGCGTTCCATTTTCTTCCTTGCGGCGGCTTTTCTGAAATTCTCCCCGGTAAAGCGGACAGGGGTACACATTTCTGTTACCCGGTCATAAATCCGCTTGTGGGCGGTGTCCTCTGGATTCCACAATTCTTCCAGTGTCAAATTTGTTGTGACAATCAGCGGCTTTCCGTTGCGGTATCGGCTGTCAATCACGTTGTAGACCTGTTCAAGCCCGTATTCCGTTCCCCTCTCCATGCCGAAATCGTCAAGGATAAGCAGGGGGAAGCTGCAAAGGCGGGCTATATATTCGTTGCGGTCTTTGTAGCTGGCGGCAAGGTCATTGAGGATAAGGGCAAAATTTGTCATGCACACGGAAACTTCACGCTCCATAAGGGCATTGGCGATACACCCGGCAAAATAGCTTTTGCCCGTGCCGACTTTCCCCCACAAAATCAGTCCGTGGTTCCCGTCTTTCATCTGCTCCCAACGCTCCACATAGGAGTGCGCCGTTCCCATTTGGGGGCATTTCCCGTTGTCGTTCTCAAAAGTCCATTTTTTCATGGCGGGGTCGGTAAAGCCCTTTCTTTTCAGCCATTCCACTTCCTCCCGGTGCTTCTGTTCCCGGTCTGCGGCTTCCAACATTTCCCGGCGTTTGCGCTGGCAGTCACACTCTTTGGGGTGGCGGTCACGTCCGAAAAAGGTCTTGCCCTCCGGGAAGTAGGCTTCTTTGGGCTGGCGGCAGCTCCCGCAATATAAAAGCCCGTCCTCGCCCGTGTAGTCCTCCGGCTCTGCTTCCTGTGCCGTGGCAAGCCGGAAAATGGCGTTATCGTAATCACTCATAAAATCGTTCCTCCTTGTTCATGGTCTTTTACGCCCTGTTTACGGGGCGTTGTGTCTATGCTGTCAAAGGCTCTCGCCCTCCTTGTAGGTATAATCGGGGATTCCTTTCTTCCCCGTGCCTTTCCTGTCACGCCCCGCCCACATACGGACAGCGGCGGCATGGTTGGCGTACTCTTTCCCGATAGCAGCCATGTACTCGCTCATTTCCTCAATGAACCGTTCCAGCCTGTCCGGGTATTCCTCTTTCAGCTCCGCATATTCGCTTTCAGAGAGGAAAACATTCTGGTATCTGCCAAACGGGGCGGGCGGCTTCTCACTCGCTCCCTTTAGTTGGTTCTCTTTTAGTTGGTTTATAGTAAGTTGGTTAGGGGTCGGTTTTCCGTCCAACGCAATGGTCGGTTTTCCGCCCTTATGAGGGTCGCTTTTCCGGCTATCAGAGGGTCGGTTTTCCGGCTGTATGGGGGTCATATGGTCGGAAAACTGTACCACTGGCACTTGCGGTATTTTCACATAAAGGCGGTTCGGTGCGGAGAAGCCCCGGCGTTCCCTCACCAGAAGCCCGGCAGCGTCCAGCTCGTTCAGTGCGCTTTTTATGGCGGTGCTGCCTTTATCCAGCGTTTCCGTTATCTCCGAAACGGGATAGACAATATACGTCCTGCCCTCGCTGTCCTGCCAGCCGTTCTTCTGTGAGAGGGTGGAACGGTCAAGAAGCACCGCATAGAGCAGCCTTGCAGTATATGACAAGTCCATTTTCAGCAGAAAATAGGGATAGGGCAGAAAACGGGGCATTATGGTGTCGGATGTGATGTATTCGGTTATGGTTCTCACCTCCTGTCTGTGGCTTCTGTTACGCAATGAAAGCGGCTTTTTCGGGGGTAAAGGATATAAATATCGTCTACCCTTTGAAGGCAGTCAAAAAAGCCTTGATTTACGGGGGTTTGGAATATCCTAAAGCGTGACATTTATCCCTCTGTTTCCGCTTGCGCTGTGTAGCCTTGATTCTTTTCATGCGTCCGGCGCAATCCGGGCAGTATTTCCCCCGGTTGGATTTGGGGAGAAAATACCCGCCGCACTCGGTACAGCGTTTCCTGTCTGCCCGGTGCAAAAGGGCGGCTTCCAGTTTCCCGTCCAGCGGCAGCACGGCGGCAATGAACCAGCGGCAGAGAAGCGAATAGCTGATACTCTGCACACATACGCAAGGCTCGCTGTTATCCAGTACAATACAGTTACCGTTATCATAGTTACAGCACTCATGCACAAGGCGGCGGGCGGCTCTGTACTGTGGGTAGTCCATGTAGGGGCGTTTACCGTTCATTTTCCCGCCCCTTTCCCCGTTCCGGCTCACGGCGCAATATTTTGTCAAGATTGCTTTTCACGGTCTGCAATTCCCGGACGTTCTCTTTCTTCTCCCGGTACTCGTTGTAAAGGGCGTTTTTCTCCCTCGTTAGCTGCTAAATCTCTGTTTGTAACGCTTTGGACGCTAGCAGCTTGGCGGTTCCATTCGCCTTGAAATACCGGGTGGCGGCTTCGGCTATGATAAAATCGCTTTCGTGCTGTTCCCGGTAGGCTCTCCGGGCTTTCTCTGTTTTCTGCGCTTTCAGTTCATCACGGGCGGGCTTGGTCTTGATGTATGCCAATAGCTGTTTCTGCAAGTCCTTTTTCTCCCGCAAAGTGCTTTCTGCCGCTTTCAGTTCTGCATGGACGCTGTTCAGCTCCGCACTGGCGGCGGCAAGGGCGGCTTCCAGTTCTTCCGGGGAAGAAAAGCCGGATTCCTCGTAAATGCTCATGGTCGCCGCCATTTGCTTTAGGTTGTGGACAGCCGCCCAGCGGTCATATCCTATGCCCTTGCCCTCGGCTCGCTTGGCTTCCCGGTCTACCATGCGCTGTACTCCGTCATTCTTCGGGGCATTTATGGCGGCTTTATTGCGCTGTAAACGGTCTTTTATGCTGCGGGGGTATTCCTGTTTGGGTAGGGGCTTTTCGGCGGCTCTGGCGGCGTTCTGTG
>CAMNXF010000014.1 GCA_946567425.1 uncultured Clostridia bacterium | reverse complement strand
TAACAGAGCCGTTTTGAGTATAAGACAGCCGCCGGTTTTCTGCTTTTTGGCGGCTTATTTTTTGTATTTTGCGTGGCAGAAAACAACTGCCCTGATAACAAATGGGGTAAACGGTAAAAAAGATACGCAGTTGAGGTCTTTGGGTATTGACCGAGACACGTTTTTATGATATAATTAAATTGTATCGTATTATTGTGTAACGGAAAGGAGAGCGATTATGTGCCGTATTAAATCGATCATCGGGTTGATATTGATATTTTTAACGATCACGGTTGTATCGACGTTGATTGCGCCCGCACGGGGCTTTGCCGCAGTGTATGACGGATCCGACGATCCGCTGCCGGAGTATTCGGCGGTGCTGTACAACAACTCGAACGGTCTGCCGACCTCGGAAGCGAACGCGGTCGTTCAGACGGGCAACGGATTTATTTACATAGGAAGCTACAGCGGCCTTATCCGCTATGACGGCGTGAACTTCACGCGTTTTGATTCGTCGACGGGAATTACCAGCGTTGTCAGTCTCTGCGTCGACAGCAAGGATAGATTGTGGGTCGGCACAAATGACAGCGGACTGGCGCTCTATGAAAACGGCGGCTTCATGTTTTTCGACAAGGAAGAGGGTCTGACCTCGCTCTCAATCCGCTCGATCACCGAGGACAACTCCGGCAATATCGTTTTCGGAACAACAGAGGGGCTTGGATACGTCGACGGGGATAATACCCTGCATATGCTTTCCGATTCGGTCATTGAAACGAAGTACTTAAAGAATATGACGAGGGGCACCGACGGTCTGATCTATGGCTGCACGCTTGACGGCGTATGCTTCTGCATCGACGATTTGAAAATAACCCACTCGTTTTCGGGCGAAGATATCGGCATCGGAATGGCGACTTGCATTACTCCGTCTCCCGAAAACGACGGCTCGGTCTGGGTGGGCACGGACGAATCCACGGTGGTCTGCGGGAACATGTTCGAGGATATGGCAAATTATTCTGCGTATTCCGTGTCGCCGAACGCGAACATCAATGCAATATGTCCGACCGAGGACGGCACGTTCCGTGTCTGCTCGGACAACGGGATAGGGCTGCTCAAGTCAAACGGAAATTACGCGCCGCTCGGGGATATTCCGATGAACAACTCAGTCGAGGATATGATGACGGATTACGAGGGGAATATGTGGTTCGTGTCCTCGCGGCAGGGAATAATGAAGCTCGTCCGCAACGACTTTTCCGATATAAGCCGTCTGGCGGGTCTGGAAAGCCGCGTCGTCAACACGACATGTCTGTATAACGGCGATCTGTACATAGGCACGGACACGGGGCTGCAGGTAGTCGGTGGAAACAACGACAAAAAGTCCGATTATCTCACCGAGCTGCTTGACGGTGTCCGCATACGCTGCATAAAGACGGACAGCCGAAACCGCTTGTGGCTCTGCACCTACAGCGACAAGGGGCTTATATGCTATGAGGGCGGTGAGACGGTCACATACTACAACACGAAAACGGGCTTGAAATCCGACCGCGTCCGCGCCATGACCGAGCTCTCCGACGGCACGGTCGCGGCAGCTACAAGCGCGGGCGTGACATTCATCAAGAACGGGGAAATTACGGGAACGTTCGGTGAAAGCAGCGGCATCGGCAACACAGAGATACTTACGGTTTGCGAGGGCGGCAGCGGCGAGCTGTACCTCGGCAGTGACGGTGGCGGTATCTTCATCATCAACCGCGACGGCAAGGTTTTAAAGCATCTGGGGTTGGAGGACGGTCTGCGCTCCGAAATAATAATGCGCATAAAGAAAGATCCCGAGCGCGACGGCTACTGGGTCATTACGGGCAACTCGCTCGCCTATATGGAGAACGATACCGTCCGCACGCTGGGCAACTTTCCCTATTCCAATAACTTCGACCTTTTCTTCGATAATTCGGGCAGAGTGTGGATACTCAGCAGCAGCGGCATTTACGCGGTCGGCATTGAAAATCTTCTGTCGGGTGCGGATATCGAGTACGCGTTCTACGACATAAAATGCGGCTTGCCGAGCGTGGCGACCGCCAATTCGCGCAGCTGCCTTTCCGAGGACGGAACGCTGTACATCGCGGGTATGACAGGAGTTTCCGCTGTCAACATAAACCGCGGACAGGAGGACGAAACGGACATCAAGCTTGCTGTGCCGTTCGTGGATATTGACGACCGAACCGTAACGATAAAGGACGGCGAGGAGGTACGGATACCGGCGGACTGCAAGCGCCTTACTATCTACAGCTACGCGCTGACCTTCGGGCTGTCGAACCCCCGCCTGTCGTATATTATGGAGGGCTTTGACAACAAGAATGTAACGCTCTCGCGGCAGGAGCTTCAGCCCGTGAGCTACACCAACCTCGAGCACGGCGAATACACGTTCCGCCTTGCGGTCATCAACACGATGACGGGAAAGGAGACCAAGTCCATTTCGATCACGTTTGTTAAGGAAAAGGCTTTTTTCGAGGAGATCTGGTTCTGGGGTCTTATGCTGCTGCTTGCCGTTGCCGCCGCGCTTACGGCGCTGCTTACGTTTACGCGTGTGAAGAATATACGCCTTATGAAAAAACAAGAGGAGGACCGCATTTTCGTAAACCAGATAATCAGAGCGTTCGCGAAATGCATCGACTTTAAGGATAAGTACACCAACGGTCATTCGTTCCGAGTGGCGAAGTATACCGCGCTTATCGCCGAGAGAATGGGCTACACGGGGCAGCAAGTCACGGACATTTACAATATCGGGCTGCTACACGATATAGGCAAGATCGCCGTACCGGACAGTATTCTCGGCAAACCGGGCAGGCTCACCGACGAGGAGTTCCGCATAATCAGCAAGCACTCGGGGCACGGTTATGATATTCTCAAGGAGATCGAGATACGACCCGATCTGGCCGTTGGCGCGGGCTATCACCACGAGCATATCGACGGCACCGGCTATCCGTTCGGGAAAAAGGGCGACGAGATACCCATGGTCGCGCAGATAATCGCCGTCGCGGATACGTTCGACGCGATGAACTCAACACGCCCCTACCGCAAGCAGATGAAAATGGAGGACATAATCAGCGAAATGCGGCGCATATCGGGAACACAGCTTAACGCACATATTGTTGACGTGTTTCTGGAGATAGTCGCCGAGGGGCATATCGACGACGATATCGCGCTTGCCGACATAGTTCTCCCCAACGAGGACGAAGAAACGGAAACGCAGAACACGTAAATCTTAACGCCGCTTACAACAAGCGGCGTTTTGTTTTATTAAGTCGTGCTGCCAAAACCGCCGTTGCGTATTCCGTCCGCGCCGTCGTCCTCGGTTATCCCGTACTCGGTGAATACTCCCTGCATAAAGCCCGTTCCCGCAGCAATTTTAACTGTCTTGCCGTCGTTGGATTCGTTGGTTATCTTCGCGAAAATATGCCCCTCGTTGTCGGAGAAATAATAATCACTGTCGATTATGCCGACGGTATTGTCCAGCCGCAGCCGAAACTTAAAGCCCAGTCCGCTTCTCGGGTAGAGCGACAGCAGCCACCCTTCCGCTATTTTAACGCGTATTCCCGTAGGAACTTTAATTGTCTCGCCGGGCTTTAATTCGATATCGAACGGCGCGAAAAAATCATAACCCGCCGAGCCGCTTGTGGCTCTTTGAGGCAACTTTAACGCGTTGTAAACCTCCTCGGCGTTCTCTTCGGGATAACCCTCGCGGAACTGTCCGAGCGACACCTTTTCAAATTTTGCGATACGTTTCATTTATTCTCCTTTATTTTCGGGATTTATCGGGACTTATAGGAATTCTGCGCGATGCCCAGACAGCTTTCGCACAGCTCCCCCGAAAACTCGGGGTGCTTCGCCAGAAGCTCCACGAGCGCTTTTTCGCGTCCGTTATCCATTTCCTCGGTTAGCGCGGCGAGCTTGTAGTTCGCCTTGAAGTAGCGCCGTATCCTCGACGTTTTCTGACAAAACAGCACTATGGTAAGTGTCGCGATGGCTATCATCAGAACGCCGATCCCAAGCATAATAAGCGTTATTTTCATTGCCGCGTCCGGGTCATGAGAATATTTGATATAAAGGTCGTACACCACACCCGTGATTATCGCGTAGGCGGCGCTCAAAAACGCCATAAACCCCAGATAGCCGAGCGTAAAGAACTTCCTTGCCGCGCAGTTCGCTATGCTGCCCGCGAGCATCGAAACAAACGGTGCTCCGAGCATTGTATAGCTGAGCGAGCTTTCTTGCGAGGGGTCTTTTATGTACAGCAGCGAGCATATCCCCGCGACGATAAGTCCTATTCCCAACGGAATTATCCACACGTTAAGCAGCAGCGGATCGCGCGGCTCGGGAACGTCATCTCCGTGGAATTTCGGGTATGTCGACTTTATTTTATCCGCGGCAGAGATCACCTTGTCAAGCTCCTCGGCGTTGGGGTGCTCGGTGCTCGCGTCATAGCTGCGGTAAACGTCACACAGCTCGCCGATAAGCCCGTCCACCTCGTTGAGCCTGTCCTCGCACTCGGCAAGCCTTTCGGCGCTGTCCTTAAATTTTATCGTATGTTTGAAATAATCCGCCGCAAGCTTTAAACTCTTTACGCTGTCCGCTTCGGTCAAAAGCAGACAAGCCTTATTGTAAAGCGCGGAGGTCGCGTATTTTTTCAGATCAACGCCGAACTGAACAGCGTTTTTGTAGTTGGGAGAGCCTGAGAGATCGACGCTGAGATTTCCGAGCTCCTCCTCGCGGCGGCAGTTAAATTCCGCCATCAGCTTGCCGAGATACGCCTGTCCGTTTTTCGGCTCCATATCGAGAACCTTTTCGCAGTAGAGGTTGGCGCTCTTCCAGTCATTGCTGCTGAGGAACATAAACGCTCTCTCCAGCAGCGAACCCGCGGTCGGATTCCCGCCGGGCATAGCCGTCACGGGAGCGGCAGCTGCGCCTTTGGGAACTATCTTCCCTATGCCGCGTATCAAGTCCTGAATAAACCCGACCTTGCTCATATCCTGTCCCTGCAGGTGCTTGAACTCGGGCGGCATATCATACGCGTCGATGTCGCAGTAGCACGGGATAAGCGTTTTGCTCTTGTCCGACTTCATCATAGCCAGAAAGCGCGACCATTCGTTCTTCACCCAGACGGCACTGAAGTACTCGAACTTCGTGCCGACCGCCAGCATTACCTTCGCGGAATTGAGCGCGCTGAATATGTACGGCTCGTAGTCCTGTCCCAGCTTATCCTCAAGCGTAATGCGCGAGAAAAACACCTTGTACCCCTTGTCCGTAAGCGCGTCATAAATATCCTGCGCAAGAACGCTGTCCTTTGTGCGCTGTCCGTCCTCGGCGGTCTCCTTATAACAGATGAAAACGTCGTAAGGCTCTTCGTTATTCGCTATCTCGAGTATCTCTTTCTGAAGTCTGTCTATCTCCTTTGCCTCGCCGCGGTAGAGCTGCATTGCCTCGCCGTCCGCATACTCGCACGCCAGCTCAAAGTTGCTGTCCTCGAATATCCCCGTATACTCGGCTCTGTGACAGGTGGGTATCTTCTTGCCAGACACGGGGTCGTCAACGTATTCTATTCCGTATCTGCAAAGGCACAAGCCCCAGTACGCCTCCGCTTCCTCGGGAAACTCAGCGACTATGCTCTCGTAGACGCCCGCTGCCTTGTCGAAATCGCAGCCGCTTCTCAGCCTGTTCGCGCGGTTAAACAGGTTCACCTTTTTCTCGTTGTTGTCCGAAAGCGGAACGGTCTGCCTTGTGCCGCAGTATCCGCACTCGCAGATCGTCATTCCCTCCTCGACGTCGAGGTTTCCGTTGCACGCTTTGCATTTAAAGATTGCCATAATTACCTCCCCGTTAAACTCTGTTTTTATTATAACAAAATTCTCACAAAATGTCAATATGTTTACAAACGCTGCCAATGCAGTGCGGCGCGCTTTTTTGTTTTTCCTCTTGATTTTATCCTTTGAATGTTGTATAATATTAACAAATAATAAATTTAACAATGTGAAAGGAAATAAAACCATGAACGTTTGGCATGACGTAAACCCTGCAAGAATAACCCCCAATGACTTCCTCGCAGTTGTCGAGATTGAAAAGGGCAGCAAGAAGAAATACGAGCTCGACAAGCAGACGGGCTTGATAATCCTCGACCGCATTCTCTACACCTCGACACACTATCCCGCGAACTACGGCTTTATCCCGCGCACGCTCGCGGACGACGGCGACCCGCTCGACGTGCTTATCCTCTGCAACGAGCCTATCGACCCGCTGGTGCTCGTGCAGTGCTACCCGATAGGCGTTATCACCATGCTCGACAACGGGCGCAACGACGAAAAAATAATTGCAATTCCGTTTGAGGACCCGACGTTCAACGCCTACCGCGGAATTGAAGCTCTGCCCTCGCACATATTTCAGGAAATGCGCCACTTCTTCTCGGTATACAAGCAGCTCGAGGACAAGGCGACCGCGGTCGACGAGGTACAGGGGCAGAAAAAGGCGATAGAGGTCATTAAACAGTGCATTGACAATTACAATGAAATTTACGCGCCCGATCACCCGTTCATACCCGAGCATAAAACGAGCAAGGAGAAGAAATGATACTTGCAAGTCAAAGTCCGCGCAGAAAAGAGCTGTTAGGCTATATAACAAAGGATTTTAAGATAATCCCCGCAAAAGGGGAGGAAATAATTCCGGAAAACGCAGCTCCCGAACAGGCTGTAAAGATACTCGCCCTGCAAAAGGCGCAGGAGATCTTCGCGGAACACATGGGCGAGATTATTATAGCCGCCGATACCGTTGTATCGTTAGACGGCGTAATTCTCGGAAAACCGCACAACAAGGAGCACGCCGCCAATATGCTGAGAATGCTTTCGGGGAACGTTCACAACGTCTACACGGGTGTATGCGTAATTTTTAAGAATGGCGAAACGGAATTGTTTTGTGAGGGAACCCGTGTGGAGTTTTATCCCCTCACCGAACGTGAAATAGCCGATTACATAGCCACGGGCGATCCCATGGATAAGGCGGGCGCTTACGGTATACAGGAAAAGGGTGCAGCGAACATCAAGGGCATAGTCGGCGATTTCTATAATGTAATGGGCTTGCCTGTCGGCAGACTTGCGCGAGTACTTAGGGGGCGAATATGAGAATATATTTGACAAAGCCTGACCTGTATTTTTTCGGACAATATAATGAGATGATGACGGAATGGCAGACAAGCGGCACGCAGATCGCTCCATGGTTTCTGGATAAACCGTTTGAGAATATAGAGGATTTTGCGGAATTTATTCAAATGCTGGATAACTGCGAGCGCGGTAATCTTGACAAAAAATACGCCTCGACTACCTCTTATTTTGTAACAGACGAAAACGGCAGACTGATAGGAGCGGCGTCCCTGCGACATTACCTGACCGCAGACGGCTTCAGTACATGGGGACATATAGGCTACGGGGTAAGACCTTCCGAAAGGCTGAAGGGTCACGGAACGAATATACTCAAAATGACATTAGAGGAAGCTAAATTCATGAAAATTCATAAGGTGCTGATGGGCTGCCACTCCTCAAATATCGGCTCCGCTAAAGTGATAGAAAGCTGCGGCGGAGTTCTTGAAAATACCGTTACGGACCCCGACGATAAAAACGAAACGATAAGACGGTATTGGATAGACAACAGGTGACAAGGAGAGAACAATGCGGGAGATAAGAAAAGTCACGGAAAACGATATTCCCGAATGCGTACAGGTAATACGGCGCAGCTTTCAGACCGTCGCGGACGAGTTCGGCTTCACCCCGGAAAAAGACCCGAAATTCACATCTTACGCCACAACGGAGGAACGGCTGCGTTGGCATATGTTTAACGAACACCGCCCGATGTACGCGTACTTTGTCGACGGAAAGATCGCGGGGTATTACTCGCTGCATATCAACGGCGGCGAGATCGAGCTTTCAAATCTGAGCACCCTACCCGAGTTTCGTCACAATAAAATCGGCGAGAGCCTTATGTGCCATTCGTTCGACATAGCGCGCGAGCTTGGTTTCACGGAAATAACTATCGGCGTTGTGGACGCGAACAAGCGCGTAAAGAGCTGGTACGAAAGCTACGGCTTCACAAAATCGGGCGAATGTGACGCGTATTTGACGTTCCACTGCATTTTCATGAAAAAACCTCTTTAGAAAGGATAAACTATGAGCGGCAAAAAACTAAAGCTGAGCTACAATTCCCCCGTGATACTGACGTTCGCAGCGGTCTGCCTTGTGACGCTGATACTCGATTGGATAACTAAGGGCTTCACTAACCGGCTAATGTTCGTCTGCTACGGACACGCAAGCCTGCTCGATCCGCTGACCTACCTTCGCGCGTTCAGCTACGTTTTCGGACACGCGAACTTTTCACACTTCGCGGGGAATATGACAATGCTCCTGCTCATCGGACCTATCGTCGAGGAGCGCTACGGCAGCTGGAACCTGTGTATAATGATGGGCGTGACTGCGCTCGCGGGCGGCATACTCAATATGTTGTTTTTCAACACGGGAATACTCGGCGCGTCGGGCATCGTGTTTATGCTGATAATCCTCAGCGCGTTTACGAATATGAAAAAAGGCGAGATTCCGCTTACGCTGATAATAATCGCGGCTATCTACTTGGGACAGGAGATATATTCGGGTATCGCGGTCAACGATAACGTTTCGCATTTCGGACATATCTGCGGCGGAGTTTCAGGATTGGGTTTCGGCGCGTGGTTCTACAAGAAAAAATTCGAGATGACAAGATGACAGAAAAAACGGGGCAGCGTTCAAGCTGTCCCATTCTGTTTTATTCATCGGAATTTTCGCATTGGAAGTTTGCCATAAGTGACTTAAGGTTATCTGCCTGAACGGAAAGCGCATGGCTCGTTTCGGCGCTCTCGGTGGAGTTGGCAGTGTTGGACTGAACTACGCGGTTGATCCGTTCAATGCTGGAGGCGATGTTGCGTATGCTCTCCTCTTCCTCCTGAACGGCGACGTTAACTGTTTTCATATCGTCAACGGCATGGAGAACTATCTCGGTGGAGAGATTGAGCTGCTCGGATACTGAACCGACCACCTCCGTGCCGCGGTTTACCGACTCGAGCGACTTGTCGATAAGCTGCTTTGTTGCCTTTGCCGCCTTGTCGGATTTGTTGGCGAGGTTGCGCACTTCGTCGGCAACGACCGCAAAGCCTTTGCCGGCGGAACCCGCCGCAGCTGCCTCTATCTCGGCGTTGAGCGCGAGGATATTTGTCTGGTATGCGATGTCCTCGATAGTCGCAATTATCTTTTCGATCTGCAAAGCGGAATCGGTGATCTCCGCCATTGCGTCTGCCGCGCTCTGCATTCTTTCGTTGCAGAACTTGACCTGTTCGCCCGCCTTTACGGCGTTCTGCTCGGCGTTCTTGGTGGTCTTGGAGTTCTCGGTGGAAGCTGCGGAGATATTCGCGAGCGTGTCCATAAGCTCTGATATTACGCGTGACTGCTCCGCTGCGCCTTTTGCCAGTGTCTGTGCGCTCTTGGCAACGCTGCCCGCACCCTCGGCGACGCTGTTCGCGGATTTATTTATTGCGTTAAAGGTGGCGTTTAAGGACTTGCGTATCTTTTTCAGCGATTTCTCGATAGTGCTGAAATCTCCGTCATACTGTATCTGCGGTCTTGCCAGCATATTGCCGCGCGACATCTCGTGAAGCACCTCGTCAATATCGCGGATATAGGACTTCAGCGATACCAGAGTCCCGCCGAATTCATACGCCAGAACGCCTATTTCGTCCGAGCGGTTGACAATATCAACAGGCGTGTACAGATCTCCGCGAGCCATAAGCGTCATACGGTGCGACATTCCCTTGATAGGCTTGGAAATTCTGTTTGCGTATGCGGCAATAGCGACGATACCACCCGCGAGAAATACAAGCGAACATATCACTAGCGCGACGATTATCATATACATAGCTGACAGCATTTCGCTTTCGGGCGCGGTAACGCCGTATGCCCAGCCGTCCGAGCCGTCAACGGTGCCGTAAGCGCAGATGTTCTTCACGCCGTTGAAGGTAAAACCTGAAACGCCTGTTTCGCCGCCCGTCATCTTTTGGAAAAGCTCGGCGGTCGATTTGTGAGAAGCGTCCTTTTCTGCCATATCTATGTAGTTGACTTGTGATTGAACGACGGAGGGGTCGGCGTTGGCAATCATCTTGCCGTTGTTGTCGATAAGGAAAACGCTACCTGTATCGGCTACCGCTTTATCCGCGATAAGGTCACTGAAATACGAGCCGTCCATAGTTACGATAAACGCGCCCATTTTGCACTTTACCGAAATGACGAAGCGCAAATTTCCGTTAAAATCGACAGTAGACGAGATCTGAGGCTCGCTGCTTTCCATAGATCTCTGAACGCTTTCAAGCGACGCGAGCTTATCGTCAAAAAGCTCGTAGGTCGTGCGGACACTTCCGTTGGTATCCACAAGCGCACACTCCGAAAAAACGGTTCCCTCCAGCATTCTGTCCGCGTATTTGATACCGTTGTTTATGCCTAGCGCACAGGTTCTGTCAAACTCGGCAGCGGGCTTTGTCGCCTCCGTCTTAGCCTGTTTGAGGGCAGTCGCGAATGTGTGGTCGGAGAACTGCTGAATAGTGACGAGATCGGCGTTTACGGTATTCTCGATACTTACGTAGCCGGAGATTATACCCGCCGTGACCGTGCCGATTATCAGCAGCGTAAACACAAGGCTCACGATCAGAATCATCTGTGTTCTGATTGAGGTTTTCTGCTTGATCGAATTATTTTTCATATTAAAACTCCTTGTCAAAGAAGAACTGTTGCTATAATAAAATTATAGCATTCTCCGAAAAAATTTGCAATATAAAGTTTGATTTTTGTGGATTTTGCACAATTTATTTGTTAAATAATACAATATCAAATTTGATATGAAGGAAAATATTAAACACTTGTGTAAAAAATCCCCATTCAGTGCAATGCTTTTTTGATGATACATTATAATATAGTGTTGGCAGCAATGTAAGCACAGCAAATAAGAAAATACAAAAGATTTTGCCGCGTTTTTAAAAACGGGTCGTATATAATAGTGAGAGGGCAAAAAACGATTGCTGCGCAGCATTTCGCTTGGAGGTCGTGAGGATATGCAGACAAAGGAAAAAACGCTTGCCGTAAAGCTGAGAAAAGGCGATACGGCTGCATTGAAAGAGATTATCGACTGCTATACGGGATACGTCCGCACCGTTATCCGCAATTTTTCGCGCGGAACGTTTTCGGAGCAGGATATTGACGAGCTTTGCTCGGACGTTTTCTTTTCGCTTTGGCAGCATAGGGAAAATCTCGACACGAAAACGGGTTTCCGTTCGTATCTTTCGGCGATGGCGAGGAACGCGGTCAAGGATCGTTTCAAATCCGTGAAACCGCCGTGCGAGGATATTTCGGAGCTTGAGATACCAAGCGAATTTTCCGTTGAGGACGCGGCGCGGCTGCACGATATGCTGCGATGTCTTGACAAGGGGCTTGAGCAATTGCAGGAGAAAGAACGCGAGGTGTTCGCGAGATATTACTTCTACGGCGAGAGTACTCCCGAGATAGCTGAACGGATGAATATATCGGAAGGCTCGATCCGCTCTGTGCTCTCCCGAACACGAAATAAACTTAAAGAATATCTGACGAAAAGGGGTTTTGATCATGCTTGAAGAACTGCTGAAAAAATGCTTTGACGAGGAAACGGCTGCCGACAAAAGCGCCGAGAAAATCAAGACTGCCGTTTTGTCGCGTATCGAGGAGGATAAACCAATGAAACACTTTAATATTAAACCGCTGCTTATCGCTGCCGCCATAACCGCAACGGGCGCTCTGTCGCTCGTTACCGCAAACGCGGCAACCGACGGTGCTGTTATGGACAATATCACAAAGACGTTCAGCTTCTTTGTAAACGGCAAGGAGGTACAGGGCACCGTCACGGAATACACTGTCGGCGACGACGGCAAGGCTCAAATGGTCGAGATCGACCTGCCCGATGACGGCGCTCCTAACGGCTGCGGGATCGTCATTGAGGGCGACAACGGCGGCTTTGAGATACTTGACGGAGACAGCGTGGTCTACTCTACCGAGAATGGCGGCGTGTAAGCGAATATCACGCAATTCCCTGAAACGGCATATTCCCCCGAAGAAATTCGGGGGGATTTTTTGTTTGCCGCCGAATATATCCGCTATCCCGAAAAATCCGCGCAAAGCCCTCAAAAACGCTCCGTTTTCAACAACCGTTTATGACAGCATTTTCAGAGTCTCGGTGATATTATATAATAACCGAATTGTAATTTGGGGAAAATCAATCGAAAGGACGTTAGAGAAAATGACTGACAAAGCGGCATTATTTAAGCGGGAAACGGACTTCTCGCACTGGGGGGATTTTTTAAAGGAGAACGCGGTCTGGGCGGTTCTGGGTCTGGGGGCGGAACTCGGCTCGTCCGGACTTACTGCGGCTCCCGCAGCGGCGGCTCTGGTCGCGGGTCTGTCGGGAAAACGCTGTGTCTGCGCGGCGCTCGGCGGCGCGTTGGGAGCGCTGCTGCGCGGCTTTCCGACTGCGCTATTGAGCTTGGCGGCGATCGCGATCGTGCTGGCGGCACGGGTCATTCCCGACCTTAACAACGCGAAATTACGCGCGGGGGAGCGCTTTTTCGCAGCTGCGTTCGCGGTGTTTTTCGCGAGAATATCCGAGACGGGTGATACCTCGGAACTTCTGCGCGTGATAGTGTCGGCGCTCGTTTCGGGAGTGCTTGCGCTTTGCGTGTGCCTGTTGTGCGATACGGAAAAGGTGCGCGGGATAGACGTTTCCGAGCCGCGCGATTGCACGTTATGCGGAATTGCGGCGGCGCTCGGTTTTATCTCGCTGGGCGCGCTGGACTATCCGTTCGCGAATATCGGCGGTCTTATACTCGGCTTTGTTCTGCTTGTCGTGACCGCGCGGAGGGGACTGGCGTGGTATGCGGTCATCGCCGTACCCGCTCTTCTCGGTTTTTGCGCAAACGGTATTACGGCTGTGACGAACGCGGCGCTTATCGCATTTTCGGCGGCGGCGAGCTGTGCGTTCACGAAATACGGAAAAATAGCGCGGTCAGTGGGGTTTGTGTTTTTTTGTGCCGCAGGTATTCCGGTACTCGGTATAGGCGAGGATTCTTGGAAGATACTTGTCGAGGCGGTGGTCTCCGCGGCGGCGTTTATCTGCATACCTATTGAGAAGATCAAAGTGCCCGAGAGCGATTTTTCGGACAGCACCGTCGCGCTTATGCTGCGCGAACGTCTTAATTTCGCGGCGGACGCGATAGGCGGTATCGGCTCGGGAATAAACGCGGCGGCGGACACTCTTGACCGCAAATACTCACTGAGCCCCGAGCAGGTAGCCGAACGCGCCGCGGACAAGGCGTGCCGCAGCTGTCCGAATTCCATGATATGCTGGGGGAAAAAATACGAACAGTTCCGCAAGGAATTTTCGCGGCTGGTAATGCAGCTTCGCACGGGATTTGAACTTACCGAATTTTCCATGTCGCCCGAGTGCGCGGAGGAGTGCGTCAATAAGGGCGGAGTTATGCGCGCAATCACATCCGAGTATTCACGTTTCCTTTCGGCGGCGTCGGACGAGCGCCGCGTTCGCGAGCTGCGGAGAATTTATGTCGATCAGCTGGAGGGCTTGCGCGATATTCTGCGTGATTTGGGCAGTCTTAAATCGGAGGTGAAGTCGGCGAACCGCGCGAGGCCGTCGGAAAAACGCGCCGAGAAGATACTCCGCGAGAACGGCGTGGAGCTGCCGCAGGCATTCGTGATGTTTGACAAGCGCGGCAAGCTGAAATTCGAGGCATACGGCACGACCGAGCCGCGCGTTACCAAGGAATATCTTGGAACGCTGCTCATCAAGGCGTTAGGACGCGATCTGGAGCTCCCCGAGATAACGGGCAGCAGCGGACGCTACCGCATAACCGCGAACGAACGCACCGCGCTTTCCGCAAAGATAGGCGCGTATCAGCTTCCGCGCGGACAGAACAATGTCTGCGGCGATTGTTATGACACGTTCACCGACGCTTCGGGAGCGCTGTATGTTATTCTCTCGGACGGCATGGGAACGGGCAGCCGCGCACGGGTCGATTCGGCAATGGCGTGTTCCGTGCTGTCAAAGCTGCTGAAAGGCGGAATATCTCTGCCTGCCGCTCTTGAAACGGTAAACACGGTGCTTATGGTGAAGAGCGCGGACGAGAGCTTTGCCACGCTCGACATCTGCCGTATAGACCTGAACAGCGGCGAATGCGCCGTATACAAGGCGGGCGCGGCGACTACATATATAAAGTCGGCGAATAAACTCATCAGAGCAGCGCTGTCCTCGCCGCCCGCGGGGCTGGGCGGTAAGCTCACCGTACCTGCGCAAAGGTTCACCATCGGGGTCGGCGACGTTATTGTAATGACGACCGACGGCGCGGTTCTGGACGAAAAGTGGCTTTCAAGGGAGCTGTCGCAGCGCGTTGAGCCGTGCGAACTCTCCGAACGGATAGCTAAGGCGGCACGTGCTGCCGAAAACGGACGCGACGACGATATAAGCGTTATAGCCGTAGCCGTAGGAAGTTAAACATTATTTGGGGATAACACTGCGCTTGCCGCGAGCATCTTAATTTCAATGTTGTTTTGTGGCGGCAAAAGCCTATTTGTGTTTTGTTGTAGTTTCGTTTCATTTTTATGTGTTGGCGTACGGTTGCGAGAGGAAACCTTTCGGGGAGGGCGGATCAGCTTCATTGATCCTAACAACAAAATCCGACAAAAATGCGTAGTTCCCCCTCCCCTATGGGTTTCCTCTCGCGCTCTCCAGGTTTGACGTTTGCGTCAATTCGCCCTCTCCCCTTTCCATATTTTCCAATGATTTTGAATTTAGGGCGATATTACCTTTTCTATGGGTTTGAATGTTGCCACCTGTCTGCTTACTAATCCAGCCGATAGGGGTTTCTGTGTTTTTGAGTGTCACAGTGTAAAGATTTTTAACGTTTTTGTGTTTGTTTTCCGTTACAAAACAGCGGGGGAAAAGTGCGGCAATGGAGAGAGAAGCTGTGCGTGGGAGAAAAGTTCAAACGGACAGGTAGCCCAATCCAAATGCCCACACCTCAAAGAATAAACCTCTTGCCGTAAAGGCAGCGTTCACCGTGCCTTACTCTCATCTCTACCAGATATTGGCAAATACAGCAAAAAATTCTTGATAAATTAACAATGAAAACGTTTTCAATCAATTTTCATTTTTTTGTTGTGTAAAATTGCCAAAAAATTAACAAGAAAATGTTAAATTCCATAAAAATTAACAAAACACTTGCAAAATTTTAGCAAATATGCTACAATAGTAATAAAGAAACACGGCGCTTTGGTTTGGTTTTTGGTGAAAATAATCAAATCGGGTGTGACGCGTTTTTACAGAGAACGGAGCTTGACAGGAACAGGCTCCAAAGGGAGGTATTGATAACATGGCAATTGTTGTTCCCGAGCAATACAATGTACCGCTGCATTTGTTCCACCAGGGAGAGAATGCGCACGCTTATGATTTTTTCGGCTCGCATAAGGAAAAGAACGGCGTTGTTTTCAGATGTTGGGCACCTCATGCAAAGTCGGTAAGTATAGTCGGCGATTTCAACCATTGGGACAGAACGCTGAACTATATGAATAAGATCAGCGACGGCGGTATCTGGGAGCTTTATGTCGAGGGCATTAAGCAATTCGACAACTACAAGTACAGCGTGGAAGCTCCAGACGGGCTTATTAAGCTCAAGGCAGATCCCTACGGGTATCACATGGAACTGCGTCCGAACACGGCTACAAAGTTCTTCGATATCGAGGGATACGCATGGAAAGACAAGAAGTATATGGACACGCTTTCAAAGACCAATGTCTATGAAAGCCCGATAAACATTTACGAGGTAAATATCGGCTCGTGGAGAAAATCCGGTGAGAACTATCTCAGCTATAAAATGCTTGCCGATGCGCTTATTCCTTATGTCAAGGAAATGGGCTACACTCACGTCGAGCTTATGCCTATCGGCGAATATCCGTTTGACGGCTCGTGGGGATATCAGCAGATCGGCTATTTCGCGCCTACCTCGCGTTTCGGTACGCCGCACGACTTTATGGCGTTTATTGATAAATGCCATCAGGCGGGTATCGGCGTTATCGTGGACTGGGTTCCGGCACATTTTCCTAAGGACGCAGCGGGCTTGTACGAATGGGACGGCGAGAGCTGCTACGAGTATGTCGATCCGCTCAAGCGCGAGCATAAAAACTGGGGCACTCATATATTCGATTGGGGAAAGCCTGAGGTTCAGTCATATCTTGTTTCCAACGCGAATTACTGGATAGAGAAGTACCACATCGACGGGCTGCGCGTGGACGCAGTGGCTTCGATGCTTTATCTCGATTATGACCGCAGACAGGGCGAGTGGCGCCCGAACAAGCAGGGCGGCAAGGAGAATATCGAGGCCATCGCGTTTCTGCAGAAGCTAAACGCGGCGGTATTTAAGGAGCACCCGAATATCCTTATGATCGCGGAGGAATCGACCGCTTGGCCTATGGTAACAAAGCCCGCTGACATCGGCGGATTGGGCTTCAACTTTAAGTGGAATATGGGCTGGATGAATGATATGCTCCGCTATATGAGCATGGATCCGCTCGGCAGACCATACAACCACAATCTGGTTACTTTCTCGTTCTACTACGCATTCTCCGAGAACTATGTGCTCCCGATAAGCCACGACGAGGTGGTTTACGGAAAGTGCTCTATGCTCGACAAAATGGGCGGACCGCGCGAGTACCGTTTCCATTCGATGAGGACATTCCTCGGCTATATGATGGCTCACCCCGGCAAAAAGCTGATGTTTATGGGACAGGAGTTTGCTCAGTACAAGGAGTGGAATTTCCAGTCGCAGCTCGATTGGGAGGTTCTGGAATTTGAACCGCACTACAAGTATCACGAGTATGTAAAGGCTATCAACAAGCTGTACAAGGAAACTCCCGCGCTGTGGGAGTGCGATACGAGTTGGGAGGGCTTCCACTGGATATCGGCGGAGGACAACCAGAACTCCGTTATCGCGTTCAGGCGTATCGCCAAGAACAAGGACGAGATCATCGTCGTGTGCAACTTCCAGCCTGTGCGCCATGAGGTCTACGAAATAGGCGTTCCGTACTTTGCGGACTATGAAGAGATATTCAATTCGGACGATGTAAAGTTTGGCGGCAGCGGCATTACCAACAAAACCGTTACTGCGAAAAAAGAGCCTATGCACAGCGAGCAGTACAGGATATCGCTTGACATTCCGCCTATGTCGGTAATGTACCTCAAGCCTGTCAATATCCGCGACCCCGAAGCGGTAGACGCGGAGTTTACGGAAACGCTCGTTCACCCTCACACAGACAATAAGTCTGAAAAGGGAGAAAAGTCCGCGAAAACGGAGAAAACCGAAAAGGCTGAAATGCCTGAAAAAACCGCAGCGGCTGAAAAGCCCGAAGCTAAGGAAACAAAGCCCGATACCGAGAAAACGGAAAAGGCAAAAAATAACGGCAAATAATTTTTGGGAGGAAACTTTATGAACCACATTAAAAAAGAGTGCGTCGCTATGTTGCTGGCGGGCGGACAAGGCAGCCGTCTCTACGCGCTTACTCAGGACATGGCAAAGCCCGCCGTTCCTTACGGCGGAAAATACAGAATTATTGATTTCCCGCTGTCAAACTGCGTAAACTCGGGTATCGACACGGTCGGCGTGCTGACACAGTATCAGCCGATGGTGCTCAATGAGTATATCGGCAACGGTCAGCCTTGGGGTCTCGACCGCGCGCACGGCGGCGTGCACGTTCTGCCGCCTTACGAGACAGCGGCGGGCAAGTCATGGTATTCGGGTACGGCGAACGCCATTTACCAGAATATCAGCTTTATTGACAGATACAATCCCGAATATGTGGCTATACTCTCGGGAGACCACATTTACAAGATGAATTACTCCAAGATGGTCGATTTCCACAAGCAGCACAATGCGGACGCTACTATCGCCGTTCTTGAAGTGCCGTGGGAGGAGGCTCCGCGTTTCGGTATCATGAGCGTGGACGATGACGACGTTATCTACGAGTTCGCGGAGAAGCCGAAAGAGCCGAAATCGAATCTCGCGTCAATGGGCGTTTACGTGTTTACATGGTCAAAACTGCGCAAGTACCTCATCGACAACGAAAACGACGAGGGCGCGACCAAGGACTTCGGCAAAAACATAATCCCCGCAATGCTGGAGAACAAGGAGAAAATGGTCGCTTACCATTTCGACGGCTACTGGAAAGACGTCGGCACTATCGACTCTCTTTGGGAGGCAAATATGGACGTTCTCGACCCGAACGTTCCGCTCGACCTGCTGGACGACAGCTGGAAAATTTACTCGCGTAACCCCGTTATGCCGCCGCACTACGCAGGTCCGCAGTCGAGAATTGAGAACTCGATGATCGCGGAGGGCTGCGATATCAACGGTATGATCGATTTCTCGGTGCTGTTCGCGGGCGTTACCGTCGAGGAGGGCGCTATCGTGCGCGACTCCATTATAATGCCGAATTCCGTTATCAAGAAGGGTGCGGTTATCGAGTACGCTATCGTCGGCGAGGACTGCGTTATTGGTGAGGGCGCGCATATCGGCGAGCGTCCCGAGCTTATCGAGGATAAATCGCAGTGGGGCGTTGCGGTTATCGGACACCGCGTAAGCGTTTCGGACAAAGCGGTCGCGCCGCCTAAGGCTATGATTTCTAAGGATATATAATATAGGAGGATCGTTTGATATGGCAAGTATGGCTAAAGTTCTGGGCTTGATTTTTGCTAATATGCACGAACAAACCCTTCCCGAATTGACCAAGGCGAGAGCGATGGCAAGCGTTCCGTTCGGAAGCAAATACCGTCTGGTGGATTTTCCGCTGTCGGGTATGGTAAACTCGGGCATTACACAGGTCGGCATTATCACTAAACAGAATTACTATTCGCTGATGAACCACCTCGGCATGGGCTCGGAGTGGGATCTTGCGAGAAAGACGGGCGGTCTGCATATTCTCCCGCCCTACGGAAGAGAGGGTACGGGTATTTACCGCGGCAGACTTGAGGCGCTTGCGGGCTCGGCGGAGTTTATCCGCGAGAGCAACGCGGAATACGTCGTTATGGCGGACAGCAACGTTATCGCGAATATGGATTTGCGCCCTATCGTTGACTTCCATGAGAAGAACGGCGCGGATATCACCTGCGTTTACGGCAGCGGAGTTTACTCCGTTGAGAGAGCGCTCACACAGACCGTTCTCTGCGTCAACGAGGACAATGTTGTTTACGACGTGCTGGCAAGACCCGCTATCAGCGGCGAAATGAACGTCGCGCTAAACGTTTACGTTATGCGCAGAGCGTTCCTCGACGGTCTTATCCGCGAGAGCGAATGCCGCAGCCTGTACAGCTTTGAAACGGATATCCTCCAGCACAAGCTGCACGATTTCAAGATAATGGGCTACAAGTACGACAAGTATTTCGAGATAATCGACTCAATGAAGACCTACTACAAGGCGACTATGGATATGAAGAACCGCGAAATATCGCGCGAGGTATTCTCGCTCGATACGCCGATCTACACCAAGGTGCGCGACGTCGCTCCCGCGAAGTACGGTATTGATTGCTCCGTCAAATCATCGCTTATCGCGGACGGCTGCATTATCGACGGCATTGTCGAGAACTCCGTTCTGTTCCGCGGCGTTAAGGTAGGCAAGGGCGCGGTTATCAAGGACAGTATCGTAATGCAGGGCGCGGTTATCGAGGAGAAGGCAACGTTCATCAACGCAATCGCGGACAAGGACGTTACTATCACGAAAAACCGCACGATCACAGGTTCCGCCGACTTCCCCGTTTATATCAACAAGGGCGGCGTAGTTTAAGACAATCTCAATGTTTTTCATTTTACCTCCTTTCTGTGTTTTCCCGGGACGCCCCTCGTCCCGGGGATTTTTTTATGCTCAACAGCCCTTGACCGCGGTCAAGGGCTGTTTTTGTGTTAACCCGCTTTGACAATAAATCCGTCAAAGCCCTTTGCCTTTGCTTCCTTGAGATAATTCTCGGCGTTCTGTCTGCTTCTGAATGCGCCTATCTGCACGCGGTAAAGCGTGCCGTCGGGAACAGGCGCGGCGTTCGGGGTATTTATGTAGTCCTTGACCTTGTCACGAAACCAGTTCATATCCCTGCCGAATTTCGAGAGCCAGTTCTCAGGGTCGCCGTGATTGCTCGCGTAGCCGCGCGCACACGCCTCCTTATGGGAGATCACATTCTCGAGCCTTATTGTCGGGAATTGCTCCATAAGCTCCGCGCATACCTTTGCCATAAGCTCAAACGCCTGCTCGAAGTACGTCTTGTCGTTCAGTGAATCCTCGGCGATCTCAAACTGAATGTATGCGGGCTTGTAGTTGTACGAGCCGTTTTTTCCCGTTCCGCAGCCCCAGCAGCATATATTGTAAGGGAGTATCTGCGCCGCCCTGACCGCTCCGTCCTTGTCCTTTCCGATAACGCCGTGCGGAGTTACGTCATTTGAGTTTTCGCCGCCGAAATAGTTTTTATTGGAATTTACTCCGCAAATGTCGGGCGCGTTGACGTAACGCTTTAGCGTAGGATTATCCGCGCCCGTGGAGTGAACGATTATGCCTTCGGGGAAGCCGTTGGGCATTTTGCGATTCTGCTTAAAGCAGTCCGAAAAAGTCGCTATTGCGCTGAATGTCATACTCATCTGTCCCCGTCCTCCTTCTGATTGCTGTCCGCCAAGCCCTCCCCGAGGACGTAGCCGACGACCGCCGCTCCCGAGAGTATCGCTCCCGAAATTTTATCGGCGGTCTCCTGCGAACCGTTTGCAAGAACGATAACTCCCGCGATAAATCCCGCGACGCTCACCCACAGCTTGCGGCTCGTCAATTTTCTCTGCCAGTCAATTTTCATTATGTTCCTCCATTCTGTTAAAACGCTTTTCCATTTGCTCAATGCGCTCTTCAATAACGGGCATACGCCGCGCAAAATTGTTGTGCTCGGCGACCTTTTCCTCGAGCTGCTGTATCCGATACGCCGTCAGCTTGCTGCTTACGACGATGCCGCCCAGCGATCCGCCGAGCGTTCCCATAAGCGAAAGAACGGCGACTATAATTGCCGTAACGTCCATATTCAATCACCCGCTTCCAATTCGCGGGCGACCTTATCGCGCCATTTTGGCGGAACGTTGTCAAGGGTCTTCAGCCCTTGGCGTATCAGCTTAACGTAAACCTTTACCATATTATACCTCCATATCTTCGCAAAGCTCGCACAAGGCAAGCTGCGTGTTGGTTATCTGTTCCGAAAGATCCGCGCTCTCGGATATCTGCATTTTGATGAATTCGTTTTTGTCGTACCGCGCCATTTCATATTCCCAGCCGACAAACTCATTTTCCTCGCCGACATTCTCGGAAACCTCACGTATATCCGAGCACTTCCAGACGCTGTACTCGTCGACCCTGAACGTCTCGGGGCGCACGGTCGAACGAACAGTCCCGTAGTCCTTCATAAGCATTCCTCCTTCCGAATTTATAATATCACGGGGAGTGCTGCAAAAAACTGCAATTCTGCGCTCTTGACAATTCTGCAAAAATATGCTATAATCTAACAGTGACTTTATTATATGATCGCGGTGCGTGAGAGCGCAATGAGGAAAGTCCGAGCATCACAGAGCAGGGTAGCTGATAACGTCAGCCGAGGGCGACCTTAGGGCAAGTGCAACAGAGATATACCGCCGCAACCCTTGAAAAGGGAAAACGGTAAGGATGGAAAGGCGAGGTAAGAGCTCACCGGAGTGCGCGAGAGCGTACTGCCATGTAAACCCTATCCGATGCAACACCGATTGGTGCGGGGGATAACGCGTCTGCTCGGCGCGCCCCGTTGAAAGGTGGCTTGATCCCGTCGGCGACGGCGGGGCTAGATAGATGATCATACACGACAGAACTCGGCTTATCGATAAAGTCACTTTATTTAAACGAAAACTCCCCGTTTTTCGGAGAGTTTTTTTCGCGAAAATATGCTCAAAAAATCAAGACAGAAAAGAAAAAGTATGCTACAATATAATCACAGATAAGCGCTGTCTGTAACGGAGGTGGAGCAATGAAGAATTTCTGTATTTTTGCGGACGCGGTGAATTACATTGAGGATAATTTGTGCAACGGCATAACGCAGGAGGATGTCGCGGCGGCGTGCTTTTGTTCGCTGTCGGCGCTGCAAAAGGTGTGGCGTTACTGCACACACACGAGCCTCAAGGAATACATCGCCAAACGCCGGCTTACGAGAAGCGCGGAGGACATCGCGCATACCGATATGACGCTGACCGAGATCGCAATGAAATACTGCTACAATTCCCCTGAGGTTTTCACAAGAGCTTTCCGCAAGCTGTGGGGCGTTTCTCCATCAAAATTCAGAACGGAATGGCATTCTACGGGGATATTTCCGCGGATAATCCCCGACGAACGCACGTTTAAAGGAGGAATTTATATGGGCAGACGAGTAGATATTACCGAGCTTTACAACGAACTCAGACCGACGGAGCGCGACAATTGGGTGCTTTGCTTTGACATTGTGAATTTCACGGAGGTCAATAAAAACATCGGCAGAGACGCGGGCGACGTGGTCATCCGCGAGGCTTTCCACCGTGTAGACGCGGCGGCAGGCGACACAATGGCGGCGTTCCGTATAGGCGGTGACGAGTTCGCCGTGGTAACGGGAACGGACGACAAGACCGCCGCCGAGCAGACCGCCCGAAAGGTGATCGACCTGAACGGGCAGCCCGTCGATTTCAACGGCAGAGGTATCCCGCTTACGATGCGCGTGGGGGCAATAAGGCTCTCCGCAAGCATTCACAGTATGCGTTTTGCCGAATTGTTCGACCGTATGCAGAATGCGATAGACGAGACCCGAAACGCGGGCACGGTTATCTTCTTCAACGGATAATAAAAAAGCGGAGAGCTTAGCGGCTCTCCGCTTATCCGTTATAGCGGCGTAAACAAATGAGTCCCCGTTTCTCACGGGGACTCAAAATATTCAATTGTTAAATTTGATATTACATCGGACCGTACTCCTTATTAAAATTTGATCGTTGAGCAAATTTTATCGGACATCGGACTCAATCCTTTCGTTAAGCTCCGCGAGCTAATATTTTCGTTCCCCTTCGATTAAAGCGCACATCGCAATCACCACTTTCGATTCGGCTTATCTATGTAAACGCTTAACGCGGTTGAAAATATCTGCGGACTGCCTGAAACCTCTGCGGTTTGTAATTCGGTAAAACACCGTTGTCGCGGCGGTTTTTGCGTTTTCGGGAGATTATCCCGCGCAAATCTTCGCCATATATTTAACCTCAGCGGTCGGCGGGTTGCGACTCCGCAGACAGATCAAAAGGTTTTTCAATTGTTTCCATCGGACTCGCTTCCTTTCTGCTTAAAGCTGAAATTTTTTCCCTCTGCAAGTTCATCAAGCCATTGGAGTAACTCCTTTCAAAGTAGCGGCTAGACTCTACCAAGCCTTCACCTTACTGCCTTAAACTCAGCTTTCCATTGGACTGAACTCCTTTCGGTGTATTTAAAGGAGACCCCGTACCGACCTCTCGGCTTGTCTTCGGGTTCTCTCTTTCCTTGATATAATGATACCATATTTTTTGTTAAAAGTCAATAGAAATTTTCAATTTTTCCATAGGCGTTTTGTATATATTTTTACTATCTGTTTTGTTGAAAGTAATGATTATTATGTAAATAACGTGAAAAACGCGCGTTTCCCGAAATTTCCTCTTGACAACAGCCCGCTGTTAGTGTAAAATATAAGCACAAGCGTGGTTCTTTTTAAAAGAAAATTTCATGCAAAGAAAGGCGGCGGGATATGGCTGAAAATGAAGAGGCTTTCCTTGACGAGGACGAAGGAATTATCGAGCTTGAGGACGAGGAAGGAAACGTAACGCGGTTTGAGTTTGTAGACCGCGCGGAGTTGGACGGCGCAGTATATTACGCGCTTATCCCCGCCGACTACGATGAAGAAGAGGGCGCGTCGGAATTTGTCGTACTCAAGGAGATTGTAACGGACGGAGAGCCGATGCTCGCGACCGTGGATGACGACGCGGAATACAACGCGGCGGGCGAAATGTTCCTGAAGCGTTTTGCGGAGCTTCCCGAGTTGGATATTGAAGATCTGGAGAAGTTTGACGGCGTGAACGAATAATTTCAGCAGCTGCGGAAAGAATAATATTGTTTATACTACTGCCTTACTCGCGAATGTGTGCTACTATAATCCAACACATTGTAAACGGGATTTCGGCTCCGGCGGCGGATTGCAGACCTCTCGTAAGCCTCGGCTTACGGTTGGCGGGAGCGTGAAAACGTCGGGCGATCTTACCCACCCTGCCAGAAGCGGGTTTTATATTGCATCTTACGGCAAGGCGGTACTGTATTGAAAAGCACGGGAGATCGATAGCGGTCTCCTTTTTCCGTTATTTCCAAAACGGACAAAAACAAACCATTTTCGGGGTTTTGTTTTTAATTCGACATAAATCTGTTGACAAATTTACGGGAATGTGTTATATTTACAGTATGTAATCGTATACCGTTTGTACAAGGAGAATTGAACTATGTCATTAAGAATAGAGACCGAAGCCAACCGCTGCCTTAACTGCAAAAAGCCACAGTGTATGGAGTACTGCCCCGTGCACACGCCTATCCCGAAAATCATTCAGAAATTTAAGGACAACAAGGTCATGGAGGCGGGCGCGGAGCTGTTTGAGAACAATCCGCTGAGCGTCGTATGCGCCACCGTTTGCAATCACGAAGCGCAGTGCGCGGGTCACTGCGTTCTCGGAAAAAAGGATACGCCCGTGCAGTTTTACGATATCGAGCGCTTTGTCTCGGACGCATATCTCAGCCGTATTCGTCCCGAATGCGCGCCAAGCAACGGCAAGCGCGTCGCGGTAATCGGCTCGGGTCCCGCGGGAATTACCGTCGCCGTGATACTCGCGAAGAACGGCTACAGCGTTACCATTTTCGAGCGCAAGAACGACATCGGCGGAATGCTGCGCTACGGCATTCCCGAGTTCCGCTTGTCGAACACCGTAATCGACCGCTACAAGCAGCTGCTTGACAAGTTGGGCGTTCAGATAAGACTGAATACGACGATAGGCGGCGCGCTGAAGATAGACGATCTCTTCCGCGACGGCTACAACTCGGTTTTCATCGGCACGGGAGCGTGGCGTCCGAGAACGCTCAATATCGAGGGCGAATGTCTCGCGAACGTTCACTTCGGCATTTCCTATCTTGAAAATCCCGCTCATCACGAGCTTGGCGAAACGGTCGCCGTTATCGGTATGGGCAACGTCGCTATGGACGTTGCGCGGACGGCTTTTCGCTACGGAGCGCAGCGCGTAATGCTGTTCTCGCGCGGAATACACGCCTCGGCGAGCTCTCACGAAATGAGCTACGCAAAGCTCGACGGCGCGGAGTTTATTTTCGGCAAACAAATAACGCGCATTACCCCCGAGGGTCCCGTGTTCAAGACCTCAATAATCAACGAGGAGGGGAAAATCGCGGGCTATGAGGACGGTGAGGAATTGGTTCCCGCAGACTCCGTAATTATCGCGGTGAGCCAGCGTCCCAAGGATAAGCTGATACTTTCGACCGCTCATCTCGCGGGTACGGCAAAGGGTCTGCTTATGGTCGACGAAAACAATATGACCACGCGCGAGGGAGTGTTCGCGGCGGGCGACGTTATCACCGGACCGCTCACCGTAGTACACGCGGTAGAGGACGCGAAAAAGACCGCGCGTGCCATGATGGAATATATGGAAAAATAAAACTGATCTCAAAATACAAGAAGGCTGCGGATAATTTCTGCGGCCTTCTTGTATTGTAAATGAAAATGAAAAGCCGCGCCCATAAGCGCGGCCCTTCAATGTAAAAAGTATTGTTAATTGGGAGGAATCCAATTAGTCAATAAACAGATGTCGCGGCAGACCGTCCACCATAAACGGCGACAGCTCACCGATTATCAGCGGCCGCGCGTACTCGAAGAACTCCTTTGAAACGTAAGTGCCGTCGCTGATTATCCACTCCTTGGGAACGAGTTTTTCAACGTTTGCTACTGCAGAAGCGGGGCATGACGCGGTCTTAAGCTGATAGGGGTTATTGGAAATTCTCTCGAAGATTATCATTTTTCCCGTTTCGCCGTTGAGTGCGAGCTGAACTCCGTCCGCGCCCGCAGTGAACGCCTCCGTAATATCGCGGCGCGAAACGATATGCGACGCGCATCTCTGGAGCGTCGAGAACACGATACCTCTGTTCTTTATCCCGAGCTCCGCGCCAATAAAGTCCGCGAGGTAGAGCGCCGTACCGCCCAGCGCCTTATGTCCGAACGCGTCCTCGTTCATTGCGCGCTTGTTCGCTTCGCAGACGTACTTGCCGTCGGCGGTCTTGATACCCTCGGAAACTGCGATCGTAATGACCTTTTTCCGCGAACGCGCTTCGTTTATTTTATTAATGAAGTTATTATAATCGAAAACCGTCTCGGGCAGGCAAATAATATCGGGACCCGCGCAGTCCTCCGAGCGCGAAAGCGTAGCGGCGCACGTCAGCCAGCCCGCGTCACGTCCCATTATCTCGACGATATTTACCGACTCATTGGGGTAGGTGTTCGCGTCGCGGATTATCTCTTTCATCGCGGAGGCGATATATTTCGCCGCGCTGCCGTATCCGGGAGTGTGGTCGGTCATCGCAAGGTCGTTGTCGATAGTCTTGGGTATACCGATAAACGTGATATCGCTCTTTATTACCTCGGCGTATTTCGACAGCTTGTCAATAGTATCCATTGAGTCGTTTCCGCCGATATAGAAGAAGTGCTTGATATCCATTTTCTTCAGTATCTCAAATATTTTTTTGTACACGGCTTCGTCCTTGGAGAAATCAGGGAGCTTGTAACGGCACGTTCCCAGAAATGACGACGGTGTGCGCTTGAGCAGCTCGATATCCAGATCGTTCCTTATATAATCTGACAAATCGATGTAACGCTCTTGTAAAAATCCCTCAATACCGTTTCTCATTCCGTAGACATGAGGACAACCCGCATCTTTAGCGGTCTTAAATACACCGACGAGACTGGAGTTAATAACCGAGGTTGGGCCGCCTGATTGTCCTACAATTACATTGCCGAGTGCCATAATAAGTTCCTCCCTGTAAAATGTATACGATTTCTTTAATTTGATTATACAACACAATCGCCTGTCATCGCAAGCAAAAAAAGCGATTTCAATATGGACAATTTAGACTTTTAAGAAAATTCCCACTCACTGTTAAGCGAATGGGAATTGACAAAATATTCACATATCAGAATTTCTTCTTCCACACGGCAGGGACGCAAAGCATCATTATCGGCAGACACTCAAGTCTCCCCAGCAGCATATCCAGCGACAGAACGCATTTCGAAAAATCGGAGAAAAACGAGAAATTCTCCATAGGACCGACCTTGTTAATTCCTGGGCCTATGTTGTTGAAGCAAGCCGCCACCGAGGTGAACGACGTCGCGAAATCCTGATTGTCGAGCGACACCAGCAGCATCGACCCCAGCATCAGGAACAGGCATATCCCGAGGTAGCAGTGTACTCCGTGAACGGTGTCCGCGTCCATTGCCTTGTCCTCGCTTGTGACCAGATTGACCGACTTCGGATGGAGCAGCTTTTTGAAGAACTTCGCCGTATTCTTGAACACGATGATAAGCCGCTGCACCTTAAATCCGCCGCCCGTAGACCCCGCGCACGCTCCGACAAGCATAAGCAGCACCAATATCATCTGCGAAAACGAGGGCCACAGATTATAGTCCGCCGTCGCGAAGCCCGTCGTAGTCATAATCGACGCGACCTGAAAAACAGCGTAACGGAAACTCTCGCCAAACGATTTGTAGATCGGGAAAATATTCGCGCCGATAAGCAGCGTCGAGACGGCTAAAATAATCAGATACACCCGCAGCTCGAGGTTTTTGGCGACGTCCTTGAAGCGTTTTATCAGCATAAAGTAGAAAATGTTGAAGTTTACGCCGAACAGTATCATCATCACCGTAATAACGCCGTCGATATACGCCGAATTGTAAAACGCCACGCCTGCGTTTTTAATCCCGAAACCGCCCGTTCCCGCCGTGCCCATTGCGTGGCAAAGGCTGTCAAACAGCGGCATTCCTCCCGCACACAGCAGTACCACCGTCACAACGGTAAGCACACCGTACATTGCGTACATATACATTGCGGTGTTTTTTCCCTTGGGAACGAACTTCCCGACCTGCGGACCGGGGCACTCCGCCCTCATTAAATACATAGAGTCTTTGGACGACGGAAAGACCGCCAGCGCGAACACAAGAATGCCCATTCCGCCTATCCAGTGCGTGAAACTGCGCCAGAACAGCATTCCGTGCGACAGACTCTCCACGTTGGTAAGTATCGTCGAGCCTGTTGTCGTAAAGCCCGAAACGCTCTCGAAAACAGCGTCGACAAAACGCGGTATCTCGCCGCTGATAAAGAACGGCATAGCCCCCGCAAGCGGAAACACTATCCAGAGCATGGCTACTATAACAAGGCTCTCCTTGGTGTACATATCCTTGGTTTTGGGCTTTATCAGAGTCATGGGCAGCGAGAGCGCCGCAAGACCCGCTCCCGTAAGCAGAAAAACGGGCACGGTCTCAAACTCGCTGTAGCAAAGACTTACTATCGCGGGCAGAAGAAACAGCGCCGAACCCGTAAGCGTCATCTTTGACAAATAATGGAAAACTAACGTTTTGTTCATTTCTTTTTAAATTGTCACAAAATTTGCAGCCGAAGCCGTTTGGACGTTTTCACCTCAATCGTTTACAATAAAATTTCCCGTATATCGGAGAAGCGGTGTTCCTTGGAGACCACCACCACCGAATCTCCCGCTTCTATGATCGTGTTGCCGTCCGGTATAATGACCTGCCGACCTCTCACCACCGAGCATATAAGAATGTTCTTTTTGAGCTTCAGCTCCTTGAGCGGTACACCGATAAGCTGCGGTATTTTTTCAGTTATCTTGAACTCTGCCGCCTCTACGCGGTTGTCAACAATGTGATAAATGGATTCGATGCTGCTCTCGGTGTTGTCAAGGCTTCGAACATAAGTAAGCACCGAACTTGTTGCAAGGAATTTCGGAGAGATTATGCAGTCAAGCCCTATCTGCCCCGTCAGTCCGACATAGCTCTCGCGGTTTATTTTGGTGACAACTTTAGCGTTGGAGTTGTTTTTGGCGTAGAGCGACATAATGATGTTTTCCTCGTCGATTCCCGTGACCGCGACGAACGCGTCCGCGTCGTGTATGCCCTCCTCGGCGAGCATGTCCTGATCGGTGCCGTCGCCGTGTATAACGGAGGCTTTCGGGAAGATCTGTGCGAACCGTTTGCACTTGTCGAGATCCTTCTCGATTATTTTAACGTGCATACCCATTCCCAGCAGACTTCTTGTCAGGTAGTAGCTTATTCTGCCCGCGCCCACGATAATACATGACTTTACTTTATCCTTGATAGAGCCGCATATCTTGAAAAAACGCTCAATGTCCTTATGTGTCGCCGCGATGCTTATCCTGTCGCCCGAGCGGAGCACGAAATTACCGCCGGGTATGTATATCTCGGAGTCGCGCTGAACCGCGCATATCAGCAGCTTAATGCCCGTCTTTTTGTAAATCTCAAGCAGACTGCAATCGAGTATTTCGGAATTGTCGGGTATCTTGTACTCCACCAGTTCCATTTTGCCTTTTTCAAACACCTCGACCTTTGCGGCGGCGGGCGTTATCAAAACACGAAGTATCTCGTCGGCGGTAATTGCCTCGGGATTGATCACCATTGAAAGCCCGAGGTCCTCTCTTATAAAGTCTATCTGTTTATAGTATTCGGGGTTGCGCACTCTGGCGATAGTTCTTTTTGCGCCGAGCTTTTTCGCGATAAGGCAGCACAGCAGATTCACCTCGTCATAATGCGTTGTCGCAATGACGATGCCCGCCTTGTTCACCGCCGCGTCGCTCTGAACATCCGCGTCAATGCCGTTTCCCTCTATGCACATAACGTCCTCGGTGTTCTGGGTTTTCTCCAGAGCTGCGCCGTTAATGTCGATGACCGTAACGTCGTGCCCCTCATGCGAAAGCATTGAAGCCAGACTGCTTCCCGCCTTGCCGTTGCCAATTATTACCATTTTCATAATCTTTTTCCTTAAATTCCCGTTCGGGCTTTTTCATTCTTATATATTATAGCACTTATACATTTTTATGTCAAGGGGGAAACGGACTTGCGCCGTCGATGATATAATTGGTGATATATTAAAATTTCCCGTCATTTTGTATTGAAATTTTCAAAGAAATATGCTATTATTAAATAAAGAGCGGATATCCGTTTCCGCAAAAAAACGAAAAACGAAAGGAAAATGTCTTATGAAGCTGTTTATAGATACCGCGAACGTTGATGAGATACGCGAGGCGAACGAACTCGGCGTCATCTGCGGAGTTACCACGAACCCGTCGCTTATCGCAAAGGAGCACCGCGTATTTGAGGAGGTCGTAAAGGAGATCGCGGAGATTGTCGACGGTCCTATCTCCGCGGAGGTTATTTCGCTTGAAGCGGACAAAATGGTCGAGGAGGCTCTGCCGCTTGCGCAGATCAACCCGAATATCGTCATTAAGCTGCCGATGTGCGCGGAGGGTCTGAAAGCCTGCAAGCGCCTTTCCGCAAAGGGCATAAAGACGAATGTAACGCTGATTTTCTCGGCGGCGCAGGCTATTCTCGCGGCGAATGCGGGAGCTGCTTACGTATCGCCGTTCCTCGGCAGACTTGACGACGTAGGAATGTGCGGAATGGACCTTATCCGCGAAATATCGGACATATTCGCGGTTCAGGGCATTGAAACGGAGATAATCGCCGCGTCGGTGCGCAATCCCATTCACGTTACCGAAGCGGCGCGCGCGGGCTGCGATATCGCGACCGTGCCGTATAAGGTCATCTGCCAGATGATAAAGCACCCGCTCACCGACATCGGGATAGAGCGCTTCCTCAACGACTGGAAAGGTCTTTAAACAATATCAAAACGCCCCCTGCCTACGGAGGGCGTTTTTTTGTGCATTTACAGCTCGTTGCGGTTCTCCAGAGCCTTTACCAACGTAACGTCGTCGGCGAATTCCAGCGCCGAGCCCGCGGGCAGTCCGTAAGCCAGCCGCGTTACCTTGATGCCCATAGGCTTTATCAGACGTCCGATATACATTGCGGTAGCCTCGCCCTCGACCGTGGGATTGGTCGCCATAATGACCTCTTTCACATCGCCGAGCCTCGCAATAAGCTCCTTGATCTTTATATCCTCCGCGCCGATGCCGTCCATAGGCGAAAGCAGTCCGTGCAGCACATGATAAAGTCCGTCGTAGCCGCCTGCCCGTTCAAAAGCCGAAACGTCCTTTGGCGACTCGACGACGCACACCACGCTCCTGTCGCGGTCGTCGTCGGCGCACAACTCGCATATCTCGCGCTCGGTGAAATTCTGGCAGCACTTGCAAAGCTGCACGCTTCGCCGTGCCTTGACGATATTCTCCGCGAATTCCTCGACATCCTCAACGGGCAAGTTGAGCATATAATAAGCCAGCCGCTGAGCCGTCTTAATGCCTATTCCGGGCAGCTTCGCAAACTGCTCCGCCGCCAGCGTAAGCGGCAATGATACATATTCCGACATTTTTTCTCCTTATTTAAATAGCAAAAGCTCGCACTGGGCGGCTTTCGCCGCCCTGGCCAACGGCAACTCCTCCGCTTCACTTCGTTCCGCTACGTCGTCACCGTTGTAGGTGCGATTTATCGCTTCGGCGCCTTTTGCCGCTGCGACGACGGTTTGCGCCTTTTGTCTTAATGGCAATGGTTGGTCGCTTATTGTTTTAATTTAAAACGCGCCGTGCACACGGTCATTTCACAACGGAAATATTCTTTGTACCCTTTTCCAATTTTATGTAAAACTCTTTATCGCGTCGCGCGTTGTGCCAGTTTTCGGGAAGTTCCTTTTCGGCGCTTGAGAAGTACACCGCATATTCCGCGCTGCTTTCGGGCGTTTTCGTAAATCTCCCGTTATACAGAACGATGTTTGCGGAAACGTTCTTGTCCGACGGCTTTGCCGAATCAAAAACGATACCCGACGCCGAAAGCCGCGCGCCCTCGGGAACCGCCGTCACGTTAAGCTCCGAAAGCAGACCTTCAGCAAGCTCGTTTGAATATACCGCGTTGATCTCCGTCATTCGCGACAGCTCACGAATTGCGAGCGCCCCGCTGTAATCCGCGTCAAACGCCGCAATACAGGCAATCTTCACCGCGCCGTGTTCGCGCATAATCCGCGAAACGCTTGTCGCCAGACCCACGCCGCTCCCCGAAACAAACACGACCGCCTCGTTGTTCTCGATAATTACCGCAGCGGCTGTTGTGGAATTTCCCGTAAACCTCACTTCGCTGCGCTGTCCGTTGACATACTGCCCGAACAAAAGCGTGCACAGCACCAAAACCGCCGCGAATTTCCCGTAACGCCAAAACGCTCTCATATCCCCGAATGCCGCGAACGTTACCGCGACGGCGCATACCGCCGCCAACAGCCACGCGTGTTTAAAATCCAGCGTAAGCCACATTCCGCGGATATTTCCAAGCCCGTCAATTATTGCCTTTGCGAGACCCATTGAAAGGTCTATCGGCAGTGCGAGCAGATTGATCCGCAGCAAGCTCAGCAAAACCATGCAGCTCATACTCACCGCCAGAAGCGGCATAAGGAGAACGGACACGAACGCGCCGCCGAGCGATACTCCCCTAAAAGCGAAAACGCTCACGGGAGACGTGCAGACCACCGCGCAAATCGAAACCGAAAGCGCTGTAACAACAGGGGTGAGCGGCTTCTGCGCCTTTTCGGGGATAAGCCCGCACAGTTTCTTTGCCGCATTTACGCCGACAACGCCCGCGCCGAACACACCGAGCACCGACATTGCAAAGCCGAGGTCGAGCACCGTTCCTGGCGAGAACGTGCAGATGACCGCAACGGCAAGGCACAGAGAGTTCAGCGTTTCTGCCTTTCGCAAAATAAGCGACGCCAAGCTGTACAAAAGGAACATCACGGCGGCTCTTGCCACCGACGGCATTACCCCGAAGAACACCAGAGCCGCAGGCGCAAACAAAACTGAAACGACCTGCTTTACCCGCCTGCGCCTGTCGGAGATCATTCCCAGAATGACCGACGCGAATATCGCGAAGTGCGAGCCCGAGACTGCCGTATAATGCGCCGCACCGCATATTTTCAGCTTTTCGCGGAGCACGGGAGAAAGCCCGTCGTCCTCGCCCAACAGCATTGACAAAGCAAGCTCGGCGCGTTCCCCGAAAACGTTCGCGCTCAGTTGTCCGATCATAACCTCGCGTAGCCGTCTGAGCGGTGCAGTTACATCGAGGCTTGCTGCGGCAGTGCTTTTCACCTCGGTGATAACGCCCTCCAACAGAATGCCGTCGGCGAGGTTTTGAAGTTCGTATTCGCTGTCGGGTTCGGCAAGCTCCGCGACCACGACCGCCCGAACTCCCGCGTCCGCAAAGCCGCCACCGGTAACGCGCACGTTGGTCTTTCGCCCTGAAAGGTTCATTTCAACAAGGTATTCCCGAGTGCCCGAGCCGATATAAGATATCTTGTTGACCTTGATCTCCGCCTGTATCGTCTTACCACCGAATTGCTTTATCGGTTCGCAGTACAGCCGTACATAGGCGCTCATTACAACTATTCCCCACAGCAGCCCGACCGCGCAGATCACGGCGCGTTTTTTCTTCACCGTGAATAAAACTGCAACGGCGGCAGCCGCCGCGGAAACTATCCCGCAAACCAAGCCGCCGCCGAAATAAGCTGTAAGCATTCCCGCCACCATAAACGGCGCAAACCGTACAAGCGGAAGTTCAAGCAATGCCCTGTTGTTTTTGTCCAACGCCGATCTCAGAATAATCCGGGGAGCGAAACTCCGCCCGTGACCTTTTCCATTTCGGCAGCGCCGATATCGTCGATCTCTTGAATGATCTCGTTGACTCCGCTGATGATAAGGTCTTGCAGCATTTCGATGTCGTCCCTGTCAACGACTTCGGGCTTGAGCGTAACGGATTTGAGCTTCTTGTCGCCCGTCATTACAAGCTCCAGCGCTCCGCCGCCCACCTGTTTGGTGAACTCTCTCTGCTCCAGCTCCTCCTGAACACGGGTGATGTCCTCCTGCATTTTCTGAGCCTTTCTTACCATCTGGTTCATATTGGCGTTTCCGCTCTGATACTCCTTGGGAAGTCTTGATTTCATAGAAAATCTCCTCTCATTTGTAATCGTATAAATGTCAGTTTTTTACATTAACTTCAATTCCGAGCTGACGCGCTTTGTTCAGCAGCGTCTCAACCTTGGAATGCCCCGTTTCGTCCTCGGCTGCTGCCTCCGCTTCAAGTCTGATGTGCACGGGAAACCCGAACGCGTCGGAGATCAGCTTTTCAACGCGTATCGCCTCGTCCCCTTTAACATTGTTCAGTAGAAGCGAGTTCGACGAGCGTATAACAAGCTCTCCACCTTCGGTTTTTGCGGTCGAGCCATGCAGCAGCGCGTTCAGAGCCAGATCCTCTTCCGCCAGCTTGTCGACAGCCGCCGACCATTCCTCGTGAGTGATCTCGGGGAGCGGGGCTTTTTTGTCCGCCTTTTCCGTCTCGGTTTTTTTCGACTTTTTGGGAGCGGAGACCGCCTTTTCACCAGTCGTATCCGCAGAAGTCGGAGAAACGGGAGCGCTTAACGGTTTTTCGGGTTTTGCCGCGGGAGCGTCGTAGTATACACCGTTATCGTCGGCGGGGGGTATATAGCCCTCGTCAAACGGAGGATATTCGGGAAGCTCCGCCGCTTTTGCCGGTGCGGCAGGCTCTTTGACTGCCGCAACAGGCGGCGTCTGCGGCTTTGGAGGAACGGACGCGGACGTTTCCGACAGCTTTGCCGTTTCTTCAAGCAGCGCGCGCGTTTTCATCGCGTTTATGCGTTCCGATTGAGACATCTGTTCCACGGGTTTGGGAGCGGGTCTATCCTCGGGAATTTCCTTTATCTCGAAAATTGGAGTACCCGGCGCGGTGGAAACCGCTTTGGACGCAGAACCCTGCACGGACGCGTCGGTTTGCTCTCCGCTGCACATTCTCACAAAGCACATTTCAGCGAGCGTCTTTCTTTGCTTGACCTTGCCGATGCCGTCCGCACAGCGCTGAAGCAGCATCAGACAACGGAGAATATCCCCGAGCGAGTACAAATCGGCGATCTCCGCGAGCGCGCCGTATTCGTCGGGAAGCGCCGTCAGTAAGTCTTTGTCGTCGGGCGCGGTCTTGCACAGCATCAGATCGCGGAACTGCCCCGAAAGCTCGTCCACTATGAGCGCGATGTCCTTAGAGCCCTTGTGCAGCTCGCCGAGCAGTCTGATA
Organism: uncultured Clostridia bacterium; assembly: GCA_946567425.1. GTDB lineage: Bacteria > Bacillota > Clostridia > Oscillospirales > Ruminococcaceae > CAG-115. Next base: position 45,919 of record CAMNXF010000014.1, on the reverse strand, counting down.
CAACCTGCGGTATCTCTGCGCGCGATCATTTCCGAAAACGCGAAAAGGTGTTTCCGATCCGCAACTCCCGCACAGGAACGCACGACCTCCGAGGTGATGTGCTTGTCCGCGGAAATACAGCGGTCGAGTATCGAAAGCGCGTCTCTCATTCCGCCGTCGGACAGCCGCGAGATAAGCTCCGCCGCGTCGCGTTCAAGAGAAACGCCCTCGTTCTCCGCGACCGCAAGCAGCCGTTCCGCGCTGTCGGCGATATCCACTCTCCGAAACTCAAAGCGCTGGCACCGCGAGGAAATAGTCGCAGGAACCTTATGCAGCTCCGTAGTCGCGAGAATAAACTTGACATGGGGCGGCGGCTCTTCGAGCGTTTTCAGCAGCGCGTTGAACGCCGCGATAGACAGCATATGCACCTCGTCGATAATGTAAACGCGGTATTTGCAGCTTACCGGCGTGTACGCGACCTCGTCACGCAGCTGTCTTACGTCGTCGACGCCGTTATTGGAAGCCGCGTCCATTTCGACGATATCCGTGGTCGTGCCGTCGAGAATTTCCTTGCAGCGCTCACATTCAAGGCAAGGGCTGCCGTCCTTAGGGTCAAGGCAATTTACCGCCATGGCAAGTATCTTCGCACAAGTGGTCTTGCCCGTTCCGCGCGAGCCGGTAAAAAGGTAGGCATGTGCCGCAGAGCCGTTTATTATCTGGTTTTTGAGTGTTGTCGTGATATGTTCCTGAGAAATAACGTCGTCAAACGTTCTCGGACGGTATTTTCTGTACAGTGCCAGATACAAACGCTCACCTCCATTACGGCCAAAATGCTCTCGATTATGGGAACAGACTTGCTGCGGCACACGGGGAAATCCGCTTAATGCTGCTCGGGTCACCGCCTGACATGGTTCGCGGCACCCCATTGCACAGGGTCTGCCCCCATAATCGAAAGCATTTTTTAAATATCTCATAATATTATACAACATTTCCACAAAAAAATCAAGGGGTTTTTGTACTTTTTCTCAAAAGAGGAATTTGCGATAATATTGCAGATCGGTTTTTGCGTTTATATTTATAATGATCGACGGCTTGACAATCCCGTTTTTTTGTTGTATAATTGACGTATATTCGTATAAAATGTTATGTTGGGGGGATATGTATAAAAAAGCTCATATCTTTGATTTGCGCGGCGGCGCTGCTGCTTACGGGGTGCGGCAGAAACGGAGCTTCGGATATACCGTCGTTTTCGTTTGAACCGAGAAGCAGCTCCTCTTCCGCAAGTAAACCGGCAACCTCCGGCAGCACAAGCTCTGCGGGCGATACGGAACCGCATTCCGAGACAAGCGAAACGTCGGACACGTCCGAAACAAGCTCGTCTGCTCCCATGATTAACGAACCGAGGACGCTGGTGCTTTCACACGATCCGATAAACGAGAAAAGCATTGAGATCGACGGAGACGTGATGACGGTCACCGCCAGGACCTCTGACAATTCCATTGAAAACATATATGCGTCCGAAAAGTGCGTGACTGTTGATATTCGTCTGAACGCGAACGGCTTTACAGCCGTAATCAGGCTTTCCGACCCGTCGTATGACAGCGTCAATATAACTTTCGGATATGACGACGGCACTTCCGAAACGGTCTATTTTAAAATCGGAGAGAACGGCTTTGAGCTGTACGATCTTTCCAACATAACAGAGGACAACATAACAGCAACGGAGAAAACGCTCCCCCAGCCGGAAACTCAAGTCGCCGAGTATATAGTCAAGGGCGGAGACGCAAAAGAAATACGTAAGGTAATGGACGAGATACAAGAACTCTCGGACGAGATATGCGGCGGCATCAACAACGACTATGACAGGCTGCGCGCGATAGAGCGCTGGGTCGCGGCGAACGTTTATTACGATTATCCCGCCTACGATATGGGTATCCCCGCCGAAACGCTCTCACTAAGATATATTCTCGATAATCACAGCAGCGTTTGCGGCGGTTATTCAAATATGGTATCGGCACTTTGCGCGGCGCAGGGCATAAAGTGTTGGAACGTTCACGGGTCGGCGATTACGAACGGAAGAACCTTCGCACTAAGCGACGACGGCGTATATCATGAATGGAACTTCGCTGAGGTCGACGGGCGTATTATCTGGTTGGACGCGTGTTGGGATTCGTATTGCACGCTTAGTCGTGACGGCGAATACAGCAACGGCGGCATAGGCTACAGGTATTTTGATATCGGCGCGGAATATTTCGCGGCAAATCATCACGCGAATTACGCGGAGTTCAGAGATTATTTCGCACTTTTAAAGTAAAGGCAACACCACACAATTACCGCGCTACGCGCTTTGTCGCCCAGATTGCTTTGTTGGCGGCGTCCTTGCCGCCTCTTGGCAATCTTGCGACAACGTCATGTTGTCGGCGTTTGCTTGCACGCATTATGTGCTTCGCGCAAAACGCTATTTCCGTCATAGGGTTGACCTTTGGTCAATTCGTGCACAATTTGTCCTAGCAAGGCATACAGCCTTGCGTCGTCCTCATTGTACAATCTGACGAAAAATCTGTCTGCGCAACCGCTCGACAATAATTATGGGGTGTTGCCTAAAGTGACGTCCGTCCCGCAAATTCGGGGACGGACGTTCCGCTTATTTTACGGCGTCTATGACCTCGTTTCGCGAGCCGAAGTTGTCCTTGGTGAGACCACAGGCGGGGCATACCCAGTCGTCCGGCAGATCCTCAAATTTTGTTCCGGCAGCGATACCCATTGATGGGCAGCCGCGCTCCTCGCTGTACACATAGCCGCACGGGCAGATGTAGTTGTCCATAAAAACACTCCCTTTCGCGGTTATTATTTGAAAAAATCGTTGCAAAATTCTTGAAAGTGTGTTACAATGGTGGTAGTAATTTTTGGTAAAATCAACAACTATATAAAGCAGCAGGAGCAAAAGTCGCAAGCGAGACGTGTTGCCGCAGCGTAGTGAGCAAAGCGAGCGGAGCGAAGAAGATACGACTCGGCTAGCGCGGCGAAGCTGCGCGGTGCGAGCTTTTGCTTTTTAAATAAGGAGTTAATATGATCTTTGCGGATTTTCACACACATTCATCTTTTTCCTCCGACAGCGCCGAGCCGCTTTATGAAATGGCGAAGTCCGCTGCCGAAAAGGGCTTGCAGACGATATGCCTTACGGAGCATCTGGATTTCGATTATCCAGGAGGGGTGTTTCTGCTTGATACCGCCGCCTACCGTGCGGAGCTTATGCAAGTTAAGGCGGAGTATGCGGACAAGGTCGAGGTGCTGTTCGGGGTGGAGCTGGGGATAATGGACTATCTCGCGCCGCGTCTGAACGAATTCGCGGCAGCGTGGGATTTTGATTTTATAATAGGATCGTCACATCTGGTTGACGGGAAAGACCCGTATTATCCCGAGTATTTTGAAGAGCTGGGGAGCAGAAACGGCATTCTACGTTATTTCGAGAGTATTCTCGCGAATATCCGCGCTTTTGACGAGTTCGACGTTTACGGACATCTTGATTACGTCGTGCGGTATTCTCCCGAGAAGAGCTATGAGCCGCTTGATCATCGGGAGATCATCGACGGAATATTAAAGGAGCTTATTGCACGCGGCAAGGGCATAGAGGTGAATACGGCGGGTGTTGCGAGCGGAATGGGCTATCCTCATCCGAACGCGTTTATACTTCGGCGGTTTAAGGAGCTTGGCGGCAAAATGGTCACAATAGGCTCGGACGCTCACGACCGCAGCCGAATTGCAGCCCATTTCGATAAGGCTCAGGAGGCTCTCGAAGCGGCGGGATTTGACGGCTACACGGTATTCAGGGGGCGCAGAGCGGAGTTTGTTAAATTTTAAGCAAAAAGTACTTTTAATTGTAACATAATTTTACAGTTGAATTTGTGAAAATTATATAAAATTTATTTCGCCCACTTGCAAACTTTGCAATAATATGCTAAAATAAATCAAGGGGCGAAAGCCTCACTCTAACTAACGGAAGGAATGAGTTGCATGAAAGTTACCATTACCGCAAAGAAGCTCAATATCTCGCAGTCGTTTACGGACTATGCGGAGAAGAAGCTGAACGCAAAGCTGGACAGATTTTTCCCGGAGGAAGCGGAGGCAAAGATCACCTTGGCAGAACGCCGCGATATGATCATACTGGAGCTTACCGTAAAATATAACGGCTTTATCTGCCGCGCGGAGCAGACCGCAAAGGATAAAAACGATGCGCTTGACGTGACCGTCGACCGCATTATCCGTCAGATCAGAAAGCAGAAAACGAAGATTGAAAGGAACCTGCGCGCCGACGCGTTCGCGGGGCTTGCTCCCGACGTCGAGGAGGACAGCTTCGAGGTCATTCGCTACAAGACTTTTCAGCTCCGTCCCATGTCGGTGGACGAGGCAATTTTGCAGATGAATTTGCTGGATCATACGTTCTTTATGTTCAAGAACGCCGAGACGGGCGCCGTAAACGTTGTGTACAAGCGCGACGAGGGCAACTACGCGGTGCTTGTTCCCGAAGAATAGGTCTGATGATCGTTTGAACGGTTTCCCCTGTTCCGTCGGCGGCTGCCTTGGAGCGGGGGATTTTTGCGAGGGGTGGTTATGTCGGTTTCGGAGAAAAACGCGCTTGGGCGTGTGCTGCTTATTTCGCGTGAGGCGTATCTTGCCGTTCGCGACGGAGGGCGGGTGGATAACGCTGCCGCGCTGCTGGACGGACTGTCGGCGGTGCTGTCGCATATCAACGACCCGAAAAAGCCGATTTCGAAGCTTATGGGCAGTCTTAAGCGCGATATAAGAACGAAAAACAAGGCGTTTTTCGCTGACGTTAAGCTGTATTTTTCAAAGATATACCCCACGCCCGATTACGATTTCGACAAAGCGGTAAAGCATATTCCCGCGATAATTCTCGGGAACGACAAGATTTGCGCAAAGGTCGTTGATGGTCGGCGCGACCGTGTGGAGACAATGTGCGACGCAATGAAGAGTTATCCGGGTTATCTTTTCGGAGAATTTGAGTCGCTGTCCGATAAGCAGTTCTATGATCTGGTTTTCGGGTTTTATCCCAAAATATATAACGAGGATTTTCTCGGCGAAATGAAAGGCTTATTCGAAGCCGGCGAAGATCAGGACGGCGATCAGCGCCGTTTATAAAAGGAGCGTTAATATGGGTACTATAATGGACGAAAATGTACGTTTTCATTTGAAAATAAAGAACGGCGACGTCGGAAGATATGTCATTCTTCCCGGCGACCCGGGGCGCGTTCCGAGGATCGCGGAGTATCTGGACGGCGCGGTGCAGATCGCGCAGAACCGCGAGTATAACGTGTACACGGGTTATCTGAACGGAGAAAAGGTTAGCGTATGCTCGACGGGCATAGGCGGACCGTCGGCGGCAATCGCGGTGGAGGAGCTTATTGACAGCGGCGCGGATACGTTTATCCGCGTGGGAACGAGCGGCGGCATAGACTTGACCGTGTTCGGCGGCGATTTGATAATTGCCGAGGCAGCTATCCGCGCGGAGGGCACGAGCTACGAGTATCTTCCTCAAGGCTATCCGTCGGTCGCGGATTTTGACGTTACGACTGCGCTTGTACAAGCGGCAAAGGAGCTTTCGGGAACAGAGCCGGGGCAGCATTACCATGTCGGCGTAGTACACTCGAAGGACAGCTTCTACGGTGAGGTGAACCCCGACGGCTCGGCGGTCAGCGAGAATATCAAATCCCGCTGGGAAAGCTACGTCAAGTGCGGCTGCCTTACTTCTGAAATGGAGTGCGCGGCAATCTACGCGGTCGGATTGGCGAGAAGCGTGTTCCCGAAAAAAATACGCTGCGGCGGCGTACTGACAGCGCTCTGGAATGCCGAGCGCTCAAAACGCAATATGCCCGACACGATCACGAACGATTCCACACGCGGCATAAAGTGCGCGGTCAGAGCGGTTGAACTGCTTATTGAGCAGGACAAGGCGGCGTATAACAAGTTTATGGACAAGATATACAATGCGGAAGATAACGGCGTTACTTTTTCGCCAGAACCGTGACAAGCCCGTTTGCTTCGGCGGAGGATATGTCCGCGCCGACGATCTCGCCGTCAATCACCAGTATGTTCGCGCAGATCGGGACAGCGGGGTCAGCTCCGTCAAAGTTCCTTATAGGATAGGTGTACTTTTTCGCATAACAGGCGCGGTATTTCCGCAGGTCGAAGCCCTGTTCCTTCTGCAGAGCGTTGTATTGCTCGTAAGCCTCGTCGAAACGCGAGGGAATGCGGACTTCCTCCATGCCCGAGGGCACGGTGTCGGAATCCCAGCCGAACGACTCTATGTACTCCACGCGCTCCGCGTTGGTCGCACCCGATATCTTCGGGGCGCTGCCCGCCGTAAAGCGGACGACAGCCCAGACCGCCGCCGCTATTATAAGGATAACACCTATAAGTACCGTTCTTCCCGAACGCGGTTTTCTCGCCGACATATTTACCTCCCCGTAAAAATACGCTTTTTCTTAATAACTATGTGCCTTGTACCTTGATTATACCCGTATTCCCCATTAAAAGATAGGCATAGCTTTTCACAAAATATACAATATCTTGTGCCAATATAACCAAATTCCGTTCGGGTTCTTTGTGTGAAATGCCAAAAATTCGGCTCTGTCATTGGCGTTAGAGCAAATTCGGGCGTTTTTTTGTGCAATGTGACAATCAACCGCCGAGAAATTTGGGGAAAATTTGTAAACGTTAGTGAAAGTATATAAACGAATGTTGAAATATTTGTTAGTTTAGGCTCTTTATTTTTTTTTGCGGTTTTGGTATTATATTATTAGCGAAATAAATACTTTTATTTTTGTTACATTTACATTATAGGAGGTTATATATTATGGCAAGTTTATCGGCAAGAGGAATTTACAAGCGCTATGCCGGCGGTGTCGTAGCTGTTTCGGACTTCACCATGAACATCAAGGACAAGGAGTTTATCGTATTGGTAGGTCCTTCCGGATGCGGTAAGTCTACCACTCTTCGTATGATCGCTGGTCTGGAGGAAATCTCCGAGGGCGAGCTGTTCATCGGCGACCGTCTTGTAAACGACGTTGCCCCCAAGGACAGAGATATCGCGATGGTTTTCCAAAACTACGCTCTGTATCCTCACATGACCGTATTTGATAATATGGCGTTCGGTCTGAAGCTCCGCAAGGTTCCCAAGGACGAGATCAAGAAGCTCGTTGAAGAGGCTGCGAAGATACTCGACATCGCTCATCTGCTTGACAGAAAGCCGAAGGCTTTGTCCGGCGGTCAGAGACAGCGTGTTGCGCTTGGTCGTGCTATCGTCCGCGATCCTCAGGTCTTCCTGCTCGACGAGCCGCTGTCCAACCTGGACGCAAAGCTCCGTGCGCAGATGAGAACCGAGCTTTCCAAGCTGCATAAGAAACTGGGTACTACGTTCATTTACGTAACGCACGACCAGACCGAGGCTATGACCATGGGCGACAGAATTGTCGTTATGAAGGACGGTTATGTTCAGCAGATAGATTCTCCTATCAATCTGTACGAGCAGCCCGTAAACAAGTTCGTAGCAGGCTTTATCGGCTCTCCGCAGATGAACTTCATCAATGCGAAGCTCATTATGCAGGACGGCAAGTACACCGTAGAGTTCGGCTCCGAGGACACCAAGACCTCGAGAGGACGCAAGTTCTATGTAGAGCTTCCTTCCGCAAAGGCTGATACCGACGCGCTGAAGTACTATGTAGACAAGGAAGTTGTTCTGGGTATCCGTCCCGAGAACATTCACGACGAGGAGATGTTCCTCTCCGCTGCTAAGACCGGTATTATCGAGGCTACCGTAGACGTAACCGAAATGCTCGGTGCGGAGACATATCTGTACCTCACCTGCGAGGGTATGCCGCTCACCGCGCGCGTATCTCCCAGATGTACCGCACGTCCTCAGGACACTATCAGACTTGCGCTTGACCCGAACAAGATCCACCTGTTTGATCCGGGTGACGAGCACAGCCTGCTTAACTGATTTAATTCATAAGCACATTTGCGGCGCGGCTGTTTTAGCCGCGCCATTTTAATATGATTACAACCGACGTTTTAAGATAGTTAGGAAATGTCGCTATGAAAAAAACTTTTGCAATAGTTCGGCTTGTGGTATTCGGACTTGTGTACAACTTTGCGGTATCGGGTTTGAGTGCGTTGTTTTTTTATTCGTTCTTACCGTACTCGGACTTCTTGCGTACTTAGCCGTTCCCGCGGTATGGGCGCTGCTGTGGTATTTCTTTTTGTTAAACGCAGACCGAACGGAGGTACGCTGTGAAAAAGGCTTTGACAATCGCTCTTACGCTGATATCCGGCATAATTATCAATGGGTTTATCGGAATCGGGTTATCGTTTTTCACATGGGATATGCACGTATTCGGTATGCTGCTGATATGGCTTGCTGCCTTGGCGGCGGTTACCGCGCTGCTCAACCTTGCCTCTTGGAAATTGTCGGGTATCGTAAACGATGTAGCGTTCATTCTTTGTGCGCAGTTTCCCTCGGTCATATTTATGGCGGTGCTGTTGATATATTATCACGATAGCGTGCAGAATGTTCTTCCGTTGGCGACTTCCACTGCGGCCGCAGCGGCGGCATTTACCGTATCGGAACTGACCTATAATAAAGGCAGGCTCAAAAATGGTGGAGCGATAACTTTTAGGGCAAGGAGAACAATCATGAAAAAACTTTGGCAATTATTTTGCTCTCGGCTTGCAGCACGGCTGCCGTTTTGAGGAAAAATCAAAACGAAATGATAAAGAAAAAGGTGACACGATATGAACCCGAGAATTGAACAGCTCATCAAAAATATTGAAAACGTAATTATAGGCAAGCACGACGTTATCGTAAAGATAATCTGCGCGATGATAGCGGGCGGACACGTGCTTATCGAGGACGTTCCCGGAGTGGGGAAGACGCTGCTTGCGGAAACACTGGCGAAGTCCGTGTCGGGGAGCTTCGGGCGAATTCAGTTCACGCCCGACCTTATGCCGTCGGACGTTATCGGCTACACGGTCATAGACCAAAAAACGGGCGCGGTGGAGTACCGCGCTGGTGCGGCGATGTGCAACTTTCTGCTCGCGGACGAAATAAACCGAACCTCTCCGAAAGTGCAGTCCTCGCTGCTGGAGGCAATGGAGGAGCTGCAAATATCCGTTGACGGCGTTACGCACAAGCTCCCCGTGCCGTTTATGACCTTGGCGACCCAGAACCCGATCGAGACCTACGGAACATATCACCTTCCCGAGGCGCAGCTCGACCGCTTTTTAATGCGCCTGTCGATAGGCTATCCTGACCGCGCCGCCGAAATGAAGATGCTTGAAAAAATGCCGCACAACATCGAGGTTCAGCCCGTTATGACGCTGGAGGAAGTAATTTCCTTGCGTGAAATGGCGTCGCGCGTTTCCGTGTCGGAACAGGTCAAGGCATACATTCTGATGATCGTCGGGGCGACCCGAAACAAGCAGGAAATAAAGCTCGGCGCGTCGCCAAGAGCCTCTATCGCCCTTTTCAGAGCCGCGCAGGCAATGGCACTGATAAACAACCGCGCGTTTGCCACACCCGACGACGTGAAGACCATGGCTTCGTCTGTTCTCGGTCATAGGGTAATTCTCGCGGCGGGGCAGAGCGAATATCTGTCGTCCGAGGAGATAATCCAACGGATACTTACGGAAACGGTAGTTCCGGTTTAAGATGAACATGGAATTATCGGGCGATATCAAGCGGCTTAAAGGCATTATCCGAGCCAAGAAAACCCGCACCGCGCTTAACAAGCGGCAGGAAAAGCGTTTCGGAAAGTATATTTTAAGCGAGCCGCTGAATAATTTGTCCTTAGCGCTGATAAAATTCCGTGCCGCACTGCTCGGCTGTTCGGAGGGTTTTGCGGAGCGTTTGATTGAAGTTCGTTTGGCTGCCGCAGAATTACCCGACGGGTATTCGGCACTCGGGCAGCTTATCTCCGCCGCGTGCGACAGGGCGGAGGAGCTTCTCGCAGCAAACAACGCCGAACAAGCCTGTGCGCTTATCGACGCGGTTCACGCGCTTCCGGAGATTGCGGGCGCGCCGAAAGCAAGTCTCCGCGAATACAAAATATGTTTTGTACGTCCGTATGAAAAACGTTTCAACGATAAGTTTTTTGACGGCTTCAATCTGTCCGCGATCATAAAGTAAAATATTTGTCCCTTTTAAGATAATGGTTGCCGGGATTTGATTCGGGTGATTTCATCGGTCCACATTGAATTTGCTGAATGCTTATGATACATTTGAGAAACAAACCTATATATGGAGGCAGAAAATGAATTGGATAGATGAAGTGTCTGTAAAACTTAAAAAGAAAAATCAAGTGCTATTTACCAAAAAATCAGAGTCTATACAAGATTTAATTATGCTATTTGAAACTCAAAACCATCGTGTTTTGGCTTTGTGGGCATTTGATTTTGCATCTGAGTCCATTGCGAAACTTGAAGAAAAGTATCCAGAAGAAAAGCGCCCGCGAGAAGCATTGGAAGCGGTCAAAGCTTGGGCATCCGGAAAAATTAAAATGCGCTTAGCACAACGAAAAATATTAGATTGCCACGCATTTGCAAAAGAAATTGATAATAAAGAAGATATTGCCATCTGTCATTCCATAGGACAAGCATGTGCAGTCGTGCATACTGCCGGACATGCAATAGGTTATCCGATATATGACCTTACCGCGATTATATATAAATATGGAATTGAAAATTGTAGAGAAGCCGTGGAGCAACGAAAACAGCAATACATTGAAAAAATAATGTACTGGAATGAACATTTAAGTGATTATCAGTGTGCGTGGGCGGATTTTATGCTTAAATAGAATTTGATAGCGCTTGTATACAATTTGATAACTTTCAGTTTATCGGGCTGCTATCCATTTATAGATAGGTGCCTGTTCCGACGCTTTGACGATGAATTTAAAAATCAGAACAATAGAAACCCTAATTTGAAAAAGGAGAAGTATTTTGAAAAGCCGCACAAATTCTCCAATGCGAATTTATGCGTTTTTTATACATATTAAAATATAGTAATTTTGCATTGGTTTTCCCCAATATGTGGTATGGGCTGTGCAAACACAGCCGGCATCGGCAGCTCTAATCTAAAAAACACAGACAAAAAAGAATTTTTTAGAATGATTTTTTTACAGCAGCCTGTCAAATACACGTTCGCTGTATAAAGAGCGCCTTGCCTCCACTATATCGTCTATAACCACGAAAAAAATTTTCCGATGTATATTCGTAATAAACATTTATTCTGTCAGCCTCCTGCGGACGTTGTCAAAAATGTTGTCATGAGATAGGCGTTTATCTGTTTCCAGGCTTCCATGTCCGCTTCATCCAGTCTTGCATCAATGTTTCCGAGCAATCTTGAATATTGCTATATACTCATAACTACCATTATACCATAGCCGTTTTTGTAAGATATACGGGTTGACAATTGTTTACAACGGCTTTGATTTCCATGAACTTATTTCTTAAATCGGATACGGGTATGATTTGGATCATATATAGCTCCTTTTCATATCGTATTTTTATCATGATTTTATGCATTTGTCAAGAGCTCTTTTAAAAAGTAAAAACGACAGTTTCCTCTCGAAAACTGTCGTTTTTGCTGTGACATCGTTACCAAAAAGATTTTTTTACTCACTCAAAAACTGCTCTGCAGCTTTAATTATTTTATAATATATCGCCCCACGGACATCTCAATAGGACTTCGGAGTTCGGAGTCCGTCCCTTTTTCGCTTTCAGCTTGATACCGATCTGCAGTAAAACCTTATTGAAAAAGAGATCATAACAAAACACCTGCCATTGTCCGACCCATGGAGTCGGTATTGACAGGTAATTAAAATTTTATTGAGCCATAGGACGGTTATTATCGAACGACGGCGGAGCTGCGTTCACGTTCGGGAACGGGCTGTCTACGGGCGACGGCTCCGACATACTGAAATACATTTTTGCGGCTCTTGTCGTTCCGAAATCGCGGTTCGAGCCCGTGTTCTGAACCTTGTTGAACGCCTCGCGGAACATAGCGTTGTGGGCTTCCTCGCGGTTCAGCAGAAAATCGATGGTCTCCCGCACCTTGTTATCGTTGATCTGACGATAAAGGTATTCGTATACGACTTTTGCTCTTTGCTCCGAGGCTATATTTGACAGAAGATCGGCGCAAAGGTCTCCCGTTACGGTAACATAATCGCCCGTCCATGAATACCCGGATGCGTTTATAAGTCCCGGGTTCAATCCAAGCAGAACGTGTGATTCGATTTCTCCTGCGGGTACTGTTGAAGCGTCAACATCGTGACCGTTCAAGAGATTGATAGTCTGAGCCACCATCTCCATATGCCCGAGCTCCTCCGCGGCAATATCAAGAAACAGATCCTTGATAGACTGATCCTTGATCCTGAAGCTTTGCGACATATACTGCATTGCCGCCTTAAGCTCTCCGTTCGCTCCGCCAAGTTGTTCCTGAAGCAGTGCCGCATATTGCGGATTCGCTTTTTCAACGCCTACGGGGTGAAATAACTGCTTTTCGTGTTTAAACATAGAAACATTCCTCCCTTTGGGAGCTATTGTTTCCTTTTTTAACACGATTATTCCCTATACGATCGTTCCGCCGTTGGGATTAAGCACCTGTCCGGTCATGTAGCTGCTGTCGCAGGAAGCGAGAAAGACGTAACACGGCGACACCTCGCAGGGCTGCCCTGCTCTCATCATAGGCACGGAGGACGTTTCCGAGCCAAAGCCCGCAACCTCCTCGGCTGAAAAAGAGGCGGGAATGAGAGGCGTCCAGATCGGACCGGGAGCGACCGCGTTCACTCTGATACCTTTATCGGCAAGCGACAACGAAAGAGATCTCGTAAGCGCGACTATCGCTCCCTTTGTCGCGCTGTAATCTATAAGGTCTTTGTTGCCTTGAAACGCCGTTACGGACGCTGTATTTATTATGCTGCCGCCTTTTTTCATATATGGCAGAGCGTACTGTATCATATAAAAAAACGAGAACACATTGTTTCGGAATATAAATTCAAGCTGCTTGTGAGAGATGTCCGATATGCTTCTCTGAACGAACTGAAATGCGTGGTTATTTACGAGGATGTCTAATCCGCCGAAGCGTTCTATTGTTTTTTGGACGCAATCCCGTGCGAATTCGGGATTTTTCAGGTCGCCCTTTATCAGCAGACAGCATCCGCCGAGTTGTCTTATTCTTTCCGCTGTGTCCTCCGCGTCCTTGTCCTCGTCGTAATAAACGATCACGACCGACGCGCCCTCTTTCACGAAGTCGTAAGCAACGGCGCGCCCTATGCCGCTGTCACCGCCCGTTATGAGGGCGATTTTCCCTTCCAGCTTTCGGCACGGTTTGCCGCATTCGGAAATCGGAACAGGTTTCATTAAATATTCCAGACCAGGTTGTCTGTTCTGGTGCTGCGGCGGAAATGTGTCCGGCATTTTCATGCAGGAGATTTTCGGCGTGCAATTTGCGGGATCGCCGCAGTGATTTCTGTTATTATTCATAAGCTATGCCCCCTTACCTACATAATATGCTGCAAAAGATAAAGTGACAATCGGAACACCGTGAGGCTTAATATATCATTTTCAATCTCATAGACATTTACGTTTCCCGAAAATTGTTCGATTCTCATTTACTTCTTGTTTTTCTTTTCCTGTACCATTGTAAACGTATTTCTACTAACAATCGCTTCGTGGTCATTCTCAATGAAGTACATATCCAACTCCCCCTCATTCTTCTTGCGCTTTCCTGTTAGGAAGTCTTCCGTAAAGCTCTTTTGCATAAGCACATCACCGACATATTTTTCATTGGAGAGAATACGGTCAATCGTCGAGGTACTCCAAACGTCCTTGCCTGTAACAGTTTTGATTCCATTTTCTTCAAGATATTTCTTGATTTTACGAACTCCCCAACCGTTCAGATACAACTCAAATATCTTTCTGACGATAACCGCTTCGGATTCCACGACCACTAACCTGCCATTTTTATCTTTGTCGTATCCCAAGAACCGTGTACAATTAAGGCAGACTTTACCCTCACGCATTCTCTCGCGAATGCCCCACTTGATATTGTCACTCATGTTCTTGCTTTCTTCCTGTGCAAATCCCGCATAAATTCCCATCATTGTTCGCATCTCCTTGTCATAGTTGTTTAGATTTTCCTTTTCAAAATAGACTTTAACACCTAAATTGAAAAGTTCATATAGTGTTTTTAACGTGTCCAATGTGTTTCTTCCGAAACGGCTTATCGACTTCGTTAGTATCAGGTCTATCTTGCCTTGTTTGCACGCTTTGAGTATTTTCATAAACTCGGGGCGTTTCTTCATCTGAGTTCCCGAAGCACGCTCGGCATATATTTTTACCAGTTGCCAATCCTTATGCTCCGCAATTAGCTTCCCATAATAGGAAACTTGAGTTTCAAGACTCGACTCCTGTTACTCATGATTAGTACTGACTCGACAGTAGGCTGCCACTTTAAGTTTGCTCATTAAGATCACCTCCAACAGAAAACCGCCGATTGTCTTTACAACCGACGGTTTGTAATTGTATAAAAAGAAAAACTACATTTTTGTGCATTTTGCACCAAAAATGTAGCTTTCAACTTGTGAAACGCTGACCAAAAAGATTTTTTACTATTTGCTTAAGCCATCAAATCTCAAAAGCACACGTATAAGGGCGCGTACAGATTAGTCATCTTTCAACTGAATTCCAAAGTGGTCTAACAATTTGGAAAAATAATTCATATCCCCCTCAAAGTGACCATTATTGTTATATAAAGAAAGGTTATCTAAGATACTTCCGAAAGACTGCTTTTGTTCTCGCTTGCCGTTTTGAAGAATTTGGGATATAATCTGTGTATGTTTGGTTTGACTATACCTATGGGTATATAGCAAAACCTCAAATTCACTTATAGTCATAACATAACACAAATGATCGTGATCGAAAATTTCCGGTATGGATCTTTCGATAATTGCAGTGTTTGAGAACTCGTCGTAAAGTAAAATCACTTTTATTATCGGCACTTCAGAAGACGGTGCAAGTTTAGAGTAACTGCTGTTTAACTGTTCATAAGATTCTCTAATTGTATGTTCAAAAAATTTATTGAGGTTAGCAATATTGGGAACCTGTTGTTTTGCGTCCAATGCAAGCAAAGATGTTTTACATTCGATAAGCATTTTAAGGTTATCGAAATCAAAAAGATAGTCTGCGCTTTTCTCTTTTCCTTCTGGTAGCTTTTCCCACTTGCCATTCTGCCAATATTTAGATGCAAGCTCTTCAATATAATCCTCAAAAACTTCACCAAAAACATTCACAAAAAAGTTGCTTTTTTGTGAATGATAATAATCTCGAGCAAGCCAATATAATCCATTATTAACGATCATTGCAACAAGAAATAGGCTTGAGGAAAGATATGCTCCCTTAGAAGTTTTAATGAACGGTTTTGAATACAATAATTGCTTGCCCAAAGGCGATTTTCGTATCTCTTCATATGTGCATGAGTAATACTCAACAAATTTGGTTATATTCTCCTTTGTGAGAACTGTTGCATCTTTTTTTCTGTACAAATTTTCGGGTGCATCAAGAGGATTCGGGTGTTGGCTACAGAGCCAAAACACAATAAGCAATACCGCAATGTAATCATCAGCAGAAATCCCGAATGTTGCACACGTTATAGCGTTAATATCTAAGCCCTCTCTATGTTTATAGCCCTTCGCAGCCAGTAGAATATGGTAATCCCGGTTAAACTTTTCAAACAGTCTCCATAACTCTTGATACAAAAACTGTTCAGATGTCATTCCGAGAATGGATCTAAAAATTGTATTTATGCTGGCGTTTTCAGGAAATGATGATCGATCGTTTTCATATTCTCTATAATAGTTCACTAATAGCGCTGGTTGGATTTTCTTGTGGGAGTTGCGATAGTCATTGCTGTATTTGACAGACAAGAATTCAATGCTTGGAATATCCCATGCCAATAAAATTACTTTAGCGCACCTCATAACCCCACTTTGATTGCGCACTAATTTCAGTGGGATTTGGTATTTCCCACTTTTAAACATATTAATAGACATATAAGATAGGTTCCTTATGATGTCGCATGTTGGAATCTTTCTAATTTCAGAGAGAAAATCGCTCATGATGTACCCTCCATAGTTACTTATTACCGAACACCCTAATTATACACTATAAAACAATTTGATTAATTTGTTGTCACTCTCAACAGATGTTACTGCGTCTGCTCTAAAACCCGGTTCCATATGGCTTTTCAGCATCAAATTATTGAAGGATGTGTCAACACATAACGCACTCAACAGACTTCCCAAACAAATATTTTCCGATAACATTAAGTCTAATTCCAGGAGCAAACAGCATTTCTTGTTCATGCATATCGGAAATGAGGTCTACATACACGCAAGGAGTTCCTTTGGGCACATATATCGTAAACAATGGACGTTCTTTCACATTTGCATAGTCCCGATTACTAACCGCATCTGTTGACAGTGTTGTGCTGAAAAAGCCCTTGTCTACAAGAACAGAGCCTCTTTTCAAAGACTTAGAATTTCCCCATTCAAGCATACGTTTTATAAGGTGCTTTGGTATGTATCTATATACCACAATATTGTCCGGGGATGGATGACGAACAATCTCGTCAATGCCGTCGTCAAACGTTTCTTTTGAAAAAATGCTCTCGCTAAAATCATATGAGTTTATATCCTCGCACCTTGTGATTTTATTGAAAAAAGTGTGTGCTCCTTGAGTATAGTATCTGAAGAACTCCTCAGCAGGCGTTTGCGGTTCATAGCTTTGACTTTGGAGCATCGGCAACCAGCTCCCATAGTTCTTTCTGCCCCAAGCCTCTGCGGTATCAGGAGTAACCCTTTTAAATGATTTAAAATCGATATTCATCTCTTAGCCTCCATCTTTACATTAGTAATATTATACCACATATTGCACAAAATGTCAATATATTTTGTTTCGCAACTAAAACAACTACATTATGTAGTGTCTCTTCCATTGTCACACTTTTCGTTCTATAATAGAATAAAAAAGGAGTTTTCACCATGAACAGGCATTCCGAAACAACCAAGCAGGAGGCAATCCGCCTTTATAGGTCGGGCGCCCCTGCAGCCGAAATTGCCATATCGCTTTCAATCTCACGAAGCACCGTTTACAAATGGGTCAAGGAACATAATAATGTTCCTTCAGATCTCACAAAATCAAGTTTACATCGGCTAGAAAACAAGGTCAAGCGTCTTGAGGGGATTATCGAAATCCTGCAAGGCGTTAATTGTACCGTTAGTTCTCCGCTTAATGAGAAGCTCGACGCACTAGAACGACTTTATGGAAAATACAGCGTTCATATGCTTTGCGAGGCTTTGAAAGTACCTCGCGGTACCTTTTACAACTTTATTCTGCGAAATAAGCGCGATAACACTTGGTATTCAAAGAGACAGGAGGAGCTACGCATAAAGATACAAGAAATCTACGATGAGAACAATCAAATCTTCGGAGCTGCCAAAATCGCGGCCGTGCTAAAGGAGCAGGGATATCGAACAAGCGATAAAACAGTCAGAAAACTGATGCGTGATATGGGATTGATAAGCATTCGCCAAGACGCCAAGTCGATCTATGAGAAGGAACAGCGGAAATTTAAAAACCACCTCAATCAACAGTTTAATATTTCTAAACCAAACGAGGTTTGGGTCAGCGATGTTACATATTTTCGTTGGAATGAGAAGAACATTTATATCTGTGCCATTATTGATTTATATGCCCGAATGATTGTTGGCTATAAAATCGGGTTAAAAAACAGTACC
Source organism: uncultured Clostridia bacterium (assembly GCA_946567425.1). Classification (GTDB taxonomy): domain Bacteria; phylum Bacillota; class Clostridia; order Oscillospirales; family Ruminococcaceae; genus CAG-115. Next base: position 28,070 of record CAMNXF010000014.1, on the reverse strand, counting down.
CAATTGATAAAGAGCACGTTTAAGGCAGCGTATGAACTTAGGCGTCCAAAGGATGGCTTGATATTTCATACCGATCGTGGCAGCAACTATCGCTCAAAATCGTTTGGCAGCTACGTTGAATCGTTAGGTGTAATCCAATCATTTTCACGAGCGCATCTGCCATATGACAATTTTGTTATGGAATCGTTCTTTTCCTCATTAAAGCGAGAAGAGCTTTACAGAACAAAATACCGTTCCGAGAAAGAACTCAGAACGGCAATTGACAACTATATGCTATTTTACAACGAAAAACGCCCGCATGCCCAAAACGGCTACAAAACACCTTTAAAGAAGGAAACAGAGTACGGTGAACGCCAAAAGTGACACACTAAAAATAGACATCGTCTTAACGTGTCCCAATATGATGCGGGTTTTGTGCATTTCAAATCGGACTATTGAGTTCAGATTCCGCCTTTTTTCATGATTGATCTCCAAATTTGAGATGTTTTGAATCCGGTGTCTATTTTGAAATTCAAATCGAGCAACCGTAAAACCGTATTAGAAACAGGATTATAAGAAAACACCTGCCGTTGTCCGAACCGTGTGGGTTCAGATTCCGACAGGTATTCAACTTTTTCCGTTGACATAGTCCGTGATCACCGCTCTGTCACTGTCTGCTCCCAACTGACACTGTGCACGCGAATAGAATCCGTTGCCAACATCCCATATTACGGGAATAAAACCGTAATTCTTGACCATATCCATAATGATTCCAAGACACTCTGAGCTGTCGGTATAAACTGCATTTGCAGCAAATCTTTCTTCCTCATAAATGCCGGTGCATTCTCCGACAAACACCTGAACGCCGTTATCGGTAAAAGCGTTTTTCAGAAGCTCGCATTGCGCCTTTGCGTAATTAAGCCATTCCTCGCCGCCTATCTTGTTTGCCCAGTACATGGCGTTGTCAATATAATGCACGGAGACCATCAATCTGTCCTCGGCGGAGTCGGCGGGCATTATGAATTTCGGGTTAGTGGTATTATCAATATTCGTCCAATATCCCGACGCTATCAACATACGTTTTTCGTTGTTACCGCCGGTTGCTCTGACAGTGTCCACAAAAGTCTGGTTGAGAGCGTTGACATAATCATATATTTTGTTTTCGTCATAGTTTTCACCCTCTCTTACCGAACCGACATTTTCATTGAAGCCCTCAAAAATAAGATGATCGGAATATTCGCTGTATCGGTTGGCAATTTGAGTCCAAAGCGTTTTTACGATTTCAAGCACCTCGTCCTGCGGAAAATTCTTTATAATATACTCGTCGTAATGGTGAATATTTATTACCGCATAAAGCCCGCTGTTAAAGCAATAATTTATTACTTCCTCGACGCGGTCGAAGTAGGTTTCATTTATCGTAAACGTTCCATCGTCCGCCATCATGTTTCCCCAATAAACGGGAATCCTGACCGTGCCGAAGCCCTCCGCTGCGATACCGTCAACCATTTCCTGCGTGATAGCCATAGAGCCCCAGCATTTTTCATAATCCGTTGGAGTATTCGAGCCTATTGTACTTGCTCCGCTCGTTTTGTTGGATTTATTTTCCCAAAATGCGTCAAAGGTATTGCCGAGGTTAATGCCTATGCCCATTTTCTCGGCAAAAGCCTTTGAGGTCATATCCGATCGTATTTCGTCGTTGTCCGCGGTGATTATACTGTTTTCGGACGAATGCGGTCCGATCTCCTTTTTGCACCCCGCAAGACTCAGTGCAATTGCCGCCGCAGCGATAAACGATATGCTTTTACTTATTAAACCGATTCTCATAATTTGAAGCCCTCCTTGTTAAAAGCCGTTTCTATACCAACAGCTGTTTTCTGCTGCCTTAAAACCCGATTTCTTTCAGCCGACTTTTTACGGTATCACGGGCATCTGAAACGTCATCGCGGTATACGCCGATAACACTATCCTCGATTTCGCTGTTCGGGAGTGCGGAGGAAATATCCTTTACGCTTGAGGCGAGCCCGCCTGTCCCATGAGAGCAGAACAGTATCACCCGCTTTCCCGACAAATCGTATTCCTCCAGAAAGGTGAAAACCGCGATCGGCGCGGTATACCACCAATTCGGGTAGCCTATGAATATTATATCATATTCTGCAATATTTTTCAATACTGTTTTTTAAGCGGGTATTGCGTTCTGCGCCTTTTCCACCCATGTAAAATAAGCGATAAGGATTTTGTTTTGTGTCGTGACTTCCTGCGTAAAGTCGCTCGCTGATGAAGACTCCGGCTGTGATGTCTGCAATGAGGAAGAGTTATTTTTTCGATGATACCCAAGAAATTTCCGATTTGCTTAAAGCTTAGTTGTCGGTTTCCGTATTACCGCTTTTTTGTGTGCAGCCGCTAAGCAAAATACTTATCAGCAGCGTTGCCGTTGTAGAAACCCCGTATCCGTTTCATAGTTCATTTCTCCATGTGTCAGTCCATATTGCGCAGCTTCATTATATCCTCGTCGGTTCGATTGCCGTGAATTTTTATCCCGGATAACGCTTCCTACAGTGACGAAAATTCCTCCGCGGTAAGTTCAACATCGGCATAGCCGAGGTTTTCACGCACACGTTCTTCCTTTCGCATTCCGGGAAAAGATACGATAAAATCATTCTTATGCAGCATCCATGCGAGAGATATCTGCGCCGTGGATGCTTTTTTCGCTTCCGCAAACTTTTGAAGCATATCCAGAAGCGGCTGATTTGCCGTAACATTTTCTGATGTGAACCTCGTGATAACGCGGCGAACATCATCACCCAAGTAGTGCCCTTTGCGAAATATTTCCGCTTAGAAATCCCGCTCCCAGCGGCGAAAACGGCACAAATCCCATGCCCAATTCCTTGCAGGCGGGAATAAAGTCCTTTTCAATGGAATATTCACTCTGGACTGCCGTCAATTCCCGCACCGATAAGGACGATCATCTCGTCCAGCAGCCCCGCGTCAAGGAAAGCGGTATTTATTGCGGATCCTACGACAATTCCCAGTCGCTCAATGCCAAAGGATTTTCTTAGAATTTCGCAGGCGTTAGCTAAATCAATTTTTCCGTATCCCGCCGCGATAACGATATGTCTTTATCGTCCAAATAGCGCAAATATTCACGGTTTACCTGCTCAGCGGTGATTATAATATGCGGCTTATCGTATTCGTTGTCGTGCTTCCAAAGCAGCGTGCCTTTGGCGTCTGCAACGATCGTGTAACCGTTTTTGCTTTCTGTTTTAATGGAAAATTTTTTCACCAAAAGGTGTGTTATTCTTCGGTTTGAACTCTCCCGCTTCCGCAAAACAGCTTGACAGAGGCGATCTCGCCGCAGTTTATCGTTATCTTGCCCACGACCTGTCCCTCCTGCTCAACCGATTCTTTTTTCCGTTTTATCGACAAGCTGCAAAATTTCCTCCGCACGGTGGCAAAGCAAAATTCCCTTGTTGGTCAGGATGATTTTGCGGCTACCCTGTCAAATAATTTAACGCAGATCTCTTCATCCATCTAAGCAAGCTGGCAGATCAGCGTCGGCTGCGTGATGTGAAGAACCTCTGAGGCTCCTGTTATGCTCCGCTCCCTAACCACGGTCAGAAAATATCTGAGAACTCTGATTCCCAATATAACGCTCCCTCATCTCGTGCTTATATGCTTTATAAGATACATTATAGCATAATTATGCCCGAAAAGCAATAATTCTCAAAAAATATCTTGTGCCGCACAGATCGAATAACGTTTTCGGCGTACACATATATCGGAACGGCAGCGCAAGATGTCACACTACTTAATTTTTATATTGTACATGATTTGTTCATCAACCGCCTTTCTTTTGGGACTTCGTCATTTTGCCTAAATTCAACCGCAAGAATTTTGTTGCTAAAAGGGTTCAAATCCTGTTGATATCTTTTTTGTCAGGACTCTGAAAACAAAAAATCGCCCATGAATAATCTCTCCGATTTGAGAGACCACTCACAAGCGTAGTATTGTGTGACATGTTCAAAAACGAACCGGAGAAATTTACAAGGGAGAGTTCAAATCCATTTTTTGTTACGAACAGACATTTCCTTTCTTGGCAAGATTTTTGCCCACAAATGGCAGCGTTTTGCGCGAAGCGCATAATGTGTGTACAGCCGTTTGCGGGCATAATATCTTTTTGGTAACAATTAGTTGGTTGGGATAGCTGGATTCGAACCAGCGGAATGAGGGAGTCAAAGTCCCTTGCCTTACCACTTGGCTATATCCCAGAACAGAAAAGGCACAGGCAAAGCGCCTATGCCTTTTGGTAATATGGGGTGGGTAGTGGGAATCGAACCCACGATCTTCAGGACCACAATCTGACGCCTTAACCAACTGGGCTATACCCACCATATTAAATAAAGAACGCAAAAGCCGAAACATTTTACATTTCAGCTATGGCACGCCATGAAGGATTCGAACCTTCGACCTACCGCTTAGAAGGCGGTTGCTCTATCCAGCTGAGCTAATGGCGCAGATAGAAAACAAAATGGAGCGGGTGATGGGAATCGAACCCACGCGACCAGCTTGGAAGGCTGGGATTCTACCATTGAACTACACCCGCAAATTTAATGCTTTATTATTATACCACATTTCTTTTTTTTTGTCAAGTACTTTTTTCATTTTTTTCGCTCTATACGGCAAAAAGCGCTCTCCGACAAAAGAGAGCGCTGTGTTTTGGTTTAAGGTGAAGTTCCGAAGATCGGCGAACCGCTGTTCAGTATATACAACCGTTCGGCGTTTCCCGCGGAGAAATCGTTGCCGAGATCGAATTCCGACCAGTCGTCGGCGGTGATTCTTATCTGCGCGGTCAGTCCGTCGCCGTCGGAAAGCGTTCCGCTGCTGAATTTTACCGCGCACTTTGTATCGCATTTGTCTCCTGAAGCGTCGGAAAATTCGCCCTTAACGCCGTCCGTCAGCGCCGTATACGACGAGCCCGTCAGCGCCGCGTGGTCGCACCAGAAATTAAGACCGTTCTTTCCGTCCTTGGTGAAAAAGTAGTCGATCTCGAGCACCGAGAGGTCTATCGCCGCGCCCGTGTTGTTCTTCATCTCGACCGTGAACTGAACGGTGTTGCCGCTGCCGCTCGATTGCTGCTGATTGAGTGTGACCGATAAACCGTCCTTGTCCGTGGAGAAATTTGACGGAGGCACGCTTGACGATTGCTGAGAAGAGCTTTGCTGACCGCTGTTCGCGGGGCTTGAATTTTCCGAGCCGCTCTCGGAGGGCTTTACAAGTCCAGCCGATTTACCGTCAGGTTCGCTGCCGAAAACAAGCGTTCCACTCTCGTAAAGCGCTGCGGAATTTGCGCGGACAAGCTCCGAGCCGTTTGTGCCGACAAGCTCCGCAAAGGACGGATCGTTGTCGGGGAACCAGCCGTCCGCCAACATTCTGAACTGAACCTCCTTTTTGTAGGCGCTCTGTCCGCCCGGATAAATCTTGCTGCCGCTGAAATAAATGCTGACGTAGTAAATGCCGTTGTCCTTATCCCATTCGTACAAGCCGCCGAACGCCGCGCCCTCCGCGTAGTTAAGCGAGACTGTCACCGAGGACGGGTCGGAAAGCTCCGAAAGGTCAACAAAATAACGCAGCTCCAAATTATCCGCAACTCTTGCAGGCCACGCCGACTGGTTGTAGACCATTGCCTTTATCTCGGTGAAGCCGTCGCCGCTCGCGTTTATGCGGTATTCGACGAACATTTCCTCACCGATATCCTCGACCGCGCCGAAATCGGCAAGCGTTTCGCCGCCGTACTTCTTGTAGAGCTTGGCGAGCGCGCCGGTAAATCCCGCATTGTAATCATCCGCCACCTCGTTTTTGTTGAAGTCGGAAACCGTGTCAGAATAGCCGTCCGAAGCGTCGGGACCTCCTACCAGCGCTCCGTAAAGCGTGTGGCGGTGATAATTCGGCTCGTTCATATTATCCGCCCACGAACCTTGTGCGGTGCGGTGATGAGGGTGCTCGGGCGGGTTTTCGCCGAACCCGACCACAAAGCTGCGCCCTGTGCTGCCGAGAGCGTAATTGATCTGTCCCTCGCAGAATTTCATATAGGTCTCCGCCTTATCGGACGGACACTTTCCGCCATCCGCATACGATGCCGCGATAAACGCCGCCGTAGTCGCGTAGCGCAGACTTCCCCACTGGTCTATCCACGCCAGACCCTTTGGGGTATATGTAACGGACTCGCCGCCCGTTCCGCACCACCAGTCAAGGTTTTTCTCAATCTTTTGTTTATACGCGTCCTCTCCCGTGAGGTTCGCGAGCAGACAGACCGCACCTGTGTACTTGTCGTCCCAACACATCGTCCACTTGTAGTTGCCCTCGCACTGCGTTTCATACTGCTTTGCCTTGTCCAGCCACGAATTATCGTCCGTTGCGATGTAAAGCCAGACTGCCGCCCATGTAAGCTCGTCGTTAAAGCCGCTCCACGAATTGTAGAAGCCGTTCGCGGCGGTGTAGCCCGCGTCGCTCTTGGTGTCCTCGGCGAACTTGTAGAGCGACTTTGCGTGAGCCAAGCACTCCTCGGCGTATGCCTTGTCGTCCTCCGCGAAAACCGCCGCGCACGCCGCCAAAGCCGCCGCAGCCTCGCCGACGACCGTCGACCCGGGCGAATTTCTGTCGACCCTGAACGACGGACGGTTCATCTGCATCACCTCGCACGCGCCCCACCACGCGTGATCGGCGTTGCCGTCGCCAACCTGATAATAGTACACCTCGTCCTCGGGGTGGCATTTGATGAGGTAGTCGCATATCCATTTGATGTTGTCGAGCGCATATCCGAGCTGACCGCTCTGCTCGTAAGCCGTCTTGTCCTCGTAAACGCTCCACGCGAGCATTGCGGCAGTGTATGCCATAGGCAGATTGAACTTCACGTTGTCGCCCGCGTCGTACAGCCCTCCCGTGAGGTCAAGTCCCGCGTCCGAGCCGTCCGTCATTCCGCTGTCGCCGCGCCAGTTCGTCCTCGCGGTCTCCTCGTCAATGTCCCCGCTACGCTGAAGCTCGTAGAACAGCAGCGACTTCTGGAGCGCCTCGCCGTAATTGAACGCGCCCGTTCCCTTAACGCCCTCATAGCCCGTTCCCGTTGACGAAAGTCCGCTGCCTGAGGGACGCGAACCGTTTCCGGACGGAGGAACGTAGCCGCCGTTGCTGTCACCGCCGGACGGCTCCCCTTGCGAATTGTCGGAGGAACTGCCCGTTTGAGCTTCTTGGGAGCTGCCGCCCGAATTATCTGAGCTATCCGAATTTCCTCCGGCAGCGCACCCCGACAGTAACACCGCCGCCAATGCTCCCGCGAATAACCGCGTTTTTATCTTCATCATTTCCTCCTCGATTACCGCAAAACCGCGCGGAGTGATCTGCGCGGTTTATTCAAACTTATCGTAAACCTGAGTGCAATAGCAGTCGCTGCACCACTTTGAACGTCGCTCGCTTCTGCATTTGCGGAAAAACTCCTCGGCTTTGACGAAGTCCTCCGCGCTCTTTATTTCCTTTGTGTCTAGCTTGTACTCGTAAGACGTGTAGCTGCACGGGCTGATAAAGCCGTTCTCGTTGATGAACCAGAACTGTGACCCGGGGTTGCACTCCCCGATAGGGTTTACCTCGTTCCTCGACGACTTGAGTATCCTGTCGAGATACCTTTTGCTGCCGTGAATGACCAGTCCTCTTTCCGCAAAATCCTTTTGTAAGGTCGGCAAACGCTTGCAGAACGCATCCGCCTGTTCCGCAGTAATTCGGTTCTCCTCGAAAAACTCGGGTCTGTCGAAACCGCCAAGCTGATTGAATGTCACCTCGTCGACGCCCAGCCACAGCAGATACTCGCAAAACTCCTCAAACTGCGGAATATTCCGCCGCATGAGAATGGTGTTGACCTTGATTTTCATATCACTCATGCAGTTATCGCGCATTTCGGCGAGCACTCTGATGTTTTTCGACACCGCGTCGAAATGCCCGTAATACTGCCGCACCGCGTCGTCGCACTCGTCAAAACCGTCCAGACTGAACACCAGCTCCGAAAAGTTATCAAGAACGCCCTTTTGCAGTTCCTTTTTATTGAACAGCAGACCGTTCGTAGTCGCACTTACGTCAATGCCGGAGCCGTGCAGCTTTTCCGAAAACGGGATAATGTTCTTCCATAGAAACGGCTCGCCGCCTATCCAGCTCACCAGAATTTTCCCGCCTATCTGCCTGCGGTATTCGCCGAGCACTGTACACAGTCTTTCGATCTCCGTTTCGTCCGCGTCGCTGCGCAGACGCTCGACCTGCGTACTGTACGAACAGAAACGGCATTTCATATTACAGCTTTGCGTTATCCTCCAGACGATCACTCGGCTCATGACGTTCACCTCTTTTGTACGGTCAAGCCTTTTCGTTATATCTGTTTACAAATACCTGTGCTGCGGGAAGTATCTTTTCGTACTTTGCGTCCTTGCTGTCGACCGCGCTCTTGAAGAAGTTGAACAGCTTTCTGCTTGAAAGCTGCCCCGCCGCACGGTGAGCGACATATTCGTGCGTCGCGGATAACTCGGGATTATCCATTATCGCTATCGAGAAGTCGATAAACCGCTGCATATTGCTGAATTGCAGAAAATTGCACGCGGTCACAATGCTCGAATAGAAATTTGGTGAAACTATGACCTCGCCGTTGCACTCCACGTCTCCGCGAAGCAGACAGTTAAGCTGTTCGTCGGAAAGCTGATCGATAGCGTATGCCGATTCTATCATCTCAACGTCGGGCATCTGTTCGGACTTCTCGAGTATCGAGAACGGCAAAACATTGTTGCTTACAGATTTACGCTTGGCAGTGTTCAGTTTAGCCGACAGCAAACCGAACTGTCTCGGCTTGTACTCGGGTCTGCCCTCGATAATCAGACGCAGCATTTCTTTCGGGAAAAGTTCCAGCGGTATCTTTACAGAAGGACTTCTGAAACCCGTAATGCCCTCGGGAATAAACACCGGCGGTGCGACAGGCTGAATAGGCGCGGGCGCGGGAGTCTCCTGAACCTCCTCGCCGTCTGCGGGTACTGCCACGGGATCCTCGGGCATAGGCTCGGAGACAACGTCGGGCGCCTGAGGAACTATTCTGTCGGTATACGGCTCGCTTATCTTCTCAATCACCGCGCAGTTGTAGGGAATATCCTTGTCCACGCAGCAAACCGAGCCATGATGACCTTTAAGCACTACGGAATACAATCCCGTAAGGTGATACACTATTCCCTGAACGCGGCGGCGCTTTACCTGCTCGTCGATGTTGACTCTTGTTTTCGCGGCGTAATAGTCCAGCGGCTCGGTCGGAATAAGAAAACACGGTTTAAACGTGCGATCACCGATAACGCGGCTGCGCTCGGCAGTTCCGTGCACCTCGTGTGAGATGTTATAGCCGCCCCAGAAGAATATCCCGTTTCCGTCGGTCGGATAATAATCGTTCAAATACACCGCATACACGCCGTCCTCAAGCAGAGTGAACAAGTCGTGAAGTCCAGCCTCAAGCGAGTCACCGTTATTCAGCTTCTTAAAGCTGTTGCCAAGCGCGTCGTGAATTTTCGGCTCATGACCCTGAAATCCCGGGCAGAACGAAACCAGCTTGTCGTTGTACTTATTTCCCCGATTAGGGCAGATAAGGTTGATAACCGGGTCGCCGCCGATGTAGAACAGCCGCGTCTGCGAGCTTGCGCTACCGTTGTGGTCGGTATGCCCCGCAGAGCAAGTGCCTATCGCCGCCTCTCCGTCCTTTACGGAAACCAACAGTACACTCTTCCCGTTAATATCGACTGTTTCCGATTTTATTTCAGCGCTCATTGTTCTCACTCCTTATATTGAACGCGCGGCACTTCTGAAATTGTCCTCTTAATAATATATGAAACTGCCGCGCGCTGATATTTTATCTTTGCTCCAGGCTCAACGCGATTATATCCGCTATGCCGCCGATGCACTTTTTCTCGAACGCCTTTTTGGGGATATAGGCTGCCGCCGTGTTGTTCTTGTACAGGATAAACATTTTATCCGATTCAATAAAGTAGTCCATCTCACTCCACGGCACAAGGTCGCGGCTCTCATAGGTGCAGCTCTCGCAAGCGGCAAAGCCCGCTCTGCTGACCACAAACGTAATGGGCTGTCTTGTCGCGGGATCCATATCCGCCATTTTCCTGAACTTCGCGCGCGCTACGGCGTGTGTTATAATATACACCAACAGTGCGGAAATTCCTCCCGCTGCGGCAGAAATAGGCACGAAATACAGAATATTGCTGCGGTTTATGCCGATAAGCCAATGCAGCACCCCGAACGTCACAAACATAATAAGCAGCGCGATAAGCCACAGAAACTTCACCAATTTAAAGTTCAACAGCATAATAAACGCAGAAGCAGTCTCACCGTCGTCGAGCATTCCCTCGCCCGTATACGTTTCCTTGCCGGGAGAGCACTCAACATACATGGATTTAAGCGGGAACATACGCAACTCGTGCTGATATCCGAAACCGTATTCCTTTTGTCTGCACTCGATAATTGCGATCATACGCAACAGTTCCTCGGACTCCGTTAACACTTTTTTCGTGATTGAAAATTTCTTGTTCGCGGTCTCCAGCGTTATCCCTTTGCGCGTTACCGTGACAGTGCGGATCATATCCCAACTGTAAACCGTCGGCGGTTCTGCGCCCACTATCCCGTAGACTGCAAAGACGCTTCCGATTATATATGTATGTCCGATGTCCTCGTCGGTCACGCACACGGGCTTTAAATCACAGAAAGCCATTTCGGCACCTCTTTCCAATTATTTCCAAATCTATACAACTTTTCATTGTATACTATTATATTATAACATATATTTGAAAAAAAAAAAAGGGGTAAAATGAAAAATGTGAAAATTTTCTCACATAGAACTGTTAAATATGCTGCGTCCGGTACAGCGCTTGACATTTCTTCAGTGTGGTGGTAAAATTAAATTACCTATCATGCTGTTTGGAGAATCGAAATGAAACTGAAGATACTGCTTATTATAATATGTATTATGCTGACCGCCTGCTCCGCCAATTCAGATGCGGAGTACTCATATGATTTTTTTGCAATGGATACGGTCATGAGCATAAACGCCTGTGGCGGCAGCGCGGAGGAGGGTGTTAAAGCGGCGGCGCGGCGCATTAACGAGCTTGAAGGGCTGCTGTCCGTCACCGACGAAAACAGCGAGATCTACGCCGTCAATCACCTTGGCGCTTCCTCCGTAAGCCCCGGAACGGCGGAGCTGATCTCGTTCGCGCTGGAAATCGCAGACAAAACAAACGGCGCTCTCGACCCGACAATATATCCCATACTTAACGGGTGGGGCTTTACCGCTGATAATAAGCGCGTTCCCTCCGACGACGAGATCACAAAGCTGCTGGAAAACGTCGGCTTCGGACGCGTCACCGTGAACGGAAACTCCGTTACGCTCGGCGAGGGTATGATGCTCGATACGGGCGCGGTCGCCAAGGGATACGCAGGCGACGAAACAGTGCGCATACTCCGTGAACACGGCGTTTCCTCCGCACTTGTCAACCTTGGAGGAAACGTTCAGCTTATCGGAACAAAGCCCGACGGCGGCGATTGGCGGCTCGGGCTTAAAGACCCGACGGGCGCGGGGAACATCGGGGTGCTGACTGTCTCGGACTGTGCGGTCGTTACATCCGGTAACTACGAGCGGTGCTTCACCGCCGAGGACGGCACTGTCTACGGACATATCATAGACCCTGCGAACGGCTATCCCGTCGATAACGGACTTCTTTCCTCAACGGTGGTTGCCTCCGAGGGAAAGCTGTGCGACGCGCTGTCGACGGCTCTTTTTGTTATGGGCGAAAAAGGTGCGACGGATTTTTGGCGCGAAAATAAAAACTTCGACGTTATCCTGATAACGGATAACGCCGAAGTGCTGATAACCAAGGGAATCGCTGACAAATTCACGCTTGATGAGGCTCATAAGGACTTCATTGTTAAGGTTGTTGAGTGAACTTTCTCGCGGAACCGTTCTTCTCATAAATCTTGAAAGTCCCGGCATACGCCGGGACCCAAGGTATTCTGCATCGGAACGGCAATTCGGTAAGAGGATATGAGGCCGCTTATTTTGGTTCACAATACCGTTCCTCCGCCTTTATATTATAGCACGATTTTGTTAGATTTTCAACATTCATCACTTATACGACGGAAAAATCACTTATTTGACACAAACGCAATATCTCACTCGAAACGGTCAAGGTGCTCTTTAAGCAGAGCCGCCTGACCGTCAAGCTCCTCGCTTGCGGCAGCGGAATTCTGCGCGGCAGAGTCCGTCTTTTCGATGACAGTTTCTACCTCCCTGAGTTTCTCCGAAATTCCTGCGAGCATAGTCTTTTGCGCTTCGGAAACGTCGGCTATTTCCGATACCGAGCCGCTTATCGAATCCGTTTCGCGAACTATGCCGCTCAGCATTTCAGCAGTTGAGTTTACCGCCTCCGTGCCGCTCTCGATAGCCTTTACCGTATGCTCGATAAGCTCCGCTGTTATCTTTGAGGCATCTGAGGATTTTGCCGCGAGATTGCGCACTTCTTCAGCGACAACGGCAAAGCCCTTGCCCGCCGCGCCCGCGCGCGCTGCTTCAATCGACGCGTTGAGCGCGAGTATATTCGTCTGGAACGCTATGTCCTCGATTGTGGAGTTGATCTTGACTATCTCGTCCGCGGAGCGCGAAATGCTGTCCATAATGTTTACGAGGTCCTGCATTTTATCGTTGCCCGCGCTTACCGCGTCGGCTGCCTTAAGCGCCCTCTCCTTGACCGAGAACGCGTTTTCCGCGGACTGCGATACTTTGTTGTTGATGTCGCCGAAGCTGGCGGAAACGTCGACGATAAGCCGCGTTTCATCATTTACGGCACGGGCAAGCTCCGACGCGCCGACGGACACGCTGCGCGAGCCGCCCGATATCTGATCCGAGATCGTGTTAAGCTCCGCGAACGTCGAGGTCATTGCCTCGCAGATATGCTTTATCGACTTCTCCATAGCGGTAAATTCCCCGACGAATTGAACGCTGCTGTTGTACGCAAACCTGCCGTCCGCCATATCCGAAAGAATCTGTTCTATCCCGTCAATATATGATTTCAGCGAAGCGTTGGTTCTCATAAGCGCTCCGCAGATTGTGCCGATCTCGTCGTTTGCGGCTTTGGGGTAGTTGTGTTCCAGAACGCCGTTCGACATATTTGTGACGATATTCTCTATCTCCGACAGCGGTTTCAGGCGCTTTGTGAATTTCAGCCAGAAGAACAGACCGCCGCCGAATATCGCCGCCAGCGAAACGATCACCGCCAGAATGATAATGTTGTTAAGCCGCGACATCGCTTCGTTGTAATCCGCCGCGTAAAGCACCTTCCATCCCGTGTCGCCGATAGGAACAACGGGAAAATAGCGCATAGAGCCGTCGTAGCCCTTTCCCGAAACAACGTTCGTGCTGCCCGCCGCCGCAAGGACCTCGCTGTAGATCGGCGCGATGTCAACGAGCTTTGTGACCTTTTCGGTCTTGCCGTCCTCAAGCAGCATGTGCGAATACTCCTGATTTTCGGCGTGAGCTACTATGTTGTCGGAGCTGTCAACCAGAACCGCATATCCTCCCTCGTCAGCTTTAAGTTCCTGACTTATGGAAACGATTTCGCTTATCTCGATATCCAGACCGCACACGCCGAGCACATCGTTCCCCGAAAGCAGCGGACTGGCAACCGTGATAACGATTTTTCCCGTGATCGCGTCTATGTACGGGTCGGTAACGATCGTGGAGCGGGTGCTTTTGGCGCTTTGATACCAGCCGCGCTCCTGTGCGACGTAATCCTCATCTACAGGGTAAACGCTGCACACCATTCCCACCGTATCGGTCTCCCACGCGAGATACCCGTTCATAATGCTTTCTGATGTGGTGTGAACAACGTCCAGCATATATTCTTGCAGTGTTTCATTGTGAAGGTTTTGTTTCGCGGCGGACTTGGCAAAATCTTCCGCTATGGTCGTGTGCTTGGTGAACCATGTGTCCATTTTCGCGGATTCAGCCGCTACGGTATGATACAGATCCGACTTTATCGAGGTCGTGTATCTGATATTTACGTTCACGGAAAAAATCAAACAGACCGCGACAAGCGCAGCCGCCAGCATTCCCGCAGAAGATAACAAAATGCTTGTGAGCAGACTTTTTCTTTTCATAGATCGTTCTCCCCAAATTAGAAAATTTGTAAATATAAGTTTAACAAAATACGACGATTTTTTCAATAGCGATCACTTAATTGACAGGAAAATCACTTAATTTACATCGAAACGGGGTTTTTGGATATTTCCCGTTTGTCGATAAATGTTGACATGAATTTTTTTTTATGATATAATTAGTCGGGGGGGAATAAAGAAATTGACTAAAGTAAATCTTGTTTTATGCGATGACAACGCTGCCGATCTGGAAACGCTCCGCGGGCTGGCGGACGATTATATAAAACAACGCGGGTTTTGTGGGGAAACGTTCCGCTTTTCCGCGCCCGAAGAGGTTTTGCGGTTTTCCGAGCTGAACGCCGACGGCTTTACGGTATATCTTCTCGATGTTATAATGCCGGGGCTTGACGGCATTGCACTCGGCAGACGGATACGCGGACGCGATAAAAACTCGGTGGTGATCTATATCAGCTCCTCGCGCGAGTACGCGCCCGACGCGTTTTCGGTGCGGGCTTTTTCTTATCTGATAAAGCCGTATTCCCGTGAAAAGTTGTTTTCGGAGCTTGACGAATGTCTTGACCGAATTGAGAACGCGCCGCAAAAGCTGTCGGTGAAAACCGCCGACAGCACTGTGCTTATCGCGTTATCGGAGATCGTTGCGGTGGAGTACCTTGATCACCGATTGATCTTTCATCTCGTAAAAAATGAAAAAGTCGAAAGCGCGTGCCGCAGACAGCCGTTTGACGTTCAAGCGGAGGAAATAATGCAGACGGGAGTGTTTTTAAAGGTTTCCGCGAGCTATCTGGTAAATTATCAGAACATACGGGAGGTGAAAGCCGACGACTTTATTATGTGCGACGGCTCAAAATATAAGATCACGCGCAAATACGTCGACGCAAGAAAAAAATACATAGATTACGAGCTGAATGGAGGCGTTTTGCTGTGATAACGTTTGAAAACGACGTTGGGTATTTCATTGTAAAAGCGCTGATCGTCGTGGTCGGCACTCTGGGCATGATGTCTTCCTGTATGAAAGTAAAGTACGGGTTCCAGAAAATTCTTGTAACGCTTGTGATATACTTATTGTGGGTTGCCGTTTTCACCTTTGTTGCAATTAAGCTCTTCGGCATTGTCGTTATGCTGCGGCTTTGTATTCTTACCGTATCGGTACCCGCGATACTTATCCTTTATTTTATCTCGACATATTCGCCGTGGCAGGCGATTTTCAACTATACGATGCAGCTGAGCGTTTCAATAATTCTCGCCATGAGCCAGACTATTGTCGTTTCCGCTGTCGGCGGCGGAAAGATCGCGGATCTGCTTATAAGGCTTTCCAGCTACTTCTTGTGCATTTTTGTTGAATTTAAATTTTTAAGGAAAAAATTTTCCACGCTCGATTATCTTCCCGATAAATGCTGGAAGTCGCTTACGTTTGTGCCAATATGCTTTACGTTGCTGCTTTTTCTTATAGGAACGTATCCGGTGCATTATACGAAATCGTTTTCAAATACCGTTTACATATATGCTGTTACGATGGTAATGCTGCTGGTTTATGTTATAATTTTCCACAATCTGGTAAGCCAGTATGATTTGCTGCTTTCCGAATACACAAACAACATACTGACGTCTCAAAGCAAATCCTTTCAGAAACAGCTTGACGCGATCAATTCCACTGAGGAACAGATCAAAATAATTCGTCATAATTTGCGGTACAATATAATAGTTGTTTCCGATATGCTCAGAGAGGGGAACAACTCGGAGGCGCTCGTATATCTGGGCGACGTTGAAAAAAGGCTTGAGGACACTAAAAAAACGGTATACTGTTCCAATTCCACCGCGAACGCAATTCTGGCATACTACATCGAACGTGCGGAAAGCAAGGGTATCGGCACCGAGGTACAATTTGCGATGCCCGAAAATACCGATGTTGACATTTACGATTTTACCGCGGCATTGGCGAACGCCCTCGATAACGCAGTGAACGCGTGCTCAGAGGTTCCCGATAATAAAGGGCGGCTGTGTATCAGAACAACGGAAGCAAAACAATACATAATAGAAATTTCAAACAACTATACAGGCAGCATAGCGTTTGACGCGGAGGGACTTCCTATTTCAAAGGATATCGGTCACGGAATAGGCACGCGCAGCATTTCGGCGTTCGCCGAGAAAAACGGCGCTATTCTCGATTACGATATTTCCGACGACCGGTTCAAGCTGCGGATAGTTTTCCTGAACAAAGAAGACCCGGCGTGAAAATCGGAACACGCAAGCCGAACGTATATAATATAAAAATTTTTTATCCCTCCTGCGACCCCGCGAGTTAAAAACCGTACTTAATTAACGAGAGGGGGTGCGGCAATGGACGATTCGTCTATAATTGAGCTGTATTTCGGGCGCGATGAACAAGCTATCCGCGAGACTGCGGCAAAGTACGGCGCGCTGTGCTTTCGCGTGGCGAACAATATTCTCGGCTGCCGCGAGGACGCTGAGGAGCTGGGCAGAGTTATCGGCACATTCCTGAAAACGCAGTCTGCGGACGCGCGGTGCGTGTTCGTGCGGCGGTACTGGAACTTCGACAAGGTCTCGGATATCGAAAAACGGTATTCGTTCGGCGAAAGCAAGGTGAAATCCCAGCTCAGCCGCACTCGCGGCAGACTGAAGAAGTTTCTTATCGAGGAGGGATATAATATATGAGATGCGATTTTTTGATTGAGGCTGTCGTCAATATTGACGCGGCGTTAATTGACGAAGCGGAGAATTTCCGACCCCGAACGGCGGATATTTCGATTACCGCAAGATTGCCGAAAACGGAAAGGCCACAATAACGGACGAGCTAAAGGCGCTTATGGACGAACAGTCGACGGTGTTTGATATGTTCGGGGAACATTCGGAGAACGCTTTTGGAGTCCGCGTGACCGACGCAAACGGCGCGGACGCGGCAGTGATATACTCTGCCTGTCTCAGCGCTATCGGAGTTAGTAACGATGAACACGAGCGCTTTATAAGCAGCGGAATTATCACGCTTTCCAAAAAGCAGATATATGCCGTCAAGGGTTCGCCCGAGCTGGCGCTGATAATCGCCCCCCATCTCTCGCCGTCAACGAGGAATACGCGAAAACGGTCGGGCGCGATACGCTGGACGTGTGGGTGGTTCTGAACGACGGACTTGACGATTTGCGTAAGGGCTGCACCGATGAAGATGTGTGGAAAGAAATAGAGGAGCATGTTTCGGAGTTTTTCGGCGGTTATGCGGAGGACTACGGGATAGAGGACGTAATTGAATTTCGTGAACGGACAGGTACGTTCCGCGTGGTGCTCGATAGGGAGCTTGTTATTTGTATGCTCGCCGACGAGCGGACGGAACAGATATTGACGGTCACAGAATAAACTCAAAACAAGGAGACAGTATGAGCAGCATCATTTGGTTTGACAAAGAGGGCGATTTAACAAAGTGGGAGAGCCAATGCCTGCCGATAGGCTGCGGCTTTCTCGGGGCGTCTATGTTCGGGGGAGCGCGGCGCGAGCGCATAGTGCTTAACGAGAAAAGTTTATGGGCGGGCGGTCCGTGCAAAAACCGCCCCGACTATCGCGGCGGCAACAAGCGCGGACGGTACAAATACGTCGCGGAAGTGCAAAAGCTGCTTGCCGACGGCGATTACGAAAAAGCTGTCGGACTTCTCCCTGAGCTTACAGGCGACGGGGATTTCGGGACGTACCTGCTGCTTTGTGACGCGGTAATCGACTTTGAAATGCCGAACGGCGGGATCGTGGATTACGAGCGGCGGCTCGATCTCGATAAGTCGCTGTATTCGTGTGAATTTACGGTCGGGGGCGTTCGCTATACGCGTGAGGCTTTTGCGAGCTATCCCGACAAGGTCATCGCGTTTCATTTTTCCTGCGGCAAACGCGGCGGTTTGTGTTTTAGGCTGAGGCTTGACAAAACTCACCCCGCGCGGATATTCGCCGAGGACGATACGCTCGTATATAACGGCAAAGTTGCGGACAACGGAATGAGATTTGATGCACGCTTTAAGGTAATTACTGACGGGGAACTTGAAATCTCTTCGGATGGAATTTCGGTGCGCAATTCAACGGAGACTGTAATTTATTTCACCGCTGCGACCGACTACAAAATGAAATACCCGAGTTACCGCAGCGGCGTATTCCCAGAGACCGTGACCGCGCCAATCGTTGAAGCGGCTGCCGCAAAGGGCTGGGACAACCTTTACAATGCGCATTATGAGGATTACTCGAAGCTGTATGACAGGGTCACGCTGCGGATAAATTCGCAAAGCACGGACTTGCCTGCTGACAAGCTGCTCGAAGCCTACCGTAAAGGCGACCGTGCCGCAATGAACCATCTGGAAACGCTCTATTTTCAATACGGGCGGTATCTGCTGATATCCTCGTCGCGCACGGGGGCGCTCCCTGCGAATTTGCAGGGCGTGTGGAACGAATGCAACACACCGCCGTGGTGCTGCGATTATCACATCAACGTCAATCTCCAGATGAACTACTGGGGCGCGTACAACACGAATTTAGCTGAGACCGCCGTTCCGCTGATAGATTTTCTGGACAGTCTGCGCGAGCCGGGGCGCGTCACGGCGGCGGAGTATTACAACATCGTTTCCGACGAGAACGCTCCAGAAAACGGCTGGACGGCGCATACGCAATGCTCGCCGTTCGGGTGGACGGCTCCCGGATGGGAATTTTATTGGGGCTGGTCGACCGCCGCGGTGGCTTGGCTTATGCAGAATATCCGGGAATATTACGAATTTACGGGGGATAAGAAAACGCTGCGCGAAAGGATATTCCCGATAATGCGCGAAAGCGTTTGTTTTTACACGCAATGGCTTATTTATGACGAAAAGCAGGACAGGCTTGTTTCGTCGCCGACGTATTCGCCCGAACACGGCCCCGTTACCGTCGGCAACACGTATGAGCAGAGCCTTATCGAACAGCTTTTTATTGATTTTCTCGCGGCGTCTGAGGAGCTTTCCGAGGAGGGTGAATTGCAGGAGAAGGTTTGCGGAATGCTGCCAAAGCTCAAGCCGTATCACATCGGGAAAACGGGACTGCTTAAGGAGTGGTTTGAGGAGGACGCGCCGCAGTTCGACCGCTCGCAGATACAGCAAAACCACCGTCATCTTTCGCACCTTATGGGCTTGTACCCGGGAAAGCGGATATGCTCGCAAACGCCTGAGCTTATGAGGGCGGCGGTCATGTCGATGAACGATCGGGGCGACGAGTCCACGGGGTGGGCGAGGGCGCACAGGCTTAACCTATGGGCGAGGACGGGCGACGGCGAACGTGCATACAAGCTGCTGCGCGGACTGCTCGGCGACTGCACGTTTGAAAATCTCTGGGATTTCCACCCGCCGTTTCAGATCGACGGAAACTTCGGCGGCTCGGCGGGGATCGCGGAAATGCTGCTGCAAAGTCACGAGGGCGTTATAAGGGTTCTTCCGTCCGTTCCCGAGGAATGGGAAAGCGGAGCGTTTACGGGGCTGTGCGCTCGCGGCGGATTTGTCGTTGACGCGGAATGGGAGAACGGCGCGGTCACATGGCTTTGCGTTACCGCGAAAAACGGCGGCGAATGCAGTATTGCGTTCCCGACAAGCGACGGAATGGAAAACGTGAAGCTGAAATTAAATGCCGAAGAAGCAGTCAGCGTTGTCAGTCGCAGCTGACCGTTCCGAATATGGGCAGTCATGAGGTTATCTCCGAAAAGCGTATATGATATTGATGATTTTATTTTTTAAGGGCCATGTCTTGCTTGTGAATTTCAACAAATTGTTGCGGGAATTTCACGAGAAAAACAGCAAAAAACCGAAAATCTTTGATGCTGCTAAACTATTTTGTTTTTCGACCGAAATATATATTAGGGATTATATTCCAATTTAATTAATATAGAGGGGAGTCGTCCTTGTTTTGAAAATACAACATAATTTAACGTCGCTCAACACGTACGGAAGACTTGTCTCAAGCGCCGCCAAGGCGGAAAAGGCCTTGGAGCAGCTGTCAAGCGGATACAGATTAAACCGTTCCGCGGACGACGCGGCGGGACTTGCCGTATCGGAAAAGCTCAGGGCGCAGATAAGAGGACTGAAACAGGCAATTAGAAATTGCCAAGACGGTGAAAACCTTGTGCAGACCTTTGAGGGTGCTTTGAATGAAACTCAAGTGATCGTTCAGCGCTGTAAGCAGCTTGCCGCTGAATCTGCGAACGGCAGCTATGACAACGATATTGACAGAGCAGCGGTCGAGCAAGAGTATAAACAGCTTTGCAAAGAGGTAAACAATATATCCGACACTGATTTCAACGGCTTAGTCATGCTTAACGGCGGAAAGCTCGCGAGCGTGGAAAAGAGCGGACTGGGCTGGATAAACCCGATCGAACTCGATTGGGAGGAAAATACTTTTGAGAACAACACCGACGACGACCAATTTACAATGAATATATCGAAGCTCCCCGCGCTTGACAATTACACGCTGGTCGACGCGGAGGAGTATGCCGCGCTTAGTGAGTTCGATCAATCCGAGATATCCGTTGAATTGGTGGATGGAGTAGCTGAATTTAAATTTTCAAACGAACCTCCGCCTGAGAAGCTCTCAATAATTTCCAAAAACAATATTGGAACGGTGGTTATGGAGACTTCGGCAGGAATCGTTGAAATAGCCAAGGTGACTATTCCCACTGCGTCTATAGATATAGAATCCAAAGCCGTGGGCACATGGTCAAACACCAACGGATCGTTCAGCGCCACTAGACCGAAGGTCACGTTTGAGGGCAGTGAATACGACCTGAACAACGTCACCACTTCAAACGATCTCACAGGCGACGCCCAAAAGACCGCAAGAGAATTGTACGATCGATGGAATTTAACATACAACAAGATTGCAAGCAATATCCGATGCGTGGTTTCGGATAATCTCGAGGAATTTACAATAAAAGGCTCCATGACATCAATGATCGTAGATCATACAGATGACAAGATCTATAAAAACGGCGATACGATAACACTCAAAACAGAGCCCGCATACACCGACGTAAAGGTCACGTGGTCAAAATCAAGCATATATCCGGGAGCGGAGATCAACGGGTACTCAAATTATTCTTCCCCGAGTACAACTCACTATTACTATGGTACGCGCGAACTGCACGACAATGAGTGGAGGCAGCCGTATGTATATTTGTCGATCGGCACGTTAAGTTCCGGAACACCCGCCAATTACGATTACACAAAACCCAGCGCGGAGGGCACCGACCGCGGATATTTTCTCGAACACGGGAACTCGAGCTTTGTGTTTACATACACTCCCCCAGCGAACGGAACGGGCGAAGGAAGATGGGATCTGAAAATAACAAGATATGACGACAACGGCGTATCCGGGACCTTTGACACGTCAAAGATGTCGAATTCCCAAAGCAACGCGGCGGTAAAAAGCTACGAAACGCTTCTAAACGGTATCAGCTTAGATTCGGCTCAGAGTAGGATCAATGCCGCGCACAAGCAAGGCTATTTTACTCCGAACAATTCGTACTATGTAGACGGTAACGTCCCGCTGCAAAATTCCTACACCTTTTCTTTTAGCATAGGCTTTTACAACAGTACATCGCCGGGAAGAGCGTGGGACGGCAGCACCAGCAGCGATTACAACAGCAACAGCTTTTATTCGCTTAAGGAGTATGACCCCGAAGACCCCTCGAAAGGCGGCATAGACTACAGCAAGGTTACGGTCGGAGAGTCGTATACATATAAAAATGACAACTTTACCGAAACGGCGGGCGAGGGATATTGGGTAGACAGCAAGGGTACAAAATACACTACCGATGAGCTTAAGTCCGTGGGAGTGTACATTCCCTCCAAGGAGCTGCGTTATGCTCAATACCCGAAGCAATATCTGCATACGGGTCTGAAAATTTCGATAACGGGCACTGATCCCAAAGTAAACGGTACCGCAAAGGCGAGTGTTCGGCTTTGGGACACACCCTCGGACTACAAAACTGAAGACGACAGTCTGGGCGATCTTACCTACGCGCAGAGCCTTGTTATACAGTCGAACTCGCGGTCCAAGGATGCGGTCAACTTTACATTTAAGTACAGCACAACCGGTCAGAGCGACTTGATATGCGACCTTAACTGTTCGGCGGCGGGGCTCGGCATGGACGTTTTGTCGCTTGCTACTCAGGAGAGTGCAAATCAGGCGTTGGATCGCCTTGATGAATCGCTTAACAAGGTTTCGATGGTAAGGGCGTGTTTCGGAGCGGTTCAGAACCGCCTTGCGGCTAAAGCTCAAAACATCACCGTTACAAGAGAAAATCTCACAACAAGCGAATCGCAGATAAGAGACGCCGATATGCCAAATACAATGGTGGAGTATACTCGGTCGCAGCTTGTTGAACAAGCGGCAAATGCTATGCTTGCTCAGGCCAATATTGCTCCACGGTCGATCATGCAGCTTCTGGATATTTAACGGTACGCTGAAATTTTTTCTGCCGTCAATTTCAACTATAAAAAAACAAGCCTGATCTTATGGCAGATCGGGCTTGTTTTTTATTATTACAGCATTATTTCGTTTCTTTTTCAACGGGACAGCACACTATCAACAAATGTATCCCCCAAAAATCTATAATAGAAAATTAAAAAAACGCATAATATTCTTTGAAAATTACGGCAATGTTTAAGCGCTCGCCAATATGATCTTAATGCGGGTTTATAAATTTTTTAACGTAGGAGAGCTGAATGAAAAGGTTTTGCGTTTCGGGGTCGTGTGATAAAGACTTCTTGAAAATGTTTTCGGAATTTGCAAAATACGAAAGCGAAAACAAGTCCAACGCGCTGATATACCCGATGAACAAGCACTTCAGATATGATTTACTTACTCACTCACAAACAAGCGGAGGAGGACGAAAATGAGCACAGAGGAAATTCCGACTGAAAAGGAGTGTGCGCTTACCGCCGAGGAGCGCAGGGCGCGGAGGAAAGCGAAAAGAGAGCACATTAAGAAGCGTTTTCAGGGCATTGACCAATCGCTGATCGAGGCTGTTCCCGCTGATGAGCGGCCGAACTTCTTTGACGACACTTCCGAATAGCGCGTCTGCGCGTACAACCGCGTTTCAGCAGACAATCTTCATCAGGCTTCGTCAATCAAGCTGCAGCAGGTCACAAATGTTCAGACAATCGAAGAACATCCCGGATGGCATCTTGTCAAGGTTTATACAGACGAAGGAATAAGCGGAACTTCCATAGCGCATAGAAAAGGCTTTCAGGAAATAATTGCTGACTGCAAGGCAGGGTTGATTGATGTAATTATCGTCAAGAGCGTGTCGCGTTTTGCGGGAAACCTTGTCGACTGTGTAGAAATTGTCCGCAAGCTGAAATACGCAAAACACCCCGTCGGCGTTTTTTTGAAACGGAATATTATGGTGTGAAATTGCGTTCTTATTGGGGCAAAGTGACAGGAAGATACTTAAGCATGAAGGAATTATTACAGAACATGGCGACAGAAGAATTTTGTTGTATAATATTTTTATGCCGGTTTATAAAAATACGGATTTAAAATTTCCGGAACTTAAAACGCATAACAAGGTTGATAATTATCTATTGCTGCTCGAATGCGCAGGCAATATTCTTGATTATATGCTCTCTGCGGCAGTAAACAACGCACTTCAAAAAATTAGCCGTATACGATATAAATTCTTGGAATGATCTGTTGATCAAGAATAATATTGGCAATAAAAAAGTTCTTGGACGTGGCGTAGAACTTGGAGTATACACAGTTACAAAATTGCAAAAAGGCGTATATGAAATTACAATAAGTCCAAAGCTTTTTAGCGCTTTTCACAGCGAAGAAAACACGCCCGGAGTTTCTGATATAGCAGTATAAAAGAGATTGGAGGAACGTTTTCATGAAACGAAACATAGAACAGATTTCGAGAACGCTGGGCGAATCGGAACTGGCACTTCGCAGGCGGCAGGGAAATATTTTCACGTAAGCGTATCTCTGCAAACTTTCACCGGATATTTTATGTCAAGCACCGCCGATGCTATGCTTGACCGTAGCCAAGACTACATAAATTCCGCAAATTCCGGCAGTGATTTTGTGCGGAATTTTGTTGTTGCGGTGCTTGCGACCACAGGTGACAGTCTTGAAAATTACTCTCCACTTGAAGTGATTGAAAACGACGAGTTGAATTATGCATTTTGGCTGGGCTTCATTTACCGCTGCGAACAGCTTATGCGGTGCGTTTCGTCAAGGGATATTATTGAGAATTTGCCCGAAAGTATTATGCGAATTTCTTATGAGAAGATCGTTGAAGCGGGTGAAATTCATCTGCCGGACGACGCGGCGGAGATTTGCCGCAGACTTGATATTCTAAATGGTTGAATAGTGGGTTTGAATTGTTGACATTTACCGCGTAATGTAATATGATACTCAAAAAGGAAGGGACTTGCAGAAGAAAGTCTGTCAAAAAACGGGTATGAGTATAGATTTAATGTTCTGCGCAGCTTACGATTTCCTGCAGTTCAAAGCGATACTTCTGAGAAACATTCGGGTATTTCTCACGGTCAACCTCTTCAAGAAACATCGCCAGCGGGCGCACCCAAAGCGCCCCGTCACCATACAGCTTGCGGTAGATCACCACTTGTTCTCCCGTTTCGGAATCGTTCGCTAAAGCCTCAACAAGATAATAATCGCCCTTAAAATGCCGATAAATTCTGCCGATTTTAATTTCATTCATAGCGTTCATACCTTTGCCTTTTTTGCCGCTTCTTCTCTCTGTCGGCACATTTCCGCCCAGCTCGGCATTTTTGCAACGCTCTCCGCAAGACCTTTCATCGCGGCGGGAATGTTTATCGACTGCGGACACATTTTAGAGCAGGCTCCGCAGGCAAGACAAGCGGACGGCTTTTTGTCCTCGGGCAGCGCGTCTAACTGCATAGGAACGGTCATTGAAGATTGGAATTTCAAGTCGTTATATGCGGCAATAAGCATGGGAATATCTAACTTTTGCGGGCAGCTTTCCGTGCAGTATCGGCAGGCGGTGCAGGGGATCGCGTTTTTCATGCCGTCTGCGATGGACAAAAGAGTGTTCGTTTCCGCGACATCCAGCGGTTTATCTTCGCTGAAAGTCGCGATGTTTTCTTTCATTTGATCCATATTGCTCATTCCCGAAAGTATCATCTTCACATTCGGCAGACCGAGCAAGAATCGAAACGCCCACGCGGGGTCTTTTTCATCGGGACGCATACTGTGCAGCAGTTCGGAATTTTCGGGCGAAAGCGCGGCAAGTCTGCCTCCACGAACAGGCTCCATTACCCATACGGAAATATTCTTTTCGGTAAGCAGTCCGTATTTTTCCTGCGCCCTCTGGAGTGTCCAATCGAGGTAATTAAGTTGGATCTGACAAAATTCCATACTGTCGCCCGCATAGTCCAGAAACGTTTTCAAAGTCTCGGGTCTGCCGTGGCAAGAAAATCCCAGATGCTTAATCCGCCCCGCTTTCTTCTGCTCTACAAAATATTGTAAAATTCCCCAACGCTCGTCTGTGTATGTATCAATAGAGTTTTCGTAGACGTTGTGGAGCAGATAAAAATCGAAATACTCAACGCCGCACTTCTTCAATTGTTCCTCAAAAACAGCGGCGGGATCATAAGTTTCAGCAACCTGATGTCCCGGAAATTTATCCGCGAGATACCAATTTTCGCGGGGATAACGCCGAAGCGATCTCCCGACAATAATTTCCGACATTCCTCCATGATAGGGGTATGCGGTATCGAAATAATTAACCCCGTGATCTATTGCGTAAGCAACAATTTCATCGACCTGTTTTTCATCAATGTCTCTGTCCGGGTTCTGCGGAAGGCGCATTGTACCAAAACCAAGACGCGACAATGTAAGTTCTTGAAATTTATTTGTAATCATACAAAACCTCCTCAAATACTTATATTTACATTTTATCACATACGATGGATAAATGCAAGTCCTTTCAAAAATAAAATGCCTACTGGGAAAAACCACGGTATTGTGACGAGATATAAGGATAGTTGCGAGGAATACAATTGCCGCGAAAAGGTGTTTACGCAGATGCTCGCAAATTTTGAGAATAAGCTCGGAGTCCATGATTTAATGGTGGTTTTCACCGATACGGTGTCGCACAAAATGGTTGGCATGGTAAATCAGAAATCCCGCAAATCCAACATTCCTGTTGAGCGCATTCACAACGCAAGTGTAAGCGCACTGGAGAATATTCTCGAAAATACTGCTGTCAAGTTGGATTGGACTAACTTGATAAAGCGGAGGTTATATGTTGCAAAAGAACGCAGGGCATTTGAATACAAGCTGATATTTCACGCTGCGCCGACGCTTCTCGGCATTAAGTGCGAAGGGCTTTTTTCACTGCCGACAGAGCAGCCCGCGATTTCGGAAAATTATAATTTTTTCAATTGCCAAGCTGCATCAAAAGGGCTTAAAACGCTGACCCTGCGGAATGATAAATTGCGAAGCCTGATCCAGGTTTATAACAGGTAAATGCTTAAAGGAAGACTTTGCGAAAGAGAAGCCTGTGATGTTCTAGAAAATTGCGGATATACCGATTTTTCCGTTGCAGCATATCTTGAAAGATTGTCCGAACGGTTGGATCTTGCGGTTGATACGCCCCGAAATCGTGATACATCCTTTCTGTTCCGATTTCTTGTTCAGCCTGCGAATGAGCTTGTAAGCGTAAGGAACGGACACGCCCATTTCCTCCGCCACTTCCTCAACCCGCATAAACATTGTGTTTGCCATAGTTTTTGTCTCCTTTCTGTATAGGTTTTCCAGAATATACTAAGCATATTCCGTTTGACACAATATATATTACCATATATTTTTGAGTTTGTCAAGCCCTTTTTCTAATTTTTAACGAATTTTTGTTAAAAACATCTTGACTATCCCAACTCTTTATGTTATACTTTAATAAAGGAGTTGATATATATGGCAATAGGCGAAAGAATACGATTTATCCGCAATCAGCGCGGAATGACGCAGAAATGGCTCGGCATAAAGGTGGGCTATCCCGAAAAGACTGCCGATATACGCATAGCACAGTATGAAAGCGGTTCACGCGGTCCGAAAGATGAGCTTATAAAAAAACTCGCAGAGGTTCTGGACGTTTCAACCGCGGCATTAACTGTTCCCAATATTGAAAGCTACGTTGGGATAATGCACACCTTGTTTACTTTAGAGGACTTGTACGGCTTGAAGATTGACAAGGTGGACGGAGAACCTGTTATCCGCCTAAACAAGAACGCTCCCGAATTTCTAACAATGACGAAGATGTTCCTTGCGTGGCAGGAGCAAGCTGCGAAGTGGCGCAACGGCGAGATAACCAAGGAAAGTTATGATGAATGGCGTTACAAGTACCCCGAACTCGACACAACGGGAATGTTCCATAAAATCGAGGTATCGGACGAGCTTGACGAGCTTCTCACGGACGAACTGATGAAGTCTCGAAAAATTTGAAAAGTGAAGTAATAAAAGGAGGGAACAATAATGTTAAGAGATGAGGAATTGAAAGACGACCTTTCATTTGACCAACGTGTAAGCATACAAGCAGCAGCATATACCGTTTATTTGCAACTAACACCGAGTAACAAAAAACCAATAACACCGCGAGAATTTCATAACGAATTTATTGATAACTGGGAAATTTTTGCCAATATGGAATGCAAAGAAAGATAAATGAACAAAAGAAAAGGCATTACCGACCTCAAAAGTCGATAATGCCTTTTTCTATGGATTTTACTCGTAAGCCACCCGCCACACTCGCAACAAATGATGTTGTATAATAAAACTTGACACCAAAACCTCAAAAAAGTATAATACAA
>CAMNXF010000013.1 GCA_946567425.1 uncultured Clostridia bacterium | reverse complement strand
AAGCGGCTCTGATCCAACTGAACTATGCGATCAACGACATTTGCGAATGGAACAACGGAAACTCGGAGCTTGATCTGAAGAACGAACAATTTAAAGAGGCTATGCACATTGCAAGCTATGTCGGCGGCTCGGTAACTCCCGAACTGGTAAACAGTCTGATGAAAAACTGCACTAATCGAATTCAGCTTGAGTGCCTTTACGCGATCCTTAAGGATAAGTACAGAGCACCTGCGAGCTTTAACGAAATCGCAAGCCTCCCCGACCCGTTCAGACTGATCGAAAACAAGCTATACAATCCCGTTGAGCTTAATGAACCAAAAAGCAAGAGTGGGACGTGAAGTGCGACTCCCTCTCACGATCTCACGCGAAAATGCAAGATTTTTTTAGAGATTTCATTTTTATGTTCGGATTATAGGGCTTTTTTCGGGAAATTTTGGGATTTTGCATAATGCGGTTTAGATTTCGCGTGACGGACTACAGGAGGTATTTATGACAAGAGACGAGATCAGGAAGCTGTTTCCCGACGCTGCCGAGGAGCAGATCTCGGCGCTGTTGAGCTCTCATCACAGCGAGATGAACAAGCTCAAGGACGACAACAAGGCGCTTAAGGAAAAGGCGGACAAGGACAAAACGCCGCTTATAAGAAGGTTATATATGCTCGGTATTCCTCAAGCGGTCAGCGCGAGGAGTCCATCGAGGGACAGCTGCGTGAATGCATACGACTTTGCCCGCAGAAACGGGTTGAACGTTATCGGTGAATACATAGACAAGGCGATGACCGGAAAGACTGACAAATCGCATTGGTTTGGTTTTGCCGCCGCACTACGTCACACAAAATGTGCTTTCTTTTTCACGTCTACTTTTATATGTGCCGCACCATCGTCCTCTTTAAATTCCGCGTGTGTTATTTCCCACGGTTCTTCATGCTGTAAACTCCTTTCCAATAATTTGTTTATGTTGTTAAACATTTCTTATTACCATCTTCATTATATCATATTTCCACTAAATTTTTGGGAAGAGACAGAAAATTTATGGCGCTGTAAATCTCGATGACGCTTAATACGCTAAGGAAGAGTTCCGCGAAAAGTGGGATAAAAAAATACCCGAATATTCTGAAATCGTGGGACAGGAATTGGGCACAATTAACGACTTTCTTTGAATATTCTGCCGAAATACGAAAAAAATACACGACCAACGCCGTTGAGGGCTGCCGCAGAATGGTAAGAAAGTCTACCAAATCCAAAGGGATTTTCCCGACAGATGATTCTGTTCGTAAATTTATATGAGCGCTTCTGAAATCTCAAAGAAGTGGATTATGCCTGTTCGTGATTTGGGGTTTAGCTTATCCGCAGTTTAAGATCTTCTTCGAAAATAGATTCTTGTCATAAATTGTGGGAACTCCGATCCCGCACCCCTGAGATTCTCCGCTTGGAGATTACTGATAAAGAAATGAACAGCAACCTATCGGTCGCTGCTCTTTACCGTATAATCTCAAGGCCTGCGTCGGGTTGCTCCTCAGCATTCGTTAATGCAGTCTCACTTATGGCTGTTGCTCCTTTCGTCAATAAAATTCCCTGATAGCTCTGCGCGCCAGCATCAGTCTCTTTTTTTTGCGGCGGCAAGCGATATGTTCAGCCTTTGTGAGACGTCGTTGATCGACAGACCGAAAAAGCAGTGCAGCATTAAAACCTCGCGCTGCAATATCGGCAGACCGTCCGCGAATTTAAGTATTTCGTCGCGCGATATTTTGTCGAGCAGACTGTTCTAAAGTGATATCCCGCTGTCCTCCGATACGTTGTCTTCAAGCTGCTCAACGGCGGACTTGTTTTTCGTGTTGAACATATCGACCGCGATATTACGCACGATAACGTCTATGTATGCAAGTCTGTTTTCGGCGGGAAAATCAAAAAACCTTTCGGACTTATCCGCGAACCTCAAAAAAACCTCTTGCAACGCATCCTCGGGCTCCTGGGCGTTATGCAGCTTTGAGAACTCAATAGAGTAAAGTCCGCCTTTGTATCGGCAATAAAATTCCGCCAATTCGCTGCTCTGTTCCTCGTCTTCAATTACGGCAAACATCGCGTCTATCATAAAGATCATCGCTCCTTCGGAATTAAGTATAGCAAAACACGAAAAAATTTTCAACCCTAAAAAATACAAAGAACGCTGAACTTTTAAAAAACATATTGACAAACCACGCTTGCATAAGCTATAATATATAAGTATGCAAATTTATGAAAAGAGGCTTTATTATGGCAAAGTATTTTGGCACGGACGGATTTCGTGGTGAAGCAAATGTCGAACTTACCGTTGAGCACGCTTATAAGATCGGGCGGTTTATCGGCTGCTACTTCGGGCGCGAGCACCGCTGTCAAGTGGTTATCGGAAAGGATACGCGCCGCAGCTCATATATGTTCGAGTACGCGCTCACAGCGGGGCTTACCGCATCGGGAGCGGACGCGTATTTGATGCACGTCACAACGACCCCAAGCGTTTCTTATGTAGTACGCACGGATGATTTCGACTGCGGAATTATGATTTCCGCTTCACACAACCCATACTATGACAACGGCATCAAGCTCTTCAATTTCAAGGGCGAAAAAATGGACGACCAATTTATTGACGAGCTGGAAAAGTATCTCGACGGCGTAATTTCCGAACTTCCTCTCGCGCAGGGCGAGGAAATCGGACGCGCATCGGATTACTCTGCGGGGCGCAACCGTTATATCGGCTATCTTATCTCTTTGGCAACTCATTCGTTCAAGGGAAAGAGGATCGGACTTGACTGCGCGAACGGCTCAGCATTTGCAATTGCTAAGAGCGTCTTTGACGCTCTCGGAGCAAGGACCTACGTTGTCAGCAATAAACCCGACGGCTTCAACATCAACACGAACTGCGGATCTACGCATATCGAAAATCTGATAAAGCTTGTGGAGGAG
Organism: uncultured Clostridia bacterium; assembly: GCA_946567425.1. GTDB lineage: Bacteria > Bacillota > Clostridia > Oscillospirales > Ruminococcaceae > CAG-115. Next base: position 83,605 of record CAMNXF010000013.1, on the reverse strand, counting down.
GAGCAGCTCGACTGCGGCTTCGCGTTCGACGGCGATGCGGATCGCTGCCTTGCCGTTGACGAAAAGGCTAAGATTATTGACGGAGACAAGATACTGTACATATACGGCAGTTATCTCAAGGAACGCGGAAAGCTCGAGGGGAACACTGTAGTCACCACCGTAATGTCCAATCTCGGATTGTACAAGGCATTCGACAATTTGGGTATAGCCTATGAAAAGACTGCAGTCGGTGACAAATACGTTTACGAATGCATGAACGAAAAGGGGTATATTCTCGGCGGCGAAAACAGCGGACATATTATTTTCAGCAAGTACGCAAATACGGGCGACGGAATTCTCACCGCACTGAAAATCATGCAGGTCATCTGCGCGAAAAAGACCACGCTCTCCGAACTTGCAAAGGGAATGACGACGTACCCACAGATATTGAAGAACGTGCGTGTCACCGACAAGAACGCTGTGCTGAACGATGCTGACGTTCTTGCGGCAGTCAAAACCGCCGAAGAAGCGCTCGGCTCGGATGGCAGAGTGCTCGTGCGTCCCAGCGGCACCGAGCCGCTGCTCCGCATAATGACCGAGGCTAAAACCAAGGACGTATGCGCAAAGCATATCGCGGATATTGAAAAAGCAGTCCGCGAAAAGGGTTACGCGGTCGAGTGAGCAGCCGATAAAAGCGAGGGTAAAACAAATTCGGTAGAATAATTAAACACTTCTTTTCGGAAATTCTGTGTTAAAGGGTTATCCGAAAGGAAGTGTTTTATGTTTGGCAATTTAGTTAAAAACAGCTTGATATACTTGGCGTATCCTACATTTTTTTAGAATTTTAAATAATTTTTAAAATATATGTTGTAATTTTGGCAATTAAGGTGTCTGAAAAACAAGGGAATAAAACTTTATATTACGAAAACGAAAGGGATACATATATGAGAAAATTTGCGGCATTACTATCCTCGTTTTCAACGGTGCTCACGCTTGCCGCTTGTGGTAAAACCGAGGTCTCCTCCGACAGCGGAACGGTTTCCAACACGTTTAATTAGGTCAGCATTTCTGAAAACAGATATAGCAAATCCTCGGAAAAATCTTCCGAAAGCGTACCCGAACAAAGCGAAACAAGCAAGGAAGAAAACCCGACAAAAGCCGACCTCCAGACGCCGCCCGACGGAGACATCGACTGCGATTCAAATGCTCAACGGTATAAATGTCTCGACAACGGTTGGACGGTCGATGTCATTGCACATATTTTTCATTTTTTTAAAATGGTTGAAATTATGCAATATTTACGAAGATGAGGAAATTTTTCAACATTGCGGGGATTTTGTTGTAAACTTTTCAACATTTTAATATTTGCTTTCTACATTTGGCTTAACAGAGCCGTTTTGTACATAGAAGAGCCGCCAATTTTCTGCTTTTCGGCGGCCTTTTTTTGTATTTTGTGTCGCAGACAAAAGCGAACCGAGCTACCAAGAATACATATTTTTTCACGGCTACCCATTTTATACACCTGTCTGCTTGTGATTTCTTCAATGATTTTCGTTATCGCGGCAACGGTAATTCTGATTCGCGCGGGGAAGAACCATTTCGCGAAAAAGCGCAGCAGCATAAAGAAAATCGTGGCGCTCGGAACGGTAATTTCGCTGCTTTGATTTACGTCGTGCTCTGCCGAAAAAACGGATGCGCTTTCGCAATACGGCGGCTTGATTTCCTTTTACGGCGGCAACAGCGAAAACAGCCTCTATAAATTCGAGATCGAATATATTCAAATCGACAATGAAGGACATTTCACAAACGCGCTGAATATCACCGACAAACAGGTGGAAACGGCGGAGAAATACACGTTCAGCCCGTTCGTGGAGAATGTTTCTTTAAGCTCGCTGTTTGCCGTGGAGGATTATCTTTTATTTTCGTTGAATCGCGATATAATGCGGCTCGACCTAAACGATTTTTCGCTCTCAACGGTTTGCATGGACACGGGAATGGAGAAAGTTTTGTTCGGAAAAATGTTCGATTTTGGCGACGAGGATGTTCGTTTTCACTCCGACGGAGCGTTCGCGGACGGAAACACTGTTTATGTTTACGATAAAATAAACGGGGTCGCAAAACTCGGACTTTACGGAAAGCCAAAACTGCTGTTCACCGACGATACATCGTTCGGACCAGAGTATAACGGCAGCGCGTTCTACTACATTTCGCAAGACGAGAAACTACATAAATTCGACCTGTCGAGTGGAAAAAGCATAGTATTTTTTGAATGTGCGACGGACAGGTTCACGCTCGACGGAGACGCGGAGTTTTTATATTTTCAATCCTATGTAAAGGACGTTAAATTAAATAAATCTATGGAGGTCGGCAGTAGGAAAACGGAACAGCGCGGCGGCAAAATTACTCTTTTAACGTTGCTTTATTCAAAAGCGTCCTCGCATATTTCTTTCGGGAAAGCTTATTCTTTTCACTCCTTTTGGATTTATCAACGCCTTAATACGCATATGCATTGGCAGCGGCATAAAGTCGACATAAACCTCTGTCATGGTAATATCGCAAATGTTAGTCGGTGCTCTTACAAGGCTGCTGCATTTTCAGCGCTATGTGAAAGCCGTACTCGTCAAAGCGCGTATTTTCCGTCTTTTCAACATAGCAGCCTGTCTGTGAAAGATTTATCCTGTTTCCTCGGTTCAGAGCGGCTTTGTCAGCTCAAAAAGCCACGTTGCTTCCTCAATCGGCAAATGCGGTGAAAGCGTTTCGCAGACCCAGCTCTGATACTCGTTGAAATAAGTTAACTGCGCGTCAGTGAGCAATTCCTTGTCAATTCCCTCAATGTCGAACGGAACACAGGTAAGCGGCGAAAAACAAAGAAAACCGTCGTGCAGCCACTTCGCTTCCTGACACAGCAAAAGGCTTTCGTGGCGTATCCCGAATTTTCCCTCGAAATACAACCCCGGCTCATCGGAGGTTATCATTCCCGCTTCAAGCGGCGCGTCGTTCGCCGTCCTCCATGAAATACGCTGCGGACCCTCGTGAACATTCAGCAGAAAGCCCACGCCGTGACCCGTGCCATGATTGAAGTCCAATCCGTGCCGCCATAAATCTTGCCGCGCTATTCCGTCCAGCGTTGAGCCGCGCACTCCCTTGGGAAAAACCGTGCCCAGCAGCTCCAGATGCGCCGCCAGCGCAAGCGTGAACGCGCGTTTTTCCTCGTCGGAAAGCTCCCCGAGAACGAAGGTACGCGTTATATCCGTCGTTCCCTCCGAATAATGCCCGCCCGTATCGGACAGCAGAAAGCCGCGCGGTTCAAGCTTCGCGTCCGTCTCAGCCGTCGCGGAGTAATGCACTATCGCGCCGTGTTCGTCGTATGCCATTATCGGCTCGAAGCTCTGCCCGAGGTATCCCTCGCCCATTTTGCGGAACTCTTCCAGCTTTTCGGCGGCGGATATTTCGGTTATTATTTCGCGTTTTACTGCATTTTTCAGCCAATACATAAACCGAGTTACGGCAACGCCGTCCTTTATGTGCGCGGAAATTTCCGCGTCGATCTCGGCATCGTTTTTCACCGCTTTCATCATAACGATCGGACTATGCTTTGAGATAATTTTCGCGTTTGCAAGAGAACATTTCATTTGGTAATTCACTGCCTTGAGATCAGCCCAAACCGCACCGCTCTGCGATTTGAGAGCGCTGTAAATTTCATCGTACGGACGAATTTCAACGCCGTCATTTTCCAGAGCGCGAGCGGTTTCATCACTGAAAATCTCCCTCTCCGCAAACAATTCCGCCCGTTCCGCGAACACCAACATAAACGACAAAAAGACGGGATTGTAGTCCACGTCGCCGCCGCGCAGATTAAGTGTCCAAGCGATCTCGTCCAACGCGGAGACTGCAAGGCAGCCGGTGTTTTCGACGCGCATTTTTTCGTGTATGCGCGTTAATTTTTCGCGCCGCGACATTCCGCAAACGATATTCGAAAGCTCGAAAATAGGCTTTTTCGAGAGCGGCGGGCGGTTTTCCCAGACGGCTCCGCCCAAGTCCTCGTTTGTTTTCAAGGCGACGCTTTTCGGCTTCAGGGCTTCCTCGAGCCTCATTGCAAACGTCGCTGAAACAACTCTCCCGTCAAAACCGAGCGCCGATTTTTCAGGCATTTTTTCAAGCAGAAAGCGCTCAATGGTCAGCATTTGCGGCTCGCCCATTTTCATCAGAGCTATTCCGCTTCCCGACAACTCGCGCTCCGCTTGAATAAAATACCGCCCGTCAGTCCAAAGCGCCGCCTCATCAAGCGTTACGACGAGCGTACCCGCCGAGCCGGTAAACCCGCTTAAGTACTCGCGCAGCTTGAAATGCGCACCGACATACTCCGACCCGTGAAAATCGTCGGTCGGCACAATATATGCAAAAATTTCGCGCTCATTCATCAATCTGCGCAGTTTGTCGATCTGTTTCATCTATAATTCTCCTTGCAAGCAATATTGAATATTCCGCGCAGTAAAGCCGCTTGCTCGTGTACAAGGGCTTATCGTCGGCGCGGTTTTCGTCCGCGAATATTTCAAATTCACCGTCGATTTTTGCGGTAATCATCTCGGCGGTCGGATTGATAAGCAACAGAAAATTCCCCGTTCTCATCAAAAATCCGCCGTCCGCATTCTCGAAAACGCGCTCGCCGAATTCGCCGAGAAACCGTTTTCTGAACGCGATCAGCCCTCGGTAATACTCAACAGTACCGCGGTTTTCCGTGACCATATCCCACTTCAGCGAGTTCACGCTGTCGGGGGAGTTGTAGCTGTTATCAATGCCGTTTTTCGTGCGTAGGAACTCCTGACCCGCTTGAATAAACACAATTCCGCGCGACAGAAAAATCAGCGCCGCCGCCATTTTATCGGCTTTGATAATTCGCTCACGATCCGCGCCGTTAAGCGAAATATTCAGCTTGTCGTACAATGTAAGATTATCGTGACATTCGACGTAGTTTACCGTCTGTGCCGAATTATCCGTCCAGAAATTATTCGGAAACTCACCCGAAAGCGCCGCCTTTATCGGCGCGAGATGCTGCTCGTCAGTTGCGCCGTTGACGTAACCGCAGTCCGTGGAATTGAACACCGAGCCTTTCACGCTGTCGCGAAAACTATCGTTGAAAAACGCGTACCCGGGGAGTCTTTTCGCGCTGCGTTGAACAGCGCGGAATCGTTCGGGATAAGGACTTGCGCCGCCCGTCCAGCCCTCGCCGTACAGCAGAATATCGGGATTTATCTTGCGAAGTTGCCGCTCAGCCTCGCGAAGCGTTGCGATGTCCAGCAATCCCATTAAATCAAAGCGGAAGCCGTCCAACCTGTACTCGCGTGCAAGAAATTCCAAGCTGTCCAAAATGAATTTCCGCGCCATTCTTCTTTCACTCGCGAACTCGTTTCCGCAGCCCGAGCCGTTGGAATATTCAGCTTTTCCGCGGAAATAATAGTGTGGAAAAATCCTCCCGAACGGCGAACGTTCTGCTGAAAAAACGTGGTTATACACCACGTCCGTAACAACTCCAAGACCTTTTTTATGCGCTGCGGCTACAAGCCGTCGCAGCTCCGAAACGCTGTCGCTCTGCGAATAATACGCACAGGGTGCATTGAAAAAGCGGGGATTGTAGCCCCAGTTATATTCGCAGCCGTCAAAATCAAAATCGAATATCGGCATAAGCTGAATATGCGTTGCGCCAAGATTTTTTATATAGTCAAGTCCGACCGTATCTCCGTGAGAGTTTTTTATGTTTTCCTCACAAAATGCAAGAAATTTTCCTCGGATTGCAAAATCGGTGCTCTCGTCCATAGAAAAGTCACGTACTGACAGCTCGTAAATTATCGGCTCTTCCGAGGAAATATTTCGCTCGTTTTCCCACCCCTTGGGAGCGTGACGTCGCATATCGGTGATTATTCCGCGTTCCCCGTTAACAGTCACGGCAACGGAATACGGATCAGCGCTCTCAACTGTTTCGCCGTTCCGCGTAACCGAAAGCGCGTAAAAAGCTCCGTCAAGATCGCCACTTTTTTTGTACTCGAAAACGCCGTTTTTCCGCTCCATAGGCGTGGAAAAAAACAACTCGTTTTCCGCATTGTACAGCCGAAGAACAATATTCTCGGCGAACGGCTGCCAGACGCGGAAAACCGTCCGTTCGGGCGAGCAGTCCGCGCCCAATTTTCCGCCGAAATAATACTTGTCGGCAGCCTTAAAATCAAAACAATTCGTCGTCATAATTATCCAGAAAAGTATGCACTCCATCCCTGTCCTTATAGGATATCAGCCTGTCAAGCCGCACCGTACAGACGCTGCGGAAAATGTTCTGCGCAACCTGAGGATTATCCTCCGAAAGTCCGGCTATCAGCCGCTTTACAACTTCTCGTTTCGAGCCGTCCTCATGCTGCGTTATTTTGCACGCGCATTGCAAAAAACGCAGCTCGTTAAAGTCGCGCCACGCCGCAATATCGCGCTCACGAACGTAAAACAGCGGACGTATCAGCTCCATTCCCGCGTAATTCCGCGAGCGCAGCTTCGGCAGCATAGTCTGCGTCTGTCCGCCGTAGAGCATTCCCATGAGCGTGCTTTCGATCACGTCGTCGAAATGGTGACCTAGCGCTATCTTGCTGCAGCCGAGTTCGCGCGCCTTGTTGTAGAGATGTCCGCGCCGCATTTTCGAGCAGAGAAAGCACGGATTATCCGCGTTTTCGACGTGCCTGAAAATTTCGGTAGAAAACGTTTCAACAGGCAGCTCGAGCCGCTTTGCGTTCTCCGTTATCAAAGCGAGGTTCTCCTCGGAATATCCCGGATTCATCACAAGATACCGCACGGAAACGGGAATGCTCCCGTGCTGCTCGTAATCGCGGAACAGCGCCGCCAGCAGCATTGAATCCTTGCCGCCCGAAATGCACACGCATATCTTATCGCCGCTTGTCAGCAACTCAAATTCCTCGACAGCCTTTGAGAATTTCCGCGTTACCGTCCGCGCAAATTCCTTGTGAAGGCTGTTTATTACCGCGTTTTCTTCCATTACTTTTTAAGCCGCATATACGTTTCGGCAAGCGCGAAAAGCCGTTCCGCGTCTTTCGCCCTGAGCTTGTTAGGTTGCATACGCCAGCTCCAGTTGTGCGTTCCGAGCGTTGACGGCAGGTTCATACGTGCTCTTTTGCCAAGCCCGAGAATATCCTGCATCGGAATGACCGCAAGGAACGACTGACTTGCATAGGCGCTGCGTACCGCACAGTCGGAAAAGCGCTCCAGAAACCCCTTTCGCATATAGTTTTTCGCCATTTTCGCGGACTTCGCGTCCGCTTCTTTAAACCACTGCGCTATTGTGGAGTTGTCGTGAGTTCCCGTGTAGCAGACGCTGTTTTTCGGGTAATTGTGCAGCAAATGATCGTTGTCGACGTTCTCCGGATTAAACCCGAACTGCACCACTCGCATTCCCGGGAAACCCGAATCGGCGAGCAGCTTTTTCACACTGTCGAAAATATCGCCCAGATCCTCGGCGATTATGTTGACCTTGCCCAACTCCGCTTTTATCGCGTTAAATAAATCCATACCCGGACCGTTCTCCCAAGTGCCGTGCTCGGCGGTCTTATGCCCGAACGGTATCGCGTAATAGGTATCGAACGCGCGGAAGTGGTCAATGCGGATAACGTCGTAAAGCTGCATGGATTTTTTTACGCGCTTTATCCACCATGCGTAACCCGTTTTCTTCATCTCAGTCCAGTTGTACAGCGGATTTCCCCAAAGCTGCCCCGTCGCTGAGAAGTAATCGGGCGGCACGCCCGCAACGCGCTTCGGGCAAAGCTTCTCGTCCAACTCGAACAGCTCGGGGCTTGCCCATACGTCCGAGCAGTCGGGCGAAACGTATATCGGGATATCGCCGATAATGCCGACGCCCTTGCTGTTGCAATAGCTGTGCAGACGGTTCCACTGCCTGAAGAAAATGTACTGGCACCACTTCACAAAGCGTATCTCTTCCTTTAATTCCTCGCGGTAACGCTCCATTGCATCGGGCTTGCGGGTCTTGATGTCCTCGTCCCACATCGTCCACGGCTTGCCGCCGAATTTATCCTTTAACGCGGCAAACAGCGCGTAATCGTCCAGCCAGTCCGCCTCCTCGCGGATAAACGAGGTGTAGCCCACGTCGTCCACGAATTTCCCGAACGCCTTACGCAGCAGCTCGTTTCTTGTCGCGGAGATCTTTTCATAATCGACAAATTCGGGATCCGCGCCGTAGTCGGCGTTCTCGCAGTCGGCTTTTTCGAGCAGACCGTGCTCGCACAGCTCGTCAAGGTCTATCAGCAGCGGATTTCCCGCAAATGACGAAAACGGCTGGTACGGCGAGTTCCCGTAACCCGTAGGACCTACGGGCAGCACCTGCCACCAGCTCTGTCCCGCTTTTTGCAGCCAGTCAGCGAATTTCTCCGCCTCTTTGCCAAGCGTTCCGATGCCGTAAGGCGACGGCAGCGAGGTTATGTGCATAAGCACTCCGCAGCTTCTTCTGTTCATAATTATCATCTCCGTTAATCTATACTGTTTGTTGTTAAGACAATCACTATCGCCGTGATAACGACGATCCATATCATTACAAATACCGCCCAAAAGACAGTGTTGCTTTGTTTGTTCTTTTTGGGCTTCGTGTTATTGACGAGCACGGTCGGCTGCGCGGGGTGCTTTTGCTCCGCAGCGGCGAATATTTTTTCGGGGTCGTTTTGGACTATCCAATCACGCACGACGTTCAGCAATTCCGCAATTTTGTCGTTGGTAAATAACTCATACAGTTTTACAGGCTCAAAAAACACCTGCTGTATCTCGTGGTATTGCAGCAGATTTTGAACCTCGTGTATCTGCCGTATACGTTCGTCAAGCAGAATGTATGGGTTCGCGAGTATTTCCGAAACAACGGGGTCGTCGCTGTGCGGCACAGGAACGGCAGCGGCGGGCGGCAAAGGATCTAATTTCGCACGGGAATCGTATATTTTTGACATCACTTGTATTATTACCGCAACCGCGATATTCACAACTATGCCGACCGCCATAATTGATAGGGCGAGAGACAAAAGTCTGTTCCAACGTTTTGCCGAATAAAGCGCGTACAACAGAAGCCCCACGCTCAAAAAAGCCGTACAGCCCGCGGAGAACTCGATATGGCACAGCACGCGCATTTTCTTCTGGAACGGGTCGTCGCGCGCGGGGTATGTCGATTTTATATTCCTTAACGCCGAAACGACGATTTTTGCGAAAAAACCCACCGCCATGAGCGCCAATCCCGCGATCGCGGTCACTTGATTTTCCTTGAAAACGCCCAGCGCAAGCAATATTATCCCCGCCGCCGCAACACCAGACGTTATTTTCTCAGGGAGCGGAGCTTTTCTCTTCATAGAATTTCTCACCTGTTCCAGTATTTTCTGTCAAGGCTGCGGAAGCTTATCGCCTGAGAGATGTGCGATTTTTGGATATCCGTGCTGCCGTCCAGATCGGCGCACGTCCGCGAGACCTTTAATATTCTGTCGTAAGCTCTCGCCGAAAGCCCCAGCTTCTCAAACGCCGCTTTCAGCATATCCTGCGCGTCGTGAGTTAAACTACAAACGTCAGCGATAATATCCGAGGTGATGCGGCTGTTTGATTTTACGGACGTGCCCTTATAACGCTCCGCCTGAATATCACGCGCCCGCTGAACACGCTCCGCTATTGCCGACGAGGACTCCTGAGGCTTACGCTCCGAAAGCTCGTCATATTTCACGGGTTTTATCTCGATCTGAATGTCGATACGGTCGAGAACAGGCTGGGAAATTTTGTTGAGATACGCCGAAACTGCTTTCTCCGAACAGGTACATTTCTTCAGCGGATTGCCGAAGTTGCCGCACGGGCACGGGTTCATTGCCGCGACCAGCATAACGTCGCACGGGTAATTCACTGAACCGCTTGCACGTGAAATTGTGATATCACCATTTTCCAGCGGCTGACGCAGCGTTTCGAGAACGCGTCTGTCAAACTCGGGCAGCTCGTCCAGAAACAGCACGCCGTTATGTGCGAGCGAGATCTCTCCGGGTTTTGGTATGCTGCCGCCGCCGACCAGTCCGACCGAGCTCGCCGTATGGCTCACCGCGCGGAACGGACGCGAGGTCACAAGCGGTTCGCACGGGTTGATGATACCCGCGACCGAGTGTATCTGCGTCGTCTCGATGCTTTCCTCGAACGTTATCCTCGGCAGTATGGACGGGATACGTTTTGCGAGCATGGACTTACCCGATCCGGGAGGTCCGAGCATAAGTATATTGTGCGAACCAGCGGCGGCGGTCTCTATTGCCTTTTTTGCGGCGTATTGCCCCATAACGTCGGCGAAATCCTCAAAATGGCGGTATTTGCGTTCGGATGGTATGTAGCGCGGCTCGGGAGAAAGCCTCGTTCCGTGCTGCAAAAAATCCATTATCTGCGTGATATGCTCCGTTCCGTAGACCTCCACGCCGTCCGCGACCGACGCCTCTTTCGCGTTGTCGATAGGCAGGAACACGCGCTTAATGCCGTTGCGCGCGGCGGTAAGCACCATACTCAGCGCGCCGTTTACGGGAGCGAGAGCTCCGTCAAGCGAAAGCTCGCCGATAAAAGCGGTGCGGTCAAGTTCGCTTGTAATTATCCCGCCGAGCCGCATAAGCGCGACGATTATAGGCAAATCGAACATCGAGCCGATTTTTTTCACGCTTGCGGGCGCGAGATTTACCGTAACCCTGCCGCTCAGCAGTTTGAGTTCCAGCTGTCCGAGAACCGCACGGATACGCGCCTTGCTTTCCTGAACCGCGATGTCGGGCATTCCCACTATGTCGAATGACGGCTGCCCCGCCGAAATACTCGCCTCGACCGTTACGGGAAAGGCGTTCAGCCCGAACAGACCCATACTTTCAACCTTACTGAACATTATTTCAATGACCTCCAAAAGTCGGTTTTGTGAATTAGCAGTAACATTTCGTCTAAAAATCGGAATTTCAAAGGGATATATCACTTTTGCGGGGCGCGGGGCGGTGCTGCTCATGCAAGACCCGTATCCGATAACAATCCAAATTATTACTCTCCATTTTACATTATATCATCTTTTTGTGTAAATTGCAACGGTGAACCCGAAGATTTTTTGCGAAATTTTCACAATTAAACACATTTTTACTGTTGAAATAATTAATCGTTTGTGATATAATAAATAATGTATGATTAGACTTTAATATTAATCAAGAGGTCATTAATTTGGAAAAAGATATTGAACAGCAGATAATTTACGGCAGGAATGCGGTTTCAGAGGCATTAAGCTCTGAAAAGGAGATAGACACAATCTTTGTTCAGCGCGGCGCGGCAGTGGGAAATATTATCTCATTGGCGAAAAAACGCGGCATTGTAATAAAGGACGTGAGCGAGGAAAAGCTCTCAGCGCTTGCGGGAACGCCAAAGCACGGCGGCGTGGCTGCGGAGCTTTGCGCATGTACCTACGCGGAATTGGAGGATATTCTCGAGGTCTCGGAAGCAAAAGGCACTTCGCCGTTCATAATAATAGCGGATGAAATTGTCGATCCTCATAATCTCGGTGCTATAATCCGCACCGCCGAAGCCGCGGGCGCGGACGGCGTAATCATTCCGAAAAGGCGCTCCGCATCACTGAACGCGACGGTTTTCAAGACCAGCGTGGGTGCGGCGGCTTGGATAAAGGTCGCTAGGGTATCAAATCTTGTGGATACTATAAAAGCGCTGAAAAAGCGCAACATCTGGGTCTGGGGAATGGAGGCTGACGGTTCTCCGTTTGGCAAAACGGACTTTACGGGCGGCACGGCTATTGTCGTCGGCTCGGAGGGGTTCGGGCTGGGGCGGCTTGTCCGCGAAAGCTGCGACGGGGTATTGTCGCTGCCGATGAACGGAAAGGTCAATTCGCTGAACGCCTCGGTTTCCGCCGGTATACTCATGTATGAGGTTGTAAGACAAAGAGAAGCAAAATAAGGAGAGATTCTTAAATGAGTGACGATAAATACAGTATAGACGACATATTGAAGGAGATAGACACGAACCGCCGCTCCGATGACAACAAGGGCTCTTTTGACGGCAGCGTTACCGATATTATCGGCGGTAACGAGATCGACCGTGCGCTCCGTGCGGGATCGCAGAAAAAAACAAAGACTGCGGGGCAGGAGAAGCCCGATATAAGCGTAACGGCGGTCATCAATTCTATTTCCGCGAAGAATAAAAAGGACGCTCCCCCTCTCGCCGCGAAACAGCGCACAGAGGAGGAGTTTGAGGAGCGCGTTGCCGTCGATATAGCGGGAGCTATCGACAAGCGCGAGAAAGTCGCACCCAAGGAAAATGTTACGCTTCCCGCGAGACAGCGCACCGAGGAAGAGGTCAACGAGCGCATTGCCAAGGAAATAAGTGAGGCGGCGGATATTAAAATATGGGAGCGTCTGCGCGAGGACGACGACGAGGTTGACGAAGAGGGCGTGCGGACATATGAGCCGGGCGCTCACGAGTACGTGGGCGGAGACGCGGCTGAGAGCGAAGATGACGACGGTTTCGTTTTCCGGGAGAGCCTTGTTACGACCGATACCATGCAGCTCCGCAAGCAGCGTAAGATTGACGAAATAAATAAAGCCCTCCTTAAAATGGACAGCGAGGCGGAAACTCCCGACGATATGCTTGCCGCACTGAACCCCATGGAATCCCGTGCAAAGGCTACCGAGCAGCTTAAAGAGGTTGGCGAGAACACCGACACGCTGGCGGTCGGCGGCAACGACCTGAAACGCATAGCAAGCCGTGGCGACGAGAGGGTCAAGGAATACCGTCCGTCTGCGGCAAGAAAAAAAGAACCCGAGAACAAAGCTGACGAGGTTCTGTTCAGCGCAGGAGCGCAGCGCCCCGCGTTCCCGGGAGGACTTCATGTCGGAGAGACGATCGTTGACGCTCTCAACAAGAAGATCAGAGATGATAAAAAAGAAGAAAAGGAAAAGAAAAAGGCTGAGAAAAATCCACGTAAATATGCCGTCGAAGCTGCTGCCGACAAGGAAAGCGCAGAAAGCGCGGAAAAAGCCGAGGTCGCCGAAGTTGCCGGAAATACAAGCAGCATTCCCGTTGAGGACACTCAATCGGGCAAAATTAATATAATCGTCTCCGCGCCCGAGGAGCCGGATACCGAATCGGAGACCGAAGAGGGATCCCCTTCGGATAAGATAAAACAGGCAAACGAGTTGGCGAAAAAGAAAAAGCGCCGTATAGCCAGCTTTATTCTTGAGGATATGGGCAGCGACACCGAGGAACTGGAGCGCTCACAGTACGAGGACGAGGACGACGATGAAGACGAGGACGACACGGAAGAACCCGTTGATCTTGACGACGAGAATGTTATTCGCGACAGGTTGACCCGTGCCTCAAAGGGCTTGGTAAGCCGTCTGATAATACTCACGGTGCTGTTTGCGGCAACGCTGTTTATCGCGATTGTCAATAAATTCTGGATAAATCTGGGTACGATAACAAATATTGTAAGCTACCGTGTAGCCCCTCAGAATTACCTGTATACTAACCTTACGATAGGCATTCTGTCGTTTGCAGCGTGTTCCTCCGTTATTTCAAACGGTCTTTCGCGGCTGTTCAAGTTCCGCCCCGACGGCGATACGCTCTGCGCTCTGGCTCATGTTACCGCGATAGCGGCGATGATACCCTACCTCACCTCGGGCGAATATATCCAGCGCGGACGTTCGCAGGTATATCTTGCGGTATCGCTGCTGACACTTATTTTCAATACTTTGTCCAAGCTGTTCACCGTCAAGACCGCTCAGCGCAATTTCGCGTTTATTTCCGCGGCGGACAGAGCGAAGTTCTTTGTGGAGCGCTGCGACGGCGACGGCGCGGAGCAGCTTGCAAAGGGTGCGGTTTCGGGTATCCCCGTTATCGCGTCAATGCACAAGACTGAGCTGCTGTGCGATTTTATCCTCTCGACCTACTGCGAGGACGTTTCGGACAGGACTTCACGCAAGATATCAGTCGCGACGCTTGCTGCTGCGATAATAGGCGGAGTTGTTTCTTTCTTTGTTAATCCCAGTGAGTTTGCCGCGAACAATCTTTCGTGGGCGGCTACCGTATGTTCGGCAATATGCGCTATAGGAGCGTCGTTCTCGGGTTCCATGACCGTTACTCTGCCGCTTTACCTCGCGTCAAGAGAGAACGAACGGCGCGGCTCTGCGATACTCGGCTACAACGCCGTCGAGGATATCAGCGAAACAAACGCCGTTCTCGTTGAAGCCAAGACGCTTTTCCCGCCCAGCGCCGTTAAAATAAACAACATCTGCGGCTACGACAAGCCCAAGAACCGCTGCGAGGGCAAGATTAACATCGACGAGGCGATAATCTACGCGGCGAGCCTTGCGGTAGCCTCCGACAGCGTTCTCGCGGACGCGTTCTTCAATATGCTCAACTACAAGCAGGAGCTGCTGAAGCCCGTTTCCGGCTGCATTTACGAGAACAATCTCGGCGTAATGGGCTGGATTGACAGACGGCGCGTGCTGCTCGGTAACCGACAGCACATGAAATCCCACGAGATAACCGTTCCCAACAACAAAAAGGAGGCCGCAGCTAACGTAAACAACGATGAGGTCATCTACCTCGCAGTCGGCGGCGAGGTCTGCTTGCTGTTCTTCGTGCAGCTCAAGGCAGATCCCGTGGTCAAAAATTGTGTGCAGAATTTGTGCTACCGTGATGTCTCGCTGGTAATAAAAACGGTTGACGGTATGATATCAACCTCCGCGATAACCGAGCTTTTCGAGGTAGACGCGGAGAACGTGAAGATACTTCCTTTCGAGGCTCACGAAACATTCAACGAGCACACGAAGTTCGTGTCGAGCGGCAGCGCGGCCATTTCCTGTACGGGAACTTTTCCCGGCTTTACGGGAGTTGTCGTCACCTCGCGCAATATCCGCGACAAAGCCATACTAGGCAGCATAATACAGACCGCGTTTGTGATCCTCGGAATACTGCTTGCGGTGATATTTATGATGTTCGTCAAAGATGGCGACAACAAGCCTAATGCGGCAATGTTCGGTATGTTCAATATGTTCAATATACTGTTCTATAATATCGGCTCGGCGGTCATTACGCTCGCGGCACAATTTTTCAAGCGCTCATGACAATAGACGAGGAATATATGGAACGCGCGCTTCTGCTGGCGCAAAAGGCGGCGGAGCATGGCGAAATACCAGTCGGAGCGCTTGTTATCGATGAAAACGGGGAAATAGTCGGCGAGGGATACAATCTGCGAGAAACGCTTTGTTCTCCTACCGCCCACGCGGAGATGATCGCGATAGAAGCCGCAGCGAAGAAGCTGGGCAGACGGCGGCTTACGGGATGCACACTTTACGTTACGCTCGAGCCGTGCCCAATGTGCGCGGGCGCGGTGATGAATGCAAAACTTGGCCGTCTGGTGTACGGCGCGTTCGACGAAAAAAACGGTGCGTGCGCGTCGGTGGCAGCGCTGTTCGATGAGAAGTTCACGCATATTCCGCGAGTAAGGAGCCGTGTTCTGGAGCAGCGCTGCGGAGCGGTTTTAAGCGAATTTTTCAAGGAGCTCCGAAATAATGGACAGGAATAATTTACCCTATGAATAAATACCAAAAACTGGCAAGCAATACACTGGTCTTGGGAATAGGACAATTCAGCTCGAAGCTGCTTGTGTATGTAATGCTGAAGTTCTACCTCGACACGCTCGGCGACGAGCAGTTCGGCGTAATGAACAACATCATCACGGCATCTTCGCTGCTAATATCGGTGGTTACGCTGTCCATCGCGGACGGCGTGCTTCGCTTTGCGTTGGAGCAGTCCAACAACGGCAAAATGGTATTTTCAATAGGCATAAACGTATGTATAGTCGGGTGCGTTGTATTTATTCCGTTAGTACCGCTCATCGGAATGATCCCCATGCTCAAGGGGTACGAGTGGCTGATCTTGCTGTACGTTTTTACGGGAGCGGTAAAGGAGGTCTGCGGCATTTACGTCCGTTCGCGGTACAGCGTGAAGCTGTATGCAGTGGACGGGATAATCACTACGGTTTCGTCGATCGTCTATAACCTTATCTTCCTCGGCGCGCTGAAATGGGGAGTTATGGGTTACGTTCTGGCGGTTATTCTGGGTGATTTTACCTCGATCATCTTTTTGAACGTTTCCACCAAGCTCATCACGCAGTACCGCCCCGTCAACAATGACAAAACGCTCCGCAACGCCATGCTGCGTTACAGCATTCCGCTTATGCCGACCATGATAATGTGGTGGATAATCAACGCGTCCGACCAGTTTATGATAACGGGTATGCTTGGCGACAAGGAAAACAGCTTGTATTCGTTTGCCTATAAATTTCCAAATCTGGTAACGATTGTTGTGGGCATTTTCTCGCAGGCGTGGCGAATGTCCGCGATAACGGAGCGCAATTCGCGCACGATATCAAATTTCTACTCAACGACGTTCAGCATGATACAAACTGTGATGTTCCTCGGCTGTGGCGGAATTATGCTTGTCCTCCGTCCGATAATCATGCAGTTCTACAACACTAAGGGTTTTGAAACCGGATTTTTTTATGTTCCGCTGCTGCTTGGTGCAACGATATTTCAGGCAATGGACAACTTCCTCGCGAGCATCTACGAAGCCTCGCAGAAAACCACCCACTCGTTGACGTCGTCGGCGATAGGTGCTGCCGTAAACATCGGATTAAACGTAATACTTATCAAGACGATAGGAATTGCGGGCGCAGCGATCGCCACTCTCGCAAGCTACATAGTCGTGTTCGTTTACCGCATAATCGACACGAAGAAATACCTTTACATGAAAGTGTACTGGGCGAAAATAGTCGTTAATCTCATGCTGCTAACGGGAATGGCGTGCTCGATAATGTTCCTTGAGTATGGAACGCTCCAGAACGTTATCAACGCGGTGATCTTCCTGTTTATCGCCGCGATCAACTTCCAATCGTGCGTTCAGGCGGTGAAACTGGTGCTCAACAGACGGCGGACTGCTCCGCAAGCCGCGTCGAATAATACGCGGAGCACACCTCCGTCGAGCGCTCCTCGGAACTCCGCCGATAGTACGCGTCGGAATGCGCCGCCGAACGCCCTCCGAGACGCGTACAATAATTCACAGAAAAGGGAACGATCGAACGTTCCGCGCGGTATCCCGAACAATTCTCAGCGCCGCGAATACTTTACAAACCGCGAGATACCGCTTGATCGATATCGAAACGAACAGTATAAGGATAAGAGAAGATGAAACAATTTCTGGAAATAGCAAAAATAGTCGCCACTCATGGAATACGCGGCGAGGTACGCTGTCAATACTACTGCGACGCGCCCGAGGTGCTGTGTGAATTTGACGAGCTGTATTTTAACAAGGGAGCGCAGTCCGTTCACGTTGTCCGTGCTTATCCGCATAAAAATGTGGTAATAGTGCATATCGAGGGCGTTGATACTGTTGAAAAGGCGCAGACTCTCATCGGAAAACTGCTGTACATCGACCGCGACGACGCGGAGCTTGACGAGGATCTGTACTTCATTCAGGATATAATCGGCTTGACGGTAAAGGACGCGGAAACGGGCGAGGTGTACGGGAAAATTTCCGAGGTGTACCAGAACGGCGCTGCGGATGTTTACTCCATTAAGAAAGAGAACGGTACAGAGCTGATGTTCCCGTGCATTGACGAGGTAATCAAAAAGGTTGACATCGGGGGCGGAGAAATGCTGATAAAGCCGCTGCCGGGGCTGTTCGATGACGAGGACGGACAATGAGGATAGACATAGCCACGCTGTTCCCCGAGATGTGCGACAGCGTATTGCGGACAAGCGTTCTCGGGCGCGGTATAAAGCGCGGCTGTATCGAGATCTACACGCACAATATCCGTCTGTACACCGAGGACAAGCACCGCAACGTCGACGACAAGCCCTACGGCGGCGGCACGGGTCTGGTAATGCAGGCGCAGCCGATCTACGACTGCGTAATGGCGCTTATCTCACAGCATAAGGCGCGTCCAAGGATAATTTATATGTCGCCGCAAGGGGAAACGCTCACGCAGGGCAAAGTGCGCGAGCTTGCCGCCGAGGAGGGCTTGATACTGCTGTGTGGACACTACGAGGGTGTTGACAGCCGCGTTCTCGAGGAACTGGACGCGGAGGAGCTTTCGGTCGGAGATTATGTGCTGACGGGCGGCGAGCTGCCCGCGATGATAGTCTGCGACGCGGTGGCGAGGTTACAGGAAGGCGTTCTCCCGAACGAGGACGCGTATTCGATCGAGAGCCACTACAACGGGCTTCTGGAGTTTCCACAGTACTCCCGTCCCGAGGTCTGGCGCGGACGAGCCGTTCCCGGGATATTGCTGTCGGGCGACCACAAAAAGGTCGCCGAGTGGCAAAAACAGGCGGCTATCGAGGTCACTCGGGAAAAGCGCCCTGATATGTACGAGAAATATCTTCTGGATCACGCAGAGGAAATCGCCGCCGAGGAGGCAAAACGGCTGAAAAGATTAAGACGAAAAGAACGTAAACATAAAGGGGATAATAACAATGAATAAGAACGCATTTATCGCAATAACGGGACGCCCTAACGCGGGAAAATCCTCGCTGACAAATCTGCTTGTCGGCGAGAAAATATCCATAGTAAGCGAAAAGCCGCAGACTACCCGCAATCGCATCAACGGCGTACTGACCAAGGGCGGGACGCAGTTCGTTTTTATTGACACGCCCGGTATGCTCAAGGCGAAAACCAAGCTCGCCGAGCACATGGTGAAGTCGGTGCGCACGTCGGTCGAGGACGTTGACGTTGCTGTGTTAATGGCGGACGTTACGAAAAAAATGTCGGGCGTGGAGCAGGAGCTTATCCGTTCGTTTGCGCAGAACGGCACGGAGGTTGTGCTGTTGCTGAACAAGATAGACCTTTTGAAGAACAAGGAGGATCTGCTGCCGATAATCGCGCAGTACAACGAGTTGTACGATTTCGCAGAGATTATTCCGATAAGCGTGAAACGACGTATAAACACCGATAAAATACTTCCCGCACTGGAAAAATATGCCGTAGATGGTGAGCACTTTTTCCCCGACGATATCGCGACCGACCGCACGGAGCGTTTTCTCTGCGCTGAGATAGTCCGCGAGAAGATACTCTGGACAATGCAGCAGGAGATACCACACGGAACGGCAGTCGACATTGAGAGCTTCAAAACGCGCCAAAGCACAAAGGGAGCGGAGCTCGTCGATATTTCTGCTGTGGTTATCTGTGAAAGAGATTCGCACAAGGGCATGATAATCGGAAAGGGCGGTGAGCGCCTTAAGGAAATAGGCACAATGGCGCGCAAGGATATCGAGGAGCTTCTCGGCTGCAAGGTGAATTTACAGCTTTTTGTTAAGGTCAAGGAGGACTGGCGCAACCGTGAAAACGTTATCACGGAGTATAATATCGCCGACGAATGACCGAAAAAACGGGCGGAAGCTTTCACCCGCCCGTTATCTTATTTCCCGAATTTCTGCAGATCTCGCTCAACGTTGGTAACTATCGAAAACAGCGCCGTACTCTGTTTGGGATATTCCTGTTCGATACGCGAGTTCGTGATCCGCTCGTCGGCTGTTCCGTCGTGAGCGGCGCTTCTTGCTCTCACATCGTCGAGCGAAAGCTGTGCCGCGCACGTTCCCGAAACGTCGTCAAACGGCACGGCGAAACAATCCTCGTCGTTTTTTCCGCCAGCCGAATAAACCATTCTGAACGCGCGGTAAACCGCCGTTACTATGTATGACGAAACCGCCTTGGTAAGCTTGGCGTTCTTAGCTTTCATCAAAAGTGAAAAAATTACCTCAATCGCGTTCGTTATCAGCTTTTTTCTGAACGCCACGCTAAGCCCGTTCGGGTCGCCGCCGTAGCTCTCCGAGACCGTGCTCTCGGGAAGCTCCTCCTCGGACACGACCGTACCGTTGCGTGAGCTTGTCCTGCCGAGGATATAATCGACCGACACGCCGTAAAAATTTGCGGCGTGCACCAAAAAATCCAGTCCGCATTCGCGTTTTCCGTTTTCGTAATGCGACAACAGCGCTTGTGCAATCCCCAGTTGATCGGCAGCCTCTTTCTGCCGCAGACCGCGCTCCTTGCGAAGCAGCTTCATTACTCTCGGAAAATCCTTGTTCATAGTTCTCTCTACTCTCCCACTACCCGTTGTTACCCGTCAATATCAAAAATCCATTGACGATCAAATTATCACATAGTATATTATATAACAGTTATTCCGATTTGTAAAGCGGCAGAATAACCAAATTTTCGACAGCGGTCTAGGACATAATATATAAGACAAAAACGGACATACCGTATATAGGAGGAAATCAAATGAAAAACTACTACTTGTATTTAATCCGCCATGGAATTACCCAAGGTAATCTTGACGGAAAATATATCGGACAGACCGATCTGGCGCTTTGTCCCGAGGGAAAAAGGCAAATCGAAGCTTTCTGCGCCGACGAAATTTACCCCGAGGTCGGCAAGGTGTACTCCTCGCCGCTGGCGCGGTGTCTGGAGACCGCCGAGATCATCTATCCCGAGCAGAAGCTGATGATTATTGACGAGATATGCGAAATGAATTTCGGCGAGTTTGAGGGCAAAACGCAGCGGCAGCTTCAGGACTTGCGCGAGTACACCGACTGGTTGCGCGGAGGCCCCGACGCTGCACCCCCGAACGGCGAGAAATACGGCGATTTTATGGTGCGGTGCATCGAGGGGCTGGATATTATTTTCAGTGATATGATGCGTCGTGAAGTTACACGCGCCGCTTGCGTTACCCACGCGGGCGTGATCACCAATCTGCTGTGTGGTTACGGCTTGCCGAAAGGGCAGCCCGCGGATTTTATGTGCGGACCCGGCGAGGGTTTTGAGATAATCCTAACGCCGTTTTTGTGGCAGAAGGGTCCGGCATTTGAGATATCGGGCAGGTTGCAATAACAATTGGTAAAAACTCTTTTACAATATACTGAAAGTACTACAGCCTGGCTTATCAGTGTATCATATCAAAAACAGCGCACAAACGACCGTCTATGCGCTGTTTGACTATTTTAAATTATCAGGCTGCATTAAAGCTGCGGACCTGCGGGAACGAGAGCCTTACCTGCGGGGTTGCCCTCGTATTTTGCGAAGTTCTTGATAAATCTCTGTGCGAGATCCTTTGCCTTTTCGTCCCAATCGGCAGCGTTTGCGTAGGTGTCGCGCGGGTCGAGAATGCCCGTATCAACACCCTTAAGCTCTGTCGGAACTTCAAAATTGAAGTACGGGATCTTCTTGGTGGGCGCGTTGTTGATGTCGCCGTTGAGGATCGCGTCGATGATGCCGCGCGTGTCCTTAATGGAAATGCGCTTGCCTGTGCCGTTCCAGCCGGTGTTTACGAGATAAGCCTTTGCGCCGCTCTGTTGCATTCTCTTGACAAGCTCCTCTGCGTACTTGGTCGGGTGCAGTTCGAGGAATGCCTGACCGAAGCAAGCGGAGAAAGTGGGGGTAGGCTCGGTAATGCCGCGCTCCGTACCCGCGAGCTTAGCGGTAAAGCCCGAAAGGAAGTAGTACTGCGTCTGCTCGGGAGTGAGGATAGAAACGGGCGGCAGAACGCCGAACGCGTCTGCGGACAGGAAGATAACATTCTTCGCTGCGGGAGCGGACGAAACGGGTCTTACAATGTTCTGAATGTGGTCGATCGGGTAAGAAACGCGAGTGTTCTCAGTAACGCTCTTGTCCGTGAAGTCGATCTTGCCGTCAGCGTCGAGAGTAACGTTCTCGAGGAGCGCGTTTCTCTTGATAGCATTGTATATATCGGGTTCGGAATCCTTGTCGAGGTCGATAACCTTTGCGTAGCAGCCGCCCTCGAAGTTGAATACGCCGTTGTCGTCCCAGCCGTGCTCGTCGTCGCCGATAAGCAGACGCTTGGGATCGGTCGAAAGCGTGGTCTTGCCTGTGCCGGACAGACCGAAGAAGATAGCGGTGTTCTTGCCGTCCATATCGGTGTTAGCGGAGCAGTGCATAGCCGCAATGCCCTTAAGCGGCAGATAGTAGTTCATCATCGAGAACATACCTTTCTTCATTTCGCCGCCGTACCATGTGTTGATGATAACCTGTTCGCGTGAGGTAATGTTGAACATAACAGCAGTCTCGGAGTTAAGACCGAGCTCCTTGTAGTTCTCAACCTTAGCCTTGGAAGCGTTGTATACAACGAAATCGGGTTCAAAGCTCTCAAGCTCCTCCGCAGTGGGCTTAATAAACATATTTTCAACAAAGTGAGCCTGCCAAGCCACTTCCATGATAAAGCGGATAGCCATTCTCGTGTCCTTGTTAGCGCCGCAGAAAGCGTCAACTACATACAGCTTCTTGTTGGAGAGCTCCTTCTTTGCGATCTCCTTGCAGGCATCCCAAGCCTCCTTGGTAGCGGGGTGGTTGTCGTTCTTATACTCGTCGGAGGTCCACCATACGGTGTCCTTGGAGTTGTCGTCCATAACAATGAACTTGTCTTTGGGCGAACGTCCCGTGTAAACGCCTGTCATAACGTTTACTGCGCCCAACTCGCTCTCCTGACCCTTATCGTAGCCGGTAAGGGAGGGATCAAGCTCCGCCTTGTACAACTCGTCATAAGAGGGGTTGTAAACGACTTCCGTAGTTCCTGTAATGCCATACTTCGTCAAATCGATCTTGCTCATTGGAAAAAACCTCGTTTCATAAAAATTTTACAAGAGACCTGTTCGATAACCTCCGAAGCGCCGTCTTGCTAGTCTTTTTGACAGCTGACTTTGCGAGGCTTTCTTGTAATACATACAGTATGACGGCGGAATCCTCGCTTCTCCCGCTGCCAAAAATCCTACGCAATACGACACTTCTCCGGTTATCGAACAGGTCTAAGGATTCCGCGCCGCGACAAACCACGACCGAAAAACCTTTCCACGAATACCATTATACACGATTTTTTTCAAGTTGTCAAGGAAATTTATCAATTTTCGTAAAATTTTTGCTTAAATATATAGCAATTATATACAAATATATAAAATAAGCATAGCGCATAAAAAATCAGGCGGCATAAACGCCGCCCAAAATCACAATGACCGTCTTTTTTCCCGAACTTCTTTAAATACGAGGAACGCCAGACTTACCGCGAAAACAAGTACGCTTATAAACTGCGAGGTGGACATTCCCAGAATAAAGCCCCTGTATTCGTCGCCGCGCCAGAATTCCAGAATAAATCGCCCGACGGAATAAATCAGCAGATACAGTGCCAAAAGCCGTCCGCGCAGCTTATTGGTTTTCGTTAGCAGAATGAACAGCATCGCAAAAAGCGCGAACTCAAAACCCGCTTCGTAAAGCTGTACGGGCACTCTGGGAACGCCGTTGGCTTTCTCAACTAGCGACTTCGTAAAGGTGACGCCATGTTCCCATTCGATGCCGTAACAGCACCCTCCGAGAAAACAGCCTATGCGCGCGAAGCCGTGCAGCAGCGCTATCGACGGGGCGGCGCAGTCGGTCGCAATATCGGGGGGGAGCTTCTGAACCTTGACTGAAATTCCGCCCGCGATAAGACCTCCGATAAGACCGCCGTAGAAAACCGAGCCGCCGAAGATCAGTCCGAACCGCTCCCAGAAATTTACAAAGCCTGTAGCTTTAAAAAGCTCTCCCCAATAGGCGATATTGGTGATGCCGTACAGTAAGTGCATTCCGACGAAAACGCCGATCGCCGAGAAAAGATACACAAATATCAGCGAAATGTCATCGCCCGTAAATTTTTTGTAGCAGTATATCCCGAGCGGACAGGCGATGAAAATTCCGATCACCGCGCATATCATATAGCTGCCGATAAAACGTCCGAAAATTTCAAATCCGGGAAACATAAAAACACCTTTTCCAAAAATATAACCCTGCCGAAAGGTCTTCGTCTCAGCAGGGCTAAATCTTATTATGTAGCTATCTTAGAAGATGAAGAAACTGCTGTAAGCACCGAGAGCGCCGAGAGCGCCGGCAGCCGCGCATAATACGCAAATAGTGCAAAGCACCGCAATAACGCTCTCTGCGGTTGCAACGATACCGCAAACCAATCCGCCGATCGCAAGTCCCTTGCTCTCGGGCTCTTCACCTGCCTTAATGCGCTTGAGCGCCAACGCACCGAATACGATACCCGCAATTGCGCAAAGCGGAGCAACATAGCCTACATACGGAATAAACGAGCCTACAATGCCGACAATTCCGCAAACCAAAGCGGCGATCGCCATATTTTTTACTGTCATAATAAAATACTCCCCTCAAAAATAATTCACGAAAAATCATTCGTCTATATAAATTCTACCATAATTCGAGCGATTTGTCAATATAATATGAACAAAACACGCTTCCAATCTTTTGTGTGATAATTTCGTGATAATTGTGTATATTGACGGAAAGCCGCCAAAAACTTCCAAATATTTTTAAATAATGCACAAAATGTAGTATAAAACAGACGTTCTCATTTTAAAAAGATATTGCTTTTCTTTGCGCACGGTGGTATAATATTAGAATAATAATCAATGAGAGGACGCGGTTTCAGTGAAGATAATCAGCTCAACGCCCAAAGCGGACGGCTTTTATATGCCCGCCGAATTTGCGCCGCACTACGGGTGCATTATGATTTTTCCGGAGCGCCCGGACAGCTGGCAGTTCGGAGGATATGCGGCGAGAAAGGCATTTGTTCAGGTTGCCCAGGCTGTTTCAAGGAGCGAACGGGTCACGGTCTGCGCGTCGCAAAAGCAGTACGAGAATGCGCGGCGAATGCTCCCCGATAATATACGCGTGGTCGAGATGTCCTCCAACGACAGCTGGGCAAGGGATTACGCGCCGACATTCGTTACAAACGGCGAGGAGATACGCGGCGTGAACTGGGGCTTTAACGCATGGGGAGGTCTCGAGGACGGACTGTATTTCCCGTGGGATCTGGATAATAAAATGGCAAGGAAATTGTGCGATCTGTACAATAAGGATATGTACGATCTTGGCAATTTTATACTGGAGGGCGGTTCGATCCACGTTGACGGCGAGGGAACCTGTATTACGACCGAAGCGTGTCTGCTCAGCCGCGGACGCAATCCGATGCTCACAAAAACGGAAATTGAGAATTATCTGTGCGAATATCTTAACGTGACTAAGGTTATCTGGCTTAAAAACGGCATTTACGGCGATGAGACCAACGAGCACGTCGACAATATCTGCGCGTTTGTAAAGCCGTCGGAGGTGGTGCTCGCGTGGACGGACGACGAAAACGACCCGCAGTATGCCTTGTCAAAGTCGTGCCTTGATATTCTTACCCGTGAAACGGACGCGAAAGGGCGCGAGTTTACGGTGCACAAGCTGCGCTGTCCGAAGCCTGTCACTATTACCGACGAGGAGTGCTCGGGTCTTGATACGATGAACTTTCAGCCGACGCGCACTCCCGGCGAGCGCCTCGCCGCGTCCTACGTCAACTTTTACATTGCGAACGGCGCGGTGGTTATGCCGTTTTTTGGCTCGCGCGCGGACGAGCCCGCGCGCGAGCTACTGGAAACGTTGTTTCCCGAGCGCGAGGTGATACCCATCAATGCGCGTGATATACTTATCGGCGGCGGAAATATCCACTGTATAACTCAACAGATACCTTTTTTTAAGTAAATATGGAGGTTAATAATGGTCGAGATATTATTTGGCGAGGGCGACGCGGGCATGATGAAATACGCACTAAAACGCGAAAAGGGGCTTGGCAGCGAATTGATCTGTCTGCCGTTTATGCTTGATATCGGTGATATTTCGCAGCCTGTGTTAAGTAAATATCGGCGTGATTTAATTTATAAAATGCTTTATCATTACCAATGGGGTGCGGACGAGGAAATGAGCGCCGAGCTGAAGTCGCTTGGTGGCAAATATTCGCGCGAGCTTGCGCGGCTCAAAGCTCATGTGAAAAACGGAGAACCGCTGCGGATATGGTACAGCGACGCGCCCTATTCGATATGCGGCATGATGTGGCTTTGCGGAAAGCTGCGTAGTTACAGGGGAGAGGTGTACGCGGTCAAGCTGCCGAACCCCATTGTCAAGGGCGAAACGGCTGTAGAGCATTCCGGCTGGGGCGAGGTCGAGCCGCGTGAAATTTTGGAGCTGCTGCCGCTTCAACGAAAGTTGGCTCAAATTGAAATAGTGATGAACGCGGTGCGCTGGGATGCGCTGAAACGCGAAAATTCCCCCTTGCGTGCGGTTGTAAACGGCACTGTTATTGGCGTTCCCGATAGTTTCTATGATTTTCTGATATGGAAGTATATGGGAAAAGAGCCTCGGCGCGAGGTCGAGATCATAGCGTCGATTATCTCGCAGCATCGTCTTGGAATGAGCGATTGGTGGTTTGCCGACAGAATAGATAAATACATCAAATCGGAGCGTATTGAGATTGTCAAGGACTCCGATAAGAAATACGAAAGAGTTCTGCGTTTAAATGAAATTTAACAAGTCGAAAACTCTTCAAAAAAGATTGATTTTTTTAAGTGGATTAAACTCTGATTTATTCTGTCGTTAAGCAGTTTTGAAGTCTTTTTGCAGCTTATTTTGATTATCGAAAAACGATAACGGAAACGCTGCAAAACAAAAGGAGAAAGCAATGAGAAAAATTACCGTTGCCGCAGTGCAGATGTCCGTTCCCGAGACGCGGGAGCTATCAATCGAAAAAGCTGAAAATCTGGTTCGTGATGCGGCTTCGCGAGGCGCGAACGTTATTCTGTTACCCGAGCTTTTCGAGACGAAATACTTCTGTCAGGAGCGCCGATATGAGCATTACGAGCTTGCGCTGCCGCTTGACGAAAACCCTGCCGTTGCGCGGTTCAAAGAAGTCTCTCGGGAGCTTGGTGTAGTGCTGCCTATAAGCTTTTACGAACGCAATGTAAACGTTTTCTATAACAGCGTCGCGGTAATCGACTGCGGCGAGGTGCTCGGTGTGTACCGCAAAACGCACATTCCCGACGACCATTTTTATCAGGAAAAGTTTTACTTTACTCCCGGGAATACGGGATTTAAGGTCTGGGAAACGCGCTTCGGGCGTATCGGAGTGGGTATATGCTGGGATCAATGGTTCCCCGAGGCGGCGCGGTGTATGGCGCTTATGGGCGCGGAGCTGCTGCTTTATCCGACCGCTATCGGCAGTGAACCAATAATTGAGTGCGACAGTATGCCACACTGGCGGCGCTGTATGCAGGGACACGCGGCGGCAAATCTTGTACCCGTGATTGCCGCGAACCGCACAGGCACGGAGATAATAACTCCCGACGGTGGCAACGCCGGGCAGTCAAGCGCGCTGACGTTCTACGGCTCGAGCTTTATTACCGACGAGCGAGGCGAGATTGTTGAAAGTGCCGACCGCGTTTCCGACTGTGTTCTGCTCCGTGAATTTGACCTTAACGAAATGCGGGTGTTCCGTCAAGAGTGGGGAGTATTTCGCGACCGCCGTCCGGAAATGTATGGGCAGATCACAAGGTAAAATCGTATCGGAGGAAAAATGAAAAATAAGGACGCTTTCGGCGGTTGCCACCCCGTGGTGAATTTCGTGTATTTCGCTTTAGTAACGGGATTTTCAATGTTTTTAATGCACCCTGTGTGTCTGCTTATTTCGCTTGTCTGCGCGGTGTTTTATTACGCGCGGCTTAAGGGCGCAAGGGCACTGCGGTTTATGATAAGATACTCGTTGCCGTTGATGATTGTGACGGCGCTCGTCAATCCCGCGTTCAACCACCGTGGAATGATGATAATCTGCTATCTGCCGACGGGTAATCCGCTGACGCTGGAGAGCATAGTTTACGGACTTGCCGCGGCGGTCATGCTGGTGAGCGTGCTGTTATGGTTCGCGTGCTATACAGAGATCATGACGTCGGACAAGTTTGTGTATCTTTTCGGGAGAATTATACCCGCACTGTCGTTGGTGCTGAGTATGACACTGCGTTTCGTGCCGAGGTTTAAGGAGCAGTTTGAGCGCGTTAAAGAGGCGCAGCGCGGAATGGGTAAATTCTCGTCCGAAAGCTCAGCGTTCGGCAAGCTGAAAAGCGCGCTCGGGTGCTTTTCGAGCATGGTGACTTGGTCGCTTGAAAACTCGATCGAGACAGCCGACAGCATGAAAAGCCGAGGTTACGGACTGCGAGGACGGACGTCGTTTTCGATCTATACGTTCACCGAACGCGATAAAAGTATACTGGCGTGGCTCGGACTGTACGCGTTTTTTTTGCTGAGCGGGTGTGTTTCGGGGAATCTGCGTTGGCAGTACTTCCCGAATATTTGCGGAACGCTCACCGAGCCGCTGACGGTAGGACTTGAAGCGGCGTATTTCGGACTGTGCGCAGTGCCGATAGCGATATATATCCGGGAGGAAAAGCAGTGGAAATACTTGCGCTCAAAAATTTAACATTTTGCTATCCGAAGAGCACTGAACCCGCTGTTGACAATTTGTCGCTCACGGTCGATACGGGGGATTTTCTTGTGCTGTGCGGACGTTCGGGCTGCGGAAAGACTACACTGTTAAGGCAGTTAAAGCCCCAACTCTCACCCTGCGGAGCTTTAAGCGGCGAAATTTTTTTCGAGGGAAAGCTGCTTTCTGAGCTTGACGAGCGCGAAAGCGCCGCGCTGATCGGCTTTGTGCAGCAGTCGCCTGAAAATCAAATCGTTACCGATAAGGTTTGGCACGAGTTGGCGTTCGGGTTGGAAAGTCTTGGCTGTGATACTCCGACGATACGCCGCAGGGTCGCCGAGACCGCTTCCTTTTTCGGCATACAGAATTGGTTCCACAAGAACGTTTCGGAGCTTTCGGGCGGTCAGAAGCAGCTGCTGAATTTAGCGGCGGTAATGGTAATGCAGCCGAAAATTTTAATTCTCGACGAGCCGACAAGTCAGCTCGACCCCATTGCCGCGTCGGATTTTCTGGCAGTGCTGAAAAAGATAAATCTGGAACTTGGCACGACGATAATTCTCACCGAGCACCGTCTTGAAGAAGCACTGCCGCTGTCAAACCGCGCGGCGGTAATGGAAAACGGGCGCTTGCTGTGCAGCGGAAATGCGGCGGAAATCGGAGCGTTGCTAAAAGAGAACGGTCACGATATGTTCCTCGCGATGCCCGCCGCAATGCGTATCTGGGGCTCAGTCAACTCGGAGAGAAAATGTCCCGTTTCGGTGAACGAGGGAAGGGGATTCCTTGCGGAATACGCTGCGGAAAATCCCGTTTCGCCCATTGCGGAGAAAAAGCCGCGCGAATTCGGCGAAAAAAAAATATCGCTTAACGAAGCGTATTTTTGCTATGAAAGGGAGCTGCCCGACGTTGTACGCGGCTTGGAGTTTTCGGCTCGGGCGGGCGAACTGGTTTGTATTCTCGGGGGAAACGGCACGGGGAAAACTACCCTCTTAAAGCTGCTGGCGGGGCTGAAAAAGCCGTACCGCGGTGAGGTAAGCGTAAACGGACGTGTCTGCATGCTGCCGCAAGACCCGCAGACGCTGTTCGTCGGGAAAACCGTTTACTCGGACTTGGCGGACGTGCTTTCCGACAGTACGCTGTCAAAGGAGCGTCGCGGTGAAAAGCTCGCGCATATCCTGTCGCTTTGCCGCCTTAACGGACTGGAGGAGCGTCACCCTTACGACCTTTCGGGCGGCGAAATGCAGCGCGCCGCCCTGGCAAAGCTGCTGCTCACGAACCCCGAAATTCTGCTGCTGGACGAGCCTACAAAGGGGCTTGACGCGGAATTTAAAATTGAGTTCGCGGCAATATTGAAAGAACTTCTCGGAGCGGGTGTGTGCGTTGTTATGGTAAGCCACGATGTGGAGTTCTGCGCCGAATACGCCGATCGCTGTGCGCTTTTCTTTGACGGAGCTGTCGCGGCGGAGGGCGAGCCGCGCGTTTTTTTCTCAGGGAACAGTTTCTATACGACCGCCGCGAACCGCATATCGCGCGGTATAATACCCGACGCGGTCACTGTTAAGGACGTTGTCTCAGCGGTCGGCGGAACGCTCCCTGAAATGAAAAAAAGCACCGCAGACGTATGTACGCGGACTGCGGAAATGCCTCCCGAAAAAGCGGAACGGAAGATGCCGCTTTGGAGAAAAATCGGCGCAGCGGTCTGCACAGTCTCTGCCGCTGTCGCATATTTTTGCGCGCTGAATAGCGAAAGCTTTATTGAAATGCCGTGGCAGGTAGGAGTGACCGCGCTTGGCGTGAGACAGCTTTGCGTTTACGGGATAGTAATTTTTTCGCTGATACTCGCCGCCGTTTTTCTTGGAGGAGGCAATCGGTCAAGGCCCGCCGAGCCGCCCGTGCAGATTCGCCGAAAGCTGCCGAAACGGACGGTTGTGGCGGTGGCGATAATAATTTGCCTTATCCCTTTAACGCTGTATATCGGAATGGTTTTTCTGGATAATAAGCAGTACTATATAACTGCTCTGGCAGTGCTTGCGGAGTGTATGCTGCCGTTCTTTCTGGCGTTTGAAGGGCGAAAGCCGGGAGCGCGGGAGCTGGTGCTGATCTCGGTGCTGTGCGCGATCGGGATAGCGGGGAGGGCGGCGTTTTTTATGCTACCTGAATTTAAGCCCGTGTTGGCGGTCGTGATAATCGCGGGCGCGGCGCTTGGCGGAGAAACGGGATTTCTGGTCGGCGCGGTGACAATGCTCGTGTCTAACGTTATGCTTTCCCAAGGACCGTGGACGCCTTGGCAGATGTTCGCGGCTGGTATCGTAGGGTTTCTGGCGGGAGTTCTGTGCAATAAGGGACTGCTTCGCAAAACGCGTCTGCCGCTCTGCGTTTTCGGCGCGTTCAGCGCTATCGTGATTTATGGCGGAATAATGAACCCCGTTTCCGCGTTGGTATGGGGAGCGGAGTCGCTTAATTTTAATATTATTCTCGGATATTATCTTACGGGTTTGCCGATGGACTGTATTCACGCTGCTGCGACCGCGATTTTTCTGTGGTTCCTCGCAGAGCCTATGCTGGAAAAGTTGGAGCGCGTTAAGGTGAAGTACGGGTTGATCGGGTAGAAAAGAACGCTTGATATGTCGGTAAAAGTATATAATGCCGATGCCGTTCGTGTGCCGCCGAACGTTTTTGCGGCGCGTCAAAAGGAAATTCCGCAGATCGGCGCGGTGGCTGCGGAATTATCCGTTTTTTGTGGGGGTTGACATTTCAGGAAGAATGTGCTATAATCCTATTGTACAGATAGGTATTATATGGATAAGCTGTGTAATAATACATCTGAATATACGATAGTTATTAAATTAACGAAGAAAAAGCAGGTGAAAAAATGAACAGAATATATGTTGACAATGCTGCGACCACCAAAATGAGCAGAAAAGCGGTCAAAGCTATGCTGCCGTATCTTGAGGAGCGTTACGGAAATCCATCCTCGCTACATACAGCAGGGCAGCTGGCGGCGGAGGCGCTTTTTAATGCCCGCCGCGAGATCGCGGAACGTCTTGGTGCGGACGTCAAGGAGATATACTTTACATCGGGCGGCAGCGAGTCCGATAATCAGGCGCTGATCTCAGCCGCCGAAGCGGGCGCGCGAAAGGGAAAAAAACACATAATCTCCCAGAAAACCGAGCACCACGCCATTCTTAATACGCTGAAAAAGCTGGAGAAACAGGGCTTTGAGATAACCCTGCTTGACGTTGACGGGGAGGGCAGCATTACGGCAGAGCAAGTGCGTTCGGCGATACGCGGAGACACAGCGCTCGTGACGACAATGACCGCAAACAACGAAATAGGAACTCTGTATCCGATAAAGGAGATCGCGGAGGTCTGCCGTGCAAAAGGAGTGTTATTCCACACGGACGCTGTTCAGGCGGTCGGTCATATTCCGCTTGACGTTCACGAGATCGGCTGCGATATGCTGTCGCTCTCCGCGCATAAGTTCCACGGTCCAAAGGGAGTCGGAGCGTTGTATGTTCGCAATGGGCTTATGCCGTCGTGCATAATCGAGGGCGGTGCTCAGGAACGCGGCAGACGCGCGGGTACGGAAAATATCGCGGGGATATGCTCAATGGCAGCGGCACTAAATGAAGCCGCTACGGCTATTCCAGAAGACACACCCAAGCTTACGGCAATGCGCGACAGGCTTATCGCGGGGCTGTCGGAAATACCGCATTCGGTACTGAACGGTTCGACGACAAATCGTTTGCCGGGAAACGTAAATATGTGCTTTGAGGGTATCGAGGGAGAAAGTCTGCTGCTTCTCCTTGACGCAAAGGGAATTTGCGCGTCGTCGGGGTCGGCGTGTACGTCGGGATCGCTCGACCCGAGCCATGTGCTGCTCGCGATCGGCAGACCTCACGAGGTCGCTCACGGTTCGCTGCGCCTGACGCTCTCGTCGGAAAATACTCCCGATGAGGTGGAATTTATCATAAGATCGGTAAAGGAAGTTGTGGAGTATCTGCGGAATATGTCGCCGATTTGGCAGGAACTGCAGGAGGGGAAGAGAAATTATGTTATACAGTGAAAAGGTTATGGATCATTTTACCAATCCGCGCAACGTCGGTACTATGGAGGACGCGGACGGTATCGGAGAGGTCGGCAACGCGAAGTGCGGCGATATAATGAAGATTTTTCTGAAGATCAAGAACGATATTATTATCGACGTGAAATTCAGCACGTTCGGCTGCGGTTCGGCGATAGCAAGCTCGTCAATGGCGACCGAAATGATAAAGGGCAAGCCGCTGTCACAGGCGCTCGAGCTTACCAACAAAGCGGTAGTGGAGGCGCTTGACGGACTGCCTGCACACAAGCTGCACTGTTCGGTTCTCGCCGAGGAGGCTGTCAAGGCAGCGGTCAAGGACTATTACGACAGGAACGGGATCGCATACGACCACGGGAAGTTCGTGCAGACGCATGACTGCGGGCACTGTGGAGAGGATTAACGTTCAAAAAGAATATACTGCGGTGACAGACGATAATGTCTGCCGCCGCAGTTTTATTTAAATTAGGAGTAAATAACAATTTTCGGGCAGAGAAAATGCCTTTTTCAGTCAATTTCTTACATTTTGTAGAACACCGCTTGACTTTTTTGAACATATAATGTATAATAAGAGAAGTGACTGTTGTCAAGATATTACAAGACAAAATTTGCCGCTGTCAGCGCAAGACACTCCTATCGATGCCCTGCGCTTTTTTATAGAATAAATACGGCAGGGCAGGTTTAGAAAGGATTTTTTTATGAGCAAAAGCATTAAGGTTAACGTTGGTTTTCGCGTTGCAGCGGCACTTGCGTCGATGCTTCTTTTCAGCGTTATGACTACTGTCAACATAATTCGTATTGACAGAACACAGACGATAAATACTCAGATGAATTCTTTGCTGGCTAGGTCGCGTACTGCCGAGACAGCGCATTACAAGTGGTCGGCGAATCTGAGCAGCGCACTGTACGCAGGGACGGAGTTCACGGGCAGCATGGATCCGACAACGTGTGTTTTGGGGCAGTGGCTGTACGGCGAGGCGGGTACGGACGACGCGGAGATACTTAAGTTGCGCGGCGATCTGGAGACGCTTCACAAGGAGCTTCACGGTTCCGCTTCGCAGGTGCTTGAGCAGTACGCAAGCAGTCCCTCCGATGCACAGCAATTTTATCAGACCTCCATTCAGAGCAACCTGACCACACTTGTCGGCATTCTGGATAAGGTCATAGAACGCGGCGAAACGCTCCGCACAGCAAGCGAGGAGGAAACTGAACGCACGATAAATATTATGCACATAACCACGATAATCTGTCTGGTACTGGCGTTGGTGTGCCTTATCTCGCTTATAATGTTTGTAATAAGGCGTGTTATAAAGCCTATCATCAAGATAACGGACGGAAGCCGCATATTGCAGAGCGGACAGATTGCGCTGAATATAAACTACAAGTCCAACGACGAGGTGGGTGAACTTGTAAACACGCTGAAAACTTCTATGGACAGAATAGGCGGTTATGTTTCCGATATCAACAGAATTATGGGCGAGTTGTCAAACGGTAATTTCGATGTGCGCACCTCTGCGGATTATGTGGGCGATTTTACGTCAATACAGAGTTCGATCGAGAATTTTACGGAGACCATGTCGGGAGCGCTCGGGAAGATAGCGGGTGCGGAGCGCCGCATTTCCGAGAACGCCGAGCAGCTTTCCAACAGCTCGCAGGCAGTGGCACAGGGAGCAACCGAGCAAGCAAGCTCCACCGAACAATTGTACGCGTCGCTTGACGAGCTGTACAAGAGCGCCCTTGAGAACGTTCAAAAGGCTACAGGCGCAAAGGAACGCGCGCAGCTTACAGGCGAACAGGTGCAGGAGAGCAGCGAGCAGATGAAACAGATGATGGACGCGATGTCCGATGTGAGCAGTTCCTCGCAGCAAATCGGGCAGATTATTGCGACTATCGAGAACATAGCGTTCCAGACGAACATACTCGCGCTCAACGCGGCTATTGAGGCGGCGCGCGCGGGAGAAGCGGGCAAGGGCTTCGCGGTCGTTGCGGACGAGGTACGCAGTCTCGCGGTACAGAGCGATCAGGCGTCCAAGGCAACCAAGGACCTCATCGAAAACTGCGTCGGCGCGTCGAACAGAGGTATCACGATCGTAGGTGGAGTTTCGGAAACGCTTCAAAAGACAATGGAGCTTGTTACGCATTCCAACGAGGATATAGGCGTTATCGCGGACGCGGTTCGTGACGAGGCTGAGGCTATCACGCAGATCAATCAGGGCATAGGTCAGATAGCCGCAGTTACGCAGACAAATTCCGCGAGCAGCGAGCAGGCGGCGGCGGTAAGCGCGGAGCTGTTCGCTCAGGCGCGGCTGCTGCAGGAGCAGACTTCAAGATTCACGCTAAAAAAGTAAAACGCGAAAATCCTCCGTATTTTTCGGAGGATTTTTTTTTCGTGGTGAGAGTTTTTAAGTTTCGCTGCGTTTAATAAGTGAAGGGAAAAATTTCTTTCGGAAAGGAGAGGTCATGGATAACGGTGCAAGTAGCTACCGCCGTTTCCTTGCCGGTGATGAGAGCGGTATCGTTGAAATAATAAGGGACTACAAGGACGGACTTATCTTGTATCTGAACGGTTATGTCAAAAACATACATATCGCCGAGGAGATAATGGAAGACGTCTTCGTGAAACTCGTCGTAAAAAAGCCCCGCTTTTCCGAGAAATTTTCGTTCAAGACGTGGCTATATACGATAGGCAGAAATGCGGCAATAGATTGGTTCCGGCGCAACTCAAGGTGGACGGATACCCCCATTGAGGAGTTGGAGGATATTTTTGCCGACGAGAATGATCTCGAACATGAATACCTTAAAGAGGAGCAGAAAATAATGCTTCACCGCGCAATGGGCAAAATCAGGGAAGAGTATCGTACCGTGCTGTACCTCTCGTTTTTTGAGGATTTGCCCAACGCTGAGATCGCGGCGGTAATGAAGAAAAGTTGCCGCCAGATAGAGAACCTGATCTACCGCGGCAAACAGTCGTTAAAATCGGAGCTTGAAAAGGAGGGCTTTGTTTATGAAGAATTATAACGAAGTCGCCGAAAGCGTATTTCGGCGCAGTGAAGAAATTATCGAGCATAACAATAAACGCAGACGAACGCTTATTAAAATAGGTTCTGCTGCGAGCTGCCTGCTGATCGCGGGAGCGGTCGGATTCGGCGCGTGGAGAAATTCCGTGCGCGATGCGGATATGGTTTTGTTGGAGGGGCAATTCGCCAACGACGGCGAAAATCACAGCAAGGAAAGCGATACAGTCGATGACCGCGTTTCAGTATCAGACGGAGCGGCTTCAGGCAACGCGGATAATATCATTGCATCAACAGACAGCAATGCAACAGGCACATCGTCCGATCGAACAACATTAGACGGCGCAACTTCCGGCAACGCAGATAATATCATTGCATCAACAGACGGTAATGCAACGAGTACGCCGTCCGATCAATCTCCGATGTACCGTTCAATAATCACCGAATATCCCCAAGTAAGCTCCGGCACGTTTGACGCACCCGCAAACGGAACGGTATATTACAGCGAGCCGCTAAAGGGGGCGCTGAATGAATTTGTTGAAACAGACAATCAGGAAGAATATCTTTTTGAGGTTGTCGTTGAGACTTACAAGGATGGAGGGTTTACCAGCGACTGCGAGTGGAATGCACAGTGCAAATATGAAAATTCGTGTGGATACACAACGTGCCCGTTAAACGAAAATCATTTGAGCGTGCTGTTTACCCGCGAAGAATTAGAGAATTTTACTCCTGCCGAGGGTTGCGGCTACGCGATCTGCCTTGCGGGGGAATGCGAGGGGCGCTGCATTCGTTCGCGCTGCGTTCAGCATACGCATAACGAGGACTGCCATTTCGGCAGCGAATGCGTTTATGGCAACGGCTGCGGTAACGGATACGGAAACGGTTATGGTAACAGTAACGATGACGGCAACGGAAACGGCTACGGCAACGGCAACGGAAACGGTTATGGTAACGATAACGGTTACGGCAATGGAAATGGCTATGGCAGCGGAAACGGTTATGGTAACGGAAACGGTTATGGTAACGGAAATGGCTACGGCTGCGGCAACGGAAACGGACATCACGGCGGACATCATTAAAACTATCCCCGACGATTTTTATGTCGTCGGGGATAATGCTTTGTTCGGTTATACACTATATCAGCTTGGTTATCGAGTACAGCGGATAAACGCTTATCCATTTTGCGGGTTCGAGTCCCATTACGCTGAGCGTAAGAGGAACGGCAAGTATCATCAGCCCGAGAAAAACCGTTTGCAGAAAGCTCTTGCGGTTCGCCGAGATAAGCAATACTATCGCAGCCGCAATAAAAACGGAGATCGTCTGCAGCATCAAAACTGCTCCTGTAAACACCCATATCGGCAGACCTATCCCGCTTTCGTAATACATAGGCAGACAGTTTGCGGGACTTTGCCACATTGCGGGCGAATATGTTTTAAACGTGACGATCATTCGGCAAACGAAAGGTATCGTGGTCATAATTGCCGCGCACACGGCGCATACCGTTATCTTCCGTGATATTATTTTCCGTCTGCCTCTTGCTGTGGCGGAGAGCAGGTTCCACGATTTTTTCTGCTCCTCCATCGGCAGAACGTTCCCCAGCGCGAAAACCATGCAAATTGAAAGCATAAGCAGATCGGCAGTGAAATTATCGTCGATCTTCCCGAAAAGATGCTGATATCCCGTGTCGTAAATGAACACTCCGCCCTTTTCGAGAATGTGATCGTACTGCAGTTCGGCGCGCTGAAAATAAGGATAGAGAGCGGTCACGGCGTACCAGTGCGATTTCATATTTTCGCCCGTCATACGGTCCAGTTCGCCCGAGTTTATAAGCGCCTCGATATTGTCTATCTGCGCAAAGGCATCTTCATAGCGCTGCCCTTCCTCAGAGATAAACCGTTCCTTTTCGTCGTTGAGTTCTCCCTCAAGTTCTTTCATTATTTTGGAATAATACTGCTCGCCTACCGAGAGAGTGCGAGTGCGGTTAAGGTCACCGTAGACGATAAGCAGACCGAAGATCAGCAGCACAATGACCGCCTTTCCCGTAAACAATATCTTGCTGCCCTCATAAACAAACAGGCTTGAGTGCGGTCTGAACGGAATAAGCGAAGCACGGCGCGTTCTTTTGATATCCGTACTTCCGAACCTCGCGAACAGGAGGAATATCGCCGCGACTGCCGCCGCAAACAGCACCGCTATCACGACAACGGCAGCGGAAGTGCGGTTTACTGGATGCTCAGAAATATTAAAGTTGAGATATTCACCATAGAGAAATTTCGGATTTATCATTCCCCAGAACGAGAGATATTTTAGCGGATTGAACATCGAATACGCGGGAATAAATGTGAACGTCAGCCAATTAAACGCGAGCCAGCCCACCGCCGAAAGCTGCGGCACAAAGCTGCGCGAGCTGATTACTGAAATCGCCGTGACAGCCGCGCCGAACGTGAATATCACCGCAGCTTTAGTAAAAAACACAAGCAGAAAATACGTAAGCAGCGTAATGTCAAGACTGCTCTCCTGAAACGTTGCGACGGAGTGGATAGATGCGGAAAGGTCGCCGATGCCGGTTGTCGCGGCAGTGTAAACGAAATTGCTGCCGTACAGTAAAAGCACGATAGCAATGCTCTGTATAAGCAGTGCCATGAGCTTTGCGCCTATGCATTCCGCAATTCCGCGGCGTGTGGCGCGCGTCACCGAAAACATACCCTTTTCCTTTTCCTCGGTGATAAGTCCGCCCACGAAGAGCATTATCGACAGAATTATAAACAGATCGGTAATAGTGTTTTCGGTTGCCATTCGCACGCCCTTTGACGACGTAAAACGGATATTAGAGGAATTGAGGTTCAGGTGATCTTCGTAGCTTTTTTCGATGTTGCGGCTTGAAAAGCTCTCCGCTTCTTTTTTGGCGAATATCGAAATACCGCCGAGACGGTTTTTGTTTTCCTCGATCGAGGCGATGTAATTGTCGTAATCGGCGACGCTGTCATATTCGGAAGCGATCTCTTTTATGAGAGCGTTTTCCTTTGCGATATTGTCGGTATAACGCAGAAAGCTGCCGCTGTCATACGCGTCCTTGTATTTTTCAAAAATTTCGCGGTTGTTTTCGAGCAGGTACTCGGCGTGTTCCGTTGCTCTGGGGTTATTAAACGACTGAAACAGAATTATCTCGTCGACGATAGAAGCCCATTCCATGGTTTCCGTTAATTCGTTGATATACTCCGTCTGTTCTTCGGGAGATTTTGCGGCAATGTCGGCTGAGATTGCCTTATAAGCGGACAGCGTCGGCTGCGATTCGTTAGGATCATTCAGATACCACAGCAGAAAAACGTTAAGGATAAGCAGCAAAAGCATAAGCGCGGGAAAGCTCTTTTTGCGCCATATCTTCCCAAGCTCATATGGAAGCAGTTTAAACATCAGTGCTCGTCCTCCCCGAAAAGGCGCATATAGACCTGTTCGAGGTCTTGTACGCTCCCGTATTTGACGCATAGGTTCGCAACGGTGTTGTGGTCGAGCACCTCCCCGTCCTTAAGCAGAATTATCTCCTTGGCGATCGACTGTATGTCCGAAACGACGTGCGTTGAGACGAGAATTATCTTATCGCCCGAGATGTCCTTTATCTTTTCTCGGATACGCACGCGTTCTTTCGGGTCGAGACCTGCCGTCGGCTCGTCGAGTATGATGATCTTCGGATCGCCGAGTATCGCCTGCGCGATAAGTATGCGCTGCTTCATTCCGCCCGAATACGCGCCTATCGGTTTTTTTGACGCGTCGGCGAGGTTGACGTAGGACAGCACTCGCTCTATCTCGGTCTTCATCTGCTTTCTCGGGATATTCTTCAGCGTCGCCATATAGCAGAGAAATCTCCTGCCCGAAAACGCGTTGTATAGCCCTTGCTGCTGCGGCGCGTAGCCGAGCACAGCGCGGTATTCGCTGCCGAGCCTCCGGATGTCCCCGCCGTTCCAGCGAACGCTGCCGACAGTCGGCTTCAGGTTGCCCGTAATTATGTTCATCATTGTTGATTTGCCCGCGCCATTAGGTCCGAGCAAGCCGTATATTCCTTCGGAGAACGATATTGAAACGTTGTTTAGCGCGCGTTTTTCTCCGTACTTTTTGGTAATGTTTTCAAGCTCCAGATGCATATCGTTCACCGCCCTTAATAGAATATTTTATTGACATCACCGTAGTTTTGCAGAAGCTGTTTGAGCACAGAAAAACCTCCTGCTTTGTGGCATAGTCAATATGATAAGCATATCCCCAATGCGTGCCCATGCGCTCTTTTTCAATATAGTATAATCTTTTTTCCATTCCGCAGACAGATCCCTCGAAATATATTCCCGCAGTTTCCTTAAGCTCTTTAAGCACGGTTTTTTCGAGCTGTATATCGGTTTCGGGATTTTCCTTGGAGGTGCTTTGTTCCGTCGAGGACGTATCGCCTGATAAAGAGCCGCTTTCGTTTTCCAAGCTGCCGCCCATCTTATTGCAGGCGATGAGTGACGGTGTTATTGCCGCCGCGAGAAACAACGTTAATTTTTTTTTCATGTTCTCATTTTCCTTTCCAGCATATTGACAGGCTCAAAATTTTTCCGACCATTGTACAAGTCATCAAGGGATATTAGTGCGAGTAAGTCGTAAGGGTTAAGCAGTCCGCCGTCGGGCGTAGGCTCGCCGACGGTTTTGAAGATCACCAGAACGCTGTCGGAGCGCGTTGCGATAATATTATATGTTCCCGTGTCAAATATCCAGTTTTTCATCTCGCCCGTGTCGGGATCGGCGATATAGCGCCTATACCCGCCGTCAGTTGTTATATATAACGGGCGCTCCCCGACAAAGCCGTCCAATTTATATCCCTCGGGCACAGGAAACTCCTCGGTTTTCCCAGTGTTCAGGTCAAGCACAAACGCGGACGCGGTGTCGTTTCTCGCGGGAATGTACAGCTGTTCGCCTATCTGAGTGTAGTCAAGTGAAATTTCGTCAAAGCCCGTGCGGTATATCTGCCTCATTGTTTTGTCGTTAACGTCCAGCATGAAAAACGCATATTCGCACCTGCTCATAAATTCAAGATACTCGTCCGTATCCGACGTATCCCCGACAATGGGGCTTGGTGTGAGTATATCCATATAATCGAACGCGCTTTTTCCGTCGGGGTACGCTATGCCGCCGAAGATCATTCTGCTGCCGCATACGCCGATAAATTGCTTGTCAATGTTGTCCTTGAAGGAAATGGGAATTTGTTCCACGATTTTGCGCTCGTTAAGGTCGAGACGCACGGCGGCGCGGTTTTTCGAGCCGTAGCGCACCGCTCCCGTTTTTTCGTAGCGTTCGATAGTCGGCTCTTTGGTGATAAACCATATACAGTCTCCGTCACCGACCGCAAAATGCTCGACCTTCTCGTTTTCGCCGAAAGTATATACGAGTTCTCTGTTTGTGCCGTCGGGGTTCATTCTGTATAATTGCTGATTGGCCATATATATCGCGTTACTGTAATCCTCGCCCTTTGGGAACGTCCATCCGGCAGAGATCGCTCCCTCGTCATCATTGTCAATATTAAGATAATACAGATGATTCTTATAGAAGAATATCTCGCAGAATTGCGAATCATAGTTGGACAAAATCGCCGTGCAGCGCTCCGAATCATGCTTGCAGGAGCTGTCCGAGCAGAGAACGACCTCCTGCTTGGTAGCGTAGTCGACATAGGTGATGCAGCGGTTCTCTTCCGTGACGTTGGATTGTATGCTGTAATAGCCGCTTTCTGTGCCGCAGCCGATCCTCATGGGTGAGTGGTTTTCCGTATACAGCAGCGTTAATTTTTTATCTTCGGTCGGTGTGCTTTGCGTACTGTTTTCATTTACAGGAGCATTCTGTTCTGTCAAGACCTTGCTTTCGTTTGGGTCTGAGGTTGAATTTGAGTTCGGCGAATAACTTTCGATATCGCCCGTACCGATCTCGGGACTGCTCTTCGAATTACCGTCTGTCTTGCCGCAAGCGCAAAGCGCGAGCGCCAATGCCGCAGCGTTTATAACGGAAATTATTTTTTTCATGGTCTTTCCACCTTTCGTTTTTTTAATTATAAACCATAAAAGTCAAATTTCCGTCAAGCGTTCAAAAAAAACTCCACAAACGCGCCGTTCATATTTCCGATAGTTAATTCTCCGCCGTGTTTGCGCAAGAGTATGCGGCAGATAGTAAGTCCCAGTCCCGAGTGAGTCGAATCGCTTCTGTCAGTGACAAAACAGCGGTCGCGGGCCTTAAGCACCTTGTCCGAAAAGCCGCAGCCATCGTCCGATACCCGCACGGAAAGTCTGCCGTCGGCGTAGGAAAATTTCACCGTTATCTTCTTTTCGGCAAACCTGAGCGCGTTTCCGACAAGGTTTTCGATAATGCGGTAAAGCGCCTGTTCGTCGAGGTTAAGAACGCGCTTTCCGACGCTCTGCTCGGACCGCACGGTTATCCCGCTCTGCTTTGACATTGCCGCGAGATCCTCGCGTATTTCGTCAAACAGCTTCACGAAATTCACCTTGGAGCGCTTGATCTCGAGATCCTCGAGGTGATTAAGCGTGCGTATAGACTCGGTGTAATGCGCCAGTCTTTCCGCAGCGTCAGCGATATTATCGGACACCGAAAGAATTTTTTTCCCGTTCAGTCTCCCTCTTTCGACATTTATTTTGAGATATTCCGCGTGCCCCTTTATTATCGCGATAGGGTTGCGGAGGTCGTGCGCAACCGACGCTTGAAGCTGACGCCGCTCCGTAAGCATCTGCCACATTTTTTCGTTATTTTCCCGCAGCGCAGTGCGCATCTGCTCAAACGAACCGCACAGAGTACCCAGCTCGTCGGGCGCGTTATATCCGACGGTGAAATCAAGATCCTGCGCGGCGATTTTTTCCGTAGCCGCGGACAGCACATCGATAGGCTTTTTCAGTTTTTCCTCGTAAAACACAAATCCGCACATAAGCACTCCCGCCAGAGACAGCAAAACCGGCACGGCAATCATAGCCGCGCCGCTCGCGTAGTATACGAATTTGCGCTTCGGGGTAAGGCTATCGGGGGAATTATACACTCTGGTAACGCAAACGTCCACGCCCTTGCTGTTTGCGACGTTGGCATAGAAGCCTCTGTCGCCTATTTCATAAAATCCGAGAAGCTCAGGACCCAATCTTGCGACGCGGTTTGTGTGCGCGTCATCGGTATAAAACGGATTGGTATCCGACGGCTCCGAGAGGGTGAGCATTATAAACCCCATGTGCGGCTTTACGTCCTTTTCGTAAGGATCTTCGGGGGTGTC
Source organism: uncultured Clostridia bacterium (assembly GCA_946567425.1). Taxonomy (GTDB): domain Bacteria; phylum Bacillota; class Clostridia; order Oscillospirales; family Ruminococcaceae; genus CAG-115. Next base: position 40,814 of record CAMNXF010000013.1, on the reverse strand, counting down.
CGTCCAGTTCAGATATACCTTGTCCGAGTTCGGCACAAGATGTTCGCGCACCGCGGTACAGCCCAATATTGCAATAAGCGACAGCACCGCCGCGCACACAAACGTAGCCGTGACGTATTTTATAAAATCGGCGCGAAGTCTCATCTTGCCCTTTAATGCTTTTTCCATCTGTATCCTACTCCCCATACAGTCTCAATGTAATCGTCTTTTCCGGTTGCGTCGGCGAGCTTTTGGCGTATCTTGCGGATATGCTCCTTGACGACGCTGTTGTCGCCCTCCGCATCCAGTCCCCAGACCGCTTCGTACAGGCTCTCCCGGTCGAACACCTGTCCCGCGTTCGTTATCAGGTATTCGATGATGTCAAACTCGCGTCTCGAGAACAGTATCTCGTTTTCTTTAAAATGGACCGTTCTGCTCGACAAATTTACGATGAGCTCCTGCGATGTGACAAGACGGTGTGCCGCGCGGCTGCACGCGTCGCGCGAACGCTCGTCGCGGCGCAGGTGAGCGGCTACCCTCGCCGTGACCTCCACAAGACTGAACGGCTTTGTGATGTAATCGTCGCCGCCCGTAAGAAAACCGTTCACCTTGTCCTGCTCGGTTATCCTCGCGGTAAGGAAAACTATCGGACAGTCTATATGTTCGCGTATCGACTTGCAAAGCTCCAGTCCGTCCATTCCGGGCATATTTATGTCGAGCAGAATAAGGTCGGGCGCGTTTGAAAGCAGCGGGAGCGCCTCTTCCGCGCTGTTTGCGGCAAACGTAATATATCCGCTGTCGCCGAGATGATCGGACAGCAGCTGCGTCAGCATAGGCTCGTCGTCTATGATAAGAATTTTGTAGAGCATGGCTTTTTCTCCTAAGTACAACTATATTTATTATATAACAAAAAAGTCAAAAAAGCGTCAATTTTTTCGCGATTTTTTATGATTTGACGAAAAAAGTTACAATTTGTAACCTTTATGCGGAAACTGTAACCTTTTTGTAACCCGATTGTAACCTTTTTGTAGTTGAATTTGCTGCGGTAATATGGTAAAATAAATTCATAAAAACAACCGAAAGGAGCGTTATTATGACAAATGTTTTAACACAAAACTCAAAAAACAGGCTTGCGGCAATGACCGCAGCAGTTATCGCATTTGGCGGCTTGTACGCGCTATCCCGAACACTTTTGCGGGACGTTTATCTGTTTGAATGGACCTCGCGCGGACTTTATTACTTTATCTGGGTGCCCGCGCTTATTCTCGCGGCATTCAATAAAACCGCGGTATCGTATGCCGTAACCGTCGGAAACCTTACGGGGGTTATCATCGGGCAGCTTCTCGGCGACCTTATCATATCGCATAATGAAAAAATCATCACTCCCGATATGACGCCTGATCGTATATACTATCTGTCGTCTCATCAGGGCACCGTTATCTGGATAATAACCGTTCTTGCATTTACAGCGGCGGGGATCGTTTTGCAGATCGTTTCGTCGTTACATAAGCGTTCGGCATAATTATTTCCCGTTAAAACGCTTCTTTAAGCGCTTTATAATAAATTTCTTGACAATAGGAGAACAAACAATGAAAAAATTTACTGCAATCATCTGCACAATGGCAATGCTCGCGGCGCTCACCGCTTGCGACAACAAGGAGACCTCGGGCAGCGTTCCCGAAAGCACAAATTCTGCGTCCGAGAGCACGGGCGGATCCGAGAGCGGCAGTCCGCAAAGCACTCCCGACGGCGCAAGCTCCGAGAGCAGCGGTTCGGAAAGCGCACCCGAAAGCTCCACACCCGAGGAGAGCGCTCCCAAAGGCGAGCCGACATTCCTCACATGTGTGGACGGCACGGTCATTACCACTTCGGATATTACGTCCCTTCATTACGACGAGACCGACACGGATATAAAGGAATTCACGGTCGAGGATATCGACAAGCAACGCTTTCTGAACTGCGAATACAGCGTTAACTGCGACGGGTTTGCCTACGCGTTCACCTCGGAGCATTCATTTAATCCCGCGCAGAACCCCGATTTATTTGATGTCAAGGAACACTTTGAAGATACCGATATTGTGGAATATATCGGCGAAGAGATCACCCCAAGCAGCGAGTATTACCGCGTTGAGCCTGGGGACAAATTCGGAGAGCTTACGGTTAAGAGCGCCGAGACCAGGTTCTACTCGAACTAAGCTGACTACGATGAACGCATCAGCGGCGCTTATACATACAGCGGAATGATAGAATTTGACGGAGAACTGGAGCTTACGGGATATATTCAGGTCTCGCGTCCTAACGAGGGCTACGATGATGGCGGCGAGATAAGGTTCGTACCCGACAACGAATTTGTTGACAAAATACCGATAATAAAGTATGGCGTAAACGTGGAGAAAAACGTGGTGGAGCATTCGCCCATGTGCAACTGGGATAGCAACGCCTATAACGATTTCAACAGGTTCTCGCTCGGAAATCTCCACGATTACGACATAGACCTTGACGGTCTTGAGGTGGGTGAGCGTTTCACGCACGTTAAGATAACAATAAGCGATATAATTTCGATTGGGAACGAATATTTCGCGGATATCGACGCCAAGCTGCTCAGTCTTGAAAAAATTTAACAATAAAGGGCTGTAACGTTATATTACAGCCCTTTTTTTCAGCGTATTCTTCTTATTTTCACTTTGATGGAAGCGTCCTCGTTCTGCTTTACGGCAGGCTTTTCGCTGATTATTCCCGTTGAAGCGGCGGCGGACTTGTACGCCTCGTCATAGAAGTAGAGCTGCGAGTTCAGCGGAATCCTGCCCGCCGAGGAAACGCGCTTGTACTTTCCGTCTTTGCCGAGCTCGCGGGCTTTGACGTTATCACTGAGCATTGTTGAGAATAAATCGCAGACCCTGTTCGCAAGCGAAGTATCGAGTATCGGCGCGGCGACCTCAACGCGGCGCTCGGTGTTACGCGTCATAAAGTCCGCGCTTGAGATGTACACTCTGCGGCGGTCTCCGCGTCCGAAAATATAAATTCGCGAATGCTCCAGAAAACGTCCGACTATCGAGATAACGCGGATATTCTCCGTCGCTCCTTCAACGCCCGGGATAAGACAGCATATTCCGCGCACGATAAGCTCCACGGTAACGCCCGCGCGGCTCGCCTCGGCGAGCTTCTCAATAAGGTCGCGGTCGGTCAGCGAGTTAATTTTAATTCCAATATACCCGTCGCGTCCGTAGGTTATCTCGTTGTCGATAAAGGAAACAAGACGGCTCTTCAAGCCTTTCGGCGCGACGAGCAGACGGTTCGTGCTCTCGACGGTGCTGCCGACCATAAGCGCGTTGAACACCACCGACGCGTCCGCCCCGAAATCCTCGTCCGAGGTCATCAGCGTAAGATCGGTGTACAGCCGCGAGGTGCGCTCGTTGTAGTTTCCCGTGCCGACCTGCGTGATGTAGCGGACGTTGTTCCCGTCGCGCAGAGTTATCAGCAGCAGCTTCGAGTGGACTTTCAGCTCCTCCAGCCCGTAAATGACGGTAACGCCCGCTTCCTCGAGCTGCTTCGACCAGCCGATGTTGTTCTCCTCGTCGAACCTCGCGCGCAGCTCCACAAGCGCCAGAACGTCCTTGCCGTTTTCGGCTGCCTTGTTCAGCGCGTTGATTATCTTGCTGTCACGCGCAACACGGTAAAGCGTTATCTTTATCGAAGAAACGTCGGGGTTGACCGCCGCTTCCTCAAGGAGATTTATAAAGTGGTTGATGTTTTCATACGGATAATTCAACAGAATATCGTGTTGTTTTATCTGCTCTATCAGCGGAACGTCGAGCAGTATCGCTCCCGAGCGCTGTGGAACGAGCGGCTCAAAGAACAGCCCCGCCTGTTTTTCAAGACGTTTCTCCAACACCGAAATAAAGCCCATTGAAAGCGGCGCTGTCTGCTTGAAAACGTAGTTGTCCGAAACGTCGAGAATTTTAGTCAGCACTGAGACCGTCTCTCCGTCGGGTGAGCCTTGAAATTCCAGCCGCACGGGGCGGAGCTTCTTGCGCTTTTTGACGAGCTTGCTCATCACGTCGCGGAAGTCCACGTCATGGTCGAACAGTCCCTCGTCTATCTCAATGTCGGCGTTTCTTGTCACGCGGAAAATGCATTTCGAAATGATGTCAAAGTTGCTGAACACCTGCTTCGCGTAGCGGCGTATCAGCTCCTCAATAAGCAGGAATTTTCCCGTTCCCGGCAAAAATACCACTCTCGGCAGATTATCCGAGGCGGGCAGTATTCCCAACGTGCGCTTACCCGAAGCGTCGGTCTTTTTGCGGATAAGGCAACCGATATATATGCCTCCGTTTTTCAGAAAGGGAACGGGGTGCTTTTTGTCTACTACTCCCGTGAACAGCAGCGGACGAACCTCGCGCGTGAAATACGCTTTCAGGAACGCGTCCTCCTCGGGCGTGAGCGCGTCCTCGTTCAGGTGCTCCACGCCGCACACAGACAGCCCCTGCATTATCTCAGCATAAGCCTCGTCCTTTACGGGCAGCAGCGCCTTGACGCGCTTCGCAATAGCCGAAAGCTGCTCCTTGGCGTTCATATTAGTCTTGTTCTCGCGGTCCTTCGGCTCGTACAGCAGCTTGTCTTGTAAGCTGCCGACGCGTATCATAAAGAACTCGTCCAGATTTGAACAGAATATCTGCACGAACCTCAGCCGCTCAAACAGCGGAGTAGTTTCATCGCGCGCTTCTTCAAGCACGCGCGCGTTGAATTTCAGCCACGAAAGCTCGCGGTTGTCGTAAAACGATCCCGACATATTATCAACTCCTTATCCCATGAATAGCTTTATTATACAGAACACAGTGTTTACTTTTTATCTTTAAGTTCCGAAGCCGTCTTGATAAATTCGTTGAATAGCGGGTGCGGACGGTTGGGGCGCGACTTAAACTCGGGGTGGAACTGCACTCCAACGAAGAACGGGTGCTCGCTGTGCGGAAGCTCCACGATCTCCACAAGCTTGCCGTCGGGCGACAATCCCGCGAACTTCAGACCCTTAGCTGCGATCTCCTCGCGGTACGCGTTGTTGAACTCGTAGCGGTGGCGGTGACGTTCGTAAACCAGCTCCTCGCCGTAAACCCTGCGCGAAACGCTGTTCTCCTCCAGCTTGCAAGGGTACAGACCGAGCCGCATCGTGCCGCCCATTTCAACGCCTTTCTGGTCGGGCATAAGGTCGATTACTGGATACTCGAACTCGCCGAACTCGGCAGAGTTAGCGCCGTCAAGCCCGGCGACGTTCCGCGCGAACTCGATGACCGCCATCTGCATTCCGAGACAAAGCCCGAAATACGGTACCTTGTTCTCGCGCGCGTAACGCACCGCCTCAATCTTGCCCTCGATTCCGCGGTCGCCAAACCCTCCCGGAACGCAAATCCCGTCCACCTCGGACAGTATTTCGTCGGCGGTGAGCGGCGTGATCTCCTCGGAGTTTATCAGCTTTATGTTGACGTTGCAGCCGTTGAACGCACCCGCGTGACGAATGCTCTCCATAACGGAAATGTACGCATCGGGCAGCGCGACGTACTTGCCGACAAGCCCGATAGTAAGCGGCTTTGTCGCGTTCTCCTGACGATGAACCATATTTTCCCATTCGGCAAGATCGGGTTCTCTGTCTTCAAGCCCGAGGTGATAGCATGCGGAGTGCGCCAAACCCTCGCGTTCCAGCATAAGCGGCACGGCGTACAGTGACGATGCCGTAAGGTTCTGGATAACGTCCTCCTTGCGTACGTTGCAGAACAGCGCAATTTTCTCGCGCATTTCCACGGGAACTTCACATTCGCTCCTCAAAACAAGAATATTCGGCTGAATACCGAGCGACAGCAGCTCTTTAACGCTGTGCTGTGTGGGCTTGGTTTTCAGCTCGTTGCTGCCCGTTATGTAAGGCAGCAGCGTAACGTGAATGTACAGAACGTTCTCGCGTCCCTTTTCGTAGCTCACCTGCCGTATGGTCTCAAGGAACGGCGTACTTTCGATATCGCCGACCGTTCCGCCGATCTCGGTGATAACTACGTCCACAGGCTCTGCGCCGCTGTTCGCTGCACGGTAGACGCGGCTCTTTATCTCGTTGGTGACGTGCGGGATAACCTGTACCGTGCCGCCGAGGTAGTCGCCGCGGCGCTCCTTATTAAGTATTGTCCAATAAATTTTTCCGGTTGTGACGTTGGAGTTCACGGACAGATTTTCGTCGATGAAACGTTCGTAATGTCCGAGGTCAAGGTCGGTCTCCGCACCGTCGTCGGTAACGAAAACTTCGCCGTGCTGATACGGAGACATTGTACCGGGATCGACGTTCAGATACGGATCAAACTTCTGAATAGTCACGCGGTAGCCGCGCATTTTCAGCAGCCGTCCCAAAGAAGCTGCGGTTATGCCCTTTCCAAGTCCCGATACTACGCCACCCGTTACGAAAATATATTTTGTTGCCATTTTTTTCCACCTTTCCGTTCTGTAAAACACTTAAACTTATTATAACACTATTCGTCCTTTTTTTCAATAGTTAATTTGAAAATTTATTCAAGGAATAAGAACTATAGTCAACACAGCACAATTAATGTCGAGCAGTTGTGCAGTCAAATTTTCCGTCAGATTGTACAATGAGGACGACGAAAGGCTGTATACCTTACTAAGGCGAATTGTGCTCGAATTGACCAAAGGTCAACCCTATGACGAAAATAGCGTTTTGCACGAAGCGCATAATGCGTGCAAGCAAACTTCGACAACACGATGTTGTTGCAAGATCGCCAAAAGGCGGCAAGGACGCCGCCGGCAAAGCGATCTGGACGACAAAGCGTGAAGCGCAGTAATTTTGTGGTGTTGCCTATAGCCGAATGCAGCGCCATATCCTGTTTTATGGCATAAAAAAGCGATTTTTGTTGACAAACGCCATAATATGTTGTATAATGAAATAAAGTATAAAACGAACGGAGCGCGCCTATGGAATTTCTCAAAGCGATTTTTAAATTCGATCTTATAACGCTTGTCATTATGGCAGCTTGCGCCGTAAACGTACTGGTTTATTTGGCTTTGCGAAAGAATATTTTAAGGCTAGAAAATATCGTTCGCCCGAAAAGCGACCGCCGCAACGGCGTTATGGCGGAGCTTGCGCTGAAAGACGACGAGCTTTCTTCGCTTATGAACTGCTCGGAACGTGCGGCGGGAACGTACTCGCTGTTCACGAATATAACGGCGGTGTTCCCGCTGCTGGGAATACTCGGCACGGTAACGTCGCTTATGCGGCTTTCGGGAGCGGAAAATTTATCGGACAATTTTATGTCCGCGCTTTCCACGACGTTCTGGGGATTGATTTTCGCGATCGGTTTTAAAATAGCCGATAGCTTTGTGACCGCGCGCCTTGACAGGGCGCTCGACGAAGCGGATTATCTGATACACGAGCACGACAAGGAAAAGAGGAAAGACCATGAAGCGCAGACGTAAACGCGATATCATAATCGAGCTTACCTCGCTGCTTGACGTTATTATGATAATGATCTTCATGGTCATGGCGGAGAACAGCAAGCTTATCTCCGAAAAGCAGAACGCCCTCGACGCTGCTCAGACCGAGAACGCCGCGAACAGCGCCGCGCTCGGAGAACTTCAGAACGAAAACAGCGAATTGTCCGCGGAGCTTGCGGAGGCGCTCGGCAAGTTGGACGAGGGCAGCGCCGCCGAACTGCTGGACAAGCTGCACGCCGCCGAGAGCCGTCTCGATGCGTATCAATATATGGACGACGTGATAATCGTGCTGAATATCGGGTTGGAGAACAGTTATTCCAACACCGTGCGCCGTCTGTCGTTCGGTGATCCCGCAAAAGCAGAGAGCAGCACGGTTATCGAGATACATAATAATGACGAACTTGAAACGGCGCTTAACCGAATGCGCGTATTTTTATCGGAATACATCTCGCAGGCGGCTAATGACCAAAGCGGCTCTACGATCGCGTATATGATATTCTCGTATGACTCGCGGCTGGTATTTCAGGACGATTACGCTGCGGTCGACAAGGCGCTGAACGATCTTGAGCACAAGGCAAACAGCGGAAACGTGCGCTACCGCATAAATTCGCTTGACAATGAATAAAGACGAAAGGAAGTATTTAATATGCCCAAAAATAAAGGACCGAGACCGCCCAAGGAGGAAAAACCAAGACGCAGACGCAGAGGACTGCCGATAGGGTTGCTGCTTACTTTGCTGTTAGCGGCTGTCATTGCCGTACTTATTATTTTCAAGCCGTTTGGCGGTAACGGTTTCGGGCTCGGGGTAGGAAATTCCGGCAGCTCCGTTAGCTCGGACGTTTCGGGGAGCGATCCCGTTTCGGACAGCTCCGAATCCGATACCGTTGTGATACGCATCGACGGAAACGACATTTACTTTGACGGCGAGAAATGCGATAATGCCGCAGCGCTTAAGGATAGGATAACGTCGCTCGGCACGAAGAAGGAATACTCGATAGACCATTCCGCAGCCATAAAATCGACTTACGACGAGGTGAAACAAGTCCTCGCGGAGCTTGAAAACGCACTTGACATAAAGGTCAGCTACAACGAATAACGCTTACAAAGCCGATATTTTCATGGAGAACGTGGGGATATCGGCTTTTCTTTTGGCGATATCAGTACCTCCGTCATTTTCCGCAGCGCCTTTGCATATACTTTACAAGAAAATTTATACGGAGGTCATATTATGGAAGATACGAAAAAGCTGATAGAAAAATACAAGCGCGAACTTATGGAGCTTAACCGCCGCTCCCAAAAGCCCGCGACCGTTAGGAGCAGGGTGGAGGAGCGCGTCCCGGTGGTTGACGGCGAAGCGGAGACGGCTGCTCACATGTCCGAGCCTGTTGAAGCGGCTGTCGAAACAACCGAAGTGTCGGAACCCGAAAGAAAGCCCACCGTTATCGGTTACGTCAACGAGGAGAGCGGTGAATTTCCCGCAGTTTACGACAGATTTCTCGCGGAGATAGTCGACAACGACGAAAGCCTGAACCCGAACGACATAGTTGAGCATCCCAAGGAAGAGAAATGCGACGAGCCTGTGACCGTGCCCGATCCCGAGCCGCCGTCGGAAAACTCCGCCCCGACTACGGAAAATGAAGTTGTCGGGCTGTCAGACGTGCTTTTTACGCTGCCGAAGCATTCCAAGGTACCGTCGACTCAGCAGGTTCGCGAGGACATTACCGAGCAAAGCAATCCCGCGAATAATAACCCCGAGGAGAACGTTTCGGGCGTAACGGATAACTCGCCGACTGCGCCGCGCCCTGATCTCGCGGATGTGCAGAGCGTTTCCGCGGAAAAGGCAGAGACGCTCGCCGATCAGCCGATAAGCGGCACGAGTAAGGATGAACAGCTTACGGGACGCAGTTTTGAGGACGAGAGTTATCCGCAAAATCCCGACGCACCCTCCGAAAGCGTTATGCGGCAGGGCAGCGGTGCTGAGCCGATAAACTATCCAGAACCCGTTTACGATGATTACGACGATTTCGTTCGGCGGAATATCGGTAGAGGAACGATACTGTTTCGCGTGTATACGGCGCGTGAGGCGCTGCCTATCGCGGGGGCGCGGTGCGTTGTCACCAAAAAGATCGGCGGCGAGATCCGCGAGTTATATGTGCTCACTACGGACAGCAGCGGTCAGACACGCGCCGAAACGCTCCCCGCTCCGTCGAGAGAGCTTTCGCAGTCATTTGAGAATAATATTCAGCCGTTTGCTTTGTATGACGCGACGGTGACAAGAAAAGATTTTGCCGAAGTTGTTCTGCGCGATATTCCCGTATTTGACGGAGTACAATCTATTCAGCGCGTAGCCATGGTTCCCGTCGCTGCAAAGGACAATGCAGCCGAGGAGATAACGGAGGTGGATAATGCCCTCTAATGTACCGTTTATTCCCGAAAGGATAATCGTTCACCTTGGAACGCCCTCCTCCAACGCGACCAACGTTTCGGTGACGTTCCCGGACTACATAAAGAACGTAGCCTCGAGCGAGATTTTCCCGACGTGGCCCGAGGCGGCTTTGCGGGCGAATATCTACGTTCAGATATCGTTCGCGCTCAACCGCGTATACACAGAGTGGTACCGTTCGCGCGGCTACGATTTCGACATCACCAACTCCACCCAGTATGACCAGGCGTTTGTGTACGGGCGAGATATTTTCGCGAATATTGCCAACATTGTGGACGAGGTTTTCAACAACTATGTCGTAAGGCGCGGAAACATAGAACCGCTGTTTACGATGTTCTGCAACGGCACGACCGTCACTTGCGAAGGCTTGTCGCAATGGGGGACGGTGCCGCTTGCAAACCGCGGCTACACGCCCTATGAGATATTGCAGTACTACTATGGCAACGATATCGACATCGTGTACAATGCACCGATCTCACCGAATATACCGAGCTATCCGGGCACTCCGTTCGGGTTTGGAGCGTCGGGAAACGAGGTGCGCACCATTCAGGTGCAATTGAACCGGATAAGCACGAATTACCCCGCGATACCAAAGATAGTTCCCGCGAACGGTATCTTTGGCGAAAGTACCACTGCCGCCGTCCGCACGTTCCAGAGCGTGTTTAATCTTCCCGTGACAGGCATTGTCAACAAGGCAACATGGTATCAGATAAAGTACATATTTGTTGCAGTAAAACACCTCTCGGAACTTACGAGCGAGGGTTTGTCGGCAGAGGAGATAGAGAACCTTTGGGACGAAAATCTCCGTCAGGGCGATTATGGGCAACGTGTGCGCTCACTCGCGTACTATCTGAACACGATAGCCTACTTTAACCCCGAAATTCCCACCGTAAATTCCAACGGCGTTTTCAACGAGGCGATGGATAATCAGGTGAAAACGTTTGAACGCTTTTACGGCTTGAACCCCGACGGCATAGTGGATTTTCGCACATGGCAGCTTATCAGCCGTATTTACACGGATATCCTCAATAACCTTCCCGAGGGCTATGAAGGCGCGACTGCCGCGCTTTATCCCGGTTATAACCTCACCCCCGGAATGCGTAACGACGACGTAAAGGAGTTTCAGACATATCTGCGCGTTATCGGGCAGAACATCGGCGACATTCCCGTTATTGAGGCTACGGGCTACTTCGGTCCCGAGACCGAACGCGCCGTTATGATCTTCCAGCGGCTTTACGGGCTTGATCCATCAGGTATCGTCGGCTCACCGACATGGGACGCTCTCGCCAAGGAATACAATTACATTCGCTTTGGAACGGAGCGCACTGGATAATTCTCCGCAAAAATAAAGAGCCTTGACGCGTTGTCAGGGCTCTTATTTATTCACCGACCAATTCACTCCCGCGTATCAAGAACCAGATCGCACCGCTCGGCAATATTCAGCACGGCGAAATACTTTTCCTCCAACGGTATCCAGCGCTCACGGAACACGGCTAGCGAGTCCGCTCCGTTGCGGCGCTCTATCCGTTTCAGCTGCTCCGTCGGGTCGACGGTGAGGAAAACGCGCAGTCCGTAATATTCCCACAGCGCGGGGTGACAGCTGTATGAGCCTTCGATCACGGTCACTTCATTTGGTTCAACGTGAATTTCTCCGACAAGGCTTTGTGTTTTGCAGCTGAACGGGCGGTAAGAAAACGGTTTTCCGCGTTTCAGCGGCAGCATTACCTCGGCGAGCAAACGTTCGCGGTCAAAATTGCCGCCGAATTCGTTCAGGCGCTCGGCGTTGCGCTGCTCGGGTCGCGGAAAAAAGCTGTCGGCATGAATGACATTACAGCCGAGCAGCTCCCGCAGCTGCTCGGCAAGAGTGGTCTTTCCGGCCGCGCAGCGTCCGTCAATGGCGACTGTCAAGGGCTTTGCGTGCTTTTTTATCTCCTCCGCGACAACAAAAACGGCTTTGTTCATAATCAACTCTCAGAGCTTTCGGCGTGCTTTTTGTGATGTTTTGAGAACTTCACCAACCCCGTTTTATTGAGCACAAGCATCATAGCGGGAATAAAGACAAGCTGCAGAATGATCCCGGGAAAAGCCTTAAAGAACGCGCCTGCCATAAACATTTCCCAAGTGAAACCGTTTTCTCCCAGACCGAGCAGGAAAATTTCTGAGACGCCCCAGACGATGCGCCCCGCGATCATCGCGGCTATCATGCTGCGATACAGCGAAATAACACACTTCCAACGCGAACGGGTGTAAAGCAGACCCACCACCAGTCCGTAGGTCGCCAGTTCAAACGCCATGGAGATTGCGTCGGGATACATCGCAGGTCTTGTGAAAATGAGGGAGCGCAGCAGCGGCGTTACAAATCCCACGCCAAGTCCATATTTCCAACCGCAGATAAGTCCGCACAAAATAACCGGAATATGCATGGGCAGCAGCATATTGCCGATCTGTTTGATCTGCCCCGTCAAAAATGGGAGAAGCAATCCCGCCGCGAGAAACATAGCCGATAGCGTGAGGTCAAGCACGGGCTTTCTTTTTTTCTCAACAGTATTATCCGTTTTGTTCATGTCAATCAACATCTCCGGTCGTATTATTTTCAGTCTGCGGGTTCTGTTTACGAAATCCGCAGTCAAAAGTTAATTCCTATAATAAATTATATCACAATATTCCGCAAACGTCAAGATAGGACGACAAAAACATTGAAACCCCGCATTTCTGCGAGGCTCCAATGTTGGTTTGGTTGGTAATTATATGAAAAGGGTGGTTGGCAATTTTAATAAATCACGAGCGTTCTTGATAACTCTTGATTACAATACATATTTTAACAGTTATGTATGAAATTTGGGGGTCACTTTGGTGAAAGTTAAGTGAAAATTATGCACAAATGAGGTGTAAATCGCTCGCTAATGAAAAAGGGTCAATATGCGCCGATCCTATATATTTTGTCCGAACTTGCGCAGAATATCGCGCATAAGCTCCCTGTCGATCGCCCACAGCTTGGTTTTGCCGCGTGGAAGATCATCGACGCGGTATTCAAAGCGAATGTAGATCTCGCTGTAATCTTCATTATAGTAGAAGATGCACAGCAGATATTTGTCCTTTGTGGCGTAATAATTTACGGGAACATAGCCGACAACCGCACGCAGATTGCTGTCCATTTCGCTCTCGACCTGCCTGAGCGGCAGTGCCTCAAACTGAACCTTTTTGGTGAGCGGAAGAAAGTCCGCACGCTTGTCCTCGTCTGAGCCTTTGTTTTTTTTGAATAGTCCGAACATAAAATATCCCTTTCAAGATCTAGCACTGCTTTTTTATAATTATAACATAAACTTCGGAAATTTGCAATATCCTTAATATAAATATCGTAAAATCAATAAAAAATCACTGTATAAAATTGCCAAAAGGCGTCGATAATAAAAACAAATATTTGTGCTACTATACAAAATTGTAAAAAAAACACACAATACCTCTTGATTTTTTTTTAATATAGGTTAAAATATAATTAGCACTCGGGAAACACGAGTGCTAAAAATATTCGCACATTATTTCATTAGGAGGAAATATATATGACGATCAGACCTTTAGCAGACAGAGTAGTTATTAAGTCGGTTGAAGCGGAGGAGACCACCAAGAGCGGTATCATTCTCACAGCCGCAGCGCAGGAGAAGCCTTCTATCGCCGAGGTAGTTGCGGTAGGTCCGGGCGGAACGGTTGACGGCAAGGAAGTCGAGATGTTCGTCGAGGTCGGCGACAAAGTCCTTATCAGCAAGTATTCGGGCACCGAGGTAAAGGTTGACGGTGTAGAGTACTCCATTGTAAGACAGGACGACATTCTCGCGGTTGTTGAGGAGAGCTCCGGAAAAACCGCTCCCAAAGCAGCAAAAGCAGAAGCTCTCGGTGCAAGGAAAAAGCCCGGTCCCAAGCCCGGAGCAAGGGCGGCTGCCAAAGCGGCAGCGGCGGCAAAGCCCGGACGCAAAAAACCCGGTCCCAAGCCCAAGACCGCTAAGTAATTAAATTTCACATAAACATCAGGAGGAGATAACTATGGCAAAGGATATTATTTACGGCGAGGAAGCAAGAAAGGCTCTGCAAAAGGGTATTGATACTCTTGCGGATACTGTTAAGATCACTCTCGGACCGAAGGGCAGAAACGTTGTTCTGTCCAAGAAGTACGGCTCTCCGCTCATCACCAACGACGGCGTTACGATCGCTAAGGAGATTGAGCTTGAGGACGCTTTCGAGAATATGGGCGCGGCTCTCGTTAAGGAAGTCGCTACCAAGACCAACGACGCAGCGGGCGACGGTACGACTACCGCTACTCTGCTCGCACAAGCACTTGTGCGCGAGGGTATGAAGAATATCGCGGCGGGCGCTAACCCCATGGTCGTTAAAAAGGGTATGAAGAAAGCCGTTGACGCGGCTGTCGAGGAGATCAAGAAGAACTCAAAGAAGGTTGCGGGTTCTGCGGATATCGCGCGTGTCGCTACAATTTCCGCGGGCGACGAGTTTATTGGAAAGCTCATTGCCGAGGCAATGGATAAGGTAACTGCTGACGGCGTTATCACTCTCGAGGAGAGCAAGACTGCCGATACCTATTCCGAGGTAGTTGAGGGCATGCAGTTCGACCGCGGCTATATTTCGCCGTATATGGTAACGGATACCGACAAAATGGAGGCTGTTCTCGACAATCCCTACATTTTGATAACTGACAAGAAGATTTCATCTATTCAGGACATTTTGCCGCTGCTCGAGCAGATCGTGCAGTCGGGCAAGAAGCTGCTCATTATCGCCGAGGACGTTGACGGCGACGCTTTGACCAATCTCATTCTGAACAAGCTGCGCGGTGTATTCACCTGCGTTGCGGTTAAGGCTCCCGGCTTCGGAGACCGCCGCAAGGAAATGCTTAAGGATATCGCAATCCTCACCAACGGCGAGGTAATCACCGACGAGTTGGGTCTGGATATCAAGGATACGCAGATAAGCCAGCTCGGTACTGCTAAGCAGGTTAAGATCACCAAGGAGAACACCATTATCGTTGACGGTGCGGGCAAGTCTGCCGAGATTAAGTCTCGTGTAAACGAGATCAGAAACGCTATCGAAGCTACCACCTCCGAGTTCGACAAGGAGAAGCTTCAGGAGCGCCTTGCTAAGCTCTCGGGCGGCGTTGGCGTTATCAAGGTCGGCGCGGCTACCGAGGTCGAGATGAAAGAGAAGAAGCTACGTATCGAGGACGCTCTCGCGGCTACCAAAGCTGCCGTTGAGGAGGGTATCGTTGCGGGCGGCGGAGTTGCGCTTATTGATGCTATGCCCGCTGTCGCAAAGGTAATGAGCACCCTTGAGGGCGACGAGAAAACGGGCGCGTCTATCGTGCTCCGCGCACTTGAAGAGCCTATCCGTCAGATCGCGCTCAACGCGGGCGTTGAGGGCAGCGTTATCATCGACACTATTGTCAAGAAAAAGACTGTCGGCTACGGCTACGACGCTTACAACGAGTCTTACGGCGATATGCTCAAAAAGGGTATCGTAGACCCCGCAAAGGTAACTCGTTCCGCGCTGCAGAACGCTTCCTCCGTTGCGGAGATGGTTCTCACCACCGAGAGCCTTGTTGCGGATAAGCCCGAGCCCGAGGCTCCCGCCGCTCCCGCTGCTCCTGGAATGGGCGGAATGTACTAATTAACGTTTGCAATTTTTTTACAGGCTGCACTTTGCCGTGCAGCCTGTTTTTTGCGCAGAAACGCCGCGTTTCATCTGATTGGTTATGTAATATTTATTGTTCCCCGTGAATAAAATGTTCAAAAAGGAGTGAAAATTATGGGAAAGGTAAAATTCTTTATTATAGGCGCGGCAGCGTTGTGCTGTCCGTTTCTGGTGGGGACAAGCACCGCGGTCGGCACAGCTTTGCGCAGCGCGGCATATGTATCGGCGGGCGCGGTTGAGTTTCCGTATGGTGAAGCCCTGCCAACGGAAAACGGTCATACAGGCGAAATGGAAAGTTCGTCAACGGTTGGAACGGGCAGCTCCGTTCAAAGCGGCGAAAGCATTTGCCCCGCGGAAAGCACGGGGTCTGGCAACACGCAGCATTCCACGGTAACAAGCGGCGCGGAAAGCAGTCCGCCCGACACAAGCACCGATACGGGTGGTTCGGACATTCCCGTGCCGCAGCAGAAGCTCGGCAGAATGATTACGGTCAACCGCACAGAAAACACAGACGATACGGACTACTCGAAGTTCAATGAAAAAAGCGGCGAAATATACCGCTACAATTTCGGAAAACAGCAGTCGGACGATTACATAACACTCCGCAGCGGCGCTCAGGTGCGCAACTGCACGGAGCTTACGAACAGCGTGCTTGCCGAAGCCGCAAAGAATGAACCGACTTTCGGCACGCTTGACAGCGAGCAACCCTCCGTGCTGATCTACCATACACATACGAGCGAGAGCTATCTTCCTTACGGGGAGAGCTTCGACGAGAATTACCCGAACCGTTCCGATGACCCGTCGCGGAATATGACGGCGGTCGGCGACGCTATCTGCGAAAGCCTTTCAAAACGCGGAATATCGTCCGTTCACGACTGTATGGTTTATGATTCGCCGATATTTACGGGCGCTTATTATCGTTCCGCGGACAGTATGCGGGAAATTCTCGACAAGTACCCGAGTATTAAGATCGTGCTTGATATTCACCGCGACGGAATTATTAACGCGGATGGCTCGCTAGTCGCGCCGATAACCGAGATTGGCGGAAAAAACGCCGCGCAGTTTATGATAATCTCGGGCTGCGACGACGGGGAAATGGATATGCCGGATTATATGGAGAATTTTAAGCTCGCCTGTCTGCTTCAGAACTGCGCCGAGGAAGCGTACCCCGATCTGGCGCGTGCGGTGCTGTTCGATTATCGGAACTACAATCAGGACGTTTCCACAGGCGCGCTGCTTATCGAGGTTGGTAGTCACGGAAACTCGCTTGACGAGGCGGTCTATACGGGGGAGCTGCTCGGCAATATTATCGCCGACGCGCTTAAAAAGGGCACGGAGTAAACAACATCGGTTAATAAAATATTGCGGCGTCGGAACAAAACCAACGCCGTTTTGCGTTATATAATATATTCTGGGAGGCGATAAAATGATTTCACACATCACTTTCAAGGACATTGCGGCTTTTTTCCATACAGAGAAAAAGGTGTTTGTCCGGTTGATCGTCTGTATGGCCTGCGGCGCGTGCGGTACGGAGAGCGTAGACAAAATTATCGGACGGCTCAGCGGCGGGGAATTCCCGTCGTTATCGGAAGCAATTTTGACGGAAGATTTCATATCGGCGACATGCTAAGTCTTCCGGTCTATTCGCTTAAATCCCAAAAGGCGGTTTATGGGGAATGCGTGGTTATAGGCGTTTTGGAGCGCAACACTATGATCCTCAACGTCGGCGGTAGCAGTACGGATATGGATACCAGCTTTCTGTTCGGGGTCGGCAACGATACATTCAGAGCCTGTGTGGACAAATCGGAGTTTTCGGCGTTTGACAGGGGGGACATTAAGATCGCTCCCGAAAATCAGCAGATTGTCATGGAGCGCATAGTCGACTTGTCAATGACGTTCACGTTTGCGGAGATGTCCGACAAAGCCTATGAAAGCAACAGGCTAATGACCGAAA
The DNA here is from genome assembly GCA_946567425.1 of uncultured Clostridia bacterium. Classification (GTDB taxonomy): domain Bacteria; phylum Bacillota; class Clostridia; order Oscillospirales; family Ruminococcaceae; genus CAG-115. The sequence goes on along the minus strand of CAMNXF010000013.1, from coordinate 23,265 downwards.
TGGTAACGGCGCTTTTCGTGATAATGGCGCTGGTCTCGCGGCGGGCGTGAGCAGCGGAAATCTGCTGTCGGCTATCTCTTGCAAAAAACGCCTCGCGGTATACTTCCTTTGCGGAATGGAGTGGAAAACGGGATTTTTCATATCGCTTATCCAACGTGTGATAAAGCTCACGCTGCCCGCAGCGGCGGGATATATGATGTATATGCGATTCTGCGTGCAAAACGAATTTGGGGAAATGCGTGTCAGCACGGTAAATGTTGTCATTATGGTTGTGTTCTTGTCTGCGATTTTCCTTTTGACCTTGCTGAAACCGCTTTCGGACATTAAAAAGACTTATCCCGTCGGAATAATCGTCGGGACGTAAAATAATCTTGAGGTGATATTATGAGCATGCTTAAACTGAAAAACATAGGTAAAATTTACAACAAGGGCAAACAGAACGCTTGCAAGGTTCTGGACGGGGTAGATCCGGAGATCGAAAAGGGCGATTTTACCGCGATAATCGGGGAAATCCACGCTGCTTCACATCCTCGGCTGTCTCGACACGCCGACCTCGGGGAATATTTGCTGCAACAATATAAAGCTGAACCGTGGCAGTCCGCGAAAGCCCGCCGCGTACCGCAACCGCGACGTCGGCTTTATAATGCAGGATTTCGAGCTGCTGTTCAGTGAGACGGCACTGGAGAACGTCTGCGTGTCGCTGCTGTTAACAGGAATTCCGCTGTCCAAAATGAAAAAACAGGCGCGCGGCGCTCGATATGCTCGGTATCGGCAAGTTCGCTAACAAGCGCGCAGATCAACTTTCGGGCAGTCAGAAGCAGCGCGTAGTCATTGCAAGGTCGCTCGTCAACGATCCCGAAATAATACTCGTCAACGAGCCCACGGGCGCGCTTGACAGCAAAACCTCCGCAGAGATGGTCGGCGTGCTGCCCGACCTTAACCGTAAGGAAAAGACGGTCATTATCGTTGCGCACACTTTTAAGATAGCACGGCTGTGCCGCCGCATTATAACAATATCAGACGGACAAATAGTTAAACGGAACAAACTTTGAACGGTAACGCTGTGCTTGCTGAAAGTCTTTAGCAGGCTCAGCGTTTTTTTAAAACGATCTCTTTAACAAAAAAATCCGCCAATAATATAATTTATATAAATGATTGACAATTGACAATAAAAGTGGTATAATAAAAACAGTAATGATTATAAAAGTAGGAGGTACTTATGTCCGAAATACCTGTTAATCCGTTTGATGATGCGGAAGAAATTGCCAAAAAGTCAATGGTGCTGTTCTTTCTTATCGACTGCTCGGGGAGTATGGGCGGCAGCAAGATCGGTACCGTAAATTCCGTAATGGAGGAGCTTATTCCGGAGATACGCGGAATAGGCGGCGCGGACGCCGATATCAAGATCGCTGTGCTGAAGTTCTCGGGTGGCAGCGAGTGGATGTATTCCGAGCCGATTTCAGTTGATAAATTCGAGTGGAAGCCGCTTGACGCGGAAAATGTGACCGACCTCGGAAGTGCGTTTACCGAGCTGTCGAGCAAGTTGTCCAGAAACTCGTTTATGAGTTCGCCGTCTCTTTCGTTTGCGCCCGTAATGATACTTATGTCGGATGGCTATCCCACCGACAACTTTGAAAAGGGTCTCGAGGAGCTGCGCAAAAACCGTTGGTACTCGGCGGGAATAAAGGCTGCAGTCGCTATCGGTGAGGACGCGGACTTCGATATTCTCTCGCATTTCACGGGCAATCCCGACAGCGTTGTTACCGCGCATAACGGCGAGGCTCTGGCGAAGCTCGTTAAGTTCGTAGCCGTTACCTCGTCGCAGATAGGCAGCCGCAGTATGCGTCTCGCCGAAACCGAGGAGGACTTCCGCACCAAACAGGAGACCGCCGCCGAGCAAATTCGCGAGTTCGCGGAGAGCGACGAAATTACCGCGGATATCGAGGAAGGCTGGTAATGCGGTTTAAGGGCTATGCGCTTTCCGTAAAAGGCGCTTCTCATGAAGAAACGGGCATAGTCTGCCAGGACAGCGCGCGAGTGTACATAGCGGAGCATTTTGCAGTCGCAGCGGTCTCGGACGGTCACGGGAGCGAGAAACATTTCCGCTCCGCGTCGGGAAGTGAAATGGCTACGCGTGTGGCAATACGTTCGATCTGCGATTTCTGCGAGCGCAACAACGGGTTGGACGGTATTTTTCTTGAAAACCCGTCAAACGCCGCACGTAGGATAGCCGCGAATATTATCTGCGGCTGGAACAGCGAGATCGCCGCGCATATCGGTCTGCTTCCGCTGAACGTACACGAGCGGTCGATATACGACAAGTACGGCGGTATCGCGAACGAAGTAATGTACGGCGCGACGCTGATAGTCGCGGGCGTTACCGAAAACGGCTGTTTCGGTCTGCAGATCGGCGACGGAAGTTTCTGCGCACAGGACGGCGGAGAAATGCTCTTTCCCGTGCCCGAGGATACGAAATTGGTGGGAAATCTTACCACATCGCTGTGCGACAACGATGCTATCGGAAATTTCCGCTACTTCTATCGCAAGGACGGGTTTTCAGGGGTAATGCTTTCGAGCGACGGTCTGATAAATTCGTTCGTCAACGAGGAGGACTATCTGAAATTCGGACGCAGAGTGCTCTCGGCGGTGGACAGCGGTACGGCTTCGGCGCTCGGCGAGCATTTGAAAACGCGTTCGCGCTGCGGCAGCCGCGACGATATTTCTGTTGCGGCGGTAACTAAGGATATAAACGGTTAGATCCGTAAATCAAAGGAGAAACAATATGGCTAAAAATTTATATATCGACCAGAAATTGGATAGCCCCACAATGCGTGATCTGCTTGCAAAGCGCAGAAGCACCGACCCGTCGGACAAGCAGGCGATAAACGAGGTCATGGGCAGTCTTATATACGAGATAGTTATGCAGGCAAAGTTTCTAGCGTCGGTAACTTTTTCCAAGGAATTGGCTTACGACATCGACGGAACGCGCGCTCTCGCACCCAACAGCGAAATAACGTTTACAATGCTGAACAATACGAACGGCGAGCATTATTTCCCCGTGTTCAGCGAAAATGCCGAAATGGATAAATGGGAGAACGCTAAAATAGAGCATACCATTTATGTGAATTTCGATAATCTGGCGGTTATGATAGAGAATAACAAGGACTGCGGCGGCTTTGTGATCAATCCGTTTTCGGACAATATGACTGTAAGCAGAGATATCGTCTCGAAGTGGTTTGAGAAGAAGCAGGTGATTCAAAACGGTCACGCGCAGCATGTTATCACCCCCGATTCGCAGTACGAATTCCATACGTTGAACCCTTATCCTATGTTGCTCTCAAACAAGCTCTGCGAGGAGGCTAAGCAGCTTACCATAAACGCGATGTGGCTGCGCGGCGTTACGCTTAACGGCGACAACGGTTATCTGCTGGTCGTTGATTTTGACGGGGAGAGAGCGTCTGTTTTCGGACAGCTTGGCAACTCCGCAAAGCAGTTCCTTGCGGGAAAATCGCTCCACATTGTTGACGTGAAGGAAAATTTCGGAAAGCTTGCGGTGGAGAATATCATTCCAATCTACTCCAAGGAATAATTTTCGGACATTAAGTTTAATTCTGCTTAACAGGTGCTGTTGATTAGCTTAAAATGCTTTATAAATTGGGCATAATCCACAAATCGGCGCTCGTTAATTTATCACTTTATTAACGTAATTGATGTGGACTTTTTTCGCGGAATGTGATATAATGTGAATAGATAAAAGATTTTTGGATCGGAGGAAAATATTATGGCTAAAAAGAAGTTGTTCGGAAACAATATCAAGCCGTCATGCAAATACTGCGCTTTCGGTTCTCCCGGAAAGGGTGACGTTATTCAGTGCTCCAAATTCGGAGATATGAAAGCGTATGATTCCTGCAAGAAGTATGTCTACAACCCGTTGAAGCGCATTCCGAAAAAGGATTTGTCGCTTGCTAATTCCGCGGTCAATGATATTGATTTTTGATTTACAAAAGCTCGCCTTGGCGGGCTTTTTTGTCTACGAGGGAAGTCGATGATAAATTTCAGCGAATTGTTTGAAATAGAACAAGACTGCTTTGGTGGCTCGTGGACTGCCGAAATGCTTAAAGCCGAGCTGGAAAACCCGCTGTCTGTTACGGTAACGCATACCGAGAACGACGGGCTTGCCGCATTTGCTTTGGGGCACGTGGTCGCCGACGAGGGCGAACTGTATCAGATCGGCACGCTGACCAAATTCAGGGGGCGGGGAATAGCTGAAAAGCTGCTCGGGGAACTTCTGGATAAAATGCGGAAAAATGGCGCGGCGGTATGTTATCTAGAGGTGCGGAGCAGAAACGTGGCGGCGATAGCACTGTACGAGAAAATCGGCTTCGAGCGCGTTTCCGTGCGGAAGAACTACTATCCCGATGACGACGCGGTTATAATGAGGAGGATTTTATGATAACGCTCTATCACGGGAGTAATGTTAGGGGGCTAAACGTGTTGAAACCCTATTTAGCCGACCACGACCGCCCTTATGTATATATGACAACAATTGACGTTGTGGCGGCATTTTATCTTTGCAATGCGGTCAAGCGCCCTTACTACTGGTTTCCGTATGGTTTTGAGGACGGTATTCCCGTTTACAACGAATTATACCCTAACGCGCTTCGCGAGGTCTCGGAGGGGGTAAGCGGCTGCATTTACACGGTTCGCGTTTCCGAGGACGAGGTCGTACCGTTTAGAAATATTCCTTGCGCACGGCTCGCGACAGCGCCCGTTTCGGTTTCGGAGGCTCTGTTTGTCAGCAACGCTTACGCACTGTTCAACGAATACGTTAGTGCGGGGAAAATGAAGGTCGGTCGTTTTGAGGATAAGTCTCCTGAAGAACTGCAAATGTTCCGCAAAATGATAATCGGATATATGCGTGATAAGGGAATGGAGAAGACGCCCGACTGCTCCTACGCGCGGTTTGTGAGGGAAAAACTGCCCGAGGTGTGGGATATTTTCAGCAAAGGGGTGAACGTATGATCTACGATGAATTTATTACCGGAATAAGTAAATATTGGGAAATGTTTGAAACGGGACTGAAGAAACAGGCCAACAAGTTTTTATTAGGGTTCACGGAGGAGTTCAAGCAGAACGTTCCGCAAGACGAGGCAGATACGCTGCTGTACGAATTTTGTTGCGACTATATCGACGGCGACAGATTTGACGAGCATAAGCGGTTCGGATTGTCGCTGCCGTTTCAGCTTACGGGGCTGCTGAACGATTACTTCACGCGCGAATGCAGGGCGGAGAAAATGCCGCAGATGCGCTGGGCGTTTCAGATATTCGGCAATTATTACAATCCTCACGACCCAAACCAAACAAATCTCGACCCATACAATATTCTCGAAAGAGCCTACAGGCATCCCGACTGCGACCAAAAGACGGTTCACCTGTATCTGAAGCAACAACTGGACTGGCTCGTGTTCGGCGCTCATCACTTTCCCGAGGGGTGCTGTATTGCGCGCGAGGAATACGATGACACTATTCGAACCGCCGAAAGGATCATTGCGGAAAATGACGTTCCCACAAATCTCGCCGAGGAAACGCGCTACTATAAGGCACTCTACGAGTTGTACTACAAATGGAGCGACGGCGGCAGGGTAGGCGATTTTGAGGAGCTCTGCGCTTCGGAGCGGTTGGAATTTCACGAGGTCAAAGCTTTCTACTACAAGTAATACGCGAAAGGTATGTCGCCGTGGAATTTTGAGGACACAATTCGCGCAAAGACAACAAAATTGTCGGAAAATGCGTATATTCCGTGTTAGGGATAAATATGAGCGGAATGAAAGAGATACTCGGCATTTGGATATCCGAAAATGAGTCGGCAAGCTTCTACGCGGGCATTTCGCAGACCTCAAAAACCGCGGCGCTGAAGACTTTTTTATAGCCTGTCATGACAATCTCACGGGACTATGCCAAGCCATAAATTCGATATTTCCGAAAACAAAAAATCAGCTTTGTATAGTGTATCAGATACGCGGCAGCTGTCAGTTCGTGCCGTATAAAGACAGATAAACAGTCTGCGCTGATCTTGAGAAAATCTACAGCATTGTAAATCTCGATGACGCGGAATACCCAAAAGAAGAATTCCGCGAAAAATGGGGCAAGAAATATCCGAATATTTTTAAATCATGGGACAGAAATTGGATCGGATTAACGGTGTTTTTTGAATATCCTGCCGAAATACAAAAAAATATACACAACAGATGCTGTTGAGGACTATCACAGAATGGTAAGAAAATTTACCAAATCCAAAGGGATTTTCCCGAAAGACGACTCAATACGCAAAGTAATTTATATGAGCGCTGCCGAGATTTCAAAGGAATGGACTATGCATGTACATGATTGGAAGTTGGCATATACTCAGTTTGCGATCTTTTCGAGGATAGATTTATAGCACAGCTTTCAAGGATCTGCCCCGAACCCGAGGTTATTCGCTCAGAGATTACCAGTGAATAACAGCAGTCAAATATCACCAGTAATCTCACCGCCTGCGTCGGGTTGCTCCTCAGCGTTGCCATGTTTCGCCGCTTTATAGTTCTAAAATTTTTTCAAATAAAATCCATTTACACAGTTTATTTTTCAATCCCGCGTAATAAAGTTTTCATCAATTTATTATAAATACAAATTATTGGGAACGTTTATCCAGATAATAACGCACGGAATATGCATTTCCGTTCTTTTTTGAATAACTTTTCCAAAGATTTCAGTTTCCGCAATTTGAGGATAAAATTCGTTTCCAAGATATTTTTCATTTTGATGAATATTGTTTATTATTTTCTCCCCCAAGTCGGTTTGCTAGATGGCGAGGGTATGCAGAACAATTTCAGTTTATTTGCAATAAACGTAAGTAAATGACCATAGGCATAGGTGGTGAAAATATATCTGACCACCTTCGCTTTTTCTTCCCAATATGACGAATTTGCATAATGCATTTCTGTTATAGCCGAAAAATACACGGTTTTAAACATTGTTCATAATAAGTCCTCCTTTTTTCCTAATCAAAAACGCCGCAAATATTTTAATTTGCAGCGTATATGTGTATTATTTTCTTCAAAAGCAAAAGGACAAATCATTTGTTTCTTTGAGTGTGGTGTCGATCGTATTAGACAATTGTGACATTTGTCTTATTTTGCCCATGTCAAAAAAGTCATATGTAACATCCATTCTTGGCGTTTGTTTTCTAAGATCTCTAATGTTAAAAAATATGATCCTAGGCCATAGCTTTATCTGGCCAACCTGACCAGCAACATTTACTATTATGGGCATATTTGTTTCAAGCCTTTCTCAATATAAACAACTTGTGTCATGCCTATGCATTCTATATAATAATAGAACTAATATAACTATATGATTTTCCCGTCCAAGCGACGGCGTTATCAATTATATCCGCGAGCATTATGCCATTATCCGCAGGCTGCGTGACGTTCGGGATATTCGTCAAATAACAGCGTTTCCGCGTCTGCACAGATACCAAGCCTCTTTGTGCGAAACGATGTTTTCAATTTTTATGGACGGATATTTCTGCATAAGTTCCGCAAAAAAAAGCGCCGCCAGATCGAACGTCGTTTCAAAATAGGCTTTGTCCGAAAGATTGTCCTCGCAAATTTAAGACTGAATATGCGAAGCATTGTAGCTTTCGTTTTTACCTGAACCTCAGCCCCAACAGCGCATATTAAACGGTGGCACCTGTGCGAGTACGACCTTGCCGTTCTTGTCATAACCGATCGCCGCGTGCGGTATTCCGCGCTTCTCTTATCAACTTTGTTAATATCAGATCTATCTTGCCTTGTTTGCATGCTTTGAGCATTTTCATAAATTCGGGGCGTTTCTTCAGTTGAGTACCTGAGGCGCGCTCGGCATATATTTTCACCAATTGCCAGTCACCGTGTTTCGAAATTAGCCTCCCATAATATGAAATCTGCGTTTCAAGACTTGACCCCTGTTCCGCATAATTTGTACTGACTCAACAATAGGCTACCACATTAAGTTTGCTCATAAAGATTACCTCCAATAAAAATCTGTCGATTGCTTTCACAACCGACGGTTAGTAATTGTATAAGAATATAAGCTACATTCTTTGTGCATTTTGCACTAAAAATGTAGCTTTTAACTTGTGATATTGTGACCAAATAGATTTTTTGTATAAGATTTGTTTAAACAATTAATCCAACTGCTCGGAAATATTAAGCAGCCCCATTTTATCTATTATTTTTTTGTTCTCGGTGTTCCATATGCCGAACGTCATAGACTGTACCTCGGCGTAGGAGGAATCTGTCAGCTTTTTACCGCCAAGATCTATACCCACGCTGAGGGCATATTCCAACCGCACCTTTCCCCCTTCCTTTGGCTTGATAAAGTGGATAAACACCTGTTTAATCGAGAATTTCACGGCGGCTAAGGCAATATCGCCGACAATATCCTTGATCTTATCGAGAATGTCTGCGGGATCCAGCTTAAACTCATCGCTTTCGGTAATTTCTTTGAAAAAACCGTTTATCTCGTTCATCGCGGTTTCGGCGGGCAGCGGTTCTGACGCTGTGCTTTGCTGCGGCATTACCAAAAACTCAACGCCGTTTTGGTTTTTTTCCACCGCACCGGCAAGATCTGCGGTTAAAAGTGAGAAATCCACTGTAAAGTTCATGTGTATATCACTCATGTCGAACCTCATTTTCAAATTCTGCGATGTATTCTTTTATCCCACACAAGTACCCTTCTAATTGGACAGCGTTGGTGTTGTTTGCCATCTTCATATAAAAGCCCACTCCCCATGATCTACCCCTTATATGAGACATGTTATGCATATCGCAAATGGGAACAATGTATACATTTCCGTTCTTCGGCGCGCTATCCGCTTCGGTGGCGTTTAAAATAATATGTCCGCCAACAAGAGAAGAGTTGCAAAAAGCGCTTTTAGTTACGTCGCTCCAACTTCTCGTAGCAGAATTGTATACGGGATACAGTATATTGGTATATGTTCCTCCGGTTGATCCGCTAATATAAAATTTACCGTCCGTAGAACAGCTGTTTGTTCCTCTTCCTCCATTTGCGACATCTACCCATAACTTCAACCATTTCTTGCCACCTACTAAGGGATCAAATGAGCTGCCAATCACATTGGCAAAACACGTATTTGCCGGAATAGGCGCTGAGTTCCCGCCCGTAGACCTGATCGGAACAATTACATATTCATCCGAGTATTCCGCTTCGGGATTCCACAATCCCGTAAAACTTGCGCCGCCTTCTTCATCAAGTTTATACACGACCCTGCAATATTTCTCCTGTTCCTCGGTCAACACAAGATCTGCGCTTTCCTCTGCAACGGGATAGTTATCCAAAAAATAAGCCATATACCCTCCTATTTTATAACACCAAGTGCTTTTAACGCACGTTCTTCAACCTCGGTCAGCGGTTCTGATTTGGCAGTGTCGAATGCTGTCAGCATATTCGATCCACTCATTTCAATGTGAAGCTGACCGTTTAAAATGTCCCCCTTTTTAAGCCCCAGCTTATCCATATCAATATTGTAGGAATAATCCGTGCCGTTAGCGGAGGAATCTATTGAACTTTGATTATTGATAATAACTCCCGTATCGGATGTCATATTGAAATATTTCAGCGCTCCCAGCCCGCGCGAGCCCGAATTTACTTTAATTCCCGAAGTGTCACAACTTATTTTGTAATCCGAAATGTAGACGGGCGCGCCGCCTACTGCCATATTGTTGAGGCTCAGCTTCATTATCGGAACGCGGCTTGACGCAGCATCCTGCGTATTTGACAAAGCGCACGGTCCCACAAGTATTTCTTTGTCAGGCGTGTGATTTGTTGCCAAATCGGGCGTAATATCCACTTTTTCCGTTGCCGGAACATCGTAGGCAATACCGTTGCCCGCAGCGTCGTTTGGGAAAACCACAGACACATCGTAATTTGAGTTGGCGTTGAACGCATAGCTTCTTACACTGTCGTTTGTATTACTGCTCTGAAAGAATTTTACTCCGCATAAAGACGTTTCTGCAACCGAAATGCGAATGCCTGTTTTCTCATCAACGTATGCGTTTCCAAACGCCTTCGATAAGCCCTGGCACACCTTTCCGATAAGCATACCACCCGAAAGTAATGTTGAAATTATACCCATACCGCTTTTCCTCCTTACTTTGATGTCAATCCGCAAACATCGCGCAAAAACGCGTTAATCTCGTTTGATTTGTTTTCCGCGAATGCTTTATCAGCCACTGTCTTTATTAGCCGCGCATTTTCTGTGGTTATGTTAAACTGCATAATTCCACTGAGAAGATCATTCTCCTCAAATCCCAGCGCGTCAAAGGGAACCTTATAGCTGGTTTCGGTAAGTTCGCCTTTTATGACCTGTATCGGCTCGCGCAGCGTTGCCCTCACGCCGCTTTCCGACTTGAATTCGGCAGACGCCAAATTATCGAGAGCCGCCGTTGCGAAGGAGATTTTAAACCCGCTCATCGTTGCTGTTATGTAAGTGTTTGGCATTTCAAGGGTTTTTCCGTTAAGCTCAAGATTTTTAAACGCGATAATCACCCTGTTGTTCTCAATATCCGCACCGTCGCTGAGGTCGATTTTTTGCACATAAATGGGAAGGTCCGGAGACAGAGAATCCCATTCGCCCAGATCCAAATCGGTGTTCCCCATCGGCGGGATAAAGGTCTGAAAACCGTTTGTTTTTCCGTAACCGTTGGGATATGTAACCAGAGCATACATATCTACATCGGTGTTGAGCGCATGCAGCACGGTTTTGCCATCTTTTACGATTTCAGTGAAACGAACGCCGTTTATTTCGGTTTTTGCGGCTCTTACCGAAAGACATGAGCCGTCCGTGCAGCTTGCCGAGCGTACGATCCCCGATTCTGTAATCATCTGGCATACTTTTCCCAGAATACTGCCGCCCGTAAGCAGCGTGCTGATAATTCCCATAAAATCATTCCTTTCGTTACTAGCCGTTCTTTTTCGATTTGTTTATGATATTGATAAAATCCGCAAGCTCCTGCTGAATTTCCTCGGTCTTTTGCGGAGCACACACCGCTGCCGTTTCCGTTACACTGTTTTGCGCGGCGAAATCTCCTGCGTAAAAGTTGTTTGCAATAAGTATTCCATCGGAGTCAAGTCTCAAATTATATACTGTATCATTGTAATTCACAAGATAAAGCGATTCAATGCTTTCCTTGCCGTCCTCTGTGATAAGAATGGTTCCCGCTGTGAGATCCTTGGCTTTTACCATTCCGTTAACGGTCAGCATCGGATGTTCAAGCGACACCTGTATGCGGTTTACGCTTGCCGTTTTTATGTGAACAAGTTTTTCCTCTTTTTCGCCTGTAACAAGCTCCGTAACCGTGCGGACGCCGCCATCCATTGTCATTACCTTGTCGCCCTTTTTAATCTGTTCGATAGGCAGCGATTGACCATTTGCCATTCTTATGAGAACATCTTTGGCAAAACACCCCCACAGAATATTTATATACGGAATCTTCTTGTATGACGGATCCTTATGCTCATCACCGTTGCTTTGAATAACAATGGGAACGGGAAATCCAATTGTTGTGTTTATAAACATTTTGCAGTAAAAATTCATATTGTTCGCACAAGTAAGCTTGTTCTTGCTCAGAACATCATGCCAATTATCAGGAAATTCCCAACTCAAAACAGAACCTGTAACCGTCCATTTAATATCGTCCTTATATTTCATATCGAAATTCGCACAACCGTTACGAACATTTTCAATTTGAAGAGTTAGGCCGGTTGCGCCGTCCCAAACAATGGGATTCACAGGATCGGGCGCATAAATTCCGTTAAACTCCACGCTGCCCGAAAACGGCATATATATGTCTATGCTGTCGTTCCCGTATTTGACATTAGAGTATTGATAATCAGCGCGGCTGCCTGTTCTGTTATAATAGACGGAGGTGTATTTCGCACCGGGATGCTTTACTGGCATAGGGGCATTTACGATAAGCTCTTTGACTATGGTTTGATTTTCTACGGTTTTTTGTGAATCGATAACACTGTCAAGCGTCTTGACAATGTTATTTCCGTTTTCGTCTTTTTCGATTACGATAAAAGAGGACTTAGCGATGAATCGTTTAGATTTGCCTTGCACAAGCGCAGAGGACGGAGTTGTGCTTTCGCCCAAAAGCGTATCGGAATTGTTAATGCTAACCGCGAAACCATCAATGCATTTCCCCGTATCGCTATCGGTTATATCGCCAATTATTGCGAGTGAGGACTTGGGCTTCTCCATTTCCATTGCTGAAACGGTCGAAAGCGTAGTATCCGGAGTGTAATTTAAGGTGCGTATTTTGCAGGAATCCTCCGAACCGAATATGTATTCTTCGCTATCGCCCGAAGTGTGCCGCAATGTGTTCTGCACCTTTTCACGCGTATTCAGAACCGCTCTGTAAAGCTCCGGATATTTTCGTCTGATAATATCATCGCCGCCAAGCTTTTCGAGCGTTCGCTCAAGGTTTTCCTCAAGCGGCGCAGTGCGTAATATCCTTCCGGTCATTTAAATCAACTCCTTATTTTTTATATCCAATTCCAATGAAAAACGGGCGTTAATACTTTTAGCTGTTCTTCCGTAGGAATAAACTTTGCCTCCTAATGAGAATGTGCCGAGATGAATACCCGCCAGACCACGTTCACCCGATGGAAACGGAATAAGTATCGGGGCACCACTGTCACCTGACGACGCAGAATAATTGCACACTATTATGTTCTTTAATTTCATAAAACTAAAGGACGGATACACAACCCGTCCTATAAGCGCACCACCGTTGTTTGATGAATACATTTCCACAGTCGCGCCGCAAATAAATTCGGGAGCAATCCCGTTTATATGTGGATTTGGTACAGTCGAAACAGTATCCGAGCACTTGCTCGAATCGATAAGCTCTATAAAAGCCGCGTCCATAACGTCCGAAAACTCAAAATCGCGTATGTTGCCTATTTCCTTGCCATCACAAAATACGGACATCTCTTTTTTAATTTCCGATAAATGCCCAGCAGTAACAACTCCGTGAACTTTTTTGTCGCTTTTGACGGGATAACCCGCTATAAAAAAGCATTTTCCGTTTGACAGACCATCCGAAGGCTGTATGGAGATATTCGTTTTCAGCCACTTGAAACGCTCAATGACAAATTCATCTCTGCCAGAAAGCGTACCCTCATCACGGAAATCGTCCGTTACGGCAAGGGTTATTTTGTTGTTTTTTTCGTCAATACCCGCACCGACAATGCCACGTGAAACGTTGGTGAAGTCATTAATAATTTCCGCGCACAAGCCCAATAATTCACGATATCTGTAACGTGCTTTTTCAAAGCGAACCTGTACATTCGTTTGTTTCGCAAGTTTGTCAAGAAAGGGCTTTTCGCAAAATCCCTCAATGTACTTAATGCAAATATCCTTGTGCTCATCAATATACACTCCGCCGTACCAATCCGAATAACGCGGATTAAACTTGTCCAGTATTCTAAAAAAGTCTTCATAATCTTTGATTTGATACAGCAATTTATACCTCCAAACACAAAGGAAAAACACATATATAGTACGAAATATTTGGTAGATAATATACAGTCATCCAATGTTAACAAACCTTAACAATCTATTAATTTTAATTCTACCAATCCCGTCGAAAAATGTCAACAGAAAACTGACAAGAGGTAGTGAAATCGGAACAAACGGTCATTTTCTTCTAAAATAACACACTTTAACCGAAACTTCAAGCAGTTTTTCGCCAGAATGTCAAAAAAAGCTAATGAAATGTAAAAAATGTCGTCTATTGGATTATGCAAAAGATTTGTCCTATTGCCGCGGAAATGATTTAAAAAAGTATCGCCGAGCAAGGCGTTTGCAACGTTTGAACTAAAAAAACGCAGAACAAAACCAATCCCGCAAGGCATAAACCTTGCGGGTGGTACATAATTCTTAATTCTCCGTTAGCGATATCACGCTAATCCGCGCAGCCATTTTTATCATACGATGGCATATAAGTGGATTTTTCTTGTACGCAATAAAAAAGTATATCTTATACAAGTGGTAATTATAAACGATTGCATCTATGTGAGTTCTAAAGCTTGGACAACTTTATTGTTAAGTTGATGTTGTCGTTTGACAACTTAATCAGTGAGGGCGATTTGCTTGATTTATTAAGTAAATTTGTCTAAACTTGCTTAATATTTTTTACATTTAAAACAATATATGGCAATTATACATAAAACAAAGGTCGAAAAATTGTAATAAACATAGAAAAGTGAAAACGATTACGTTTTTTTTAAATTTTATATTGACTTAAATCAAAGGTTATGCTAAAATATATTTACAGCTAATGATTAAGTTAGTTGAAAGCAAATTATAAAGTATATTTTAAGTTAAGGAGGAAAATGCGGTGGGTAAAACATTCATTAAACGGTTTATCTCGAGTACCGTTGCAGCAGTAGTTGTGGCAGCATCAATTCCGTTGGTAAATCATATTTCATGGGCACAGGCTTATCCCGAAGGCTTTGTTTATGCAAACAACGGCAAATTTATGTGCGATGGAAGCCCGTACTACTATGGCGGCACTAACTGCTATTACTTGACGTACAAATCCGAAAGCGAAGTTAAAAATGTATTTGACGACGCACAGGATATGGGTCTTAAGGTAATAAGAGTTTGGGGTAACCTTGATGTCGGCAAGAAAACAGACAGGGTAGATCAATATGGACATCCCGTATTTGAGGGCAACAACGATAGCGACGGTCAGAAAGACGGCGTTTACTTTCAGTATTGGGACGATGAACAGCAAAAGCCTGTTGTAAACGAAGGCGCGGACGGTTTGCAAAAACTTGATTATATTATCAAGCAAGCCGAAGAACACGATATGAAGCTCATCATTACGTTCACCAATTACTGGGAAGCGTTCGGCGGTATGGGTCAATACGTAAAATGGCTTCAGATGAAGAATGGTCAAAGCGTTTCAAACGGAGCAGTCAGCGGAAATGATTGCTGTCAATTCTACACCGACGATACCCTTAAGGGCTGGTACAAAGATTACATAAACACTCTCCTTAATCATGAAAATCATTATACAGGTGAAAAGCTGATGGATTCCGAGGCGGTATTCGCTTGGGAGCTTTCCAACGAACCGAGATGCGGCATCGATAAAGAATGTAAAGATGATATTCTCTACAATTGGGCAACGGAAATGAGTGCCTACGTTAAGTCGATCGATCCGTATCATATGGTTTCCGTAGGTGATGAGGGATTCTTCAACTGGAAGTACGAAGAAGCAACGAACAACGACCGCAATCATTATATTTATGCGGGCGCAGAAGGCGTTGATTTCACAAAGCTGATGTCCATAGATACCATTGACTTCGGTACTCCTCACATGTATATGGAGGATTGGGGCGTTTCGAATAAAAACGGCGACGCAAACTGGATCACCGACCATGCCGAAGTCGCTGTTGCAGCGAACAAGCCCGTTATAATGGAGGAGTTCGGTGATAAGAACAAGAGCGAGCGTGACGCCAATATGCAGAAGTGGCTTGATCTCTTTGTTGAACATTACCAGGGCTTCAACTACTGGATGATCGCGTCTTATCTCGATGACGGCACCCTGTATCAAGATTATGACGGCTATACCGTTTACGGTCCTACGGGAACAGTAACAGACACAACGAGAAAGCTTATCGTTGACGCAT
Organism: uncultured Clostridia bacterium; assembly: GCA_946567425.1. GTDB lineage: Bacteria > Bacillota > Clostridia > Oscillospirales > Ruminococcaceae > CAG-115. The sequence goes on along the minus strand of CAMNXF010000013.1, from coordinate 7,521 downwards.
CCAAGAAAATGCATGAAAAGGGTCTTGTTAACTTTACAGACGAAACCCAATACGATTACGACAGAGCTTTGGGTCAGGGCGTTACAATCAATGTAACAGTAAACGAGGGCAGCATAAGCGGCGTTGAATTTAACGGCAAGAAGCTGTCAAGTTCCGACTACACCATGAACGGCAATGTCATTACACTGAAAGACTCATTCCTTAAAAAGCAGGAGCTTACAACATATAATGCGAAGATTCTTATGACGGCAGGCAATTCTCCGAAGTTCAGCGTTACAACTACAGACAGCCAGCTTCCTACTCCCACTATTGCTCCTACCGATGTTTCGGTTGACGTCAATCCAAAGGTTTGCAGCAATGTTGCAATCACAATGGATAAGAAAACAAGCAAGTTCAGAGGTCTTGTATTCAATAACAAGAAGCTGACCGAGAACACCGATTATACAGTAAACGGTGATACAGTTACGATCAACGTTTCTTTCCTCAAGACTTTGAGCAAGGGCGATAACGAGATCGTGTTCGACTTCTACGAGGGCGCGGACAGCACACTTAAGGTTAAGGTTTCCGATACCACCGGACTTGATGAGTTCGATACATATGAAAAATATGACAGCGATGAAGCTCTTTGGGCAGTTTATAAGAGAAACACAGACGGAAATGAACTCGGTCTTAAACTTGTTTCCAAGAATGGCAGCCAAAAATTGGCGTTCTCTTATGATGTTGGATCTCCTAACGGCTACTGCGGTGTAAACCGTGCGATAGCTGCAAGAGATATGAGCAGCTTCAAGGGCATCGAATTTGAGATCGAGGGCGATGGATCGGGCAACAGCTTTACTCTCCAGCTCAGAGATGCAAAAAATAATTATTTTGAGAAGGAAATCAAGGTAGATTTCGCAGGCGTTAAGACTGTTCAAGTTCCTTTTGAGGAATTTGCTGCACCGGGCTGGCAGACATCCGGCGGAACTCTTGACACTACCAAGATCAATCAGTTCTCGCTTTACGCAGGCAAGGCGGGCAATACCACAACGGGCACATACTATATCGACAATATCATAGGCTACACTGATAGCGTTTCCGGTCCTGTAGATCCTGTTGAGAAGGACGCATACATTGTTGATACAAACAAGACTTATGACGGCAAAACTTCCGGCGTAAGCGCAGATATCGTGCTTAACGGAAAGAGCGTGAAATCCGTTTCCAACAGCGGTAAAACTCTTACAAACGGTGTTGATTACACGATTAACGGCAGCACTGTTACAATCAGCGATAACTATCTTGCAACTCTTGATAACGGCACATACAGCATCGTATTCAGGTTTAGCAACGACAAAGAAGCAACTCTCAATCTCACCGTTAAAAAGGACGATGAGATACACGTTCACAGCTACACCTCTAAGGTAACAAAAGAGGCGACCTGCACCGAAAAGGGTACTGTTACATTCACATGCGAGTGCGGTGAAACTTATACAGAGGCTATCCCGTCGCTTGGACACGATATGAAATTCTCAAGCAAGGTAGAGCCTACCGAAACTGAATTCGGTTATTCGATCTACAAGTGCGAAAGATGCGGTGAAACCGAGAAGCGTGAGTTTGTAGACCCCATAAAGCCGCACACTCACAATTACACTTTAAAAACCACCAAGGAAGCAACTTGTACAACGGACGGGATTATCACTTACACTTGCGACTGCGGTGATACATATACCGAAACTATCAACGCAAAGGGTCACAATGAAAGCGACTGGATCGTTGACAAGGAGTCAACAGCAACAGCAAGCGGTTCTAAACACACCGAATGTACTGTATGCGGAACAACACTCAAAACAGAAGTAATCGCTCCCACAGGCGATGGCAATGATGATAAGGACGACGAGAACAAAACCACAAACTTCTTTAGCGGCAACGCATCGTGCGGCTCGTGGAATCAGGCAGTAACTCTTGATACCAAGAAGATCGGCGGCAGCTTTGATCCGTCTATATTCACTAAGGATGGTTATGTGTATGTCGAATACGATGGCAACGGCAGCATTGAGATAATTCTTCAAAGCTGGTCGGGGGCTGCGAATTGGGCGCGTGTTGCTCCTTATGAGATAGGCGATGCAAACGGTCACAAATTCGCAAAGTTCAGCTATGATGATCTTGTAAGCGCGTTCGGCTCATCCGATTTCAGCGGCAAGCTTGATAGATTCTATCTTGCGGCAGCAGAGAACGACATAACGGTTTACAGCGCAAGCTTTGTAAGCGGCAACGGCAATGGCAGCGGCGATGATAATGATAACAAAGGCGACAACAACGATAAGCCTACCGAGAACGATTCTTATGTATCGGCGTTCTGGGGCGAAGCAAGCTGCGGCGCATGGGGTCAGGTAAGCGTTGATACCGCAAAGAACGGCGGCAGCTTCAATGCAAACTCTATCACCGCAAACAGCTACTTCTATGTAGAGTACACCGGTTCTGAAATCGAGCTTATTCTGCAAAGCTGGTCAGGCGGCGCAAACTGGGCAAATGTTCAGGCGTTTGAAAACGGTACTGCTAACGGTCACAGCTATGCTAAATTCAGCTACAACGATATAGTAAGCGCGTTCGGTTCTGATTTCAGCACGCTTGACAGAATCAATGTGGGCGCAAAGGAAAGCGACATTACGGTTTACTCCGTATGCTGCTGCTATCCCGAATAACTGGATAAACACAAAAAAAACATAACAGCAAACGAAACGCGGGAGCATTCAGCTCCCGCGTTTCAGACTGTGGATAAACCTTTATCTGTTTCGACAATGGCTTGTCTGCGGCCTTTAAGGCTAGTCGGCAAGCTGTTTCAGGGCGGTTATAAGCAAATACTCGCGTATCTGAGGGTTTCTCGACAGTCTGAAATGTGGCTTTTTATACAAGCATTATGCAATAATTGTATCAAAATTACGAGGTGATTTACATACTTTCCGGAAAACATAAAATGAGTCTGAAAATAAAACTGTGTAAACAGGAATAAACCCAAAAAATATTGCGATACTGAAAACGCAGCGAAAAATGGCAACGCTGAGGAGCGACCCGACGCAGCTGCAAGATATACGGTGAAGAGCAGTAAAAGTTTTCTTTTCAATTGTTATTTGACAAGCAGAACACAAAAAATAAAATAAGCCGAAAAAACCGCAAAATATATGAAAATCCTAAATTTTTGGCTTAACCGCGGTGTTTTTCCGCGGTGACTGGTGAAATTTCATAAAAGGAACGCTTGAGAGGTTTGTCAAAACTTTTCGGGCGTTTTTTTGTCATTTTTAGGAAGTGTAGGGCTTTTGAGGAATTTCTTAAAAAATCGTTTTAGAGCGTTCAAATTTTGTTTAAATGGCTTTGTAGAGCGTTTTAAGAAAAAATTGCGTTTTTAAAAAGACACTGCCAATATTGACGTTTTTTTCATATCATGGCAACTAACTTAACGAACAAAAAGGGGGGTGTCAACGAAGTACTTCGTCGCGTTAGAGATTTAAGCCAAAGTTATTAACCTGTGTTGAAAATTTGTGCAATTTTTTATACTTATTAAAATGTTTTTTTGGGGCATAGAAAAAGCGGCATTTTTGCGATGCCGCTTTTGTATTTGTTGGTGTGGTGCTTGTCGGATAAGCCGCTCGTGAGGTTTACTTGACGAGTTTGGCTTTGCCGAGAATGCGTCCGCGGCAATACATAATGTCTCCTCTTGTATAAACACGTCATCACATTCGGGGTTTAGCGAAATCAGGCGATCTTCTCCGCGCTTTTTGATATAGCCCTGATCGTTTACGATAAAAATGCCGATTTCGCCGACTGCCACGTCGGGACAGGTTTCCGCGAGCACTATATCACCATTATAATATTTATCTTCCATACTGTTACCAGATACGCGTACTGCATAATTGGCACGATCCGCAAATGGAGTGTGTACTATACGCATTGGTTCGGTGTAGCCCTCGTCGAGCTGCACACCTGTTCCGGTGCTTGCAGGCAAGGAGCATAGATCAATGTAGAACTCCTCGTCCTGCTCGTCGTCCTCGGATTTATCGTTGGGGAACTCATCAGCGGCGGACGCGATGATTTGTTTTTGGGGTTGCTCAGCCACTCGCTCCTTAGCTGCTCGTTCAGCAGATAGCTCAGCAAGAGTTTCCGCTCTTTCTGATACGCGAGCTTTATCCTCATCACTTAAATTGTTGTAAGCATTAAGCAATTTTATTTCGCTTTCGTTCAAGCATACAGCAGGTGCTTTTTTATCTAACAACAAGTCGTAAAGATCCATTTTTAAAAAAACCGCTAACTTTACAATCTTATCGACAGATGGGTTTTTAATTTTTTCGTTTTTCCAGTCGGTTAGAAAACTCGTATTGATTTCACAAGATTTTAAGCATTTCTTTTCAGTTATGCCTGTAAGTTGTATATTTTGTAGTATTTTCTCTAACATTTTTTTGCTATTATTCACAAAAAATCCCCTTTCGTAAGAAATGTCGTACAAATCTATTGACAAATACAAAATTTCCAATCATAATATATGTACCCCAGAGGGGCAACCAAAGGCATAGTAATCCACCTACATTATATCACAAGGTGGGAGAAATTTCAAGATAACAGGAGGATTTTTATGAAAAATGATAAACTGTCACTTGGCACTGACGAACTCGCCCCTGTAAAGCACTACATGGCGGAACGCGTGGAAGAGATATCCGAGATAAACAGCGAGATCGCGAGCCTTTTCGAGGAGATCAACGGCTAACAAATTATAATGGGAGACCGGCTATGAAAAGTCAATAGGCAAAAGTGACAAAAATTAAGCAGAAAGTTTGGCATTCTCGAAAGGGATATCATCACGAAGAAGCCTAAAAAGGACGCGCACAAACTTGTGAGCAACATGACCGAGGGCACCGTAGTGGTTAAGACCTTGAGAGCGCTTCAAATCATAATAAGCCTTAAAGGTTTCGTTATGTAACGAAAGCTGCCAGGCAGTATTGACGAGAGCGTAGCGAAGCATAGATGAGCCGCGCTTGGACATTCGCGTGGATTTTGCTTGAAATCTTCCTGATTGGCGAATGCGAGAATCTAATCCCGCATAACTCAATAGCTTGCTTGCATCGGGGAAACGACGAATATCACCGATCACGCCGAAAATAATTGCACCGTCAATGTTACCAACGCCCGATACCGATTTAATTACCGAATCAATCTCATCGTAAGCTTCGGCAATGGCGTTATCGAGTTCATCAATTTGATCCTCTAATAGCTCGATTTGTGCAATGGTTTGGGCTATTTGGATGGATATATAAGGGTTCTTCACGCCAACCGAGGACTTCGCCAGACTTTTTAGCGCTTTGGCGGTATCTCTCCCAAAACGCCCGTGATAGGCTTTGAATAAGAGATTGGTCAATTTATCCGACCGTAAGGCGGCGATGTCCTCGGGTGTGGAGTATTCTTTCAGCAATGTGTAACAAGCCGCGATATGTATTCCCGATCGAAAGAAATTTTCAAGCTTGGGGAAAACAAGATGAATCAAACCCTTGAGCTGAATTTTCAAACGAGCCTTGGATTTCTTCAAATTTTGTCTGAAACGGCAAAGAGATTTGAGTATAAAGGTTTGAGCATCCTACTGTGAGTACAGACGATGCTCGTCAATGCGCAGTGTATCTGCGATTATTTTAGCGTCAATTTTGTCGTTTTTGATGTCACGAATTTTGCTCTTGCGGATCTTATTGGTTTCAAGAGGATTGAGGACGACAAGCTTGTAACCGCCGCTGAAAAAGAAGAAGATCAGGTTTTCGGAATAAATTCCGGTGGATTCAATTCCGATAAGAAGTTCATTCTTATCGAAAGCGGAAAGCGTTTTTTGCAGCTTGCAAAAGCCTTCAGCGTCATTGGAAAAAGGAAACGCCTTAACCAAAACTTTTCCCTTTTCATCTGTTACAACCGCATAGTGCTTGTCCTTGGCTGCGTCAATTCCGACATAGGTCATAGTTTTCACCTCAAAATAAATTAACATCGCGTTTCCGCAGAAGTTTTATTTGCGTATCCTTGCTTGATATGAAATGTCATAGTAATATCGCTTTGCGATATTACCTGCATTAACCGGCTATAAACGTCTTAAATAAAACCGCGGCAATAGTCTCCTAATAGTCGTTATTCGACAGGTGCAAATAAAAAGTCCGCGATGCTTAAGTTTATTATAGCACTTTTTTCTGCAGTGCTCAACGCGCTGCAAAATTCAAAGCCTCGGTCGCTGCGCTCCCTCCGCTTTGAATTTTCTTTCCTCAGTCCGAGTGGAGAGTAAATTTTATAAAAGGGTTGATATAGTCTTTACTATATCATACAAGGTACTTATGAAGAAAATTTTTCCATTATACTCTGCGCGGCGGTGGTGATGATGTCAGGGTGTTCCAGCATTTCGCAAGACGAGTATAATTCTCTTATAGAAGAAAAGACATCATTAAAATATGATAATGAAAAACTTCAAGGCGAAATTGCTGACTTGCAAAGTGAACTAGACACTATTAAAGCTGAAAAAAGCGAATTGGAACAGAAAAATGTAAAGGCGCAAGCAAAAATCGATGCAATAGATTATTGTTTTGATATTGACGGGTGTATGCTAGGTCGACCACAATCATCTATCATCCAAAGTGAAGTGTCAAAATATAATGATAATGTAGATTTGGAAACCACAATCTATATGGAAGGAACACATTTCACGTCCAAAATGGTACATACCATAAAAGATATCGTGTCACCTGCCTTAACCGCAATACACATAGTTTCTTATGAAAAGGCAATTGCTGATGGTATAGGTAATCCTTTAGATGACAATTTGAAAGAATATGTGATTATTTACCGCAATTACAATGATGGGCATGGCAGCGTTATTATGCACTCATATTGGTATTTAGATGGTAACGATGAGATGCATCATGATTTTTTCTTTACGCTATATGCGCAAAAGCAAGGAATTGTGGACGAGTACAAACGGATTGTTGAAAACCAATAAATAAGTAAAAGCACCTTGTGAAAACAGGGTGCTTTTATTATACCCAAAAACAGAGGAGATGATGAAATGGCGGGCAGTTACGACGGCTCAATACGCATAGACACAGCGATAAACGCCGCGCCTATAGACAACGGTCTGGCGCAGATCGAGAACAAAATAAAGGGCTTGGCGGCGACCGTAGGTATTGCGTTTGGAGTTAAGGAGCTGATTGATTTCGGCAAGCGCTCTATCGACGCAGCGTCCGATCTCGCCGAGCCGGGGAACGCGCTAAATTTCAATCACCGTTCCCCACCCCGTCAAGTTATGCTCCACAAATTCCGATCGACAAGGACGGAAAATTAGACATTTCCATTTCTCTTGACGTTGAAAACGCGAAAACCAATAATGTAGAAACGGCATTGCGCGGTAAGAGCTTCTGGAGGACGAATATCGACACCAACGTTATCAACAACGGAAAATAACGAAAGGCGGTGAAAATCAACATGGTACTGCTAACGGTAATATCCAACGGCAAAAAGGTCGCGGTAGGCGAAGGA
>CAMNXF010000012.1 GCA_946567425.1 uncultured Clostridia bacterium | reverse complement strand
TTGTATTATACTTTTTTGAGGTTTTGGTGTCAAGTTTTATTATACAACATCATTTTGATGGCGGTATTGTAGAAAAAATTTTCAACTGCGAAATTGATAACAATATAATGAGCGAAGCAGACGATGGTATATTTCAAGCAGTTTTTAGGCTTGTTGAAATTCGTGATAATCCCATGAAGCTCGGCTTTATGAGCAAGCACATAAAGCGCGAAATTATATTGAACGCCCTCTGCAGTTCTTGCGGAAAACAGTTTCTGCAAAGCATGATAAACACGCAGCAAGCAGGAGAAATTTACGAGCTTAATAGTTGGATAAAGGAAAATTTCCGCGATAATTTCAGCGTGGAACAGCTTGCCGAGCATTGGAATATGAGCGTTTCGCAGCTTCACCAAAAATTTAAAGACGCGGTCGGAATGGGACCTCTGCAATGTCAAAAACGGCTTCGTCTTACAGAAGCGCGGCGGCTTATGCTTGACGAGAACAAAAATGTTACCGAAGCGGCGTTTGGTGTCGGTTACGAAAGCGTTTCACAATTCACAAGAGAGTATCGGAAAATGTTCGGTCAAGCACCGAAAGCCGATATTTCGGAGCTCAGAACACTTTTGAAGAAATAGGCGTTTTTTTGGGAGAAATAGACAAGAAATCAGCAACACTTTCGTGTAAAATATAAGTATCAAGATTTTTTTAGGAGGACAAATTTATGATACTTACAGATGAATTGTGTGATAAGCTGTGTGCAGCAGCGCGTGAAAAGAGCCGTGAACTCGGGTTTGATATCAGCTTTGCAGTGTGTGACGAAAACGGATTGCCAAGGGTTTACCGCAGGTACGGTGACGCACTTGTGTTGAGCATAACGCTTGTTCCGGGCAAGGCATATACCGCCGCTGTTACGCAATGCAAAACAAAAGACGTTGCGGAGTGCGCTAAAGAAGGCAGCTCGCTTATGGCAATTCAGACGAACGATCCCAAAATCACGCTTGTGGCAGGCGGCTATCCGCTTTTCGTAAAAGGCAAAATAGCAGGCGGTATCGGCGTTGGCGGCGGTACGGAGGAACAGGACTGCGCAGTTGCGGAATACGTTCTTTCCAAATTTAACAGTATTGTGAAATAGCAAATAAATATCACTTATCAGAATATTATATCAAATGTTAAGACTTCTGCTTTAACGAGCATTACAGAGCAAATATTTGACGTTCTTTCCGAGGATACCTAAGAAAAAAGCCGCCGAGCGTGTTAGCGTTCGGCGGCGAATTTATTGTGTGTAAAATAATTTTATTCAAAAGAAGTCTGTTTTGCAAGCGTTCTCCACGCTTCATTATCCATGTGTAGTTTTTCTTGTAAGCGGTCTAAAACCTCAACCGCGTCGGCGGTAACAGGAAGGTGTAAGGGCGGATTTTCACACTCGGCAGCTATCATAAGCAAATCCGCAATTTTAGCAGGATCTCCCGGCTGCTCATTATTACTGTTAGCCGCCATAAAGTCAGTCTGCCAGCGAAAATCATCATAATCGGAAATATGTATATCAGGTTTGACAGGCAAAGTTCCCTTATCGTAAAAATTCGTGCGTGTCAGACCTGGAATAACATTCGTGACCTTAATTCCAAAAGGAGCTGTCTCAAAAGCGATAGATGTCGAAAAACCTGTAACTGCGAATTTAGATGTATGATATACTGCAGGTCCCGCAGCATATCCGCCGCCTGATGAAATATTGAAAATGTGTCCCGACCTTTGTTTCCTCATAATCGGAAGAATTGCCCGGGTAACGCGCATCATACCGAATAAATTAACCTCAAACAGTTCCTTGATACTATCTTCGCTTGTTTCCTCAAAGTTAGTTATTCTGCCGTGACCCGCATTATTTACAAGCACATCGATTCTTCCGAATTTATTTAAAGCGGCAGCGACGGCGTCTGAGAAAACCTTTTCGTCTGTGTCTGATACATCCAGCTTATAGTACAAAACCCTGTCGGCAACATCTTCGCAAGTATAAGCCTCAATTTCTTTTCTTGTAGTAATAACGACCTTATGACCGTTTTTCAGCGCTGAAAGCGCCGTTTCCCTGCCAATTCCCTTGCCCGCCCCCGTTATAAACCATACTTTTGTCATTGCATTTCCTCCAAAAAAACTTGTCTGCCTGTCACTATTATACAACTTTCTCCACAGTTTGTCAATCCTGTTCCAATCATCGTCAAAATGTGCCATATACACATAAAGCCGCCGAATGATACTGCCCGGAGACTTTATATGTATCCGTTTCCGTTAATCCGTGCCTTGATTTCTTCCCACGCTTGCTTGTACTGAGAGCTTTCCGTCTCATTGGTCGGCGTTGATTTGCGAGGAACGCATTTGTATCACCCACAGCATTGGTAATTATCAGAAGTATTCTTACATTTTTAAGCATGTTCATGATCTGTCAACCTCTGCAAAAATATTTTTGATCCACGCCAAATAGTCATCCATATAATATTTCTGCTGCACTCCGTGATCCTGTCCTGCCGCTTCAACAGACATTATATCACAGCCGTTTCCCTTTGCGTGAGCGATATAATTTTTTGTTTCGTCCATGCCGACCATACCGTCCATTGTTCCGTAAACAATAAATTGCTTTACATTTTGGGAATTTATATGCCGCCAAAGATCCGTCTTTTCAAGAAGCTTGTCCCTCGTATTTTCATTGCGGACTTCGTTTGCCGGGAACACACAAAACAGCATGGGAACATTATATCTGAAACTCAGCGCAGGATATATCATTGCCCCGGCATTGACATGATCGTCAACAGAATCTATTTCATCTGGAACATAATCCTCGGGGAAAAAATCGCCTCCTTGGATTATATTGATGAAAGTTCCGATTTCGTTGCCGCCCGCACTGAATCCTATCAAGCTTATTTTTTTCGGGAGAAATATGAAATTCGTCCGCATGGAAGCGCAGATAACGCACTGCTCTTTGCAGATCCAGATACGATATCGGATATTCGTAAGGATTAGTTCGATAATGCAGAACAAATGCGCTTATTCCGTTTTTATTCAGCGTGGCGGCGATGTCCTTACCCTCGGAATTGTTTCCGTCCATTGACTTATATCCGAATCCGCCGCCCGGAATCACTATTACTGCACTGTCGCTATCATCAACAAGGTATGGGATCAGGTAGGGGACATCGGTATACGTTTCATTTTCATATCCGCCCTTTATTTCGTAAAGATAGGTGAAGGTGTCGATCTCCCGCTCTGCGTCCTCATAATGGGAATTTACAATCTTATCCGCAAAAGTTATTGTTGCGAAAAGTGTATTTTTGTTGCCGTAATCAATATTCATATCATCAAGCTTAGAACGATCGCTGTTGCCCGCAACAGTCTCCCATATTTCAATACGCGTGTCATAGTCCTCAACTTTGCCTGAACCTATTCCCATAGATTTCGCCGCCTGCTGCATAAGCAGAAACACTCCGATACTAATAAAAATTATGACCGCAAATATGATCACAATTATTAAAATTATTTTTTTGGTCTTTACTCTCATTCTTATCAAACCCCTTGACATTTTTGTCATTCTATGATACAATTGTATCACAATGCGTAAAAAATGTCAATAGGCTTCGAAAAATGATACACAATGGGGGTTTTGTTTCAATGAATGTTCAGAAAAAAACAATTTGTCAAATCTCAGCTAACTGACGCACTGATAAAACTGATGTGCAAGAAGCCGCTGCGGGATATTTCCGTGAGTAAGTTTACATTGTGCGCACAGGTGGGACGTGCGTCATTCTATCGTAATTACAAGGAAAAAGAAGATATTCTTCGTGAATATACAGCGCAGCTTCTCGAAAAATGGCGGTGCGGTTACGATAAGCACGGCAGCACGGATATCAGCGAAATGTTCGGAAGTCTGTTCGCACATTTTAAGAGCAACAAGAAATATTACTCGCTGCTTTACCGTCAAGGACTTTCAAATTTACTGCTGGATACGATCATAAAAATTTGCGGTGCAAAGCTGGAGCAATCTAATGCCGAAGCGTATTTTGCCGCGTTTATGTCGTACGGACTGTACGGCTGGATCAATGAATGGTTTGCTCGGGGAATGACAGAATCCGCCGAAACTATGACGAAATTATTATTAAAATCCAGACTTAAGGATACGGGGAGTGTGTCGTGATTTTAAATATTCGCAGGCAAGCACTACCCGCTTGAAGTTATTTGTTTTGGGAATAATTTATCAAAACAAGTTAAAACGGAAATATTGCTTAAACAGATAAAAGACATGAGATTTATGTTTCTATACAGTTTTTGTGGAACCTCTCCTTATCTTTGTTTACAGCGGCTCAAATTTTGACTTGATTTGTATCTAAGTTTGTGCTATAATAGTAATATAAAATGGTCGAAAACCATCTGCCGCTTTGTCGGCTTAAAGTTCCCATTGACTACATATCTGACCATAGACACGCTCGGAGTACATGGAAATAACGGACACAAGGCTGCTAAAGAGCATTTCTTGTGGAGCAGAAAACGCTATAAAAAGCCATTCGCGGCGGAGAGGGCAGTTTTAACACTCTTTGGGAGCATAACCTTGCAGGAGCAATCCCACAACTGAATTTCGCAAATACCTCTTGACACTACAATACTGCAGCACTTTTGCCGTAGCGGAAATAGCTCCAAACCGCTTGATGACCACATATTTGACCACTTACACGAAATACCCCTTGAACCAGTATTCAAGGGATATTTTTATTCTGCTGTATTCTTTGTTTTATGCGGCTCAATTTTTGAACACATAGGTTATGATTCTTCCATGGCTTTCAGCTGGTTTTTCTCTGCTTTAATGTCAGCCTTGACTTGCTCTATCATCGCCGCCAATTTTTCCTCACATTCCTCTTGGGTTCTGGCATAGATGTTATGCGATTCCCGTTTTCCGTAGGCATTTGTTGGCGTGTATCTGCCCTCGTACAGGTGGTCATTTATCATCGTCACACAACCCGTTCCTGATTTGCGCACCTTTGGCTTGTACGGCTCGAAATTGGGCTGGGTGGTATCAACCCTTTCCCTTTCTTCAACCTGAGAAATTTCGGCTTCTGTGCCGCTTATTTGGCTGTCAATTTTCACTGCTGCCTGTTTCCTCATGGTATCAGTGATATGACTGTAGATGTCAATTGTGGTTTCCGAAGAAGTGTGACCAAGCACAGCCGAGAGAGTTTTTATATCCATGCCGTTTTCAAGCGCCATTGTTGAAAAAGTGTGTCGAAGGTCATGAAATCTTACCTTTGGACAACCTGCTCGTTCGAGTATAAGCTGAAGCCGTTTACGTACCGCAGAAGGATTTCTTGGTTTTGTATCATCAATTGGTGAAGGGAATATCCATTCGGGTTCAACTGTTTTCTTGTATTCTGACAGGGTTTTCAACAATGATGGAGGTAGTAGTGCAGTTCGTATTGAGTTTTTTGTTTTGGGTTCAGGGATTATAATCTCTCCGTGAATTACATTTACCTGTCGCTTGATTTGTAGTTCACCTGTTTTGAAGTTTAGGTCTCTCCATTTTAGAGCGAATATTTCCCCACGGCGCATTCCCGTTCCGAGTTCAAGTAGAAACAATTCGTAATATCCTTCCTCTTCTGCTCGGTTAAGAAATCGAATTATTTCATTTTTTGTAAGCACCTTCATCTCTCTTGATTTTTTAGGCGGCAGTTTGCAGTTGACAGCAGGATTTGTTTTTATCAATCCGTCTTGTACCGCTTTTTCAAGTGCAGAACGACAGTTGGCGTGTATGGCTCGAATTACTATATCGGATAATCCTGTGCCATATATGTCCGTTCTAATTTTTCTGCCATTTGCTTTTTCTCTTGCATAGAATTGTTGAAGATTAGATTGGGTTAATTGATCCAATGGAATACTTCCGATTTCGGGAATGATATGTTTATAAATCCTGTTTTCATATTCAATTTGAGTGGTAATCCTAAGCGTATGCTTGCAATAGGTTTGATACCAGAAATCTATCCATTCACCAAATGACATATCTGAGTCGACCTTCTTTGACGGCTTCCCATATTGCGACTTTAGTACTTCAAGTTTCCCGGCACACTCCGTTTTGCTTTTAGCGGTAACATTCTTGGTTATGGGCAAACTGTTATCGTCATATCCGATAACAACCCGCCCTTCCCATCGTCCGTCTTTTCGCAAGCGCAAAATCCCTTCACCTTGTTTTCGTCGTTTAGCCATTGTCGACACCTCCAATAATTTCGTCCATAAAATTTCGCCGCGCTTTTTTGCATCGACTCCACCTGCAATTGCGTGAGTTGCGAATGTGTGGCGTAGGTTATGGAAACCTATTGACGGCAATCCTGCTTGTTGCAAAATTGCTTTCAATCGAACATAAACACTTTGTGGATGTATTGGCTTTTCAGGCTTGCGCAAGTTTGGAAATATCCACTCGCTTACTGCATTCTTTTTGCGGATTCGCAATAAATCAGTTGTGCTTTGCGGCAATATAATTTCTCGCACTCCATTGCCTGTTTTGGTATCTCCAATCAACATTTTCCCGTTTATATCCTTGCCAATACTGCGGCATATTTTTAATGTTCCATTTTGAGCATTAAAATCTTCCCATTTCAATCCGCAAATCTCGCCTTTGCGCAATCCCGTTGTTATTTCCGTGTAGAAAAAATCATGCCATTTTTCATCAGATTTTATAATTTCCATGAACTTGTCAAGCTGTTCATCGTTTAGTATCTGCTTTGGAGCATAATTATTCTTCGGTAGGGTCGTTCCGTTAGTCGGATTGTTTACAATTAGGTTATGTTTTGTTGCCATATCAAGTGCTTCATGCAGCATCATGTGAACTTTGCGAACCATGCTGTCAGCAAGTTGCGTGCCGTACTTCTTGGAATATTTTACACGCCCGTTTTTCTTGATGGTATTATAAAATTTTTGAATTTCCTGAGTAGTTAACGATGATAGTGGACGCTTTCCCAGATAGGGATTGATTTGATTTTTTATCATCATGGTATAGCTGCTTAATGTGTTCGGTCGAACGGAACATATTATATATTCCGCTATCCACTTATCGAGCCACTCGGATAAGAGCATATTACAATCTTCACACAAATCGGCGTCGCGATACATTTCAATTTTATCATGCAGTTTTTGAGTAAGTTCCGCCTGTGTTTTTGCAAGAACATAACGATAAATCGGATTGCCGTTATTTTTGTGTCCTACAACAATTCTGCCTTCCCATCTACCGTCCTCGCGTTTGCGAGCCATTCCGTCGTCTGATGGTCTGCGTTTTGCCATTAACAGCACCTCCCTTTTTAACCACACATCATACCACAACTTTTCGAAAAAGTTCAGCGGTTTTTTACCTTTATTTTCGGTATAACCGGTTGGTGCTGCAATATGTCTTGTTGTTATGGGGTTTATTTGACTTTTCTTTCAAATTAACACCTATATTTCATATCTTTGTAATTTCCGCCCCCTCGTCACATAGTTCACAAACGGCTTTACAATGCGGTCGGCTCTGCCGTCCGCTGTGACCTGTGAGGGGGCGGCTTGCCGACCCCTCGCTTTGTCCTGCTTTCAAATAATATACGCTGTTTTTACCCCTCCACCCTCTCAAACGGCTTGCCCATTAGGTTTTAAGCAGAGTTTTTCTATTCGTTTTTTCTGCTTGTTCTCTGCAATAATTCGGTTTATATTTTCGAGTTGTCGCTTATAGAAATACTGTTTTGCCTGCTCTATAGGAGGTATCATTTAGAACCACCATTGATATAATTTTTAAATTAAAACAACCGGATTATGTGCATAATTCCGGTTGTTTTAAAAGCTTTATATCGTTGTTTAGGAAAGGAGCTTACCTCATAATTAAGTTTCGTTTTTACTTCTTTTCGACAGACATGCGCCGACAATTACCGCCATAGAGGCAATCAGTGTTAACATCCGCGTCTGCACCGTTTCACCTGTTTCGGGATTGTTTTCCTCAGCGTCGCTACTGATTGTCTCGCCTATTACAATAAGATAATCCGATGCGTGAGCAAACTCAAATTCAGCCGTACCTTCATTGGATATCCTGTCCTCGCCGACGGCTTCAAGCGATTTGCCGTTAAAGTAGTAGAGCGCCGCACGAAGCCCTGCATTATCGCTGCCAAGATCAATAGACAATACTGCGGTAAATCCGAACTCTCCGCTGTGAGCAAGACTAATGCATATACTGTATCGCTCTCCCGTCACATTATTTATAATGTCAATTGGTATTGTCAAGGTGTTTTTCATCACCGCAAAATTGATATCCTTCGTCTTATCCGCGGTAACGCTTTTACCGTTAACACTCCACATAACGCCGTCGCCCATATCGAAATTTATTGTGACATCTCGTCCCGATATGGTGTCGAAAATATATCCCGGTACAACGACAGTGCCGTTCATATCTACATTAACAATGTTACCGTTGCTAGCCTCCATAGCTTCAGAATTAATCACTTGCCAACCTGTTTTACCGTTTTCACCCTTGATGAATGGTACGCCGTCTTCGGCTCTATTCGGTTCACTCGGCTTGTTTGGCTCTAATGGTTTGCTTGGCTCTGACGGTTCGCTCGGTTTCGACGGCTCATCGTCTTTGCCAAGCATGGAAATGTCTTCTGTTTTGACAACATATCCGCAAATCGTGCAAAGGTATTCTTTTTTACCGTTTTCTGTTTCTGTCGGATAAACCGTTATAGTTCCCTTATCGGAAATATGCTCCGCAAACTCGTGCTTTTCACCGCAGCCGCAGTCGTCTATCCAGTGATGAGTTTCATTATAAGCCCATTCCCCGTCGGTCTTGTGGCTGAGCGGGGGCAAAGTTTCCGTGCTTAAAACATATCCGCAGATTGTACAAGAATATATTTTCTCTCCCCAAGTATCGTATGTGGGCTCAGTGATATAAACGCCGCCGTCGGAAATATGTTCCCCGAAGCTGTGCTTTTCGCCGCAGTCACAGTTGTGCCAATGTCCGGTAACATCGCTCTGCCATTCGCTGTCAGGGCTATGTGAAAGCGGAGCAATGGTTTCCGTTCCTAAAAGATAATCGCAGACAGTACAGCGGTATTCGATTTTACCCTCGGTATCATAGGTGGATTCCGATGTTACTGTTCCGTTATCTGAAATATGCGTGCTTATTGCCAGCTTTTCACCGCATGGGCAAAGCTTGTAATGATTTATGCCGTTACTTTGCCAATCGCCCTCGGCAGTATGAGGTATAATTGGCAGAAACTCCCGCTTTGTAACGTATCCGCAGACCGTGCAGGTATATGTTTTTGTCCCCGTGGAATGATGCGTAGGTTCGTGTGTGACCACACCCCCGTCGGGAGTATGCGTTGTCTCTTCAAGCTTATTTCCGCAAATGCCGCATACCTTCCAATGGGAAATCTCATCTTTTTCAAAGCTGCCGCCTGTCTTATGACCTCCTGCAACAATTGTTTCATCAGACGTTTTTCCACATTTGTAGCAGAAATGTCTTATAACGCTGTCCTTTACACAGCCGCCGTTTTCGATTATTGTGTCGTATTCCTCCGAGAAGTCGTGCTCCTCGTGGTAATTCGCTTTCAGCATAATATAAATATCGTGCTGAACGTTCGGTATAAGCAGAGTTACGGGGTCGTCAAAGCCTTCCTTGCTTACGAAATATTCAACCTCGTGCTCCCCTGTCGCGTTCTCACGCCAGTAAACATGCGCTTCCTTGAAGCCCATGCTCCATTGCGGCGTTCCGATGTAATATTTCTCATTTTCAAGCTCAAGCTGAACAGTGTAATCAGCGCCCTTGTCAAGAATTATTTCGGTCTGCGCAGGCGCGTTAAAACCCTCGTAAGTCTCCCACCTTATAACCACGACGCTTTCATCTCGGATCTCTTCAAATGCCGCATAAAAGCAGAGCTCCTCGGTCACGGGAAACGTTTTTATTGCTTCAAATCCGAAATCAAGGTTTTCATACCTTGCCCAGCCCGCAAAATTATAGCTGTACAGCGTATCGTCGGAAGCCCTTACGGGTATTTCTCCTCCGTAATCGCCGACGTTTTCGCCGTATTTCCTTTCGGTTGTCCAAAGTATACCGCTTCCGTCCTGACTTTTATAGGTGAGAGTATATTTATTTCGCTTAAAGTACAGCTCCAACGTAAGAGAATTGTCTGCGGCAACCGTTCCCGAAACAATATTTTTCGGGTTTTCGCTGTCAAAGCAGAAGCCGTCCTTCAGATAACCGTCACTCGACACGCTTGTCTGTTCGTCTGTTGTTCCCGCTGAAATATAATTTTTTTCATCATATGTACCGTCAAGATTTTCATAATAGCAGTTAATATTGTATCGGGTATCGGAGTTGGCGATAAATTTTGCTTTAAAGCTTTTATTGCCGAGAGCTGCGGGCGGCAAATAATAGTATTCGGTTGCCGAGCCTAAAAGCTTTTCGTCGGGATCGTCGGAATCCACCCAGCCTAAAAACGTGTAGCCTGCCTTATACACCCACGAAAGCTTGGGCGTATCACCTCTCGAATATGTGTAGTTTACATTATCGTAAGCGTTAAAATTTCCCCCGTCCGTATCGTAGGTTATATTATATACTTCCTTCCGCCAATGTGCGGTAAAGGTCGTGTCTGTCTGTACACTCGAAGAAAAAGTAAGATTTTTTGTCGGACTTGTTGTGTCGAGCCCCGTCCAGCCAAGAAATTCATAGCCGGGCAATACGGGATCGGCAAGCGTTACGTCCTGCGGATTTGCGGCAGCGTATTCATAATCCGCGGGATTGCCGCTGTTGGTATAATCGGAATAGCCGTCACAGCTTAATCCCTCGTAGCTTATGGAATATCTGACGCTTTTGCTCTCAAATTCCGTTTTAGTGTAAACCTGACCGTTTGCGCCGTTTTTCGACTCAAGAGCAAGATGAAGATATTGGTTTTCAGCATCGTCTGGAATTACAATAATGCCGTTGTTTACAAAGCCGTCCAGATTAAGGTTTGATATATTCTCCATATAAAGCGTGCCGTTATTTTCAAAGCTCGTTCCCGATTGTGCACTGAAATTATACACACTCTTTATTGTTGCGGTTCCGTTGTTTATAAATGACGCAGACGAGCTGCCTAGAGAAAACGTTGTATTGCTTCCTGTGAAATTGAACGTTCCGTTATTCTCAAAGACGAAGGAACTGAAAGTTTCAAAGGAGCCTCCTGTGATATTAACAGTGCCGTCATTTCTGAAAGTAACCGTATTTGAATATCCCACATAAATGCCTTGTGTATAGTTTATTGTATCGCCGGAATTTACCGTTTTATCATTCATAACCCAAGGACTTGTAGCTGTGGTTTCTGCGGCATAAACCGCAGCTTTCCCGCCGCTTAACAGCGTCAGCAAAACAGCCAGCGCAGTGAAAAATGCCGTAAACCGTTTGATAAATGCCATTACATAATTCCTTTCGCATATTTGCACAAAATTAACCTACCATATTATATTACTTGATTCACGCGGTAAAAGTCAAGCGTTGTGGCAGAAACGTCAAATTTCTGGCAACAACGTCAGTCCGAACGCTCAATTTTTCAGAAAATAAATTTGAAAATTATAAAAAAGTATGCTATAATAAAACAGGGTGATTGTCATGAAAATAGCGTTGATAGATGACGAACAAATATACCTCGACGAAATGGAGCGAATTTGTCGGGATTTCGGCGAAAAAAACGGACTAAAAGTCGGGATATTCACGTTCCAAAGTGCGGAAAGCTTTCTGGGCACTCTTGGGAGTAACATTTATTCGGTCGTCTTTATGGACGTTTACATGAGTGGAATGAATGGCGTTCGGGCGGCACAAAGACTTCGTGAATACGACAGAAACTGTCTGCTGATATTTCTTACCACCAGCGGCGAGCACATGTCTGAGGCGTTCTCCTGTCACGCGTTTGAGTATATTCAGAAACCTTTTACACGTCAGCGTGTCACGGACGTTCTCAGCGACGCGCTGAAGATAATTCCCGTGCAGACGAAATACGTCGACTTATATTGCGAGAGAAAAAACGTCAGAGTGACGTTGGACGAGATAGTTTCCGTTGTTACAGATGCGCATTATATAAGCATTGAAACGTCCGACGGAAAGCAACTTCGCTGCCGTATGACTACGGCACAGTTTATGCAGCGTGCGGACGATCCGCGCTTTATCCCTGTCAATAAAGGTATCACCGTAAACGCGGATCATATTGTCGGTTTTGAAAACAGTTGCTGTCTTACGGACAACGGCACACAGTATCCGATACGGGTGCGCGACCGCCTTAAAATTGAGCAGGCGGTGCGGAATTACAACTTTGACAAAATACGCAGCTGTCAGCGATATGGCGGGTAGGAGGACTTATGTTTACAAACGAATGGCTGAGCTTTTTTGTAGAGCTTCTTGTGCTGATTCCATCGGCGATCTCCTGCTATCTGCCCACCAAAAATCAGATGAAATTTTCAATGGCCAAAACGATACTGCTATGCTGCGCGGTAATAATACCGCTCGCGTTTGCCGCAGCAAGCGTGGCGGTTGTGTTCTCAGCCGATATAAACCTTGTTATGCTGCCCGCAATGACAGCCTTTTTTTTCTTGTACAGATTTACAGTCAGGTTCGACCTTTCCCGCTCGCTCGCAGTCTATATCGGAGTATGCGCGATCCAAACGTTTCCGGCACAGTTCGCAATTATCGCAGATATGCATCTTGGCAACAACACAGAACATATCTCCGTATACGCCGCTTTTATCCGACTCGGGCTGTCCTGCCTTCTGACAGTGTTGTTTATCTTTCCCGCACGCAAATTTTTTTCGCAGGCGATTGACGAGCCGGGTATGTCAAAAATATGGTATTTTACGTCCGTGCTCTCATCGTTCTTCCTTGCTTTTAATTTTCTTGCCATGCCTCAATCCTACGATGTTGTCCGAGAGAGTCGTCTGAAATTTCTTTTCCCCGCGTTTGAAATATGCGCAATGCTTGTGCTGATAACTATCTATGTGCTGTTTTACCGCGGAGTAATGATCATCATAGAGCGCGGCAAGCTGGAAAAACGCTCTCAGCTTCTTGAAATGCAGGCACATCGTTTCGGTGAATTGCAGGAATATATGAGGCAGACAAGCCGGCTGCGTCACGATTTTCGGCAGTCGGTTCATTTGCTGTCGGTGCTTGCCGAAAAGGGTGACCTTGACAATGTCCGCGCCCACCTCTCTCAATATGAGCAGCGCCTTGCGGAGAGGTCAAACATAAGCTATTGCGCGAACGCTTCGTTGAACGCGCTGTTCGCTTATTATCATGAGCTTGCTGAAACCTCGAGGGTCAAGACTGACTGGAAAATAGAGCTGCCCGATCCGCTCACAGTTTCCGAATTGGATATGGCGGCGCTGTTCGGAAATCTCATGGAAAACGCAATTCACGCCTGCTCTGCGCTTCCCGAGGAGGAGCGCTTTTTCAGCCTGACTGTGGAGCTTTGCCACGAGAACAGTCTCTATATTGTCTCTACCAACAGCTTTGACGGAAAGGTACGAAAAGGCTCAAACGGCTACCGCTCCACCAAGCACAGCGGACGCGGCACGGGGCTTATCTCGATTTCCGCGGTCGCGGAAAAATACAACGGCACAGCACAGGTTTACAATAGCGAGAACAAATTTTTTGTTGACGTAATTATACAAATATAAAAGTGATGCCTATTTTTGTTATAGGCGACTCAAAATTTGACTTGATTTTTGCTTTCGTTTCTGCTATAATAACATTAGAAATGATGGGAGTATGTTCATCTTCTTGCTGATTTACACCTCGGACGACCACATATCTGACCATAGACAGCTTTGGAGCACACGGAAATAACGGACACAAACCGCTAAAGAGCATTTTTCATGGAGAGGAAACCCCTACAAAAAGCTATTCGCAGCAGATAGGACATTTTTAACACTCTTCGGGAGCATAACCTCGCAGGAGCATATCCCACAACCGAATTCCGCAAATATCTCTTGACACTACAAAACTATGGCACTTTTGTTGAGGCTCAAATAGCCTCAAAACACTTGATGACCACCTATTTTACCACTTACACGAAATGCCCCTTTAACCAGTGATTTCAAGGGATATTTTTATTCCGCCTTATTCTTTGTTTTATGCGGCTCAATTTTGAACACATTGGTTATGGTTCTTCAATGGATTTCAACCTTTTTTCTCAGCTTTAATGTCAGCCTTTACTTGGGATATCATAGCAGCAAGTTTTTTCCTCACATTCCTCTCGTGTCTTGGCATAGATGTTATGGCTTTCTCGCTTACCATAGGCGTTTTTGGTACTATATCTTCTCTCAAATAGGTGGTCATTTATCATCGTCACGCACCCTGTGCCTGATTTGCAAATTTTGGGCTTGTACAGCTCGAATTTTCTATCCTTATCTGTTCGTCAGCCTGCGGAATTTGGGCTTCTGTGCCGCTTATTTGGCGGTCGATTTTCACTGCTGCCTGTTTCCGCATGGTATCAGTGATATGACTGTAGATGTCAATTGTGGTTTCCGAAGAAGTGTGACCAAGCACAGCTGAGAGTGTTTTTATATCCATTCCGCTTTCAAGTGCCATTGTCAAAAATGTGTGTCGTAGGTCATGAAATCTTATTGGTGGTAATCCCGCTTGCTTTCAATCGAACATAAGCGCATTGCGGATGTATTGGTTTTTCAGGTTTGCGTAGGTTTGGAAATATCCACTCGCTGACTGCATTCTTTTTACGGCTGCGCAATAAATCTGCTGTGCTTTGCGGCAATATAATTTCGCGCACTCCATTGCCTGTTTTTGTATCTCCAATCAACATTTTCCCGTCTATATCTCTGCCAATACTACGCCGTATTTTTAATGTGCCGTTTTGACAATCAAAATCTTCCCACTTCAATCCGCATATCTCGCCCTTGCGAAGTCCTGTTGTTATTTCCGTGTAGAAAAAGTCGCGCCACTTTTCATCGGATTTTATGATTTCCATGAACTTGTCAAGCTGCTCATCATTTAAAACCTGCTTTGGAGCATAATTGTTTTTGGGGAGTGTTGTTCCGTTTGTAGGATTGCTTATAATCGGCTTGTGTTTTACAGCCATATCAAATGCTTCATGCAGCATCAAATGAACTTTGCGAACCATACTGTCGGCAAGTTGTTTGCCATGCTTTGTGTCGAATTTTACTCTACCATTTTTCTTGATGGTATTATAAAATTTTTGAATTTCCTGTGTTGTTAATGATGATATCGAACGGTTACCCAAATAGGGATTAATTTGGTTTTTAATCATCATTGTATAGCTGCTTAAAGTATTCGGTCGAACGGAGCACATTATATACTTTTTAATCCACTTATCAAGCCACTCGGATAAGAGCATATTGCAGTCTTCACACAAATCAGCGTCACGATACATTTCAATTTTATCATGCATTTTTTGAGTGAGTTCTGATTGTGTTTTAGTGAGAACATAACGATAGATCGGATTGCCATTATTCTTATGTCCTACAACGATTCTGCCTTCTCATCTTCCATCCTCTCGCTTACGAACCATTCCATCACCTGATGGTCTTCGTTTTGCCATAACAGCACCTCCCTTGTAACCACACATCATACCACAACTTTTCGCGAAAGTCCAGCGGTTTTTCATTTTTCGTTTATTTTTTGCCTTTTTCAAGAGACCGCCTTTTTTAAGCGTTTCTTTTTTCAATAATATCCCCCAACGGTCGGCTCTGCCGTACGATGTGATACGTGAGGGGACGGCTTGCCGACCCCTCGCTTTGTCCTGCTTTCAAATAATATTTGTCTTTTTTACCCCTCTCGCCCGTCAAACCGCTTGCCTATCGGGTTTTAAGCCAAGTTTATCTATCCGTTTTTTCTGCTTGTTTTTTGCAACCATTCGGTCAATATTTTCGAGTTGCCGCTTATAGAAATACTGTTTTGCTTGCTCTATAGGCAGTATCGTGTAGAGCAGATTTCCGTTGAGTTTTTTACCGTCTTTAGTAAAAACATTGGTCGGTTCTGTTTCTATGAGTTCCTTTTCCTCAAGCCGCCTAATGTATTTGCATACCGTATTCTTTGACATCTTCAGTGCCTCTCCTATGGTTTTATAGCTTGGGTGGCACTGATAATTTTTTCGGTTTTCTTGATAGAGTAAGTACGAATAGACCGCTATCTCTCCATAGGAAAGTCCGAGACAGAATATCTCATTTGGCAAAGGGAAATAGTCCTTGATTGGGTCGCGTTTTGGGTATCTGCTGTTCCTCATTTGCACCTCACTTTCTTGTTTTACTGTCTATCCAAGGCTGTAATTTCTCCTTTGGCACGACCAGTCTTGAACCAATACGGATTGCGGGAAAGTCCTTCTCGTGCATTAGTTCATAGCTGCTTGATACAGAAACGCCGAGCAGTTTTGCAAGTGTTTAGGCATTCAAAAACAGCGGCAGCTCCTCAAAATTTGTGTATGTTGCTTCTTTCAAATTTCTGACCTCCGATAAAATTTTTACGACGGTCAAGAGCAAAATATTTTTTCTCTTTGCCTTTGACCGTCTAATTTATTTTAGCACACCTTTTGAAATTTTCCAATAGTTATGCTATAATTAAATACAGTTCTCTACTTCCGATTTCTCATTATCTATTTTTGAAAATATTTTTTTTGTAGGTTATGATGTTCAACTTTAGGGCTTATTTTTGGGGCAATGACGTCTACATAAACGAAAAATACAGGTATGATGCCAACGAAATTCTCACGGCGTATCTCAACGTTAGTCATGCAAAAAAGGTTTTAAAAGCGGATTTTGTAGGCAAGCTGAAAGAATTTAAGCGACGTCTGACCATTTCGCCGTATATGGATTACTATGATTTTTCCGAATATAACAAAAACGTTTATTCGGCAATGAGCGTGCTTGAGGATATAAACCAAATCATTTTTTCGCTGCCGCCGTTCGATAAAATTCTGGAACTTTCCCTCACTAAGCTTGATGATATTCTGAATAGCTTTGACTTATTTTTCGAGGACGGACTTCAGCCGACAGACTATTCATACGGCATTGTTGACGAGAATTTTGCAAATGAATACGAGTACGGAGAAAAAGATGATTGCGAAAATTATTATTTGCGGCTCATCAGATTTGATTTGAAACCGCTTAAGGAATCGGATTTAGAGGATAATTATGTTGGCGAAGAACTGCGGGAAGCGAACAGAAATATTTCCGCTTTTTTCGATATTTATATCAAGTTTTTGCGCGCATATACACAGGTCCAGCAGATGATTTACCTATCTGTTTTTTTACTCCGAACAATGCTTGAAACTCATCTTCTTTCAACCTTGCTATTCTTTTTTTTGTTATCCATTTTTATCACCCTGTCTATTATATCATATTTCTTCTTTGGATGCAAGGTTATTGAACAGGTCTAATGAAAGACAATAGGCGTGTTTCCGGTTTGAAGCGAAGACTCGGCGGGCACATCCACATTTCCAAACATCGCCGCTGTCTCATCCGGTATAGCCAAAACCGACTGTACGGTCGGTTTGTAATTATAGCTTAAAAAAAATTATCGAAATCAATAATTATGTCGGAGGGCTTAGGGTATTCCGAATTTATATTGAGGATTCTATCACGCTTTTTTACAAGTTTGCAGAAAAAAATCACGTGAGCTTGCTCGTGTTTCATATATGAATTTCTTGAGAAGCGATGTTTTGGTATCATCATTTCGGAAAGCGTACAAATTTAACAGGTACAACATTGTCATTTGCTGTTGTCCATCAATCGTAACAAATACAGCAAACATTTCCCTATTTTGCTGCCGATCTCGTCTTTATTTTACGCTTATGCATTTGACGTTGGAGTGTTTTAAAGCAAAAAATAAAGGCTGCGCTATGCACAGCCTTTCCAAAATATTCCCTTATGCAATTAAGTCTTGCTCTTGATATATTCATCCATCGCCTTTGCAGCAGTTTTTCCCGCGCCCATTGCGAGAATTACTGTGGCCGCACCCGTTACCGCGTCGCCGCCCGCGAACACACCCTCGCGCGAGGTCTGCCCGTTGTCGTCGGCGATGAAGCAGCCATGCCTGTTGGTCTCCAGACCCTTGGTGGTGTTGCGGATAAGCGGATTGGGTGATGTGCCTATCGACATTACCACGCAGTCAACGTCGAGCGTAAACTCGCTGTTCGGCTTCTCGATAGGTCTGCGGCGACCAGAAGCATCGGGCTCGCCGAGCTCCATTTCAACGCACTTAATTCCCGTTACGAACTTATGCTCGTTACCGAGTATCTCAACGGGATTGTTCAGCGTTTTGAAGATTATGCCCTCTTCCTTGGCGTGTTCGATCTCCTCGTTACGCGCGGGCATTTCTTCCTCGCCGCGGCGGTAAACTATGTACACGTTTTCCGCGCCGAGACGCTTAGCGCAGCGCGCCGCGTCCATGGCAACGTTGCCGCCGCCGACTACCGCAACCGATGTATTCTTCTTGATAGGCGTATCCGAACCATCCTTGTACGCTTTCATAAGGTTTACGCGGGTGAGGAACTCATTTGCCGAGTAGACACCTTTGAGGTTTTCGCCGGGGATATTCATAAATCTCGGGAGACCCGCGCCCGAACCGATGAAAATCGCCTCAAAGCCCTGCTCGAACAACTCGTCGACTTCAATAGTGCGTCCGATAACGACGTTGGTCTCGACCTTGACGCCGAGTGCTTTCAGATTGTCGACCTCATGCTGAACGATAGATTTGGGAAGTCGGAACTCGGGAATGCCGTACACCAGAACGCCGCCCGCGAGGTGCAGCGCCTCAAATACCGTTACGTCGTAGCCCATTTTCGCGAGATCACCCGCGCAAGTGAGACCCGACGGTCCCGCGCCGATTATCGCGCACTTGTGACCGTTCTTGGCGGGAACAGCGGCGGCTTCGGTCGAGTGAGCGTTGTGCCAGTCGGCAACGAAACGCTCCAGTCTGCCGATCGCAACAGGCTCGCCCTTTATGCCGCGAACGCACTTGCTCTCGCACTGCGTTTCCTGCGGGCAGACGCGTCCGCAGACCGCGGGGAGCGAGCTGCTCTGCGCTATAACTTGATACGCGCCCTCAAAGTCCTTTTCGCGTATCTTCGCGATGAACGCGGGGATATCTATCGCCACGGGGCAGCCGCCTATGCAAGGCTTGTTTTTGCAGTTAAGGCAGCGCTCCGCCTCGTCGAGCGCCTGCTCCTCAGTGTAGCCTAGGGCTACCTCTTGGAAATTTTTATTGCGGACGTTCGCGTCTTGAACGGGCATTTCGTTCTTTTTTAAGCTCATATTAGGCATTTCGATTTACTCCTTATCTTAAAGTGCGCAAATACGCGACGCTGCTTCGCGGCAAAAAAGGCTTGCTACCGCGCTTCGCGTTCTGTTTCACCTTTTTTGCTTTTGCGCTTACATTTTAAACAAATTGCAGACCTCTTCGCGCTTTTTCGTCTCAAATTCCTTGTACATAGTGCCGCGCTCCATTGCCTCGTCGAAATCGACAAGATGACCGTCAAAGTCCGGACCATCAACGCACGCGAACTTCGTCTCGCCGCCGACGGTAAGACGGCAGCCGCCGCACATTCCCGTGCCGTCGATCATTATCGGGTTCATCGAAACTACGGTCTTTATGTTGTATTCCTTGGTGAGCCTGCACACGAACTTCATCATGATAAGCGGGCCGATGGCAATAACCTCGTCGTATTGATTGCCCTCTTCGATGAGCTCCTTGAGAGCGTCAGTCACGAGACCCTTTGTGCCGTGAGATCCGTCGTCGGTCATCATCCTCATAACGTCGGAAACCGCGTTAAACTCGTCCTCTAGGATAACGAGATCCTTGTTTCTGAAACCGACAACGGAATGCACCTCGCAGCCGTTATTGTGAAGCTTCTTCGCGATAGGATACGCGATAGCGCAGCCCACACCGCCGCCGACAACGGCGACCTTTTTCAGCCCCTCGATGTGAGAAGCCACACCGAGAGGACCTACGAAATCGTGTATAAATTCGCCCTCGTTAAGATGATTGAGTAGCTCGGTAGTCGCGCCAACTATCTGGAAAATTATGGTTATGGTTCCCTTTTCGCGGTCAAAATCCGCGACCGTAAGCGGAATACGTTCGCCGTCCTCATTGACGCGCAGAATGATAAACTGTCCCGGCTCTGCTTTTTTCGCGATAAGCGGAGCCTCCACCTCCATAAGGGTAACAGTGGGATTAAGAACTTGTTTTCTGATTATTTTATACATTGAACAAACCTCCCGTAGTATTACATACATTTAAATTATATCATAACATTTTGTATTTTGCAATAGCTTTTTCAATAGTTTTTGTGTAATTTATTCCTGTGAGCGGCAAACGTTTTTTATATACGGCGGCGCAGCTGCACGATGTTCAAAAAGATTTGACAAAAAAAGCAATATGTGATATAATATTTTATATGTATGCAAGTGCCGTCGACACATCAGTATATTGCACAAGGCAACTGCATTCTGTGCAAAATCTATCGTAACGTTCCGCATAATCGCTTTAATTGTCAGTCGGGTGAAACTTTTTTACGAATATCCTTGACTTCAATAATGGCAACCGGCAATAGACGGCGGTAACGTTCACGCTGTGGCAAGCGAGGTGAAACGCCGTTGGATAAAAACGATATCGACCGTTATTTTAATAACGCTTACGCACAAACGTTCACAACCATATCGAGATTTGTATTAAGCCACGCCTCGCGCTTTCAGGACGCAGAGGATATTATCCAGAACGTTTACACGCGCTTTTACAAGCGTATATCCGAAAAGGGGTTTGAGGATATTGAGTCCGCGGAGGCGTTTCTGATAAACATAGCCAAATTTGAATGCAGGAGCTTTTTGTCGGGCTTTATAAAGCGGCGCGAACGTGTCAAGAATATGTCGGATTTCTCGGAGGAAGAAACCTCCGCTCTGGAGGCGGAGCTTTCAAGGGACGAGCCGTTGTTTGACGAGGTCATAAACAACAAGATACTCGCCAAACAGATCTTTGACGACGTAATGCAGAACGACGAAACAACGGGCAGAATATTTTATCTTTATTTTGTGTGCGATATGAAGCTGGAAGAAATATCCGAAACGATGGATATGAAGTTGTCGACGGTAAAGACCAAGCTGTACCGCACGTTGGATCGGCAAAAAAAGAAATTCGGATTGTAATATAGTTAATGTACACGGAAAGGGGGCTGAGTCGTGGATAAGCGTGATTTTTACAGAGAACTTATGGAAAGCTACGCGTTTGATAAAGAGAAGATATACAATAACGCGAAAAACGGACGGCTTTCGGGGAAAAATAAATTATGGAGTATGCCCGTTTACATAGGTATGACGGTTGCTGCGGCGACGCTTGTCGTTACTGTGGGAACTATCGCGGCGGTAAGCATTGGCAATCACGGCGTTCAGCCGCTTCCGTCCGGGGAGACCGTGGGGGCGCTCACAAGCGAACAGCGCATCGCGAACGGCATTAACGCGGTTCGTGAAAACGAAAATTCCAAGGAGCTTGTTGACGTATTGGTTACGTTCAGCAGACCGCTTTCGCCTGCCGAAGCACAGGGCGTGCTTTTGGCGCGCGCGGAGGGCAGCGTTCCCGTTAAATCGCTGTTTATGGAAGACGGTACTAAAATTGACGGCTCGGACAGCGTGGGGGCTGTGTTTGTCGGCAGTTCGGAAAACGGGAAGGTAACAGGCGCGGTCGTGAGATGCGCGGGCTATCTTATGACGTCTTTTCAGGACAACGATTTGGTATTGGCGGTCGAGCTTTACGATCCCCAGAATATTTTTGAACCAGTCGTGCCGATAGTTCCCGACAGCACGTCGGACAGTTCGTCAAGCGACAGTGTTTCCGAGAGCACAGGCAGTATTTCGGAGTCCTCGACAAGCAGCGAGACTTCGTCCGATACGCCCGAAACGAGCGAGCCGAACAACAGTACTGTAGAGCCGCCTGAGCCTTCAACATTTCAGCTTACTAATCATATCAACGAAGCGGACGGTGGAGCGGAGAACGTTTATATCGAAAACACAGACGTTCATCAGATAAATATTCCTGATAATATTGCTGCAAAGCTGCCGGAAGGCGTTACTTTGCCAAAAGACAGCGAGAAATTCTCCTGCGAGACCGATGATGTTGGAGCTTTGAGGGCGTACTTCTTAAATGATAACGTTTTTTATGTCCGTACCGCAAATGACATTCGGCTGTACACGGTCGTTGACGGAGAGGCGGAACTTACGGCTTCTATGCCTTGCGCAGAGGCTAAAGTTTTCTGGATAGGCGAGAACGGCGAAAGTTTGTTGGCACTCGGCAGCGGAAATGCGATTTATAAAGTCAACGCGGACGACGGGATTATCCGCGAGATAAGCCTTTCCGAAGCGGTCGGCTCCGGCGAAATAAAAGAGATTGCCTATAATGCGGGTTCCGGCATTCTGGCGCTTAACATTTATGAAAACGGTGAATATTCGCTGAAAATATATGAGGGCGGATTTGAGTCTAACAAGCTGAAAACGCTTTATTCCTCCGCTGATAATTTCGTGCTTATTGGCGCGGACAACGGAATGGTTTATTTTGGTATGTACCGCGGCGACGCGCTCAGGGTTTATAGAGCATCGTCAGTCGAGGAAGCGGATATCGTGGGTTCTATTCAAGGCGAATATGATGTGACCGTTAATACTGCGTTTACTCACGCGGTGCTTGATGACGGCAGAATGAAGTTGATCTACAATCCCTTGTCGCTGAATGTTGTATTGGCAGGCAATTCATCTGAAATAGATTTTGGCGTATCGGCGCACAGCTTTATTCGTGATGGTGATTACTACACGGTTGGTGAGGAAAACAGTCTGCCAAGCGGCGGGGTCTCCGTTATATCGAAAATCGATTTTAAAAACAGCTTCTCGCGCTATTATACCGCAATACCCGAAAACGGCGCGGTGCGCATTGTTGAGGGAAGTTATACCGAACGCGCAAGGAACGACTATCTGACCTTTGAGACGCCTGTCGAGAACGCTGCCGCCGAGATTCGCGGAGCGCTTGACGCAGCTGTCGGACTACAAAACGCAATCGCGGGAGGCGATTGCGGCAATTACGGAATTAACGATGCGGAAAAATTAAAGCAGACGCTTGCGGAGCTTTACACCGAAAGCACGGCGGCAGAGTTTGCGGCACGCTGTATCGTTGATGAAGCCGACGGTTCGTCAATAGATGACGGCGGCATTACGAAGATCAGGCTATCCGAGACCGTGCTGAACGTTTCCGACGAAACCGACGGCGTTGTAAGCGGAACACTTTACGTCTATGCAGGCGACTTCTACGGTAAAGCTGCATACTACACTTGTCCGGTCAAGCTGGTAAAATCCGACAGCGGCTATCTTGTTGACTGCGTTATCGGTTAAAAAGAATTTCCCCGTTATCCGATCTGATATAATCCCCTTAGAGTAGACACACGAAAAACAAAAACCTCGAGTGTTGAACTAAGGGGGTTATTATTCTAATGGCAAGAAAAGGGAAGCTGACGAATAAGCAGCGAATAAAAGTAGTGGAAGAATACATGAAAGGTTAAGGCAGCTATGGAAGTATTGCAAAAAAGTATGGAATCAGCAAAACAACGCTTTAGGATTATGTGAGGCGAGCTAAGGCAGAGGGAATAGACGAGCTGCGGATCAGCAGCAAATACAAGAAGTATTCCAAAGCGACAAAGCTTTTGGCAGTAAAAGAATATCTGACGGGAAAAGGCAGCCTGTATGCAATATGTACAAAATGTCCGACACAAAAACACTGAGAACGTGGATAAGGTGGTATAATAGTGGTAAGGACTTTAAAGAGCATAGCAGCTCGGAAAGAGGAGTTACCATGAGTAATGGCAGAAAAACGACATTGGAAGAAAGAACAGAAATAGTCGCGTTTTGTATAGCGAACGGCAAGGATTACGGAGTGGCAGCTGAGAAATACGGCGTATCATATCAGCAGGTCTATTCGTGGGTGCATAAGTACGAGGCGAAAGGCGCAGACGGGCTTACAGACCGCAGAGGAAAAGCAAAGCCGGAAGATGAATTGACGGAAACGGACAAACTTCGCATGGAAAATAAGATTTTTTAGGTAAAAATTAAGGATCAGGAAATGGAGATCGCAATATTAAAAAAACTCAGGGAATTGAGAGGGGGCGGTCGCTAAGCGGAGTACGACAAGAGGATCAATATTTGGCGATCAGATATCTGAATGAGACGGAGCGATATGCGATTACGAAGCTGTGTGATGCCATTCACGTCGCACGTTCGGCATATTACAAATGGCTAAAAAGAACACCGAGCCATAGTCAGCATATTAACGAGCAGGTCGTTGAATGGATAAAACGGCATTATGAGGAAACGAACGGAATATTGGGTTATAGGCAAATGACCATCACAAACAACCGCGAGCATGAGGCGCATTACAACAAAAAGCGCATTTACAGATTAATGCAGCTCCTGCACTTAAAGTCCGTAACACGGATCAAGCGAAAAAAATACATACCGTCAACACCTGAGATCACAGCGGAAAATGTGCTGAACAGAGATTTTCACGCAGACGCACCAAACGAAAAGTGGCTGACCGACGTGACTGAATTTAAGTATTATTCGGGTTTGGAAGTAAAGAAACTTTATTTGAGTGCGATACTCGACCTATACGACGGCGCATTGTTGCCTATCAAATCAGCGAATACAATAACAACGAGCTTGTATTCTCCAACTTTGATGAAGCTGTTGCTTTGAACCCGGATGCACACCCGTTGTTCCATAGCGACTGTGGTTTTCAGTATACGACAAAAGCATTCCATCAAAAACTTATGGATGCCGGTATGAGACAGAGTATGTCCGGAGTAGGCAGATGTATTGACAACGGTCCAATGGAAGGTTATTGTGGTATTATTAAGTCGGAAATGTATTACCTCAAAAAATTCACATCCAAAGAAAATTTGATCGACGCAATTGAAGCATATATAGTTTACTACAACAATAATCGCTACCAGCACAGGCTGAACTGTATGACGCCTATTGAATACCATGAAACATACGCAACGTAGATCTGTTGAAAAATTTTGCCGCGGTATCCCTTCTTCGTTCGTCGCTTCGCTCCTCACTGCGAAGGGATACCACGATCAATCGGCAAAAACTAGCAGCCTGCACAATTTGCACATACTGCTTTCGGATATTTCGTAGAATTTTTTTGTTTTTTGCTCTGTCTGCTTGACAGGGGGCGGGTCACATGACTGACAGGGGATTTTTATTGGAGGCAATTCATGGGCACAAACGCAAAAATTGCGATTTCGTCGGGGATACTGGCTCTGGCAGCAGCCGGAGGGATAGCGGCTTGGATAACAATGGGTAATATTGAGCATACAGACGCAGCTGCAGAAATATACCAAAACGGCAAGTTGCTTAAGACAATTCCGCTTTTAGAGGATACAGAATTTACTGTAAATTGTGAAAACGGTTACAATGTGATAACAGTATGCAATGGCAAAATTTCTGTAAGCAAAGCCGATTGTTTCGATAAAGTTTGTGTAAACATGGGTGAAATTTCCGGGAACACGCCAATCGTTTGTCTCCCACATCGACTGGAAATTCGGGTGATAAACGGGAAAAACGAAATTGATGCCAATATATGAGCGTTATCGACGTATCACTTTACTTTTAAAAAATTTGAAAAAGTTTCAAAAACCTATTGACAAATCATCCAATATGTGATATAATTATAAAGTCGTTGGATGGCGATTTTGCGAGTGTGCTGGAATAGGCAGACAGGCTAGCTTGAGGTGCTAGTGGCAGTATTGCCGTGTGGGTTCAAGTCCCGTCACTCGCACCATACCCTTTGCCCGTGAATGGCTTTGTAGAGCCGTTTGCGGGTTATTTGTTTTTTGCGGATACCCATTCTGTACATTGTTTGTACATTGTTTTGAAAAAACTATGCTCCGCGCTTTGTTGAGAGGTTCAAAGCACCCGTGATAACGTCGGAAACCTTTGCTCTGGAATTTTCCAACATATGGCAATAAATATTACTCGTTGTGCTTACGTTGGAGTGTCCTAACGCCCCCGATACCGTCACAATATCCACACCGCCGTTGACGAGCAAACTGGCGAACAAGTGACGAAAGCTGTGCAAACCATAGAACGGAATATCGTTTTTCTTACAGAACCGTTCAAGCCATTGGTATGTAGTGTTCGGATGTTGCGGCTCACCGTTGTCCTTTGTAAAGAGCCTGTCCGTTTCTACCCATTTATTGCCGAATTTGAGTGCCTCGTTATCTTGGAAATCGTGAAGTTCCCTGAGCAAATCCATTATCTCCTGCGGAAATTTCAACGTCCTCTGCGACATTTTAGTTTTGGTGGTATCGGTGTATATTCCGCGGTCGGGAGTATAACACGATGTGCGCCGCACGTTGATAACGTTGTTCTCAAAGTCGATATCTTTCCACTCCAAACCGAGCAGCTCACCGCGCCTAAACCCGCTGTATATCGCCAGATTGAAAAAAGCACGGTACTTTATAGGAGCGCCGTGGAGCAAATCGAGAAACTTTGCCGCTTCTTCGGGAGTGTATATCTGCTTTTCCTTTTGCTCAATCTTAGGTAAAGTAACCTTTGAACAAGGATTTTCTGTAACAACTCCCATTTTCACAGCATAACCGAAAACATCCGAAATAAGGCTGAGATTATGCCGAATTGACTTTGCTGAAAGCGGCTGTCCATTCCTCTCGTTCACACCCTCTTTAGACAATGAATTGATAAACACTTGAATTTGCCGTGCCGTGATTTTGTCCATTCTGATGTGACCTATTGCCTCGTAAATACGCAACCGCCTATGATAAAGTGAGTTGTATGTTGTGTTCCGCAAATTCGGTTTAGCATATTCCTCGAACCATTCCTCACAGAACGTTTCAAACTTAACAACCTTGCTCTGAAAACCATTCTTGCAGTTTTCCTCAAACAAAACCGCTTGCCTGTTTACTTCCTTTTCAATCTGCTTGGCGGTCATTCCCTCATCGGGCTTCCACGTCATAGACTGATATATCTGCTTGCCCTCTGCGTTATAGCCGCAGCTCACTCTTATAACATAACTGTTACCTCTTTTGTAGTAGCTTGCCATTGTAAAACCCTCCTAATTTTACACCATAGCATACCTACCATCTGCACTTTTAGTATAGCACTTCTATACTTTAAAGTCAAGATGTTTTTGGTATGCTATCGGAAAAATTCGGTTTAAACCTCGATTTCTTTTTGAGTATTATCAACGTAAGCTAACAATGACGCTTTTGATACAAGTATTTTGCCGTTCCTGCCCGCTCCCGCGCGTATTGAGGTGAGTTCTCCGCGTCCTACCAACTCACGTACCGTATGCTTTGACAAACCTTTTACCAACTCGGTACACTCGTTGATCGTGAGCATTTCAACAGGCTTGCTGATAGGTGCGGAGGTCTGGGAGATATAACTATCCAAAATGCTTGATATTTCAGATAGAATTTCTTGCTTTTCTGTAACTGTCATTTTACGTCCTCCTAAATAATAATGAATATAATTTGCTTATGCCAAAGCACTTGCATATTTTGGAAAATGTACCATATATGGCACGAAAAAGCACTCTCGAATAAACAATATATAAAAAGTCGGGCTGTTTCCGCTTATCTGTATCGTCCAACGGGCGAGATCAACGGAAGTGCAGCCCGACATTTTTATTTTAAGCTGCAATTCAAAGCAAACAGCGGGTAGTTACGCACCCCGCACATAGGGCTTTCACCTCTGCCATTCCTATGGTCAGACCTCACGGTAAGTATCATTATACCCCTTGCCGCAAATCGCTCGGTTTCTTTACTATTGGTCGGCTGCGTTACCGATCTTCGGCTAACTGCTTATAAAATCTCGGTTACTGTTATTCTCGTGCTAATAAAATGTGTGATCACGGATAATTAATAACCTCGAAAATAGGCAGCAGAAACGTCATCGCGCTTTTCTGTCAGAAACAGCGCGGCTTTAAGGTTTATGTGTTTGCTTTGCTATTCAATTGTCAAAGAGCTTTGTTACGAACCGCCTAAAGGCTTGTACTTAACTAATTCTATTTTATCATATATGCTTTATTTAGTCTAGTGACGGTTTTTTCCTTTTTTAAGAAATAGGGAAACGAAATTTCCTTTTTGATTTTGTGATTATAAAGTGTATTTTAAATGAAAATTATATGATTATACAATATGCGACAAGGTATTATCTTATGTAATATAATGCGAGTTTATTCCCTATCGCAATTTCCAAAATTCTCCCTTAGCATATATTTATCGGCTAAATCCCTCTTTTTTACCGATTGAGTTCTTTTAGCCGAAATATTATGACAGGAGTTTTTGACAATGGAAAACAAAAACAACGAAAAAGCACTAAACAGAGTGGCTCTGCTCCGTAAGGAACGCGGTTGGTCACAAAGAGAATTAGGAGAAAAACTCTTTATCGACCGACGAACGATATGCAATATCGAAAAAGGTATCTATAACTTACCTAACCTTGTTGCAATAGCGGATTTGTTCAACGTAACGCTTGACTACATACTTTGGCGCTCCGATCTTCGCGTCAACGTGCAGGACGGTTTTGACGAGGTTGACATTCTTGTTTTAGAGCAGATCAAAGATTATACAACTGCTGAAAAAGAAAGGCTGTTGAAACACCTCGAACTCGACAACTCGTTGAAAAACAAAAACGGCAATTAAAAAGACGCTCCCAAATCCGTTAAGGCTTTGGGAGCAATTTTTTTGTGGAATACGTTGCCATATGTGGGGCTGTTTACAAACTATATATTTTGCGAAAAAAGCAAAATTAACACCCTGTAAACCCGCATTACTCCGTTGGAATTTCTGGCGATTTTTCAAAAATACCCATTTGTAAACAGGCTCATATGTGGCACAAAATCTATATGAGGTAAAAAGTCATACTTTCAGATTTAAACACAAATTACCGTCGTTGTCCGCTTTAAAGGTTATCGAGCGTATATATTTATTGTAAAAATTCATCATCTCCGTTTCGTCAGCTTCTATTCTTGTATCCGCGTAAAGTCTGCGTACCAAATCCTTACCGTTATACGACAAGAGGTCGGGAAGATATTTTCTTAACTCCGCAAGCAGTACGGCGCGTTTCAAATCCTCATTTTTACCCGTGCTGAAATCATCAAGAGAACACCAGTATATTCCCTCGTGTTCAAGCGCGTCCTTAATTGCTTGTCCGCATTTATTCCATTCCACCATAACTAAAAATTCGGCTTCGGGGAGCGATGAGATCAGCGCCCAATAATCGCTGTCGCTTGAAAGCAGAATAAAAGACGTTACGCTATGTGTATAAAACTCTCTAAACACGCCCGCCATAACACGCATATCCACCAATGATTTATGATCGTGAATTCGCTCAACTTCAATATGCTCGACGGGTATTGAAATAACCTTTTCGAGATAATCCCAACCGTTGGTAGTGTGAATATCGTCAAACAGCATTATTTTGCTTATTTTCATAACTTCGTTGTTATTAAGATTTTTGAGCATACCGTATAATTTGTATACGTCTGAATTCTCGCAGTCAACGACAAGCACGACTTTATCACTTTTTCCTATGAAATCGTATATATTATCTTTTATCTCATCGGTCGCTGTCTTATATTTTGATCTGTCATCAAAATAATCATTATTCATTTGATATAATATATTGATAAACTTCCCGTCTGTATATAAGATGTTACCGCACTCGGACGGCTCCCAATAAATATATTGATGATAAGGGTACCAATCGAGCTTATCCATAAATTTACTGAACTCTCTTTTTTGGACTTCCATATCTGTAAATCTGGGAATTATAAATAATCGCTTAATATAGTCCCATTTTATCCACTCCGGGAACAGATCGTGACAAGCGTGTATGTTATCCGCTATCAGTTTGTTAATATGTAATGAATAATCGGCGGCTCGCTTGTTTGCAAGTGTGACCCGAATTCCGTTGTTTTCAAGCCATAAGATATTATTTGTATCAAACCAATTTAGCTTGTCTATATTTGTGAGATCGTACCTTAATGACGTATCCGTTTTCCTGAATGTTTTCATAAGTACCGTTCTCAGCTTGCACAAATATCTGATAATGGTAGCGTCTTTATTTTCCTCAAGCTGTTTAAGCAATTCGGGGCAGTTATCGTCATATGTGTTATGCAACAGCTCCTTTCGCACACCTATCAGATATGACATTGTGCAAACTATGTCCATTGTGTCAACTCGCATAAAAAACTCCATTTAGAATTTGTTTTTAAAATTATATAATGCGTATTCTGACAGGTATGGATTTAGGCAAAAGAAAGCCATTACCGCCACCAAAAGAACGAGTATGATTGTATGTGATACAATATCATATATCTTCTATCTTCTGTTTTTTCAAATCCTGCCCTTTATATGGGGTAAACTTTTTCAATATTGCAATAGAAGTCACCATTGTTATCATCTACGAGGTGGAATTCTGCTATGTCGTCGCAGTACTGGAATCCCTTTATTGTCATAAGAGAATATGATTTTATCCCTTTCATTCTTTCCTTGATATATACCTTATCACCACAACGTAGTGGTGATTTATTTGAACCAAACAGATAAAGCCTTAAATCCAGACTTGAAAGTGTCTGTATTATTTTAGAAATCATTTGAATTTCCTTTCATAATTCATCTTAACCCGTTTGGCAATGAATAGCACTATAATCACATTATACAGCATTTCCATACAATTGTCAATCGAGTAAGTTTTGCCTTAAACAACATTTCACATTACAAAAGTCAAAAAACTTGACAAGCTATCTATATTATGTTATACTAAAACTATCAATCAAACTAAGGAGGATACCCGTTATGCCGAGAGGTAAAAAGAAAATCGACAACGAGAATGTTTCCGCTCAGGCGGCAACAAAACCTACCGCACAAGCTGCACCGACGACAAAGCCGCGTACCACCAAAGCGAAAGCAGCTCAGACCGTCGCAAAGTCAGCAGACAAGCCTGTAAAAAAGACAACGAAAAAATCCGCCGCTCCAAAGGCTGCTGTTCCGACCGCCGCAAAATCCACCGCCACTACCGCTAAAAATAACGTTAGAAAATCCGTAAACAAGGTTGAGGCAACACCTAAAGCGGTGTCAAAATCTGAGAAAAAAACCACATCGAAAAAAGCGGCTGCTCCCGCTCCAAAGCGTACCGTGAGAAAATTTGCAAAAGCTACGGGCGATCAGGTGATATTGCAGGGTAATAGCGAGTATACCTTTGCCGAGATCACGGAGATGTGCAAGAAAGCCTATCGCAATGGCACTAAGAAACAAATCAAGACCATAAAAATTTATGTCAAGGCTGAAAATAATACGCTGATGGCATATTACGTTGTCAATGAAACCCAGAACGGCTCTGTAAAATTGTAAGTTATGCGGCATTTCTGCAAAGAAGTGCCGCATATTTTTAATCAAGGTTTCTGCTTGGAGACCCCAATAAATTTTGTGTAAAACCGAATAAAGCACTTCCGATCAGACAAGACTGAGGTCAAGGAAAAATCTGAAAGGAAGTGTTTTTATTATGGAAAAAACATCAAAGGAACTGCTGAAGGAATTTGTGAATAGTCAGCAATTTACAAGTACGACAGACATTATGAACAGCATGAAAGAGCTTTTCAGCGACGTGCTGCAAACGGTAATGGAAGCGGAACTCGAAGAAAAGCTCGGCTACGAAAAAAGCGAACATGTGTCGGATAAAACCGAAAAAGGTATGTCGAAAAACTACCGAAACGGATACTCGAAAAAGACAGTAAAAACGCAGCTTGGCGAGGTTGATGTCAAAATACCCCGAGACCGTAACGGCGAATATGAGCCGCAGATCATCGAAAAATACAACAGAAACGCTGATGGAATGGAGGAAAAAATTCTCGCGCTTTACTCTTGCGGAATGAGCCAGCGGGATATTTCCGAGCAGATAAAGAATTTGTACAACGTGGATATTTCGGACGGCTTGGTCAGCAAGATTGTTGAGAAGATCACACCCGAAATAGCCGCATGGCAAAACCGTCCGCTGGATATTGTTTATCCGTTTGTCTTTATGGACGCGATCCATTATAAGGTCAAGGAAAATCATCAGTATATTACCAAAGCTGCTTATGTGGTTTTGGGAATCCAGATGGACGGACGCAAGGACATTTTAGGTGTATGGATAGGCGAAAACGAGAGTGCAAAATTTTGGTTATCGGTTATGAATGACCTTAAAAATCGCGGTGTTAAGGACGTTTATGTGTTCTGTGTGGACGGTCTGACGGGTTTCCGCGAAGCTATTAATGCAGCGTTTCCGAAATCACAAATTCAGCGCTGTATCATTCATCAGATACGCTCGTCCACTCGTTATGTAAGCTACAAGGATATCAAATCGTTGATGGCTGATCTGAAGAAAATTTATCAAGCAATCAACGAGGAAGAGGCAATGAACGCGCTTCTCGAATTCAAAGAAAAATGGCGGCAGACTTATCCGAGCTGCGTTAAAAGTTGGGAGGAGAATTGGGATATCCTATCCACATTTTTCGCATATCCCGCCGAAGTTCGTAAGATAATATATACAACAAATATTATCGAGGGCTTGAATCGCCAATTCCGTAAGATCACAAAAAACAAGCCGTCATTCACCAACGATGACAGCCTGCGAAAAATTTTGTACCTTGCGTCGAAAAATATCGTTGCGCATTGGAGTGTAACGTGTCGGAATTGGGATCTGGTATCTAACCAGCTTTCGATAATGTTCGCGGACAGAGAATCCGCATAATTGGATTTCCTCTCTTAATATTTTTCCCGCAAGCTGAGACGGTATTCACGCCTTCGGCGCGCATACCGTCTCAGCTTGCGGGAGCATGGCTATTAAGAGGAAATACCAAACTCCGCTTGCTTTGCAAGCCACCTTTTGCCTGACCGGATTTGCTTTTACACAAAATTTTATGGAGTGCCCTGCTTGTGCCAATGCTTTGGCTGCTTTCAATACTTCAAATGGCAATCAGTTTGATTGCCTGTTTTTTTGCGTATCTGACGGTGTAACTCGTCCCGCCGCGCTCCGTGCGAAGATAGTATATCAGCGTTCCGCTGCTTTCTATCATATATCTGTTGCGGTCTAGCATACAACTGTCGGTATACTTGTCGGACAGGACTTTAACCTCATCGGCAAGATCGAGAATTTTCTGATATTCTTCCTTTTGACTGTCAGACCACTTCAACGTTTGTTCCACTGACGGACAAGGCAGAGCAAGTACAAGTCGTATTTCGGGAAATTCTTTTCGTAAACGGATTACAGTCCAAGCCGCTATCGTGTCTACGCCAAGCGCCCCGCCTGTCATAAATATTTCCGCTCCCTCGGAGATACATTGCCTTATCGCGATCTCTAGGCTCTTTTCAACAACCTCTTTAGGTTCGTGTAATAGTCTATGTCCCGAAAAGCATACGGTTTTTTTCTTGTTGTTCATATAATCGTTCCTCCCCCAAAAACAAATGCGGTCTACATATAGTCTATTATAACATATTTTTTCAAAAAAGTCTATATAAAGACCGTTAAAAGGCTATAAATAGTCTATAATTACATTAGAAGTAATAGCGAGGGGGAGAACAATGCAGGAAGAAGTCGCTAAAAGGCTGTTGGAACTGATAAAACAGAAACACCTTAATATGACGAAGTTAGCGCGGCTGGCTGCCGTTCCTCCCTCTACCGTTAAAAATATCATCTATGGCGTAAGTAAGAACACGGGCATTGTGACCCTTAAACTCTTGTGTGACGGTATGGGTATCTCTATTGTGGAGTTCTTTGATACGGAAACATTTCGCACACTTGAGCCCGAGGATATTGACTAGAATATCAATGTGTGTTCCTTGTTGCATTTTTGATGAACGGAGAGCGTTTTTTGCTCTCCGTTCTTTATTATATTATACCCTTTGTGAGCCATAATGTCAATAACTTTTTTCGCTATAGTATAAATTTATTTGACATTTTAGCCAGTTTAATAACAGTAGAAAAACTGGTATACTATTATTCAAAGGGGGAGATAGCGGTGGATATGTCAAATGCGCTTATTGGAGCGAGGATACGCGAAATACGAGAGCAGAGAGGTTATA
This sequence comes from uncultured Clostridia bacterium, assembly GCA_946567425.1. GTDB lineage: Bacteria > Bacillota > Clostridia > Oscillospirales > Ruminococcaceae > CAG-115. Next base: position 63,064 of record CAMNXF010000012.1, on the reverse strand, counting down.
CCCGTGAACAGCTTGCTGAGTATGCAGATATTTCTACCTCTTTTTTGTGGGAAATCGAAGCGGGCAAAAAGGGTATAACAGCGCAGAACATAGGGAAGATAGCTACTGCGCTTGATGTAACAACCGATTATCTTATTTACGGTTCTACTCCTTACAAGGAAAACGCCAAGATAAACTCTATGATTTCCGCTTTACCGGAGGACTTGCGCAAACAGGTTGAGAGAATGATTACAGTTTTTGTGGACGCACTCCGTATTGGCACGAAAAATAAAACTGATAAAAGGTCTGATAAAGAAACTTGATAGACGGTGTTTTTATAGCGCCGTCTTTTTTGTGCCACATATGGCACGTTTCCACAAATTACCAGACAGCTTTACAATAAAGCTATTGACATTTCACGTTTTATGTGCTATAATGAATAAAAAACGTACACAGGCAGGCGATAATATGAACAATAGAACTTATATAGCAATCGACTTAAAGTCTTTTTATGCAAGCGTAGAGTGTGTGGAACGCGGTCTTGACCCGCTTGACACAAATCTTGTCGTAGCGGACGAGAGCCGCACCGAAAAAACGATCTGCCTTGCCGTTTCTCCCGCGCTTAAAACGTTTGGCACGGGCGGCAGACCGCGCTTGTTTGAGATCGTTCAGAAGATACGCGATGTTAACAAGGCGCGTAAGTATCATACGCCCGGCAAAATGTTTTCGGGAAAGTCCGTTTATCTCTCGCAGCTTAACAGCAACCGCTTTCTGGCGGTCGATTATATTGTCGCACCGCCGCAAATGGCAAAATATATGGAGATAAGCTCTCGTATCTACGGAATTTATTTGAAATACGTCGCTCCCGAAGATATACACGTTTATTCGGTAGACGAAGTGTTCATCGACGCGACCGGTTATCTGAAAACCTACAAATTGACCCCGCGCGAATTCGCGTCAAAAATGATACTCGACGTTCTGAAAACGACGGGAATTACCGCGACCGCGGGTATCGGCACTAACTTGTTTCTTGCCAAAGTCGCTATGGATATCGTCGCAAAGCACATTCCCGCCGATAAAAACGGCGTTCGTATCGCAAGGCTGAACGAAAAATCATTTAGGAGAATGCTTTGGGAACACCGTCCGCTGACGGATTTCTGGCGCGTCGGCAGAGGGTACGCGAAAACGCTGGAGCAGAACGGAATGTACACGCTCGGCGACGTTGCGGAGCGCTCGACTTACGACGAGGACACGCTGTTCAAACTGTTTGGAGTGAACGCCGAATTACTGATAGATCACGCTTGGGGTATCGAGCCTACGACTATCGCGGATATCAAGGCTTATAAACCGCGAGCCAACAGTTTGAGCAACGGTCAAGTTCTGCAGGAGCCGTATTCTTGTAAAAAGGCGCGTATTATAGTTCGCGAAATGGCGGACGATCTGTCGCTCTCACTCGCGGAAAATAATCTTGTTACCAACAAACTTACGCTCACGGTCGGCTATGACGCGGAAAGTATAACTAATCCTCAGATAGCGGCAGCTTATCAAGGAGAAATAACAACGGACTTTTACGGTCGGAACATACCAAAACACGCGCACGGAACGGAAAACCTCGACCGCAAGACCTACTCTCCGCACACGATAGCGGACGCGGCGGTGCGGCTGTTCGACCGCATTATAAACCCCAAGCTGCTTATTCGGCGCGTGACTATCTGCGCTTGTGATGTCACAGTAAGGTCTGAACAGACCGACGGGTACGAGGGGGAGCAGCTCGACTTGTTCACCGATTACTCCGCACGGGAAGCTGAGATCGCCGCGCAAAAACGCGATGAAGATATACAGCTTGCCGTGCTGAAAATAAAACATAAGTTCGGGAAGAACGCAATTCTAAAGGGAATGAATTTCGAGGACGGCGCGACAATGCGGGAGCGCAATCAGCAGATCGGAGGGCATAGAGCGTGAAGTACGATTATTTGATAAATCAGCAGTGCCCCGCGAGTTCGCGCCCGAAGTTGTCCGCAGTTGACCGAGCCGCGCAGTTCTCGGCGTTCGCGGCTCTGGTCGGGCTTGATGAGCAAATGGACGAAACAGCACGGCTTGTCGGCAGCAAAATAGAGTTGTCGGAGGACGAGATAGAGGTACTCAACAGGAAATTTCAAGTTCTTGCGCAAAGACTGAACGAGGACGAGGAACGCCCACAAGTTAAGGTATGTTATTTCGTCCCCGATGAGCGCAAGGACGGCGGTGCTTATGTCACGAAAGTCGGTACGGTAAAACGGATTGACGAGGTTTTCTTCAAGCTGCTGTTTACGGACGGAGCGGAGATATGTGTTTCGGATATTCTTGACTTTAATATAACGGAATAATGCGGTTGAGATCAGCCGCATTGTTGTTAATATGAAAAAATCTTGTATTTTGTCAGAATTTGTGATATACTTAATACTAAGAGGTGAACATTATGATTGACTTTATCCTATCAACAATTGAAAATGAAGAACAGCGCAACGAATTAGCCGAATTTTACGAAAAGTACAAAAAGCGATTATACTCTATCGCTTTATCAAAAATACATAACGAGCAGGACGCAGAGGACGCGGTTCAAGAGGTCTTTTCAGAGATCGCAAATAAGCCAGAGAAATTCTTTGAACTACCTCCAAATAGGAGAATAGCTTATGTTGATGTTATGGTAAGAAACATCTCTATGAAAATGTTCAATGCAAAAAGTAAAGAACCTATTGAACCATTAACTGATGATTTCGATGCTGAAACTATTTCGCTTGATGATTATCTTATGGATAAAATCTCACACGATGAGATTATGACTTGTGTAAATCAACTTCCAACAATGCAGCGGAGTGTTCTTATTATGCGTTGTCTTGTAGGTTTATCAATTGATGAAGTATCACAAAAACTAAATATTACAGTGACCGCCGCAAACAAACATTTAACAATTGCTCGGAGAACGGTTAGAAAATATATTGATGAAAGGCATAGCTAACGATGAACGAAGAAATATTCAAGTCAATTTTGGAAAAGGCGGTATTGAATGAATATGCGGATATTGACAATACACCGGATCACAAATTCTCTCTCAAACACCGTATTGCTATGAAACGGATTTTTGCGAGATACGAAAGGAATGTGCGAAAACTCTGTAAAAGCGAGATAGCAGAACCAACGCGGACAACCACATATAGACCAATTCATAGCATAAGGCAGAAACTGCTCATCGCAATGTTAATTATTATTCTTATGTCGTTCTTGGTTGGCTGGGTAGCTGTGTATGTTTCGTCAAATTTTCACGGTACTGTGTATCACGACTACACACAGATTACTGCCAAAAACTATAAGGATTGCCCCCAAACCATTGAATATAAATTCGCCTTGATGAATGTTCCGTCAGGATTTGAAGTGGAGGAAACAGACTTATCATCGATACACTATTACACGCTATATATGAATAGTTCTACCCAACAAACAATAGAAGTGCGCCAATGGGTAAAAACAAAATTTGAGCCGAATTACAATACAGAGCATTACAAATTGGAAGAAGTTAATGTAAGCAGCGGCACAGCATTGTGTATTGACTTTAGCGACACGGCATATAAGCAAACTCTGATGGTATGGGATAACGGCGATTATATAATTGAAGTGTTGGCAGATTTAGACAAAGAAAGCACGATAGATTTATTAAAAATGAACAAACTTTGAAAGAAAGGAATAGTTAATCTCCCTAATCGTATAAAAAAAAGAATGTATATAATATAGGGACTAAAAACCTCAGAATAGTATACAGAAAGGGGGGGAACTAAATGCAGCTGAAAAAGTTAATGGCTTCGCTTGGAGTAATATTGTGCTTTTGTACGACTTCAAGTACAGCAGTTTATGCCGAAGCAACTGTGCCGTATGTGGATAGTGGAATTTCGTTAATGTATGAAATAGCCGATAATCCTGTATCCACATTAAACATTACAAACGGGACAGCGGAATGTATCAGTTCAGTTAAAGGCAAAGGTGCGGTTAGAATAACGGTGGTACAAACCTTACAAAAGTATTGGGGGTTGTGGTTTTGGGATAGTGTGGACGGCGCGGAGTGGACAAGGACGGTCGAACGCAATTCAATTAGCTTAACTAATTCCAAAAGTGGTCTTGACAGCGGCAAATATCGTGTAAAGTCTGTTTTCACATTGACCGACCAAAACGGCAAAAGTGAGACCATTACAGTTTACAGCAGCGAACAGGAGGTGTCTTAAATTATATAGGCACAGGACAAATTCGTTTGGTACAATGGAAAAGAGACACAATTTGTTCAGCTACAAAGTGAATTAGCAGATTGTCTTTGCAATACATTGTTGAATTAGTTGTGTCGCTAAATTTAGTTATGATTTCATTTAGGGGGAACACTATGAAAAAGGCTTTTTTAAAAAAGTTAGGTGCAGTTATCTCGGCGGTTTCGGTTATTGGCACATTTTCGCTAACGGCGTTTGCGAGCGATTGTGAGGTAATATATGATTACCAAATAGCTAATGACGGTACATACGACACAAATCGTGAAGATTATATAGAGAATATTTCGTACATCAGTACTGAAAATGATATGTACTCTGCGAATGTTGATCCTTCGGGACTTGTTGAACCGTATAGCGCAACTGTTGACTTCGATTATTCGATGAACGATATCCTTTGGGGTAAAGTAAAGGAGAATGCTTCAGCTGCCGACATACTTATCACAAGAGATTGCACAACATTGGCTATAGATCACGGTCACGCTGCGCTTTCGTGTGGTGATGGCAAAACCGTGGAGCATTACGGACCGAAATCCGGCGGTTTAAAAGGTGCTACGGGACTTAGTGTATATGCCGATATGGCGGTAGTGTGGAGACATTGCAAAACTCTGAGAATTTATGAGTGCGATCAGGTTGTGAACGATACTCCCAAGAGGGGGGAGGACGCTCTTAGCAAAAAGATTGTTGACTATGCAAAAAATAACTTGGTAGGTTGGGAATACGCTATACACGCTAACAGGCGAAATGAAACATATATGAATTGTGCGACCCTTATATGGAAAGCCTATTACGCTAACGACATTGAATTCCAGGGTTATTGGGCTGATAGCTATATAGGTGGAATGTTTATGCCGAGTGATTTTGTCATCGAAAATTCCGATAAGCTTTCGATGAAGTATACCCTTGGTTGGGGGCACACGAAACCTTATGTTTGGGGCGAGGACGGCTAACACTATATGAAGAAATTTTTTATTGTCTTTATTTCTATTTGCACAGTTTTATTGTCTGGGTGTAACAACAGAGATTTGAGAGAACACACGACAAACATTACAGATCCTTTGCTTGCTAACTTTGATGATTTTGAAGTTGCGAATAAAAAGTATATAAAGTATAACGCTGATGTTTGTGATATGCGGACGAACCGTATTGTTGAGATTGGTATGACACAGGTATTCCAATACAACAACAGCGTTTCAATTGATATTTCTTCCGAATATGTGAACGAGTCCAATAATGCTTGTTTTGCTGCATCTGGTTATTGTCCTGTAAATTCATTACAGAAAATGACAGGAACAAAAACGTTTGATGAGGCATTGACGAGTGTAGGACAGCCATATTTTTATTCTGAACTTGGTGATAGGTGTGCGCTCCTTTTGGCGGATGAGGAGCAAACGCTGATTTACGGAGACGGCAATGATTTTTTAAAAATCGCTCTTGGCGGCAAACATACAATAACCGGCGTTAAGTCAATACAAATTACAGACGACCGACTTTTTGTCTTTAATTGCCCTAGAAAGAAAGAGGGTATGAGTGTTGTCGTTCGCAGCTTTATGTGGGGTGACAATACGACATACGATGAAATTGAAATACCATTTTTGAGTATGGGGCTGAACGATATCGAAAGGGACGTTAAAGAAAATGCTATTTTCATTAAGGACGGAACTCTCTTTTGTATATCTGACGTGTTCACTGATCAATGCGGTTGGATTACCGCATACAATCTTGAAACAAAGCAATATTCAAATGTAAAAATTGAGAGTATTGCGGGTGTTCAACAAATATTTTGTGCCGAGGACGGGATCATAGTTCTATACAATAAGTATAACTCTGAGGGATACAGCAATAATACCTTTTTGTACAAGTATGGATTTGACTATTCAAATACAGCTTTTTCTCAAGAGGGTGCTTCTGTAATCTCTTTCCCTAACAATGCAAATTATTATTTTAGCACAAGAGGAAAAGATAGTTATTGTGTTGGTGACACATTTTGCGGTATTATGGAGAACACTCGTGATATGTCATACGCTTATGCGGAATTTTCACTGTCAACAGGAGAACTCACTACTTTTGTGCCATTTATGCCTAAATCCTCAGATTACGTTGTTACCGGACTTATCATTCGTGATGACGGAAGGGCGATATCGCGAAATAATTGTGGCACATAACTAGAATGCTTAGATTTTACTTAAACGGCTCATTTGAAATCATTACAATTTACAGTGGTGAAGATAAAGAGCCATAAAAGCACTTTACTCATTACATAAAGGAGGTTAATAGCCCAATAAATTAACACTTTTACGACAATTATAAATTTTGTATCTTTTAGGAGGTTTTCTATGAAAAAGGTATTATCAACAATTCTTTCGTGTGCAGTGTGCTTGGGGCTTTCCACACCGGCAATGGCTATATGTGAAGCACCTGCCGAAACGACAAACGCAGTGCCTGTTTTTTCGTCCACATCTGCGCCGTCAATTTATTCGCCCGAATTTCCCGATGCGTACATTCTTCAGAACGGAACTACGGAGATGTCAATATCGCATTCGACTACTCAGACGGTCTCCGCTACTGTCTTTGTTGAAGAAGAGTACGGGTTTGACAACGACGGAAACCCCATAACAATATCCAGCAGGCTGCTGTCAGAGAGCGAAGTCCTTGAAATCGGCTTGGAAAACTTTGAAAATATGGAGGATGTCAGACAAGACGCTGTATCTGAGTTAATGCAAACACGCGCAGCAGTCAATGGTCGCGGAAGTCTCTCTATCAGCTTTTCTGGAGGAGGAACCATCTCTGGCAAAAACGTGACCTATGACCTTAACGCAAGTGCTTCTTGGTCTCCCAGCGGATGGTTATGGACGTCTGATCGTGATAATAATCCTGCCTCTGGTGCTGACTATATAGGGGTAACTTGGTCTGGTGGTTACACAGTCTCTGGCTCACCCCAAATTAACACCACTACCTACAGGAGTATTGATGACTCGTATTTTGCCCCGCCTCTTCCTCCGACTTTGTGCGATGCCGTTCCTAGCGCTGGAAGGGTGTGGGAGTTTTATGAATATTGGGAAACATTTCTTGGGGCTAACACTCTTCCTAACCATTATACAAACATCAGTATAGATATGAAACTTGTGAAAAACAATATTGGTGATAATGAAGCTGAAACTGTTATGAAGTACATTCATACTTTTAGTTCTACTAAGGGTAGTGTTTCGATTACGGCGAACAGCAGCGGCGTTGTTAGTGGCGGCTTTTCTTTGACCGGCGTGGATAAACAATGGTCGATTGTGTGCACGCTTACGGGTCTTAAATGTTAACGATAAAAAGGGGAAACACTTTTGATGTCACGACGAATTACTGTAAAGAAAATAATAGTCGTATCGCTTTCCGTCGTTATACTGGTTCTATGTGTATCGCTCATTATTACGAAAGGAAAGCAGACACCATACGATTATTTGAAAAAAAGTAACAGCGATAATCTAATTTCTCCATCGGAAATGTTATATCAAGAAACGCTAGACACAGGTTTCGATGTTGTTTTTTACATCGACCGACGAGGATTATTTAATTGTGCTGTGATTAAGAAGAATTTTTTCAACTACAGAACACTTGAGATTAGTGGCTCACTTGACATTACCAATGCTGGCACATACATTTATTCTTCGTTTGATGACGGTCAAACACGACAAAACATTTGTTGGGGGGTTATTACCGACAATGACGTGACGGAAGTATTCCTTGACAATGAGCCGTGTAATATCGCAGACGTTTCAAACAATTTTCGAATATTTTGGTTGATGGGTCTTGGGAATGACTCCCCCTTATTAACAACAAATTTATAAAATTCTTTTACAGGCAGACAAGCGGAAAAAACTTGTTTGCCTGTAATTTTACTAAACTTAAAGAAAATTTAAAAATTACAAATTTAGTGTATTTTTTACATCCCATTCCCAATTTGTCAAGATAATAAAAATGTATTTTCAAATAGATTATGTTCTCTTGTCAATTGTTTTCACTTGTTCTTGCTCCCGTTGTAGCCTAATAAGATTATCAATATAGTTACCCTCAACGATATTCTCATAAGCCGTTATCAAATCGGAAACGCGTTTTAGCTTTAGCTGCTCGTCGGACAATTCAGCTTTGATCGATTTATCCTCGCTCTGGAGCGACTTCAAACGTTTCTCCAGATCGGCAATATCTTCCGCAGACTTCACGTTGTACTTATCCGCGATCTCCCGCGCCGCTGCCTGTTTCACTTGCTCCATTGTATCAAGCCTTTTCGGATTATCCCCAACGGAGAACAATCGCCGCAGTTGAGTTATATCGGATTTGAGCGTAGGTATCTCGCCCGACAATTCTTTCAGCTTTGCCGTTTTCCCGTCAATGCCGTTTTTCAGTTCCTCGGCTTTGGAGTAGATTTGCTCCCGTGAACCGAGGTTAAATTCCGCTATCGTGCAAAGCTGCTCCGATAAATAATTTATATGTGCGTCGTTCTTGAAAGCATAAATCAGCTTTGGGTCGGTCTTACGCGGCGTAATTCTGAATTGCTTGACCGCGATCATCACGTCCGTGATCGCGATGTGGAATTTCTTTTCAACAGCGTTTGCCGTTACAAATTTCTCGCGAACGGCAGTCGGGAATTTGTCGCGCTCGGCTATGCGCTGTTCAAGATTTTTCGGGAGATATGCTTCGCCCAGAGATTTCAGCCGCACAAATCTTTCCGCGAACGTCGGCTTTACCGCAAGGTACTTTCCGTTCTTGATTTGGTAGCCGCGCTCTTTCAGCTTGTCGAACAAGTCACCAAGATTTTCGGAGCAGTAGACGAGCCTGTCAATATCGAGCCTAATTCTGTCACGCACTCCGTTCCGCTCGGCGGTCGGCTTGTAAGCTGCGGCGATAGCGGCGGCGGTCTTTTGCGCGTAGTCGGGAATGTGTAGCGTGTTGCTTTCCTCGACGGACGGCACGTTAGCCTTTTCAAGTTCAGCCGCGACGTACTGCAGCTTATCATCGGAAAAAATCTCAAGCGGTACGAATTTAGCACCGAGTTTGCGCGATAGCGAGGATATTTTCTCATCGCGCTTTAATATCTCGGAGCGCATAATATCGTTTTGATTTTTTATCAGTTCTATTTCGTCGGGCGTAAGATCGGCGGGATTTTTCTTTTTCAGTTCGTTGATGTGTTCGTTGATTTTGCGTATCTCGGCTTTTTGAGCCGCGTGAGTTTTGTACTCGTCAACTGTCAGATGTTCGCGGCGGACATTCTTTATATCTCGGCTCAAATTGTACTTGCGGAGAATATCGATCATTATATCGCGCTCCTGTTCTTCCCACGCCGACCATTCGTTCTGATTGTGGTTAGACGAAGTAAATCCCTGTTCCCGTAGTGCTCCGCTCATAGAGTTTTTCACTGATAAACCCTTTTGGTTTTTGTGCGCGACAGGAATAAAGTCTATATGCAAATGCGGAGTAGCTTCATCAAGGTGCATAACCGCGTTGAACACTTTAATATTAGGATTTCTTTTCTCAAAGCCTTTCATATAATCATCCAACATCAGCTTTGCCGTTTCCCACTTTCCCGACTTTAAGCCGCAAGTATCTATATCTCCGAATTGCACTACCACCTCATAGAACGGCTTGACATAACCGATTTTTTTAACGTGTTCGTAATAGTCGGCTATCCTGCGGTCACTTCTTTTCTGTTTTGCGTTATACTCGGAAAGCGCCTGTCCGAACAGCTCATTGTACATCTCCCGAATGTCACGCCGCATATAAGTTATGTTGTCGCTTATGCGTTCACCGTCAACGTTGTTAGCAATAAATTCCCGATTGTTATGTTCGATTATCCCTTTGTCTATGCGAAACGATATTGATAGGCTTTTGGCATTTTGCCCGTTCATAAGTGTTACCCCCTCTTTGAGTTTGAAAAAAATTGCCCGTAGGCGCTGCTATTTTAAAGGACTTTTTCGCTGCTAATTTTTAGGGTGTATGTCAATGTCACTATACTCAATAGTGAGATTGACAAGCGCAGCTTATCAATCTCACATTTCGTTAGGGGAAATCCCCTAAGACCCCTCGCGTCCAACCTTAAAAAAGTCGGGCAAAATTGTAAATTCCAAAATGGACTTCACAATGAACTTACCGGCAAAATCTTTCTGAAAGAAAAATTTTTGCCGAAGAAATCACAGCAAACCCGAAACGGCTTTTGGATTTTTGCCCTTGTTCAGCGGTGAGTATGATTTACTTTAGCAACGGTTTTGACCTCATTCCGAGTGTCGGGCTGATTTTGCGGCGCGGTGCTTTTCGCCGCCATTTCTCGATTGTGCGTTATCAGTTGGAGCAGCTCGTTGAAATCCTTTACACCGTTCTCGTGTAAAATCCTGTTGCAGGGTATCATGCCGTTATCCGAGGTAAACTTGATACCCGCCTCGTCGTTATCCACACAGGCATAAAGCCGTAATCCGTTCTCCGACAAAGGTTTTAGGCTGTTCGGCTTTAGCCCCGCCATAGATACAAGAACGGAGTTTTGTATTTTATCTTGATTAGCAAGCATTTTGAACGACAACAAATCTATTGCGCTCTCGAAAACGTAGGCTCTGTCGGGCGTTCCAATCTTGACCGCAAACAAGCTGTCCGATGTTCCCGCGGCTACTCCCTTGAAACGCTTGTATGTATTCGTGCCTTGCAGTTCCGCACCGATGATTTTCCCGTCCTCGTTCTTATGGAGAAAAACGGCGTTGCCGCGTTTATCTTGATAAAGCAGGCTGTCACATACCAGACCGTAAACGATATTGCTGTCGATCTTACGCGTTCCGCAAAGATAAGCAAATACGTTTTTCATATTGTCCGCTCGGTTGGGCAAATCCAATTCCCGCTTTTTGGGCGGCGGTTCGGAATATCGCTCATAGGAGATCGGACAAAAGTATGAGTCGCCCGACAACTCGGAAACAGCGGTTTTCAAATCCATTCCGAGCATTTCCATTAAACAGTTTACGGCGTTTCTGCCGCCGTTTTTGCCGCTCTTTGAAAAGCAGTACCACTCGTTGGTATCGGTTTTTATGTAAAAGCCGCCAAAGCCCTTGACGTGCAGCTCATTTCGCCGCAGCTCACAGTCGTAGCCGTGAGTTTGAAAGTACTCCGCGAGATTTGCACCTCTGGCGGCTTGTAACTGCTCGTCAGTAAAACCATAGTACATAGTAAAACCTCCTATAAAAACAGCCCCCGCCGAATTAACGGCGGGGGCATAAGTTAAATGAAATCAATGTCTGCCGCGTGAGGGTTTGGGCTTGTCGCGGTCGTTTTCGGGATTATCGCGTCTTGGACTATCCCTGTCCTCATCTTCCTTCTCGTCCATAATAACCTCGTCAGCTTTCCCGACCTCAAGTTCAAGGTTAAGCTGAGTGAGCCGCTTCGATTTTGTTTCAAGTTCCTCCGCGTGTTCAAACGGTTTGCCTTTGCTTTCAAGAGCCGCCTTTAAATCGCCTTGCAACACGACAAGTTTGTCCTCCATAGCCGCAAGTTTCTTACCGATACCGTCATTTACAAGATTTTCAAGTCGGGTAACGTTTCCAATATCGCCCGTGATTTCCATAGCAGCGGTATAGGTTATTCCGTGCCGAACGGCAACCTCGGCAACCGCCTTGCCTAAATAATCGTGACCTCTTTCAATCGCCAGTTCAAAACCTCGGAAATTTCCAATCGACAAATGCAAGGTTCCGTTATCGTTTGCGAGAAAGGCGACCGCCTCCTGCCGCAGCGCCTCGCCCGCCGCCTTGCGTTCCGTGAAAACCTTGTCCCTTATTTCAACTCTGAATTCCTCGCTTGGCAGCACGTTCTCCTTTGCAAATTCAATATCGGCTTTTGCCGCCGAGATGTTATGCTCCAGATTTTTTATGCCGATCTCCGCGTCCTTAATCGTATCGTCAAGTCTGTACTGCTCGTTGTAGTATTCGCTTTCAAGCATTTTCAAACGCGCAACGTCCGTATCGAGTTCTATCTTCTCCTTGATACGCGGATCGCCCGTAGCCAACGCCTGCATTTCGGTATAGTTCAAAACCATTTCGTCAACGTCCTCACAGGAACGCGCCGAGGTATCACCGCTCATAAGCTGAGAAATGAATTTCTGCTTTGTGACGATTATGTTCATCATATACGCGTCAAACGTGTCCTTGGTAACATAATTGTACAATTCCACAGCGCTGTTTTCGTTGCCTTGACGGACTATTCGACCAACGCGCTGCTCTAAATCGGACGGTTTCCAAGGAATATCCAAGTTGTGGAGCGCGACCAGCTTGTTCTGAATGTTCGCGCCCGTACCGAGTTTTGATGTGGACGCGATGACTATGCGCTTTGTCCCCGACCGTAACTGAGCCTTCATCTCGTTTTGCTGTTTTGTCGTGTTCGCGTCGCCCGCGAAACATATTTCGTCTTTGGGAATACCGCGCCGGATAAGTTCAGCCTTAATGTAGTTGTAGACGGAAAACTTCCCCTCATCGTTCGGCTTGACCGTTTTCTTCTTTTTATCGTCGGTCAGTTCCTCCTGTTCGTTATCGCCGTTTACGGCAATATCGCAGAAGATAGCCTGTACGCCCTTTTGCGCTGTCGTTCTGGTGTATATCTCCATAACCTTGTCGATACAGAGATTGACCTTGCTGTCGGGATAATTTTCCGCGTCGGGATTTAAGCACCGCGCGTCCAATCCGAGCAAACGCGCTTCTCCCGTTATTTTCAGCATATTGTCTACCGTTGCTTCAACGCTCCCGTTATGTACCGCCTCGGAGCGTTCCGCGAGAATTTGCATATATGCCTTCTGAAAGTCGTTTGTAGTTGCTACAATGGTTTCGGGCTTGCCGCCCTTTACTTCGGGAACAGGTAAATTCAGCATATCCGCTGTCCGAATATCTGCAAATTCCTTATACATTGCCATTAACTCGGGCAGATTGTTGAATTTGGCAAATCGCTTTTTGGTTCTGTAACCGTTGCCCGCGGGCTTTAATTCGGCTTTGGAAACGACCTCGCCGAACGTGTTCGCCCAATCGTCGAACGTCTGCATACCCGCCTGTGCCAAGAGCGACGGACGGAGATATCTCTGCATAATGTATAATTCGACCATACTGTTGCTAACAGGCGTGCCGATTGCAGGACAGCAACAAATATGACAAAGCCGATTATAGAACCGTTCCTAAACAACAACCCCTTGCCGAGAGAAAATCGACAAGGGGCTGTTTTCATTGCGTCAATCATCTGCAAAATGTTTGCTTGTTGTGAAAATCGGCACAATCAAGCGGCTTGATGATGTTTTCTTCAAGCTGCTGTTTGCGGACGGCATGGGGATAAGCGTTTCGTGTATACTAGACTTTGAAATAACGGAGCAAAACGGATATGAAATCGGTTGCCTCGTTGTAAATATGAAATAAGCATTGTATTTTGTCAAAAAATATGCTATACTGTATACTAAGGGGTGAGAATACTATGATTGGTATAACGTTTTCAACTATCACAGATGACGTACAACGTAATGAACTACAAGTTTTCTATGCTGAAAACTACAAACGCTTTATGTATATAGCTATGCAAAAGGTGAATGATGAGGAAAGCGCCGCGGATGTTATTCAAGAGGTTTTTTCGGATATTGCGGATAAGCCCGAAATATTCTTTAATGTTCCGAAAGAGGAAAGGGTCACTTTTGTTGACGTACTCGTCAGAAACACCGCTATAGGTACGTTCAAAAAGGAGAGCTATCGAACAAGCAAACTTCAGGATTTGCGTGAGGATATAGTTGACGAGAGTATGAGAATAGAAGACGATGTTATAACCAAAAATACCCGCGAGGAACTGATAAAATACATACTCACGTTGCCCGAACAAAGGCGGACTGTGTACAAGCTGCGCGTTATAACTGGTTTGTCAATAAGCGAGATTGCCGAACAATTGGAAATATCCCGTGAAACGGTAAAATGGCATTTGAAAACGGCAAGAAAAAACATCAGAAATTTCATTGATGAAAGGAACAAGTGCAATGAGTGAAAATGTTCTTAGGGAGATTATGCTTGATGTACACAAAATTGAGTGCGGGGTACCTGATGACCTGCCCAATTTCAATCCCTCTCTCCGACATCGCATAGCTATGAAAAGGATATTTGCTCGATTTGAAAGAAACGCTCGTAAACTGAGAAATGCCGAAACAATTCAGAAACCGTCAATAACCGAAAATAGGACAAGAAGATACAATTTAAAACAGCGTATACTCATAGCTACACTTATCATTATCCTTATGACGCTGCTTGCAGGTTGTGTAACCGCTGTTGTTAAATTCGTTTCAGAGCATTTTAACGGAACGGTCTATGAGAATAATACGCAGTTGTTTGTTGCTAATTTGGAAAACTGCCCCCAAACGATAGCGTATCAGTATGTTTTAACCAACATACCAGAGGGATTTGAGTTGATCGAAACTATACCGTCGACAACTAACATTTGTACGCTTTATTTAAACAGTTCCACAAAACAAATCATAACTCTAAACCAATGGGTAAAATCCGAATTTACGCCGCATTACAACACCGAAAATAAAACGTTTGAAGAATTTGAGCTAAACGATACTATGAGGTTGTTTATTGATTTAAGTAGCGATAAGCGAAGTAATTCGGTTTTTGTTTGGGATAATGGAGATTACATAATTGAAATTTCGGCAGATTTAGATAAAAACAGCGCTATGAGTTTGTTGAATATTACCAAACTTTAAAAATTTTTATAATTTGACCTACCCAAACCGCTTCTCGAAAGATGTATTAAGTAAGGGGAGAAAAAAACCTAATAATACAAAGGGAGGAGGAGTTACCGATGCATCTCAAAGAAAAGATAGCTTCGCTTGGAGCAGCAATTCTTTTGTGCTCAAATTTTAGTGTCGTTACCTATGCTGACACAACAACTGTGACATCGATTGCAAACTACGGAATTTCACCCGCATATGAGATTACAAACAGTTGTTCATCCAATTTGGAAATTGTAGGCGGAATAGCAGAGTGTAAAAGCATAGCGAAGGGTACAGACGCTATAAGCATTACCGTAACACAAACCTTGCAAAAGTACTGGGGTTTGTGGATTTGGGAAGATGTAAATGGAGCAACGTGGACAGAAACCACAGACTTCAACTTTGTTTGTCTGTACAACACTAAGTCCAATCTCAAAAATGGGACATATCGTGTAAAATCTGTTTTTACGCTGACGAATGACAACGGAAGGCAAGAAACGATAACCATTTACAGTTCTGAAAAAAAGATTGTATAGATGTATAAAACTTCTATGTCTATACATTCGATTATTAGGAGGGGATAATGAAGTTTAAATTGGGAATTGGATTGCTATTGTTTGGAATTTTGCTTTCAAACGGATCCACCTTTGATTTAGGGAGTATTTTGTTCCTTGTTGGCATAGCAATCGGAATTATAGGTTTGTTGTTAATTATTTCAAGTTGTGATATAGGAGGAAAACAATGAGAAAACTAGTCGTATTCTTACTGACTATTGCTTTGACGGCAATGGTAAACGTTACAATGGTATCCGCATCGACCGTAGAGATTACTACGGAAGATAAAATAGAATACTTAATTTCGCAAGGCATTCCTGAGGATTTTCTTAACGATAAGGAAACTCAGGATATAGACGATATATATGTGTCATACTACGGTAAGACTGTTGAGTATCTTGGGACAGAAACCGTTAGTCTTACTGAAACAGCTGATCCGTCTGATATTTCATTGCTTGGAGTTATTCCCAGCGATGACATGATGTTGAAAATCACAAAAGTTAATGTATATGATGCATCAAGCACATCGTCCTCATATTTCCGGATAATTGAAACCGATGTGTACGTTGATTACCGATGGTATAATGGAAAGCCGTTCTTTCGTTTGACAGACGCGGTGTCGGTGAATTGGGACTCATCGATTTTCTTGTTAAAACCAAATTCATTTCAATCTACAGATTATTTATCGTCTTCAATCGGTGATCAAACCAATTGGATAGTTACTAACACGTCAAGCGATCCCGAGCAACTAAATCAAGGTGGTTTAGGTTATAGCATAAAAATGGGGAGCTCCCCTAATTTTTCCACGGTTCAAAAAGGAACTGCGAAGTTTACATTGCAACCCAGGTCAAACATTTACTCTGGAAAAACCCGACATACCTCAATAAATGTTGAATATGTACATAACCAGAGTTTATTCAACACGTTGACAATTGCCAAAGATGGATTGGGTGTAACAATTAACCTTTCAGGAATGAAGGACTCGGTTGCAAAGCCGCTCACTTTTGATTACTCCGTCTAATTACTCCATCAATTGATAATGCCAGTATGTTTGATAATAAGCGCATTAAATACCATATTTGATTGAGAGTGTTCATTTTGATCGAAGTGGATAAACTTTGATACGGATTTATGCAAAACAAGGCTATAATTCGTATCAGAAAATCTGCTAACAGACGAACATTGATCATTAATGCAAACACACCTTATTCAACTATTCAAACGCGTTAGGATTTGCGGACATCTTTCTTCTGTTAAAGGGACGCATTTTCAATAGATAACTTAGCTTTATACACTTACTATAAAAATTTTAAAATCCGTGACGTGTTCAGTTTTGAAAAACCCTTTCCAAAATCGACTATTTTTTTGGAAAGGGTTTCCTTTTTACGATATAATGATTGTAGGTGCTTCTGCCGTCCTGCTTTGTGCGAGGTTCTTTTGCGCTTTAATAAGTCTGTCAATGTAATTCCCTTCAACGATTTTCTCATAAGCCGCAATCAAATCTGAAACGCGCTTGAGCTTTAATTGCTCGTTGGACAACTCTGCCTTAACCGACTTAACCTCGCTCTGGAGCAACTTCAAACTCTTCTCCAGATTGGCGATATCGTCCTCGGACTTAACGTCGTGCTTGTCCGCGATCTCACACGCCGCCGCCTGTTTCACTTGCCCCATAGTATCGATCCGCTTGGAATTTGCACTGGCTGAAAATATCCTCGCTGTGACAAGCGATACATAGCCGCCGAACGCAAAACGTTCGGCGGCTTTTCTATGCCCGAAAGTCACTCCCACGGCTTATGCTGCTCCTTGTACTCCTCCGTACCGATCTTGACCGCGTCAATTATGCGCCTTATAAGCAGTTCTCTGTAAACCGTTTCAGCTTTCTGCTGACGCGCAACATCCTCAATATCCATAAAGTCGAGCGCATTCTCATAACGCGAATATTTCTCCATATAGCCAAACAGCGCATTAAGGATACTGCTCGTATCTTCAAGGTTCTTATTTCCTTGCATATCGTAATCTTCATTACAATCATTAGCAAAATCCTCAATCAGATAATTCAGCTTGTCAAGCGTTCCATAGCGTTGATGTTTGAGAAGCTCGGATAAAATATCAGCCGCTGCGTCCGAAAGCCCCGTGAGCTCGCACACGGTTTTCATTTTCCCTTTGACCGCCGCCGTGTTCGTCCGTCCGAGAAGATAATCGGCGGGGACGTTGAACACATTGCAAATTCGGCATAAAATCTCAATGTCGGGCATACGGTTCTCGTTTTCGTAATAGCCCAGTGTGCTTTTTGCTACGCCTATTTTCGCCGCGAACTGCTCAATGGTGTAGCCGTTCTGCTTGCGTAAATCCCTGAGCCTGATACCAAAGATTTCGTTTGTGGTGGTTTTCTCGTTCATATTGTCGTTTCCTCCTTTTTCGACACACAAAAGATTTAATTTGTGGAATATGCTATAAAATATCACATTCGCGGTTGACATTGGGTAAAGGCTGTGCTATAATAAACCTATCACCACAATAACCGCCTTTATAATAATAATACCACAAATCGGGTTATTTGTCAAGTGATATTTTAAAAATCTTTAGATGGAGGGTTACACAATGACCAAACGCAACACGGAAATTCGCGCCGCCGCAAAGAGCGCGGGGGTATTCCTTTACGAGATCGCCGAGAAGTTGGACGTGTCCGAGCCGACCTTTATCCGTTGGCTTCGCAAGGAGTTGGACGAGCCGACAAAGCGCAAAGCGCTTGCGGCTATCGAGAAAATCAAACGGGAACACGAAAGCGAACCGAGCGCGGAGGACTAGCTTACAAGGCTGAAAGAAAATGAGGTGTCGGTGAGGCGGAGCATTTCGGAACATAATCTTTAGGTTAACGAAAATTTCCTTGATATTTTTTCGGCTCTTCCCCGCCGTTTTTCTTTTTCGGCTTTGTAAAATATTCTTTCCGAATTTGTTGCCAAGCATTTTTTGAGAGGGGGAAATTTAATGATTACTTATAAGCCGTTCTGGTGGAAGGTTGGTCGCGATGAAAAAGTTACGACCTACGACCTTATTAAAAAGCACGGAATTAGCAGCAACACGCTAAACCGAATGAAACACGGCAAACCTATCTCAACTGCGACTTTGGATAAGCTGTGCAAAATTATGGATTGTGATGTTTACGACATTATTTCGTATGAACCCGACAAGCCGCAAGAGGTCAAAGTACCAACTTGTCAATAGCTTGACAATAAAGCAAATTCGACTAAAAAGCTATCTTATCAATAAATTGACAGCAATAGAAAATGAGCCGAAATGTAATATTGTTAATAAGCTGATAATAACGGATTTTCGGATAAGGAGCATTTTGCTCCTGCCCGAACAAAAAACAATTTCGGCAGTCGGGCATTTTGCACATCTGCAACGAAAAACAAACGGCGGGGTTTGGGGTGCAGCCACAACTCAATGGCGCTTTCGGTGGTCGCAGACTACGGAAAGTGCTTATTGAGTTAATCACTTTCCCGTAACGCTGAAAAATCGGCTCTAAAATCAAGTGCCGAAATTACACCGCGAGAAAAACGCTCGCCAAAAATACAACCTTAATTTTCGTGGGAGGAATAAAAATGACCGAAAAATCAAAACTCTCCATTTCGTTCCGAGTAGATGACGGCGTGATTGAGCATAACAACAGAAATTTTTTGCCTAAGAATGTTGACCCTTCTCGGACGTGCGATAACGTTATCTACAAGTCTGAAAATTTGCAAGAGCTTTATCATCAGCTTTTTGATAAAGCGCTGACGGAATACAATTCTAAAAAACGCTCCAACGAAAAAATAGCCGACTACTACGAACACATAAAAAACGGCAAACAGGAAAAACTGTTTTCCGAGGTCGTGGTTCAATTCGGAGATGCAGAGAGCTGCGGCTTAAAATCGGGCAACCGGGAATTGGCGAAAGAAATGCTTGATGAATATATGAAGTCATTCGAGGAACGTAACCCGAATATGAAAGTGTTCAATGCCGTTCTTCATCTTGACGAGGCAACTCCACATTTGCACATTGATTTTGTTCCGATATGCACAAATCAAACACGCGGACTTTCAACTCGCGTGTCCTTAAAAAGAGCGTTGGCAGAACAGGGCATAACGGCGCAGTCGCATAAAAAATCCGAGTGGGCAGTCTGGAAAGATGCTGAGTTTGAGTATATGACGAAAATTCTCCGCAAGCACGGATTTGAACGTGATGTCAAGAACATCCACCGCGAACATTTGACCGTTGACGAGTACAAGGACTTCGCCGAAAAGAAAGCCGCAGTCCTTGCAATCAACAAACAAATCAATGAGTTGAAAAAGAAAAAACCGACCGAACTTACAGCGGAGAAATTTGAGCTGCTTAATAATCAGAACGATTATTTGCGGCAAAAGTATACCGAACTCCAACAGGAAATCGAAAGTCTGACCAAGCGGCTCGGAGCGAAGTTTATCCCCGTGACCGTTCTAAATCCCGACAAACTTCAATACGCGGCAGATGGTTTGGCGCGTGCGAAAATTCCTCACGTTGCGGAAAGCAGCACGCTTTATGTTCCAAACTACGCGATCAAAACGTTGCGCGAAATTTTGTCGCATTACGCGCCGCTTGAAAATGCCGTTACCATTCGTGAGCAAATAGCCTTAGACATCGACCGACTGATCTATTCGTCCGTCGCTGTTGAGGATTTGCTAAACAGGTTGAAATTGCTAGGCTACGAGGTAAAACAAGGAAAATATATCGCCGTCAAGCACCCGAACGCTGAACGTTTTGTGCGCTTGAAATCGCTTGGTGATGATTACTGTCAAGGTCGGCTCGAACAGCGTATTTCAAGCCGTAATGATTTCGCTAATTCGACAAATGAAAAAATTCAAACGGTAACCTGCACGGAGAAAATTTTTTATACCGAAATATTGAGCGTCACAACCGCCGTCAAAAAACTTCGGCTCGAACCGAAAAAGACCGACAAGGCACAAATTTACACTTTCCATAATGACGCTAATATTGATTACCTTGTTAAGCAGTTGAATACAATCGCCGAGTTCAGATTGACAGACCGCGAAAGCATTGTCAAAAAGGGTTGCGAGATTATGGAAAATATAAACGAGATACGCGCCGAAGGCAGCAATCCTGCGCCCGAAAGGGAACGTCTGGCGCGGATAAATGAGCTGCTTAAAGCCTATGACGAACTTATTGAGGGGAACTACATCGACAACCTCATCAAGGCTCAACAGGCAAAGCAATCATCACAATCAAAGTCCAAACAGCAAAATCACCACAAACGCTAATTTGCAAATACAGAAAGGAGAAGCACTATGCCAGACAGAAAAGACAAATGGAAAGGCAAGACATTCAAGGTCACGATAAAGCTGCCAGAACACGTTTCCGAAAGCATACAGCGTGAGAAAATTAACCGCTTGTATGACATTCTCAAGCCGAAAAAGAGCGATGATTATGATACGGAAAATGATGATAAATTTTCCGAAAATCCCACTTGATTTTTTATGCTGATTATGATATAATTTTTTTAGGAACTGTTTATAATCGGCTGACTTGAATTAGGAGGCTGTATTATGAAAACAACTGCAATATATGTTCGCCGTTCTGTAAGCGACGCGGATAAGGGAAACAATTCTCTTTCGATAGCCGCGCAGAAAGAGGAATGTATCAGATTTTTAGGCGAGGGGGCGGATTTCAGAATTTACTGTGATGACGGGAAATCGGGCAAGGATATTGAGCATAGACCCGCTTTCCAAGAGATGATGACGGACGCGCGTAACGGTGAAATATCCCGCATTATTGTAAAGAAATACGACCGTTTTTCGCGTAATATGCGCGAATATCTCAACATCACGGACACACTTGATAAGCTGGGAGTAAGCGTTATTTCGCTCTCCGAGCCGTTCAACACGGAAACAAAAGAGGGCAGAATGATGAGGAACAATCTTCTGAACTTTGCCGAATTTGAGCGTGAAACAATAGCCGCCAGAGTTGCGGACGCTTACGACACAAAGGCGCGTGAAACGGGATTTTATCAAGGCGGAAAGGTGTATTTCGGGTATGTTCCCGAACGCCGCACGATCAACGGGAAAACGGGTTCCGTGCTTGTTCCGGGCGATGAAGCGGCGGCAATTACGGCGGCTTATGAGATTTACAAAGAGCCGTCCAACTCGTTAAGCGATGTAATAAAGCGGCTGCGTGAAATTTTTATCGGTAAGGAAAATTTCAATATTGATGTTACGCAAATTTCACGCTTGCTTGAAAGCCCGCTGTATGTCCGCGCGGACGCGGAAATTTACCGTTACTACGCGGCGCAGGGCGTGGAAATGCTCGATGATATAAGCGCTTATGACGGCGTTCACGGACTGTTTTTGCACGGATACCGCAACAACAGAAAGGGCATTAAGCCGTTTATAAAAGTCGGATATCACGAGGGCTTGATCGACAGTGAAACTTGGCTTGCCGTTCAAGACAAAAAGAGCCACAATCATAAAATTCCGAGCAACGGAACGTCCGTTAATTCGTGGCTTACGGGACTTGTAAAGTGCGCCCACTGCGGTTATTCGCCGTTTATCGTTTCCTCTTGGAATACAAAGCACACAAGGCAATACCGCTATTATCACGATAACGGTTATCGCCGTTTCGGAGGCTGTTTGCGGCAAACGTGGAAAACGCATCCCGATGATGTGGAACAGGCGGTTTTCGAGGCAATGAAAGAACGCATAAAAACGCTTGAAATTGCAAAAAAGAAACGCTCTAAACCAAGCGCCGAGGTTGAAAAAATAAACTCG
The DNA here is from genome assembly GCA_946567425.1 of uncultured Clostridia bacterium. Lineage (GTDB taxonomy): Bacteria > Bacillota > Clostridia > Oscillospirales > Ruminococcaceae > CAG-115. Next base: position 40,704 of record CAMNXF010000012.1, on the reverse strand, counting down.
GAGCTTGCCGCTTGTGACGAAGAGATCCGCGACCTTATGGCAAAGCTGCCGAAAGCCGATAATGTGCTTTTCGGTTACATACAGAGCCGCATTGCCGAGCTGCACGATAAGAAAACCGCGCTCGAAAAGAAACTCAATCAGCGACAGCGAAAGCAAAAAGAAGTAGACACGAAACCGCTTTCCGAGCCGCTTAAAAAGTGGGACAGCTTATCGCTTGAAGAAAAGCGCGAGGTAGCCGCGACGATGATCGAGGTCGTGAGAGTTTCCGACGAAAACGGAATTGAAATTGAATTTAGCATTTAGTTGTTGCAGTCCTGCAACGGGCGTTCCCGTAGCAAAAATTATGTTCCTCTCGCCGTAATTTTCGTTGAGATACTGCGTTTTCATCAGAATATCCTCGGACTTCTGGGCAGGGGTAGTCTGCACTCCCGCTACTCGGTTCATCTTTGTCACCACCAAGCCGTTTTTGTAATTATGCGCCTCGTCTACGACAATGCTGTCAAATCCCAACTGCTCAAAATTCAGAGAGGTATCCTTTATCTTGCCGTTGTCGTGTATCAGCTTTTCGAGTTTTTTCTCAAGCGACTTTTTTACGCGTTCCATATCCTTTATAGAGCTGCGATCCTCACGCGCTTTCCGATAATCATTGTTTAAATCCTCTATTCCCTCGGTGAGAGTATCTATCTCGCGCTGTATGAAATCACGGCGGTATTCAAACGACATTGATGTTTTTTCAAACTGCTCATAAGACATAATTACCGCGTCATATTCGCCCGTACAGCAGCGACCGATAAATTTCTGTCGGTGAGCCTTGTCAAAATCTTTTTCCGTAGCCGTTAAAATCTTTGCTTGCGGATAAAGCCTAAGCCACTCGTTAGCCATTTGACCGACAAGATTTTTCGGCACGACCACGCAAGCCTTGTTTATCATTCCGAGCCGCTTTTTCTCCATAGTCGCGGCAACCATTTCAAAGGATTTTCCCGCGCCCACGCAGTGAGCAAGCAGCGTATTGCCGCCGAATTTCGCGCGGGCTATCGCGTCCAACTGGTGCGGTTTCAGCTTGATGTACGGCGACATACCGGGGAACGTCTGATGTGAGCCGTCGTATTTTCTGCCGACAATGCTGTTGAACAGCTCGTTATACCTTGTAACGTACTTTTCGCGCCTGTCGGGGTCTGCCCACAGCCACCGTGAAAACGCGTCTTTCATCTTGTTTGCCTTGTCCTGCGCGAGTTCCGTTTCCTTTTTGTTGATAACGTAAATATCCCTGTCCGTGTTGGGGTCATATTTCTTATCGCGGACTACCACGTCACGGCAATTCAGAAGATTTTCAAATATTTCAAGCGAATTAAGCCGCTTTGTGCCGTATATCTGCGTAGCCGCCGCACTCTGGTCCCAACCCTTGCGTTCTATTTTGTATTCGCCGTTTACCGCGCGGCGCAAAGGCTGCGTAAACCGCGCTTTCGCGTATTCCGTTAGAAAATCCTGATAATCCTTAACATCTACCCAATGCACGCCGATACGCGCCGAAATTTCGCCTGCTTCTATCCGCTTCGGGATAACGGCGGTAAGCGCCGCGACGTTACGCTGAAACGCGGGGTTATCTTTTGCCGCCACCTCTGCCGCTTTCAGCTTTATCCGAACGTTGCCCGAAAGGTATTCCGAAGTTTCCTCCCAGCCCTCCAGATCGTTTTCCGAGTTTGCCTTATACGGATTGAGATATATCATATTTTCGGCTTTGAGCGCGTCAACTACCTCAGACGGCTCCTTGCCGCACAGCTTTGCCATATATTCAAAATCCAGCTTGCCGAGGGTATCCATCGCAACATACATAGCCTCCTGCGGCGTATCAACGTGCGTTATCTCCGTGACGTGCTTTACCGTGCGCTTGCTGAAGAAATCCGACTTAGTGACAGTCTTTGTTTCCTCATCTATGACCTCAAGGGCGCACAGCGAATTATAATCATCATCTTTGCCGAACGCTTGAAAATTCACGCTGTCGTTGATATAGCCGTAATTCTTGACGAAATTGTCATACTGCGAATTGAGCGTTTTCTGATACGTCTGTAACTGTTCGTCCGAGCAGTCGTTCTCCTGTGCTGTCAGAATAGCACGGAATGTCTGCCGCAATCCGTTCATAGCCTTTAGCCGTTCAAGTTTTTTACCTAAAATGGGATTATTATTTTTGTCAACGACCTCGGTCATTATATTATTTTCGCGAAAGTACATTTTTCCGTCTACCTCGGCAAAGGTAAAGTTCCGCACGTCCGCTCTGGCGGGAATTACCCCCGCTTCTCTTTCGCGCTGCTCCTTATGTATACGGAGGGCTTTGTCGAGTTTCAGATTTGCGACCGCCTTTTCAAGCTGTTCCGAGAGGACAGCGCCCTCGATAGGAACGCAAGCCGTTTCCTTGTCGTTGCCGTACATAGAAAATTCCATTCCCTGTTTCATAGTGCCAAGTATCATTTGGGGGTGGTCTATGAAATAATTGTTGACGGGTATTCCGTCCGCATTTTCGCTTACATAGCACCAATCGGGCAATTCAACCGCAATTTCCTTGCGCTTTTGAAAGAACAGAATATCCGACGTTACCTCTGTACCCGCGTTAGCCTTAAACGCGTTATTCGGCAAACGCACAGCGCCTACCAAGTCCGCGCGTTTAGCAAGATATTCTCTTACACGCGGATTTTCCTTATCCAATGTGCCTTTAGTGGTCACGACCGCGACTATTCCACCGGGCGCGACCTTATCAAGAGATTTCGCGATAAAATAATCGTGGATAAAGAAATTCTCACGGTTATACCGCTTATCCGAAATGCCGTAGCTGCCAAACGGAACATTCCCCACGACAACGTCAAAGAAATTGTCCGAAAAATCCGTTTTCTCAAAGCCCTTTATCTGAATGTCCGCCGTAGGGTAAAGCTGTTTTGCTATACGTCCCGTAATGCTGTCAAGTTCCACACCGCTTAAATTGCTGTTCTTCCTCATTTCGTCGGGCATAGCGCCGAAGAAATTACCTACGCCCATAGCAGGCTCCAGAATATTCCCGCCCTCAAAGCCGAGGTTCTGTATGCCCTTATAGATCGCGCGGATTACTGTGGGAGTGGTGTAGTGTGCGTTAAGCACGGAGGCGCTGGCGGCACGGTACTCATCGTCGGTAAGCAGCTTGCTTAACTGTTCATACTCTTTCGCCCATTGCCCGTTTGAGCGGTCAAAGGCTTGCGGCAAACCGCCCCATCCGACGTATTTGGAAAGTGTTTCCTGTTCTTCGGGAGTAGCAAGCCTGTTTTCGCGATCTATATTTTTCAGCGTTTGGATAGCCGCGATGTTGGCGGCAAACTTAGCTTTCGCGCCGCCTTCGCCCAAATGTTCGTCCGTTATCGTGAAGTCTTTCGCATTAAATAAAGTTGCCGAAATAATATTGAACGCCTGTTCCGTCTTTTCCTCGCTGCCGATAATATCATATAACGCCTTTTTTATACGGTTGATTTTCGCGGAATTTCCGTTCCAATCGGGCATTTTGCTGTTTTCAAACGCGTCATACAGCCGTACCGACATTTCACTCGAAAATACATTAGACAACTTTTCCACAATGGGGCTATCTATCGGCACTGTCAATTTCTTGTCTGTTTCAGGGATATGCTCACCGCTCATATCCACAACGTTTATTCCCATTGACTGCGCAAAATCCGTTGCCTTAACTTCTCTTTGCATAGGCTTTTTTTCTACAGGAATTTCAGTCTGATGTTTTTCAATTACCCTCGGCTTGACAACAAGTGACATTATCATATTTTCCGAGGTATGCTCAAAGCCCTTATTATATAATGTACACGTCCCGTTTTTAAATTCCCAATCAGAGGCTTTGCCCCAATCGAGATATGAACCGCGCCCTCCGTTTGCCGAGTTAATTTTATCATCGGGCGCGTCGGGACGTATGCTGTATATTCCCGTAGTATCGGCATACTTCACTTGTCGCCGCTGATTTAAACTGCTCTCTTTCCAATGTGATTTTATCTCAAATTCCGCTCCTACCGTCAATGCGCGTTTCAGTTGCGCCAAATTCTTTATATCAAGGGACTTTTCGGTTTCTTCGGAGTGCGCCTGTTCGGTTTGGGCAGCGCTCTTATCGAGTGTTTCAGTCAGCTTTGCCTTGACCGCCCTATCCACCGTTTCAACGAATGTAACGTAATCGGGGATTTTATCCTCATCGAAATGACCGACTTGAATTATATCACCGACCTCGTTGTCAAACAGATCATAGCTTAACGCCCATTTGTCGGCACTGTATGCAATGCCTATCTCCAAGGGGAAAGCCGCCGTTTCACTTGTATTTCCCTTTATTGAAAAAACGTCGTGACGGTTTTCATAATTGTGTGCCTTGACTGCGGCGGTTATTTCCTCGTAGTTCTTTTCCGAAAACACCGTCCAATCGTATTTGTCGTTAAGTTTGGCTACTCTGTCCGCGTTATCCTCATATCGTGCGTTTTCCAACAACGGTACAATATCCTTGTATTTGTCAATGCGCCGTAAAAAGTCGATAACGCCGCCGTAACCGTCACCTATGTCCTGTCGCTCTGTAAAACTGTTGCCATCGGGCATATTAACGGTAAAAGAGGTTTTGTCATAACCGAAATAGTCACCAAATTTATCGGTTTTAGTGACCCGACTTGCCTCAGCTTCTATCCAAGCCTTTTCGGAGCCGTAGTATTTTATCGCGGCATTTTTTCCCGCGACGCGCTTATCATCGGCTTTTTTCATTATCGCGTCAAACTCGGCAACGGAATATGTCTTGCCCTCCTCGAAAACGCTGCTTTCACTCCACTCACAGGTTATAGTGGGCGTTTTGTATGAAATGGTATCGAGTATCAGTTCGTCAAAGTTCAGTTCCGACAAGGCAAGATCGTTCATCTCTTTAAGGGATTTGTATTCGTCAACCCTCACGGTAACATTGTTAAACTGCGATATGATACGCTTGTTTGCCAGATCGGCGAAAACGTTTATCGGCAGATCGGTTTCCTCATCGGTTGTGTACGCAATGGGAACGCGCGTTAAGTCGGTAAAATCGCCGACCTCGCCGTACTCTCTGTCGCAGAAATCGTTGATAAGCTCCTTTGCGCGTTCAAGGTCGGTCTGTTTTTCCTCAGCAGGATAACCGTTTGCTTTGAGAACGTCCTCGAAAAAAGAACGCTCAACATCAAATTCGCCAATGGTAAATTCGATTTTCTTTGTTTCAAGATTATATATCGCTGCGCCGATAGCACCGTTGTTTATTCTTTCTTGCGCGTCTTGGATAGCCTTGTCAAGAAAACGGTAATCATATCCCTCATCAAGACCGCCGTCAATGCCGAGGTCAATCACCACTTGAAAAACACCGTGTTCATTAACATCAGCACCTTGGTTCAGTGCAAATTTTTTGATCTCATCGGCACGACTTTCCCAAGTATCAATGTCAATTTCGTGATCCCCATAACGAAGGTTACGATCGTTTATTTTTACCGCTGCCCCTGTTCCGAGCGCAACATCAATAATTGCGTTAATGCTTTCCTCGGATTTGGTCGTTATCGACATTTTAACAGGGAAATTGTCCTCGGCGGTTTGCTTTGCCGTTTCGGGTATTTCGCTTTCGTCGCTCATCAAGGTTGAAGAAAAATCATCAGTTTTTTTCTCGTTCTCGATAAGCGGCTCGTCGGGAACAGATATAAACTCAAATCCGCGCGAGTTGAGCGTATCGTACCACTTGCTGTTGGGTGCGTTATAGAAATTTTGCTCCTTGCCGTCGGAATTTGTCAATGAGATATGGGTATCTCCGACGGAGCGCACCGTCCATTCCTCGCCGTCAAGTCGTATATTATCGCCCTTTTCAAGTTCCTCGGCATTATCGGCAGCAGTCCTGTCAAGCGGGGCGTTTTGGCGCACACCGTACATATCAAGAATTTTCGCCGCCTGTTCGTGTTCCTCCGAGCCTTTCTCATAGCGATTGTACTCATATCGGGCGTTCTTGATACGTTCGTCAATATCCTCTTGTGTGATATATTTTTGCTTGTCGATAAGCGCCGCTATTCGGTCGGCAATTTTCTTCCAACTCCAATTGACCCTTGTACTCTCGCCGTTTTCAAGTCTGATCACTATTTCCAGACCTTTTTTATCGTAGTTCACGGCGCGTAGCCTGCCGTCAAAACCGCCAACCGTATGACCGCCCGTGCCGTATTCCTTTGCGATAATTTTTGCAAAGTCATTAGTATTGCCCTTGTGGGTGCGGTAGTACTCTTCTATACGGAATTTCCCGTCGCGAAACATAGTTCCGCTGGAAATAATATCGTCATTGAGAGCCTGTTCGACATCAACGCCGTTTATAATGGTCTTTTCGGCATTTTCAACCTCGCTGATAGTTTCACCGAAAAGACTAAGCTGTTCGCCGCCGTATTCCTCGGTAGATTTTTTGGAGGTCTTTGAGGTTTGGGGAGCATTCTTTTTCGTTGCCGCCGACTGCTCGATCTCGCTCAATTGATCTAGCGAAAGTTCAGCGGGAGAAACATATTCATATCCTGTGTTGAAAAACTGTTCTTTCCAATGCCCCCAAATTGATTGAACGGATAAATTAGACGCTTTGTTGATATTCTCAAAAGTAACGGAAAATTCACCGTCTATTTTGGTAATGCGCCAAATCTCACCATTACCGCGAACAAGATCACCGACCTTTAATTCATCGGGGGATTTTGTGATGGTACTCTCGGCAGCTTTAGCGGCGGCAGAAAAGATTTTTTCAATTTCGCGCTCATCACCGATTTTCAGATAGTAGCCGTTCATAGCGAATTTACGCCTGTAATCCTCATAAACGTGCGCGGGAAATCCCGCCATAGGTACGCCGTTGCGCTTTGTCTGCGTAAGGTTCAGAAAATCGGCGGCTGTCTGCGCGTCCTCGTTGAACACCTCGTAGAAATCGCCTACTTTGTATGCGGTTACGGTTCTTTTGGCTTCGGGGGGAAAATCCTCATCACCGTATATCAGGGCGTGTTCATATTTCTTGACTGTTTCCTCCATACTCAGAGCCGTTTTATCCGCAAAGAAAATATCCCATTGCGGTTTTGACAATGCGTTTGCTTTATCCCATATTCTGGAGTATCGTATATCCACCGGCAGCTTTTCCCAACTCTCCGCAAATTGCTGTTTAACGCTTGCCGCTTCATTTTCGATACGGAAAATATCCTCATCGCCGAGGGTATTTTTATCAACGTAATACTTTACAGCGCCCTCGTTGGAAATATGCGCGACGGTCGGGTAATCGTCAGCCGCGTTATCCCATTTTGAAACGTCATAAACGGTTATGCCGTTGCCGAGCAAGCCGAAATGCAGACTGCTCTCGCCTTTGAGTACGGCTTTTTCAGCCAAATCCATAGCGGAAACAATATCAGCGGCGTTCTTTTCAAAAACGTTCTCCGTAATATCGCGGCCGATTTTCAGAAACGTTATGTTATGCTCCGCGAGAGTATCTTCGGGATAACTCAGCGAGGGCGCGGTAATAACGTATTTGTCGCATTCCTCCCTTATTTCGGCAAGAGTGCTATTAGAAAGTGCCTTATCCATAACATAATAGCCCGTACCGTTTACCGTAGCAATATGCCGTGTGTGCGACAATTCCGTATGCTCCGCGTTTTCCGAAAGGTAATCCCTCACCGCGTTTTCATTCTGTCCGAAAACGGTTATTATCGCGCCTTTTACCATATCCGTATCGGCGGTCAGGTGAAAACCGTTATCCTCGTTGTATTGCAGACGAATGTTTGTAAACTTTATCTTACGCGCGTCCGCTATCCGCTGTACTTCCTCCGCTTTTTCGGTTATCTTTACGGGTTTGCCGCCGCGCACCTCGGAGAGAATATCATCAAAGGTAATGTTATTGTCTTTGTCCTCGTCTTGTTCAGATATATCGGTACTCTCCGCTTTTCTGGTTTCGGTTTTTTCAATCGAAAAGTCGGGAATTTCCTCAAATCCGTAACCGTCAACATAATGCGCCGCAGTTTTCCCGTCACGGGTAATCTTGATAACATCTCCGACGGCAAGCGAGTGACCGTGAAAATCATCGGGAATATCAACATTGAATTTCGTGTAAATATCTTCGAGTGTTATGCCTTTTTCAAGTCTGCCGCTGTATACGGCTTTGTAATTGCCGCGCTCAACGGAAAGTCCTTTCTCGCGGAGCTCCGACAAATCGGCAAAACGGTAATCGCGCATATCGTCACCGTCTTTAAGCTGCAAAATTGTGTAAGTCGGCTCGGCAAGTGCGAACAGCTTATCAAGATAATTCTCGTCACGCGAGTTAAAGTCCTCGGTATCGGCGAGAAATTCCCGCGCCGCGCCGCCAAATCCATCCATATCCACATCAATGGCGGCCTGTTTGCAAGATGACAAAATGTAGTCAATCGGATTTTCGTGAGTTAGCGCGTCTGCTATATCATCAAAATCAAACTCGTTGTAGACAAGCTGTCCTCCCGTCGTGCTGTCGGGATTGTAATAGACCATTTTGACGGTTTCATTCTCCCTGTCAACGTAGATTTTATCCAGATCATCGGGAATTTCGGTATTTGTGATTGCGCTTGCGATCTCGGAAATAACGTCATTCAATTCATCATCGGGAATGTTTTGTATAGGCGTTTTAGCGCCATAGGCATACGCATATACGCCGTTATAAATCTTATCAAATACGGCTTTATCGACACTATAACCAAGTAATTCCGCTGTCTTGTCGGCTACATACTTCTGATCGGCAGATAAAGAAAAAGCGGGGGAATATTCCTCCGCTTTAGTCTGTTGTGAAGTTGTGTCAACACTATGCTGAAAAGTGTTTGACGAAAGCGGCTCACTGACGCGCCGCAACTGAGCAACCTCGTTGCCATATGTGGCAATTTTTTCGTCCTCACTGCTCAATCCCGATATTGCAGCACTATGTCCTCCATTATCGCCCTGTCTATCATCATTCCGAGCGTGTTCTCCCACTCCGCTATCTCCGTGAACGTTGTCGGGCGCGGGTTCTTCTCCGCGTACTGTTTCCTCAGCAGCTCCCGATACTCCATAGCCTCCTTGTCTATCTGTCTGGGTATCAAGTCCCATTTCAGCCGACCTTGCAGCGACGGTATCACTTCGGGGTGGTTCTCCGTCATATACGTCCTCCACTTCTCCCCGTACTGTCCTATATCCTCGTTCATCAGAGCCTGTTCCTCGTCCGTCAGCCCCAACTCCATTTGCTCCAGATACACGAACGTCTGTGGGTCTAGCTTGTACGTTCTGCCGTTCTCCGTCTTGGTTTCGGGATAAAACCTCTTGTCCTCCTCGCACCATATCTGTCTTATTTCTTCCATAGCTGTTTGTCCTCCCTTGAATAATAATGTTGTTTATGGAGCGTTCCATAGATAACAGCACCGACTTGCCCGTTATCTGCACGAACTCACACAGCTTTTCCTTTTCGGCATTGCTGTTGAGCATATCGAGCGCGGACAGATCCGCCGTGCCGCTGTACTTGAAAACTCCGCCCAACTCGCACCGTGCTGCAATAAAATACTGCACCATTGATATAAAGGATTTTTCAAATCCCTTGCGGTCATCCTCGGATATGTTGAGCGAGTTTACCGTGCTTGCGAGATTTTCACGCGCCTTGTACGCGCCGAGATAATTCAGGCAGCCCGCGAACGATTGAAAACGTCTGCCCTCGCTTTCATACGTTTCCTCAATAAGCGCCGCGGCGATATCCTTGTCAAGTTTCCATTGATACGGCATTTTTTCGCCCGTAGTCTGAGTAATATCAAAGTAATGTTTCAGACTGCCGTTATCGAGAACGGCGATACTGCTCGTCCCTCTCCGTACCTGTCGGTCAAATCTTTTCCAAGTGTCATAGTCCGCGACCATAACCGAGTTGGGATTTGCACCGTATATCGCCATACTCTGAGCCGAGGGCAGCTTGTAAAATTTGCCCGCGAATTTGAGATAGTCCGCGAACGTTTCCTTGTCGGAGAAGAGCCGTTCCGTGACTTCCTCATATTTTTGACGCACCTCGTCAATTCGTGCCATTAGCAAGTACCTCCTTTAAGTATAGTTTACCACATTAAACCGCAAAAGTCAAGCCTTTTTAAAAAATAATTTGGGCGCAGTTTTCCACAAAATGTTGAAAACCTCTCCCCGACAACGAGAGAACGGGGAGAGGTCGTAACAGATCAATGTCGTGAATGCTTTTGCTTGGGCTTTTCGTCCTGTTTGGGAGCCGCCGTATCGGGCTTTTTTTCCTCCTTGGGAGGATTGAGCACTGCCACAAGTGCCTTCTGTATCTCGTCAAGACAGGGCTTATCCGCGGTATTTACGGAAACTATCGTACCCGTGTTAGAGCCGATACGTGCCTGATATGTAATACCCGCCTTGTCGAGTTCAGTCATCAGCTTTTCGGCAAACACGTTGTTCAGCTTAGAGGTTGCCGCGATCTCGCCCGCGTTCTTGTCACCGAGTTCCGCATATTTCACGCCCTTATAGGTTACCTGCTCCATATTGCGGAACGCTTTTGCCGCTACCTCATTATTAAGCTTTTCGTGCATAGCGGTTGTAATGGGGAGCGCGTATTCGGTATAGCCGCCTTTTTGGTTGGGGTAAGAGGGCATAGAAACGAACAGCGGCTTTTCGGGGTCTTTCGGCTTCATTACCTTTACATCATTGATAACAAAGCAATCGTCGATCTTGATCTGACCCGCCGCCTTTACGGTATCGTGCTTGACCTCTCGGAGCGTAACCTTGATATCCGAAACGGCGGGCTTGGTCTTATCCAAACCCAAGTCGTTCTTCAGCTTTTCCTCTCCCGACGCTATCAGCTTATCGTAGCTGCTCATCACGGCTTCTTTCATTACCGCGTATGCCTCTTTGGTGGTGGTGTGGGCAACGTCCTCATATCCGTTTCCGACCTTTTTGCCCGGCATAACGACATTCAAGCCTTTCTCGCCCTCCATAACCTTAACGTTGTTTACCGCGATCTCGCCGTTGATAATGAGATTTGCAAGCGCCTTTGTCCTGCCGCCGTCGTCGGTCTTCATCATTGACCACACCTCAAAGGTAGTGTTGTGTTCAGCCATAATTGTACCTCCTTGTGAATGTTCGGTATTTGAAATATCCTGCTTTTCGGCAAGATTTTTCTCCAAAGTCAATAGAAATTCTCTGTAATCCTTGACAACAGCGTCAAGCAGAGTGGAGTGGGAATTAACATTTATCTCTTTGTAACGTGCTTCTTCGGGGAAATCAATGCTGTCAGCCCAATCCTTGTTTTTCTGTGAAAAGCGCCCGTCCCATTCCTTATGACGAATGGTAGACGCGAGAGCCAATGTGACGTGTTCCGTGCCGTATCTTCCGACCGCGCCCTCGATTATTGTGTCGGTGTTCAGATTATAATCAACGTGATATTGCCCGATAAGCTTTTCAATATACTTAGCGCATTTTTCCGTTTCACGCAAGCTGTTTCGCCATTTGTCGATCTCGCCGTTTTCCTTTGCGTATGCAAACGGCTTATTGTAAAGCGGCGCGGGCTTATACGCCAGATCATACTGCGGATTTTCAGCCGTCCACTCGTGAAACGGCACAAGAGAGGGAGCGCCGAATTTACCGTTTTCCAATTTCGGATAATGACTTACCTTATCAAATCCGACGTCGGAAACTACCTTGCGGATAGCCGACAACAGACTTTCATCGGAGGAAAAGTCCTTATCCCGTGTAAAATCCGTCACTAATACGTTTTCGCCGCCGCGGACTTGAAGAATATCAAAAGCCGCCGCGCCCTTTTCAACGCCCAATGTGAGCCGCGCCGAGGGCTGTCCGTCGTTGCCGACCGCTTTCTCGAAAATATACGGCTTGTGCCGCAGCTCGTCAAACCGCCTTTTCGCTTCGTCAAGCGTATTGAAACGTTCGATTTTGGTCTGCTGCTCATACTCTTTCGGAAAAGCCCAAGTTCTGAGATCGGGGATTATGTATAACTGCCAATCCTGTTTGTTTTCATCTGCCATAAAGTCCTCCTTTCTGCCCGTAAAAAGCCGTTAGCGCAGCTTTATAATGTAAGATTTACAGAGCCGTTATGCCGTTCTGTTCGGGAATAACGGGCGCGGGGTCGTTCACGCGTTCGCCATTCCGACGCTCTCCCGTGAATGATACAAGGTCGGCAACTACCTCATACCAAGTGTAATTTTTGCCCTCGCCGTTCGTTTCGGGGCGGTAGGTCTGCATTTCGCCCTCTACCAAAATCATAGAGCCTTTGGTGAAATGCCTGCAGACAAACTCCGCATTGTTGTGCCAACATACGATGTTGAAAAAGTCGCATTTTCGCTTTTCACCTTTAGCCTTGTACCGTCTGTCAACGGCAATGCTGAAGGAAGTGACGGGAACGCCCGCCTTTGTAGCTTTGAGTTCGGGCGTGGAAACCAAGCGCCCCATTAACGTGATCTTGTTGTACATCATAGTCCTCCTTAAAACAGATCGGGAATATCAATATTATCGCTGTCAGAAATTTCGGTGTCATCGCCGCTGTCATCTTCGCAGAGAATGTAGCCGATTGCACTCAGCTTGCCGCGAAGCGAAAGGTTCTCAAGTTCCTTTTCCTCCAAGCGGTCAAGGGCGCTGTCGCGTTCCTCCTCTGCCGTGATGAGCCCGTCAACGAGCCATTCAATACGCTCCTTTTCATTCAAACCGCTGAAATTGTTGTCCATAGTGATAACCTCCTAAAAATTGATTTTTGACGGGTAGGGATACCCGTTGTTTTTATCGTCAAAGCGCGTCCAATTGCCGTAACCGCTGCTTGCAGAGTTCAGCACCGAAAGCACTCCGTCAACCGTAAGTCCGCTGTCTGCCGGTACGGAAAGCACCATAGTCTTGCTCACCGACCGCACATCATTTCCACCTATGACCGCATAGCCGTTGGCGTTATCAACCAGACAGTACACTATCCTATGCGGCAAAAACTCACCGTCAGCGCCCGCGATGCCGCCGTTGTTTTTACCGTTGAGGTAAATATTAGCGGTATAGCAGCTCTTTATATATGCCGAGCCTGTCCGAGCCGTGGACGTTCCGACAATACCGCCGCTGTTCTCGGCATACGACACGAACGTCCGTACTCCGCAGCCGATTATGTTACCGCCCGAATAGTAGCCCTCTCCGTCGGTATCATAGATTTTCGCTCCGTAAGCCGTACCCGCAATACCGCCAGCAGATTTTATCTCGCCGCCGGTGGTTATGCCGTTGGCAATAGAGCCTGTCACGGAGCAAGCATTCCCGACTATGCCCCCAACATTTTCACCGCCGTTTATATCTATCTCGCTTGCAAGGCAGTCCGAAATAACGCCGCCATAACCGCAGATACCGCCGATATTCACGGCGTTTTCTCCGTCGAGTTTACTGCTCTTGACGGTGCAATTCTGAATTTTGGAGTTGCCCGTTGCGTAATCACGCGCTCCGTCCGCGCCGTCAAACGAATAAGAGGATATTTCGTTGCACAGGATACCAACGTTATCATAATCGCACGCTCTTATCCTCGCGCCGTCAATTATAACGTTCTTAACAGTCGCGCCCGATATATTCCCGAACAAGCCGCCCGTTCCCGTCAAGCCTTTTATCGTGTGACCGCCGCCGTCGTATACGAAAAAGTCATAGGACTTATTCTCATAGCCGCGCGAGATCATCTTTGTGTCAATGGGCTTGCGCTTAACGTCGGACGGGAATTTAATATCCGCAGTCTGGACGAAATATCCGCTTGCCTGTCTGTCGGAAAGTCTTATAAGCTGGTCGTAATAACCGATTATGTACGGATTTTCACGCGTACCCGCGCCGCCTCCGTATTCGTTCAGCACTCGGTAAAGCGTAGTATCACGGGTAAATTCACACTCCGTATCGCCGAAATATTTTATCGTACCGAATTCGCCCGTCTGTTTTCTGTCGGAGTAGCCGTAGGTGCAGCCCGCAACGTGATTGTAAATATCGGTCTTATCGTCGATCTTCGGCAGCTTCAGCTTTGCCTTGCCCGTCATATCAAGCGGTATTCTGTACGTTTCCGCGCCCTTATTGAGGTAACTTCGGTCAATGGTAACCGTGATGTATTCCGCTGTCAGCCATTTCGCGTAAACGTCGCAGTCGCCGTCAATACGGAGGTTTTCAAGCCGCGTCGGGGAATTTTCAAAGTACCAACCCTCGACCGTGTAACCGTCCTTGCTCACGCCGAAGCTGTCAAGCATATTGACGGTCGAGCCGATCTCCTTTTCTATGATCTGGAGTTTATCATCATAGTGCAAGGTAATTTTTGCCGTAGGCGCTTTATTGCTCCAGACCGCGTAAAGCGTTATATTTTCGGAGGGCATTGTCAAGGTTTTCAGCGGCACTTTTGCGTTTGAAGTTTTAGCCCAGCCCGAAAGGAAAAGTCCGTCCTTATATACAGCTACGTCCGTAGGGAGCGGTATTTCCGCGCCGAATTTTACCTCCGCGCGTGAAAGCGTTCCCGTGCCGCCGTTGGAATTATAAGTGACCGTGAATGTTTCAGGCTCCCATACCGCGAACATTGTCACGTTTTCGCACGGCATTTTGTAATGGTAAAGCGGATAGGGGATTTCCGTGTTGTCAGAAAACCCAATCAGCTTATACCCCTTTTTACTGATAGACCTTGCGGCACTCTCGGCACTCGGCAGCACCACATATTGCCCCGATTGAGAAGAAATGCTGTCAAGTGTTCCCTCGCCGCCGTTTGTGTTGAACGAGATCAGATATATGCCGCTTTGACCGCCGCTTGACGAGTTTGTTGTCGGTCTGTACCCTACGTTCGTGTAGCCGTTCTCATCAGCCGTTGAGTTGTCGGGCGGCTCTGTCGGCGGCTCGTCAATATATTCGGAAGATGTCGTGCTTTCCGACTGCTCGGAATTGCTGTCCTCGGAGGAATTATCCGTAGAACTTGTGCTGTCGGAAATATCCGAACTGTCCGCGCTGTCGGAACTGTCCGTTATTTCGGAACTCTCCGTGCTTTCGGTTGATGTTGTCAAGTCCTCGTCACCGTCGCGCCCCGCGACTGCCGAAACAATAAGCAAGACCACCAAAGCAAGCGCGATACCGCCGATTATCAGATATGTTTTCATATCCTTTTTTCCGCCCGACTTCTTGGGCTTAAAGCCTGTCGAAATGGAAAAGCTGTTGCTGTCAAGCTGCTGAGCCTTACCCTCCGACAATAACCTGTTGAAATCGTCCTCGGTAATGTTTTCAAGGACTTCCTCACACTTGAATTGCGTGTAGATACCGTCCACCATACTTGTCGCGTTTTCCTTAATGAACGTCTTGTATTCCTCTGTCCGTGTAAGGATTTTTTCGTCAAACGGTACGCCCTGTTCGTCGGCGTTCTGTTCGGGAATGACGAACAGCGTTTTTGTCGCGTCATCAAAGCTGGAAATCTCTATACGAAAAAAATACAAATAAAACTCTCCTTTCCGTTACTTTTTCTTGGAATTATCAAATTCCATATTAAACCCGACCTTTTTATTGCCGTTCTTGTCTGTTCTCTCCGCAAAAGAAACAGCCGCGTCATAGTTTTTCCCCGTACGCTCCGATTTAAAGCCGCTTATCTTGACCTTGCCCTTTGAGAGCAAAGTCTTTATTATGCTTTCCGTTAATTTCATTCCCTTTGACGAGAAGAAATAATCGTCCTCATATAAACGGAAATAACACGCTTTCGGCGAGTTTTCACAGTAATAAACCGTCTTATCGTCTTTAGCAAATTTGTATACCGCGCCGCCGCAAACAGGGCATATTCCGAGCGGTTCACGAGGGGGCGCGAGGGAGGTATGCGCTCTTGAATTTTCAAGGGCGATTATCGAGTTGATCTTAGCGATTATCCCCGATATTACCTCGTCCGCAGCAGCCGTTCCGTTTTCGATAGCGGATAACTGCAATTCCATAGCGGCAGTCATTTCAATGCTCTTTACCTCGTCGGGGAGCAGGGCGATAACCGTTTTACCCTTATCGGTGGAAACAAGAGTTGTGCCCTTGCGCTCCACAAACCCGACCTTTATAATGCGCTCGATTATGGCGGCGCGGGTCGCGGGAGTGCCAAGTCCGCGTTCGGAAACGTACTCGGACAATTCCTTATCCTCAATACGGCGGTCTATGTTCTCCATAGCTTTCAGCAGAGTACTTTCCGTAAAGCGTTTCGGCGGCGTTGTTTCACATTCCGCGATCTCGATATTTCCGCCGGGAAACTCGTCACCCTCCGAATAAGAAACGAGCGCGGAATTTTCCGTTTCGATATAGAATTTTTTCCAACCGAGATTAACGGTGCTTTTTGACTTGCAATGAAATCTCTCGCCGTTCACATCAAACACATACTCCGTTTCGGTGTATTCGTACTGTGGCGAAAGTGCCGCCAGAAAACGCGTTATCACCATATCCAGAATTGCCCGCTCATTCGCTGATAATTCCGTACCGCTTACGTTCGCTATGTATTCGGTCGGAATGATCGCGTGATGATCGGACACCTTACTGTTATTGATAATACGGCTATCAACCGTTAGCCCCTCGGCAAGCAGATCGCTCGCCGCGCCCGTATATGCGCGGAGCATACCAACGCGGTCATTCAGTATTGCGCTCATATCCTCCGTTAAATAATTGCTGTCGGTGCGCGGATAAGTAAGCAGCTTTTTCTCGTAAAGCGTCTGCATTACCGTAAGCGTTGTCGCCGCCGAAAAACCGAGTTTTTCATTAGCCTCTATCTGTAAAGAGGTGAGCGAGAAAAGCAGAGGACGGTTTTCCTTTTTCAGCTTTGTTTCAGCGGAAACGACCTTGCAAACGGAGTTTTCGCATTTTGCCTTGACGTTTTCCGCTTCGGCGTAGGTGGTGAAGTAATCGCCGCTATCGTCAAAATACTCCGCTCCGTTGCTCAAACGCAGCTTGAAATACGGCTTTTTTGTAAACCCGTCAATTTCGCCGTCGCGCTGAACTATCATATTGACAACGGCAGTCTGGACGCGCCCGACGGGGCAGAGCGCACCGAGATGTTTTGTGTAGAGCCGCGTTAAATTCATACCCCACAGCCAATCAATTTTGGCGCGGGTAATTCCCGCCGCGAACATATTTTCCTTATCGGCGGCGGGGAGCAGATTATTAAATCCGTTCCGTATGCTTTCGGCGGTAAGTGAGGAAATCCACAGACGGGAATACGGCTTTTTGCAGCCAATGTAATCGTAGACGTATCTGAAAATGCACTCGCCCTCGCGCCCCGCGTCTGTCGCGCAGATTATCTCGTCGACCTCCGCGCTGTTCATAAGACTTTCAAGCCGTTCCAGAACGTCAGCCGCTTTTTCTATCGGCAAAAACTCAAAATCGGGATTTATCGGCAAATCCGAAATATTCCATTTCTCATATTTCGGATCATACTCCTGCGGCTCTTTGAGCCGCACCAAATGCCCCCGCGCTGAGGTAACTATGTAACCGTTACCGCGCAAAACGCCGTTGATGTTCTCATCAGCGCCTATAACCGCAGCAATGTCACGAGCCACCGACGGTTTCTCCGCTATTACTAACTTCATCTAACCCCTCCTTTTCGGGTAATTCGGTTGTACCACATATGGCATTTTTTTCAACGTCTGTTTTTTCAGACTTATCGGACGGTTTTTCGGTAATGTTCGCAAGCACACCTTTTTCTATTGCCGCCGACAATTCCGATATGCTGATACCCTTTTGGGCTATCATCTCGGCAAGCAGCCGAGTTTCGATATTAGCGATCTCGGCTTTTATATCGGCGATCTCCTTATTGACGTTCTTGATGTTTTCCTTTGCCGTTTCAAGGCTTGCCGTAAACCGTTCAAGTTGTTTTTCCTTTTCGCCGAGCCGTTTTTTCTGGTATCTCAGGCGGTCGTTATAGGTCGGCATATCACAACCTCCCTTGCTTTCGCTTTTCGCGTATTTTGTGTACGGAATACGCCGCGATCACGGCAAGCAACACTCCGCTGTCGATAAGACTGATGTGAAAAACGGGCGGCTTGTAATCCTCCGTTTCGCTCTCCCCGCCATTGTCGGCAGACTCCGAGATTGAAGTGTTCGGCGTATTCGTATCAGAGAAATTCGCCTTGACCGTGAAAATCAAAAGCGTAAGCATAGCGGTAAGCACTATGCAAATACAGATACGCTGTTTAACGCTTTTTCCCGTGATGTAAGAATACAGTTTCCTAAAAATATTTATCCCTCCCAATATTCAAGCAAGCCTTGAATTATTGCTTTCGACGCTTCATACCGCGTTTTCTCGTTTTCGGTAAAGCCGTATATCTCGGAATATTCCTTGTTGTAATAGTCCTTGACCGTATAGAGCTTAACTGTGAGCTTTGTATGATCAACGGGGCAGTACGGATGACCGCCGCAGTAATAATGTATCTCATCCTCATCGTCAATGTAGTAATCGCAATGACAGCCCGAAATGTACTCTGTTTTGCAATTCCGTCCCGGGCAGGAGTGCGGCGAGGTTTCAACCGCAGTCTTATATACAAACGTATCTCCCCACCGGCAAATGTTGTCGTTTACCGTTTTCATAAATTCCTCGAAATCGGATTTTTTGAAATCGAAGTCGTATATTTCCTCATCGGTAACGCCGTCGGCTTGCTGCTTTTCCCTTGTCATAAGCACGAAAAGCAGGGACATATAGTCTGCGTAGTCCTCCGTGCCGAACTGCTCAATATATCCGTTTATCGTGCTGTCCGCGCCTCTTGCGGGATAAAACGTGACATTATGGCTTTTGTCAACATACTGAATGATTTTCCGAGGTGCGGACGTATCACCGTTGCAGAAATCCGACACGTTATCCTCCAGCGCGTCCTTTGCTTGTGTTTCCATAACGTCTTTAGCCTGTTCGATAAATTCCTTGTAGCCCTCGTAAATTTCTTCGGGGGTCTGGTTTTTATCGTCGTCGACAAGCCACGCGCCGCCGCCCGCGACAGAACCGCCCGCGCCGCTTATAAGTGATGTAAACATAAGCGCCAGAATTATCACCAATGCGATAGCCGCAATCACTATAAGACTGTACGGCATAGTTTCGGCAATAAGCCCGACAATTTTAGCGACTGCGCTTGCTACCGCTTTTGCGGCGGCTTGCGCCGCTTTCGCCGTTGCCTTTGCTCCTGTTTTCGCGGCTTTTGCGGCTGCTTTTCCCGCGGTTTTCGCACCGTTCTTCACAGCGCGTTTCGCCAGAAATTTAGCCTCTGCGACCAAATTGTGATTTACGCGTTTTCGCAATCTTCGCCGCAGCTCCGCAGAGGTCGGCTTATGTATTTTCCGATAAACGCGCTTGGTTATTTTTGCGCCGCCCTTGACGGTTTTCGCACCAGTATGCACGGCGGTTTTCAGGGCGCTTGTGCCGTATTCCTCGATTTGTAAACCCAGCTTTGCGGCTTTTACGCCGTTATCGTCGGATTTGTCGGCTCGGCTGTAAAACTGCCGTTTCAGAACGTCAACGGGCTTTTTCGCGAGATTGACCGCCTTTTTCGCGCCGCCGACCATTTTGGAAACGTCAGCTTTTTTAGGCGCGGCAAAACCGCCCATTGCTATACCTATAAGCTGCGACTGCTGTTTTTCAAACCTTATCCGCTGTTTTTTCAGCTTTTTCAGCTTAGCCTTTTGCAGTTTAGCCGCTTTTTTGTGGTTGATAACGCGCATTTTCTTTTTGGTGAGCGCGTTTCCCTCAACCGTGCCGTTTTTAAGGACTTTGTATTTTTTCTTATCCGCAAGCCGCAGGTTTTTCTGCAAAGACGATTTCGGAGAGCCGCGCGGCGAATGTTCCGCACCTTTTTGCGCCGCCATATTCGGGATATGGTGCGTGATATTACCGCTTTTTTCGGTTTTGACTTCGCCGAATGTCTGATGTTCAACTATTTGCGGAATGTTCCGCGTATCGCCGTTCAATTTATCGCCGCCCGAATAACGCGCCGTCTTTTCAAGAGGGCGATGGATATTTCTTACATTACCCTCAAAACTTCCGCCCGTTTTTGGCATTTCATTCGCGCGAGGAATGTTCCCGCCGACCGTTCGTGTGTTCTTGTTTGAGAGCGTTCCGTCCGTTCGCTTTGAGAGCGCGTCTTTCTGTCCGACCTTGTGTGTAAATTCCGCTTTTTCGTTGACAACGTGACCGCTTATGCCGTTTTTGTCAATTATAACTTTCAGATTACCACCTCCTTTAAGGGAACAGGCGGCAAAATTCCCGCCCACTGTTCCGCCATTGCTTTGGCTACTCCGAAAAACGTTTTGGAGCGCCGCTTTGCGCGTTCCGCTTGATTTTTGCCGCCGACGTTCATACACCAACCCACATACTTTGTTTTTCCGTGTATGTTTGTATACTCACGGATAGGCTTGGGGCGCGGCAGATCGGCGGTAGGCTTCAGCGGCGGCAAGCCTTTTAGCCATAAGCACGTCCGCTTTGTAACGTAATTTTCCTTATCGTCAACGCTTTCCGCGAAATAATAAGGCTCGATTATCTGCGTAGGCGGCTTGTAGTGACGGCTCATATATCCTACGGGATTTTCAATCGCTATGCGTTCACAATCGGCGTTCGCAAGACTGATAAAGAAGTCGGCGGCTCTTTCGCGCAATTCCTTACGCGTCGCTATTTTTTCGGGAGTGCTGCATTTCGGCGAAAAGTGCCGCGTTCCCGCGTTGGTAAGATAGGTGCAAGGGGGAAAGGCGATTATCATATCCCACTTGCCAGATATCTTATGTAAAGCGCCGTCCGCTGTCGTAAAATCGCAGTTCCCGTTTATAAGCGGCAGCACGTCCGACTGTATATGCCATTCGGGATAGCCGCCCGAACAGGGAATTAAGTCACAGCTATACGCTTCGTGACCTAATTTTCTCATCTCGACCGTCACGCGCTGACTTTCCTCACAGGCAAGCAATATCTTCATATCACTCACCAAACTTTGTTGTCATCAGCTTGTACAGCTTTGTGTCCGTCGGGAAATCGTCCTTAAAGGGAAGTGAGCCGTTCAAGCCGCAATATATCAATCCCGAACCCGCAGGCGCTCCCGTGACAAAACTCATCATAGTTTCGGGAATCTTCAGCAGCCGCGCAAGCTGATCGCGGTCACTTGCCGCCTGATTGAGCATAAGTATAAACTCCGAGTTTGAGAGCATAGACCGCGCGGTATCGGATTTAAGCAAGTCCTCCACGTTCTGGGTAATTCCCGTAGGAATACCGCCCCATTTTCTGGCACGCTTGTACAATTCAAACAGGAAATTCGCGCTTTCCTCGTTGCGGAACAGCAGATATATTTCGTCAATATAAATGCGTGTACGGATACCGCGTTCTCTGTTGCGGACGATCTTGTCCCACAGGTTTTCAAGCACGACCATCATACCAAGCGGCTTTAACTGCTTTCCCAAATCCTTTATATCGTAGACCACCACACGGTTATTTACGTCCACATTTGACGGATAGGAGAATGTTTTCATAGAGCCGTTGACATAGAGTTCAAGCGACATATACAGCGGCTTTGCTTCCTCCGACTGTTCCTTTGAGAGAATTTCGTAATAGTCCTTGAGCGTGGGCATTTCCGTAGTTTTGCCGAGCAGAAAATCACGGTAAACCTCGTGCAAGCAGTTGTCAATAATGGTTTTCTGTTCGGGAGATATGCCCGACTTACCCATAATCGTCTCAAAGAATGACAGGAAGAAATCATATTTTGACGATACAACGTCCTCACCCTTGTTGTATTCCTCAATGGATATTTCAAGCGGATTGAGGTGCGTATCGCTGCTCTCGGAAATGTAAAGCAGCTCGCCGCCGAGCGCCTTAACGAGGTTTGTATACTCGCGTTCGGGGTCGACGATGATTATTTCGTCCGTTGTCGAAAGGAACACGTTGACCATTTCTCTTTTCGCCGAGAACGATTTACCCGAACCGGGGCAGCCGAGAATAAAGCCGTTCGCGTTAATAAGCGACGCGCGGTTGAACACGATAAGGTTATTTGTGGTCTGGTTCAAGCCGTAATACACGCCGCCCTCCTGCGAAAGTTCCTTTGAGTTAAACGGCATAAATACGCAAGCGCTCTCGGTAGTCAATGTTCTCCGCACTTTAAGGCGGCAGTTTCCGAGGGGCAGACAGCTTGCAAGCGCGTCCTCCTGTTGGTAATTCGCGCGTGATGTGGTGCAGACCTTTGTGCGGAAAACGCTTTCCACCTTATCCGTATTGTTTTCCAATTCCTCAAAACTTGACCCTGTTATCATAACGACAAGGTTAAGCAAAAACATCTTCTGATTTTTGCTTTGCAAGTCGTTCAGAAGTTCCTCGCCCTCTTCGAGCGACTGTTTCAGATCGTCGGAAATAACGTCGGTATACACGCCATGCTGCGCGGCTTTTTTCTCCTTCTGCATTTTATTTGAGCGCATAGCCGTAAGCTGCCGCTTAACTACCTTTATTGCTTCGCTCGGCTCGACGGGAGAAATGTTCACGGTCACGACTATCGGGAGCGACGTTTCGCAAAGGTCTTTGAGAATATCGTCCACAAGCGAGGACGGAAGATGTTTCAGATAGACCATTCTCGCGAATTTGTCATTATAAAGGAAATAATCCTTTTTAAATTCAAAGTAATCGGGACAGCAGAGCGACTTTTCAGCACCGCGCATAAACTGAGCGGCGGTTATCGGGCGTATCTCCTGATTTACCCCTCTGAATATATCCGCAATAATACGTATGCGCTCGTTGGCTTTCAGCTTTTCGATATTTGCGCCTATCTTCTGAAAGCTGGTGCGGAGCGCAATCTCGCTCGCCGCTATCTTCTGCTGCGCCAATTCGAGGTTAGCCGCCGTTACCGTCACCGTGAAATATTTCTTGGTGGTTATACCGTTCTGCCCCTGCTGCATTTTGTCAAGGAGCATTTCGTTGTATTCCTCGCGATATTCGTCAAATCCGTCGTTTGCGGGCTTTAAAAGGATTTTCCCCGAAAACTCCTTTTGATTTATAACATTGTTATGCAGCGTTATCTGAATATCGTCGGTAGTATCAAAGGAGTTGAGCATATCGCCGTAGGCTAAGAAGATACGCTCCTGTTCCGCTCCGTCGGCGGCGTTGTAGGTCACGTCCGTAAATGCGTAGGTCACGGAATAGCGGTTTTTCGCCACCTCAAAAATATATTTTCCGTGAACGTGTTCGTAAGGTATGGTGTCCTGTACCGAACGCGCCACTCGGCGCACCTCCGCTTTTTCCTTGACCTTGCGGGGCTTGCGCTGTTTTGCTATACGAGCCTTATCCGCGATCTTTGCGGAATTGTCCGCGATAGGCTTTTTGCTTTTGAGTTTACTCAATGTTTAGCACCGTCCTTTCGTTTCGATAACTTCTTACCGCGCTTTATCTCGGCAAGCTGATGTGCTATCCTGTCCTCGATTATTTCCTCGCGGCAGCTCCAGAACACGGGCAATTCCTCATAAACGCGTTTCTGCGGCTCTACCCATTTCTGGCGGTATATCATACCGAGAAATTTTTCAAACGGCATACCGTCATATTTGAAAAAGCCGAAAGCGAAAATGGGAATGGCGATCAGGATAATCACCCACCCTATAACATCCTCACCGAGATAGTCCTTGCCGAAAATAAACAGCGGTATGCAGACCGCGAGAGCCGCCACCGCTGATACGAATTGCCGAATAGTCAGACCGAAAAGAAATTTTTCCTTATAATCGGTTATCTCTTTCGGTATCTTGATTTCAATCAATTTATGCACCTCCATATTTTAAAAGCAAATCCCGAACCGCCTGAATATCCGCTTTGCGAATATTCGGTCTAGCCTAGCCGCACAATCTCCGTTCGCTTCGCTCTCTGCGCTTGTACAGCTGCTTTCGGGATTTACATAGCGCCGCAAATCTTCCGCGACCACGCGCCCGACTGCATTACGCCCATTGCCAACGTCAGAGTGGTTATCAAGCCGGATACTCCGCTGAGCGTTAAATTCGTGCTACCTATGTTACCGCTTATAAGGGCGTTGTTTATCGCGGAATAGGATATAAACATCAGCGCCAACACTATTGACTGCAATGAAACCGCCGCGTAGGATTTCAAAAATCCCTTTCCGACGTCGGATAATCCCTCGCAAGCGAACGTAGACAGCGGCACGGGCGCTATCATTGTGTAGACCGTCAGCTCAAACAGCCTTGCTATCACCACGACGTTGGCAAGTATCAGCACTATTTTCATTATCAGACCTTGAATTGTTATCTGCAAATTCATTAAAAGGGGTTGAAAATTCAAAAATCCCGCGTTCGTATCGTTGACGATAAGGTGTGCGTCCGACGCTGATACAAAGTACTGAGCCTTAGTCATATTATCGCCGCTTATAAAGCTGTACTGCGTTACCGTGCCGCTTATAGCGCCGACAAAGCTGTTAAAGCCCTTATACAGAATGGTCGTGAATAATTCCGCGTTATCCACGCACACCTTTGCGACAACCAATTTTATAAACAACATCAGTACGTTTTCCCAAGTCACCCATTGAAGGTGGAGAGTTTTTGAGAAAAAGTCGATGAGGAAAAACATAACGCAAAGCGTTATTGCCATAGCCTTTATCGCCGCGACCAAATTCGGGAGCGACGTTGTGGCTGTCGTTAAAAGACCGTCATTCGTGAGCAGCTCGATAAGCATTGAAAACATCGTATTCAGTTCGCGAACGATATTTTTTATATTATCCATACATTGCCCGTAACTCCACATAAAACCTCCTTTCGGGAAAAAGAGAAACGGCGGCGCGGGAAATCCGCGACACGATGTCGCGTAGTGTTTGCCACATATGGCAACGTGTTTGCTTTACCGTGCCGCCGCTTCAAAAAATAAATGAAACGTTAATCTGCCGCGCTTATGCCGTTATGCCGAACAAATTAAGTGAGAGCGTGAGCGCGAACACAACAAAGCCGCTGGCAAGTGTCATAAGACCGCGCGTTTTTGCTTCCGCGTCGTCATTCTTGATCGCAAGCGCGAACATTACGCCGCCGACAAACGCGACAACCAAGCCGATACGCCCAATCCAAGTGGCGAAAAATCCGATAACCGAATTAAACGCTGCCTCACCATCGACCGTACCGCCGCTAGTGCCGCTAGCGGGCGCGGCAAACGCGGAAATGGTAGTCAAAAGCGTTACCGTGAGCATAGACGTAACGGTGGTAACAACACGCTGAACCCTTTTGCTTGCCGCTGCAAATGCTCTCTTAATGGGATTTGTGCGCTCCTTACGAGCCGCGAGTGTGATCTTGTTTTCCATAACAGAAAACCTCCTTTGAAAAAAATATTTATGTACAACCGCCTTATGCGGAAGTATCCGTAAAACAAGTTTTAAAAAATAGCCGCGCTGTCGAACATAGCGTTATAGTCGCTCTCACCAAAAATTTTCCGCTCGGTCATATCCAGCGGAGCAATATTTTCGGGCGCGGGCAGCTCTATGTCAGCGAAATCCAATTTATCATCGGAATTGTAATATTTGTCGCTTGACAAAACAACGGCGTTCTGCTCGTTCCGAGCAAGAGCCGCCGCTATCTCGTTCTCATCGCCGACAAACTCATTGTCAAGGTTATCTCCCGCCATTTCATACACCTCCGTTTCATCTTCGGGAATATCTACGTCAGTTATCGGTTTTTCATCGTCGATAGGCTTTGAAACTCCCTTTGGCGGTATTTTTTCGGAATGGTTGATCTTCGGATCGGGCGCTTTTTCCGTGTGCAGATCGTCGATAAGATACGCGTATTTTTGGTTGCTGTCCTCCAGATACGCGTAATTAACGTGCTTTTCAATATCGAATTTGTGGCAGAAAAACGGGTACAACGCGCGAACCATTAAAACACACTCGTTAGTTTTCATTACCTTTAATTCATCGGGGGTCATCAACTCTCGCCCCAGAATGGAATTATTCTCCGACATTGACGGAGATTTGTGGGAGCGCGTTCTGTTCTGCGAAACAACGTCTATCGTTTCCTTGCCGAGCGATTTTGAAATGGCTTCAAGCGTACTGTCCTCTTTGCCGCCAAGAAATAATAAGCTGTCGCAGTTGCCCGTGACGATCTCCCACGACTTGTCATACATTTTTTTCAACTGCGCCAAATTCTGTATGATTATGTTCGCGGATATCTCCATTGAACGCATTGTCGCGAGAAGTTTATCGAAATCGGGGATAGTGCCTATATTCGCGAACTCGTCAAGCAGACAGCGGACGTGTACGGGCAAACGACCGCCGTACTTGAAATTTGCGGTATCGTAAAGCGTATCGAATAACTGCGTGTACATCATCGCCGCGAGGAAATTGAATGTCGCGTCCGAGGACGGAATGATTACAAACAGCGCCGTTTTTTTGTCACCGAGGGTATCAAGGTGTATATTGTCCGTGTGCGTTAAATCCGCGACTTCGGGCAGATTAAAGGCGGCAAATCTTACCGCCGCCGAAATAAGTATTGATTTAGCCGTTTCGGCAGGAGCCTTTTTAAAATCCGCGTAATAGGACACCGCTATACTCATCGGGTTTTCCTCCCGCAACTCGTCCATCATATCGTCAAGTTCCGAACGATGGTTTTCGTCCTGTTCGGATATTTCGGCTAATCTCATCAGCCGCATAACGGTAGAAAAATTTCGGTCAAGCGAGTTGCCGTTTCCGTCTTTCGCGTCTTTCTTTTCAAGCAGATAAAACGCGATAGCAAGCGTTAATGCCTTTGTACTATCGTCCCAGAATTGCTCTCCGCCCGACGCGCCCTCCTGTTTGGTGTTCTTCATCAGGCAGTTGACCATTTTCATAACATAGGTCTTGTTCATTTCGCCGCTTTTATCGTAAACGTAATTAAACGGATTGTAATTGTTGGAGTGCGCCATATCTATAAGATTGAAAACGCGTATCTCATAACCCGCCTTTTTGAGCAGTTTGCCGCACGAACGTAGCAATTCGCCTTTGGGGTCTGTCACGACATAGCTTGTATTAAGCTGCATTAAATTTGGCTTAACGTAAAAGCGCGATTTACCCGCGCCCGAACCGCCGATAACCAAAACGTTTAAGTTTTCGCGGTGCTGTCTGGTATTCAGCGACATTCTGACCTCTTGTGTTAAAATTATGTTGTTGTCCGTTTCGTATGGTATTTCTTTAAACGCGGGCGCTCTAAGCACTATGCGCAGGGGCTTTTCGAGAAATTTTAAAAGCCTTGGCAGCTTGCCTATCCAATCGTGCTTATGCTTTTTCTTATCCTCGTTATCGCGGAGAAATTGTTCCTCTTTGGCGTTAGCCCAACGCGCCGAGCCGTGTTCTACGCCCTTGCGGTGCAGTCGCTTTTTTGATGTGTATTTCATCAGCGCGTATATTCCGAGCGCAAACGCGACAAGCAGTGTTATTTTTGCGCCGTAACCCGAAAAGTCTGTGAAATGCGCCCATACCGTTTCGGGAGATGTAAGCACCGCTTCAACGTTTGCCATAAGCGCCGTAAAATCCAGAACGCCGTCCTCGCCGACCGACAAGTCCATAGCCGCGCCTAGCGCCGCCGAAACGTACAGCACCGCGAAGATTATCATTCCGTACAGCGCGATATTAAGCGGGTCTAATTTCTTCTTTTTCAATGCTTCAACCCCTTACTTGTGTTGATTTTCGGCGTTTCCGCAGCGGCTTTCGGCGGCTTTTTCTTCTTGACGGAATTGTTAATTCTGTTCTGCAAAACGCTCTGTTTCTTTGCCTTGTTGATAATATTCCGCGCGTTCTCGCGGGGAATATCGAAATGCTCCGCTATTTTAACGTCAAGGTTTATCGTCGAGAAATTATAGAATTTTTCCTTATCTCCGAGTTTTACGGAAAACGTGTTGTCCGCTGTACGCTCGATATTTATTTCTCTTGAAATGCCCTGCTTGTCAACCGTGCGCTCCTCGATCTGCGACCGAACTTGACTTTCTATCTTAACGGCTTTCGCTACCGCCTTATCCGCTTGGTATTCCGACAAGCCAAGCTGATTTACGCAGAGATTTTTCATTTCCGTTTCGGACATTTTCGCGGGAGTAAGCCCGACCGCGTTATCTCCGTTTTGCAGTATCAGGTGAGTATCTTGACCGTCCTTGAAATTAACCGCGTCAAACCGAACGTCGCGGAGCGTTAAATCCTCGCTGGGATAGCGGATATTTGTTTTCAGCGCGTCAAGATTATCTATCTGAGTGGGCTTCGCAAAGAATGTGCGCTTATCTAATTCCAGATCGTAGCACAGCTTATTTGCCGCAATATCCGCTTGCACCTCGGAGTAACCCAATTCATTACGCAGAATTTCCGAAACGTCGGATTTTTTCAGCTTGCCGGAAACGTTTATTTCAACGCTTTTGCCGCTTTGCTCGTCGGAAAGAACGACTTTTTTATCATCGGACATATCAAACGCGCTGACCTTTTCCTCGTCATACTCGCGACGCAAGCCGTCTAATTCTTTATCCAACGATTTCTCAAACGCGTTTGTTTCGGAAATATCGTAAACGGTAATTTCCGTAAACATCTGCTTACCGTTTCCGTCAAGCACGGGATTTCCGTCCTCGTCCATTTGCGGCGCGATTATTTCAACGCCCTTTGCGTTCTCGTTCAGAGTATAGCCCTGTTCCTCCCAAAACGCTTTTCCCGCCACCTTTGTCGCGGAGGGCATTTGCTCAAAAACGCGCTCCATATTTCTCTCGCTGTACACGGGGTACTCTATTTCCGTATCGGCGGCGATCTCCGCATAGAATTTGCCGCGCAATTCGGGATCATCACGCGCGTTTTCCAATTCCGCGATCCGAGATTTTATTTCAAGCTGCCTTTCGGTTTCGGGTACGTTTGGAGTTATTCCGAAGTTCATCTCGATACCCGTGTGGATATTCTTGTAATCGCTCTTGATGACCGCGACCTGTTCCGCGCACTCGGCAGGGTAGATACAAGAAATTTTTCCGTCCTTGCCCGCGACAAACTGGCACTCGATACCGTTCTCCTCAAACAGCGTTTTCATAGACGAAACGTTATTCGCGCCTATGGAAAAGCACCTCACGCTCTGTGGCGCTTCTCTCAGGCGCTCCTGTATGATCTCGTTTGTTATCTGCTCGATAATGCCTTTGTCGCGTTCAAGAAATTCTATCGTCTGCTTCTCGCCGTTACCGACAATTGCAACGGGTATCTTGTATTCCTTTGCCTTTGCCGCGACCAATTCCGCGTCACGCGCCAAAAAGTTACTTGTAGTCGAAATAGGGGAATTTGCCTTTTGAGCCTCGGCAATTAAACCCTTATTCGTGACCGTTCCCATTGACCTCGCGTTTGCGAATTTGCCGCCGACCGTGTTCACGCCGCCGACGGTCTTTTGATATACTTCCTCTAACAGCTTTTTAGCCATTGGAGCAAGCATACGGATAAGCTCCAGCGCGACCTCAATCGCCTTTTGACTTGACGATAACGCCGCGGACGCTACTTCATCGGACATAATCCGTTACCTCCTTGAAAAGAATTAAAAGAACTCAAACCGTTCTGCTGTTCCGTATCATCGTCAAAAAATGATACGGTCTGTTCAAAAGTACCGAGGACGTTTTCGATCTCATCCTCGTTACCGTCCGCGATAAATCGTTCGACGATAGCACCTAAAACCGAACTCATAGCCACTTCCGCGCACACCGTTCTCCCTCCTTTCGGAAAAAAGTTTGCGTTGCCATATATGGCAACGCATTGCCTATTTTTGCACAAAAAAACGCCGACCGCTTTTTTATCGGCAGTCGGCAGTTATATATTTAATTTCAGTCTATCAACTTCCTTTCTTTGGCAAACTCCGTCCACGACATTTGGCGGAACAATCCGCTGTAAACATATCTCTGCGCAAATTGCCGCTGGAGCTTGTTGGGCGTTATGCCCATACTCTCGTTTCTCTCCGGCTGCGCATATATGCTAATGCCGCGGAGCGTTTTAAGCTGCTCCACACGGTACTCGGCGTTCTCCAGATCGGAAGTCACCAACAGATAAATAAACAATTTCGACGGCTTTATACCGTACTTTCCGAGCAGCTCAGCCGTTTTATGTATCGCCGCAATCTGCGGTGTGCTGTCACACGAAAACCTCAGATAACGTATCCATTTCAGCTTTGAGAGAATTTGCGCTATATCGTCGGTCACTAACCTCGCGTCCATTCCTTGATTGAGGTCGATTTTGTGACCGCTGTCGATAAGACTTTCAAGCTGTTTAATCCCGTAATCGCAGGCGAGTATATTGTTATCCATAAGCACCAGCTTGTCGCTGTCGGGGCGCACCAGATCACGCCAATCTCTGTACGAATGTATCTTGCCCTCCTTTTTGGGAACGATACACCAACGGCAGTTATTCGGGCAGCCGCGCGTTATATAACCTATGGCGTAGTCACAATCGGGGTATATCGAATAGTCGGGGAACATCTCATCAATTTCGGGCGGCAGCTCCGTAAATAATCCGTACCCCGTGCCGCCTTTGACCGTATCGGGCGGCAAGTCGGGATTTTCGGGAGTATAACTGAACACCTTGCTTGAATAAATCCTGTCGTACTTCTTGTCCTTATCCCACCATTCGACCGTATCACCGAGCGATTTGTGATATGCCGAGATTTTCATTAACGCGTAATTCGGAAAAATCTTACGCAGTTTGCGGCGGTTATCCTTGTCCGCGTCGTGAAGTCCGATTTTCATACATAATCCTCCTAAAATTCATAGTTGAAAAAAGAGGTCACTTCCCGTACATATCACGCTTTACCATTGCCTCATAGTAACTGTCAATCGTTTCGGGCGCATTATAGAGCGCGGTAATCAGATAGGCTCTTATGTTCCGAACGTTGCAAGCGCTTTTTTCAAATGCCGTGATAACATAGTCGATATGCTCTCCGTCAAGTTCAAGAAAACGCTTTTTAACCACCTCTTGCGGCAGTTGCTCACCATTTACGCGAATAGTTTCACGCTTACTGCACACAACGTCTACTATAACCGACACTATCTCGTCGATCTTTCCGATGTTGATTTTCAGCAAAGGATTGTTTTGGTTCTGAACAAGAAAATCATACTCGATATTCTCACGGATTATCGCAAGATAAAAATCCCGTTCGCGTGACGAATAAACTTTTTCTCTTGAAAAATCCGTCCTATCAATCCCGTCCCCGCGCGGAATTGCCGCTTTGCGGCAATTTGGGCGCAGGATTGAGTGATTTGATTGATTAGTATTTAATTCTTGTTTATTTAATTTATTATAAGTAGCCGTTGTGGGATTTTCCGATAACGGTTTTGTCGGTGACGATTTTTCCAACGGCGGTTTGCGTAAAAAATTTTGCTTTTTATCTGATTTTCCCACCGTTACGGGATTTTCCAATGACGGCGAATTTACTTTAGCAGAGCCGTTTGACACGTTTTCAACCGAGTTTTCCACATCGGATTTTTCGACGTTCTCATCGGTAATATGATCGGGATTGTCCGCGGGATTTTCGTACACGATAAATTCATTCACGGACATACGCCCGCGCTCGTCGCGGCTCTGAGAGCGCACAAGATAGCCGTACAGTTCCAACTCGCGGATAGCCGATCTCACGCTGTCAAGACCGTCGGCGGCGATCACCGCAAGCCCCGAAAGAGTATAATCCCAATCGGGCGGCAGACTGAGCATTTCGGACAAAAGACCCTTTGCCTTGTACGACAATCTCCTGTCCTTTAAATGATAATTTGCCATTACCGTATAATTCGCGTTTTTCTCTACTCTGAATACCGTTGACATCGTGTTTCCTCTTTTCTTGCTTATTATAAAACAGACCGTACTGCAAAAAACTGCACACTTGAAAAACAAAAAAAGCCGACTGCACTAATAATGCAGTCGGCTTATGTCTCGTGTTTTTCAAGGCGCGTTCACACTCTTGTAAGTCTTTCCTTGATACCGTTTATTACCGTTAT
Organism: uncultured Clostridia bacterium; assembly: GCA_946567425.1. GTDB lineage: Bacteria > Bacillota > Clostridia > Oscillospirales > Ruminococcaceae > CAG-115. Next base: position 8,798 of record CAMNXF010000012.1, on the reverse strand, counting down.
ATCGTCCTTGCTTGCCAATTTCACAAGCTGCTTGATGTACCTTGAAAGCACCTCGGTTTCGCTCTCGGAGAGCGTACAAGGCGCGTATTTAGGCTTTGTCTGCTCGATCTTTGGCGGCGGGGCGGTATTGCCGCTTTCCGCTTTTACGGCGGGAGGTTTGACCGAGGGAGCAGATTTTGAGGGCGGGAGAGATGTTTTCTGAATTTCCTTTACCTCTTTGTGGGTAATATCGGGCTTTTTCTCGGCAATATCCTTTTGCTTTTCGGGGGAGAGCCGCGCAACTTCATTCGCGGTGGATATTGACATCTTTCCGCTCTTGACCGCCTGTTCCACGGCGGGTACGGCGTTATGCTTGATGTTGTCGATCTTCCCGACCTGCGACTTTGAAACGTTGAGTATCTTCGCCATAACGTCGCGCATACGCCCGCCTATCTTCTTGCCCTCGCTTTCCAATTGTTTAAGCGTTTCGGTGAGCTGCTCATACTCGCTCATTACCTCTTTATCCGTGTACTTACGCTGAGTTGCGTTGAGCATTATCAAGTCCAGACGGCTCTCGGCTTGTGATTTCTCGCCGTTTATGATACACGGTATTTTTGTGCTTTGCCGCCGTTTCTCATTGATAAGAAATTTTATTGCTTCAAGCCGCCTATGACCGCTGATGAGCCAATACTTACCGCTGTCCTTATCCTTTGCGACAACAAGATTATGCTTTAAATCCTGTCGCTCGATATCCTCCGCAAGTAGCTCAATATCGCTCATTTCGTAGAAATTATCCTTGTTGGGTATAATCTCCGATACGTCGAGCATTTTAATGCTGTCCGCAAACGTATCAGCCGACGCAGCCTTTAAATCCGCGCTTATCGCGCTGTCTATCTCACGTTTCAATATTATCCACCTATCCTTTCACCGATTTCTTCCGTGAGCTGCCCGAAAGCCTTACCCGCATTTGTCCAGCCCATATACTCACGGGCGGTCGTTTTGTATGAAATGCTGTTCTTGATTACCTTACTGTATGGAATTGTTGTTGTCAGCGCCTTATCTCTCATTAAGTCGGAGAACATCTGTAAAAGCGTTATATCCGCGCTGTTCTTTTTGTCAAACTTATTGATAAACGCGCCGCCGAATTGTGCCTTGCATTTTGCAATAACGTTTGTGACTTTAGGTATGCCCTGTATGGCGAACGTTCCGAGTTCCACGGGAACGAAAACATAATCGCAAGCGCCGACAATCTGTTCTGTGACAACGTTCATAGCGGGCGGCAGATCGACTATTACATAATCAAAATCGCCCTTTGCATTGACGATACTCTCCGCGATGCAGCGCTGCTTTTTCTCCGAAAAGCCGCCGAATGTTCCGACTGTGTTATTTATCGCCGCCGTTGCGGTGATAATGCTGATGTTGTCGTAGCACGTACCCTCCGCGTTTAATTCCTCACTTTCGCCGAGCAGAACACGCTCCAGACCGTTTTTCGGCGCGTCTACGAAAAACCGCGATGTGTTGCTTTGACCGTCCGTATCTATCACTAAAACCTTGCTATGTACCGAAAACTCATACGCGAGGTTGATAACGCTCGTGCTTTTGCCGCACCCGCCCTTGTTGTTGTAGATAGCTATTGATTTCATCACTCTACCTCCATTTCTATATGCGGATAGCGGAGCTTGACCGCCTCGAAGTACCAAAGGGCAAGACCAGAAGAAAAAATTTCGTCAACCGTGTATTTCCGCGCACTCTCCTTGATCTCGCGGCTATCGTCGTCAAGGTCATAGCACCTTGTGTTCCAAAGATTAAAAATCAAGCGGGTAGTTTTTACCGATGTACCGGTCTGCCACGCTTGGTTTAACGCGCCCCACGGTATTATACCGTGTTCTACAAAATCGTACAGACTTTCGATGTGCTTGTAGCAGTCGGTATCAAGCGCAAGCAGATATGCGACCGCGCTATGATATGAGTCCGTACTGCCCATTCTTGCCAATATCTCATAGTACCTGTTCTCGTGTTCCTCGTTCTTAAATTTGATCGTCATAAAAAACTCCTTTCAAAATTAGTTAGTTTCCGCTAACTTGCCTTGCATTTACATTATAACGCTTTAAAGTTGTAAAGTCAATACTTTTCCCTGAATTCCTGTCGGATTAACGGATTTTTGTAGACTTTACCAAATTGCCGTATAAAAGTATGTGGAATTTGCACCGGCTTATCAGCCGCCTATCCACCAACGTATAACGTCCTCGCCGCAGTGCCAATCCTTATACGGCGGCAGACCGCGTTCTGCACGGTGCTTTATCATACGGTCAAAAGCCATAACATACAGATTTCGGTATTTGGGGTAACGTGCAAAATCCGCAAGCATACCTTTAGTGTTCTTCATCGGGCAGCCCACGCAGCCTATACGGTTATATCCGCATTGATACAAGGGATTTCTTTCACACCCGTGATAACGCAGAAATTCCCACACGTCGCTCTCCGTCCAATCCACTATGGGATTGAGGTTGACCGATACGGTTTTGTGAATGTCCTCGACAAACCGCCTGTTGGTGTCACTATCGTCGGATAACAGCAAGCCGCCCTTTTTGCTCAAATGGTATTTCACCTCAGCATTTTCCGCGAGTTTTTGAACGGTTTTAGGCTTGCCGACTATCTTTATAACGTCGTTGTTTTGCGCTCGATTAACGCTTTCGGCACGGCGCACTCCCGTTATCTTTACGCGCCCCGCGCCCGTTCCCTCTTTAAGAGCCTTGCAGCAGTATCTCACAAGTCTTGTCGGGGGCATACCGTTCTCAACTATAAGCTGCCACATTGACTTTGGCGGCATTACGATCTCCGCTCCTACCGAGCGAACATAATAGACCGTTTCGGGCGCGTCAATCGTTGTAAGGTTATGCACCAAGTCGTACTTAACGCCCGCCAGCTCAGCTAATATCCGCACTGTATCGCTGTCCTTGCCGCCCGAATAGCACAAGAAATACGGCTCGTTATACGGCTCAAATGCTCTGAGGTACTCTATGGCGCGGTTTTCCTTTGCGATATTCATACGTTCCCCCCAAACACAGGCTCGGCGCTTATTCGGTAATACCACTTAAATCTGCCGTCCGCGCCCTTTTCCATTTCACGCTTCAGATAACCGCCCTTTTCCAACTCGCTCAATGCCGTTGAAATTGCTCCCCGTTTGTTAGGCAGGAGCCGTGTCAAGCCCTCGATACTGTTGACCTCATACCTCGGCAAGGATAGCAGAGTTGCCAACACGCCCCTCGCCGCCGCACTTAAATTCCTGTCACGGAGATATGCCGCGCCGATCTCCGACTGTTCCTGTTTCTCAATTGACATAACGTTCAGCCCCCCTATTTAATATAGAAAACCCACCGAGTTTTTTTCTCGGCGGGTACTCCGTTATTCTTTTTTCGCGCTCCTGTCCATATCTCGCCGCCCGCGATACCGTCATTGATGAAGTTGGCGGCTTTCAGGCTTGCGCCCGTTTCGGAAACGAGCGTGTATGTAATCACTTTCTTGTAGCCCAACGCTCTGGCGGCTCTCACACAAGCACCGTAAAGCATTGAGCAAGCGTTTCTTTCTCCGTTGGTACATACGCGCGTTATCTCAAGCGTTGTGCCGTTATCCAGATAGCGGCTGATCGGTCTGCCGCAGATTGCCACGCCGCAGCACTCGTCGCTGTCATTCTCGACCGATACGCAGAATTTACAACCTCGGACGGGCTTGTGATGTCGGTGATGTGCCGCTACATACTCGTTGGCAGCTTTTAAGCCGATAGGTACAATCTTCATATCGTTATTTCAAGTCCTTTCCGTTAAATATTACCACCATTGACGGAAACGGTGCGCTGTTGCTTGCCGTGCCGTTCTCATCACTGAACTTTAACCTCCCGCGGATAAAACGTATCTCAGCTTTATTATAAATGTAATCGTGAAAATATGCCGTATCCGTTCTTGCGGGTAATAGCATTACAATAGGGTTTTTGGTTCTCGCTGTTTCCGTGTATGCTTTTTTTACCCACTTGCTTATCTCGCGTCCATAAGGCGGATTACAGAAAACTGCACCTCCGCGATCCCAACTTTGCGATAGTCCGTCCGTTTCGGGAGTGAAGTACATAGGACATTTTGCGGTCTTAGCGGTAGCAGCCGCGTCGAGCACGAAGTGAAATTCCTCGTTAAGGTTGTCAAAAAAACTTTGCGGCGTACACCAGCACATATTTTTTGACGAAAATAATACTTTGTTCAACTGTCAGACCTCCCTCAGTAGTTGATTTACGTTACATAATTTGTCTACTTTGCCGAAAGATTTGATATTGATTACAAATTTATCACTTTATTCTTATTATAAATGACGATAAAACTTGTCGGCACTTGTTAGATTTTGCCGTCAACATTGTTATCGTCATAATTGCCTTATTGAGAAAAAAGCGGAGAACGTGTTCTGTTCTCCGCATAAAAAGTTATTTGATGAATTTCGGGATTGACGGAATTGCACCGACTTTTACTAATTATCCCGATATATTTTTGATTTGGTAAAGTTGCCGAAATTATCACATATATTTTGTGATAAATCACGAATTTCCTTTGTCTCATATTTTCAGCGATGCAATAAAAAAATGCAGACGGTAGAGCATAGGTGATTGATTTCTGTACATTATTTGTACATTGTTGCTATGAAAACTTACCGAAAGTTACGAAAAAACCATCTTCTGTAACTAGCCTAAAACGCCTTTGTAATGCGGTTTTGCGGGATTTTCTAAAAGATACGATAAACGTCTTTATAGTTTCAAGTCCCGTCACTCGCACCAACTAATTGTTACCAAAAAGATATTATGCCCACAAACGGCGGTACAAAGCCATTTGTGGGCATAAATCTTGTAAAAAAGGAAATGTCAGTCCGTAGATATTTTCGACACAAAAATGGACTTGAACCCTCCCATGTAAAATTTTCTGGTCCGTTTTTGTATATGTCGCACAACGCGCCTGTGAGAGGTCTCTCAGTTATGAGAGGTCAATCATGGGCGCTTTTTTGTTGCCCGAAGATGTTACCAAAAGGATTCTTAGGTGATTCGAACCCTTTCAGCAACAAAATTTTCGCGGTTGAATTTGGGCGAAATGACGAAATTGAAAAATGAAAGGTAGTGAATTAGGAGACTATGTACCATATAAAAGTGAACGGTGTGACGCTTCGAGCAGCCGTTGAAAACAGGACACCAACGGATATCGACCCTTACAAGGAATTGGCGAACGCCGTTATTCTTCAGGCGATCGAGGATTACCGTCAATGGACGAAAGAATATTCCGGCGGTCATGATGACCGAAAGTTGCGGAAAAAGCTCGTTGAGCTAAAGGAATTCTTTCGTTCGGAGTGGTTTTCGCTGCTAACAGAACTTGACGGGGAGCAGCTTTTAGCAAGGCTGAAATCTGAACTTGAAGAACAAAGTTATTACGTTTTTTAGAGCCTGTAAATTGTTTTTTAAAGCAGTTTACAGGCTCTTTTTTATTTTCCAAACAAAAATTACGGAGGTAGCAAATGAACAACGAAAACAAGCACACAAAACCCAATTGTCCGTTAATCGGGACCGATGGAAACATATTCCATCTTGTCGGGATAGCAACGAAAACCTTAAAGCGAAACGGCTTGCCCGAGGAAACGTCCGAAATGACGAACAAGGTGTTTGCAAGCGGCAGCTATGAGGAAGCGCTCGGGATAATCGGCGAGTATGTCAATATAACTTCGGTCGATGAACCCGATGAGGGCTTCGGTATGGAAATGAGATAACTCTTTCCGAATTTCAGAATTTATGGAGGAACAAAAATGATCAAAGCAACAATTCAAAATTCTCCGTATGTCACGGAGATGGCATTCCCATGCAAAGAGTCACAGCTTTCAAAGTGGCTCGATGAACTGCGCATGGACCCCGAACACCCCTGCCCTGCCGCAACGGTTGTGCAGATCGAACCGACTGAGCTGTCGGTGTTGGAGGACTGCGAAGTCAGCCTTGACGCGCTGAACTATCTTGCCAAGCGCATGGACGGTATGGACGCTCAAGAACATAACCGTTTTTTTTCCGCACTCACCTGTGATGAAGTGGATATTGGGTGGGGATTGAAAAATATAATCAACCTTACGTTTAATCTTAGTCGATTTACGCTTATTGAGGATACGAGCAACCTTGAAGAAGTTGGGCTGACACATATCCTTAATGTTCAAGGCTGCATTCCCGCTTCGGAGTTTGAAAATAAGGAACGGCTTGTCGAAGAAGGCAGGAAGCTGTTGGATTCGGGCAAGGGTATTCAAACCGAGTACGGACTGCTCTTTGTGAACGAGGAAATCGAGTTTTCTGAAGTTTTTAACGGAACCACGTTTCCCGAATATTATTGCGATCCCGACTCAACAGCAGCGGTTGAGATCTCTTATTGCGATTTGGCGGAGCTTGTCGAACTGCCGTGCGAGGATATCGCAATAAAAAAGGCGCTTTGCAGGCTTGGAGCGGACAGTATTAAGGACTGCAAACTCGATGTGGATTACACGCAAAATTTCTCCGACGAGTGGCGGGAGAAAATCAGCGCGGTTAAGCACACCAAAGATATTTTTGGTCTGAACAAAATGCTGAAAACCGAGGACATATGTTTGAAACAGGAGCAGCCCGCAAGTGTATTTATGATCGAGGTTGAGAAAAGGCTGCGCGGCGAGGGTTATAATGCTGCTAAAAACGGAGATTTCCTTATGGTTTCGCTGAATGGCGTGGTAATTGCGTTTGTGAACGATATCAGGATGATAAACAACTCAAACGACAGCTCCGACGAGGAATATTTGAAAATTAAGGGTATTGTCAGGACTGTCAATGAATATTGCGGTGCTTACGAGAAATCGCCGTTGTTAAAAGCGGAGGGGCTGACAGGCGATTATCATTGTCTGTCGGAGTTTAACGGCACGGTGCTTGCCGCAAAAAATACCGAGTACGGCTTCGAGTTTGTCACATGGGAGCGGACATTCGATAATAAAGGCGTAACGCAGGGTAATTACTTCACCGACTATGCGGCTGCAAAAGAAAATTTTGCTACCCGATCAGGTCTTATAGACAAAAATAAGATATTCGATGTTGAGGAACTCGAAAATATTCGGAAGTGCGTGAATTTCAACGCAAGGCACAACGGCGACCTTAATTTTGATGATTGCGAAAAGCTCAAAACATTGAGCGAAAAAATTTCGGAAAGCCTTCCCGAACAGCAGCAGAGTGACGCTCCCGAAATGTCGATGTGAGGTGCGAAGATGAAAATAAAATTTAAAAGTGTCTTGCACAGAAAAAATTTTACGGGATTTATTTCTCCGAAAAATTCGGATTATTACTGCAGCCGCAGCGAGTTTGTCGCCGCGGCTTTTCTTTTGTCCGCCGACAAGCTCCTGTGGGAACGCTCTGAAAAAGCACTTGCAAGGTATTCGGTGAATTTCGGCATGATCGATTTGAGCGGGATATCTACCGAGGGCTACGCGCTTTATAAAGCGGCGAGAGCTGTGTATAACGGCGATTCGGATATTTCGCTCAGTGAGCTGTGTGATTGGACACTGATTGATGATCCCACGACGATGACGATTTTTACGGGAGTTATGCTCCTTAGAAACGGCGTTAAAATACTGAAACGGAGGATTTAATATGATAAGATTTTTTATTATGAATGACGGAAATTCCGTAAAATTCGACTTGCCTGCGAATGAACTGTTCGACCATTTGGGCAGTATCGGCATTCGTGAGGATATTCCGATATGCTGTTCCGAGAAAATATACCTCGACTTCTACCCTACAGATGAAACGGACGAAATCGCAAAAATAGTCTGCGACAGGTTGTCGGAAACCGATAAAATCAGCGATGTAAACAAGCTGTGCCATAAGCTCGACGGTCTATGGAGAATATCTGCCGAGGAACTTGAAAATGCCTTTGCGGAGAACGACGTTCACGGCGCAGCGAATATGGACAAGGCGTATGAAACATTGCGTGAGGAGCTGCTCGAGCAGTCAAATGAACTCAAGATGTGACGGCGAAAGCCTTAACATAAATTTTCTCAGACGGGAGGTGAACGTATGAGGACAATGAGCAGAGGACAGGTCGAATATCTGAAAAAGCAGTACCCGCCAGGAACTCGTGTACAGCTTGACAAAATGGACGCTAATCCTCGACCGATTCCTGCGGGAACAAAAGGCACAATATCGTTTGTCGATGATTGCGGAATGGTTTTCTGCAATTTTGACAACGGCAGATCGCTCGGAATTTGTCCCGAGGTGGACAGCTTCCATAAGATTTCCGAGCAGACGGAAACGGAGGATTTGTCGCCGAAAATGTCGATGTAAATCGAACAAATAAAAGGATAGGAAGTGATCTAATAGCAATTAAATTTTTCGATGCCTTTTCGGGCATCGGCGGTTTTCGGTCGGGTCTGGAAATGGCGGGAGGCTTTGAATGTGTTGCGAGCTGTGAAATCGACAAGTACGCCGCCGCAGCCTACAAAGCCTTGTACAATACGGAAGGAGAGAATTTTTATTCCGACATCACGAAAATCAATACTGAAAACCTTGCGGATTTTGACCTGCTCGTCGGCGGTTTTCCGTGCCAACCCTTCAGCAACGCGGGCCGTCGTTTGTCGTTCGCTGACCCGAGAGGTACTCTCTTTTTTGAGCTCGCAAGAATCCTTGAAGCCAAGCGACCTCGGTATTTTATATTTGAAAATGTTCCTTATGTACAGCTGTACATAAGGAACATTATGCCCAGAAAGCGATTATGTAAAGTAAAGTAAAAAAACAGCGAAACAAGCAA
>CAMNXF010000011.1 GCA_946567425.1 uncultured Clostridia bacterium | reverse complement strand
TACATTGTCAGGTGTTGTCGGAGTTTCAGGCTCGTCATCGTCGCCGTCCGCATCGTCGTCTCCCTCTACATTGTCGGGTGTTGTCGGAGTTTCAGGCTCGTCATCATCGCCGTCCGCATCGTCGTCTCCCTCTACATTGTCGGGTGTTGTCGGAGTTTCGGGCTCGTCATCGTCGCCGTCCGCGTCTGCATCACCTTCGTTGGGAGGTGTTTGGTCAAATTTATCATCATTATCAGAACCGACGTCACTATCGGAATCACTGTCGCTATCACCGTCAGAATCGGAGTCACTGTCGCTGTCAGCGTCCGAATCGCTATCGCTATCAGAATCGGAATCACTGTCGCTATCAGAATCGGAATCACTGTCGCTATCAGCGTCCGAATCGCTATCGCTGTCAGAATCGGAATCACTGTCGCTATCAGCGTCCGAATCGCTATCAGCGTCCGAATCGCTATCAGCGTCCGAATCGCTATCACTGTCAGAATCGGAATCACTGTCGCTGTCAGCGTCCGAATCGCTATCGCTGTCAGAATCGGAATCACTGTCGCTGTCAGCGTCCGAATCGCTATCACCGTCAGAATCGGAATCACTGTCGCTGTCAGAATCGGAGTCACTGTCGCTGTCAGAATCGGAGTCACTGTCGCTGTCAGCGTCCGAATCGCTATCACCGTCAGAATCGGAGTCACTGTCGCTGTCAGCGTCCGAATCGCTATCACCGTCAGAATCGGAGTCACTGTCGCTGTCAGCGTCCGAATCGCTATCGCTGTCAGAATCAGAATCACTGTCGCTGTCAGCGTCCGAATCGCTATCGCTGTCAGAATCGGAGTCACTATCAGTATCCGTGTCCGTATCGGAATCCATATCTCCGTCGGTATCAGTATCTGAATCCGTATCTGCGTCATCATCGCCCTCCAGCACAGGAGGAGGTGTAACGGGAGTAGTGGGAGACTGATAATTATTATCTTCCTCAAGCGTAATCTGATGTATCTCCGCGCCTGCTTTTACCTCATCGGCAAAAACAGCGCCATTAAGATTACCGCCGTTGGAAAATGCCGCGTAAGGCGCAACAAACACGCCGCCTATCTGTTTGGTATTGATTGAGCCGGTAAAATCGCCGAAATTAAACATAACGTTACCACAGGAGTCATTCCAGTCGGAAACGTTGACATTGCCGAAATTAACTTCGCTTACACCCTCGGTAAATACGTTGATTATCACCTTTACACCGTTGTTGTCGGACAAAAGGCTGATAAGGTTGTTGTCGTTATTTGCAAGATCATTTGCATGAACGTTTACGAGCAGCGTCTGACCGGGCTTGACATCATTGCAGGCGATAGCGTAAACGGCATTTTTCAATGCGTCTGCGGAATCCTCGGCTGAGAACTCAACATCGTCCAAAAGATTTTGTCCGGCTGCCGCAGCGTCATCGAGTATGCCTTGAATATTAGCGTATGTATCGGATTCGGTGGCTCTGCGAATCGTGACACGATCCTTATTACCTCCGCATTCGATCTGAAACTCTCTGCTGCCTACCGCAAAGCCTATCTTATTCCCGTTATCATAGTACTTCAGCTCATAGTCGAAACCAAGAACCAACTCATAGCGCGTATCCTCAGCCATGGTGAGCTTGATATCAGTATCAGGCACAGACGAAACATAGCAGGTGCATACTCCGTCCACAACATTGCTGTTTTTTACGAAATTTGTGTTGATAACATCAAAACAATTTGTGCTGTTTACGGCAAAATTGCCCTCGACGTGCGTCGCGGAAAGCGAATTTGCGATGACCGCGAAATTACCGTAACGGGACAACTCACGCTTAAGATCGCGCACCTTATCCGCTTGCTCGGTCGCAACAAACAAATTCGGTCCTTTTCTTTGATATGCGGGATTAGAGCCGACATCATTCTGTACGCTGCCGGCTGTCTGATTATCGAACTCGTCATTTCCGGGAACCGTCGTCGCCGACGCCGTCAAAGCAGCAGCGCGCGAGCTTAAAACGGTCACCGCAAAGGCAAACATAAAGGCGGCTTTGCCCTTATTCGGTTTTCTCTTCTTATCATTTTCAGCCATGATAAGCACCTCCATATGCTGAAACGAACTGCCCCCGAACCGTTAAAAGGTACAGTATTCCATATTGTAACTTAATTTTACCACACTTTGAATACCTTGTCAAGAGTTTTTTACAAATTTCTCAATAAAATTTTGTAAAAAACGCAGAAAATTTTCAACGTTTTCAACCGATACGTTTTTTCATCATATCGGAATTATATGCAAAATTGACCGCAGTCTCCGCAGAGACAATGCCGTCCTTATACATTTTTAATATACAGTTGTCCATTGTCTGCATTCCCGGTGCAGATTGCAGAATGGTGTCGATCTGGTGAGTCTTTTCGTCGCGGATAAGCGTTCTTATCGCGCTGTTCATCGTCATTATCTCAAACGCGGGAACGAGCCGTCCGTCGACCGTCGGGAGAAGCTGTTGCGAAACAACCGCGCTCAACACCATTGAAAGCTGAATGCGTATCTGGTGCTGCTGATTTATCGGGAACACATCGATAATGCGGTCGATCGTGTTCGCCGCGCCAAGCGTGTGAAGTGTCGACAGAACGAGCTGCCCCGTTTCCGCGGCGGTCATGGCGACGCTGATCGTCTCATAGTCGCGCATTTCACCAAGCAGAATAACGTCGGGTGACTGGCGCAGTGCAGCACGGAGCGCATCAATGTAGCTTTCTGTGTCGATGTTTATCTCGCGCTGGCTGATTATGCACTTTCCGTGCTTGTGGAGAAACTCGATAGGGTCCTCTATTGTAATTATATGCCCTGAGCGCTCGTTGTTGATTTTGTCTATAATGCATGAAAGCGTCGTCGATTTTCCTATTCCCGCCGGACCCGTGACAAGCACAATTCCGCTTTTGCCCTTGGAGAGCTGCATTACCGCCTCAGGGATACCGAGCGTTTCCGCGTCGGGCAGCACGAACGGAACGTAGCGCAGCACTGCCGCGAACGACCCGCGCTGCTTGTAGATATTCGCGCGGAAGCGCCCCATTCCCTTCACCGACACGGAAAAGTCCATTTCCTTGTCGGGCATTTCGTCCTCGTTAAAGTTGAAATCCGCCATTTTGTAGATGTCGTTGACAAGCCGTCTGGTTTCCGCAGGCGGCAACGGAGTGTTATCGATCTTGATGAGCCGTCCGTTCGCCTTATAGCTCACCGCCGCACCCGATATAATAAAGATGTCCGAGGCGGAGTTGTCGACCGCTGTTTTCAGTATGTCAAGTAATTCCATTTTTCCCAACCCTCCTTATTGGTCAAAGCTGCCGTCCCATACGCCGAGGTGACTGTCGGAGCTTTCGTCGGACGATATCGTTCTGCTTTGCCAGCGCGTTATTTCACAGCCGCCGTCGCTCGTGAAGTCCACCGCCGCCGAAAGCTCCTGCCGATCGTTTATCTTCACCGACCAACCAGCCGAAAAGCCGTTCGCTATACGGTTCAGCGTAACGCCCTCAAGTGCTCCCGCCGCCGTTTCAAATTCGTCCTCGAAAAAGCCGGACCCTGCCGCGCTCTTCGCAATGCCGTCAAGCTCAGCGAGCCGCTGCTTGGCGGCGCTGTCGGCGGCGTAGTACTCCCTTAAATAATCGCCGCTGCGAACGTTGAACCCGTCGTTGGCGCTCGCCGCCCTAAAGCTCATCACCGCGAACACCGTAAGGCATATCACCGCGAAAATCAGCATCACCGAAACATAGCCCACGCCCATGCCCATGCCGCCGTTCTTTTTATCCATTGCGCTCACCTCCGCCGCGTATATACGCCGAGCAGCTCAGCGAGTATATCTCCTCGCCGCCCGCGGTGAATGTCATGGTGAGTGTTGATAGCTCACCAGTGCCCGCCGCTTCGCGCTTTTCCGACACGCGCATATTCACGCTGCCGCCCTCGAGCATGAACTCGGTACCGTCCGCGCTCTCCCCGCCCGTATAGCCGAGGACGATCTGTGCCGAGTCGCTCACGCTGCCGCACTCGGAATACGCCTCGGCAAAGCTCTGCGCGAACACGATAACGCGCTCCAGCCGCGCGCTCTCACGCGACTTCATATCCGCTGACGCGAAAACCCGCAGAATTACCGCGCCCGAAATGCTGAAAAACAAAAGCGCGATTATCATCTCGGCGAAAAACAGGTTCATCGGTCTTTTTCTGCCGCCGCCAAACGCTTTCAGTGTGATCACCCTTTCCGTACAAACGTTGAATTTTCGTCGCCGTTAAGCACGACAGTTATCTTGTACAACTCTCCGACATCGGCGACAGTCAGACCGCTCAGCTCGAATATCCTGTCGCCGCCCGAGAACTCAACTGCGCCGTCGGCCAATACGGTTTTTTCGTAAAGTCCGCCGCTGCCGAGGTAGATAACGTCGACTGCACCGCCGCTTTTCATAACCAGACCGCTGCCGTTTTCGGCTATCTCAACGGAATCGCAGCTTTTCAGCTTATTGGATATGTACCTCAACGAGGCGGTCGTGCCGAACGTTCTGTCGAAATTGGAGCTTACGCGGCTGTATGTGCCCGCCGCGACGGCTATCATCAGCAGCATACAGCCTGTGAACAGCAGAAACAGCAGCATGCTCCCGACCGTGCTTACGGTATCGCTGAGCGTTTTATTGCGGTAATTTTTCATTTTGCCGCCTGCCTTTCGATAACGCTGACCGTCGGACGGATATTGTCCGCAAATCGGTCATAGCGCACTATGTACCTGTCCTTGTCGTAGTTCAGACCGTAGTTTTCGGTGAGGTATTCCACGTTTTCGGGATAAACGCCCTCAATGGCGTAGCACATCGTTATGCCGTTCTCGATAGTGGACTTGACCGCCGCAAGCTCGCGTCTGCCCGTCGACTTGTCCGTGTTGTTCACCGCGGTGATGAACCACACCAGCAGAGCGCCGAAAAGCAGTATCGGAATAATATACGACAATGCGTTTTTCAATGAAGTTCGTTTCATGAATATCCCTCCGCCGTCAGCCAAGCACGGTCATTATGTTCATAAGCGGTATCATTACCGAAAGAAGTATCGCGCCGATCATTGTCGTCAGGATAATGACTATCGCGGGCTCGATAAATGCCACGATACCCGACGCCGCGTCCATAGCCGCCTCTCCGCAGCGGTCGGACAGCTTTTTCCAAGCCTTGTCGAACGAACCCGAGCTGTACGCGATCTTCAGCGACCGAGCGTACATCGCGGGGAAAATGCCCGCCGAGGATATCACGTCCGCGAAATACTCGCCCGCGAGCACCTTTTCGCGGCAGCCGAGCAGCTTATCCGCGAGTTTTTTGTCGTCCACGAGCATTGCCGCGTTTTCAAGGGCCTCGTCGGGAGCTATCCCCGAGGAGACCATCATGCTTATCGCGCCCGAGATCTTCGAGAGCGAGAACTTCCGCGACATTTTCCGCGTAAGCGGGAACGCCGCCACGAGGTTCGCAAGACCGCGCTTCACCGAGGTGATACGCGACAGCAGCGCGACCGTTACCGAAATAACAATGATTGCCAGCAGCACTATAAGCATGACCGTTCCCACGCCGTAAGCGAGGTCGACGGAGCTTCTGACCGTATCGGAGACCGAGCTGTCGAACTGCGAGAAGATCTCGCCGAACATCGGAATGACCAGCACGATAAGCACCACGATGACCGCCGTCATCATCACCAGCAGCATAAGCGGGTGCAGCACAGCCGAGCGCACCGTGCGGTTAAGCTCCGCGCGCTCCTCGTAGTATTCGGCGAGACCGTTCAGCACGCTTTCGAGCCGTCCCGTCATTTCGCCTATCTGCACCATTTTGACCGCATAATCGGGAAACACGCCGCTGCTCTTCATTGCCTGCGTAAGCATTTCGCCGCTGTTCAGACGTTCGAGCAGCATGTCGCAGACCGCCTTTATCTTCTTATCGTCGATATCTTCGCACAAAATATCCAAACCGTCGGAAATCTGCATACCCGCGTTCAGCATAAGAGCAAGCTGCTCGCAGAAATATGAGGTCTCATCGGGGGTGAGTTTATGTATCATAAGCACTTCACTTTCTTTATGTTAATAATACTTTACGGCAGCGTAATTTGCTCCGTTGGAGATGTACTCCGCTATCTGCTGCTTGTTCGGCGAGCTTGAATAGAACGTCGCGTCCACAAGATTATAGCCCGAATTGCTGAGCAGCAGCTCGGGGGTTATCCAGCCCGTTTCCTCGGTGTACACCTCGTTCCACGCGTGGTAAATATCGGGTGAGGCGTTGCCGATCGCGAGCCGTGTAGGGATTGACTGAGAGCGCAGCATTGCCGCCATAAGCGCCGAATAGTCGAAACAAATGCCCGTCCGCTTTGAGAGCGTTCTGTCGGGGTCGGGAACGTAACCCGATTTCACTGTCGCGGCAAGGTCGTAGTCATAGCTTACGTTCTCGGCTACCCATGTGAATATCGCCGCTATTTTATCTATCGTCGAGGTCTTCCCCGCGCAAAGCTCTGCGCCCTTGTACACAATGTCCGAATTTTGCCCGTAGTTGACGTATCGGTTCGGGTAAAGGAACGGCAAAAGCGGACTGTCAAGCTGAACGTCAAAGCTCCCCTGCGCCGCGACCGCGTAACCGGTCGAGCCGGGTATCTGCTCGAACACCGTGACCGTATATGAGCCGCTTCCGTATGGCAGCAGATAATATTCCACCGCGCCGTTGGGGTCGAGGTCGAAGTTATCCTCGCTGCCGTTCGCATTTATGCGGAACTTCACCTTGCTGCTGCTGCCTGTGTACCTCGCGGAAACATACCCCTGCGAGGCGTTGGAATAGTCGACCGCGCCGTTCGCGCCCACGATCGTCTGCGTTCCGGGCGAGGACGGAACTTTTACATCGGGGATAATTATCTCGGGCGGAGGGTCGGGTTCAACACTCGACGACTCCTCCGAGGACGATTCGGGCGGCGGCTCGGACGAGCTTAGCGTGCTTTCCGAGCTGCTTTCCTCGGATGTTTCCGAAATAGGTTCGGAGTTCTCGCTCGTCTGCGGTTCGCTATCGGATACGTCCGAGCTTTCGCTTTCTGAAACGTCCGTACTGTCGGAGCTATACGAGCTGTCCCCGCCGCTAGAATTATCGGGCGGGTCGCTCACGTCGGAGGTATAGGGAGAGTGAGTATTGTCAGAGCTTGACGAGTCCGATATCTCGGAGCTGTCGCCGCCCGGAGACATTTCCGACGAAGAACCCACATCGGGCGACGGCAAAGTGCTTGTTTCAACGTTGCAGCCCGCAAGCACTGCCAACAGCAGCGCGAGCAGCGCCGCCTTGATCTTGTCCGGAGTTTTTCCGGACCTTTTGATATTCATATTTGATTATCCTTTCCGGAAAAACACACTACCGCTCGAGCTTGAGCGTTCTCAGCAGCATATAATGGTCGTCGACAGAGCTGAAAATTTTCTTCTCCGTGCCTTTGAGTATCTCGGATATATACAGCGCCGCTTGACGGTAAAATTCGTCCTCGTAATGAACGATATGCGCGCCGCCCAGCGGAAATCTGTCGGAGGAGTAAAAGTGCTTGGAGATGTCAATAACGTAACAGCCCGTCACGCTTGAGAAACGCTCCTCGCAAAGCGAAATGAACTTCTTTTTTATCTCGAAAACCCTGTCCTCTTTCATATCCTCAAGGTAATAGTCGACGTTGATGAACTTGTTTTTCGGCTCCGCTTTTATGAGGATTATATTATCGCCGTACATCTCGGCAACGTCGTTCGCAAAGCGCGTTATGTTCTCAAAGCAGTACTTCATATCACGCTTCTCAAACAGATAGCAGTCCTTGCAGTCGTTCTTTATGCTCTTATAGAAGTCAGTGCGGAGAATAAACTCGTCCGTTTCAAACAGCCCGCCGTTGTACTCTGCCATATTGCAGATGAGGTCGTAGAAGTCCACCATTAACCAGCGCGACTCCGATTCGTTCAGCACGTCGAAGCCGTTGCGGTCGAACGCGTCCTTCATCGTCCGTCTGCGCCAGAAATTGCCGCAAAACGCATCCGCTCCCTCCGGGAACTCCGCGTCGATCGGGTCTTCGTAGGCGAGTATCTGCGCCTGTTTGAAAATATACTTCCCCACGAACGCGTCGGGGCAGCGGTTTATCGACTCGCGCGAAACGCAGCTTCCCCATATATCGATAGTCATATTGTTCAGCGACGCGATATAACGCGACATCTGCGCCTTTCCGCGCAGCAGGAACACGATCTCGACGCTGCTCTGGTTGACAGCCGCGCCTATTTCCATAGATAGCAGCCGCACCATTTTTTTCAGAATATTATAATGTCCATTGAACGCGGGTTTAAAAAAATCATAGGGCTTGTCGATATTTCCCTTGTCGAGCGCGTTTATTATCTCGGCGGCGCGGATTATCTCCTGAGCTCCCGAATCGCCGACGAAGAAATTCCCGAGCGAGGTAAGCTCCGCCTTGCCCGCCTTTTTCAGCCTGATGAGCCGTTCGCTGTTACGCGCCGCGAACTCCGCCGAGGTCTGTGCGATTATGATGTCCGCCGCGCTTGTCATATCCAGCAGCCAACTTTGATACGCCCTCGCGGTCATATTTTTGTAGTATTTCATAACGCGGCTGAACCAAATCTCAACGTCGGGTTCGCTTACGCAGCTTCTTCCCTTCTCGCTCGTAAGCTCCTTTACAGCTCTGAACGCGTCGATATAATAGTCGTTCTCAAAAACGACGTCCTTTGTTATCTGCGTAAAGTATTTGCCCGAAAGGTCGACAACGGCGGGGTTTACAATACTGATGAAATAATCCTCCATCGCGCGGATAATCCTGTTTCGGCGCTCTGGCGGCTCGGAAATGCGCAGCTCGGTATCCTTTACCTTTTTCCCGTTTACGTTAAAACGAAAAAGTATTATCCTGTTATGCGGCATTGCTTTAAGCAGTTTTTCCGCGAACCCTTTCACAAGCGGTTTCCAGATACTGTCACCGAACGGCGGGCGTATACGCACAAGCTCGTCCTTATGCTCCTCGAAGAACTCCGACCCGCGAAATCGCTTTATATTGGTAAAATAACGCATATCGTCGCTCAGCGTACTGCCGAGCCTGTGTATCGAGACCGCCGCCGCCGTGTAGAAATCGACTGCCACATAATCGGGCGCGGCTTTGCGGATATGCCCGGCGAGATCCTTGCTTATTTCAAGCGCGAGCTTTTCGTCGTCGACCTCGGGCGGCGTGAAACCGCTATCCGAGCCGAGCGCAAGCTGCGAAAGATACATCGGCGTTTTGTCGGTGCGGAATCCTCTGCCCGCCTTGAAAATTCTGTCTAGCATCGCCGAACCGGCGAGCATTACAAGCGGACGGTACTCGAAGTGGTTTATCGACCTTCCGAGCGCCGACTTGGTACGTAGATGCGAATTGAGCGCGTCTTCGCTGTGCGGCGGAAATGCGGGCGCGACCTTGACCCCGAACTCCGCGTTCTCGCAGAAGCACGGGATATATGACAGCGCCGCCTTAACTTTTCCGTCAACGTGCGACAGCTCCACACGGAGCAGAACACCGTCGCGGTTTTCGCGCATTTCCGACATTGATGTGATAAAATTGCCGAGCGAATACGCGCACGGAACGCGCCGTCCGTCTGCAGTCTTGATAAAGCGGAACTGCTGAACGACGTGCGGGTGCGAGCCGACGATAAGCGACGCTCCCGACTCCGCCATAAACTTTGCCTCTTCAGTCTGCGTTTTCCTTATCTTAAGAGCGTTCATTCCGCCCCAGTGCTGATACGCGATAATATACTCCGCGCCCATTGCGGCGGCTCTGTTGACAAGCTCCACGAAATACTGGCGGTCGTATTTTCCGATAGTGTTGACGATTGACAACTCGTCCTCGGAAACCCCGCTCTCCAGACCGTTCGATATCATACAGCAGGCGATAAATCCTACCTTGAAGCCCTTTACGTCAACCACGACGGGATTGTCGCCGAACGCTCCGATATTCGCCATACCGTTGCGCTTTATCTCGGAAACGGTAGCCTTCAGACCCTCTCTGCCGGTATCGCAGTTGTGATTGTTCGCGGTCACAAGTCCGTTAAATCCCGCGTTCGCGAGCGCCGAAACGAACGTTGACGGCGAGTTGCAGTTCGGCGAACCGTGCGCCAACCGAAGCTGCTCGTGCTCGAACGGAGCGCCGTCGAAGCAGGAGGTCTCCAGCACGCCGACCCTGTAATCGGCTTTGGCAAGAGTTTCCCGTACCGCCGAAAACGCGCCGTTAAAGTCGTAGCTCTGCTTTTCCGCGGCTCTCTGGTGAGACACCGCGCACATCATATCACCCGCGAGCAACAGCACCGCCTTGCTCTCCGCGAAATCCAGAGAACGCTCCACGGCAATCTTTGTGCGGAACGTCTGTCCGTCGGCGGCGGTTATCTTAATGTAAGTCGTGCCCGCTGCGTTCGCCATGACAAGCCCCGAACCGCTCACCGACGCAACCGCGCTGTTTTCCGACTGAAAGCTTACGTGCGGCGTTTCTCCTCTGCGCTCGCACACAAGCTGTGCCGTTTTGCCCTTTTTAAGGCAGAGCACGGGCTGCGCCTTAAGCCTTTCGCTGAATGGCACAAACGGGAGCTTTTCGGAAAGCTCTCCCCTCTCCTCGCTGTTTTCTCCGTATTTTACGGCGCAGACCTGCACCAGATATTCCTTTCCGTTCTCAAATCCGAGAATTGTCTTTTTATTCTCTTGGGCGTAACGCGATTTTATGCATTTATCGGGTTCACCCGCCGGATAAAACAGCAGCTTATAGCCGTCCGCTCCTGCAACGGGATCCCACTCGGAAAGCGCCGCGCCGTCTCTCGGCGTAACTCTGAAATTTTCGGGTGCGCTTAAATTCTGCGGCATAAACTCTCCCCCTTTTGACCGAATAAATTACTCACGCAGCTTATCTAATTTCTCATAATTGCGGTAAAGCGAGTAATAGGCGCTGCAAAAATGCTGAACATCGTCAATGCGCGTGCGGTAGCTGTCGTGGCGCACAAAGAACGACCCGAGCTGCTCCGAGGGCTGCGCGAAGTACATAACGTACTCGGGATAGCCGTAGCCGTTGAGCATATAGTCCGCACGGTGAAATATCGTTTTAACAAAGCGCTTTACGTCAAGCTTTTCAAGATACGCACACGTGAGATTATGCTCTTTTATGCGCAGATACGTCTCAAAGCTGACGCACAGCAATTCAAGATAGGTGTGATAGGTGGTTGGCTGCTTATAAATTTTTTCCAGATTGACACGGACGTTTTTCATCGCGAAGTTGAGATATTTCTCGCTCGTATCGTATTTTGTGAATTCATTGAGTGAATACGCGACCCAGTGGTCGGCGTACTGCGTGTAGCCGTCCTTGATAAAATGATCGACCGCCGCCCTCGCGGTATCGAGGAAACGCTTATCCTTGGTAAGTCCGTACAAGCGGCACAGCGCGAACACGGATTCGCCGTCGTAATAAACAGTGCGGAACTTGTCACGCGGCGCAAGCGTGGGATATTTCAGGACGTGGAAGAAGCTGCCGTCGCGCTCGTCAAAGAGCTCGAGAATGCCGTTACCCAGCTCCGCGGCAAGTTGTCTGTATTTGTCGCTCCCCGTAATGCTCATATACTCCGTCAGCACGATGACCGCAACGGCATTCGCGCCGAGCTTGACCTCGTTTTTCGTCTTTTCGGCAACGTAAACCACGTTCTCCTTGTCCGCGCGGACGGGATACTTGTAAAAGGTGTTGTTGACGAGATACCCGATAGCGCTCTCCGCCTGCGTTAAAATGAACTTGTCGCCCGTTATCCTGTATGAGCAGAGCAGGCTCCATATCGACGACGCGTGCCGCAGAATATTGAAGCCGGGTATAACTTTCGGGGTCAGCGGATAAACGCCGTAATCGAACTTTCCGTCAAGCCCGATCTGCATTGACAGATACTCCGACGACGTGGAAATGACCCGCAACGCCGTGTTCTTGTCGAATTTGACGAGAACTCTCCGTCCGCAGTTGTTCCCCTCGGAAAACAGATCGTAAACCTCGCTCTTTTCGTCACAGAACGCGCTTTTGCAGTCGAACACGATAACGCTTTCGGGCATTTGCGTAAGCGTTTTCAACTCGCAGTTCGCGAGGTAACGGTTCAGCTTTACAAGCTCGATCGTCTTTTTCTTGTAGGATATAAGTGAAAATGCGTTCAGCTCCGCTTCGATAAACGCCGTGTCAAGATTTTCGTCAAACGCTATCCCCCGTCGGAAAAACTGTCCGTAGCCCTTTCCGATCTTCTCGATAACATCCAGCAACGGCACTCTCTCGCCCTTGACGGTGATATCGCCCTTTACCCACACGGGGCTGAAATTCTCGGCGGCGATATACTCCAGCGCGGCGGACTTCGCCTTTTCCCAAGCCTCGCCGACGTCCCCGCCCGACGCCCTGAACACATAAGACTGTTCGTGAACGTCGCTCACGGAGATAAACGCGGCGTAACGTCCGCAAACCTCCGCGAACGCCCCGAATTGCTCCGAACCGTTTTCCGTCAATCTGCCGAAAAGCAGCTCCGCTTTCCTATTGAATATATCTGTAAAATCGCTCATATCGGCAACCTCTCTTTCGGCTGATATTACATTTTATTCCGCGCCCCTGAAATACAGTCCGCGCGTCAGCTTGCCCTCGGGCTTCGCGCCCCTTTTGTACATATCGTAGATCGGCTTGATATCGTCCTCAATGGTAAATTTCAACACGGCAAAGTCGAACTGCTTTAACACGCTCTGCTTGTCACTGAGTATCAGCGTGTCGGGATTTAGCAGCTCCACGCAGTTACCGCCGCACAACACGGGAAGATCGTTCCCCTGTCTGTCCTTGATACAGCGGTTACAGTCCTCGCCCTCACCGAACGGCGTTTTCCGTCCGCACGGCTTTCCGTCTTGGATAGGACACCGCCTTGTCAGCATAAGAGGCAGTCTGCCATATGCGACTATCCCGACGGGGCGAGGCGAGTTTATCTCCGCGAGAGCCGCCGCCGTTCCCTCGAACGAAAGCGTGATATCCCAGAAGCCACAGTCCGAGCAAGCCTTTGCCGCAAGGGAATTAAGTATGTTCATACGATAGCCGCCGAGAACGTTGAAGCCGCATTTTTTCAGCAGCTCCGCGTGTCCGAGCGTATGCGCCAAGCCCTTGTTGAATCCCATTCCGCGCAGATTGTCCAGCCGCGCCGCCGTTTCCTCCTCGCAGTCGGATAGGATAAGCGGCGGTATCACCGCTATTCTGCGCTTGTCGGGAGTGTTCTCATTCAGCAAGCCCATAGGCGCGTAGATAAGGTCAAAGTTCAGCTCCAGTGCCTGTCTGAGTTGTCTTGCGGTATGTACCTCCGCGCGGTAGTTTACCGTATCGTCATTCCTCGACTCTGCCTTTCGCGGAAGATAATTGCGGTAGTCGAGCTCCGACAGCTTGTAGCTGCGTGTGAAGTTCTCCAAAAGCACGTTCTCCGCCGACGCGCAGATATCGCGCCGCAGAGCGTTCAGCTCCGCCGCCGAAACAAACAGCCCGTCATCGACCTCGGCGGTTATCTCCCCCGCATAAAACTGCGTGCCGCCGAGCTTGCTCATACGTTCGCAGACCGCTTCAACGGTGAGCGGAGCGCCCTTTGCCTCCTCGGGAACAGTATCCGACCAACCGATAAGCGAAAAGGTATTTCCGCGTACCTCGGCTGCACACGTTATACTTATATGTGAGCCGCGCCGCACCTCAACGTTAATATTCAGTCTGTAGCGCGGATATTCGGCTTTGTAAAGCTCCTTTATGCCCTTGAGCGCGTTCGCGGAGTTCTCCACGTCGTCCTTGCCGCGAACCCCTTGCATATCGCTCATCGTGCCGTCAAAGTAACTCTCGGTAAGCCCCCCACGCGAAAAAATCCCCGCAAGACGCTCCTTGTCGTATTCCGCGCCGTCAAGCGACTTGCAGCACGCGTCGACCGCGCACGCAACGTATTCGGGGCGTTTCATTCTGCCCTCTATCTTGAACGAGACAATCTGCGGCAACTCGGGTAAATGCTCAATGACCGAGCTGTCCTTTAGCGACAATATATTGTGTCTGCCGTCAACAGAAAAGTCCAGTCGGCACGGCTGAGCACACAAGCCGCGGTTGCCGCTTCTGCCCCCGAACAGGCTGCTCATATAGCATTGTCCGCTCACGCAGACACAAAGCGCGCCGTGGACAAACATTTCAAGCTCGGCGCGGGTGTTTTCGGCGATCTCGGCGATCTCGTACATCGACAGCTCTCTGCCGATAACGACGCGCGAGAAACCCAATTTCTCAGCCGCCTTAACGCCGCAGACGCTGTTTAAGGTCATCTGTGTTGACGCGTGACGGGGCATATCGGGGCATATTTTTTCCGCGAGCGCCGCCGCGCCCAAGTCTTGCAGGATAAGACCGTCTGCGCCGCATTCCACAGCGGTAACAATACACTCAGCAAGCTCCGCGAATTCGCCGTCATACACCAGCGTATTCAGTGTAACATACAGCTTTACTCCGCGTTTATGACATTCCGTGACCGCCGTTTTCAGCTCCTCGTCCGAAAAATTTTCTGCGTTCTTTCTCGCCGAAAAGCTCTTCATTCCGACGTATACCGCGTCCGCGCCCGAGTTCAGCGCGGCGGAAAGGCTCTCGACGCTGCCGCATGGTGCTAAGATCTCGTTCATAATGTAAGCTGCCCGTCCTCAAGCAGCTCCTGAAGCTGCTTGTCAAGCGATGAATTGGTTTTCTTCAGCGCCCTGTTGTCTTTCGTCAGCTCGGCGTTTTTCGCGGCAAGCTCGTCGAGCTGCTTTTTCACTTCGTCAAGTTGTCCGCGAAGCTCCTCGCTGCTGCCCTCCGCCTGTTTCAGCGCGGCGTTCTCGCTTTCAATCTGCGAATATTTCACCTTTAGCTCGTCAAATTCCGCAAGACGGTTTTCAAGCTCCTCGCCCGCCTTATCAAGTTCGTCGTATGCGGAGTTTAGGTCGTCGTAATCCTTGGCAAGTCTTTCCATTTCCGCGGTCGCCTTTTCAAGCTCCGATTTTAGGCGCTGTTCGTTCGCGCTTGACTGCGACTTTGCCTTGTCGGAAAGCTGCTCTATCTGCGTTTTATACTCGGAAATATTCTTGTTCAGATGCTCGTTGACCGCTTTCAGCGTATTGCGCTCTTTTTCGGCGGCATCCGCTCTGCTCTGCTCACGGAGAAACGCCTCCTCGAAGTTTTCCGCTTTAGCTAATTTCTCGGACAGGCGCTTGTTTTCCTCGCCGATATTTACCGCCTTTGCCTGTTCCTTTTCAAGATCAGAAATGCGCTTATCACGCTCCTCGACAAGCTTCTTCTGCTCGTCGAGCTTCGCCGAATGTTCCTTGGCCGCCTCGGAAAGCTGATTGTTCTTCTTCTCCAGATTTTCTGAATTTTTCTTTGCAGATTCGATATCCTTTTTCAGAGCAGCGCACTCCGCAGCTTTAGCATTCGCTTCCTTAAGCGTTTCTGCCAACTGCTCGTTTTTGCCCTCAAGCTCCGAGAAGCGCTTTGCCAGCTTGTCCAAATCGTCCTTGGACTTTTTAAGCGCGATATTCTCCTCTTTGAGGAACTTATTCTCGGAACGCGCCTTCACCGCCGCGTCCTCGCCCATTCTCAGCCTGTCGACCTCGGCAGCGAGCGACTTGCACTGCGCTTTCAGCTCGGCGATCTCGTTGGTGCAGTCCAGCGCTGTAAACACCGCCGCGTCCTCCTTGCCCCAATCCGAACCGCTCCTGCAATATTCGGAAATGCGCTGCTCGACGTCCTTTGCCGCCTCCATAAGCAGCGCAGCGTTATCGGTGACAAGTCTGTAATTTTTCCCCAATATAGTAATGGTTATCTTCTCGTTAAGCATCTGAGAACAATCCTTTCAATTTTATAAAACGAAGATATACTCCCGCACTTTATATTATATAACAATTTCTCGCTCTTTGCAAGTGGTTTGTGAAAAATTAACAAAAAAATATAGACGATTGCCATTACTGTCGTAAAAAAGGTTAATATGAAAATTTTATTTACTAACGATGATTGTCGGTGAAGCGTTCTTTTGTTGCTCCCTGTGGTTTAGTTTAGTTTTATGTGTTGACGTAAGGGTGCGAGAGGACACCCTCTCCCCGCCCACTTTCCGCTTTGTGTGTAATGTGTAGCTCTAGCCGCCGTTCTTTGACATCAACACCACGCACTCCACGTGGCAAAGCAGATATTCCCGGATAAACTGCAAATATTTTCCGTCACGGGAATTTGTCCACGGCTATTTTGTGGTTTTTTTGTGTTCGGGAATATATCGGAAAAAGGGTGTTTTTCTGATATGAAAGCTCCGTCAAACCGGAATTTTGCACTCCCTTTATTAAACAAGCATATCGTTCTATGTTACTTTTTTGCAATATACTCTTTGTTCATCACCTCGCCAGTCTATCATAATTTTCCGAAATTCATAGCCATATTTTTCATATAATCCAATATGTTTTGTTGAAATATAAGTATTTTCAAATCCATATGCAGATGCTACTTTTTCTGCATAACACAGCAATAAGTTTGAATAATGTTTTCCGCGGTATTCCGGAAAAGTATAAACAAATCCTATCCACGGGTTAAAATGCGAATTGATATCATATTTCTTCTCTGATAACGTACAAAATGCATATAGTAAATTTCCATCTACAAGTAATAGTACCTTAGCAAAAGAGCCTAGTGGTTCACGAAATGAACTTGACTTCAATAATTCATACAAATATTTACCTGAACGCCAATCTGTTTTTGCAATTTGTTCTAACCAATAATTTTGGTTGTCGCTTTCAAAAAATCTACGATTTTCATTTTATCAAGTAGCCATCTGTAATATACTTATCTGTCCAAAGTTGCGCTTCTATATAATGTCTACCGGTTGCTTTTATTAAATCATCATAATTGTTCCCATACCTCAGTAATTGCTCTTTAATATCCTGCATTGTCAGTAATTCTATATTTCCGCATTTCTCGTATTCAGCCCCACTGTCTCCTATTGTAAAACTAATATGACAAGGCAGAATATCTTGCAAACGCAATCTTGACTCTATTCCCTTTCCAAACCAATCAAGAAGATAATCGCTACCTTCTATTACGAATGAGAGAGGATGCTTTTCTTCCGGCATACCGCCTAATTTAACGAAATGTGAATATAAATATTCATCTTGTTTTTTTCGCAAATAATAATAATTATCAAAATCTGCAAATCGATAAAAAGCTGTTGTTTCCGGATGTAATTCTGAAAACTCAGAAGCCAACGCATACGCTTCTTTTTGTGGAAGCCTCATTATATTCATTAATGGAATACAGTCCGGATAGCAGTAATTCACAAGAACAAGTTCATCAAACAATTTCATTCATACCCTCCACAAAAATCAAATTTTCCGTTGCTTTTATTATGAGTAGATGATATCAGCTAATTATAAAATATTTCAGCGCCTCACAAATAGCTTGCTACTTGTCAGACGGACACTTAGGCTGCTTCGTACCATTAGATTTTGCCTTATTATAATTCTCCCCCTCAACAATTCCGCATTTCTGCTTAAGCTGAACAATATATAGAGAAGATACCGATAATCCCGTCTGTTCTTTAACATACATCTTTATTTGCTCATAAGTCGCACCTTTTTAAAAATCCGACCTATCCATATTCTCCGGAGAAAACTCTATTTTGACCTTTTTCAACTAGATTTCTTCCCTGGAAAGCAGGACAACAGTTTCCACATGACGCGTTCTCGGGAAAAGGTCGAATGATCTCACACGCTCGACGGCATAACCGTTTTCACTTAAAAATTTACAGTCCCGTGCGGCGGTCGCGGGATTGCAGGAGATCATCACAATACGCTCGGGACGCATTCTTATGCACGCCAAAAGCGTTTTGTCATCACAGCCCTTTCGCGGAGGGTCGAGCATTATCACGTCGGGAGCAAGCCCCTTTTCCGCTAATTCTTCGGCGGCGTCCGACGCGTCGGCGCAGATAAACTCAGCGTTTTCAAGTCCGCTGCTTCGCGCGTTCCGCTTGGCGTTTTCGACTGCCTCGGGAACTATCTCCGCGCCGATTATTTTCTTCGCCGCATTCGCCATTGAAAGCCCTATCGTTCCCGTGCCGCAATATAAGTCGAGAACGGTTTTTCCCTGCGGCTCGGCGAACTCGGCGGCCTGTCTGTACAGATTTTCGGCGGCGGGTGTGTTCACCTGATAAAACGACTTCGGCGATATCTCGACTTTAACTCCGCACATTGTATCGGAGATCGTCGCTTTTCCCGACAGCAGCACCTCGCGTTCACCGAGAATTACATTGGTGCGGTCGGGATTGACGTTCAGCACAACGCCCGTTATCTCGGGAAACCGTTTTGTCAGTTCCGCCGCAAGTTTTGTCATTTCGGGAGTTTTCCGCTTAGCGACAAGCACCGCGCACACCTCGCCGCTGTAATGTCCGCACCGCAGAAAGATATGCCGCATTACGCCCCGATTGTCCTGTTCGCTGTAGACGGAAATTTTCAGCGCCTTTAACTGCTCCTTGATAAACGCTACGATCTCCGAAAAGCGATCGGGCTGCAAACGGCAATGCTCCACGGGCACGACGCGATGACTTCTCTCGGAAAAAAAGCCGCTTACTATCTCACCGTTGTCCGATTTGGCAAGGGGCATTTGCAGCTTGTTGCGGTAGCCGTCAACGCGCTCGCTGCCGCATATCGGCAGAAACTCGGGAGTAAGTCCGCCGATACGCTCAAACGCGTCGCTGACTATGCGTTCCTTTGCGGCAAGCTCGGCTTGGTAGCTTATGTGCCTGTAAACGCAGCCGCCGCATTTCCCGAAAACGGGGCAATCATTCTCAACACGGTCGCGTGAGGGAGTTATTATCCGCTCGATTTTCCCATATGCGTAGCTTTTCAGCACCTTTAATATCCGACACTCGATAACGTCGCCGACAGCCGTAAACGGCACGAATACCGCCATTCCGTCGGCTCTGCCGATACCGCTGCCCTCGCTTGTCAATGCGGTTATTTTGAGATCAAAAACGTCGTTTTTCTTCATTTTATCCGCCTTTACCGTAAAAACTCCCCGTCACACACGGCGGGGAGCCTGTTTTACTTATCCTTTTTGTTGTCACTTTCTTCCATTCCGGGCTTAATCACATAATCCCACAAAAGCTGTCCCGCAACCGTACCCGCGCGGATAACAAAAAATTGTTTCAACATAAAATTGCATCTTTATATCTCACCTAAATTCTTAGCCTTTAAATAGGCGTTGATAAAGCAGTCAATATCACCGTCCATAACGGCGTTTATATTGGTGTTCTCGCACTTTGTGCGGGTATCTTTCGCAAGAGTGTACGGCATAAACACATACGAACGTATCTGGCTTCCCCACTCAATTTTAAGCTGCTCGCCCTTGATGTCGGAGATCTTGTCGAGATGTTCCTGCTCCTTTATCTGAACGAGCTTGGACATCAGCATTTTCATCGCGAAATCCTTGTTCTGCACCTGCGAACGCTGCGTCTGACACGCGGTAACGATACCCGTGGGCTTGTGTATCAGGCGAACCGCCGAGCTGGTCTTGTTGATGTGCTGACCTCCCGCGCCGCTTGCTCTGTACACTTCCATTTCAATGTCCTCGGGACGTATCTCGACCGAAACGTCCTTTTCAAGCTCGGGCATTACCTCAACGGACGCGAAGCTCGTCTGCCGTCTGCCCGACGCGTCAAACGGCGATATCCGAACCAGACGGTGAACGCCGTGCTCCGACTTCAGAAATCCGTAAGCGTTGTAGCCCTCAATGTGGATAGACGCGCTCTTTATTCCCGCGGTATCGCCCTCAAGAATATCCAGCACCTCGGTTTTGAATCCGTGTCTGTCTGCCCATTTGGTGTACATTCTGATAAGCATCTGCACCCAGTCCTGAGCTTCCGTGCCGCCTGCACCAGCGTGGAACGACAAAATAACGTTCGAGCTGTCGTACTCGCCTGTCATGAGCGTGGCAAGCTTCTGCTCCTCGTAGGCGGTCTTTACCGTCTCGGCGAGCGCGTTCACCTCGTCCGCCATGGACTCATCGTTCTCTTCCTCGGCGAGTTCAATCATCGTGAGCACGTCTTCGCGGTTGGAGCAAAGCTTCTCAAAGCCGCCTATCGTCTGCTTGTACTGCCCTATCTGCTGCAAGATCGACTGTGACTTCTCGGGATCGTCCCAAAAACTCGGCTCGGTCGTTTTCATCTCCAATTCGTCGAGCTTGATCTTTATGCCGTCTAAATTCAGCGCCCCGCGAAGCTCCTCGAGCTGCGGTTCAAGCGCCTCCATAGCAAGCCTTGTTTCATCGTACTGTATCATCTGAAATTACTCCTCATTTAACATAAAAATACCCTAACTGTATTATTATACCATATTTCCATGTCATTTTCAAGTACTTGCCGCAAAAAGTTCAACAAAAAGCAAATAAGACCGCATACGACCTCCTCAAAGCGGTTTCTCGGCGTGCTTTTTCAGCAGCTTCTTCATCTGATCTATGATCTGATCCTTGCTTGCCATACCGTCGGTGAACGCCGTAGCGCCGCCCGCCGCCGTTCCGAGCATGAGCGAGTACTCGTTGTCGACGTCGTTGTCGAGCATTCCCGCGACAAAGCCCGCGACCATTGCGTCGCCCGCGCCCACGGAATTCACGACCTTGCCCTCGCATGCCTCGCAGTAGAACACCTCGCCGCTCTTGTCAAGCAGCAGCGCACCGTCACCCGCCATTGAAACGAGAACATTCTGCGCGCCCATTTCCTGAAGCTGCATTGCGCACCGCAAAATCTCCTCTTTTGATGTCGGCTTTTCGCCAAATATCTCCCCGAGCTCGTCAAGATTTGGCTTGATGAGATACGGACGGTATTTCAGCGTATTCGTCAGCAACTCACCCGTAGCGTCCACTACCGTCAATACTCTTTTTGCGGAAACGTACTCAAGTATCTGCTGATAAATATCCTGCGGCAGACTTGCGGGAACACTGCCCGCAAGCACCAGAATATCCCCGTTGTTAAGTTTCTCGAACCGCTCAAACAGTTCCTTAAGCGCCTCGTCCGGAATATCCGGACCGTTCGCGTTAAGCTCGGTCTCGCCGTCCGATTTCAGCTTGATATTGATACGCGACAAGCCCTTGGAGAGCGGCACGAAATCCGCAACGATACCGTGCTCAATAACGTTCTCCTCAATAGCCGCACCCGTAAAGCCCGCCACAAAGCCCATAGCTTTGGACTGCACACCAAGCTCTGCAAGCACCATAGACACGTTTATGCCCTTGCCGCCCGCGTTTACGAACCCCCTTTCGATCTTGTTTACCTCGCGGAACCTCATATTATCAACAAATACGATATAGTCCAGCGCGGGGTTGAATGTTACCGTATAAACCATAAAATCACCCCGAAAAAATTATTTGTACATCTTAATTATATCACATTTTCGAAAAAATTCAAGTTATTTTTTCAAATTCGGCAAAAACTATACACCCAGGTACCGCTTTACCTCCTCAACGTATATTTCAGCGATATCTGACAGCGGACTGTACTTTTTGCGGATATAGCCTATCTCCATTTCGGAATTGCGGTTCTCTTCGTCCTCACGGAACGGTACCGTAACGTATTCCTCCCCGTTAAGCTCCTCGCAAGTTATCCCCGAGCATAGCGTGTAACCGTTAAGCCCGACCATTAAATTAAGCTGTGTGGCGCGGTCGCTGCTCCTTATCACGCGCAGATATTCTCGGTCACTGAGTATCTCCTCCGCAAAGTACGACGCCGCGCCGTCGCCCTGCTCGAACGACAGGCACGGATATTCGCTCAGCCGCTCCAGCGACAGCGACTTTTCGTGAGCCAACGGGTGGTTCTTCCACATATAAACATATGCGCGGCACTTTATCAGCGGCAAGAACTCCAGTCCGTTTTCGACGAGCATTCTATCAATTATTTTTCCGTTAAACTCGCTTTTGTACAGTATTCCTACCTCGCTTTTCAATCCGCCGACATCCGAAATTACCTCGAGCGTTTTCGTCTCGCGTATCGCGAACTCGAAATTCAGCGTGTCAAAGTGTTTCACCATTTCCACGAACGCCTTTACCGCAAACGAATAATGCTGTGTGGAAACACCAAATTTCCGCTTAACGGAGCCGTTTTTGCCGTACTTCTCCTGCAACAGCTCATATTGTTGATAGACCCTAGCCGCGTACATAAGGAACTCCGTGCCGTCGGGAGTGATTGAAACGCCCTTTCCCGTGCGCATAAATATTGTTATCCCGACCTCAACTTCAAGATCTCGTATGGCACACGAAAGCGCAGACTGCGTGACAAAAAGCCGGGAGGCGGCGCGGCTCATACTGCCGCATTCCGATACCGTGAGCGCGTATCTTATCTGCTGTAAGGTCATAGCTCCGCCTTGTATTTAAGAATGTTTTCCATTGCCTCATCGTCGAATTTTCTGTCCTTAAAAAAATAATTGAAATCTTCGTCGGTTATCTCGCGCAGCACCCTGCACGGATTTCCCGCCGCGACAACGTTTTCGGGAACGTCCTTTGTCACAACGCTGCCCGAACCGATAACGCTCCCCGAGCCGATATTCACGCCCGGACATATCACAACATTTCCGCCTATCCAGCAGTTATCGCCGATCGTAACAGGAATGCCGTACTCATACATGGAGTTCCGCGCGGTCGGATGAATGGGGTGTCCCGCCGTGTATATCGAGACGTTTGGCGCTATAAACACGTTTTTGCCGATAACTACCTTTCCGACGTCGAGAACTGTCAGATTGTAATTTGCGAATGAGTTGTCGCCTATTTTGATATTGCTGCCGTAATCGCAGCGGAACGGCGGCAATATCGTCACGTTCTTCCCCGCCTTGCCGAGTATCTCGCGCATAAGCTTGTCGTGGCGTTTCAGCCCCTCCGCGCTCCAGCAGTCGCCGTTGTTGAACTCGTGTAGTCTGCGGCGGTTTTCCGCCATCAGCTTGCTGCAATGTTCGTCCGCGATATACGCCATACCGTTATTCATTCTGGTGAAATTATCCATTTTCTTCCTCCGTCGTATACTCCCCGTCAATCAGTTCATTTTCGTCCTTAAACCTGTCGTAGACCCCGAACTTCGCCGCAAGCACCATTATCACCAACAGCAGCACTCCGCTGGCCGTAATAAACAACCCCGACTTCAACCCCGCGGGGAAGAATTTCAGCTCTATCGTGTGTTTTCCCTCGGGAACTTCAAGGCACATAAGCGTTGCGTCGGCGGTTGACCGAATATCCGTTTCAACGCCGTCGATATACGCAGTCCAGCCCTCCTCAAACGGAATGGACGTGAACAGCGCGCAATCCTCGGCAGCGTTCACTTTGACATTCAGCGACGAACCGCTCGTGCGCGTTACCGAAGTTTCCGTATTCATTGACCAAACCTTGCTGTTGAACGCATTGAGTTTTTCCTCGTCAAGATAGAAAAACAGCGTGTCCTTGATGTAGACCGCGTCCTTTTGCAGCTTCAGCTCAACCGTGAACGAATCCCCAGTCTCGTAAGTGCCGAGATACGCAATACTGTGATTTTCAT
The DNA here is from genome assembly GCA_946567425.1 of uncultured Clostridia bacterium. Lineage (GTDB taxonomy): Bacteria > Bacillota > Clostridia > Oscillospirales > Ruminococcaceae > CAG-115. Next base: position 89,455 of record CAMNXF010000011.1, on the reverse strand, counting down.
TCTCGAAATAATCCTTGATATAACCGCCGTCAACGTAAAGCTGGCACTTGCGCTCGTAGTCTGTCGGCAGATACATATACGCCTTACCCCCGTGCGGCATCGTTACCGTGTAGGATATTGACGCATCATTGCTCTCGATACGCTTTTTGTATGACGTATGGGAATCGGTCGTCGAGCCGATATTGATATTCTCGCAGTTGAAAACGGTATCGGTAATGCTCGCATATATCTGTTCGTCCTCACCCGAGATGAACGCCGCAAGGCTCTCTTGAGCCGAAAACGGCGATTCGCCGTCCAGCTCGCCGCCGATAAGCCCTCCGTCCGCAAGATACGCGAGCGGAAAAACGTCCTTGTTCTCATAAACGGTAACGCCGAGCGTGTTCTCGGTTTCAACCGTGTCGGTATACGGCGTAAGCACCTGATACTTCGACAGAACGTACTTCACGCCGAAAATATCGTCGGTAAGCATGGTCGCGCCGTCATAGCGCGTGTAATGCTCCCGCGCGCCGTAGCCCACCTTGTTCATCAGCTTTATGACCTTTGCGTTGAACGTGCTGGTGCTGTGCGACATACCGTACATACGCGCCGCCATTGTATCGTTTACGCAGCGGTGATAGGTTTTCTCCATTCGGTAAAATCCCGTGTCAAGCGCGTGCACCTGCTCCGAAATATCGCGCGTGGGAGGTATTTCGTCAACGTAAGTGCTGCGGTCGGAAAAGTAAATATCGCTGTGCAGACCGAACACGGTCAATGCGGTATTAAGCAGCAATTCTCCAAGAACCAGTCCGCCGAAAAAACCATAAGCCAAGCGGCTGCCCTTGTATTTCCTGAACGCCGTAACAGCCGCAGCGGTAATGCCCAGCAATATCATCGGTATAACGATGACGAGCGTTGTGTCAAACCGCTCGTTTCCGCCGTAGTAGTCCGAAAGCAACAGCACGCCCAGCAGTACCGCAAACGCCGCGCCTATCGTTTTTCCGCGCACGGCGGTTATCCTTTCAAACGCCTCCGCGCCGAACGTTATCAGCATAAACGAAATTATAAACGAATAGCGGAACGGCATCCACACGGGCACCTGTCCTCCGTGCCAGAACATATCCACCGGCTTTATGTACATAGACAGCGCAAGTATCCCCAACACAAATCCACCCGCGATCCGCTCGCGGACAGGTATTTTCCGAAGTGTGAAGTAGATCACCGCGAACAGCAGCGCCGTCGTGCCGCAGTACAGCATCGGCAGTCCCTCAGGGCGAATGGTGTCGAACGTTCCCGGGAAGAGCTTTATAAAGCAGTCGGCGAGATTAAAATTCTCCCTGAGAGAATAATCGGGATTTCCGAAACCGAACTTGCCGTTGGAAAGCGACTTGTAAACGGGCAGGATTATCCAGCAGCTTGACAGTATCCCTCCCACGGAAGCAAAACCGTACACCACTGTAGACTTGAATACTCCCCAAAATTCCTTTGAGGCGCTTTTCCCCGACGCGAGATAATAAACGAAATAGATCGCTGAGAAAATGCCGACCATATAGCCGATATAAAAGTTTGCGACGAAAATATAAACGAGCGACAATGCGTACAGCAGAAACTTCCGCTTGTCGCACACGCGCTCAACGCCGACGATAACAAGCGGCAACGCAATAAGACCGTCAAGCCACATCGGGTTTACGGTCTGCGAAGTGAAATACCCTGACAGCGCGTACATTGCCGAAAACAGCACGGTCGTATAATCGGAATAACCGCGCCGCCGTTTCAGCATTACAGCCGCCGAAACGCTTACAGCCGCGCATTTCACGAGCAGCATAGTCATGATACCCTCGGTTATGTGAACGCGCGGAAACAGCCATATTATCAGATTGAACGGACTTGCAAGGTAATACGCGAACAGCCCGAGAAACTCGCCGGAAAGCGACCCGCTCCAACAATAGAAAATGCTCTCCTTGCCGCCGAAAACGTCGTACATATAGTCAAAATAATACACATATTGCGCATTAAGGTCAAGTCCGAGCACCGAGCGATCGCCGAACGGGTACATTCCGAAGATGATATAGGCGATATACAGTATGGCGGGAGGCAGCGCGGCGCTTAACAGATATGCCCTGTTTTTCAGACAGAACCGCCCCGCCCTTTCCAGAAAATGTTCCATTGCAGTTACTCTCCGATAATCTTGACGATAACGTTCTTCTCGCGCTGTCCGTCGAAGTCGCCGTACATTATGTATTGACGCGGACCGAGATCGAGCTTGCCGTCCGATATCGGAACGCACACCGACGCTCCCATAAGCGCCTGCTTCAGATGCGCCTTGCCGGAGCTGGCATAGTCAACCTTGTACTCTGTCGCGCTCTGTGTCAGTTCTCTTAACACATTCTGCCAATCCTTGTAAAGGTTTTCGTTGTCATGCTCAAGGAAAACCGATGAAGTTGTGTGCTGCGACGCTACAACGCATATTCCCTCGCTAACGTTGCTTCTGCGCACACATTCCTCGACCTCATACGAAAGATTGAGAAATTGCTCCGATTCGTCTGTTGTGATTGCCAGTACCTGTTTAAAGTGCTTCATTTTCGTTATCCTTTCTTATTGCGAATTTGAATATCCGCGTATTTGTCCATAGTATAATATCGGATATTCAGAAATCAAGTATTGCCGTTGTATCATCTATTTTATAGTCAGCGACCCTCTTTCAACGGTAGCGTAAATGAGCTTATCGCCGCCGTTCATGCTGTACACGTGGCTTCCGTAGAACTGCCCCGCCCAGAGATCGGTCACACATTCGCCCTCCTCGGTGCGAAAATCCACGGCTGTCGAGCCGTTGTCGGGGAGCGTTATTTCTGCGTCGCCGCGCCGAGAAAGTATCTCCGTTCCTGACATCACCGCCTCAAAATTTACGGATATATAACCGTCCGTCGTGGTAAGTCTGCTCAACGACACCATATCCTCACATACTATATCACCCGTTTCGGTAAGTATGTTCATACGTTCGCTGTCAACTCTGCCGATCTTGACGTTTCCCGTTCCGGTGGTTATCGAAAGCTCGCGGTAGCTTCTATTCGGCAGGAACAGATACAGTCCGAATTCGCTCTCGCTCCCCGCGAACAGCGAAACCACAAAATCCTTGCTCTCCGTTATCGAAAGACTGTTGTCGCCAAGCTCGAACGCCAGAGGAAGGGCGTTCTTATAGGAAACGCGTATTTCGTCGTCATTGCTCGGAATAACAGTAACGTCCAGGCTTTGCAGGTCAATTTCGATGTAGTCGCAGATATCGAAGTAATTTTCTCCTTGCGATACGGTATCGTGCTTTGAGTTTCTCAGCATAAACGCGATGCCGCCGAAAAATAACGCGCCGATAAGCGTTACCGCCAGCAATTTATTTATCTTCTTTTCCATTTTACCACTCTCTGAGCCTGTCGCAGCGGCGCTTTATGCGGAAGAAAAGCCTTGAGACCGCGTATCCCAGCTTCACGGCAAGCAGCCCCAGAAACGCCGCGAAAAACGCCCCCGACATTCCCCCGAAAAGCATAAGCTGCGGCGAAAGCTCCGATATCACGAAATCCGCATGGAACACCAACACCGCAACACCGAATATCGAGAGCATCACCCCGAACGGCACTCCCATTACCGCAGCGACAAGCATTCCGAACATTGCCGCGAACGTCGCCGCGAAAGTTATCCAAAAGCCGGTATAGTACAGGAAAACCTTTATTTTGACCGCCAAACATTTCACCTCTCGGAAACCAAGCAAAATTTGTGCTCATAAAACGAAATATTGTATGAAAGCCGAATTTTATTTCTCGTTACAGTTTTATTTGAGAATTTAATTACAACGCGGAATTATTCCCCGCTTAAAGTAAATACATTATTATTTTACCACATTTTCGGCTTGTTGTCAATATTTCAATTAAAATGGAGCGCCTTAATCTTAAAATTAAAAAAATTTGTTATATTTTAACAAAAAGACTTGTAATTTTAAAAAAATTATGTTATAATTTATAAAAGCTTTATATGTGTTGCATAAGTAAGATATTTTATGCAGACCACACTCTCCACATTAAATACATAGACAGATAAGGCGATTGTGCCTTTCGGAACAGGAGGTTCTATGGCTAATATTCCCGAAAAATACGCCGCTAAAATAGTTTCTATGATGCAGGCGGACGAGGATACAATACATCTATTCTGGAGTCCTGCGGAGAACGCTGTGATTCAGCTTACGTCAACGATATTCCCCGAAGACGTCCGCGACCCATTGGATTATATGCGCGAGAGCGGCATGATCGATGAAAGTTCTCTACCCGTTTTTGACGTGTTCTGCGCGAAGATCGAAAGCGGGATATTAAGCGGAACGGATACCAACAGTGCGGGCACGGATGTTTCCGTAAAGCTCCCCGGCAGCGACGAGTTCGTGATGTGCCACCTGTACGCGCTCTTCCTGCGCAACGATGATAACAAGGTCACAGACGTTCACTTCAATATCCGTCCGTATTCGCTCAAGGAGCAGTTTGACCGCGACGTGCTGAGCTGCTTCACTTCCGACAAGAACCCGAAACTCTTCTCGCGGCGCTGTGCGAACACGATAAAGGCGAACCCCGATAAGAACATTGCGTTCATACAGTTCGACGTTGAGCGTTTCAAGTTGATAAACGAGACTTACGGCGTTGAGGTCGGCGACGAGCTGTTACAGTTCTTCAACGATTCGCTGGCGCTGGTCTGCACCGAGGAGCAGCCTTTCTGCCGCCTTACCGCGGATGTGTTTATGATAGTAACCGTGTATGATAAACGCGATGATCTTGTCGCATTTATCCGCAAGATTGAAAGTATGCTCTGTGGATATAATGATATGGAATATCGGCTCGTGTTCGGCGTGGCTGAGGTCGACGACAGGACGGCACATACCCGCCGTCACGGCGACAACGCGTCGCTCGCGCGGCAGCTTATAAAAGGCAACGCGCTTGAAAATATCGGCTTCTACAACAGCAGTATGAAGTCTAAACTGCAGCAAACTCAGGCAATTGAGGATGATATGCACAAGGCTCTGCTCAACGGCGAATTTCTGATGTACCTACAGCCCAAGCACTCGATAAAGACGGGAAAGATAATCGGCGCGGAGGCTCTTGCACGATGGCAGCACCCGACAAAGGGAATGATATCGCCGGGCGACTTTATCCCCGTTTTCGAGCAGAACGGCTTTATCCTGAAGTTGGACTCGTTCATCTGGGAGGAAGCGTGCAAACGCATCAGAAGCTGGATAAACAGCGGCATTGCGCCCGTGCCTATCTCGGTGAACGTTTCGCGCGAATATTTGCAGACGTTCGACGTGGTGGAAAAGGTTCTGTCGCTGCTGAAAAAATACGATGTTCCTATCTCGCTTCTGGAGCTGGAGATCACCGAATCGCTGGACGGCATCGGCGTGGACGATATTGTAAAGCGAATGAAGGACGCGGGTTTCACCATGCTTATGGACGACTTCGGTTCGGGCTATTCCTCGCTGAATATGCTTAAAACCACGCAGTTCGACGTATTAAAGATAGACCGCAGCTTTCTTTCGGAGTTTATGGAATCGGCCCGTGGACGCAAGATAATCGAGCATACCATTTCAATGTCGCAGGACATAGGGCTTGACATAATCGCGGAGGGCGTGGAAACTATCGAGCAAGCCGAATTTCTGAGCGAATGCGGCTGCGATTCGGCTCAGGGCTTCTACTACTCAAAGCCTATCCCCGTCGCGGAATTTGACAAGCGGTTAGTGGAAATAAATTCCAAGCAATAACAAAAAGGGGCGGCTGTATAAACCGCCCCTTTTAGCACAAAAAACTCAAAAGGGAGTCTCCCCCCACAGAAACTCCCTTTTGAAAAACACAAGAGGAAAAACTCATTTGCTATAATTACTTCTTAATTTCCGCACGCAGATTTGCGCTCATCTTGTCAAGAGTCGAACGCAGCGACTTAAGCTCCTTGTCAGAAATGCCGTTGAGCATCGTTTTCTCCGCGTTTTCAAGAGCCATAAGTACCTTTGCGTACATTTTCCTACCCTTGTCCGTAATGAAAACATGCGTTTCGCGGCGGTCGTTGTCGTTCTTTTCGCGGCGCACTATTCCCTCGCGCTCCATATTGCGCAGAGTAATACTGATAGTCGGCGCTTTGAGCTCAGTGATCTTCACCAGTTCAAGCTGCGTCAGGCTTTCGTTTTCCATAAGCGGTTTCATCACATGCCTGTACGAATATCGCATTCCAATACGCTCTAACTCCTGGCATACGTAAGCTCCAAAAAGGTAACTGGCTTCGTTAACGCTCGTAATAGAATCGTTTTCCTGAACCATTAAGGAATTGTTGTTCGTAGCTTTCATTATGTATCCCTTCCTTTTACTCGTCTGCCCAAGGTTATTACTTCCACAGCTGCTTTTCCCTTATTTTGGAAACACAGATATGCTCCAATATCAGTTCTTATTTTTTCGTCCTTAATATAATTATAACTCATTTTTCAAACTTGTCAACCCCTTTTTTGTAAAAAAACGTAAAATAAAGAATAAATAAAGCCTTTTACAATGCGGCTTTACAGATTATGGAAGCATTTACCTACAAACCAATCCATAATCGGTATTTATTGGAAAACAATGCAAAAAATAACAGCACCCATTATTCAATAAATCGTCAATGATTACCGTCAAAAACTATTGACAATAATATTTTAATCGGGTATAATTATATGAGAAAGAGGGTTTCGATATGCTGAAAAAAATTTTAAATAAAGAAAGCTGCGCAAAGTGCCGAGTATGCTGCGGATTTGTCGAGGACGATAAATGGGAAATTCCGCTGATATTCGGGGAGTTCCGTGATAAAGTCGAGGAAAAGCTCGGCGTTGTTCTAAGTCCTCGCAGAAGCGAATTTGTGTTCGACATGAAATTTGACGGCAACAATATCGTGTACTGCCCCGCCGCGTCGGAAAACGGCTGCACGCTTGGGGAGCTTAAGCCGTTCGACTGCCTGATATGGCCGTTCCGTGTGAACGCCCTCGGGGAAACGCGCGTTATCACGGTATCTCCCGTGTGCGAAACTGTATCTTCTCTGCCGCTGAAAACGCTGTCGGAATTTGCCCACGCGGATAATTTCACGGAAACGCTGTTTAAAACCGCGCGCGAACACCCCGATATCGTCAAGCCGTATATTGACGGTTATCCGATAATTGCGGCGGAAAATAATCTGAAAATGTAAACCGAACATAACATAATTGTAATCTCCGATTGGTTGAAAAATATCGGAGATTATTTTATAATATTATTAAAGAGGTGGAAAAATGGACTTTAATAATTTGAAATTCTTCCGTAAGCAAAACGGATTTACACAAGAGCAGATCGCGGAAAAGCTCGGCGTGTCTCGGCAGGCAGTGGCAAAATGGGAGCGCGGAGAGAGCGTTCCTGACATCGAAAATGTTGTTGCACTTGCGGATATTTACGAGGTGACTGTCGATTCACTGGTGCGCAATATGGCGTCTCTTCCCGACAACCGCAGCGACAAAAAGCATATGTTCGGCATTACGCGCGTCAACGACAAGGGGCAGATAACGCTACCGAAAAAGTGCCGTGAAGTGTTTGGAATAAAGCCCGGCGACGCTATTCTGCTGCTCGGCGACGAGGACAGGGGCATTGCGATCGTTAAAGTATCGGAAATTTTTGATAAACAGGAGTAACGAATGAACGCTATCGAAACCGAAAACCTCACCAAGAGGTACAAGACCAAGACCGCCGTTTCGGGACTGTCGCTGTCGGTGCACGAGGGAGAGCTTTTCTCGCTGCTGGGAGTGAACGGCGCGGGCAAAACGACGACTATCCGTATGCTGTCCTGTCTGTCCAAGCCCACGGACGGGGAATGTTACATCTGCGGACACAACTGCGTTACCGAGCAGTCTGCAGTGAAAGGACTTGTCGGCATATCGCCGCAGGACACCGCAGTCGCCGAAAATCTCTCCGTACTCGAAAATCTGCGGCTGATGTGCGGAATTTACGGGTATTCTCCCGAAAAGGCAAATCGCCGTATCGACGAAATGACTGAGCTGTTCAGAATGAGCGAGGTCGCAAATTCACGCGCAAAAACGCTCTCGGGCGGCTGGAAACGCAAGCTCTCAATTGCCATGGCGCTTATCTCTGAGCCGAAGGTGCTGTTTCTCGACGAACCTACACTTGGTCTGGACGTTCTCGCGCGGCGCGAGCTGTGGAACGTCGTCGAGGAGCTTAAGAGCAAAATAACGATCGTGCTGACCACCCATTATATGGAAGAAGCCGAGGCGCTTTCCGACCGTATAGCGATAATGATCGACGGCAGTCTCGCGGCACTCGGAACGCTTTCGGAGCTCGAAGCCCAAAGCGGCGAAAGCGGACTTGAAAACACGTTCGTGAAGATCGCGGGCGAATTCGGAAAGGGGGCTTGACAATGAATAAGGCAGTCGCTTTTTCCTCACGCAACTTCAAGGAGATTATCCGCGACCCGTTAAGCTACATATTTTGTCTGGGATTTCCGTTGGTAATGCTCGCTGTGATGACACTCGTTAACGACGGTATCCCCGAGGAAGCGGGAATGACGATCTTCCGCATTGACAATCTCGCAGGCGGCATCGCGGTTTTCGGACTTACGTTCATAATGCTGTTCACTTGCCTAAGCGTGGCGAAAGACCGTTCGGGAGCGTTTCTGGTACGGCTTTACGCAACTCCTATGACGTCGGGGAGTTTTATCCTCGGGTACGTTCTGCCCACTTCCCTGTTGGCGGTTTTGCAGCTTATCACAACTCTGGCGGCGTCGTTTGTCGTTTCGCTGATAACGGGGATCGAGTTGAACACGCTCGGGCTGCTGCTCACGCTGCTGTCGCTGCTGCCGACTGTCATTATGCTTATCGCTTGCGGACTGCTTTTCGGAACGCTGTTCAGTGAGAAAGCCGCGCCGGGATTGTGCTCGATTGTTATATCGCTTGCGTCGTTCCTCGGCGGAGTATGGTTTGACGCGGACGGCGTGGGCGGCGTGCTGTTGGACATCTGCAATGCGTTGCCGTTCTATCACGCCGTAAAAGCCGCGCGAATGGCAAGCGCACTCGATTTTGACGGCTATCTCCCTCATCTGCTGATAACGCTTGCTTATGCCGTTGTGATAACCGCCGCCTCGGTGATCGTTTTCAAGCATAAGATGAAAGCAGATCTGCAATAATAAAAAACGGGCAGCGCGGCTGTCCGTTTTTATTATGTCTTATGATCACATCTGTTTTCTTACTTTAATGTGAACCTCGCGGAGCTGCTGTTCTGTTACCTCTGTGGGAGCGCCCAGAAGCAGATCCTGTGCGTTGGAGTTGAGCGGGAACGCAATTATCTCGCGAATGCTCTCCTCACCCGTGAGGAGCATTATCATTCGGTCTACGCCGGGAGCCATTCCCGCGTGAGGCGGCGCTCCGAACTTGAACGCGTTATACAGCGCTCCGAACTTGCTCGCAACGTCCTCCTCGGTGTAACCCGCAATCTCGAACGCCTTTATCATAATATCCAGATCGTGGTTGCGGACTGCGCCCGACGACAGCTCCACGCCGTTGCAAACGATATCGTACTGATACGCAAGTATGTCGAGAGGGTTCTTGTTCAGCAGCGCATCCAGACCGCCCTGCGGCATGGAGAACGGGTTGTGCGTGAAGATGATCTTTCCCGTCTCCTCGTCCAACTCGTACATCGGGAAATCAACTATAAAGCAAAGTTCGAAACGGCTCTCGTCGATAAGGTCCATACGTTTTGCAACCTCGGTGCGTATCTGCCCCGCGAACTTCGGCGCGTTCTTCTTGCTGTCGGCGATGAAGTACAGCACATCGCCGATCTCGAGCTCACAGCGGCTTGCAAGCTCGTCGCGCTGTTCGTCGTTAAGAAACTTGTCAATAGGACCGTTATACTTGAATTTTCTGCCGTCTTCGCCCTCTTCGACCTTGAAGTAGCCCAGACCCTTCATTCCGACCTCGTTTACCGCGAAATCCTCCATATTCTTAAAGAAGCTTTTGGACTGGCTCGCCATTTTCGGAACGCGTATTCCGCGTACCGTCTTGTTTGCGAAAGGCTTGAAATCGCTGTCAACAAACAGGTCGGACAGCTCCTTGATAACGAGCGGGTTGCGCAGATCGGGTTTATCCGAGCCGTAGGTGAGCATCGCCTCTTCAAACGGTATTCTGCGGAACGGTGCGGGACTTACCTGCTTGTCGGAGAATTTCGCGAACGTCGCTGAGAGAACCTCCTCGGCTACCGCGAAAACGTCCTCCTGTGTCGCGAACGACATCTCGAAGTCGAGCTGATAGAACTCGCCGGGAGAACGGTCGGCGCGAGCGTCCTCATCACGAAAACAGGGAGCTATCTGAAAATATTTGTCAAATCCCGAAACCATATATATCTGCTTGAAGATCTGCGGAGCCTGTGGCAACGCGTAAAATTTGCCGTGATGTTTGCGGCTCGGGATAAGGTAGTCACGCGCCCCCTCGGGAGAGGACGTTGACAAAATAGGGGTCTGAAGCTCCAAGAAACCCATTTCGGTCATCTTATTGCGCAAAAACGAGATCACTTGTGAACGGAACATAATGTTCTCGTGCATTTTCCTATTGCGCAAATCAAGATAGCGGTATTTAAGGCGCAAGTCCTCTTTCGTTTTGCGGGACTCGTCGACCTCAAACGGAAGCTGCTCGGAAACCTTGCCGAGAATACGCACCTCCTCCGCTTCGATCTCCACTGTACCCGTTTCGATCTTGTCGTTGTAGGTGCTCTCGTCGCGCTTTAATACCGTACCTGCAATAGACACGGCACATTCCTTGTGAATGCCCTCGAGCAGAGTCTCGTTGTGGAATACGATCTGAATCTGTCCGTAATGATCGCGGAGGTCGACAAACATAATTCCCCCGTGATCGCGGATATTTTCGACCCAACCCGCCGCACGGACCTTTTTGCCGATATCCTTTTCGCTCACCGCGTTGCAGTATTGCGTGCGGTATTCATTTTCTCTGAACACAAAATTCAACCCTTTCACTAACCTTTACGGTTATTTATTTCAAAAAAAGCGGCAAAATATACAATATTTAAAACTACGGATAACTCCCGTTTATTGTACTTAACAATTTATTATACCACTATTACGGCAAATTGTCAAGTTTTATAAAAGAAAATTTGAAAATTTTCTCACCGTTTCGTCATATATTACGGAAAAGCACAAAAAAATCCCTTGACAACAGCGCCCGATTTCGCTATAATAAATAATGTATGTGGCGGAAAAATGGAGTATTGTTAATATGAGTAAAACCAATAAACCGAAAAAGAAAAACAACAAATTAAATCTGATCATCTGCGGCATAGCGTTTATCGTTATGATAGTTTATCTGCTGTTTGTGGACAAGCTTGAAAACGTACTGAACGCGCTGCAGAATATCAACCCGATATTTCTCATTGTGTGCATTTTGTTTATGCTCGGATATTGGCTGTGCGAAAGCGCGACCATTCACGCGATCTTAAAGCCGCTTCACCCGAAATCAAAATTCTGGCACACTTGGCTCGATACCATAATCGGACAGTATTTCAACTGTATAACGCCCTGCGCATCGGGCGGGCAGCCTATGCAGGCGTATTACTTTGTGCAGTTCGGAGTTCCGCTCGGGGCGGGGCTTACGGCTTTGTTGTCGCGGTTTATCGTGTATCAGTTCGTGTTGACGGTGTATTCGGTGTTCACGCTTGCAGTAGGGTTCGATCAGTTCGGCGACGACCTTTCCTCTAAGGGCTTGATGCCGTTCGTGCTTATCGGTTTTGTCATCAACACAGCGGTTATCGTGTTCTTGCTCAGCATAGCGCTCTGGAAAAACGGCACGGTCAAAGCGGCGAACGGCATAATCACGCTGCTTACGAAAATGCACATTGTCAAAAACCCCATGCACTGGCGGCTGTATTTCACACGCGAGGTCAACAAGTTCCACGTGAATTTCAAGTTCCTCAAAAAGAACGTTTGGGTAATCGTGAAATCCTGTTTTTTCACGTTCATTCAGTTAACGCTCTATCTGAGCATTTCCTATGTTCTGTACCACGGTTTCGGACTGGAGGGCGCAAGTCTGCTGAAGATAATCTCCTATCAGGCGTACGTTCTGATGATCTCGTCGTTCATTCCGCTGCCGGGAGCAATGGGCGCGGCGGAGTTGGGCTACGCGGGATTTTTCAAGGATATGTTCGGAACGTATACGGGTGTTTCGACAATGCTGTGGAGAATTTTCACGTTCTATCTGCCGATACTCGTGGGAATGGGATTTATGCTCACGCTTAAAAATAAGGGAATTGAAGCTCCTGAGAGCGTCGACATGGATAAAATGGAACAGGAACTTTCCAAGGAGCTTGACGAACAACAATAAAATAAATCAACAGGAGAAAAACCGATGTAGAGCAAATCGACTACCGAAAAAAATATAAAGGAAGAACAACAAATGGCTGATTTAAAGCACGAAATTGAAAGGCGAAGAACCTTTGCGATAATCTCACACCCCGACGCGGGTAAGACCACGCTGACGGAGAAGTTTCTGCTGTACGGTGGGGCTATCTCGCTGGCTGGCGCGGTCAAGGGCAAAAAGAACGCGCGCCACGCGACCTCCGACTGGATGGAGATAGAAAAGCAGCGCGGAATTTCCGTTACATCGTCGGTTATGCAGTTTAATTACGAGGGGTACTGCATAAACATTCTGGATACCCCGGGACATCAGGACTTCTCGGAGGACACCTACCGTACGCTTATGGCGGCGGATTCGGCTGTCATGGTAATCGACGCTGCAAAAGGCGTTGAGAACCAGACGCGCAAGCTGTTCAAGGTCTGCACACTGCGGAATATCCCGATCTTCACATTCATAAACAAAATGGACCGCGAGAGCCGCAATCCGTTTGACTTACTGGAAGAAATTGAAAACGAGCTTGGTATAAAGACTTATCCCGTCAACTGGCCTATCGGCTCCGGCAAGGAGTTCAAGGGCGTTTACGACCGTGAGAACAGGCACATAATTTCATTTGAGGCAAACAACGGTACGCGCGAGGTCGCGAAAACCGAGGTCGACTTGAACGACGAAAACCTCGCTGAGCTCATCGGGCAGACCAACTACAACACCCTCCGCGACGACGTGGAACTGCTCGACGGCGCGTCCGAAGAATTTGACGCAGAGCTTGTCAACGGCGGAAAGCTCTCGCCCGTGTTCTTCGGGTCGGCGCTCACGAACTTCGGCGTCGAGCCGTTCCTCGAGAACTTCCTGAAAATGACCACTCCTCCCCTGCCCCGTACTACCGAGAGCGGTATCGTTGATCCGTTCGACGAGAGCTTCTCGGCGTTCATCTTTAAGATACAGGCGAATATGAACAAGGCGCACCGCGACAGGATAGCGTTTATGCGCATCGTAAGCGGCAAGTTCAACAAGGATATGGAAGTGCTGCACGTTCAGAACAACCGAGTAATGCGCCTGTCGCAGCCGCAGCAGATAATGGCGAATGACCGTGAGGTCATTCAGGAAGCGTATGCGGGCGATATTATGGGCGTGTTCGACCCGGGAGTATTCTCGATAGGCGACACGGTCTGCGCGCCGAAAAGCAAGATCATGTTCGAGGGTATACCGACGTTCGCACCCGAGCACTTCGCGCGTATACGTCAAAAGGACACGCTGAAAAGAAAGCAGTTCATAAAGGGCACGACGCAGATAGCACAGGAGGGCGCAATACAGATCTTCTCCGAGCCGCAGAGCGGTTTTGAGGAGGTTATCGTTGGCGTTGTCGGAGTGCTGCAATTCGAGGTTCTGGAGTACCGACTGAAAAACGAGTACAACGTCGACATTATCCGCGAGGACTTGTCATACGAATATATCCGCTGGATAACGAGCGAAAAGCATCTTGCGGGCGGCTTAGACGAGCTTCGGAAACTGATACTCACCTCCGACACCAAGCTCATTCAGGACGTTAAGGGCAACTATCTGTTGATATTCACAAGCGAGTGGAATATCAAGTGGGCGCTCGACAAAAACGAGGGCCTGGAGCTTGTGGAGTTTAACAGGGATTAAACCGCACGGCGAAATAACCGTTCCCGCGACAGAAAAATTCAAAAATCAAATAAAAATTGCCGGATACGACGACCGTATTCGGCATATTTTTCGCCTTGTTTGAATTATAATTAAAGTACAAGCGAGGCGGTGATGAAAAAACGTGACTGTTTATATCGACGTTCTGATAGTACTGAATTTGTACATAAATTACTTTTTGATAAGATCAGCAGTGCTTGTTATGCGGCGGAGCGTTTCAGCGAAAAGGTGCCTGCTGGCTGCGGGTATCGGGGCGGTGGGTTCGCTTGTGATACTTTTGCCCGAACTGCCGTTTATCGTTATAGCTCTGGAAAAAATCGCGCTCGGAGCACTTATCACATTTGCAGCGTTCGGCAAGCAAAAGCTCGTTGATTTTGCGGTATGTGCGCTGTTTTTCCTGCTGGTGAGCTTTGTCTACGCGGGGCTTATGACGGCGCTGTGGACGTTCTGCGCGCCCTACGGAATGGTTTTCGGCAACGGAGTGGCGTATTTCAACATTCCGCTCGCGGCAGTCGCGGCGTTCACAGCGGCGGCTTATTTCACGGTGAGGCTGGTGCGTTATTTCGCGGACAGGCGATTGCGGTGCAATAAAATGTGCATCGTGAAAATCTCCCTCAACGATACGGAAATTCAACTCCGCGGACTGTGCGATACGGGAAACGGACTTTGCGACATATTCAGCGGCAAGCCCGTTATCGTCTGCAAATACGAGAAGATCGCCGAGATAACGCCGAAAAACGTGCTGGACTTTCTCGAGGGAAAGCTCGACGAAAGCGGCGGTCTGCGCATTATCCCGTGTAGAACGGTTACCTCGGAATCGCTTCTACCGATTTTCGCGGCGGACAGGATATTCATAGACGGAAAAGCGGCGGACGCGCTTCTGGGGGTAACGAAAAAAAACCTCGGCAGCGATGTCGACTGCATTTTCGACCCGAAAATAATTTCAATTTAAATACGGAGGAATAGCTATGCTGAAGAAATTTTTACGGCAGATACGGCTCGCCGCGGACAAATTGTTCGCGAAGAAAGCCGAAAATTACGTCCACTACATAAACGGCTCGGAGCAGCTCCCCGCGCCGCTCACCAAAGACGAGGAAGAGGCGGCGTTCAAGCTCATGGAGACCGACTTTGACAAGGCGCGTGATATGCTGATAGTGCACAATCTGCGGCTTGTCGTGTATATCGCCAAAAAGTTTGAGAATACGGGAATATGGCTTGAGGACCTCATCTCGATTGGCACGGTAGGACTTATCAAAGCTGTGAACACGTTCAGCCCCGACAAGAACATCAAGCTTGCGACCTACGCTTCGCGCTGCATTGAAAACGAAATTCTGATGTATCTGCGCAAATATTCGCAATACCGTTACGACATTTCGATAGACGAGCCGCTGAACGTTGATTGGGACGGCAACGAGTTGCTGCTCTCGGACGTTCTCGGCACGGATAACGACTGCGTTAATTCGCACATCGAGGAGGAGGTCGAAAAGCAACTGCTCCACGACGCAGTAAATCACCTCGGCGAACGTGAAAGGAAAATAATGGAAATGCGGTTCGGTTTGAACGGCTGCAAGGAGAAAACTCAAAAGGAAGTCGCCGACGAGATAGGTATTTCCCAAAGCTACATCTCGCGGCTCGAAAAGCGTATTATCAAGCAGTTACGTGAGGAATTGGAAAAGGTGTGCAACTAGAGCGTGTTCACATTAACGCTCAACGCCCGTCTTTCGGCGAATTTTGCGCCTTTCTTCGTTAAAAATTCTTGAAGTACATACAGTACGTCTGCGAATTTTCGCCTCGAAATGCGCAAAATTTCGCTTCGAAATCCGGACATTTCGGTTAATGTGAACACGCTCTAAATGCGGTTCTTTATTTTATTAAGCGCGCCCTTTTCCAGCCGCGAGACCTGCGCCTGACTTATCCCGATCTCCTTTGCGACCTCAACCTGTGTTTTTCCTCGGAAAAAGCGCAGGTTGAGGATTCTTTTTTCGCGTTTGCCGAGCTGCGCGATCGCCTCCTTGAGCGAAATTTCGTTCAGCCAGTTCATATCGTCGTTGTGGTCGCCAAGCTGATCGAGCACATAAATTGTATCCCCCGATTCCGAGAACACGGGCTCGTACAGCGATATAGGCTCGCTTATCGCTTCAAGCGCGATAACCACGTCTTGTCGCGGCACACCTATTTCCTTGGCAATATCCTCAACGCGCGGTTCGCAGCCCTTTTCGGCGGTGAGCTTCTCCTTTGCCTGCATTGCCTTGTACGCAAGATCGCGCACGGAACGGCTTACACGCACAGGGGCATTGTCGCGCAGATATCGGCGGAGTTCGCCCATTATCATAGGTACTGCATACGTTGAAAACCTCACAGGCTGGCTTATGTCGAAATTATCTATTGCCTTGATAAGCCCTATGCACCCCACCTGAAACAAATCGTCCGCGCTCTCTCCCCTGCCCATAAAGCGTTGTATAACGCTCAGTACAAGGCGCAGATTTCCTCTGATAAGATCCTCACGAGCCTGCATATCACCCTGTTTTACACGTTTAAGCAGCTCCATTTTTTCCGCTTCCTTCAGTACCTTCAGCTTTGACGTATTGACCCCGCTTATTTCTACCTTGTTATAATACATAAAATCCGACCTCCGACTTTTACTTGGTACAAGTATTATTGTCGGAAATCGGATTTGATATTCTCCAAAAAGTACTCGCTAAAAAATTTCACAGAACGTTCAACCGCCGTAAACGCGTTTCGCGATATCAACGGTTTCCTTTGCGTCCTTTGCGTAGAAGTCCGCGCCGATCTTTTCCGCGTATTCGGGCGTGAGAACCGCGCCGCCTACGACTATTTTGCAGTCGACTTTACTGTCGCGAAGCAGCTTTATCGTGCCCTCCATGCTCTTGAGCGTGGTCGTCATCAGCGCCGACAAGCCCACCAGCCGAACATCATATTTTATTGCCGCATCAACGACGGCTTGATATTCAACATCCTTGCCAAGATCTATCACCTCAAAGCCGTAATTTTCCAGCAGCGTTTTCACAATATTTTTTCCGATATCGTGAACGTCGCCCTTGACCGTTGCCAGAACAACGCGCCCTCGGCTCTCACTTTCGCCGCCGCGCGCGGAAATGGCTTTCTTCACCACGTCAAATGCCGCCTGTGCCGCGCCCGCCGACTGAATAAGCTGCGGCAGGAAAATTTTTCCTTTCTCGAACTTATCGCCCGCCTCGTCAAGCGCGGGAATGAGTTTTTCGTTTATAAGCTCCATTGGCTCCATACCGTCCGCGAGAAGTTTTTCCGCAGCGGCGGCGCACTCGGCTTTCAGACCGTTCGCAACTGCGTGAGCAATGTCGCCGCTTACCGTGACCGCCGACGGAGCTTCGGCAGTGCCCGCCGTCTGCGTCACAAGCTTGACATTCGCATACTGCCCGATAAAATCCGCGCCGTTTCTGTCGTAGCCCGACAGCAGACGGAACGCCCGTACCGCGCCGATCATCGCCGCCGAGTTGGGATTCATTATCGGCAGATCGAGTCCGCTGTTCATTGCCATTGTGAGGAACGTAGTGTTGACAAGCTCACGGTTGGGCAGCCCGAACGAGATGTTGGACACGCCGAGGACATTTTTCAGCCCCAACCGCTCGCGCACCATGCACATAGCCTTGACGGTTTCCATAACGTTGTCCTGCTCCGCCGAGGCGGTGAGTGTAAGGCAGTCGATATACACGTCGCGGCGAGGTATGCCGTATTCCAGAGCGCGTTTCAGTATCTTCTCGGCTATCTCGAAGCGCCTCTCGGCGGTCTTGGGAATGCCGTCCTTGTCGAGCGCCAGACCGATAACCGCCGCACCGTACTTCTTAACGAGCGGCAGAACGGCTTCGAGCTTTTCGTCCTCGCCGTTCACAGAATTGACGATAGGCTTGCCCGAAACACTGCGAAGAGCCGCTTCAAGCACGTCCGTTTCAGTGGTGTCGATCTGCAGCGGAGCGTCGGTCACAGACTGCACCGCGTCAACCGCCGCGAGCATCATTTCACGCTCGTCGATATCGGGTAGCCCGACGTTCACGTCGAGTATCTCCGCGCCGCCCTCGGTCTGCTCGATCGCCTGTTTCATAATGTAGTCAAGATCGCGGCGTTTAAGAGCCTCCTTGAAGAGCTTTTTGCCCGTCGGGTTGATTCGTTCGCCGATAACGCGAACAGTATCAACGGTTACGACGCTGCTTGCCGAACAAACCGCCGCAGGTATCTCGGGCATAACGCGCGAAAATTTCTTTCCGTCAAGCCGTTTCGCTACCTCGGCGATGAACTCGGGGGTCGTGCCGCAGCAACCGCCGAGCAGCTTCACGCCCTTATCGGCAATTTGCGACATGATTTCCGCATACTCGGACTGAGTAATGCTGTACTCATTGGTTTTCGGGTCGGGAAGTCCCGCATTGGGGCGTATCAGCACGGGCGCTTCGCTCCATTTCAGAAGCTCCTCGACGATAGGCATTGCCTCGTCGGGACCGAGCGAGCAGTTCATGCCAATAACATCCGCGCCCATTCCGCCGAGGGTCAGCGCCATTGAAGCGACCGTGCAGCCCGTGAATGTGCGCAGATTTTTCTCGAACGTCATCGTGCAGACAACGGGTAGATCAGTGTTCTCTTTGGCGGCGAGCAGCGCGGTTTTTATCTCCATGAGGTCGGTCATGGTCTCGAGGACGACAAAGTCAGCTCCCCTGCCTGCGAGCATTATCTCCTTGAACATCTCATAAGCCTCGTCAACGGGGAGATCGCCCGTAGGACGGAGCATTCTGCCGAGCGAGCCGACATCCAGTGCCACGAGAGCGTCCGTGCCCGCGCACGCCTTTTTCGCGATCTCAATGCCTTTTTGCACGGTCTCCGTTACCGAATATTTACTGCCAAGCAGCTTGTGACGATTCGCGCCGAACGTGTTCGCGTAAACCGCCATTGCGCCCGCCTTGATATATTCGCGGTGGATATCTTCAATAAGCGCGGGGTTCGTGAAGTTCAGCTCCTCGGGAATGCCGCCGAGCTTCAAGCCGCTTTTCTGGAGCATTGTTCCCATTGCCCCGTCAAGCAACACAAATTCCTTGTTTTCAAGAAGTTCCCTAAATATCATCTTTCCTTGCTCCGTTCTTTTATTTCTTATTTATAGCCATAACGCCGGTGTTATTCTCCTTTGCAAATCCCAGAGCCTCATAATACCCGACAAGCGGCGGATTTTCCGCTACAAGAAAAAAATACGGAAAGTCGGCGTAATGCAGCTTCATCAGCTCCATAAGCTCCCTGCCGATACCCTTGCCCTGATAGTCGGGGTGCACGAGCAGATAGTGGACGTAAGCGGTCATCGCGCCGTCGTCGATAGCGTTGGCAAGCCCGACAAGCCGTTCGCCGTCCCATGCCGTGTAGACCGTCTCACAGTTTTGAAGTGCCTTGTAGAGCCGCTCGGGGTACTTTCCGCTCGCCCACTCCACCGACAGGAAAAGCTCCTCTGCCTGCTTTTCTGTGAACTCCCGTTTGTCCGTATAGTTTATGCTCATAATTACCTCACTTTATGTCGTTAAGAAACTCTTCCTGATGCGCAAGCTCCTCCACGGTAGGCGTGGAATTGCCGTAACGCACGCGGTTGTACGTTTCCGAAAAGCCTCCGAGGTTTGTCTCGAACGCGCTTTCGCCCTTTTCACGGTGAGCCGACGTCGTGTCGGCGGGGATTGGCGGTTGATTGGTCTTCCCGAGACGCAGCAGAAAAAGCGCATAGCCGAAACGGTACTTCCGCGACGGGTCGCTCTCGCGAGCGTATTGCTTGACAAGCTCGCGTTCGGCACGGCGGCGCGCTCTCGGAGTGAGCTTCCTCGAGTCGCTCACCAGAAATTCATCGTAAAAAGGAATATCCGCCCCCTCTTTCCCTTTGCGGAAAAGCGGCTCAAAAATACTTTTTATCGCGCTCCATATCTGCCTTCTTAGGCGAAAAATCAACAAGATCATACTGAATATCAGTAACACGAAAACAACGTTCGCCAAAATGCTTGCCGGCTCGGAGGGAACGATCTGACCTACATCTCCCGGAGCAGGATCGGGTTCTGTGCTGTCGAGATCGGTCTGCACAAGACTTCCCAATAATCTGAAAATAAACAGAATGCCCCGTCCAATAAGCGAGATCACCAGTTTCACAAGTTCCGCAAGCGGTCTCGCGAACAGAAACAGCCCGATAGTCACCGAACAGATAACTACGATAAGCAAGGCGTTGTAACGCCGCAGTCCGCTCGGAAGCACCGATTTTCCGCCGGCGCGCTGTTTGGTGCAGACGTCGATATTCGTCTGGTTGGCGAGCAGTGCAGATATAAGTATTATCAGCGCAAAGCCGATACAAAGCTGAAAAATACCGTTCGCGGCAAGTTCTTCCTCGTGAGTGGACCAGAGCATTACCGCGGCAATTATCGCCGATATAAAGTAGAGCGCGAACCACCCGCGCTAAAAAACGTCCGAGTATCCTTTGCCCGTGCAGCCGTGAGCGCCGAAATACGCAATAATTCCCGCGGGCAGTACATAGAAAAATACCATGCTTGTTATCTTCAGCGCGATTACCGCGAAAACAAAAACAGCAGCGGGGAAAATTACCGCGATACGCGACAGGAACAGCACAACAGGCTGCGCCTTTTTCGAGGGCTTTCCGCTCAGCTCAAGTTCGCGCACGAGTTTTCCCGAAAGTCTCCCCATAGCATAAAACGCCGCCCAAACCGCGTAAGCCGCAAAATAAGTCCATGTTTCATAGCTGTTTAATCCCACGCCGCACATCAGCACCGCAAACGGGAATATTGCCAGAAACTGCCCGAAAACGGCGGCAGCTTTCAGAATTTTCGGTTCGGTCATTATTTCACCTCGCGATAGCCGACACGCGGAATATGCACCACTTCGCACATCGGCAGAAGCATTTCCTCGTCCTCATTCAGTCCGACCGTGAACACCTTGCAGCACTTCCCTACGCTCGACAGCCCCGACAGAATATCGCAGGTCCGCTCGGTAACGCAGGCGGTTATCAGTATTATATCGGTGAACTCGTTGCAGTCAAGCGTCATTATCATATCGTCAAGCCGTTCACCGCAGACGTTCTCCAGCTCCGCGAGCCGCCGCAGCGCATTCATAAAATGCGCGTAGCCCTCGGCAGGCGGGATATACAGACGTTCGGCTGCATTTACAGCGAGAGCAAACTCTGCGTTCACCTTGCCGCAATAGTCAAACACGAACGCTGCAGCCTTTATCTGCGATTCCAGCACTGACAGAGTCATCGGCTGATCGTAGGCGCTCACATTGCGCTGCATATTGAGTATCACCATAATGCGTCGTTCGGTCGTAAATTCGTTTTTATAAGCCATTAAATTGCCTGTTTTGGCTGTTTGCTGCCAGTGAATACGGTTCATGGGCTCGCGCCCCGTGTACTCCCTCGCTCCGCTTATCATAAACGGGTCAGGCAGCACAAACCGCCGCACCTGAACGTTGCCGATAAACATATCTCCCGAAAGCTCACCCGTATCCGTTTCTACGGGAACGGGCAGCACACGCACCTCATTGGTAAGCTTTAATATCATTGCGTTCTTTGACAAGCCGAACAGGTCGCTCGCAGTGATGATAACGTTGTCTATCGTCATTATGCCGCGCTTTTCACACTTTACTCTCCAGACGCGGCGGCACTTGCGGTAACCGCGCAGCACAAAAATTCCTGATATCAGACCGCGCTGCTCGTCACGTTCGTTACGGAACAGCGTCTGCCCCTTAAAGGTCAGCCACGGCGAACAGCTTATCTCGCTGCGCACCCACACGAGAGGCAGACATTTCGCGTTTTCAATTTCCTCAACTATCTCAATAACGTCGTTCTCAAACGCTTCGGGGGTGCTTATCGACAGCTTGTAATCGACCTTTTTCAGACCGATTTTCTCATAAAGAATATACTGCCCCACAACAAGTGCCGCCAGAATAAGCGCCATTGCAATAAGCTCCATAGTAAACCTCGTTAATTATTCTCGGTAGGCACGGGAACGCTCTCCAATATCTGCTTGAGAATATCATTCTTTACGCCGTCCTGCGAATAGCCCTTGTATATCAAGCGGTGAGGAATAACGTAAGGCGCTACCGCCAGAACGTCCTGCGGCATTGCATAACCGCGCCCGTCGATCATCGCGAACGCGCAGCTCATACGCTTTAACGCCGCCGCGCCGCGCGTTGAAAGCCCCAGCTTAACGCCCGCGTGTCTGCGGGTCGCCGCCGCGACATCGGCAATGTAGCCGCACACCGCTTCGTTCGCCGCGCAGCCGTTTACCGCGTTCTGCGCCGCGAGGATATTCGCGCCCGTGCAGACCGCCTTAAGCTCCGATTCCGCGCCGAACGATGCCGCGCCGCCTATTACCTTTATCTCCTCTTCCCTGTCGGGATAACCCAGCGCGAGCCGTATCATAAAGCGGTCAAGCTGCGCTTCGGGGAGCGGATAGGTTCCTTGAATTTCGGTCGGGTTCTGGGTCGCGATAACGAAAAACGGCGTTTCGAGTTTCATTGTTTCGCCGTCGATAGTGGTCTGGCGCTCCTCCATACATTCAAGCAGCGCGGATTGCGTTCTCGGAGTGGCGCGGTTCACCTCGTCGGCAAGCAGTATATTCGTGAACACAGGTCCGCGCCGCAGCATGAACTCCTGCTCCTTTATATTGTAAAAATTTATTCCCGTAATATCGGACGGAAGCAGATCGGGCGTGAACTGAATGCGTCTGAAATCGCCGTCGACAGACCTGGCAAGCGAACGTGCCAAAAGCGTTTTTCCCGTTCCGGGAACGTCCTCGAGCAGAACGTGTCCCCCTGCGAACAGCGCCGCGCATACCAGCTTTATTTGTTCGTCCTTGCCGCGAACCGCCTTGGATATATTTTCGGTGAGTTTTTCGGTCAATTCCTTTATCATACAAGTCTCCTTTAATCAAAACAAAAAGCGGAGAACGCTCCGCCAAAAATCGTAAAATCATTTGCGGCTGTCCGCTGATTTTAATTATACACTATTATTCCTATTATGTCAATATGTTTTTACGGCAAATCTTCTTTGGGCATTCGGTAAAGCGTTACTATCGTAATAATCGCTATCATTATTGAGCACACAGTCCAGATTATCGGTTCGGAGAGAACTACGCCGAAATAGCCGCCGATCTGCTCGACTGTGCCGCCGACATTACCGTTTTTTCCACCAAAAAGCGGTATCATAAACACGACCGTAACGATCTTCCAGACAAGCTCGATAGCGCTGCAGATTATCGGCACAAGGCTTTTCCCCAGACCCTGTAACGCGCTACGAAGCCCCAGCAGCACCGCGAGAAAATAAAAGAACACGACTGCCCATTTGAGATAAAGCACTGCGGTATCGACGATCGCCGCGCCCGTCGGCGTGTCCGTGTCGGTAACGATCATTCCCACAAGCGCGCGTCCGCCGAGGAACACCAACACGATCGCAAAAGTCGTCCAAACGAGCATTATCAACATACAATCTTTTATGCCATTGCGTATGCGTGTGTATTTCCGCGCCCCGAGGTTCTGCGAGCAATAGGTGACGAGTGTGGCGCTTATCGACGAATACGGCATCATCAGCAGGCTGAATATCTTCCGTGCCGCCGTGTGGGCGGTTATCATATCCTCGCGGAAACCGTTTATGCCGTTCTGGAGAACTATCGAGCCGACATCGACGATAGAATACATCAGCGCCATTCCAAAACCCGCGCTGAGCAGTTCCGCGGTGCTGTGTGCCGTAAACACGAAATCTTTTTTGACGACAAGCAGAAACGGACGGCGCTTTATCAGATAAATAAGGCAGACAACCGCCGAGATCGCCTGTGCCGTAACCGTTGCCAGAGCCGCGCCGACAACTCCCATTTCAAATACGATCACCATAAGCAGATCAAGCGCGATATTCAAAAAAGTCGAGATGATCAGGATAACGAGTGGTATCACGCTGTCGCCGACGGCTCTAAGAATACCCGCCTCGAAATTGTACAGCAAGGTCACCACAAGTCCGAATGCCACGATGACGAGATAGCTCCGCGCCTCGGCGAATATCTCCTCCGAAACGTCCAGAGCGTGCAGCAGCGGATCGACAAACACTGTCGCAGCAACGATTATTACCGCAGTAATGCTCCCCGCGAACACCAACATACGCGCGATAGTGCGGTGCATTTCGCCGTGATCGCCCGCGCCGAAATTCTTTGCGACGATAATCGCGAAACCCGTTATTGAGCCGTTTATGATGTTGAACATCAGCGAAACAACGGGCGTAGTCGCGCCGACTGCGGCAATTGAGTTGTTGCCTAAATTCTGCCCGATAATTATTATATCCGCAAGACTGTACGCCTGTTGGAAAATATTTCCTAAAAAAATAGGCAGTGCGAAAAGCAATATAAGCTTTATTGGTCTGCCGTTTGTCAAGTCTCTCATTTTTTACCCTCTTTAGCTCCAATAATATCCGGTAATTTACCATACAACGGTAATTATAGCACAATGGCGCGTAAAATGCAATGGGCAAAATAAAACAACAAATTTTCAACTTGCCCTTGCATTTTGGAAAAAAATGTAGTATAATAAAGGTGTGTGGCAAAACAACATATTTTTGTTGATTTTTTACTCCGAGGAGGAAATGAAATGTCTGTAAATCTTCAGAAGGGTCAGAAAGTTGACCTTACAAAGGGCAATGCGGGGCTGAAATCCCTTGTTGTTGGATTGGGTTGGGACGAGGCTCCCAAAAAATTCTCACTGTTCAACAAGCAGGAGGATATCGACTGCGATGCGTCAGCTATCCTTATCAACGAGAGCACGGGCAAGCTGACGGGACCGGTGGACGTTGTGTATTACGGTCAGCTTCAGCACAGAAGCGGCGCTATACGCCACTGCGGCGATAACCTCACGGGCGCGGGTGACGGCGATGACGAACAGATAATCGTCGAGCTTAACAGAGTACCCGCCGAATATAACAAGATAGTTTTCGTGGTAACTATCTATCAGGCGAGAGAGCGAAAGCAGCAGTTCGGCATGATCCGCAACGCGTTCATCAGAATAGTTGACGCGGACACGGGTGCGGAGCTTTGCAAATATAATCTTTCCGAGAACTATGAGGGCAAGACCGCTATGATCTTCGGTGAGGTCTACCGCTATAACGGCGAGTGGAAATTCGGCGCGATCGGTGAGCCTACCAACGACAACGGCATTGCGGATATGGCGGCGCGCTTCCAGTAAAGAAACGAACAATTTATAATATAACGGGAGGTTCATCATGACTAAAAAAATTGTTATTATTTCGGGCATTATCGCCATCGCGGCTATGGCTGCAGCGGCTGTCGCTTATTTCCTGCTCGGCAAAACCGAGCTGTTCGACAAGTGGGATCTGGATATTGACGACGACGAAATCTGATTTATTGCGATAACAGAATAATTTGCCGCTCCGAGTTGAAAAGCTCGCTCGGAGCGTTTTTGTTATGGGAGAACTTAAATGGCAAAGGACAACAAGACC
Source organism: uncultured Clostridia bacterium (assembly GCA_946567425.1). GTDB lineage: Bacteria > Bacillota > Clostridia > Oscillospirales > Ruminococcaceae > CAG-115. The sequence continues at coordinate 63,866 of CAMNXF010000011.1, read as the reverse complement.
AATGCAATGCGCATACTTGACAAGTTTAAAATTCCGTATACCGCACATGTCTACGAATGTGAGAATTTTGTTGACGGCGTGCAGATCGCCGAGCTTCTGGGTGAGGACTGTGCGGCTACCTTCAAAACGCTGGTAACAATTGCTAAAAGCGGAAAATATTATGTGTTCTGCTTACCCGTCGACCGTGAAATGGACTTGAAAAAATGCGCACGCGCGGTCGGAGAAAAAGCGCTCACGCCCGTGCACGTTAAAGATATTCTTACCATAACAGGCTACATACGCGGCGGTTGCTCGCCTGTCGGAATGAAGAAGCCTTACCGCACAGTCATCCACGAAAGTGCGCGTTCTCTTGAACACGTGATAATCAGCGGCGGACGGCTCGGACTGCAGCTTGAGCTTACTCCTGGCGACCTTATCAAGGCTTGCTCGGGAGAATTTGCGGATATAACTGCCGAATAATAACGTAAACCAAAACGCCCCCAAATGTCAGACCATACGGTAATATGCCGTTAGCTTGACACTCGGGGGCTATATAATGTTGCTTTAATCCTCAAAAACTGCTCCCGTGTTGGAAGAAGTTACCAGCTTAGCGTAACGCTTAAGGTAGCCCTCAAACTCGCGCGGAGCTTTAATGCCTTTCATTCTGCGCTCCTCAATGACCGCGTCGTCAACGAGCAGCTCCACCTTGCGGTTGGGAATGTCGATGTGTATTTTGTCGCCGTCCTCGACGAACGCGATAAGACCGCCCTCTGCCGCCTCAGGAGAAACGTGACCGATAGCCGCACCTCTTGACGCGCCACTGAAACGTCCGTCGGTGATAAGCGCGACCGAGCCGTCAAGACCCTTTCCGACGATAGCTGCCGTGGGAGCGAGCATTTCGGGCATACCCGGACCGCCCTTGGGACCCTCGTAGCGGATAACCACAACGTCGCCCGCCTTGATACTGCCGCCGAGAATAGCGTCACAAGCGTCCTGTTCGCCGTCAAATACGCGCGCTGTACCCGTGAAGTCCATCATCTCGGGCTTGACCGCGCCTTGCTTTACGACAGAACCGTTCAACGCCAGATTGCCGCTGAGTATCGCGATACCGCCGTCCTTTCTGATAGGCGAAGCAACGGTATGTACGATCTCACCGTCCGCGTCGCGAGCCGCCGCGATACGCTCCTTCTGCGTACCCGAAACGGTCATCACGTCCTCGTTGATGTGACCGCCCTTGGCAAGCTCCCTGATAACGGTCTGAATACCGCCCACCGCGTTCAGATCGGTGATAAACACGCTGCTCGCGGGGTTCAGCTTTGCGAGCTGAGGCGTTTTGCGGCTCATATTGTCAATATCATCCAATTTAATATCAACCTTTGCCTCATGAGCAATCGCCAGCAAATGCAGAACGGTATTCGATGAAGCACCGATTGCCATATCAGTCGCGAGCGCGTTCTCCATATTCTTCTTCGTGAGAATGTCGGACGGGCGGATATTCTGCTTTACAAGCTCGACAACGCGCTCGCCGCTCTCCTTTGCGAGACGGCGGCGCGCAGAATTAACCGCAGGCTCTGTGCCCGCAGTCGGCAAAGCCAGACCTATCGCCTCGGTAAGGCAGTTCATCGAGTTCGCAGTGTACATACCCGAGCAAGAGCCGCAGGTCGGACAGGCGTTGTCCTCGTAGTCCTTGATAACATCGTCGCCGATTTCGCCGTTAGTGTACTGCCCGATAGCTTCGTAGATCTCTGAGTACCCTACGCGCTTGCCCTGAACACAGCCGGGGTTCATCGGACCGCCGCTCACGAAAATAGCGGGCAAATTCATTCTCGCCGCTGCCATGACCATTCCGGGAACTATCTTATCGCAATTCGGGATAAACACCACGCCGTCCAACGGGTGCGCGGTCAACATTACCTCGATACTGTCCGCGATAAGCTCCCGCGAAGCCAACGAGTAGCGCATACCCTTGTGGTTCATCGCCAGACCGTCGCAAACGCCGATAGTGAAGAACTCGAACGGCACGCCGCCCGCGTTTCTGATACCGTCCTTGACATACTTGGAAATCTCGTGGAGGTGCTGATGCCCGGGAACGTAATCGCTCGCCGCACAAACCACCGCGATAAACGGCTTGTTCATCTCGCTGTCGATTACGCCCAGCGACTTCAGTACGGCTCTGTGAGGGGTTTTCTCTACGCCCTCTTTAATTAAATCAGATCTCATTTCTTTTATCCTCCGGTTAAATTTTTTCAGCCTTTAAACAGCATAGCCGCGCCGATAATTCCCGCGTCGTTGCCAAGACTGCATATCACTATTTCGGTATTTTTCGCCGAATTTTTTGAATATATCTGCTCCGCGACTGCCGCCCTTAACGGAACGAGCAGCGTATCGCCCTCGTTGCACACTCCACCGCCGATGCAGAGAATATCGGGCTGGAATATGTTGATTGCGTTCGCAATGCCGCACGACAGGTACTTTATGTACTGCTCTGTGACCGCCTTTCCCACGGGGTCACCCTGTTTCATGGCATTGTAGGCGGTGCGCGCGCTGACCTTGCCATCCTGACGTATCATGTGCGCCAAAATTGAATCGGGATTAAGCTCCGAAGCCTGTGCCGTCATGCGCACCAAGCCCGTTGCCGAGGAATACGCCTCAAAGCAGCCGTTCCGACCGCACGTACACGGCAGCCCGTCCATAACGATAACCGTGTGCCCCAGCTCGCCACCCGCGAAATTCGCGCCGCGGTAAATTTTCCCGTCAATGACGATACCAGAGCCTACGCCCGTTCCGAGCGTTATCACAACGGCACTGTTACTGCCCTTAGCCGCGCCCGCAACAAACTCGCCGAAAGCAGCTGCATTCGCGTCGTTCTCGAGATAAACGCGCACTCCAAACTCCTTTTCAACGTCGTCGCGCAGCGGAATGCTCAGAAAGCCAAGATTGTTGGAATATTCCACAACGCCGCTCTCGCTGTTGCACGTTCCGGGGCAACCGATACCAATGGAATGTACGTCCGAGGGAGCGATACCCGCCTCCTCGCAAGCCTTGCGTATCGCTGACTTTATCTCGCCGAGAACGGTTTCATAGCTTGTGTCTCCCCCGTTCGGATTTGTTTTTGTTTTAGAGCGCGCTATAATGCTGCAATCGTCGTCAACTACGCCGCACGCGATATTTGTGCCGCCAACGTCAACGCCAATGTAGTAAGCCATACCTCCACCTCCCGAAAAATCAGATAATGTCGGACAAAATTACCTCGCATTTACCGGAAACCGTAAACTCGCCGCTGCCCGCGGTAACAAAGAAGCTGTCGCCCTTTACCGCTTTCGCCTTACCGTCCGCGGAAACGATCTCCGCTTCGCCGTTAAGAAACAGCAGCGACTTGAACGATTTTTCGTCCGCGTTGAGTTTCATCGCGCCATTGATCTCCAGTTTGTTCACATTAAAATACTCACACGAACGCAACAGTGTCTTAACGCCGCCCTCCACCTTTTCGGGAGCACCTTGAGCCGTAGTCGGGTACTTCGGCGGTATCCTGTCCGTGACCTCAACCGCCTTGTCGATATGGAGTTGACGCGGCTTGCCGTCCGCACCAACTCTGCCATAGTCGTAAATACGGTAGGTGGTGTTGGAGTTTTGCTGTATTTCCGCAATAAGTATGCCCTTTCCTATCGCGTGGAGCGTGCCGCTCTCAATAAAGAACACGTCGCCCTTATGCACGGAAACGTTGTTCGTGACCTCAAGGAGCGTGTTGTTCTTAATGCGCTCGGCGAACTCATCCTCGCCTATCTCGTGCTTAAAGCCGTACAGCAGCTCCGCGCCTTCATTACAGTCCACGATATACCACATTTCGGTCTTGCCGTACTCGCCCTCGACCTTGAGTGCGTACTCGTTTGACGGGTGAACCTGTACCGAAAGATTGTCCTTAGCGTCTATCAGCTTGATAAGTATCGGGAAATACTCGAAGCGCTCACAATTCGTACCGAGAACGCCTTTTCCCTTAGCGTCAATGTACTCAGAGAGCGTTTTTCCGTCAAACTCGCCGCCCTTGATAACGCTCTGTCCGTCCTTGTGACAGGACAGCTCCCAGCTCTCGGCGATCTTGTCCGAGTTCATCTTCTTTCCGTACTCCTCGCGGAGACGGTTTCCGCCCCAAAGATAATCCTTGCAAGGCGCAATCAGCTTTAAAATGCTCATTGGTATGCTTCCTTTCTATGTATAAATTACTTAATAACCAAGTTCTTCGTTAACTAAAATCACCTTAATTCTGTCGGGGACGCGCTGGTGCGCAAGCGTTACATACGAACAGCAGATACGCGCCGAATTGCGGCAGTGCATACACTCGCCCGTTTTCGCGCACGGCGTGTCGCAGTTCAGCCTCACGGTATTCTTAGGAGCGGCGATCTTCTCCACGCGCTCCTTTGCCTCGGCAAGGTCCTTGACGATCTTGTTCACTCCCGCAACGATAATGACTTGTTTCGGTCCGTAGATCATCGCCGAAACGCGGTTGCCCTTGCCGTCGACGTTGTACAGTTCGCCATCCTCGGTTATCGCATTGGAGCTTGCCAGAAATGTGTCCGAAACAAACGCCTTATGCAGTATCTCCTCGACCTCCTCGGGAGTTTTTCCCGCCGAACGGTCAAGATACGCGTCACCAAACTCCTTCTGTAAAAAGTCGATAACACCGCTCTCTTTCAAGGTCATCGAACCGCCGGAGGTTATCAGCTTGTCTTTTTTCACAAGATCGCTGATAATGTGGTAAAGCTCCGTACGGCGCTCGGCAAAGAAAGGCTTCATACGATTTCTTTGCAGATTGTCCATTACCTTTTGAATTCTCTCGTCCATAATATCCTCCCGTAGTTATATTTATTCCAGTCCTGCTCTCTGGCGGACAGAGATTATAGATGTCTCGGCTACCTTGAACGCGCCGTCGTCGGAATATTCGCCGTAGGGAACATAAAATTCCCCGGGGTCAACGCCGTATTCGATTGTATTAAGCAACGCCGCTTTTTTGCTTCTGTAAAGGCTTTCCGTAAGATTTGTCTCGGCAGCGCTCATAAGTTCATTGAAAAACGTGTCAAGCATCGAGGTGTCAAGCTCGCGGAAATTCTGATTTATCGTCGCCGCAAGAAGATCGCCGACAATATTGAAACGGTAGGACTCGCCCTCGCCAAAATCCGCTTTCATCATAAGCCGATAAACCGACTCTGCCGTCAGCATTTTGCTGCCCGCGTTGAAAGTCTCGACCTCCGAACCGTCTTTCACAATAAGTGTGGACTGAATATTGTACTCAATATTTCCGAATGAGGTCACAATGTCGTTGAAGCCGCGTCTGTCGAGTTTGACATAGCAGTCACAGCGCACACCGAAAATATTTTCGAGCGCGTTGATAACACCCTCGCCGCCCTGCGCGGCGTAGATGTTCGTCAGCGTTCTCTCGTCCTTTTCAATGCTTATCCCCGCGGGAAGCGGAATAAACGCAAGTCTGCTGTCAACCGCGTTATACGATGCCATGACGAACAGCTCGGGGTTGTCCGTTTCGCCCTCCGAAAGCATTGTTATAATGTTGAAATCATACTCTGACGTGGGCTTGAAATCCTTGGTGAGCTCGCCGTTTTTATTGAGGTCGACCTCGTCTGTGTTCTCCGGAAACAAATACCACTTAAACGCCATAATTGCCATAACGACAAAAACAGCCGTTATTCCGAAAGCCAGCAGATAGATATACCAGTTGCTTCTTCTGTGAACCGTCATATTTTCCCGATTATCCTTTCCGTAAGGTTCGCCGATCAAAGCAAAACATATGAACAGCACGTCCTTAACACAAAATTTTTATTTTTCCTATTGATTTTTTTTCAAAACGGTAATATAATGTAATAGTGTGCCGTATCTTCGACACTACATATAGTATAACACATTTATTCGAAAATTTCAAGCAATAGAGGTAAACATAATGAATAATTTTTATTGGAGAACCTGGGCGGAGATAAACCTTGACGTTTTAAAGGAAAATATCGCGAAAATCGGCGAACTTTCGCGCGGGAAAGAGATCATCGCCGTTGTCAAGGCGAACGCGTACGGACACGGCGACGTTCAGTGCGCAAAGGCGCTGAACAAGTGCGGGATAAGGCACTTTGCAGTTTCCAATTTTTGGGAGGCTCAACGGCTGTTCGAGGGGAAGGTCGACGGGGATATACTCATTTTCGGCTATTGCGATATTCCGCTGATTTTGGACAATCTTTCTAACAAATACGTTTTCACCGTCGGCGACGTTGATTACGCGCATAAACTATCCGAGGCGGCACTTGAAAAGCAGGTCAGAATACCAGTACATATTAAAATAGACACCGGAATGAGCCGCGTCGGAATAACCGACGAAAAGCAGCTCGAACAAATTCTGGAGTTGAAGGGTCTGGACTGCCGCGCGGGCTACACCCATTTCGCGGTCGCCGACAGTCTGAACGCCGAGGACGTAAAGTTCACAGAGCTTCAGCAACAGAGGATAATCGGAATGTGCCGCAGTCACGGACTGAAGACCCACTCCCAGAACAGCGGCGGAATTATCTACCACAGCGGCTTTGAGGGAGATTTCGTGCGTGCGGGTATTGTAATGTACGGTCAAAAGCCCGATTCCCGCTTTCCCTTGCCCGACGGCATACGCCCTATCTTCCAATTGAAAACCGTTATCAGTCAACTGAAAACCGTTCACGCGGGCGATACCGTAAGCTACGGCAGAACGTTCACCGCCGAACGTGATACCAAGCTCGCTCTGGTGGCGTGCGGCTATGCGGACGGCTTCAACAGACGGCTCTCCGGTGACTGGAATGTTCTGATAAACGGGCATGGCGCTCCTATCTGCGGCAGAATTTGCATGGATCAGACGCTTATCGACGTGACGGAAATATCGGACGTTAAAGTCGGCGACGTTGTAACGATCTACTCGAACGCTCCCGAAGGCGGCAGCTCTGTCGAGGCGGCTGCAGAGCAAATCGGCACGATCAAATATGAGCTGCTGTGCGCGATCGGAACGCGCGTTCCGCGAATTTACATCGAGGACGGCAAGGAGACCGAAATCCAACGTTACATTTAGCTTAATGACTTAACGTTTACAATAACGGGCAGCAAGAACCTCTTGCCGCCCGTGTTTTGTTTGTTAATAGCTCAGTTCGCTTCTTGCAAAGTACTCGTAAATCCCCTGAGCGATAGCCTCTGCCATTTTTGTCTGGTTATCGGAATTCGCCATTACCAGACACTCTTCTCTGTTGGAAACAAATCCCATTTCCACCAGAACAGACGGAAAGCTTTGCTCAAGCGTGTACCAATAGTAGCTGTACTTGTCGCCTCGGCTGCTGTCCTTGCCGCCTTGCGCGCTGCTGAGGAACGCCGCGAGATTATCGTTTATGCCTTTCGCCAGTGTTTGAGACCATGGCGTGAAATAGTAGACCTCGCAGCCGTGCGCACTGGTGTTTGAAGCACTGTTACAGTGTATCGACATAAACATATCCGCTTCATAGCCGTTTGCGCGGCGCGGGCGGTCACGGTCGTGAATGCCCTCCGACTCAGTCTGCAAACGGATAACGTTCGCGCCCATATCGGAAAGTATCTGCTCCAGCTTCTTGGTGACGGCAATTGTTATCGACTGCTCGGTGACCTCGCCAATCGCACCCGGGTCGAATACGTTGTTTTCGTCGTAGCCGTGACCGGGGTCAAGCACGATAGTCTTGCCCGAAAGCGAGGGTGTGGGAACGGAGAATTTCAGCAGCAAGTTCTTTGTGCCGTCGTCGTTGTCCTCATAATGCGCGCTCACGCCGCTGTAAATTCCTGCCTGTGTAAGCGTCAGCTTCATGCGGAATTTTGGCACGTCGTTTTCCGTGACCGTCTCCCATTCGCCCGCGCTGAACAGTGCGCACGAGTTGAAATCGGGCAGCTTGGTAACGCTGGTAACATTGTCGAATGTGATGTAGATATACTGCGCGTTAAAGCTGTTTACTCCGAACGGTCCCTCGTAACCCTGTACAAAGCTCTGCGAAGTTGTAACATTAAAGCCGATTCTGTAATCGAGTGTGAACCGAATATAGCTCTTTCCGCCCGCGTTGCCTATCTCATCGACCATAAGCGCATTATAGCCGAGTCCCGTATCGCTGAACGTGGTAACGTAGTCCGAAAGGTAACGCTTGCCGGATGTCGTTGTAATAAAGCCGTCCGAGCTGTCTCTGTAATAGTCCAGAGTGCCGCCGGGCATCTGCGAGAATGTCGGAGACGGGATACGTCCAGTCGTTTTTGCGTCAAGAACGTCGGTAAAGTCACCCAGAACCTTAACATAGGTCACCTCATCGTCCTCTGTGTAGATTGGGTCGATACGTCCTACGACCTCGCCCGTGCCGATCGCGGACTGATCGGGAATCAATTCAACGCCGATATCGACCTTGGGTGGCTCGGGCTTTGCCGCGATAGTCACCGTGCCGCCGTACAGCGTTTTGTCGTAACCGCTGTAGTTTGCATAGTAGTAAATCTCGCCAAGATACTGCTCCTGTCCGATAATTCCCTCGGGAACGGTGTAATAGCCGACATATCTCGAATACGAACCCGCCGACTCAACGTAACCCTCAGATGTACCCATTTCGGAAAGCTGAACGGTCGCGCCGTTTATCGTCGCGGAAACCGACGAGCCGCTGTACGCCGTCGCGACAAGGGAGATAGTCGTTCCACCCTCAACACGTATATCCGCGTCGGACTCGACATTCGGCATAACCTCGACCTTGCGCTCTATAGAGTAATCGTACTCCTTGCCCTTATGCTTGATGGTGAAATAGTTCATTCCGACCGCGAGCTCTCTGGGAATATAGAAATTTCCGTAGTCGTTGAGAACTATTTTGCTGTCGCCGAAATAAACGTCGAAATTCGGGTCGAACGTACCCATGAATTTCACGGTATTGTCGTATGTCACGTAATTCAGATATTGCGGCGAGATCATTTCGAGATCTTCAAAAATTGTGTCAGAATTGATATTGTTGTTAAAATATTCCTGTAAGGTCGTGCGGCTGTTAAGAACGTCGTTTTGCAGCGCCGAAAACGAATTGAACACGCTGCCGCCAAGCTTGTCCATATCCTCCATTTTCGCGAGCTGGCGAAGAAGCTGATCCTCTGCCCAATAGTCGCCTATCCGCTCGTTAAGGTGGCAGACGTAAGCCTTGATTCCGTTGTTCTGCGCCAAGTCGTACCACCACTGTACAACGTTTTCAAAGTTAAGATCGTAGTCCTCGGTAGAACCGTAAGCCTTTACGATAACAAAATCGGGATAACCGCTTTCAACGTACTTTTTAGTATCGCAGTGTCCGTCGTAAAGCGCCTGTACTGTGTCCGACGTGTCCGAGCCTGCCTCGTTTGAGGACGAATTCGCCCACATATCCTCAATCATCATGCCGAACGCGGTCGAATTGCTGGTTTTGTGAACAGCCTCGCTCAGCGTGCGGAATATATATTGATTGATCTCATAGAGCCAATTATCGTATCCTATACCCGAACCCGAGCGGAGATATTCCGCATACATATCGGCGTTGTCGACGGTGTAATAGTTTGTAAGGAGAATGCCCTCGCAGCCGTATTTCATCGCGAATTTATGCGCTGCAGCCGAAAAGCCCTCTTTAAGCCCGCCGCCGTCCGAGTTTACCATATTTATAAGCGAACCCGCGTCAAGCGTGAGATACGCGCTGAAATTTGCGCTGTGAGCGCCGTCAATTGCGGCATTGAGCACGTCACGCCCCTCCGCGGTCAGTTCCAGATTGTAGAAGCCGTCCTCGCCGTTTGTCGAGTTGATAATGACCGCGTTCATTCCGTAGCCTCTGATTTCGTCGTACATATCGGCGAGACCGCTGCCGTCCGTTTCAAAATCAACTCCCGGAGTGACCACTACCGCCCTCATGTCGTTCTGCAAGAAAATCCTGCTTTCGGTATTGACGAGAGGCGGTGCGGTCTGCTGCGAGTTATCGCCGCTCGTCGTCTCGTCGTCCTCGACCAGTCCTCCGCCCTCTGCGGATTCCGCAAAAGCGGCTCCGGCAAGCATACTCGCCGCCATTATCGCCGATAATAAACCTTTTAAAATTTTTTTCATACAAATTTCCCCATTTTTATGTAGTTCGTTTATGTTTAATTCAATACCGACTTCAAATCGGAGATCTCTTTTTCAACCTGCGTTCTCACGCCGCTCTCGGGCTTAAAAACGCACCCGTATCTGAACAGGCATATCCCGCCGTATGAGGACTGCTCGGTGGATTCCAGAAATTGCCTTTTCAAAATTGCGCTATCTGTTATCCACTCGTCTCTGCCCGCGCCCGCCCATTGATCCTCCGCGCCGAATTTCGCGGCGGTAAGTCCAACTATTAGCGGAACGTTTCCTTTCGCAGCAAGGTTATCCCAATTCCTTACGCAGGTCTCGAAAGGCTGCGAGGAATTGTCAAATCCGAAATAAATCTGCGGCATAACATAGTCAAGGTATCCGCTGCTTTTGCACCATTTTTCAACGTCCGCGTACATCTGGTTGTAGTTGTTGGACATATTCCCCTGACAGCTCACGCCGAACACCGCGCTTGAATTTGCGGTCTTGACCGCGCTGTAAAGCGAACTTACCAGCTTGTCGCAGTTGGCGCGGCGAAAGTCCGAAAGGTATTCATAACCGCTGCCGCCGAACGCTTCTGTGTCGAACGAGGACTCGGTCGTCGGATAGAAATAATCGTCGATATGCAGTCCGTCAACATCGTAATTCGCGACGATCTCTGCAGCGGACTTCGCGATAAGGTCGATGACTTCCTTGTACGCGGGATTAAGGTAATAATATGTGCCGACCTTTACAAGCTGCTTTTCACCGCCCGCCCAGTCATATATCGGATAGCCGCTTTCGCGTCCGATATCGGAAACGGAGCACATTCTCAGCGGATTTATCCACGCCTGAAACGACAGACCGCGCTTGTGCGCTTCTTCGACCATTATAGGGAGCGGGTCGTAGCTTCCCGACATATATTTCGTTCTCGGGAAAAAATCGGAATTGTAATAAGCGTCACCGTGAGAACGCACGTGAACATAAACTGTATTTATCCCGAGCGCTGCGCAGTTATCATAAGCCCCGGCGATCTCGCTTCTGAACGCGCTCTCCGTACCGCTTGACATCTCCGTAATGTCAAGGTAGGATATCCACATTCCCTTTACTTCGTCGTAATTTAAAGCGTGATAGCCGTTATTTCCCGACGGCTCAGGCGGAACAGGCTTGCTCGATGTCGAGGACGACTGCGTGCTGCTCTGAGGTACTGTTGTTGAGGTCGTTGTGGAGGTTACCGTTGAGGACAGAACGGAGCTTTCCGTTTCGGGCGGCTCAACATAACCCCCGTTATCCGATGAAACAGGCGCGAGCGGCTCGGTGCTTACTGAGCTTTCCTGCGTAACAGGCGGCTCGCTTTCGGAGACGGGAGGTTCAACATAGCCGCCCGCCGAGGAGCTGTTCGTATATTCGGGCACAGCGGAACTGCTTTCCGACGTACTATCGGAAGAGCCGGAATTGTAGGAACTGCTTGCGGAAGAACTTTCCGGAGATGAAACGTTCGTTGAAGCGCTTGAAGAAAGGTGTGCCGAATCGACAGACGAAAAACTTGAAGAACTGCCTGAAACATTTTGCGCGCTGCCGACGTCAATAATATTTATACTGTGAGTTTCGGAGCTTTGTTCCCCCTCCGTCGAGCAGCCTGCAAACACACAAAGCGCTGCGCCGACGGACAAAGCGGCATAGAATTTATTTCTCATTTTATATTTTCCCCAAATATATCCGATCTTACACTTATGGATATTATAACACAACCGCCGCGCAAAGTCAAGCGGTTTGAGGTATATTTCCGCGTGAAAACGGTTTTTTCGCCAAAATTTCACATACCGTATTATTTGCAAATATTGTCGAAATAAATGAATATTTTTTACGAAACGGCAGACAATACCGTCAGCAGAATTTTACTTCTGTAAGATTAAATCTTGGAGGAATTTATATATGAAGGCAACGGGAATTGTCCGCAGAATAGATGATCTGGGGCGCATTGTTATACCAAAGGAGATCCGCAGAACCATGCGGATACGCGAAGGCGATCCTTTGGAAATTTATACCAGCCCCGACGGGGAGGTCATTTTCAAAAAATACTCTCCCGTCGGCGAAATAAGCAGCACTGCGTCGCAGTACGTCGACGTTCTGTCGAAGGTCGGCGGTCTGCCCGCCGTTATCTGCGACAGGGATCACGTTATCGCAGTTTCGGGTATGAGCAAAAAAGAGATTATTGAGCGCCGCGTCTCGGGCTCGCTTGAAGACTTGATAGAGCAACGCAAGAGCTATGTTTTCAAAAACGGCGAACAGAAACGCCTTAATCCTATCGAGGGAGTGGACAGATATGCTATCGCCTGCTCTCCGATACTCGCCTCGGGCGACGTGAACGGCGCAGTAATAATGCTCAGCGGCGACAGCGGTAACGATACTGCAACGGCGGAACAGTCGGCGCTGGTTCAGGCGGCGGCGATGTACTTCGGCAAACAAATGGAAGAATAAAACCGCGAGGTGTACGGAGGTTCGTACACCTCGGCTTTTTATAAATTATCACTTATCTTGACTTTTTCGGCGCGATAGTTTATAATTAAGTTAAAGAGTAAACAAAAAGGAGTTTAAAATGATTTTATCGGACAAAACAATACTGGAAATGACGGAAAGCGGCAGACTTGTCATCAAGCCGCTCGAACGCGGACAAATCCAGCCTGCAAGCGTGGATATCCGTCTCGGGAACACGTTCTGCATAGTCGAGGACTCGCCTACGGGCATTATCACGTTAGACCGTGAAGTAAGCTGCAAGACCATTCAGACAAGTACATATCTTCTGCTGCCTGGGCAGTTTGTTCTGGCGACTACGGTGGAATATTTCGAGCTGCCCGACGATCTGACCGCGTTTGTCGAGGGGCGCAGCTCGCTCGGAAGAACGGGGCTGTTTATTCAGAACGCGGGCTGGGTCGACCCCGGGTTCAAGGGTGAAATAACGCTCGAGTTGTACAACGCCAACCGCTGCGCTATCGAGCTTAAGGCGGGACGCAGGATCGGTCAGCTGGTTTTCGCGAAAACCGACACGCCCGTTCTCAATCCGTACAGCGGAAAGTATCAGGGTCAAAAGGGCGCGACTGCCTCAAAAGTTTTCATGGACGGAGATATCTGCTGAGCGAACTCCCGTTATATTCTGGGCTGCCGGAATAACAGACGGCAGCTTTTTCGCGTTCATGCGCAAAAAGCGTCACCAAATCCCGCCGTTACACATAATATTTATCAGCGACAAATATGTTGCAAACATTTAAGAAAGGAAGATATTATGGATATAATCAAGTCTCCGAAACGCGTTGGGTATGCCTTTGTACCCGTTCAGCGCATGGAAAAGGTTTATTCTCCAAACAAGGCGATGAGAGCGGGAACGATCTTCCCCGAGCTTAACATTACTATTGACGAGTATGAGAGGGGGCTGTTCAATGGGAAATAATATGAACCGACGCCCCGTGATGAACGACCGTATGCGCGGCTCCAGCACACAGAACGTTCAGAACACAGCCCGAAACAGCAATAATACCGACGCGACCTGCGAGGAGCTTATGCGCGCAATAATGGAAGCAGACTTCTTCGCGCAGGATCTAAAGCTTTACCTCGACACACACCCCGACGACACCAGAGCCGTTGAGATGTTCCGCGAAGCCGTAAACCAGACAAAGGCGTGTAGGGCGGCTTTTGAGGATTCGTTCTATCCGCTTACCGCAAGCAGCGCGGGAATGAACGGTACATGGGATTGGCCCGAGGGCGTATGGCCTCCGTTTAATTAAGGAATGAGGTGAGATAATGTTTATATTTGAGAAACGTACACAGATACCCGTATGCATAAAGAACAGGAACCCGCACCTTGCGGGCATTATTCTCAGCCAGTACGGCGGTCTATACTCCAAAAAGTTATAAAAAGGGAGCGCCCAAGCACTCCCTTAAAATTTTATCAAACTCCGCAAGAAGACTCCCGCCTTTAAGCGAGGTACGAGCGTAGGCGGGAGAGTATGTCACCCTTCCTCAATCTGCTTGAGACATCTGCGGATAGCCTCACGGTCTTTGTCGTTGTCCGCGTCGTTCATCATGTCACGAAGATGTTCGAGCATATCCGAACGGCCGCCGTCGCGGCTGTATCTTCCACGACTGTCGCGTCTTCCGGAATATCCGTCGTCGCGGCTGTAATGACCGCGTACATAGTGCTGACCACGGTTCGCGTAACTGCTCTCGTTGCCGTAGCTGCCATTTGCATGCCACTCGCCCGCCTCACTGTAGCCGCCTTCATCAAGCATTTCAATCTTGTAAATATTTTTAATGCTGTCGGTCAGCTTGTGGATGTGTTCAAGACTAGTCGCGTTTATCGACTTTTCACGGGCGATTTTGTCAAGCTCCGTAAAAAGACACTCGCGGAGGTCGTCCAACATTTTCATATTCATAAGCGATTTTCTCCTTTCTGCGAATTAAGTAGCCGGGGTAGCGGGAGCTGTTCCGTTTATGCTAGCAAGGTTGTTTGCGGGACAAGGCGCTGCGCTGCCCAACAGCCTGAACGAACCGCCCGTTCCGTTGGTTACAACGACCGTTGAATAGCGGGTACGGGTACGTACACTGCACGCGGTAATCTGAGCACAGCAACGGTTTGTCAGCGGGTAAAGCTCCGTGCCGGTGCCGATGGTTACAAACACCGGAGCGTTTATCGTCGCGGTATCGGGAATGGTCTGAGCTATGACGATACAGTATTTTTCGCCGTTGTTATAACTCCCCGCAGGGATATTGATAACTAAGTTACCTCCCGTAAAAGACACCGATTGACTTATCACCAATCTATCGCAAAGTCTGCATACAGGTTTACATGCCATTTTTCAATTCCTCCTAAATCAGGGGCGACTGTTGCCGCCCCGAAGTTCACGGCATAGCCGGATAGATTGGATCAGAAACCGCAAGCTGTGTTGCAGTTACTTCCGCAGCCGCAGTTGTTGCCGAATACCGCCTGACCGTTGCAGTTAGTCGCAAAGGTCACGGGAGTAGGAGGCTGGACAATATAAGCGGCGGTCGGACATTCCGCGCCCGTTTTACGGAGAATATCAGCCTTATTAGCTTCCATAGCCGCCATAAGTACCGCATTCTGGTTAGACTGCGAAGCAGCAAGGCGCAGCGACTGTACCTCGTTCTGGAGCGAGGAAATCTTGTCCTGAGTAAGGAAGTCCAGTATAGCACGGGAATTGCAGTTCTGATTGTCGATAATATCACGTGTGGTATTCTGAATGGTGTTCTGAATAGCGCACGTATCGGTCGCCATCTGATACTTGATATCAGCCTGACCTTGCCTGTTTTCGCAGCAGCAGTTTGCCAGTTGTGTAGAAAGCGCGTTCTGACCCTGCATAAGCGCGATATTGGTCTGATTGAAGCCCTGCTGAGTATTGTAACCCAGATTGCATATGGCGTTATCCACACCGTGGAATCCGTTTGTCATGGTATTGTTGAGGGCAAATGTGCTGTCGCAAATACCCTGCTGAATACCGCGAACGCCGTTTTCCAACTGACTGAAGTTCATATCCTGACACAAGTCGGCTCTTGTAAGCGCGCCTCCAGCATTGCCGCCGAAGCCGCCAAGACCGCCGTATCCACCCCAGCCAAACATACCGAAAATCAGGAAAAGCACTATAAACGCGCCCCAATCTCCGCCCCAGCCCATTCCGCCGCAGTTGCCATTGTTATTTGCGGGTGCGAGGGAAAGGTTGATGGGGTTTTCACAATTAAGTGACATAGAAAAACTCCTTTGAAAAATTTATTTACATTATCAGCGCTGATATAATGTATACAAAATATATAAGTTAGCGGAACATTCCCTTAAACTGCTCAAACATACCCGACATCTGCTGTGCCTGCTGTTGAGCCTGATTGAGATGTTCCTGGCTTATCTTTCCGCTTGAAAGCAGTTCCGAGAGCATTTGGTTCGGATTTTTTCCTCTCATCTGCTGCATAAATTGCGGAAACTGCTGAATGAAATTCATCATGGGGTTTGCAGCGGCTTGATTGGCACCGCCCATTGCTTTGAAAAAAGGATTAGCCATTGCGTTTATCCTCCCTAGATTTGGTTATATTCGCTTTGTTATCGACAGACTTGGTCTCATAATCGCGACCGTTTTCCCTTTCGAGAAGCTCGTTCAGTTTATCTCTGAGTGCGTCAAATTCTCCGCGCGTAATGTATTCGACATTCGGAACGGACGGAGCGCCCGCGGGCAATTCTTTAGGAAACGAAATACGCTCTTTGAGGTCGAATATGCGCATTGAGGGCATACCATTTTCGTCCGCTGACTTGAGGTATATCACGGGATTTTCGCTGTCCCACAATACAACGCTGCTGTTGCGTGCCACCATGTACGCCTTAGCGCCTTCCTCGCCCTGAACCCATATAGGATTGTTTTGCGGGGCGTTCAAGGGCATATTTGAATAAGTCGGCATAGGCATTTGCGCGGGCTGCGTCTGCTGTTGGTATGGTGTTCTGTATTGTCCGAGCCTGTCGGGAACCGCGCCCGTGTTGCCGTAATAAGGCTGCGAGCAACCCCCGTTGTAATAACCGTTGTTGTAATCCACTGATTATCTCCTCCGTTCCCAAAAATAGATCGGTACTTCGCTGCCGCTGTTCCATGTGTCGCAATATTTTCCGTCAATAACAGTCACGACATGACCAGAGCAAGCCAAAACATATGTTCCGCAAGGGTTATCCGCGCAAAAATCGCTTACAGAATAATCTTCAGGAAGATATTCGGGTAGTGAACTGCGCTTAAATCCTTTATGCTTCAGGTACGTGCCCCATACGGAATTTGCGCTCGGCATATCGCACATCTTAAAGCCCTGTATACACAGATCTATATAAGTGGTTTCCCACGGCTGATCCAACGCTAGCGAAATAGCCCTGACAGTGCAGTCTCCTACCGACTTTCCACAAGGGTTGATATTGCATTTTCTAAAGTAATAATCCGACATATTGTTGTCCTTAGGTGTATGTTTATATTTTTATTATAACGCAAAAAGAGGACTCCCAACGTGTGGGAAATCCTCTTAAATAATGCTTAAATTCTGTTAAAAATCTGCTTTAATTCTGCAAATTTTCTCCCTTACGCTTTTGGAGAGCGAGCTGACTTTGCTTTCACTCCAGTACTTTGACATTGCTATCTGAACGTGCGTTTTGTGCTTGGCGCGTTCGTTGAAGTAGAAAAGCTCATCGGGAGTAAAATTACACATTTCGCGGAACAAATCAAGTTCGGGTTTTGTAAGATCGTATATCTTCATAAAAATCCCCTTTCGTGCGGGTTACTTCATAAGCTCGTTTACCCGCGCCTGAACCACGGAGTAATCGTACCCTGCGTCGGTGAGCCGCTTTTTGCGGTCGTCGCCGTTGCCCCAATCTCCGCGAATTACCTCTTGGGCGAGCTCGTCAACGGTTTTCTTTGCCGCCGACTGAACGTCCCCAGCATTGACCCAGCCGTAAACGGTCGAGCCGTCTCCCGTGTTCACGAGGTGATACGGGTGAGCCGTTCCCGGGGCTATGCGCGTAATTTTCGCCTTGCCCGATTTAGCGGCAGTTCCGCGCGTTCCGGAGCTGCTTGCGTAGTGCGTTGTTCCCGTGAAGTCCACGATATCGCCGACCTTGAACTTTGTAGCGGGTTTGCTTGCCGCGGACATTGTTTCCTTGATTTTAACGGGCGGCAAAATAAAGCCCTGAAACTTGAGCGCTCCCGAATTGTAGCCGTTCCGCTTTTCGTAAGTCTTGGTGTAAAATCTCGAGCCGCCGTAAGCGCTGTTTGAGGTCACGATATCGCCGTTCGTCTCAATACGCTCCACGACCGCGACGTGACCCGCGCCGTCGGCTTCGTTTCCGACTGCTCCCTTGCTCCAGCACGCAATCGCACCGAGCATTGGAGTTTGCGAGCGCTCGTAGCCGTCAGCCGTGTTGCTGTACCACATTTCAGCGTTGCACTTGCTTAATTTCGGTATTTCGTCGATTATCTCGAAAAATCTTCCCCAAGCGTAGCCCACGCAATTCGGCAGAACGGAGTTGCCGCCTATGAGAATGCACTCGTTTAAGCCGCCCTTTGATGTGTGTATCCAGTGCTTGTCCACAGTAGAGGGCGCTGTCAGACGCGGAGAGAAATTCACGATCTTGACAGTAGAACCGCCCGTTTTAAGATACCCCTTAACCTTATCTCTGAACCAATTCATATCCTTGCCGAACTTGGAGAGCCAATTCTCGGGATCGCCGTGATTGCTCGCATAACCGCGCGCGCAAGCCTCCTTATGAGATATCACGTTCTCAAGCTTTATTGTCGGGAACTGCTCCATAAGTTCGGCCACAACGCGCGCCGCCAGATCAAACGCTTGCTCAAAATAAGTTCTGTCGGTCAGATTATCTTCACAAACCTCAAACTGTATGTACGCGGGCGAGTAATTGTACGAACCCTTTGACCCGCTGCCACAATTCCAACAGCAATATTCATACGGCAAGATCTGCGCGGCAAGAACGTTTCCCTTGAGGTCTTTTCCGATGAAACCGTGACAGCATATCTCAGTCGGTTTGCCATTAATATCAGGCTTGGGAACGTTCCAATGATTGCCATATTTATTTTTTCCAACAATATCCGGAGCATCTACATATCTGCGCAGTTCCGGATTGGGAGCTGCCGTGCTGTGCAAAATAAAGCCGGCGGGAGAGCTATTCGGCATTTTCCTCGCTGCTTTGCAGCAGTTATTTTTCGTCGCTATCGCCTTAAACGTCAGTGCCATTGTTTTCACCGTCCTTTCGATTTTTCAGCGCCGCAGCGTCCGTAAGTCCCTCGCCAAGAATATACCCGATAACGCTCGCGGCGCTCATAATGCAGCCCGTCACGGTCTCTGCAGTGCCGTCGCTGCCGCCGAACGCGAGTATCAGACCCGCAACAAATCCCGCGACGGCTATCCACAGCTTGCGGCTTGTGAGTTTCCTTTTCCAGTCAATTTTCATTTTACAGTCCTCCTATCGAATTTAACAGCTCGGCGATCTCCTGTGTTTTTGTGGGCTGCCTTTCAATGCAGCCCAGCGCGATCTTCAGCGCGTTTTCTTTCCGCGCCTTGGCGAAATAAAACGCGTTGCTCACCGAGACCTCGGCATACGCCAGACCCGTTATCGTGCCGAGCGCCATAACGTCATATCCCAGAACGCTCAATACGGCGGTAAGCGCCGTGAGCAGGATCATAATTATGTAGCTCGCTGCGATTATTTTCTTGCTTGTCGTCATGCTGCCTCCTTAATGCGGCTTGTGGTATTCTTCCAGACCGTCGATACGCCGCTCCAGACCGACGATCTGTTCCTCGACCACGGGCATACGCCGCGCAAAATTATTGTGCTCTGCGACCTTTTCTTCAAGCTGCTGAATTCGGTACGCCGTCAATTTCGACGAAACAACGATACCGCCCAGACTGCCGCCAAGCGTTCCTATAAGCGACAGAACCGCGACAATAATTGACGTCAGATCCATTTAATCACTCCTTCCTTAATCAAGATGACATAGATATGTTCACGGTCCCGTAATCTGTTCCCTCAAGCTGAACTTTCCCGTTTCCGAGCAGATAAACCGTTCCTTTGACGTCGGGAAGATTTATTGCCGTGCCCGCGGATATCGCGGCAACGCCCTCGCCGTCGGGAATTATATTCGGACGCGCCGAAGCGTATAGATCGGCACTTCCGAAATTCACGATAACGGCATTTTTACCGCCCAATCCCTCAACTTTAAGCTCTGTGCCCGATAACATTATCGGTTTAATCACTATGGTTCACCTCTTCATCAAGCGCCGCCCTGACTTGCTCCCATATCCTGATCGGCACGTCGTCAAGCGTTTTCAAGCCCTTTTTTATAAGGTTCACATAAACCTTTACCACAAACTACACCCCCATATTTTCAAACATCTCGCACAGCGCGAGCTGTGTGTCCGTTATTTGTTCTGCAAGGGCGGCGTTTTCCGCTATCTGGATTTTCAGATATTCGTCCTTGCCGTACTGCACGAGGCGGTATGAATATCCTGTGAATATTTCACCCTCGATCTCCCGTTCAAACGGAACTATCTCCGTCGAGACCCAGACGCTGTATTCGTCGATTTTAATTGGTTCGGGTTTTACTGCGGATTCAACTATCCCATAGTCTTTCATTCAGACGTCACCTCCTCGTTTTGAGCAGCGGTTACAGGCGGAATACAGATAAGGCGGGCGCCCCGCATATGATCATGTAATTTATCAGCTATATTGGCAACACAAAACAAACCCGGTACGGCTGCACTGTTCCCGGAAGCGTTATATGCTCCTCCTGCGGAAAAGCCGGCAATGCTCTCCAACCGATTATTTTGTGCTCTATCGCCAACCGGCAAAGCAGTGTTCCCTTTTGTTTCGGACGGAATGAACGCCCAATCCGAATTTTTTGAATAACTGAATGCCGAAATGTACCCGGTTGTTGGTATGTAATCGAAAATATGATTACCTATATCAACATAGTGATATGTATTTCCCCATAGATTTTCCTCACCGCGATAGGATACCGCTCCGTTTGCAGCAGCTCCGCTCGCGTTCCCGAGAGACGAGGCGCCGCCTGTTTTAACAGGGATATCTGCATTTACAACGCCGTCTCCGATCGCCGCCTGCGAATTAAACGCCGCATATTCAATGATGAACAGCAGCTGTGTTGCTGAAATGGTATCAATAGCTGTAATATCCCACCCTGCGCCCCGATTCTGAGCAATTTTACGGGCATTCGCGATCGTAAGTTCCTGCGTGATACCTGTTGCAGGCAACGCGTTTACTATAGACGACAACTGATCCGCGTCGGCGTCCATAATTTGCGCATTATCCCGAATATAATTGTGAGACGTCGAATGCATATCCCGAATACACCCTTCATAAGCCGCCAGATAAATTTTATCAACTTCAACGCCGTTTCTCACGAATGCGGGATGAACCTTAAATCCCGCTTTGGGAGTATCGGAAATATAATATCTTGCCTTGCGAAGATGATAACCGTCCGCGCCGTCTATTTTCTCGGTTTTAAGCGGAACTACTTTGTAATAAAATTTAGGCTGCTCCACCATAACCTGAACTAATTCTCTCTGACTGTCGAGCATTCCGTCTTCATCATAGCCGTCGTCCCCGTAATAGGCTTTTACTTCTCCAGCATTAGTAAGGCAGCATTTGCGTCTCCCGCCGAATGCACGAACGGAATCAAAATCCGCTCCGGGTTCTTTGCCGACTGCGCCTGCCAGACGAGTGAATTTGTTGTTCTCAAAATCCGCTTCAAGCCCGTAGATGTCGCTGTCCGTGTAGCCGATATAGGCTTTAAGGTCGGCAACTTCCTCTTTTAACTCGGTATCATCATAGTTTTCAAGCCCTGAGAGCTTTGTCTTTTCAGCAGCAGTAAAATCGTTGGAGCTTAACCCTTTCCCCTCCACTTTATCAACTTTGCTTTCGCTTAAATCGGAAACCGTTGTTTTGATTTTTGCTGTTTCCGTATCGGTGTACTCTTTCGCCGCTTTTAATGTCAATGCGTCCGCGTCGTCTACATATGCCTGTGAAACTCCGTCTCCCGACGAGCCGCCTCCGCCGCCCGAGGTTATAAGCGCAGACATGGGCAGTTCATCGTAATTTGTTCCCATAAGTTGAACCTTGCCCGTGCCTAAAAGATATACAGTGCCATTGGTATCGTATAGGTTCATAACGCCGCCCGCGAGTATTGTGGCAACATTATTACCATTAGGCTCAATATTCGGAAAAGCTGAAGCGTATAGTATCAAACTGCTTTTGTTTGTTATAACGGAGTTCTTACCGCCGAGTTCCTCCACTTTAAGCTCTTTGCCCTCAAGTGTTACTGTTTGTATCATAATCAACCCTCCTGCTTTATTTAGTCTGTCGTAATTACACGCTTATTTCCTATATATAAATTCTTGCCGTCAAATCGCACAACGTTATCAGTTCCACTCGCCATATTAAAATTAAAAGTAAAACCATTCGGATAAAGATTGTACATAGCTCCGCCGAACCATATATAGCACGCGTCCTTGCTAATGTTAACCGAAGTTTCGGGTTTTCCGGGCTGTTGAGATTTGTAGATAAGATTACCCGGATATAGCGACACCTCTGAGACCTTTGTTCCTCCCGGGTCGTATAATTCCAAAGTGTAGGTTTTAAGTTTAAGAGCAAATTGCGGTTTTTGTACACTGCTGACAAGCGCCGTGCAAGTATCGCCTATGCCGTCAAGTCGCTTTTCCAGTTGAGACTTAGCCTTAAGCGAATACTGCTCTGTTTCGGTTGCCGCGGCAACTCTCGGCTCAGCGCTCATTATCGAAATGCTCTGAGCTTCCTCATATCCGCTTGACGGGCGTTCACCTGCTATATCGGTTGCACAGCGTATTTCGCTTGCCCCGCGGTATTTCCACTTGTAATATGTAACAATGCCGTAGTGCCTGTATTGCGTTTCGTCTATACCGCCGCCCGGCTCAAGGTAAACATAGTCTCCGCATTGTATTGCGGGGTTCCCGTTAAACTTAACATTGAACGGGCAAAATCGGAGATTGTCGGCATAATTCCTGATATTGTCCATAATCGCTTGCATTTGCCCGTCGGTCTTTGCGGCAAGCAGCGGATTAGTATCAAATTCATAAGACCCGAATAATGTATCGGGTGCGGCTGTCCACGAATCATTAACGCTTACAAATGCCGTGCCGTTTCTTCGCGTAAGGTATGTTATAGGACGTATAGACGTATCTGTGAAATCGGTGTTAAATCTCACGTCCGCGGGTATTATTGAACCATTGTCCGCTTTGAACGTGTCAAGATCGAAGTTCCAATCCGTGCCCGCCTTTGTATATTTTGTGGGTATCTGGACGAATTCAACGCCCGCGCTTCCTCCGCTGCGGTCTTCACGAATAAATGTACCTGTAAGCTCTCCTATCCACATAAGCGCGTCACGAACGGTTTGTATTTGTCCCGCGGCTAATGTAAGTGCCTGTTTTCCATTCGGAAGTGCCGCTATTTCGCTCTCGCTGTTTTTTAAGTTTCGTGAAGCGTCTCCCCAAAGAATATCGTGCGCTATGTTGTACACGGTTTTATTGTTCTGCTCGCTTACGGGCAGATCCAATTTCATAAGACTGTCGGACGCATTAATGCTAAGTATACTCTTTTTGCGCTTTGTCATGTTGCCGTCTGCAAAAAAACGTCCGAGGAAAACCGCTTCTTCCTCTCCGCTCGGGAGCGTGAGGTAGAATGTCGCGGATATGACCGCGTCGGTAAGGTTAACGTTTATGGGGTCAAGATCAGGCACTTTATTCGCGTCGATCTGCACGGACAGATTACGGGAGTAAACACTTCCAAAGCAGAACTTACCGCCCGAGAACTGGTCGGTTATAGTCAGGCTGTCCGAAATAACGGCTTCATCGCCGAACTCATACACCGCATACGGATACCACACGACAAGCATAAGGCTTATACGGGTTTTGCGCCGCGGCTGGCGTATTGCTTCTTGGAACGCCGTAGAAACGGGATACATATCTGATTTTACCTCCTTTAATACTCGATAAATGTCATAGACAACTTCCAGAGCGTATCTTTCGGGTTTTCACTCGGGAGTAACGTTTCTACCTTACGGGTCGCCTGTGCGTAGCCTATAAAGGTCTTTTGGTACGTTGTTTCATTCGGGTCGAATATGGTTATATTGTGCCGTGTTGATTTATTGACGGCTTGTAGGAGTTGACGCAGTTGTACCGTCGTCAAAGCGTTCCAACTGAATTCGGGCGAGTGCACATTCGTTCTGATAACGTCACGCACAAGGTAGCCCGTTTCGGAACGCTTGCTGTCTGAGCTGTCAAAATCAGCTTCAACGTATGTGTACTTTGACGGAGTAGGCATTTTTACGCCGTCTATCGTCAGCCAATTCACTGTGCCTTTTGTTAGTGAAGCCGTAAAAAAGCCCTCCTTTCCCTCAAAACAAAAAAAAGAGCCTGTCAAGCGCACAAAAAATGCGTTTGACAGGCTCACAGGCTCACACGGCGTTGTTCATACAGCGCCGTAACTATTCGCTTCTTTATTTAATTATAACGCAACTGACAGCATTTGTCAAGCGGTTGAGCGAAAAAATTATGCTGCCTTTAACGATCGTATGATAATTACACATCTTTAAGCAATATATCAAAAAACAATGAATTTGAAATATCTTCGCAGATTTGTGAAATAGATATTTCAAAATATAGCTTTTTTGAAATTCTTTCATCAATTATCGTGACATTCTCCCCTGCCTAAAGAGGCATGGGAGGATATCACGATAAGCTGTTGTTTTGTTTGCGAGATGGTCAACAGCTTATTTTTGCTCTGCGTCAAGACCTTTTCTGACAAGCCGCTTTATCTCAGTCTGTTTTGGTTTTCCCTCTAACGCGTCCAAAATATCTTTGTCGCTTTTTTTATTAAGTTTTAGACCTATAAACTGGGTATTGCTCTTGTCGTACTTCTCTTGCGGCGTTAGTTTTTCCTTGCCGATAAGATCACGTCCTCTCTTGACATTCGGGGCAAAACGTGATATAATAAGACTAAGGATTGGGCGGCGGCAAGTCCGCCCGTTCCTTGTGGTGTTTAGAGGTCTTGCTTATTTAAGCAGGGCTTCTATTTTTTTGACCGCTTCGTCTTTGTCCTTGCTGTCTTTTATGATTTGTATTATCAATTTTAAGACTGTATTGAATTGCTCGTTTGTCATTTCGTCATTCATTTTCTCTCCTTTCCCGTCTTGCCCCGTTACTCGTAAGGTGTTCCCTTACTGTAATTATATTATACCATAGGTTAAACCTATTGTCAAGGGGTTTTTCTAAAAAATCTTTACAGTTTTGAAATTTGTTATATCTCACAAAAAAATTGTCTTACCCTTGGCAAATAGAGTGGATTTTTGTGCAAATCTACAATTTTTGGAAAAACCATTGACAAATAAACTTGATAAGTGTATAATAGGTGTATAGAAAAGAGGTGAGTGAAATCCAACGCACATATAATTTGCCTGATGAATTGTATAACCGTGTAAAAAAATATGCCGAAGAGAACTACATTGATGTAACAACTGTACTCAAATTAGCACTCACGGAATACTTAAAAAAACATGATGAACATTTTGAGGGCAAGGAACAGTAAAAAGAATAGCGGCTGAACACCTACCACAGTCAACAGCCGCTATTCAAACAAGACAGAAGTTTCCCTCTGTGAAATCTATTATATCACAGAGTGGACTTCCTTGTCAAGTTTTTTTTGAAAGGAAATGTATTATGGAAAAAATGTCATTGGAAGACAAGATTATGGAAATCGCGAGTATGGCAGACCAAATCGGGACTATCGCATTTTGCGCGGCAAATGTATCATTCGATCCAGATAAATGCGAGATGGTTCTTGATGACGTTTTGAGCGGCATTGAGAACTTGTGTAAAAAACTTAGTGATGACTTGATCACACTTAACAATTCATTGGGTGAATTGGGGAGGGTGGTTGTATGAACGAACTGCAGACCTTTACTTACAACAATTTACAGGTGCGCATGGTCGAGAAAAATGGCGAGCCGTGGTGGGTATTGAAAGATGTGTGCGATGTGTTGGGCTTATCTAACCCGTCTAGGGTTGCAGAAAGGCTTGATGAAGATGAACGGTCTAACTTCAAGTTAGGTCGTCGAGGCGAAGTCAATGTTATCAACGAAAGCGGCTTATACAACGTCATTCTCCGCTCGGACAAGCCAGAAGCGAAACCGTTCCGCAAGTGGGTCACAAGCGAGGTACTCCCCTCAATCCGCAGGACGGGAGCGTACAGTACACCAACAAAACTCAACAAGGCGTTGGAGATTAAAGAGATGAACGCAAAGGTGCGGTTATCCAATCAGTTTTTGAAGCTCTCGAAAGTTGATACGCTCTCAGCGGAGTACAAGAACATTCTCGCCGCGAAAGCCGCCGAGGTTCTCACGGGAACACAGCTTATCCCGCTCCCGAAATCCGAGCAGAAGATGTATTCGGCAAGCGAAATAGGTCAGATGTTCGGAGTATCGGCGCAGAAGATAGGGCGCGTCTCTAACGAACACGGGCTGAAAACCACTGAATACGGCGAGTGGTATCGCTCCAAATCGGAGCACTCCAACAAGGAAGTTGACACTTTCGTATATAACGACAAAGCGGTTGAAAAGTTCAGACAGATTTTTACGTGATTTTGTTATACACAAACCCGCCCCTCTTTATAAAAGGAGCGGGTGCTTTTAATACATCAGTAGGTTATCTGTTCCCACGGCGAGGTTTTTACAAACCCGTTGATTACGGGCAGACCGAAGTGCCGCAGAAAAAGCTCGGTTTGTGCCGCGATTTCTGTTGGTGCGCTTTCCTGCTTTTCCATAACGATCCGCACGTTTTTGATAAGACTTGATATTCCACTCGCGGAAGCGGTTTCAACCGCTTTGTGCGCCGTTGCCGTTTCTTTCATCTGCTCGAACGCGGTAACATACGCTGCCGTAAACAATACCCCTTTGCGCCCTGTCAGCTTGTGAGCAATCATATCACAGCCCTTTTTTGTGATTAGGTAGCAAGGGAGCGTTCTACCTATGCCGTCCTTATACTCACCCTCAACGAAAAATTCATTCAAGCCAATTTTGGCTTCATTAAGAAAACCGCAGTATTCACGGATAGTTCTCAGCAATTTGCTGTGTTCTCTTTCAATAGCTTGCGCCACGTCGCGACTGTCGGCATAAAATTCACCGTCTGTGTTTATAAGCTGCAGTTCGTTCATACAACCACCCTCCCCAATTCACCCAATGAATTGTTAAGTGTGATCAAGTCATCACTAAGTTTTTTACACAAGTTCTCAATGCCGCTCAAAACGTCATCAAGAACCATCTCGCATTTATCTGGATCGAATGATACATTTGCCGCGCAAAATGCGATAGTCCCGATTTGGTCTGCCATACTCGCGATTTCCATAATCTTGTCTTCCAATGACATTTTTTCCATAATGCCTTTCCTTTCATCTTGACTTTTCCCGAAAGGTGTGGTATAATGGATTTACCGACCTTTCGGGGTTGGTGGTTGATAAGCTGTTGTTTTCCTTGGTCGGGGGCAACAGCTTATTTCTTTTTTACCCATTTCAAAACCGCTTCTCGTTCAATCCTCCAATCTCTGCCAGCTTTAAATGCATCTAAATTTCCAGCCTTTATAGCTCTTAATATCGTCAATTCGCTAATTTGCAAAAAATCGGCTAATTGCTTTACGGTTATGATGTCAGGCAAATTATCCAATCCCATCATTTCACCTCTTTTCATATCATATCATATCATAAATTAACATTTGTGTCAATATCTTTTTCAAATTTTGTAGGATTGCACAAAAATATCCCCTCTGCTTTGTGCAAAGGGAATAATTATAATTTTATTCCTTGTTTTCCATACCTGTTGGCTCTGGAATAGGCGGAATTGCGGCGCTTTCATTCGTTTTGTTTTCGTAAAATGAACGTATTGCGCTTGAATTGTCACTAATCTCTTTAAGGCTTATCATAATCTTGCTAAGCGTTGATATAAGCCAATAAGAGAAAAGACAGCCGCCAAGCCAAGCTAAGCACATAAAACCTTCATCTGGTTTCTTTGACGTAAAGTTCACTAGAGTTGCTGGCAACAGAAAAATAACCCCTGCTAATGCAATTCCCTTAAAAACGTCGCCCAAAATATCTTTGAATTTTTTCACATCAAAACCTCCTTTCAAAATTAAGACTTTGTAACATCAATTTTGTAAACATATTTTCGATTGTCACCAATATCTTTAAATTCAAAACGGTATTCTCCGTCTCCGACATACGGAACAGCAATATTCCCGTTAAACGTTTGCCCTACATAAATTTTGCTACCCAAAATTCCGTTATCGCCCAAATATGCATCAAGCGTAGAAAGTCCAGACCCATCAGGAGCTGAGGCTTGACAATAAAGCGTGCAATAGCTATAACCTCTCGAATCAAAATCATTGGACAAATTTTCAATATCTACATTAACAGTTAGCAAAGTTTGACCATTATAAGAACTAAATTGGTTATCTAATATTACAAAATCATACTTTCCAGTAAAATTCACTTTGTAGCCATCTAATTCAAAATTGTCTGTTATTTTGCTAAAATCGTAATTTTTAATCAATTCTATATATTTTTTATTTATATCAGAATTATTAAATTCTTTCCATTCATTTTCCCACACTATGCTATTATCTGATATTGAGGTTTCGCCTAAAAAATGGGTAATTGTGCAACGTGCAACAACATTATTGCTGTTAGGTTCGCCCCAAACAAGAAACAAAAAATAGTCATCTGCAAATTGTTCGTCAGACGCAAAATACAAAGCATCTAAATAGCATAGCCCTATTTTATCTTCGTCGCTTCTATTAACAAAGGGATCAAATCCGACATTGGTGATATAAGCAGAATCTTCTTTAGAAAAGAGCCATATAACACCCGTAAGTGGAGAGACTACTGCTTCGCCGTTTTCAATCATCTCATTTACATCAATGCTTGTATTATCAGACGTAGTGGAATTTGTTTCACTTTCAATATCATCACGCGGGTATTTCTTTAAATATTCATTAAAACTATTTTCAAAACTTTTGTCGGAAAGTCCTTTTTCGTATTCGGCTTTTACGCACTCGTCTGACCACTCTATTTCGTGAGAGTAATTGCCATCTTTTTTATTAACAAATTTTTCACCCGCAATAACAGTACCATCATTTCTTTTGAACACAAGATAATCGGCTTCCCATTCAATTTTTTTAGCTTCATACCCATTAACCCCTAATTTATGCCAGTTAGAAAGAATATATATTGAGTTTGCGATTTCTTTATCCGATATATTGTTAAATTGGTTCATATATATAGAATTGCCTTTATCATAAATATACCAATCTGTCTGGCAACTAAGTTCCTCGTCTTTTTCTGAAAAACGTTTTGTAGGTTCTCCCCCAGATTCTAATAAATCATTTGCAGTGTTAGCAATCTTATTTTTGCTTTTTATATTTGACGTAGTATCACTATTTGTAAGCGTAGTATCGCTGTCTATAGGCGATGAACTGCTATTCTCTTTCAGCTTAGAATTTTCTTCCAACAGCGAGTTATACTCGTCCTGCGAAACGCCCGAACACCCCGACAGCAGCATAACCGCTGCAAGCACACCTGCCAAAACCGATTTTTTCATTGTCTGTACCTCCAAGTGTCAATTTTCTACATTATACCACAAGTTGTAAGAAAAGTCAACCACCCCTCTTTAAAAGGGGTGGTTTAAATATCATCTGCCGTTTGAAAGTCTCATTTCGTAGTCCTGTCGCTCTGTAACAAGCCGACTTACCTCCGCGCCGTCCATTTCAACCGTAGTGTATAGGTTAAATTCGGGAACATCTTGATTTTGTGAAGCTGTCCATACTTGGGCTGCCTCTGCAACCGCTACAGGGTCATTTTCAACGACTTTTGTAGGTTCGCTTGGAGCTGTATAGTATGAATCGTAAGTTTTAGGCGGTGTGTAGACCTCGCCCGTAGGTTCTTCGGCGACAAATTTAAGATTAGCCATCAATGAAAGGTCTTCCCCATTTAGGGCTTTCTTCACAATTTCATACGTTTCTGAATATTGATTATCAATAGGCAATTCCGTTTCAATTTTCAGTTTTTGGGTTTCGCTCACAAAGTCCTTAAGTTCTTGTGTTTTTTGCCAAGTAGGGTTATTTTCTAACCAATCACCTTGAGCAATTTCACTCGCAACTTGAGAAGAATACTCAAACATATCAAACCAATGTCCTTGTCCTTTCGCGTATTCTGTGGCTGCCAATGTTTGTGAAAGTGTCGGCGTTACAAGACTTGAAACATCATAGAGTTGCTTATCTATCGGACTTAGCACCTTTTCAATATTGCCCATAACTTCATCAAGTTCAGAGTTGAGGTTCTCGGCAAACACTACGCGTGAAAAATCAATAAGATCAAGTTGATTTTTATATTCGCTTTCAGTTAAATCACCGTGTTCGTATTGAGATTTTGCCAGAATTTCTAATTCTAAAAGATTATCCATCTCGGCTGTATAGCGCTCTAAAGCACTATCTTGATATGACGCGGCATTATCTAAAACATCTTGAAGCGCCTTTTGTGCTGTTTCGTCTGTTTCAAAGTCAATTTTAGACAAGTCAAGTTCGGAAAAAGCCATAAGAGCCTTTTGAACATCCATATATGACTCATCTTTATATCTGGAATAATCAAGAACCTTATTATATTCATTTGCAAATTCAAGCTGTTGCATTTCTGTAAGAGAACCACCCGAAGCTATTTTCTGCAAATACTCATCAACTTTTGTTTGGCTCTCCGTAAGGTTTCGGCTGAACAAATTCTGCATATCGGCATAAGCCTGACCGATCTCCGAGGAAACTACTTCGCCAAGACCCAGATTTGCAAAAATATCTTTTAGGTCGTCAGCAACGGTCTGTGTTCTTTGCTTGAAACTTGTCTCCAAATAATCACATAGCTCGGAAAAGGGTTTGCGCAAATTCTCTGCTTCTTCGGCAGTAAGGGCGGTTGGGTTGATATTAACCCCCGCGATTTCCTGCATTGTCTGCAAAACGCTGTCGATTTTCGTGTCATATTCGTCAAGCTGACTATACTTATCAATGGTCTGTCTGTTGACAGCCTCAGCAGTATTAGCCCATTCGCCGAACGCGTCCGCGACCTCGCTTATTTTCGTGCCGCCGTTGTTAAAAAGCATACTATCAGACATTGTTTTGTTCATTTTAGTAATGTTTTCGTCAATGCCTTGAACAACGCCCATAATAGCACCAACGCCCGCCCCAACAACAGTAATAACCGCACCTAAAGGATTACCCATAGCGATAAATGCCGAAAGAGCTATGCCTGCAACGCCTACTCCCGCTTTTACCAAGTTGAAATTATTTGCCAAGTCTCCCGTTTTGGTAACAAGGTTCTTAATGCCGTTGAACAGCAGCATTCCCGACGTAGCTCCTGCCGCAAGACCGCCCGCAATGCCCGTGAACGTTTTCGCGCCGTTCAGACCTATGAACTTTTTCATACCGTCGTATAAATTGCCGATAGACGTTATAAAGCCGCCTATTTTAGAAGTGCCGAACGCAATGGCAATACCCGTGCCGAAACTTTCAAGCCACGGCAATGCGTTGTTTACAAAATTTTTCAGCTTATTATACGCCTTGTCAGTGCTCTCCTCCAGTCCGCCGAGGAAGTCATAGGACGGCAAATCGATGTTGAGGTCGTACATATTCCCGAGCCCTGTACTGCCTGTGTCCTTTTCGCCGCCGATAATGTTAAGCTGATCTATGCTCGACAGCGTACCCTTGAACTCCTTAGCTGCCTTTGTGGCGCTGTCAAAGCTCGAGCTTACGCCCTTGTTGCTGTCCGCTATAAGATCTCCGTAGTCAAACTTCGGTATCTCAAAGCCGAGGAAGTCCGCTATTTTCTGCGCGCCCTCTGTAAGCAGCTTGACAAACGCCGTTACCCACGGCAGCGCCGCGCTTATTATCGGCATAAGACCGTTACCTATCGCGCGTTTCAGTTGGTCTATGCGCTGCTCGAATATTCTCATTTGGTTCGCGGGGCTTTCAAGCGTTCGCGCCATATCGCCCATAGCGTTCTTGGACTGCTCCATTATCGCCAGATAGCGTATCTGTGACTTTTGAGCCTGTGACATATTGGTTAAGCTGTCCGTTATGCCGTGGTTAAACGCGACCTGTTTCAATGTGCTTTCGTCAAGGGCATAGCCCAGACTGCGCAAAGGCATAATTTCTCCGCTTATACCGCTTTGGAGCTTCTGCATTGCGCTTTCTACGGAGATATTATAGAAGCTGGATATCCTAAATACCGCTCGTTTCCGAGTACTTTAACACCGCTCTTGGCGGTCGGAGTAGACCATATCATCACCCTCTTGCGAGGGGCAAGGCACTTCGCAATAACGAATTTCACGTTAAAGCTACTCTCTTTCGAGATGGTCGTTACACTTTCCCTGTAAAGGGCTTAGCACGGGATTGTCCTTGTTAAATATACTTAACATTAGGGTTTCCCCCGTTAGCACGGCAATTAAGCCGCACACCCTACATTTGTAGGTTCACCTTGTTTTTCAATGTGGATCGCTCCACAAAGCGACAATCTTTTATCGAAACCCAACTGCGTCAAATTCTGCGACATCAAGTTCGCCTTATCCTCGACCACGCCGAAGCCCGAGGCTATCTGCTTGAAATAGCCTTGATTTTGTATCCATTGCGAAACGTCGATACCCATAAGCTCGTTTACTCTGTTCGCAAATTTCAGAGCCTCGTCGGCGGCGCTGCCCATTGATACCGAAAAAAGGTTCATATTCTCAACAAACATATTCGAGCTTTCGATCATACCGCCGAACAGGTATTTTATTCGCCGCGATACCGCGACAATGCTGCCTATGCTTAAAAGGTTCTTTATCCTGTTCAAAAGCTGATTGGTGCTGCTGCCCGCGACCTGCGTCGCGTTGTTATAGTTTATCAGACCCGCGACCGCGTTTTGTATCGGCTGAGGCAAAGCGCCAACGGCATTCGCCATACGCTCTATCTCCAATGTCAGCGGAGATATCGCCGTTGCCACCGTCTGTATCTGCGAAGCGAACGTTCCCATGTCCATGCTTGACAGTGCGGTGCTTATTTCGGGCAGCTTTTTCAGCGAGTTTATAAAGCTCGACAGATTTGTCTTTCCGAGCGTTTCAAGCGGTTTTAAAGCGCTTGTGAGCTCTTGTATCTTAATAGCCATTGCGGACATATCTACTGCCGTTATATTTGCCGCCACACCGTTTAATTGTGAGAGCGACCGCGCGGTGCTCGAAAGATCGGGTAATTGCGGGATATTTGAAAGCGATTGCAGTGACCCTACAAGCCTTGATAAAGACATACGCTGTCCTATTGATACAGAGGGCACGCCTGTGACTGTATTTGCTATACGTGTCAAATTTCTCATTTGTGAAGCTGTGCTCGACAAATCAGGTATCTGCGGAGCGTTTGCAATCGATTGCAAAGCCGCGCCCAGACCTGTCAGCGTTTGGAGCTGCCCTGACGATATTGACGGCAGATTTGCGACCGCGTTTCCGATTTTGGTTAAGTCTTTCATTTGCGCGGCTGCGCCCGACAGACTACCGCCTACCGCGATATTCCCGATCTTGTTGAGCGCTTCTGCCACTGCGGTCAGTTTGCCTGTGTCTACGCTGTCAAAGCCTTTCGCCGCTAACGCTATCTTCTCCAGCGACTTAGCCACAGAGGACGCGCCCTGTAAGCCTCCCTGTGTCGCCGCTTTGAGTTTATTAAGTTTCTCTTCGAGCTTGTCAACCGCGTCCATTGCGGAAGCGGACGTTACCTGAAAACCAATTGACAGGCTTTCAATGTTCAGATCATTTGCCATTTTTCTGTTCGTCTCCTCCCATCATTGCAAGGAAGAACTGATATGTCTTATCGCGGAGCTTCTGTTCCTCGCCAAGCCGCATTTCTTCCTCGTTCTTATAAAATTTAATAGGCTCTTCATGATACGGAGCTGCTTTTGTACCTCTTTTGGCAAAGGTGTGGTATATCGGGTGTACCGCGCAAAGAGCATCGTAAATGTACCGTCCTTGCAGCCAAGCCGAATAGTTTATCATTTCCCTCTCGTGCTCGATACGTTTCTCATACGCCTTTCTGTACGCCGCACACAAAGAGGGGTCTTGCTCCCAAAACCCCTCCGCTGTCATTCCCATATTGAGATACATCGGGAAAACCCTTTCAAAAAGCTCTCCGAGGCTTTCCCGAATATCATTTTTCCGTGGACGGTTATGCTCCGTTATGTCTCCGTCCACTTGATAAGATTTTCGTTACCCTCCTCAGCGTCATCGGACTTTCCGAGAAGCGTCTCATAAGTCTTGCGGTACTCTTTGACAAGCGCCGTCACAAATCCGTCCTTGTCTGCGATATTCTCGTAAACCTCGTCGATTTGGTCATCGCGCATATGCCTGTGGTTCATCTGAAAAGCACCCTGAACAAGCAGCGGTATCATAATATTCGGCTTATCCGTAATCTCGCCGATCACAAACCCCGCTTTCTCGATTGCCGCCGCACTCTTTCTGTTAAACCCGAGGGAATACTTCTTGCCGCCGTAAGTAAATTCAACCATAATAAAATCCTCCTGTTATGTCATTTAAATTTCTGCCGTTATCAGGTCAAGCTCGATACGCTCGCGCCGCTCCAAGCTACGATTTCGTGAGCAGCCTCCATCTGAACTTCGCCGATCTTGGTCATATATACCGTAGTGCTCAAAACATTGCCCACGCCTACGCCCGGCACGCCCAAAGGAGACGGCTCGACCGGGAAGAAAAACGCGTCCGAAATGCCGGGGAACACTATGGTTACCCACATGCGCTTACCGGACTCCTTGCCCGAATTATATTTGCTCATAACGTCTTTCCATTGACTTTTAAGGGTCTCGGTATAATTCACCGTGAAGCCTGTAGCGGACGGCAGTGCCTTAAGCCCAGGTACGCCGACGCGTTCCGTAAGCTCGTCCAGCGTAGTTGTATC
This sequence comes from uncultured Clostridia bacterium, assembly GCA_946567425.1. GTDB lineage: Bacteria > Bacillota > Clostridia > Oscillospirales > Ruminococcaceae > CAG-115. Next base: position 29,194 of record CAMNXF010000011.1, on the reverse strand, counting down.
GATCATTTCGGGGCTTTCGTTCATCTCGGGGATATCCGAAACGCCCGAAAGATGAGTATAAGAACCCGACGGCATTGTCCCAGCCGTAGTTTCAAACGCATATCCGACTGCCACTCCCGCGCTCGCCAGGTCTATTCGCGGTGTTCTTTCGATATCTGCCATATGTAATAAATTACCTCCTGTGTAGATTTATCCCGCGTATACGATCCTATCTTTGCCGATTATCCCCGTGAACCTCATAGTAATGCGGTATATAGACATATCCGCGAGGTTTGGCGTGGGCTCGCACATCGTGCGGTTAAACCCTATCGACTGCATAAGATCGGATACTGTGTTTCTGATTTCCTGCGCCTGTTGTTCCTTGTTATCCTTATCGTTGGTGTAAATGTCCATTTGGATCATCACGCTGACGTGATTTTCAAGGCACGAATCTCTTGTTCGCTGATAGGTCACATTGCGCTTTTGAACAATGCTTACAGCGGGGAAAACGGGCGGCGCTGCCGTTTCCGACTTTGCGGTGTATATCTTGGGAAATTTATTTCGGAGAGAATATGTAAGCCAACTGAAAATCTCGTCAAAAAAATCAAGCATTGACCTTTATCCCCCTTATTAAATCCTTTAGCTTTTCTGCGGTGTTGTACATAAACGGACGCGAGGCTTGTCCCTGCGTAAAATGCATTTTACCGTCGTCTCCCGGATAGAACCAGCCGAGAGTACCGTCGGGCAGCGTGACATAGTGAGTGCCTCCCAGATACTTATACGCGGTCTTTGACATGGCTTGTCCGACATATCCCGCCTTGTTGCCCGGCACGCCCGTGCCGAATTCCACAAACACGGCATAATCTGTATCAACCTTGATAACGCCCTTGTTTGCCTGCAGGTCGGTATAGCCGTTTAAGCTCTGCAACAGCTTTCCCGTGTCGTAAATATCAAGAGATATTATCTCGGCGGTACAAATATCAATGCCCTCTTCCATAAGCGCAGAAACGATATTCTGCACCTGTTTCCGGAGGTTTTGCTTATATTGCCGAACTCCGCGTATCAACTCGTTTATACCTTGCACGCTTAACTTAGCCGTTAGTTTCATTCCCTACTTCCACCCTTTTCAGCGCAAACACCGCTATATTATTGCTCACGGCTTTCCGCGCTACGATGTAATTATGCGGTTTGGGCGGTTTTGCGCCGTCAAGCCAGATAATGGAATTTTCGTCCATATCTATGTCGGTCTGCCGCGTCACGATCACTCGGTCATATTCCAACAGATTGCCGAACATCTCCGCCTCTGCCGAGCCCTTGTTTGCGGATACGTTTGCCCGAGCCGAGAATGTCTCGGAATACTCGGGAAACGTGCCCAGTAAAAGCCCCTTGTCGTCCGTCTTGTCCTTATAACCTACGAAATTCTGCCAATAAAACGTTTTTTTTAAGCGGCTTAACATACGCACATACCACCCGCCACCGACAACAGCCATTCGGGAGTTTCTTTCCACGAGACGGAAACGCCGTTCTCCGAAGTCGAGGAATACCCCTCCGCGCCAATCTTACCCAAGTACCACACTGCACCCTCCAGCACATTCATCTCGTACTTTATGGGATAAAGCGCGGTAGTGTTCTTAGGCTTAAATCCGCAGCGGCTATTTACCGCCGATATAGCGTATGTAAGCGCATAACGCAGCTTTGCGTCCTTATCGACCCAGTATTCGAGGTCGGTATCGGCAATTCTGTCCTTGAGAATTTGAACCAGCATATCAAGCATTGCGCTCACCCCGTTTTCTTGAAAGCTTTCTTTGCTCTTCGAGCTTGTCCTCCTCGTGAGGCTCCTCGGGCAAGTCGGTATCCGGCTTGCCTTTGGATATGATAACGGTATTAGCCATTACCCTCGGTACTTCGATCTCGTCGCCGCGCCTATACAGTACGTTATTGTAAATGATACCGCACAACGCCCTGACTTTCACTGTTAATCACCCTTTCGTTATGCGTCGACCTTCATCTCATAAACCTCATTCATTCTCGGATATGTAGGCAGTACGATCATAGACGCGATAATCGATGTTCTTACGGGCACCGTGCTGGTATACTCGGTAGTAAGAGCAATGCCTGTCTCAACAACGCTTACATTTGCCATGGGATTACCGCCGAGATCGTATTCTTCGGGGGTTACCGCGAACACTCTATCGCCGAGAAGTCCATCGGGTATGAGGGTAACGACCTTATCAGGATAGAAATTCTTAGCCTTACCGCCCTCCGTGTCAGTGTAAAAGCCGTTGTATATGATAGGACGAATGCCCGTAAGCTCCTCCATAATAGACTTGGTAACGTTTTCGGTCATATAGATATTCGCCGTAACGTTCTGTGACAGAACCGCTTTTTGGGTCTGCTCCGAAGCCATAAGCTCGTTAAAGGTCTTCTGCGACATTATTGCATAACGAAGCCGTGTGCCCTTAAGACTTGCCTCCTTGACAACTGCATTGACATTATCAATAGGCAAAGACGACGAAGCAGACGACCACGGAGTAGACGACACATCAACAAAGTTAGAGCCGTACCATTTCTCCTGCGGGTCATAATTATACGCATAATTTGCGCCGTTGCCCGCGATAGAGATTTTAGGCTTTCCGTCGGGCGGCGCGAGAAGCTGCCAGATCATTCTTTCAGGCACGACCAAAGCGCCGCGGATAAGGTTATTAGCGTCATCAAAAATACGTTTGAGCACATCTCTTACGTACTGATCGCCGAGCGCTTCTGCGTTATGAAGATCGCGCCTATCTTTTTCCGTAAGCTGAAATCCCTCACGAAACAGAGGCATTTCTGTCTCTATTTTAGAAACGCTGCCGCGGCTTCTCAGTGCCACTTCCGCATCGAACGCTGCGGGGGCAAGCGATACAGGCAGATTGCCCTCGCCCTTTATCCAGCTCAAATCAAGCGAAATCTGCTTCTTTGTGCCAAAAAGAGAACTGCCAAGATACTGACTTGCATCGGAGTTTACGTTTGCTTCCTGCCATGCTGCGGCAAGGTATTTTGGTGTTATCAGTTCGGAAAATGCCATATTTTAGTCCTCCTCCTTGTTTTCAACAAATATGAGCGTGGGGTAATAATCAGCTGAAGACGTTTTCTCCTCCGTCAGCTTGGTTGCGTCAACAAAGCCGAATACTACCACTGCGCCATTGGGATTATCCGCCACAACGACATCGTTAAGACAGATACCGACGTGTTTATTTCCGAGACCGTCGGTGATCTCTACGGGCGTGCCCGATTTTGTATCGGCAGTAAAAACATGCTGTATGTCGAGATGATTTGGCGAAGCCAAAAACTCATGACGACCGCCGATTTGTCCGCTTTCTTCAAATTTCACTTAAAAATACCTCCTGTCAATTTAGAACCATTTTGACTTTTCCAACGGAACGCACTGATCGGGCTTGGCAATGCTTTTAACAAGCTCTATACCCGCGTCGGGCTTTTCCGCCGTGCTGCCGCCGCTGACGTTCACGCCGCTCGGCGAACCTTTTTCAAGGATCTCGCGCCTTACCCGTGCCTCGGTGTCCTTTGCGTTAGCGGTAAGCGCATCTTTTATGACTGAGACAATACTTTCGGATTCATTCTCAATGATTGCCTTTGACAGTTTCTGAGATATTTCTGCGGATATCCCCGCCGCTGTCAGTGCGCTTTCGGTCTTTAGCCGGGCAAGCTCATCCCGCGCTTCTTTCAGTTCTTGCAGCGTTTCGCTCTGTTCTGCCGCCGCTTTCTCGTCGTCGGTCATCTTAGCCGCAAGCTCTGCCTTAAGGCGCTTGTTTTCCTTGTTCATCTCCGAGATCTTCTTGTCGAACAGTTCCTTCGATACTACCTTTTCCGCGGGCACTGCTGCACCCTCTGCCGCCGCAGCATTCTCTATTGGAGCTGCCGCCGCCTGCTGCTGTTCGTTTGCCGTTGTTGCGGTGTTCTTTGTTTCATCAGCCATAAAAATTCCTCCTGTTTTGTGTTTTAACTTCTCTGTTGTGAATTTTGGGTTTTAACGACTTCTCTGTCTATTCAAGCGGAGAAACCGCTTATAAACGAAAAAAGAGCCTTATCGCAAAAACACATAAAAGTGCTTTCGCAATAAGGCTCACAGGCTCACACGGCGCGGATTTAAAGCAAATAAATCATATATCGCTGTACGCGCCGTAACTATTCAATTATCTTTGCAGCATTATGTCGCCGCGCTTAAATACTTATCAATGAAGTAGGTCTGCCCCTTTCCCGTAACTTTTGTCGTTTTGGTTGTTCGGATTGTGCCATCGGGATTGTTTATCGTGCTTTCCTTGACCTCAAACAGCCCCATTTCCATATACCGTTGTGTGGGCATATTCCGCGAGCTGCCCGTTTTCATCAGATAGCCGTCGTTGCGGAGTTTCTCGAAAAGCCGTCGCTGTCCGATTTCGTATCCGTTTTGCTTGAGTATTTTTGCAAGATCGCCGATGAGTATCGAAGTTTTGGAACACTCCACAGCGTTCGCGAAAAGCACTTTCGGCTTGTCTTTCTCCACTTGTTCTTCGAGCATTGCTCTTTTTTTGCGCTCCGTTTTCAATTCGGTTGCAAGCCGAATGAGAAAATCGGGAGATGTAAGCGCTTGTTCCAACGTTTTGTCTGTCATATAAGCACCGTGCTTGCGGATTGAGGGGAGTACCTCGCTTGTGACCCACTTGCGGAACGGTTTCGCTTCAGGTTTGTCCGAGCGGAGAATGACGTTGTATAAGCCGCTTTCGTTGATTACCGTCATTTCTTGCTTACCGCCAGGGGTGTCCAGTCTAACCGACCCCCTTTCATCTTCATCAAGCCTACTTGCTGTATCACGGTATTTGGATATTCCCAACACCTCGCACACATCTTTCAGCACCCACCACGGCTCGCCATTTTTCTCGACCATGCGCACCTGTAAATTGTTGTAAGTAAAGGTTTGCAGTTCGTTCACGCAACCTCACCGCCTTTCCTGCTTTTCTCACAAGTCCTGTCAATGGCGGTTTCCATATCGGCGCGTATTTTACGGATTTTGTCCCAAACCGTAATAATTACGCTTTCATAGGTCTCGCTTTTTTGCACAAATAAAAATGTTTCACACTTGTCGGGTGGATTGCCAATCGGTCTTCCTTCGCTGAAAAAATCCCAGAATACCGAGATTAAGTTCTCAATGTTCTCCAACTCATACCTTGCCTGTTCTAAATCAAATTCAAATTTTTCCATAATTACGTTCCTTTCATCAAAACACTTGACAAAAGGCTCTATCTGTGGTACAATGTATTTGATAGAGCAATCTGTCAATGGTTAAGTAAGGTGCTGCAAACTTTAGTCGGGGAGCAGCGCCTTATTTCTTTTCGTCCAATTCAGAATAGAGTTTATCAATGCCACGCCTTATGGTTTGAACTCTCGTTTCTGAATTGACTTTGGCGACCGTATCTAATTTCTTGATTGTTTCATCATCAAGCCGAACCGCAAGTTGCGTTGATTTCGGGTTATCAGATTTTGGTCTGCCTGTTCGTGGGCTCATTTTATCACCTCACTTTTTGAATACCACCAAGTAAATTATACATCATGGTATTCAAAAAGTCAATAGGTTTTTCAAAAAATTTTTTTATTTTTTTTTAAAAAATGCAAGAAACGTTTATAACGTTTCCGAATCCTCTTTCTACACATGGTAGACGAGCTATGTGATTTCTCACACTCCGACCGGCGGATAACACAATATTGTGCTTGGTTGCGGCAGTCGGATTTGAACCGACGTTCGAGATACTCACTTCTCACCGCAATATAATTCCGATACTAAGACTACTAACTTCTCGGACAATAGGGTCGAATTATGCCCCATTGAGTTTTGGCGGTTAGCTGTGCCGCCCTTGCTGAGGATATCGCTCAACAATCGACCTTGCTTTTAATGCGAATTTCCACATTTCTCCCGCACTGTCGGCATTTGAGATAAACCCTGTCGGCAATTGCACCAACGGAATACTTTATCAACTTACGCCCGCAATGAGGACAGAAATACCACTTCTCTTTGTTGGTATCTTTTGCTGACATTAACTCACCCCGTGTTCTGCTCTTCTGTCACCTCGGGATTATCGTACATCTGCAGTTCATCACCTCTTTAAGCGGAGGACTGTATGTTACATCTCCCGGAAACATCATTCTATACCCGCCCACAATGAACGGTTCGTTTATCGGTATACGCTTACCGTTCATGATAGCGTGAGAAAGACGCTCTTTTCCGTCCATAACGGTATGCCATTCTTTATATTTGTAACCGCGGCGCTTAATCTCCTCGAACATCTCACAGCCGCAAAGCGAATTGGTAACGCTCCGCGCTGCTGTTTCGGCACGAGCCGGAGCAAACAGCCATGCCGAAAGCGCAATTATCTCGGCGATATCGTCGGTTTCGCTTATATACTTACTAAGCCGCCGCTCCGATACGGGGAGCATTTTATTGAAGTTATCGCGCTCCCGCGCGTCAAACTGACATGCAAACGGACTATTGCTTGTAAGTGCCTCGGCGGTCGTTCCGTCGTATATGATATTCAACTTGTCGGAGAAATCGCCGTAGTTGTTCATAAAGCTCTCAAAGGACTTTCTGAACTCGTTGCCCATACGCCGAAAAAGCTCTATAAGCTCTATCTCGGTATCGGTGCATATTTTCACACGGCGCTTAATTTCTTGCTTGGACAATCCTTGCATTTTGGAGAAATAACGTTTATTTCTCCGCTCAAGCAGTATTCTCTGTTCCATTCAACTCCACATCCAAATCGGACTCATCCTCCTCTGTATTGACCATTCGCTCTGCTACCCCAGTAACGTCGTTGGTGATATTCGTAAAGTAGAGAACGTCCTCGTTGCACATTCCCGCTTGCTGGAAATTCAACATGGCCTGAGATTTCGTGAGAATGTTATCACGGTTAGCCCGTGTTATATCAACGTCAACGTCCGCGGCCGTCATACCCTCGGGGATACTGACCTCATTTTCCGCTTTCAAAATGTTGAAAACTATCTCCAAAAGTTGTTTCTGTGCTTCCTCAACGAAAATAGTCTTTTCGTTGGCCACCGCGTCTTTATCGCTCTGACCTGTGCGGATATCCTCAGAAACCCCCGTAGAGCTTGCCGTGTTCTCGGTATCGCGGTCGGGTATGCCCGTCACGAATTTCAACGCGCTCTCCATGCTTGTACGGAGCTGCTGCACTGATGTACCGTCAAGCGACGGGTGTATGAAGTTCGCGCTCTGGTTTGTTCCCGTCGGACATCTGAACGCCAATATGCTGCCATGAGCATAATCTTTGTTCTTTACCTCGTCCGGGTCAACGCCGAGAAGCACCAAATAAGACTTTACAACATCCTGAACATTGTTTACGCAGTCGCTCATAACCGAATTGATACCGTTCAGCAGTGTGATCGCGACCTCAAAGTCACCCATCCTCATTGTGTTGTTAGGCACTTCAATAATGGGAACAGCCCCGAGCGCGTGAACCTCTTTCTTAAGGATATCGTTCTTGTTATCCACTTCGTACAGATCGGCAGACGTGAAAATGCACTTCTTTTCGCCATACTCAATAACGCCGTAAACAGGTCTGTATATATCAAATGCGGAGTAGACCACATACGCGCTCCACGGGCACACGTTCTGTATCATAAAAGGAACGCCGCGCCGCTTGTCCTTATCGTAATTCACATACAAATAAGCGTGACCGCATACCGACTGATACCATTTCATTTCCTGAACGGCGGCGTTACCCGACTTCATCATCATCATTTTGTTAAGAACGGTGACGAAATTTCTGTATTCGGTGTTATCCGAGCGCGAAAGGTATTTTATTCCTTTCGGGAACGTATATGCCGACAAGTTCCTTGATATTGCCGCCGCATAGTTCACTACAATGCGGTTATTCGACGACGCTCCTTCAGAATCGTCTACACGGTTAAGGATAGGCTGAACATTCCGCGCATAATCCCAAAGCCATTTGGCAGCGGTAAAATTATACTCTTTTGCGGTCTGCTTGTTGATATCCTTCAATATATCATTTATATCCTCCGAACCGGAAAGCTCCGTTACAAGGCGCGTTCTGCCTGTCAGAAGATAATTTCCCCGAATATCGCAACTAAGACTTGAAAAATCCTGTATCAACGAACTCTCAGCCTCCTTTTACCTTTGCGTGGTATGATCGCCACGCTCGGACCCATTTCCTTTGTACGCTTCATCTCCGCCAGCATTGCCAGACTGTCCGCCGCGTCGTCGTGCTTATTTTTTCCGTTTATATTGAACCTCTCCAGTTCCTTGATAAATCTGTCGTAATCACTGCCGGGGCGATACAGACTTCTGTGCAGAAAATAGAAATTATTGATAACAGGCTCGAATTGCTCAATACGGAGCAATTTATTTGTTTTTGCCCGCTGCGTGAAAATTCTTGTATTGGTTTCGCCCATAACACCCATTCGGATATCGTTGGCGTAAACCTCGCCGCCCGCGTTCTCCTCAAATTTGGCAAAATTCGGTTGGTGCTTTATAAGGAACGCCATAACCAACGGCTCTGTAACTGTATATCCCTCTTTTCGGAATACTACATCAGGAATATACACATTATCGCCGTACTGATATGCCACTGGCGCGGAAAGGTTATCCGATCCCGAATATGCAACGTCACATGCCACATATATCAGATCGGGATCTCCGGGCGGCAATTCCTTGTAGCGTTTAAGATCTGTGAACATCAGTCCCTCGCGGTCAAGCGGGTTTTGCTGGAAAACACACTCAAACGCTATCTCGGACATATTGTTCTTTATTTCCTCAAAGTGCTCCCTTGTCATGGGGTTTACGTTGTACATGAAATTGCTCTCGCCATTCTCGTCCAACGCGGGACGCTTGATAAACTTGGCGCGCGGGTTGTTCTCCTTTGCCGTTTCCATGACCGCCAAAGGGTCCTTTGTCGCAAATCTCGTCGCTATCATAAGTTCGCGGACGCTTCCGTTTGCGCGGCGCTGTCTGATATCTCCCGTATACTTTTCAACGGCATTAGCCACTCTGTCGGGATTAGCCGCCTCCATTACCGAGGCGATAAGGTCGTCGCAGTACAAGAGCCATGAACAGTTGATAACGCCCGCCATATTACTGTCGATACCCGCAAAATAGAGGGTCTTATAGCCGTTGTCGCGTTTCTTGGGTATAAGGTCTATCCAGTTATCCTCAGACGAGCTTTCAACCGACAGTCCCGGGAAAATCTGCTTGTATGCTTCGGTATTGACGATTTTCAAAATATCGTTCATTACCTTGCGGCACATTTTCAGAGAGTGCGACGCAAAGAAGCAGCTCTCGTCGGGGTGCCGACCTATAACCCATGCCAGAAAACGGGTTCCGAGCGCGGTCTTGTATGTACGCGGCGGCGCTGAAATACCGAGCATATCATACCCGCCGTCCTCGAGCTTCTGAAGCTCTCTAACGTCGTCGCGGATAATGTTCTTCCGAGTGCCGTAGAAACGGCTTTCGGGGTCTTGCTGAAGCTCCGTAGCGATAAGGAAGTACTCAAAGTTATCATAAGCGAGAACACAGTACGCGTCGTTCATAGCCCTGTTGAGTGCCGCCCTTTCGGACGCGCCTGCTTTTCCGACTTCCTCAGAACGCTTTTTAAGTTCCCTCAGGATCTGTTTCCAGCATTCTTTTTCTTTTTCAGCGTCACCGAGGGTATAGTAGGAAATAGCCATTCGGCGGTACGCACCCACTGTATCAACGATATCAACGCGGTACTCCTCACCGTTTTTCTTGACTTTATTAGGGTGCAGCAGCTCCTCGCACTTCTTCAGCGTATATTCCGCCTCTTGCCGACGCAAGTCGTTGAACTCGGCCATATCGGACGAAGCCCGGGTATTCCCCTCATTAACAAGATTAGATCTACGTTTAGCTATGTTCTCCTCTCCCTTGACAACAATAACAATAATAATTGCAACAATAATACAATAATTTGTACTTTAAGGGTCATATTGCCCCTTAATTATATATTAACACGAATTACTGCATTTGTCAAGGGATTTATGATATATTTTTTTTTACTCGCAAAAAAAGCGCCCGATTTCTCGGACGCTTAATTTTCAGTATCCCGCGGCAATCAACATACCAACGTCTTTAATAACTTTTTCGATTGCGGCAACTTGATCGTAACGCTTGTAGCTTTCGTTGTGTTCCTTTACGTAACGAAGCACCTCAAGGGCGACAATAGCGTCGTCGGTGGTGACGTATTTCGGCTTGCGGTTGGCTGTGACGGGTTCAGCTTCTGTTGTGGGAAGTGCTTTCTTTTCCTCGATCATAGGTATATCGACCGACAAATCAAAGTATTTCAGCAGCTTGCGGACAGCGCTTTCTTTGAGTACCAGCGCAACGCTCTGGAGTCTGCTGACGTTGGGATTTTCACGCTTGTAATGCGCGATACCCGCGCTTGACAGCGAGAAGTACTCCTCGCCGAGCTTGCAAATCTTTCTCAGCGGCTTGTAGATTTTACCGCTTGCAACGCCCGTGAAGTACGAAAAATCCGCTATCGTGATGACGGGTACGCCATTCAGCGTTTTCGGGAAGTAGTGATATTCGCTTGTTTCGAGCGTGAGCTGTTCCGCTTCGGTGTTCATATTGTCATTCACCGCTTTTGGAACAACGTCCTCAAATACCCACTTCTCGAACTCCAGAGCCGACGGCAGTTTGCTGTGGCAGATTAGGCGGTATACGTCTGATTCGGTGAGGTAAGAAAGCTCCTTAACACTACTAGATGTTGGTGCGTCGCGTTTCGCGACGCTACATATTGGGGTATTTCGTTTCAGAACCCCCTTGCAGTGTCTCGCAACAGCGTCTCGCCCATTGCTATATCCAAGCGCGTGCGCCACATCAGCAGCGCAGTAAAGGACCTTATCTCCCTCAAATATCAAGCGGACTTTACCAAACTTCTCACTTTTCATTGTTGCAATATTATTTTCCATAATGCCTTTCCTTTCGTCTTGACTTTTCCCGAAAGGTGTGGTATAATGGATTTACCGACCTTTCGGGGTTGGTGTGTTAGGGTTTGCGGTCACTTTGAGAGGGTAACGCAAACCCTATTTATTTTTGTCGAGTTCTTCTTTAACCAACTTCACGCCCTTATTTATTACGTCCGTTTTGCTTATCTTGAGCTTGTCTGCGCACTCCTGCATAAGCTCTAGCTCATTAGGTGCAAGGCGTATTTCTAACCGCTCGGTTTTCTTGTTGGTTGTTGGTCTGCCTTTCGGGGACACATCTTCACCTCCTAACATTTGCCCGTGCATTTATAATAACATACGCACGGGCAAAAGTCAACCCCCTTTTTTAAATTTTGTGGATTTTCACAAAAATCCGTCTCGCTTTTTGACAGAACGGATAATTTTAGATATATTAAATTTCCATTAGTCTAACCTGGTGGCGTCGAGCATTTTTTTTATCACTAACCCATTCAACTCTGGAAATGCATTCGGATTTTTGCAAAATAGAAAAAACAAAAGACAACGTGACATACTCTCCCGCCTACGCTCGTACCTCGCTTAGAGGCAGGAGCTTCTAACGGTTGAGTTTCCTGCTCAAGTACTCCAACGAATACAGTATCAACAGGCTAACCCCGTGTGTCCCACGGTTTTATGTATAGATTATGCGTTTACAAGTTGCATACCCTCATTTCTGATATTTATAGCAGCGTTTACATCCCTGTCGTGATGTGTACCACACTCAGGACAATCCCACGCTCTGATTGCAATATTCTTGATTGCAGGATTTTTGCACCCACAACAGCTGCAAATCTGACTACTCGCAAAGAATTTGTCCACTTTTACAAGTTGTTTGCCTTGTTCTGCAAGTTTATAAGCAAGAAAAGTGGTAAACATTCCCCAGCCGTTATCGCTGACGGATTTTCCAAAATGCAAACTTTGCGACATCGCTTTCATATCCAAATCTTCAATGCAGATACAATCATACAATTTGGTTATCATTGCTGAATGCTTGTGTAAGAAATCTTTTCTTTGATTAGCGACTTTTTCGTGTAGCTTTGCAACTTTAATACGCTGTTTGTCACGGTTTTTAGAGCCTTTTTGCATTAGTGATAACTTACGTTGTTCACGTGCAAGCTTCTTTTCCGCTTGTCTGTAATATCTCGGATAACAAGGTTCATTACCATTGCTGTCCTTGTACAACTCGTGCATGGAATAATCCAATCCAAGAAAGGAGCGTGGTTCTATTGATTGTATAGAATACTCATGCTCAAATAAAATACTTGCATAGTACTTTCCACTCGGAGTTTGGCTGACCGTTACAGATTTAAGCTTGTAATCACTTGGGATTTGACGGTGTTGCTTTAGCTTGACTGTTCCGACTTTTGGCAACTTGATATAGCCGTTTTCGAGTTTTATGTTAGCATTCACACAATTTGTTGTGTAACTTCTGTGGTTGGATTTCTTTGACTTGAACTTTGGAAATCCAACTTTAGGACTTCTGAAGAAATTCTGAAAAGCCGTATCAAGATGGCGAAGTGACTGTTGCAGAGATATACTGTCTACCTCTTTTAGAAAACTAAAATCTTCTGTTTTCTTTAACTGCACCATTTCATTAGCACATTGAGTATAGTTTACAGCCGACTTATCGTCTTGATATTGTTTGATTTTTCTGTCTAAGTAATAATTGTATACCAATCTTACACAGCCGAAAGTCTTAGCAAACATTATTTGCTGTTCTGCGTTTGGATATATTCTGAATTTATAAGATTTATTCAATTCTTTTCACCTCCTATTCCGCAATTCATCTCCCACTTTCGCCTCGCTTAGAAGTGGGAGTCTTCTTGCGGAGTTTGATAAATTCACGAACACAGTCATCTCCGCGCTCACTGCCAATTGCTAAAGAAGCGCCTTTTACCAACTTTATCAAAAGCGTTTCAAGAACCGGTATTCTTGAATTTTCAAAGCAAAAACGAGATATGACCATATTGGAACTATATACGATAGATCGTTCTTCAAATATACGGGAAAAACATCCGCTTTCTTTTCCAGGGCAGAAACTCAAGTAAAAAAGATTGACAAATTTATTTCGGATACAGAATTGAAAAATGGGCGCATCTAATTCTCCGAACATATTTTTACCTCACATTCAGCTCTATTTGTCTTGAATTTGTTCACCCCTGACATACTCACTGAAACAATGTCATTAAGGTACGGCTTTATAAATGAGAGCATATCAAAGGCGCAGGTTGTAATATTAACCAAAACCGTAAAAGAATTATCTTCGTTACCTTTAAAGCACTGAAAACCCCATTCGCTGTTGTTGCAATTTTGCGCTTTAAATCTATCAAACGCAAATGCTATTTTGTCTCTGGATTCGATCGTTTTGCATTTTACGTCTAAGCGTTGGCTTGATAGCAGAGAATAGGTGTTGTTTAAGGTAGCCAAAAATAAAAGCGGTGCCCAACAGTCTTTCATATTCATCATTACCTACCACCCGTACATATCCAGATTTTCTATATGCGCCGAATACTTCTTCGCAACATCAAACAGCGGCGCGTGAACGTTGTGTTCCTTATATGTCATAAACTCCACAGTTGCACCGTCGAGGTTTGCCTCTCCCGCAGGATCAAATATATCCATCCCGTTCTTGTCGCGGTAATCGTTCAATATGCCGCAGAACTCTGTCCAGATTTCCCGAGCTGCGTCCGCTTCTGTGCACTTTGCCTTAAAGTATTGATTATATTTGAGTTCATTGTCCATTTTGATCACCCTCGCATTCAGTACAAGTCCATATTCCCGCGCGGGCACCTCGCAGTCAAGTGCTCAAGCTCCGCTACTTCCAGTGGAATATCGTTTTCGGGTTTATTTGCCGCCGCGCTACTGCTAAGCACGTTAATTGTCTCTTGTATCGCAGCGGCGCATTTGGCGCATACATCAGCGGGCGTACCGGAATCAAAAGGACTCGAAGAATATAGCGTCAGTCCGCAAGCTTTTTGATCTTTCGGCAGCTTTATCCCGATACCTTTCTTTACTCGGTCGCCGCATATATCACAAACGCTCACTCTTGCCATTTTACTAACCCTCCTCTGTCAAATAGCCCCTACTTGCGTAAACGCTTTAAGCAGCTTCGGAAACTGATACGCAATCCAATCAATCATTTCTTCGTTGGTCGCCCATTCAGCCTCGCAGTTTAGTCCGCTTTCTGTCAGAAATGCGTGGATAAGCTCGTGGCGTATCACCTTTTTCTTGTAAGCCTCCAGATTTCCAAGCGAATTCTTATCGGGCTCAATAATGCGTACAACACATTTGCAGAGCGTATGATCGCAATACCCGTCCGCATTCTCCAAACTCTCGTCCTCTTTCCGCTCGTGTTCCTCAACAGTGTACTCCGTTCCGAGAACATCTACATTGCATAGTTTGTGCATCTTAAGTCGTGCCTCCTTTCTTTTTTAACCATTTCGCCCAGACAACCCTTAAATTGCCCTGTATCGCATTTTTATCCTTAGGCATATCTCTATACCCCCTCGACAGTAAAAGCCCGTTCCGGAGCATTCTCGATTGATTTAGGCATATTCACGCGGTCATTGCTCATGACATCTTTTCGATTTTGGATTTCTACAAGTATTTTACCGCTCCGATTTAGCTAGCTAAAGTCCACCCTCTTGTGTTTTTTATTTGGGTGAGGGGTTGAGAAAAGGGGCGGCGGGGGTCTCTCTCATAGTTGGGTAGGGGGGATGTATTGCAGGAGCCGCCCACTTTACTCTGTTGAATTGCGTAAAATTATAGTTTGCCGCAATTGCAAAATTGCAACAAACGGCTTTGTTAAGCCAAATTTGCCAAATCAAGAAAATTATCCTTTAATATTTTACGCACCCAACACAATATATTGTGGTCTATGTATCCCAAATCAACCGTTTTTTCTTCTGATCAGAGAGCGGTTCCGCCCCGCTGATCTTCAGATTCTGCTTCGACCTCGATACAATTACAGTCACTAACCAATTTTTCTTGGGATAGTTTTGCGTCATAATTATCTCCGCTAAATACCCGCACATTCACTGTTGAAACGGCTGCAGTAGCCTCAGCGTAGCCGAAAATACTTTTCAAATAAAAGACACTGAACACAGGCGGTTTTGTGGACAAATTCGCATATTGAACCCAAACCGAAGCGATATAATTCTCAAAATCTCGGATAATGTCTATTACCTCTTGTTCAAATGTGGAATTGTTCCCATTGCGTATAAAACTAAGCCCTGCGATTGAAGTATGAAGCCACATACAAAGGCTTTCCTTGCCCGGGAGAATGCCGAGCTGCAGACAGAGCTCACAGAATTCATCGAGAGCGGCTAAAAGCTGCTTAGGCTTATGGCAAAGTGCTGTTAACTTGTAATTCTTCTTCTGAGCGATTTTACGTAGAAGACTTACACCGCCGAGAGCCCCTGCAATAGTCTGCCGTTGAGTGGTGAGTTTTGAAGCCTCTGCAGACTTCTTCCATTTCTCAATTTCTTCGGCAACGTCGGTTTGCATGGTGTAATACTGCGCTAATACTTCCTTGTCGCTCTCAAGCATATCAGATACTGTTTGCGGAGCCTGATAACCTTCAACAACTTCAATTTCATTTCGTTTGCGCTTTTCTGCGGCAGTAGCTTTCAATTGTACCCTCCATTCTAAAAAAAACTATGTATATCCCATATCTATATTTTACCACAATCCCGCCCTTTTTTCAAGTATTTTACCTGTAAAAAAACGTTGTATCGTTTTGTGAGTGGAATCTACCATTTTCTTTGCTGGTGGTTGTTCTGACATCTGGTGACATCCTCCCCCACCTAAAGAGGTGGGACGCAATTCATCTCCCACTTTCGCCTCGCTTAGAAGTGGGAGTCTTCTTGCGGAGTTTGATAAATTTTTTCACGCTGTCAAGATACAGAAGCCGCCTGCCGCCTTTGAGTACGCTCTCTATGGGGCTATTCTCTCCATATGCGTGTATTCGCATTGTGCGCAGTGAACAGTCGCACAGCTGTGCGGCTTCGTTTACCGTTACGGTTTTCCGTCCGTTTGCGGTATGATAGCGTTCTATATAGGCATTTACGCTAACCGGATTAACATAAACTCTATGGAGCGCCTTTGCGCTGTCAAATTCACCCAATCTGCATTTAAGCACTACTCTATGAACAGTCAACCCTGTCAGTTCAGCGGCTTCTTGCGTAGTAAGCCATCGTTCAGTGCTGTCGTCGACATAAGGTGAATTCAGATCGCGAAGCCGTCTGCAGGATTCAAGCGTTATATAACGGTACTTACCTGCTCGATATGTTTCAACAATGCCTTGTTTAATGTAGTAGTCGAGAGTCTGGATAGCAATTCCCAAATACTTCAGGGCTTCATCTTTCGTAAGAGCGCCTTCGGGAATTTTTCTCATGTTCGGATGCCGCGCTGAATAGCGCGGTTTTCTTTGTTTAGTCAATTCTTACACCTCCGTTAAGCCAATTTTGACATTCTCTGCCGCCCGTCGAAGATACGGGCGACCTCTTTGCAGTACTCGCAGCCGCATTTCTCGGCTTTGTTGAGCACTCGGCATATCTCCGACCAGCGTCTTGCGTCCTCGATATGGCAGCGCTCCGAGAGGGCGAGGCTGTCATATTCGCGGAGAGCGTCCTGTTTGGCGCGCTTTGCCTGTTCGAGAGTAAGTTCTTTCGCCTCGTATGAGCGGTAAATTCCCCGAACCGAATAGTAAAGCATAATCACGCTTAAGCGTTCGCCCTCAGGGAGCGGCTGACGCGTTCTCGCGAGCTCCGCGGCTTGTTGTCCTGTCATAGTTTCTCCTTTCTGTAACATCCCCTAAGTATGAATGTTACAAGACGATTGCTCGTAAACCCTTTTGTAATGCGGGTTCGTGCCCTCTGTTGGCATCGTTACACCCATTTCAGAAACATACATCATATATAATAATAATTTAATTTAATTATTTTGTTTAAATTAAAACATGTATATAATATATATAATATTAGGTGTAACATATGTAACATATATTATAATACCGTTCTGCAAGCGGTCTTGCGCGTAACACCATAGTTGTAACAATGGTGTTATGGGGTGTTGCATTATCATTAAAAATCCGGAAAATCGTCCGAGTTTTCAACAGAATTTTTAACACTATCCATTGATATTGTTAAATATACGCAGCGCGTACAAACGCCACCTATCCGCTTTACTACGCTCATCTTCTTATCCCTCCGCTCGATAAGCTTGTTTTTGGAGAGCCACGATAGCAGCGGCGCGGGCGAGAACCCGCCGTCCGTGCAGATACGGTTGAACACGGACTTGATTATGTAGACCGCGTCGCCGTCAAACTCGCCCCAACACTCGATAGCCTTGTCCAACTGTGTGAAATGCGCCTGGTTGGCGGCGATCTGCTCACAGAGGTACTCGTAGCCGCGCACGTTCGCCGAAATCTCTCGTTCACTTTTGAGATACGGCGCGATATCCGCCGCCGTGAGCGCTGTTGCCTTGTCGAACGCGCATTCCGTGATGGCATAGTCTGCCGCCAGTATAAGCGCCGCAGCGTATGCCTGTTTCTGGGTGATGTTGTATTGCGCGATCAGCTCATCGAAAAACGCGTGATATTTCCCGCAAACGGCTTCGAGGTTTTCCTTTTTCGACAGATAGATGACGAGTATCCGCCCGAACACTCCGTAATTCTGAGAAACGCACCGTGCAACCGCGTGCGGATCCTTGAAAAGCTGCTCCTTGCACTCTATTTCGATAACACGGTTGTGAGCGCCGCCGTCGCTTATCATTGAAGTAATGGGGCGCTCGCCCGTCGAGATAGTGCAGTTCGCCCAGGTTTCAAGGCTTTGCAGCCCTCCGTACTTGCTGCCGCGAGAACGCCCTGTTCCCTCTGTCGCCAGATAGACCAGTTTTTTCACGTCGCGTTCGTCTGCTATCTGAAGCTCGTCCAATATCAGCGGAAGATTTTGCAGAAATCCGAGATTTTTCTCGATACCGACTGCCGTTGTGTTGAACGAGGAAATGTACTCGCCAACGGCGGGATTTCCCCAGATACTCGCAGCGCACATTGACAGCACCGTCTTTCCCGTACCCGTCTCGCCCCAGATATGCACTATAAAGTTGTTGCACCCGAGCAGCTTAACCAGAACACTTGCCGCGCTTGCGGCAAATGTTATCCGCACGGGAACGCTGTTATGCCGCACGTTCTCTGAAATACAGCCGTGCCACTTTGTAAGCGTTTCTTGAAAACCACCGCTTTCCCGTATGCTCTCAAAGCGCTTTCTGAATATTGCTTCGCCGTCAAAAATCAACCGTTCGCGCGTATACGGCACAAACATCTGCGCGCCCGCGTATTCTCTCCAACCCAGACGCGAAATACAGGCTTTTTCGGGTATTCCGTCAACGTTCATTTCTTCGATATCCGCGAAGTACAGAACCAGATTTCGCGCGTTTTCCGAGTTGACGGCAACGCCGCGTTCGGACAGCGCGTCTACGATCTTTGATTTCTGCGAAAGCACCGTTCGGTCAAATATCTCTGTGTGCCATTGGTTGTTGCGTCTGAATGCCACACGGACTTTATACGCGCCCGTGTCGAGATTTTTTAATATCTCCACAGGCATTATCGGGTGCGGACAGGCGTATACCGTGCCCTTGTCGGCGGTCATGACGCGAACACCCTGCCCGTCGCAGAGCCATTTTCCGCACCGCAGCGCAAGGGGCTGATCGGGGAAATTCGTTGTTCCGCAGCTACCGAGGTCGTCGGGATTGGCTTTTTTATAATCCGCCCACATTCTCTCGAACGCGCGAACTCCTATCTTCAGCTCCGCAGCGCGAGCCTTTACCTTTTGCTTTACCTGCTCGCGCTTTACGCTGTCGAATTTGTACAGGTCGATGTACTCCAACGGCATTTTCCCGTCAAGGAAATCCTCTTTCGTGAACTCGTCAATCTCCCTCGGAAAATGCGCTGTCAGATACGCGACGGTCTCCTGTTCGTTTTCCGCTCTGCCTTGCAGAGCGATCGCTTGTGCTTCTTCTTTTGTCATTTCCTCACTTCTTTCTGTTGGTTCGTTTGGATTTATCGGCTGCTTTCTGCCGCCGTTTGGTAGTCGCGAAAGTCGGGGTGCGCTTCGAGAAACGGTTTGACGACTTCATCAATAGCGTGTTCGGCAATTTCCTGTGATACGAAGTAGACAACTCCGACTATTTTGTAAATACGCCAAACTCTTATACTCCACGCCTTATTATCTACATTGTAATCCAAATAATATTTGTTATCGGTGGTTTCCCACAAGTCCTCACTCCACCCGTTTTCGTATGTAAACCGCCACAAGAGCCTGTTCAGCGTTTCGCGGTAGGCTTGCTGTTGGAGCAAATCGCAGTCGGTGCAGTAGTTGGCGGCATTAAAATACTCGTGGTCGCGCATATCGTCATCTTCTGAAAGTGTACAAACTTCATTACCCACATCAATAACGTAATAGCTATCGCGCAATCTAACGCGTTCAAACGGATTTTTCTTTTCCGCTTTCGTGATTTGCGCCGCCTGTTCTTCGGTCAGCTCTATTTCGGCGGTTTTGCCGTTCTCAAAGGTTATTTTGGCTTTCATTCCGTCACCTCCAATTTACACTCCTCAAACGTATTCGTTTCAGGATTATATCGATATGGTAGTCCGTTTGGAGCGTAATAAGGGCTTGGCGTTGTTGCCCAATAATTACCACTCAAGTAACCATTCCACCAATATACAATACGTGTCGCAGTGTCATACCATAATCCGTCGCCTATCTCGATTAGCGCAGATTTCCCAAACGCTGTTCCGCTGATGGAACTGTCGCTTTCAACATTCACATTAACCGTTTTAGGTTCATCGCAGCCTGTGAATATCAAACTTATACTTATAAATACAAGTGCCGCTATAATTATTTTCTTCATTGAACAGAATGGGCTTGCAACCTGTAATGCTTCTTGTCGTGTCATTTTTGCGCTCCTTTCGTCACTCGCTTTGAGCATTTTTTACAACTGCTTACATCTGTCAGCGCATATTCATCATCGCGTTTGAGAGCACACCACAGCCAAACAGTCGTGCTTTCGGGATTATCTCTTCCAAATCTTGCATACTTGCAATTGCACTGCTTTACCAAGTCGCTTATATTCACGTTTTCACCTCCAACAGCTCGGGGTTGTCGTGGATAAAATCATTATAACGCTGTTTCACGCAGCCCCAATCCAATCCCAATTCTTGTGAAATTTGGTTAAAACTATAACCTAAAGACTTTAAATCATACACTTGTTTAGCAGAAATGTTCACTTTATATTTTCCACGTTTGCCTTTTCGAGTATGATTAAATTCTATTATTCTTCTCTTTTGCTCATCAGAAACAACTTTGCCTTTGTTGTGATACCTCTGATGTGATGAAGAAAACATCAAAGACAAATTATCTTTTGTTGCATTAAGTTTGTCTCCGTCAATATGATGAACAAAATAATCTTTTGGTAAATTTCCGCCCAGCCAATACATCATTAACAATCTGTGAATATGTATTTTTTCTTTGTGAACACTCACCGCAGGATAGTCCCCGTGCATATAAATATGCTTTTTGCTTATTACCGGAGATTTTGCATACCACAAAACAGCTTTTTCCAATTCTTTGTAGTCAACTAACGCACCACAGTCATTGACAAACTTAATTGACTTTTGTGTCTTAACCATTTTCGCATCTCCTGTCATAAATATTGCCGATTATTTCACATTCAATTCCAAAAATATTATCCTCAAAGAAAAGATACTCATTTTTGGTTTCTAAGACAAATGACGCATCAATAAATTTGACGAGTCCAATTACAGTGTCGATGTTACCTAAATGTCTCCATATCGCTTTTATAATATCCCCCTCGAAAATCTTCACGCCGTTCTTGTCGGTCAAGCCTGTGTACTGCCCCACTGTATCGCTGTAAACGGGATATTTTTCAACGGGATCATAGCTGTAAATAATTGAATGGTCGCCACAGCCTTGATACACCCCGCCATATACCCAATTACTCGGCACTTTCTCTCCTGAAGGAACATAGACTTTTTCGCCGTAACGGCGGGTTTGTCCTCTGAATAAAATCTCACGCATTATCGTTCCTCCTTACAGTGCCTTTATCGTATTTTCAAGGATTTCCACAAGCTCGTGCAGCCGCTTGTTGTCGGCTATCAGCTTGGTTATCTCTTCTGGAGTAAGTCCAGTATTTTCATACTCTTGCAGCCGCCGATATATCTCTCTTGGAGAAACCTTATCAGCACGCTTTATCTCTTCAAGCTGTTCCTCCGTATATTCTCTAAATGTGCCTTCTTCGGGGATCTTAATAGTTGCTGTCAGCCTATCCATTGCCGTCACCGTCCTTTTTCTCCGTTTCCCACGAATATGATACACTCGTATTCAGTATAAAGGGTTTCCCGCACTCGTCGCACTCCAGCTCGTGGTCGCCCTCTTCGTAAATTTCGGGGAAATCCTCATAACCCAGATTTGTTTCCATAGCCGCGCCGCAATATGGGCATATAACATAATCGTCCGACCAAGTGCTGACGTATTCATCGGGTTCCGCTTCTCTTATGGCGGCTTGGGTTTGTTCGAGTGCTTCGAGCTTTCCGCATTTATAGCAAGTGGTTTCTCAAGACAGCATTTCCCGTTCCTTGCCGCAGCGTTTACATATTTTCTTCATTGGGCTTCTCCTCTTCGTCCATTTTCGCACCGCAAACCGGGCAGTACTTGTATCCGCGCATATCGTCTAATCTGCGTTTACACGCGGAACAGATGTTAAAAGTTTCGGAATCGTATTCCCAATGCCCATGAACCACGGGCGCGACATCAGCGGCGGGAACGTTTTGAATATCAGAGGTAACTATTCCCAGCGTAGTTTGACACCCCCTTATGTAATCCTCAGAAAATAACTCTTTGAGCTTGGGGATTTCATTTAATGAAGCGTTAATTATTTCGTAAACCTTTTCGCGCTCTATGTATTCAGACATTGTCATTTTCCTCCTTGTCCATTCTCGCGCCGCAATTGGGGCAATATGCATATTCCCCTGCTAGGGGGCTGTAATTACCGCATTCAGAGCAAATAACCGTCTTTTTACTGCCCCAAGGCGCAAACACCTCCCAATGCCCGTGAACCACGGACGGAACATCGGCAGCAGGTTGATTTTTGACCTGAAAAATCGCCGTCATAATTCCATCGTGCAATTTTGCCGACGCGTCGGCCAGTGGCAATAACTGGTCGATAAGTTTTTCGCGTTCTATGTATTCACTCATTGCGCTCCATCTCCTTCTTTGTTATTTCAAGCGATTTTTCAAGCATTTTAAATTCCTTTTCGCTCATAGATTTTATAAGCTTGTTCAGCTCGAAAAACAAGTCAAAAACCTTATTGACCTTAATTATAGAATTTACATCATCTTCCGAAAGTTCTAAAAGCTTCCCGATTATTTTCATTGTCCCACAACATCCTCCACAATTATCTCCACCGCACCGCGCTTATCGCAGACGGCTTTCAGTTTAAGGTCTATCACGTCAAAGCTGTCGTCGGCGATAATACCCGCCTTTGTAAGCCCGTCGAGAATAAACTTCCCAGAATAGTTGTCGGGGTCGCGTCGCCGCTTATCCTTGAAATGATACAACAGCGTTACCGAAGCGCGAGACAGCGGCTCCGGCGGCAAAGGTTTGCAGTATTCTGCGATAAGCTCCGCCCATTGTTTCTTGAGCTTCTGATATTCCCAGCGGTTCTCCCGCCCGAGAAATTTGTTGTTGCTGGGCGGGATTTCGGGGATCGTGTATCTGTACTCCATATTCAGAACGGGTAATCGTCGTCAGCAGGAGCACTTTCAGCCGAGGACGCAGCCGTGCTTGCGCTCTCGGATGGTGCTTTGCCGTTAAGATACCTCGGCTCGGGAACGGAGAATTTGCCCTCCTGTATGAGCTTGATATCCACAAACTCGAATATCTCGGCGCAGAAGCCGTGACGACCGTCAAAGTCGTACTCCTTGTCGCGTACCATAATGCCGACCTTCAAGCCCTTGAGCTTGCTCTCGTCCCAATCCCAGCGGTAGCTCGCGTTAGACTGCTCGAGCGCCTGTGTGACCGCCTTTAGCAGGCTCTTCTTGAAGTTATCCTTTTGTGAGCCGTCGTCGACGGGCAGAAAGAAGCGCGCTATGCCTTTCCACTTTTTGTTGTCGTAGGTCGAGTTTAAGAACTGATCTCTAAAGTAGTTCTCAAACTCGCCCGCCGTGATGTCCACCGCGATCTCCAGACGCTGACCGCCGTTTACGTTGTCAACAACCTTAGCGTTGATTATCTTCGCCTCGTATCCGCCTGCGGGGAGCTTCTCAAAACTGCCTATCTTTGCCGCCTGTGTTTCTTCCCAATTGTTGTACTTTTTTATCATAATAAATCCTCCTTAAAGCTGCGCAAGTCCGTAGTACTCGCGTATTGTTTTGTCAACGAAATACAGATCGTTGTCGATCTCCAAGTCGGCGAACATTTCCATAGGCGATTTTGCTGTTGTGGTGCCGTCCGACTGCGTTATAAATTTGTGCCTGATGACCTTGCTCTCGGCTTCGGTTCTGCAAAATAAAACAATGCTGCAAAGTCCCTCGATCGTCAACTTATCGTCGAGCAGTTTGCCGATGGTTTTCATCTTGTATTTGCCGTCGGACTGCTCAATATGGCTCAGCAGATAAACGATCGTGTCGTTGCTTGTGCCGACGCGTATATTCTCGAGCATATCGTAGAAATTCTTTCCAAGATTGGTGTATTTCTGATAGCCCGCTTCCCTCGCGTGTGCAAAAAATTCAAAGCTCATAAGATACTGCGCGTCGTCGATAACATACGCTTTCATGGCATTCTTTTTCAAGGACGCGTTTATGTTGTCGTAGGTCACGCCGTTGCGCACCATCAACTTGCTGCGGAACGGCAGCGGCTTACTCGCGACGTTCAGCACCGCCACCTTGTCGGCGGGGAAATTCCGCAGTGAAGCGCTTTTCCCGCTGCCGCTCTCGCCTAAAATAAGTACGGATACTCCCATGTTTTCCTCCTCACTTGATTATCATCGAAACGTTGTCGCGAACCACCGCGCCGTTTACGTTTTCGCCTGCCTTGATAGCGGCTTTTATCGCGGTTTTGTCGGGCTTCGGAGGCTGCGGTATCAGATATTTCTCGGGGAGCAGCGCAATGTCAAGCACCTCCGTGGACTGCGTTTTCCGATACGATATCTGCACACGCGCGGTGCTCATTTTCTCGCCGCGAAGCTCCCCGAGGAGCTCTTGATAAATCCTTTCGCGCGTTGCTTTGATACGCTCGCGCCGCGCTTTGAGGTTATCCTCCTCGGCTTTTATCGCCGATATTTCCGCGTCAAAATTCTTCACCGCGAGCGCGTAACTCTCCAGCTTCACCGAGCGCTCCAGCTCCAGATCCGCAAGCGCGTCAAGGTTCAGGACCTCGCCCGTTTCGGGGTCGGTGTTCTCCTCCAGAAACGCGCCTATCTGCGCGTTTATTTCGTATAATGTCATTCTCTCCTCCTGTGTTCCTCATGGTAATATATGAATTCCTCCCACGCCTCGTAGTCCTCGGCTTTGGCTTCCGCGCGGGCTTCCTCGCGGCGAAGCTCCTCGTCGGTGTCGATCTCGTCGAGAGTGCCGTCGAGGTCGTCAAAATAGTATCTCGGCATTATTCGTTCACCCCTAAATCATCAAAAGTAATTTGCTGAGAGCCCACTGCCGCAAGTTGTATCGGCACGGCATTCGCAACATTAGCAATCATTTGATTGAAATAGCTTTCTTTAAGCTCACAGCATACTGCTCTACGACCGAGCTTTCTCGCGACATACGGCACGGAGCCGATACCGCCGAACGGGTCAAGAACAATATCATTCGGGTTTGTCCAAAGCTCAATACAGCGCTTTATGACTTCCAGTTGCAGCGGGCAGATATGACGCTCGTCCTTTTCCTCGCGCGCGGAATTTTTCTGAAGCGTATCGGATTGACGGATATCCATCCACACAGGCGAGGCATATTGCTGCCATACGTCACACGGGAACATTTCGTCGGTATGCGATATGCGTTCGGGGTTTTCTCCCAGCTTGCGCATTGTCAGAATGTAATCGGGAATACCTTGTCTGTTCATGGCGCTGTCCTTCTTTATCTGTTTATGCAGCAGTCCGAGAGCCTTTGTACGCTGCATTTCTGTAACGGGATTTTTCCAGATCGTGACCCGCGAATGATAAATAAATCCACAGTCCTCGAACACCTGCCGCACAATCGCAGGGAAGTCTTTAAGCCCGATAACGCCGTCGCGCTCCTTCATTCGCGGCAAATCCATACAGTGGAACGACAGCAGCCGCCCCGGCATTGTTACGCGGAACAATTCGCCCGCGAGATACTTGAAATGTTCGAAAAATTCCGCGTCCGACCTGCAATTTCCCATATCGCGGTCGCTGTTCGAGTAGGTGTACAGGCTCGCAAACGGCGGCGAAAACAGTGTGTAATGAATACTTTCGTCGGGGATGCCCGCGATTATCTCACAGCTGTCACCGTGATAGAGCGAATAATTTTCTTTGACAACTTGATTTAAAACTTTAACCAACTCCGAATTCCTCCCAACTCGGCAGCCGCATTGCCAGAGCGGCGTTATACGCCGTTGAAACGCGGCACAGTGCCGTTAATTCGCGCTTGGTGATATCTTTAGTCAGCTCAATAAGATGAGCCTTCATGCGCTCGTTTTCGGCTTGCTTGCGCTCGATATTCTCCTTGACCGTTCCCTCGCGCGATGAAATAATTATGTATACGTCAACGTCACTTTTCTGACCGAACCTCCAACACCGCCGAACCGCCTGATAGTATGCCTCGAAGCTATCCGACAGCCCGACGAATATCATCTTCGAGCAATTTTGCCAGTTCATTCCGTAGCCTGCGATCTTCGGCTTGGTTATCAGGCATTTCAGTTTTCCCTCCGCAAAATCCAACATTGCCCTTGACTTGAATTCGGGGTTGTCCGAGCCTTGAACGTTCGTTGAACCGTCTATAAGCTTATGAAGCAGCGCCGCTTCGTCGTTGAGATCGCACCACACAAGCCAGTTTTCATTTGAACCGTTGACAAGCTCGGCGGCGGCTTTGCAGCGTAATTCAAGGCTTTCACGGCGAGCCGCGCGGCGTTCCGTAAGCGATAACGCCTCATTTGCTATGGTATTGCCGTCGGCTATTATTTGATGAACATTCAGCGCAGGCAGATCGTAGCCGCTGATATTATAGCCGAGCTTTTTCGGGTCGTCCATAACTACGCACCATGTAGACAGCCATTTCCAGAACAGGCTTTCGGCGTGACCTTTCAGACGCCATTTGGACGTTTCGCCGCCGTCATGAACAAAGTACATAGCGAGCATTTCCGCCCGCGTCATTACGCCCAGAAACTCAGAATGGTTGCCCAACTCCATATAATCGTTAGGCGCGGGAGTAGCCGTGCACGCCAGTTTGTAGGGTGTTTTCGCAAACATTGAAATGATCTGATTTCGTATCTTCCCAGAGAACGATTTCAATATCGAGCTTTCATCCAGAACCACCGCCGTAAATTCATCAGCAGTAAACTTCTCCAGTTTCTCATAATTGGTAATGTTCACCATATCCGAGCATACGTCGCTTTGTGATGCGCAGATTTTGACAGCAATCCCGAATTTTTCACCCTCGCGTTGGGTTTGAGTCGCTACGGCAAGCGGCGCTATAATGATAACATTGCCCTTTGTCCGTTGGCGGATCTGTTCAGCCCATTCCAACTGCATAGCCGTTTTTCCGTCGCCGCAGTCCGCGAAAATCGCCGCCCGTCCGCGCCCAAGCGCCCAACGGACAATATCACGCTGAAATTCAAAAAGCTTCGAATTAAGTTCCTCCGCAGAAACGTCAAAACCCTTTGCCGCGACGGTGATCGCTTTTCCCGCTATAAAATTTTCGTATGTCATTCAGTCCTCCCACGGTCCGTAAATTTTGGCGTAGCAGCGCATACAGTAGCGCAGCCCAAAGCCTATATAGTCCGCTTTTTTGCGGCATTTTCTGCATTTTTTCATAGTATATCCTCCAAAGTAATTTGTCTGGGGTCGTCACCGACCCACCAGCGCATAACGTCCTCGCCCGTTTCCCAACTCGTCGGTAAATAATACCGTTTACGTTCATCAAGCATACGATCAAAGGCTCTGACGTAATTCAAGCGGTATTTCGGATATTTGGCGAAATCGGATTTCATACCCCTAAAGCCTTGCATAGGACAGCCAATGCAGCCTATACGATGATTGCCGCACTGATACAACGGATTAGCAGAACAGCCATAATGACGCAGAAACTCCCAGACGTCGCTGTCCGTCCAGTCTATTATTGGGTTTATCATAACACTTCTAGAGCGATAACAATGCTCTACAAGAAGACGCGCCGGGTCATTATCCATGTCCATTATAAGACCGCCCTGTTTTGTTACACGGTAATCAGCGCCTATTTCCTGAGCCGCTTTTTGCGTTGTTTTGGGTTTGCCTAAAATCTTTACCAAATCTGAACTTTCGGCGCGACCTCGGCTTTCGGCTTTGCGAACGCCGGTTATTTTCAATCGACCGAGACCGCCGCGTTCCTTAAGCTCCTCACAGCAGTAACGAACTAAACGGGTTGGCGGCATTAAATTATCGGGGATAAGCTGCCACATACTCTTTTCAGGATTCTCGATAATAACATTAGGTATCGACTTAATATAATTGACCGTCTCCGGAGCGTCAACCGTTGTCAGATTATGCACTATATCATGCTTGACACCCGCGAGCTCCGCTAATATGCGTATGCAGTCGCTGTCCTTTCCGCCCGAATAACAAAGATAATACGGCTCGTTTTGCGGTTCAAAGGCTCTCAAATTCTCGATCGCCCGGCGCTCTTTTTCAGCTAAACCATCATTCATCTCTTGACAAATCTCCTCCTATCTGCTATAATATAATTGGTTTAATTATGTGTGCCGCTTTCCGAGTTCGCTCGGGGCGGCGTTTTTTTGAATACGGTCACTTTTTAAGATACTTCCGTACCGACGATTCGCTGATGTCGCAAATAAATGCAATACTTCTGTAGGTCTCGCCCTGCGCCTTGAGTGCGCGTATTCTTAAAATCGTCCCGGGCGGCAGTCCTCGAAAATGCGGAGCGTTACCGCGCAGCTCTTTTATGGTCTGCTTAGGCTTTTCAGCCGGCTGTTCAGTGCACCTTGAACTCACTATACTCGCGCATAATTTCGGACAGTCAACGCGTAGCGCTGCTTGTATCGTAGATATACCGCGCGGCTTGACCGTTTCCGCTACGGGCGGTCTGCGTTCTGTATGTACCGCGTTCTCTTGCGCGACGTATTTGCCGTAGGATAAGCCCTCGGATTCCGCCATGTTTACGATCGCGTCTATGTTGTTTTTACGTTTTCGGCTCATTGGTTTGTCTCCGTTCTTTCGGGAGTGCGCGTGTTCCATGCGTCGGCGGCTTCCTGCTTTGTTTGTCCACAACTCTTACCGCCGCTGTCTGCGCCGCAATTATTACATCTTCCGCCCACAATTTGTAGAGGGATATTGCGCCATAACGTTATATCATCGCTACCGCAAAACGGACACGGTTTGAGGTTAATCTTGCTCATTGTCGTCCTCGCTTTCCCCGTCGAATTCCAGATCGCGCCCGACGAACATTCCCGCTGCCATAAGCGAAAGTCCGACAACGGCTTTCACTGAAGCCTCCCACAGCTCGTCCACTCCATACACGGCACAGTGCTCGTTCAGGTAATCCAGATGCCCTATTGCGCATAAGCTCACGATAAACCCGAGCCAGAACAGCGCGTTCGTGATTATAAGCCGTATTTTGATTTCCTTTTTTGTCATGAATCCACCTCTACAAATTCACCGTTTTTAAGCGTGTAGAATGTATCCGGCTTGATCGTTTCTCCATCAACTTTGTGAGTCTTGAAATCAACAAGTTGATAACAACTCTCGCTATCATTCCACTTCCATTCCGCTAACGCTATGTAGCAGCCTAGTGCGCCTTTTGCTTTACTTTCAATACCCGTAGCAATCGCAAAACTTTCATTACCAGTTACAGTTGCTGCTGATCGGTTGCCCGTGTTCGTTGCTGCTGATTGGTCGCCCGTGTTCGTTGCTGCTGATCGGTTGCCCGTGTTCGTTGCTGCTGATTGGTCG
>CAMNXF010000010.1 GCA_946567425.1 uncultured Clostridia bacterium | reverse complement strand
TGCTTTTCAATTATATCACATCCTCTCTTTTTTGTCAACTACTTTTTTGAAAAAATTTTGACTTTTTTTAAAGCCGCTTTATTAAATATTGATAATGTGCATCGTGTAAGATTAAAGTCTGGCAGCACCGCAAAACATGAACTATTTTCAATTTTCCCTATATATTTTTGTTAAATTTGCTATATTTATTCATTTTCGTTAAGAATTGCAGAAAAGAATTGTCATAACAGCAAAGAATACTCTCCGAAGCAACCCTACGAAAAGCAAATCCTTCGGTTCATATTCCGAGGCATTTTTACGAACGAGATGTTACTTGCAGCTTTCAGTTTCACATTATTGACGGCAATGACGGACTGTGCAATTGAAACCGAAAGAATACAGTCTCGGACAGTGACATACGACTTTCGGATAATGTCACGGAATATTCTTCTGACGGTTCTGACCTATCGGAAGAGAATTTTACGTCCTGCAAGGAAGTTCAGGCGGAGTACCCCGACAAAACGGTCATAGTCTGGAACTTGATCTTACTTGACAAATACAGGCATACTCGCACGCTGGAGGTAAACGAATATTTTTCCATGCAAGGATACGATTTTGCGGTCTGCTTTGACCGCTTTGAAAGAAAATTATCCATTTAAAACTACCCTAACAATTTTATTGCGGGCATAAAGGACGCATTATCCGACGGCAAGCAGATTAACATCACACAAGCAAGGCTCTATTCCGAGTTCGTTTATGCGGGTCTTTTTGAGCCGTTCGACAGCTACCTTGAAAATATGGATAATTGGATGCGATAAAGAAATGCGAAAAAACTGCCCTGTTTTAGTGTCAGATTTGATTTCTGATCCGTTATATTATGTGAATATCACGTCCGTATCTCAAGACGTCTTTTTGGACGAAGAAACTCATTTGGCAAAGTGTGTTCTGGACACCACAATTCATCGAAAGGAAAGTTTTGTCAAGGCAGCGGCATTTGTTGATTTGCCGCATCGAAACGTGTTCACAATAACGCTCATACCGAATTATTTAAGAGCCTGTTCTTCACCGTTCTGTCGCTTGTATATTCTTGTCCAGTTGACAAACCCGTAGAGGTCGTTGATGAAAAAGATGACAAAGCAGACTATTACCGATATGCACGACGAATTTTCAAGCGCCGCCAACGTCCAGAGGAATATCAGCACCAGATCGTTCACGGCGTAAGCCAGTGCAAAAAAAGCACATCTCCGTGCCGTAAGGTACACGGCGATAAAGCTGGTCGTTACCGACAGCGTGCTCGGAATAAGATTTGCTGTGCCGAACGCTTTTAAAATAAAGTAAAACCCAGCCGTGACCCCCGCCGACACGGCGAACATCACGGCGGTCTCGCGATGATGAATACGGTTCACCCTGACCTCGGTACGGCTGCCGTATGGATTTTTCATCCACGAGATCAGAGCGAAAACCGACATCGGCGCGGTCATTCCGAGGTAGGTAATCATCTCGCCGTAATACGCGGAATTGAACGAAATGATCCCGTACAGTACGCTGAACACCACAATAAGAGCCTGTCCCGCGGGGTTTCCTTTCGCGCTGAAAATAAGAGAGGTCACTCCGATAAGCGACGCGGCGAGCGTAAGCGGATTTGCTCTGTCAAAAAGCATAAACGCCGCCGTTATCAGCAGAGCGGATCCGCACCAAAGCGCTGTCTCCGTTTTCGTGAAATAATGTTTCATAATTACCTCCGACACACAATCTTTTTACAAACTGTCAAAAAGCGCCATACGCACATCTTCAAAGACCTAATGATGTGCGTATGGCGCCGTTTTTTACAAATTCGCCGTTACCCGGTGGCAACAATATATTATATTATATTATATCATACCTCAGCAGAATTGTCAACATAATAAAAAAATTTTTTGACCTCCTTGACAAATGTACGAAATCGTACTATAATATTAAGGTATGTACGATTTCGTACGATATGGAGGGAATTATGAAAAACACATTAACAGAGGAACTTCGGAGATTTAACTATCTTGCAGGGGGAATAGACCGTCTGTATCACGAGGCGGCGTTAAAGCTGGGCTTATCGGACAGCGCGATGTCAGTGCTGTACACGCTGCGCGGCGAGGGCAGACCGTGTCCGATAAGCCGCATCTGCCGACTTGCGGGAGCAAGCAAGCAGACCGTAAATTCGGCGCTGCGAAAACTGGAAAGCGACGGAATAATACAGCTTGACGCAGTCGACGGCAGGCAGAAGTCCGCCACACTCACAGACAAGGGTGTAAAGCTCGCCGACGCAACGGTCGCAAAGGTTATAGCCGCCGAGAACCGCATTTTTGAGTCGTGGACGGAGCATGAGCGCACGGAATATATCCGCCTTACGCAGAGGTATCTCAACGAATTTCGCAATAGTATTGACAATTTGTAAGAGGGAAAATATGAAAAAAGAAATAACATTATCGGAGCATTTCGATTACAAAAAGCTCTTCCGCTTCACGCTTCCGTCGATAGCCATGATGATCTTCACGTCAATATACGGAGTGGTCGACGGGCTGTTCGTGTCAAATATAGTTGGTAAAGTTGAATTTACCGCCGTGAACTTTATAATGCCCGTGCTGATGATCACAGGCTCCGTAGGCTTTATGTTCGGCACAGGAGGCAGCGCGCTGGTGTCAAAGACGCTCGGAGAGGGCAAACGCGAAAAGGCGAATAGCCTTTTTTCGCTGCTGATATACGTTTCGGCGGGGGTCGGAGTTGTACTTGCCGCAGCAGGCTTTTTGCTTATGCCGATTATCGCGGGAGCGCTCGGCGCAGACGGAGAACTGCTGAAAAACTGCGTGCTCTATGGGCGCATGGTTGTTCTCGCAATGCCCGCGTTTATACTGCAAATGGAGTTTCAAAGCCTGCTCATCACCGCCGAAAAGCCCAAGCTCGGGCTTGTGGTAACCGTCGCGTCCGGTATATTAAATATGGTGCTTGACGCACTGTTTATGTGGATATTTGATTGGGGAATCGCGGGTGCGGCTGCCGCTACGGCGATGAGCCAGATCGTTGGCGGCGCAGTGCCGATAGTTTATTTTCTGCGCCCGAATACAAGTCTGCTCCGTCTCGGAAAGACGGAATTCGATATCCGCGCGATAGGCAAAGCCTGTTCTAACGGTTCGTCCGAATTTGTGTCTCAAGGCTCAATGTCCATTGTAAATATGCTGTACAACTCACAGCTCAAAAACTTCGTAGGAGATGACGGAATCGCGGCATACGGCGTTATGATGTATGTCAATCTTATATTTCTCGCGATATTTATCGGCTACAGCGTCGGAACGGCGCCCGTTATCGGGTTTCACTTTGGCGCGCGCAATACCGGCGAACTGAAAAGCCTGCGCAAAAAGAGCTTTGTGATAATCGGTTTCGCCTCGCTTGCGATGTTTGCCGCGTCGCAGTTGCTCGCCGCACCGCTGTCCTCCGTGTTTGTCGGGTACGACAAGGATCTGTTCGATCTGACCGTACACGGTTTCAGAATATTCTCGTTCCTGTTTTTGTTCGCCGGGGTAAACATTTTCGGCTCGTCAATGTTCACGGCTCTGAACAACGGGCTGATATCTGCGCTTATATCGTTTTTGAGAACGCTGGTCTTTCAGATAGCGGCTGTGCTTTTGCTGCCGATATTTTTTAAAGTAGACGGGATATGGGTGTCGGTAGCCGCCGCGGAGCTTATGTCATGCGTTATCACGGTGGTCTTCATCGCAGCTAAAAAGAAAAAATACGGGTATTGATGATATACAGCTAACAGCATTTTACATTAATGTGAATTTAAGGGAAACAGACGATACAACCGCGCCGTTTCCCTTTGTTATTCTGCTTATGCGGCTTTGTTATCAAGTATCTAACGCTTGATTTTACGGCTGTAACAAAATTAACATATTTTTTTTGGGCAATTTTACAATTTAGTATTTATTGACAAAAACTATATATTCTGATATAATAAAAATGTAAGTTTTTATAAAAGGGTGATTTTTTCGTTAGCTGATGATCATTCAAATCTATGTAAACGGAAAGGAACTGAGTTATGAATTCTAAAATAGGAAGAAAATTGCTGTTTGCAATCATCATCTGTCTGGTATTGACAGTTGTTGTTGTAAACATATTCACCGTTAAACTATCAGGCAGCAACACCGATAAGATCATGAGAACTCAAACGGAGATCGGCATGAATACTCTTGTCGCTGCAAAAGAGGCTCAACTGAAGAGAGTTGAAGATATGCTTTCTGATATGGATTACAGCGGGCTGTTGAAAGCCGATGCGCCTTCTGGAGACCTTAATGCGTTTTTTGACTCAAAAAAAGGAACCGAAAGCGATTATGCGGCTATTATGGATTCCAGCGGAAATATCGTTTGGAAAACAGACAACTTTAATCTTGCCGACTTTAATCTTACAAGAGCAAGCGCCGGATATTCAGGCGTCGTGTACGATTCCAAGAGCGGACTTGCTCTTCAGACCGCAAAAGGCACCACAGACGGCGGCGCGGCGGTTTCGGGTATGTATCTCACGGAAACGAGCTGGATAGACGCGGTAAAGGAGCAGAGTACTGCCGAAATCACGATAATCGGCGACAGAACCCGAATCGCGACGACAATTATTTCCGACGGCAAGAGGGCTGTCGGCACCCAAATCCCCGAAGAGCCTGCGTCGGTAGTTGTTGACGGCGGCAATACATTTGAAGATACCATTCAGATACTCGGCCAGAATCACTATGTTTTCTACCGTCCCATGTATGATATCAACAATAAGGTAGTCGGAGCATATTTTTCAGGCTTGTCGGCTGCCGAGGCGGAGCTGCTCAGATTGGAGCTTATTCTCGTTTCAACAATTATCGCAGTCATTGTCGGCGGCATTATGTTGATTGTTGTCGGGTTCTACGCGGTCAAGACCATTCTTCGTCCCATTCAAGAGGCAGAAAAGTTGGCGGACAGCATGAGCCGCGGCGCTCTTAACGATCCGAACAGCGACTACAAATTTGGCAACGACGAGTTGGGCGACTTCGTGCACAAGCTCGAATTTACAAAGGGCGAACTGAATTCGTATGTGGCAGATATCAATAGTGTGCTCTCGCAGATGGCAATGGGTGATTTCACAGCAAAATCGCAGATTACATACCTCGGCGACTTTGTTCAGATCAACGAATCGTTTGAGAAGATTGAGGAATCGCTGCACGAGATAATCGGGAATATCAATCAGTCCTCCACGGACGTTAAGAACGGCGCGGCACAAATGGCGGAGGGCTCACAGAGCCTCGCAGAAGGCACAACAAGACAGGCTGCGGCGATTGAGGAGTTGTCGGCGTCTATCAACGAGATTGCGGACAAAGTACAACAGAGCGCCCATAACGCTTCTGAGGCAAGCAAGATATCTGTTCAGACTTCCGAGAAGATCACCTACCAGAACAACGAAGTCAAGAATATGCTTGCCGCAATGGATGAGATCAAGGAGGAATCCGACCAGATCCAGAATATCATCAAGGCTATCGATGATATTGCGTTCCAGACCAATATCCTTGCGCTGAACGCCGCTATTGAGGCTGCGCGCGCGGGCGCTGCCGGAAAGGGCTTCGCGGTTGTTGCGGACGAGGTTCGCAATCTTGCGGCAAAGAGTGCGGAATCCGCGGCGCAGACCGGCGAACTTATCAACGCGACCATTACGGCAGTAAACAAGGGCACGGTTATCGCACAGAGTACAGCCGATACAATGAAGGAGGTAACGGAGCTTGCCGACCTCACGAACAAGTATATTGGCGAGATCTCTGCCGCTGCCGATGATCAGGCGGATTCTATCGAGCAAGTCAAGATAGGTATCGACCAGATTTCCACAGTCGTACAGCAGAACTCCGCTACGGCAGAGCAGACTGCGGCATCTTGCGAGGAACTGAGCGGACAGTCCGCGATGCTCGAGGAACAGATAGAGAAACTCAAGGTATAATCATTAACTGCAAATTAATCCCTCCCCGTACACGGAGAAATCACAAAAAACCGAATAGGCAGTGAATCGGCGCACCTTAAATGATGCGCCGATTTATTATTGGTCTTATAATTAACCTGCGTATTGCCTACATTTGACAAAAAAAGACCTGCAAATAAAAGTCAAGAGGTTTAGAGAGGATTTCATCAAATTTTCACAATAGTAAAGTAGGCATAGAAAAAGCACCGCCAAAAAGAAAAAATTTTAAGCGGCTCGAAATGGCTATGTTTGCTAAAAATCAGGCTAACGTTTCTTTGACGCGGGCGTAATAAATTCTGAGGAACTTGTTGGCAGCGGCGATCATATAAACCCGGTACGGCTTTCCCTCTGAACGTTTTCGATCAAGAAATTGGTAAACAGGCTCGTTGATCGGTTTGTTCTGAAGGATCACTTGTATAATGAGAAACAGAGTTTTTCGAAGCAGCGGAGAACCGCGTTTTGAAATGCTTCGAGATTTTACATCGAGCTGTCCTGATTGGTACAGCGGTGGATCAATACCCGCCATCGCAACGAGCGACTTAGAGTGCTCAAAGCGTTTGATGTCACCTATTTCCGCAATCAGTTGAGAACAGGAAACACGACCGACGCCGTACAAACTCATTACGGTTTCGTATTCGGGAAGCGTTGACGCGAGCTTGTCCATTTCATTTCTGAGTGCGGCAAGCGTTTCAAGCGTGGAGTTCAACAGTTTTGCAGACTCTTCAACGATTTTAATAACCGCGTCGGTCATTGGCAGTGAACCGGACTTCGTTCTTGAATAAGCGTGTATTTGCGCGGCTTTTGACTCGCAATAATTATAGCGATTAGCCTTGCACCAGCTTTGGTATTTGTTTTTAAAAACCGATGGGCAAAGTTTGGAAACAGAAGCTATATGGGGAAAATAAGACACGAAGTCTACCCATTTTTCGTGACCATCGGATTCCCGCCGAGGAGATGAAAACAATGTATTAGCATTTGGAAAACATGAATCAAGCAGAGCAATCAGATTATTCTTCTGCATGACGAGTATCTTGTTATATTGCGCGTATTGCCGATTGAGGACTTTAAGCGTTTTTCGCGTGTCCTCGGCGGGTATGTACTCGCGAAGCTCAAGCCATTTATTAAGGGCGAAATTTGCAATTTTAAGTGCGTCCTTTTTATCGGTCTTGACTTTTCGCACACGGTTTGTGCCGTAGTCATCGATTAGCAACGGATTGACTACGCAAACAAATATACCTGCGTTGTGGAGTGCGTTTGCAATCGGCTCATAATATGCGCCGGTATACTCCATAACGACTTTGGTTTCGCCGCCGAGGAGCTTTACTCGCTCTACGAGTTCCTTTAGCTCCTCGGCGTTATGCGAAACCTCAAAAGGTTCAGCCACGACAATTCCGGGAGGCTGCATAACAGCAACCATACTCTTTCCTTTGGAAATGTCGATTCCTACTGCGTTCATAAAAATCCTCCTAAAATAGAATTTGTAATCGGTTAATCCACACTTTGCTCATTTCCTATTCTGTCTACTGAGTGATGCGAGCGCATTAGGGCGCAAACAGGATGTTTGCGCGGTTTGCCCAAGAGGCAAACAAGCTCTACCTGCAAAAACGAATGCTGTAATGAAAGCAAGGATGACAGTCTTAAATGCGGGCGTAGTGTCCCAAGGGATGATCCGTCAGTCCAATTACTGCTTTCATTATAGCTTATGTAACAGGCTCGTGTAAACCATAGCTGGTTTGTTATGGATTTACCCGATAAATATATTATAGTAGATGAGGTGTTTTGTATGACAAAAGAGTATTTTATTAGCGGTTTGATCACAATACGGCTTTTTGATTTACGCAGAAGAGCCTTAATTTTTGACCGGAACTTTTCAATTGGATTTAAATCGGGGCTGTAAGGCGTAAGATACAAATATTTAACGCGGGACTGAAAAACAAACTGTGCAAATGGATTTTATTTGAAAAAAAATCCTTAATGTCTCCTGTGGTTTCACGATCTGCCGCCAATAGCTTTACAAGCTCCATTTCATTTTCTTCTAAACCGTGTGTTTTGGTTATTTTCATGCCATTTTCCTCCATATTTGTTTGTGGTTATTTTTGGCATTGCACGGTTTGTTATTGCAATATTTTGTTGGACTGCTATAATTGACTATTGATGTAAGTTTCTTTACAGCCCTTGTTTTGCAGCTCACACAGAAACAGTTTAACAACAGGCGCATTAGTACTTTCAACTTATGTTATCTGCTGCGAGCGCTCCAAAAAGTTGATGTATCATTCCAGATTGTTTCTGTACGACTTAATCATCTTTTTGGTATATCCGCGCAGCGAACACCCCAAAAGATATTCTTTCAATAATTCTTTTTTTAACTGCATAATAAAAACCTCCTATTTCAAAGTTGAAACAGGAGGCTTTCTCGGAATTATAACAAACAAGTCCGAAGTTCATAACCCAAAGCAAACAAGCGGTTTGTATGTCACAGTCGAAGCATGAAATCTCATAACTTACAGCCGCTCAGAATAAAAGCAAACCGCCAAACAGCGTATTTATCCCATTCAACGAAGCCTTTAGACTTCGTCGGGCGCGTCCCAGTTATGCCATACGTTCTGCACGTCGTCGTTATCCTCCATAGCCTCGAGCATCAAGCCCATTTTCTTGAGCTGATCCTCATCGATGAGTGTCGTATAAGTACTCGGAACCTGCTCCGCCTGCGCCGAAAGCACGTTGTAGCCGCGCTTGGTAAGCTCCGCCGCGACGTTCCCGACCTCGTTCGGGTCAGTCGAAATCTCGACCACGCCGTCCTCAAAACCGAAATCGTCCGCGCCGCTCTCGAGAATGTCCTCCATTGCCTTGTCCTCGTCGATAGCGCCATCCTCGTTGTTCAGAACAATAACGCCCTTCAGCGTGAACATAAAGCTGACGCAGCCAGCCGTGCCGAGATTTCCGCCGAATTTGTCAAAGTAATGGCGTATCTCGCCCGCGGTACGGTTGCGGTTGTCGGTAAGGCATTCCACGATAACCGCGACACCGCCCGGACCGTAGCCCTCGTAAACGCAGTTCTCGTAGTCGTTCTTTTCCGAGCCGCCCGCAGCCTTTTTCAGCAGACGGTCAATGTTATCGTTGGGGATATTGTTGGACTTGGCTTTCTGGACGAGCGTCGCAAGGCGTGAGTTATTCGCGGGGTCTGCCGAGCCCGTTTCCTTGATGCAAACAAGTATCTCGCGGCTGATTTTGGTGAACACCTTAGCGCGCGCGCCGTCCTTTTCACCCTTTTTACGCTTGATAGTGCTCCATTTTGAATGTCCTGACATAATCTTTCTCCTTTACATTAGTTTGATTTATTAACCGTTAGCGCTAGTAATTAGCAAAATCAACTTAACTTGGCAAAGCCCTCGCCAAAAACCTCGCCTGCCGTTGTCGTGACAACGAACGCTTTCGGGTCGATCTCGCGTACTATGCGTTTTACCTTTGAATAGGCGCTGCGGTGAACCGCTGTCGCGATTACCTGCCGTTCCTCGCCGCTGTACGCGCCCTCACCTTTCAGCAGCGTTACGCCATGCGGCTGCTCGATCAGCTTTTTCGCGATCTCATGCGGACTTCTTGAAAAAATCAACAGGAAACGGCTTTCCTGACTGCCGTAGACCAGCACGTCGATAAATTTCGACTGCACGAAGATCGCCACGACCGCGAACAAGACCACGTTTATGTCCCCGTACACCGCCAGTCCGAGCAGCACAACAACGCCGTCCAAAGCCGCCTGTATGCCGCCGAGCTTCATCTCGGGCATAAAGCGGTTTATTATCTTCGTGAGAATATCCGTACCGCCCGATGTTCCCTCGCGCTGATACGTCAAGCCCATGCCCGCGCCCAAAAGCGCGCCGCCGAATATCGCCGCCATTATGCCGTTTCCGTTCTCGGCGCTGTATATTGGCACAAACGCTTCCGCAAGATCGGTCGCAGCGGTTATCGCCGCGACGGAGATAAGCGTTTTCACCATAGTCGCCTTGTTCAAGAGGAAAAATCCCGCGATGATAAGCGGCACGTTCAGCAGCAGAATAAGCGTGCCGATCTGTATTCCGCTCAGCCCCGAAATGATGATTGCAACGCCCGTCGCTCCGCCGGGAGCTATGTTGTTCGGCGAGATAAAGCAGTGAACTCCCAGCGAGTAGACCGCCGCACCGACCAATATTATCAGTATGTCAACCGACCACCGCAATACGGTATTTCTTCCTGAACCTTTGACCATAGCGCCCTCCGCACGAAAAATTATCCGCTCTCTATCGGCAGCGCGGCGCAAATTGCGTCAAACAGCTCCGCGGCGCGTTCCTCTCTGCCGCAAAGCGCGAGATAGCCGAACAGCGCCTCAAGCGCCGTAGCGCGCCGATACTCGGACGGCTTGGCGCTTTTTGGAACGGAGATACCTCCCGCGTTCCGCCCGCGCCGCAGAATATCCGCCTCGCGCTCGTCCAGCAGCGGCTCAATAACGTTCACTGCCTCAGACTGGTAACTCGCCCGAACGCGCTCGACCGCAAGCTCGTGCAGCCGCCCCGCGTTGGTCTGATGCTCCTTTACAACGCGTTCACGCACCATAACCTCGTACACGCTGTCGCCGTAAAACGCGAGAATGTTCGCGCTGTACGCCGCCGCTTCCTTCTCGGTCAGTTTCTCAAAAGTCATTTTATTTCTCCAGAATGTAGTAAACGTAGCTGTATTCCTCGCTGTGCAAGTCAAACATATACATTTCCTTGTTGACCTCACCGATACCCGCCGAAATTTCGTTGCCCGACAAGCCCTCGTACTTTTTTATAAGTTCGCTCATCGGACGGTAAAAGCCGTTTGTCCAGTCAGTTTTCGGCGCAATGTAGAAATCGCGCAGCTTAAAGCGCAGCTCTTTGGCGAACCGCAGGACCGCATCCAGCGGTTCGGGTCTGCCGAAGCGGCGCTCAACGTAGCTCCGCGTATCGGGCGACGGGTCGATAAGCCAACAGAGCGTTCTGTAAACGACGACCGCGCCCTTTTTCAGACTGCCGTACAACCGCTCCAGACGCAGCGGAACGCCGTCCGGCTCCGCGCCGCAGTTCAGCCACACGAACTCCCAGCCGCCCTCTTTTTCGGGGAGTTCAAACGCTCCGACCGTACACGTTTTAAATCCGAGCTTCGCTGCGTCGTCGGCGCGGTGCTGCTCGAAAAACGCGGTCAGCAGCTTTACACCCGTTTTTTCGGCAATGACGCGCGGCGTGACGCTTTCATCGCCGACAAACAGCGCGCTTTCGCACTTCACCGAGCCGCAAAGCTCCATTACCTTGCGGGCGGTCTCTTCGCTGCCCGCCGTTGAACGCTCCATATCCTGTATCAAATTGCCGATAAAACTCATAAATGTCACCTCCGAGATCCCGCTCCGAGGAAATTTTCTCTGTCTGATTATCGAACGTAATTAAATTCAAAATCGAATATTGAAACAAGGTCGTCGTCCTGTATACCCTGCCGCTCCAGCTCGTCGATTATGCCGCTCGACCGCAGCACGCGCTGAAAATACTGGAGGCTCTCATAGTCCTCCATATTAACGGTCGAAAGTATCGGTGCAAGCCATTCCGCATCGACAATATACACGCCATCCACCTTTTCGACCTTGAAACTGTGCTTTTCCTCGTCGATTTTCGCAAGCTCCTCCAGCGTGAGCGGAACAGCCTCGTAGCGTTTCACGGGCGGAAGCGTGTCGAGCTTCGCCGTAACCGCGTCCATGAGCCTGTCCGTGCCCTCTGTCGTCGCCGCGGAAATGCGGAAAAACTGCAAGCCCTTGTCCGTGATATACTTCTCGAACGCTGCTATCTGCTCCTCGGACGCAAGATCGCACTTGTTCGCCGCAACTATCTGCAGGCGCTCGGCAAGCTCATTGGAGAAATTGGCAAGCTCCGCGTTTATCTTCTCGAGGTCCTCGACGGGATCACGCCCCTCTATCCCCGAAACGTCCACAACATGGACTATCAGACGGCAGCGCTCGACGTGCCGCAGAAACTCGTGACCCAACCCCACGCCCTCGGACGCGCCCTCGATAAGCCCCGGGATATCCGCCATTACGAACGACTTTTCGCCGCGCTTGACGACGCCGAGTACGGGTGTGAGCGTGGTAAAGTGATAATTCGCGATCTTGGGCTTCGCGGCACTCACTACGCTTATAAGCGTTGATTTTCCGACGTTCGGGAAGCCGACCAGACCTACGTCCGCGAGCAGCTTCAATTCAAGCACCACGTCGAATTTCTCCCCGGGAAATCCCGGCTTCGCAAAACGCGGTATCTGGCGCGTCGGGGTCGCGAAATGCACATTGCCCTTGCCGCCCTTGCCGCCCTTTGCGACTACTATCGGTTCATCGTCGGAAACATCCGCAAGTATACGCCCCGTGTGCGCGTCCTTGACTATCGTGCCGCGCGGCACTTTTATTACCGTCGGCTCCATTGACTTGCCCGAGCAACGCTTTGCGCCGCCGGGTTCGCCGTCGGGAGCGACGTACTTTTTCTTGTAGCGGAAGTCGATCAGCGTTGACAAGCTGTCGTCCGCGACAAAAACTATATCCGAGCCTTTGCCGCCGTCTCCGCCGTCCGGACCGCCCGCGTTCACATATTTCTCGCGGTGGAACGACACCGCTCCGTTGCCGCCGCTGCCCGCGCGTATTGAGATCTCTACCTTATCGACAAACATTACTGACCGCCTTTCCGTCTTATACTTCCCCGCCAATCCGAAAAAATACACAAATAAGCCGGACAGATATCCGGCTTAATGTGTACAAATGTACAGAACTCAATCAGCCGCGTAAACGCTGACCTGCTTTCTGTCTCTGCCAACGCGCTCAAACTTTACCTTGCCGTCAACAAGTGCGAACAGGGTATCATCGGAGCCTCTGCCCACATTATTTCCGGGGTGAATATGAGTGCCGCGCTGTCTTACGAGAATGTTGCCCGCGAGGACAAACTGTCCGTCCGCGCGCTTAACGCCCAGTCTCTTGGATTCGGAATCGCGTCCGTTCTTGGTAGAACCCATTCCCTTTTTATGAGCGAAATACTGTAAACTGATCTTAATCATCATTCTTCCTCCTGTTAATCAATTTCAACCTTGACCTTGCTGTAATCCTCCGCAATCGCCGTCAAATGCTCAAAAAAGGCTTCAAGCAGCTTTTCCGCTGCTTCGCCGCCGTTATCGATCAGACGCAGCGTTATGCAATTTTCCTTGACATTAACCTCGGCGTTCGCGCCGAAATTCTCCGTTATAGCATTGCATACAAGCATTGTACAGGAACTTACCGCCGCGCAGACAATATCGTTGCCCTCCGCGCCGTATCCTGCGTGACCGCTTATCTCAAAGCCGCTGAATGCATCGTTCTTCTTGCGGAATACAGCCCTTAACATTACGCGTTTATAGCCTCAATCCTTACCTGGCTGTACGGCTGTCTGTGACCCAATTTTCTCTTAACATGCTTCTTGGGCTTATAAGTGAAGACCGTAATCTTCTTAGCCTTGCCGTTCTTCAGAAGCGTAGCCTTTACGGAAGCGCCGTTTACGTAGGGAGCGCCTACCGTAACGCCGTCGTCCTTGCCGACCATGATTACCTTATCAAAAGTGATTTCGCCCTCGGCTTCGAGCTTTTCAATAAAGAGAACGTCGCCCTCTTTTACCTGATACTGCTTTCCGCCCGTTTCAATTACTGCGTACATAGTTTTTACCTCGTTTTTATCAGACTCGCTGCGTTGGGGTGAACGGATTTTCGCCCGCTGCTTAAACTACCCCGCACAAGCGGCTTTATTATTATATCACAACAAAATGCGCTTGTCAAGGGGTTTTCCGAATTTTATGCCAATATCCGCTATTTTTTTCTTAAACAAAATTACTTTTGTTTGATAATTACAAGGCGGTCTTTTTAGGCAATTTACTTAATATCTGTTGTTATTATGTTCAATTGCATAAAAGTTATTTTGTATAATATGTCGAAATTGTAAAAAATCACAAAAGGCTGTTGACAAATCAACCTGTTTGCTGTATAATATAATCAAACAAAGGAAGCGGAATAACCTCCGTATCATTTGTTTGTTTAGTTGTCTCCTTTCTTTTGTTCTACACATAATTTTATAATTTGATTTTTGAGCCTGCATAGGCTCATTTTTTTGCCGTCTTTCACAAAAAGCTATGGAAATTTTCACAATAATGTGTTATAATTATAAGGTATAGTTTTTTACAAATAAATCAAAAGGACTGATAATTATTTTTGAACAGAAACAAATAGGAAATGGCGTATACTTTTATAAATATACGGACAAGCGCTTTAAGACGAACGAAATACAGGTGCTGCTGCACACCGATTTCGACGAGCTATCGCGCGCTGATTACGCGGCGGCGGAATATATTCTCGGCGACTGCTGCCGTAAATTCCCGACTTACTCCGAGCTTTCAAAAAGGTTGGCGGATATGTATGGTGCGTCGCTGTACTCGCGGTCGACTATTACATGGTTCGAGAAACGCTGCACAAGCCTTACGGGTTCGGTTCTTGACGACCGCTTCGCGCTGAACGGCGAGTGCCTTGAGGCTGAAATGTGCGATATCCTCTGCGAGTGTCTGTTGAACCCGAACGCGGACGGCGGCTCGTTTGACAGGCAAGTCACCGAGCTGCAAAAAACGCAGCTTATCGACGATATCGACAGCATTATCAACGAAAAAGCAAGCTACGCCGCTATGCGCGGAAACATTGCCGCATTCAGGGGCGAGCCGTTTGAGCTGCCGATAACGGGAACTCACGAACAAGCCGAAGCGGTCACTCCCGAATCGGCATACACGGCTTATGAGAGAATACTGAAAACGGCGCGTATCGAGGTTCTCTGCGCCGGTGCGAGCGATTTCGCCGAGGCGGAGAAAATTTTCACCGAACGGCTTGCCGCGCTTGAACGCGGAAAAGTCTGCGAGCTTTCCAAGAAACCGTCCGCGCTCAAGGACAAGCCCGAAACGTTTGCGGATACGCTGCCCATGCAACAGGCCATTCTGCGTATGTACTTCAAAGCACCGCAGCTTGAGGATACCTACTTTGCGGGGACCTTGCTTGCGAGCATTCTCGGAGGTATGACGACCTCGCGGTTCTTCCTTAACATTCGCGAAAAGCAGTCGCTGTGCTACTATTGCAGCTGTGTGCCAAACCGAATTCTGCGCACGCTTATAGTGTATTCGGGCATTGAACCACAGAATATCGAACACGTAAAAAAGGCTGTCCTCGCTGAGCTGAACAATATATGCGAAAACGGAGTTACCGAGGAGGAGCTGAATGCGGCACGGCTTGAAATGCACAATTCGCTCTCGTCCATGAACGACAACCCTATGGCGATGATGAACTGGTATCACAACCAGATAATGGACAACAAGATACTAACTCCCGAGGAATACTGCGCAGAATTGGACAAGGTTACTTCTGAGCACATTCGGGACGCGGCGCATATGTACTCGCTCGACACCGTGTACACGCTGTGTTCGCCCGACTTTAACGCAGAAGAGAGCACCGACGGAGAGGAGGCAGCGGAATGATAGAGAAAATTTACGACGACGTTATCAAGGAGACCTGTCTGAAATACGTCCACGAAAGCGGCGTACAAGTGTTTATGCTGCCTATGGCGGGCTACTCGACGGCGGTTGCGCAGTTTTCGGCGAAATTCGGGTCGCTGGACAACGCGTTCTCCGTGAATGGCGGAGAGCTGCATAAAGTTCCCGACGGCACGGCGCACTACCTCGAGCACAAGCTGTTCGAGAGCGAGGAAAAGGACGCGTTC
Organism: uncultured Clostridia bacterium; assembly: GCA_946567425.1. Lineage (GTDB taxonomy): Bacteria > Bacillota > Clostridia > Oscillospirales > Ruminococcaceae > CAG-115. The sequence goes on along the minus strand of CAMNXF010000010.1, from coordinate 101,123 downwards.
AAGCTGTTTGCGCAGACGGGCGCTTCCTGCAACGCGGGGACGAGCTTCGACTACACGCAGTACTATTTCGCCTGCGCGGATAATTTTCGGAAAAATCTGGAAATACTGCTCGGGTTCGTTCAAGAGCCGTACTTCACGCCCGAAAACGTGGAGAAGGAGCGCGGCATTATCGGGCAGGAGATCACGATGTACCGCGACAGCCCGGGCTGGAGAGTGTTTACAAATATGCTGGAGGGCTTGTACAGCGTAAATCCCGTGCGCAACGATATCGCGGGTACGGTGGAAAGCATCGCCGAAATAACCGAAAAAACGCTCTACGACTGCTACAACGCCTACTACAATCCCGCAAATATGTTCCTTTGCGTGGCGGGGAATTTCGACCCCGACGAGGTTGTTTCCGTATGTACGGAGAAGTTGAAAAACCGAGAGCCTCTGAACGTTAAAACGGCGGAGTTCGACGAACCGCATGCCGTCAACCAAAAGCGTATGGAGCTTACAATGCCCGTCGCTAAACCGTTATTCGAGGTAGGCTTTAAGCGTCCGCTCGTTTCAGGGCAGGAGCAGCTCGACGAATATATTTACTTTAACATACTGTTCGATATGATTTTCGGGAACGTTTCGGAGTTCTTTGAGAGAATGAGAGATAAAGGGCTGATAAACGAGCAATTTTCGGACGGCGTGTTCAGCGGACGCGACTTCTGTTTCCCGTTCGCGAGGGGCGAAAGCGGCGACCCTGACGCGGTGCTCGCGGAGATGCAGAACGTTCTGCGCACGTACAAGAAAACTCCGCCGAAACGTGAGGATTTCGAACGTATCAAGCGCGCGACCTACGGTTCGATGGTGCGCAGTTTCACTAACGCGGACTCGGTGGCGGGAACGCTGTCCGACTCGGCGCTGAGGGGGAGCTCACCGTTCGCCGTAATAGATACAGCCGCAGCAGCAAGCTACGATAAAATGATTGAGCTGCTCGACGGTTTAGATGAGGAAAACGCGTGTATTTCAATCGTAAAAGGAGACAATTAGAATGACTTCAATGCTTTTCGCCGCACAGGAGGCGCTGACCGAAATGGAGGTCGAATTTCCTAATCTGTTCGGCGGCACGGCGATAAACTACTACCGCGGATTTAACTTGTTCGGCGTGAACATCTACTGGTACGGCGTTATTATCGCGGCAGGCGTGGTGTTGGCGTATCTTTACGCGATGCGCCGCGCCACAAAGGACTTCGGGCTGGTCAAGGACAGGGTGTTCGACGTGGTGTTCGCGGCGATAATCGGCGGGTTTGTCTGTGCGAGAATTTACTTCTGTGTATTCACCGAACTGAAAAATCCCGGAACGTACACGTTCGCGACCGTATTTACCGGCATACGCGACGGCGGACTTGCTATTTACGGCGGCGTTATCGGCGCGTTTCTTGTGGGATTTGTGTTCTGCAAAATACGCAAGGTCAACTTCTTTGCTATGGCTGATCTCGCCTCGCTCGGATTTCTCATCGGACAAACGATAGGGCGTTGGGGGAATTTCATCAATCAGGAGGCTTACGGCGAGGTCTGCTCCCCCGACTGGGTGTTCGGCATGAACGGCTCGAAAATAGCGTCCGAGGTTGAAGCGGGAGCGCTTGTTCACCCGTGCTTTCTCTATGAAAGCGTGTGGTGTCTGCTCGGATTTGTCCTGCTGCATTTCTACAGCAAGAAGCTGCGGACGTTTGACGGCGAGATAACGTTGATGTACGTCGCATGGTACGGGCTTGGACGCTTCTTTATCGAGGGACTTCGCACCGACAGCCTGTATGCGGGCAGTCTGCGCGTTTCGCAGATCGTCGCAGGAATATCGTTTGTTGTCGGGTTGGTTTTGTTTATTGTGTTCAAGATAGTCACCGCGAAAAAGGGGATTCCGCTTTACGTCAACTCGGACGCGTCAAAAGAACTCATCAGGCATGATCTCGCGGCTGACGAGGAGAAAAAGCGGAAAAAACTCGCAAAAAGGGAAAAAGCCGCGCCGAGTATTCTTGGTGAGGGTGTGGACTTGAAGGACGGCAGCGACGTTCTTTCGAACGGCGGTGAGGCTGCGTCAGACGTTCCCGAAACGTCTGACGGGCCCGTCATTCCCGAAAAACCCGTAATCGACGAAGATAGCGACAATAAGGAGGAATAATTATGGCTGCAAATATTATTGACGGAAAGGCGATATCCGCCGCCGTAAAGGAAAAAGTGCGCGACGAGATAGCGCACGAGGGGCTTAAGGTCGAGCTTGCCGTGGTAATCGTCGGCGACGATCCCGCGAGCCGCGTGTACGTCAACAACAAGAAAAAAGCGTGCGAGTTCTGCGGCATTAAAAGCTATGAATACGCGCTCCCCGAGGAAACGACGCAAGAGGCGCTGCTGGAGCTTGTTGACACGCTGAACGCGGACGCAAATGTAAACGGTATTCTGGTTCAGTTGCCGTTGCCGAAGCATCTCGACGAAAAAGCGGTCATCGAGCGCATTTCGCCGAACAAGGACGTAGACGCGTTTCACGAGAGCAACGTAGGGCGCATTATGATCGGAAATTACAGCTTTCTCCCCTGCACTCCCGCAGGCTGTATGGAGCTGATCCACAGCACGGGCGTTGAGGTTTCGGGCAAGGAGTGCGTGGTCATCGGGCGCTCGAATATCGTCGGAAAGCCCATGGCTATGCTGCTGCTCCACGAAAACGGCACGGTCACTATCTGCCACAGCAGAACGCATGATCTCGCCGAGGTCTGCCGCAGAGCCGATATTCTCGTTGCAGCGGTGGGTCGTCCGAATTTTGTGACCGTCGATATGGTGAAGCCCGGCGCGGTCGTTATCGACGTGGGAATTAACCGTCTCGACAACGGCAAGCTCTGCGGTGACGTGAAGTTTGACGAGGTAAGCGAGGTCGCAGGGTGGATAACTCCCGTTCCCGGCGGCGTAGGTCCTATGACTATTGCTATGCTTATGCGGAATACCGTTACGGCGGCGAAAATCCAAAAATGAAGAATGCTAAGAGTTTTTTGAGAAGCGCGATACTCCTCACTATTGCGCTTGTTGTCATTTGCGTTTTTATGCCCGAATGGGGCGCTGTGCAAATCGTTATCGTTCTGCTGGTCGCGCTGCTTACGGGGTTTCAGTGGTTCTTGTTTTTTTACATAAAAAATATAAAGTAAACAAACAGAAAGAGCGCGTTCTCATTAACCATAAAAACAAAAGGGCAAGATTGCTCTTGCCCTCCGTATTTAAAGCCCAAAGCTGACGGACAATGCGTCGTTCACCTGCTGCATGGAGCTGCTGTCAAGTTCGCCCATGCGCTCCTTAAGACGACGTTTATCCAATGTACGCACCTGCTCCAGAAGTACCACCGAGTCCTTTGCCAAGCCGCAGGACGACGCTGCCACGGATATATGTGTCGGGAGCTGGGATTTTTCCTTTTTACTTGTTATCGCCGCCGCTATCACCGTCGGCGAGTGCTTGTTTCCGACGTCGTTCTGCACTATCAGCACGGGGCGTATGCCGCCCTGTTCCGAGCCTACTACGGGGCTTAGATCGGCGTAATATATTTCACCGCGTTTCACTAACATTAAAACCATTCCTTTCATTGTTTTTGTGAGTTTGCTCACTTCCCTGTCGAGAATATTATTGACGCTGTGCTTTTGATTATTCAAGAATTTTCCGACATTATATTTTATTCCGATATGCCGTTTATTGTTATCGGAGAACGGAGTTTTTATGTTTACTTGGGACAAACTGCTTTGCGCTAAGCGCGAGCGCGAACACATCTCGCCCAACCCCAACGACGTGCGCACCGAGTTCCGCAAGGACTACCACCGCATAATCGGCAGCGCGTCGTTTCGGCGGCTTCAGGACAAGGCGCAGGTCTATCCGCTCAACCGCGGCGATTTTGTAAGAACGCGGCTTACTCATTCGCTGGAGGTAAGCTCTTTTGCGGGGTCGCTCGGCGATACGATATTCAGGCGGTTAATTGAAGAAAAAAAATCCGGAGTTGACGAGATAGTCCGCGAAAATTGCTGCGATATTCTTGAGTGCGCGGGACTGGTCCACGACATCGGAAACCCGCCGTTCGGGCATTTCGGGGAATTTTCCATTCGACAGTGGTTCGAGGAAAATTTCGACAGGCTTACATTTAAAGGAAAACCTGTTACAGAGTTGCTCGACGATCAGATGAAAGGCGACTTTTTCAACTTCGAGGGCAACGCTCAGGCGCTGCGCGTGCTTTCACGTCTGCACTGCCTTATGGATATGGACACGGGAATGAACCTCACCTACGCGCTGCTGAACACTATCGTCAAGTACCCCGTAAACTCGACGGGCATCAACAAAAAAAGCGGAGATATACGGACGAAAAAAATGGGATACTATCTGTCCGAGGAGCCGCTTTTCCGCGATATCACCGAACGGACGGGCGCAGGCGGCTGCCGTTATCCGCTTACGTTTATTCTGGAGGCGGCGGACGATATCGCGTACAAGACCGCCGATATCGAGGATGCTGCGGTCAAGGGTCTGCTGGACTATCACAAGATGATCGCCGAGCTGCTAAGCGCGAAATACAGCGAAAAATGCGGTTCGACTGAGGAAATGAAGATACTGGAGAATGCCGCCGAGGAGCTTGAAAAATCGTTCAGATCGGCTGAGAGCTTCAATATGCGTGACCCGCAGCTAAAGGCCGTTCAGCGCTGGATAGTTAAGCTCCAGAATATGCTGATATACGCGGCTTCAGACGCGTTCTGCGAAAACTATGAGCTTATTATGCGCGGCGAATTTAAAAACGAGCTGCTGGCGGCAAGCTCCGCGAACGTGCTCGCTTATGCGCTCGGCGATATTGCTTATCGGTACGCGTTCCGCTCGTCGGCGATAGTGCGCAGCGAGCTGTCCGAAAATTCGATGATGACGCTTCTGTTGGATAAGATCGTCGGCGCGGCGCTTCGGTTTGACACGGACGAACAGCGTATTTTCGACCGCGATCTCACCGAGGTGCTTTCCGAAAATTACCTCGAGATATGCAAACGCGCGTGCGTCGGGAAATCGGACGCGGAGCAATGCTACCGCCGTCTGCTGTTCGCGACCGACTGCGTCTGCGGAATGACGGACAGCTACGCCGAGGAATTCTACCGTATGCTTAACGGAAACGAGGGTTGATATGTACAAGGTTTTTCTTACCGAGGACGATGACGGCATCGCAAATTCGATAATAAAACGGCTTTCCGAATGGGAATTTGAGGTTCGGCGCGCGGACGACTACCACGACGTTCTGGGGGAATTTCAAAAATTCGATCCTCATATTGTGCTGCTGGATATTTCGCTGCCGTTCTACAACGGATTTCACTGGTGCAGCGAAATTCGCGCCGTGAGCAAGTGTCCGGTGGTGTTTATTTCGTCCGCGTCGGATAATCTGAATATCGTCACGGCTATGAATATGGGCGGCGACGATTTTATCGCCAAGCCGTTCGATTTAAGCGTTATGGTAGCCAAGGTTCAGGCTATTCTGCGGAGGAGCTATGATTTCGCGGAGAATATCGGAGTTATCACGCATAAGGGCGCGGTTCTCAACACGTCAAACGCGACGCTGACGTTCAACGGCGAAAAGATCGACCTCACCAAAAACGAGTACCGTATTCTGGAAACGCTTCTTGAAAACAAGGGAAAGGTCGTCAGCCGTGAGCTGCTGATGAACAAGCTCTGGGCGACCGACAGCTTTGTCGACGAAAACACGCTCTCCGTCAATATCGCGCGGCTGCGGAGAAAGCTGGAGCAGGCGGGTCTGCATGATTACATCGGCACAAAGGTCGGAATGGGATATATCGTTTGATTTAATGCCGTGCGGCGTTTACCGCGCGGCATTATTTATTGTCGACAAACCGCGCTGTTATGCGGTGTAAAAATGTTTTTGCACGAGAAAACGCCTAATTCAAAAACGTTTTGATAGACGAAAATGGCAGATCGTGGTATAGTTAAAGTGAAAGGAGGCGGAGTTTTGGAGATAGGAAAAAAGCTGAAAGCGGCAAGGGCAAAGTGCGGTCTTACGCAGGAGCAGGCTGCCGAAAAGCTGTACGTTACACGGCAGACCGTATCAAACTGGGAAAACGAAAAGTCCTATCCCGATATCATGAGCATAGTCAAGATATCCGAGCTTTATGGGGTGAGCTTGGACGAACTTCTTAAAGGAGATGATGAAATGATGAAACACCTTGAGGAAACGACGAACGTCGTAAAAAGCGGGAAACGTCTGTTCACAGCAATAATTCTGAACATTATCGTAATGATCGTGATGTTTGCCGCAGCTTTGCTCCTGCCTGACAGAGTATACGTTACGGTAGGAGTATTCTGTCTGGCACTGGTGAGCACGGCGTTTTTATTGTATGAGATCATCAAGAGAATATGAGGTGAACAATGAGTATTTATATTATCGCGGCGGGCGCAGCGGTACTTCTTGTCGGCGGAGCGTTCTCAACATATCAGTTGTATAAGCTGGTGCAGACTGATGCGTCATGCAGGGGAATTGAATGTCCGCGCCTATGGGGATTTCTCTCCGCTTCGGGGAACAATCAATCGGGTATCGTTCTGTACCTTATTTACAGACGGCGGTATCCGATATTAAGCATATCCGGAGAACAGCGGAATTTTATGGACAGGTGCAGGAAAAAATTCGCCGTTGGGCTGATATTCCTTGTTGTCGGCGCGGCGGCTTGCGTTTGCGGAGCGGTTCTTCTGTAAGAGCCTGTTTAGTATCCCTCAACACGCCGTCTGCACCCGCGCCTTGGTGCATAACTTCGTTGATTTTTCTTGAAATACATACAGTATGTCGGAGAAAAATCGCCTTGTTCTGCACCAAAACGCGGGCACATTCGGCGCATTTCGAAATACTAAACAGGCTCTAATAAAATAGCCCGTGTCGGAATAACACGGGCTTTAACTATTAGGTTACTGACACTCGGGAAGAGTGAGTATACACTTTCTCGGACAAGCCGCCGCGCACGCTCCGCACCCCGTACACTTCGAGTAGTCGATAGTAGCGTGGTTGTCGGAAACGGTAATAGCGCCCTCGGGGCACTTTTTCTCGCATATCTTGCAGCCGATACAACTGTTCTTACATATATCCTTGGCGACCTTTCCGGGGTCTTTCGATGAACAGCGCACATCGACCTTCTGTTTCGCGGGGTGAATTACAATAAGGTGGTTTGGACACACAGCAACGCACTTTCCGCAAGCAACGCATTTCGCGGGATTCACCACTGCAACGCCGTTGATTATCGAGATAGCGTTCTCGGGGCAGACTGCTGCGCAGTCGCCGTAGCCGTCACAGCCCGTGCGGCAGTTGCCCTTGCCGTTGTAGAAACGCTCCGTAGCCGCGCAGGACGGCGTGCCGATAAAGGTGTAACGCTCCTCGGTAGCGCCCTTACAGCCGTTGCAGCGCACGAAAGCGACCTCCTTTTCACTCGCGAGCGCCTCCTGCCCCATGATCGCGGCAATTTTTTCCGCAGCGGCAGCTCCGCCGGGCTTACATTTGTTGTTGGGAGCTTCGCCCGCCGCAACCGCCTTTGCGTAGCCCTCGCAGCCCGAATAGCCGCAAGCGCCGCAGTTCGCGTTAGGAAGCGCCTCGGCGATCTTCGCGACGGTCTCGTCCGTTTCCACCGCGAGGAATTTCGAGCCGAGCAGAAGCAGTCCGCCCGCCGCCGCGCCAATCGCCGCAAAAATAATTACGGGGAGAACATAAGTCATAAATATTTCCATTATGCACCTCCGAACAATCCGTCAACCAGTCCGCCGAAGCCGACGAACGAAAGCGACACGATAGACGCCGCGACAAGAGTTATCGGCATACCCGCGAACGCCTTGGGAACATTGCAGCGCTCCAGCCGTCCGCGAACGCCCGAGAATATCAGCATTGCCACCATAAAACCGAGACCCGCGCCGAGTGAGTTCACAATGCTCTCGAGGAAACTGTAACCCTCCAGATTGAGCAGCGTAACGCCCAGTACCGCGCAGTTCGTGGTGATAAGCGGCAGATACACGCCCAGCGACTTATACAATGTGGGAATGTACTTTTTCAGCACCATCTCGATCAACTGAACCAACATTGCGATGATCAGAATAAACAGTATCGTGTTCAGATACTCCAGGCCCATAGGAACAAGGAACAGGTAATACAACGGATAAGTTACCGCTGTCGCGAGTATCATTACCGCCGTAACCGCGCAGCCCATTCCGAGCGAGCCGCTCGAGGTCTTGGAAACGCCGAGGAACGGACAGATACCGAGGAACTTCGACAAAACGAAGTTGTCCGTCAGAATACCCGTGAGGAGGATCATCATCATACTTTTAGCAAGCTCCATTACTTGTTATCCTCCTTTTCCGTATTTTTGAGATTTTTTTCGGTTTTTTCAACGCTTATGCAGCTTTCCCTGTTCGGACAAGCTGCGCAGCCCGTTGCCTCGGGGGGCTTGCGGTTGGCAATTTTGTTCACCAGCGCGATAACACAGCCGAGCACGAAAAATCCTCCCGCCGGAAGCACGAATATCGTCATCGGCTTTATAGCCTCCTGAGCCGCTTCGGGGATAAGCGGCAGACCGAACCAAGTTCCCGAGCCGAATATCTCGCGTATCGAGCCGACCGCCAGCAGTGCCAGCGTAAAACCGATACCCATTCCCGCGCCGTCAAGAGCGGACGCGGCTACGTTGTTCTTGGACGCGAACATCTCCGCGCGCCCGAGAATTATGCAGTTTACCGTGATAAGCGGCAGATAGATGCCCAACGCATCGTAAACTGCGGGTACAAACGCTTGCAAAATCAAGCTGATAAGCGTTACAAAGCCCGCAATAACCACGATATACGAGGGCAGACGCACTTGCTTCGGGATAAACTTCTTCAGCAGCGAAATAGCCACGTTGGAGCAGATAAGCACGAACGTTGCTGCCGCGCCCATACCGATAGCGTTGCTCGCCATGGTCGTTATCGCGAGGGTCGGACACATTCCGAGCAGCGTTACCAGCGTCGGATTTTCCTTGACCAGACCTTTGGTAAATTCCTTTAAGTAGCTCACTGTGCCTCACCTCCAATTGCTTTAAACGCTTCAAGCGCAATATTTACCGCGTTCGCAACACCCTTCGACGAGAACGTCGCCGACGTTACCGCCTGAACCTCTCCGTCCCTGGACGGCGCTGTCTTGACAATCGTCGCCTTGTCCGTTATTCCCTTGAAGCTGCCGAGAAATTCGGGGTCGTCGGTGTTCGTGCCCAGACCCGGAGTCTCCTCGCCAACAGACACTATCGCAACTCCCGCGACCGCTCCGTCCTTAACGCCGACCATAATGTCAAACCCTTTCTTGTAGCCCTTTACAAGGCACTCGAACGCCAGACTGCCGTCGCTCTTTTTTTTGATGATCTTCGCGATATCCAGCCCCGCGTCGGTCAGCTTTTTGCTTATCTCGGTCGGTTCGTCTTCGTTATTTTCGTTTTTGATAACGAGCGGTACAATCTCGTAGTCGTCCTTTGTGCCGCCGTAGATAGTCGTTACCGCCGCAGCCTGTTTATCCGTAAGGATATTCGTGGTATCGACATAGGTAAGGTTGTACACCACGATGATAAGTCCCGAAATTATTGCTGCGATAAGCGCCAACACATATATCGGTTTCAGCTTCTGTATCATTGCTTACCCTCCTTTTTCGGCTTCACTGCTCCGAGAGCCTTCGGCGCGGTAAATCTGTCGATAAGAGGAGTAAGGCAGTTCATCACCAGAATGGAGAACGAAACGCCCTCGGGCATCGACGCGAATTGACGTATCGCGAACGTGATAAGTCCGCATCCCACGCCGAAGATGATCTTGCCCTTTGTCGTCAGCGGCGTTGTCGCGTAGTCGGTAGCCATAAAGAACGCACCCAGAACAAGACCGCCCGACATAAGCTGATACAGCATAAAGTTCACGTCGCAGCCGCCGTAGAAGAACGACAGCACCGCGACAGTGCCGATAAAGCAGACGGGAGTAGTCGGACGCACCAGTCCGGTAAATATCAAATACAGACCGCCCAAAAGCAGCGCCGCAATGCAGGTTTCGCCCAGACAGCCCGCGCGGAAGCCGAAGAACATATCCGTAAGCGGCGGCAGCGTATCCGCGGCAAGCGGAGTAGCGCTTACCGTAGCGTCCACGCCCTCTTTCCACGAGAACGGCGCGGTCCATTTCGTCATGCTCCCCGCGAACGACATCATAAGTACAATTCGCGCGGTGATCGCGGGGTTCGCGAAGTTTTGTCCTATTCCGCCGAACAGGCATTTCACGATAATTATCGCGACAAAGCAGCCGATTATCGCCATATAAACGGGCAGATCGACAGGCAGATTGAACGCCAGAAGCATACCCGTCACCACCGCCGACAGATCGTAAATCGTGTCCTCGCGTTTGGTGATCTTGTTGAAAAGGAACTCCAGCAGCACGCACGACGCGCAGCATATTATCGTCAGCAGCAGTGCCTTTATGCCGAATATGTACGTGGACATAATGAGCGCGGGGCAAAGCGCGATAATTACGTTCAACATTATTTTCTGCGTAGTCCACGCGCTGCGTATATGCGGCGAGGACTCGACAAACAATTTATTCATTTACCCCCACCTCACTTTCCTTGTTGTTTTGCTTTGCTCTGCCGCAGAAAATCCTTGGCAAGCTGATTTTTCTCGGCAAGCGGACGCTTTGCGGGACATACGAAGCTGCACGCGCCGCAGTTCATGCAGAGATTGACCTTGAGCTGCTCCAGAGCGGCAGCGTCGCGCGCATCGTAGGCGCTTTCAAGCTCGGTCGGCATAAGGTTGACCGCACAGGCTCTCACGCAGCGTCCGCAGCGGATACACGCGCTCGTCTTGCGCTCCTTGGTGTCGCCGAACAACAGCACGGCGTTATTGGTCTTGCCGAGCGGCGTATCGGGGTCGAACGCGCACGAGCCCATCATTGGTCCGCCGAGGACAATTCTGTCGGGCTGGCGGCGAACGTCCGCAAATCCCACGATCGAGTGGAGCAGCGTTCCCACGGGAATAAAGAAGTTCGCGGGGGAATTTACTATATCGCCGTCTATCGTGATACGGCGCTTTACAAGCGGAATGCCCGTCTTGATGTAGCTGTAAATAAAGCCCGCCGTCGAGACGTTCATAACCATACAGCCAACGTCCGAGGGGAGCTTGCCCTCGCCGACTACGCGCCCCGTTAGCGTGTGGATGAGCACCTTCTCCGCGCCCTGCGGATACGCGCTCGGCAGCCGCCTAACAGTAATGTTCGGATAACGTATCACGAGCTTTTCCAGTTTCGCGATAGCCTGCGGCTTGTCTGCCTCGATGCCGATTATCGCGTTCGGAATCTCCAGCCTCGTCATTACCATATCAATTCCCGCAAGAACGTTGTCGGAATTCTCCATAAGCTCACGGTAGTCGCTCGTGATGTACGGCTCACACTCCGCGCCGTTGAGCAGCAGATAGTCGATCTTGACCTTGCTGCGGTCGTAAGCCAGCTTAACGTGTGTGGGAAATCCCGCGCCGCCCAAACCTACCGCGCCGCTCTCGCGCACTGCCTTGATGAACTCCTCTCGTGTGTCCGCCTTTGGCGGCTTGATGTCGGGCGACATCTCGTTCTTATTGTCGTTTGCGATGACGACCGTTTTGCACAGCCGCCCTCCGACGTTCATTACGTCCTTGATCTCCTTTACCACGCCGCTGACCGATGCGTGAACCGGCGCGGACATAAATGCCTCCGTATCGCCGATCTTCTGACCGATCTTAACGTTGTCGCCGACTGCGACGCACGGCTCGCAAGGCGCTCCGATATGCTGAAGCATACTTATTGCTACCAGCTCGGGAGCGGGGATCTTTCTCGTTGATTGCTCCGCCGAGCCGCTGAAATGCGGCAGCCGAACGGAATGCAGTTTACCCAAAACTCACCAATCCTTTCTTATAGTTAAAATTTTCACACTGTCAATAACAGTCTTAAACCGCCGTTCAGAAGCGCAGATGAAACCTTTGCGCCCTGCTGAGCAGCGGTCTAAGTTAATTATTTACATTGTAATGTCACCGATATTATCAACCTTCGGGTGTCTGGGCGTGAGTTTCGGCTGATCGGGCATTGAAACGTCCTTATCGGCACTCGATCTTAGCTGATTTATCGTCTCTGTGGGCTTAAGCTCGGTAACGATCTCCTCTCCGTTCTCGTCGTACTCCTTGGGAGTTTCAACAGCAGCGGTTTTTTCGTCGGGAACCTCCGTCTGAGCCTGCGCTGCGGCAGCTTCCTTTATCGCCGCCTCGCGGTTGACGGGTGACGCGTTATCCTCGTACCACTTTGCCGCCATCATGGGGCTGAGCACCAGATCGAGCACCTCGGGAGCGCCGTCGTAAACGGTCTCGGGAACTTTGGTGTCTCCCGGTTCAACTATATCATAAGTTACCTGTCTGCGGAATTTAACGCGGCAGTACAGGAACTCGGGCGGGATATTGTCTATCTCTCCGATCTCCTCCAGCCACAGGAACGGGGTCATTCCCCCAATGCTTATGTCGTCGATGAGCCAGCCGGAAGCAGCGGCAGCATCGTTCTGGCAAAGGTACAGCGAGAAGTTGAACTTCTGCTCCTTTTCGCCGTTCATAAGTCCGATCGAAAACTTCTTGACAACAAAGCTGTTGAGCACACCCGTTTCGTAGCCGCAGCACGGGCAAACGCCGCCGTAGCCGTAGAGCTTCGCGTTTATGTCGCGCGCGAAATAGTTTCGGTATGCCTTTTTGTTCTCCTTTTCGTGCGGCGCGATACGGCATACCTGCTCACGCAGATAATCGAACTCCTTGCGCGTGATCGAAGGTACAGGCTTGTAGTAATACGGCAGCTGATCGAGCAGCACCAGATTAGGCTCTTCCGTACCGGAATAAAGCGCCGAAAGCCTGTTCTTGTTCGCGCCCGTAATGAGGAACTCCGCGAAGCCCGCGTACTGCGGCTTGGACATTCCGTCACGCAGAATAACCACCTTGGCGCTCTTTTCCATATCCTCGGGTGCGATCGGAGCGGACAGGTCGACGATCTTCATCAGCTTGTTGTCCTTATCCAACAGCGCGATCTTATCCATACCGAGGTCGCAGACGTAAGTCTTGGACATTATCTGCTCCACAGCATCTGCGTTGCGCGCGTCGGGGAGCACTGACAGAACGTCCTGCGTGTCGAAGTTAAAGCGGCCCGCGGAATACGGAAAGTCGAATATGCGTTTATTGAGCAGTCCGCTCTCGATAAGCGCGTAAACGTCGCCGATGATATCAAGCAACTCCGCATTGGTGATGTTGGGCGGGATCATAAACTGCTTTCCGTAAACAGAGAAGCGGTAGCGCTTGTTGATATCGAGCGCCAGCGTTACTTCACCGCCCTGGCTCTTGATCTCTTGCAGGAACTGAATGGTGTCCTTGCCGTTCGTGAATGAGTTCACCATCAGCGTTATTACCTGATTGAAGATCTGATGATTTTCAAATCGCATCTCATGAGCCGCCAGCGTATCGTAAGCCTTTTTGAGGTTGCCGATATTTATCTTGGATATCTCAAACTGAACGGATGCCGTGCCGGACGTGATGACGAACTGGAAGTACTTCATCGAAATGCGGTAGTTTTCGCCGAACATTTCGTCAATAACCGCGAACGCCTCCGCCAAAGCGTTTTCGTCCGCAACGGAGCCGTTAACTATGCTCTCGTTGAGCTTAAGGCTGATTATGCTGCGGAAGCTCGCGCCAAGCTCGTAATCCTTGACCTTGCGACCGTCAGAGGACATGAGATATTGGTTTCCGTCCTGATAGAACGAATACAGATACTCCTTGCCGCCTTCGTCCGTTCCCGCGACCGACCAGTCATACCTTGCGACAAGAACGTGGTTGTCGTCCTTGCCGTACCATGTGTTCATTTGCTCGATATCCTGCAGGAGCATCTTCGCGGCGCTGCCGTCCTCATGCTCTTCTTTGGAAACGTTGTCGCGCTCGGTGAAAAAACCGTTCTTGCGCAGACCCTCAAACAGCACGGGCTCGGGCGAATGCGGGAACAGCACGGAAACGCTGTCGCCGAACTTTTCACGCAGACCCTTTACAATGCCGCTAGTGTTTATATAATTGTAGAAGAACTCGAAAACATACGCCTTCGGACGAAGCATATAACGGTCAGGAACGTCCTGCCGCTGAATAAGTTCCAGCACAAACAGCTTTTTGTATTCCTCAGCAACGGAGAGTATGCCTTGCTCTATCTTGCCCGAGCACTCCTCCAGCGAGTCGTACTTGATACCCGAACGGTTATTTGTGATGTATTTATTCGGCACAGAAACGAAGAACGCCGAAAGCTGCTCATCAACAAAATCCACGTTGTTTGCACGAACAAAGCCTGTTAACTCATAGGTGGAAAAGTAGTTGTACTTGTTCATCAGTACCTTTGCCGCATCGCGCTTTGCGCCCGATATCGCATACGGGATAAGGTAAGTGAAGCCGTCGCGCTCCGCATGCAGGAAATCCGCGACGCTCTTGCCGTTCTCGAAAAATCTTACCTTGGGAACGTCGTTCGCGTCCTTGCGGTAAAGCTGTATCTTATAAACAACTTCAGGCTTGCCGTAGTTGATTATCGCGATGTTGAACGTTCTCTGAATGCACTCCTCGTCATCGACCGCTTTCAGATTCTTCTTCCTGATGAACGCGAAACAGAGGTCTACCATATTTATGTATATGCCCTTTTTCGACGTGAGCGTGGTGAGGTTCTCATGGAGTGCCTCCTGCTCATTCTCAGGCAGCGCGAACACTATCTCCGTGTGCGGGAAATGCTGTCCGTTGAGCTGAAGCTCGCGCACCTTTAGAGTTCCCTCGTCGTTGACTACGCGCAGCGAGTAATCGTTCGAGCGCATTTTGAACCAATCGACGTTCGCGAAAACGCTCTTAGCGCCCAGACCGAAACGGCCTTCGCGTTTTTTGTCGCCTTCGTTGCGCCCTACCGAAAGATAGTAGAACACTTGCGCCAGCGTAAATCCCGTCTCGTTGTAGGTGAGTTTTACCTGTCCCTCATCGAGGAACTCGATCATAACCTTGATATCGGGCGAATCGTAATCGCACCCGAAAACGTTCTGCAAAAGCTCACGTATAATGGATTCCCTCGGATAATCCTTGGCGATACCGTTTACGTTTATCGCACCTCTGCCGGCATACATATTGTTGAAATAGTCCTTAAACGGGTCGCTGTCGACACTGCCCGACTTCAGCTTCTGCTGAATATCGTCGATAACCGACTTCATACCCTCTTTGTCGCCCGCTGTGTTTCGCTCAAAAAAGTCGCCGAGCAGCTTTTCCACTGTTTCATAGCTCTCGCTCATTATCTACGCCTCGTTTCTCCGCGCTTTTATAATTATCGGATCGGCTCCGCACGGTTGAGCCGTAAACAACTTTGGTCAGATACCGTCGTTGTATATCTTGATGTAATCCTTAAAGGAGCGGTCGGAATCCTGTTCCTTTGCCCTGTACTTCCATATTCCGTACAATACGGGATATTGTATACAGTCGTTAAGAGAAACGATCTCCTGTTTAATCTTGAGGTGGAAGTCATCGCTCTTGTGAAGCTCGTCTATCTGCGCCTTTGCGTCGGCGAGACCCTTAAGAGCGTCCAAGGCGAACGGTTGGTTGGAGTAGCTGTCGTTCGTAAACGAATCCGACATTGCCGCGCAGTCGGGAGCCTTTTTAAGCTGTCCGTCGCTTACTATGCACAATCCGCCAAGCCCGTTGATTGCCGCGGAAATATCGTCCTTCGAGGAGCTTTCGCTCAAACCGAACAGCTTGTATACGCGTTCAAGCATATTCTCCGCGAACTCCGCGAGCTGCTTGCTGTTCTGGATACCCTCCGTTTCGGGAATAGCATATTCGCACTTTACCTTTTTGATGAGGTCAAGGCAGTTGTCTATCTCCTTGGCAACGCCGCGAATGTATTTCAGATCGTCGATAAGGCGGTTAATGCAGTCCGCTTTTTCGGGAACGTCGAGCAATATGCTTCTTGCGGGCAGCTTGCCGCAGAAGCCGCTTTCAAGCTGCAGATACAGCACTTTTTCAAGAGCGCAGGTATCAAAAAGGTTGTTGCTGTCTCGGAAGATGACAAAGCGTCTCTCTGCCTCTTTCGCGTTTCCGTGACGGGTCATTCTTCTTTCGAGCAGCGCAGGAGACAGCGGCAGTTCGTAGTTGATGATACAATTTATTCCGCTCATTCCGTTGCCGATGGTACCGAGAATGTCTGTTCCGATAAGTATTCTCGGATAGCTGCGTACAGCGTTTACGGAGAGCTTTACCGCAATATCGTCGGGATTGGACAGCTCGTCGCGCGCCACACGGACATCCGCGCCGAACATACAGGTCAGCGCCTTGCGCAGATACTCGACGGATTCCTTACCGCAGCAGTAGATCATTACGCGGCTGTTCTCTTCGGAAAGAACGTCGGTCACATAGTTTATAAGGCTGTCGAGTTTCTTGTCAAACGCCCTCAGATCCTCAACGTCGGAACGAGTGTAGGACATTTTTATGTAAGCGCGGCGCTCTTTCTCGAACCTCTCGCAGTCATAAGCCTCGAAAACGTTTCCGCCGAAACGGTAAACAGGCAGACCCGAACGCAGATCGACGCGTCTGCGGAGGTTCACCAAGGTGTCCTCGTCAAAACCGTAGTCCACGAACGACACCTTGCGCTCAAACTTGTCGGAGTACGCGGGCACATCAAAATATCTCATTACCGCGGACTCCTCGTCAAGACGCGCCGCTCCCGCGTCAAAGCCGATCTCGTCGGCTTTCGCCGCTTTTTCACCGCTCGAGAGCACGCTCTTGATAAGCTCGGCAAGCTCCTTTTTATCGTCGTCGTTCCTTGCGGGGAACGGGGTGTTCACAAGCAGCTTTTCGCTGCTCCAGATAATATTCTCGCGGTACTTTTTGTAATCGGGAACTCCCGGGTCTTGCTCCTCGTCAATAATGATAAGATCCCAGAGGAAATTCTTGCCGGCTTTCTTTTTTAGGACGTTATCCCCGAAGAGGGTGTTGGAGGACATCATGTACAGTCCCGCCCCGAATTCGTTGAAAAACAGCAGCGAATTAGGTGCGCCGGTGATAATTTTAAAATCAGCGCCAAGCGTTGTCACCATTACCCTGTACCAACTGTAAAGCTCGCTGTTCGGCGTAATGATAAGTATGTTCGGGTTTTCCTTTTCCGCCAGCACATCGTAAATGCACAGCCCGGCCTTTGTGTATTTCTCCGAGCCGAATTCTCCGCAGTTTACCGCGAACCCGAATCTGCGCAGCTTTTCGGCAGCTGCGAGATTTGCGGCGGACAGGTTCAGCCCCGCCAGCGGCATCCATTTAAAATTGCTCAATATATCGCACCTCCAAAATTATGTAGTCCGGAATAAAAATAAAGTACCCACAGGCAGATGTTTTCCGCCTGCAAATTTTGTGCATTTATATAATCCTATAATTTAATTATACACCAAATACTTAATTATTACAAGTCCGACAATACCCATAATTATATAGAAATATAATGGGTCATTTTTGTGCATAGTGCACAAAAGTAATCGTTATCAGGATTTTTTACTTAATTCAAGCAAAAAGCATAGCCCTGTTTAAGCGCATCCTGCTGATCGACAGGTTTTTTAATTAAAAAAATCCTTAAAAAATCAACATATACAAAAATTTTTATAAATTTTTGTTAACATTTCACAAAGTAAAAAATTACCATTGCATTTGCGGCGAAAAAAAGGTACAATATATATAGATTAAATTTTGCAAGGTGATTTTATTATGTTCAGAGCTGTGCTCTCCAAAAAAGACCTTTCCACGGTCAACGACTATTACAGCTGTGTAAGCGACTTGCTTGACAACAACTCCGTTCTGAGTCTGAGCGAATTCGGACATCATTGCGGCACGACGCGGCTTCAGCACTCGCTGAACGTATCCTACTACAATTTTCTGCTGTGCCGTTTCTTTCGCCTTAACGCGAAGTCCGCAGCGCGTGCCGGACTGCTGCATGATCTCTTCTTTTACGACCGCAAAACGCACGAACGTATTGCAAACTCCCACGCTGCCGAACACGCGAACATCGCGTTCTACAACGCGTCGCAGATGTTCCCGATAAACGAGCTTGAGGGCGATATGATAATCAATCATATGTGGCCTATGACCAAGCGCCTTCCGCGTCACCGCGAGACGTTTATGATAACGCTTGTAGATAAGTTCTGCGCAGTTGCCGAGGTTGTAACTTACGCTATGCGGAAAACAGGGTCAAAGGTTCGGCTCGCGGAGAGTTTCGCACTGATGATGGTGCTCAGGCTTACATTACGACTTTAAAAAATACGGGGCTATGCGGCGGCATAGCCCCGTATTTTTCGGCGTTTTTAATGTAACTCCGTTTTGTACTTGCAAAAGCAGGGAAAACGTGGTATAATACATTTATAACATAATAGGAGGACACAAAAATGATAGTTCAACCAAAAGTAAGAGGATTTATCTGTACCACTGCCCACCCCGTCGGCTGCGAAGCGGCAGTCAAGGCACAGATAGATTACGTTAAGTCCAAGAGACGGCTGAACGGCGCTAAAAAGGTACTGATCATCGGCTCGTCAATGGGGTACGGGCTGGCTTCACGAATATCGGCGGCTTTCGGCTGCGGCGCGGCTACCCTCGGCGTTATGTTTGACAAGGAGGGCGGCGGCAGCAAAACGGGCACAGCAGGCTGGTACAACACCAAGGCCTTTGAGAAATTCGCGGCGGCGGATGGTCTTTACGCAAAGTCCGTCAACGGCGATGCTTATTCGGACGAGTGCAAAAAGGAAGTCATCGACATTATAAAGTCCGACCTCGGCAAGGTTGATATGGTCGTGTATTCGCTCGCCGCGCCGCGCAGAACCGTCGGCGAGACCGTCTACAAGAGCGTTCTCAAAACCACGGGAGCTCCCTACGCCAACAAAACGATCGACCTGCGCAGCAACACGGTCTCCGAAATAACCATTGAACCCGCTACCGACGAGGAGATCGAGGCTACCGTTAAGGTCATGGGCGGCGAAGACTGGGAAGCGTGGATCAACGCACTCAAGGCTGCGGACGCTCTCGAGGACGGCGCGGTCACGCTCGCGTACTCCTATATCGGTCCCGAGCTTACTCACCCGATGTACTACGAGGGTTCGATCGGCAGAGCCAAGGCGCATCTGCTTGAGACTTCAAAGAAGATCACCGAAAACGGCGTGAGGGCGTATGTTTCCGTAAACAAGGCGCTTGTAACGCAGTCATCGTCGGCTATCCCGATAGTGCCGCTGTATATTTCCATTCTCTATAAGATAATGAAAGCACACGGCAATCACGAGGGCTGTATTGAGCAGATGTACAGGCTGTTCGCGAAACTGTGCAATAACGAGCTGAACCTTGACGGCGAGGGGCAGATACGCATGGACGATTGGGAAATGCTCCCCGAGATACAGTCCGAGGTCACAAAGGCGTGGGAGAGCCTGTCCGCCGACAATTTCAAGGAGCTTACCGACATGGACGGCTACTGGAGCGATTTCTACGCGATGTTCGGCTTCGGTATAGACGGCGTGGACTACAACGCTGACGTTGAAATTTAAATTAAGGCGGAGATCTTCTCCGCCTTTTCTGTAAGATTTTGCGTGATTTTACGTCATTATTGTTGAAAGAGAAAATTTCCCATAAACGTATTGGAGGTAAATAATATGAGATCGAGAATTACAGTAAGTATATTCAGCGTAATGACTGCGGTTTTATCCTTGTCAATAGGCGGCTGCTCGGGTGATAATTCCGAAAGCACAGCCGATATTACTCAAAGTAATATTGAGCAGCCAATCAACAGTACGGACAGTTCCTCTGCGGCAGAAAGCTCCGAAAGCAGCTCGGAAAGCTCGGACGAAAACAGCAGTGCCGAGACTGAGCCTGCCGACCCGCGCGGCGAGCCGACGATTCTTGTCGGACTTGACGGGGAAACGATCTACACGTCGGAAATAACCAAGGTGCTTGATATTCACGGTGATTTTACAACCGTTGACCAAATCACCGCCGACAACGACGGCGTGAGAGTTTTTTGCGACGGATTTCAGTACTTTAAAGAACCCGAGGGCACGGCATACGACAACTACAATAACCCTGAGTTGTTTGACGGAATGGAGTTTGTAGGCGAGATACCTGTAAACAATAACAAATACAGGCGCGTGAACGTTGGCGACAAAATATGCGGGCTGACACTTGTCGAGGCGACAACGCAATTTTTGATTGACCCGTCCGGCTATGAGGAGAACCACAGCTATTACTACCCCGACGTGGGAGACTATGGGGTATTCATGAGATTTGAGGGTATGGTCACTATCGAGGGATTTATGAGCTCGTCTGCGCGCAATTCGTATGAACCGGACGGCGGAGCTCTGCGCTTTACCCCCATTGAGAATAAGCTGCCGATCCTCGGAAGTTGGTTTGGGCTGGACGTGGGGTTCTTTGTTACTTCAGCTTACAATACTAACGAACTGCTCTGTTTCACCGAAATGGGTGAAATAAGTCCCGACAAGCCGACCTGCGATCTCGGCAACCTTGGTATCGGCGACATTATGTACGTCCGCGCTACGTTCAGCGATATAAGGTATATTGGCGATTTATGCGCGGCAAAGCTTGAGAATATGGAGATACTATCGGACGTACTGGTACACGTCGATGACTCCATTTAAATATAAAGCAAAACGGCGGAGCAATCGCTCCGCCGTTTGTGTTTAATGAAATCCGTAAAGCTGCACCTGCTCGAAACCGTCAAGCAGCGAATCGGACATCTTGAACGCCTCGTCGACGCCCCTTGCCACGCATTCAATAGGATTGTCCGCGATAAAGCACGGCGCTCCCACCCTATCGGTTATCAGCTCGGGAAGTCCTCCGAGCAGCGCCCCGCCGCCCGTGAGCAGTATGCCGTTGCTGAGGATATCGCCCACCAGCTCGGGCGGCGTGGATTCCAGTACCAACTTTACCTGCTCGACTATCTCCATTGCATTTTCATGAATTGCTTCATAGGTATCGAGGTCGCTTATCTCAACGCTCTCCGGCAAGCCCTTAAGCAAATGTCTGCCGCGAACCGTCATTTTTTTCATACCCGTGGGCTTGAATACGTTCGCAATCTCCATTTTGGCCTTTTCGGCGGTCTTTTCGCCGATGAGTATCTTATACTTCTGCGTGATGTGACGGATTATCGCCGCATCCATTTTGTTGCCCGCCATTTTCACGCTGCGCGACTGCACGATACCGTTGAACGAAACAATTGCAACATCGGACGTTCCGCCGCCGATATCAACGACCATTGTGCCGTTCGGACGGGAAATGTCGATCCCCGCGCCGATAAGCGCCGCGATAGGCTCCTCAATAAGAAAAACCTTTCTCGCGCCCGCCGAAAGCGCCGCCTCAACGACGGCTCTGCGCTCGACATCGGTAACGGAGCTGGGCACGCAAAGCACTATCCTCGGCTTCACCATAAAACCGCCGTTTACTATGCCGATGAACTCCTTTATCATTGCCTGCGTCATATCGTTGTCCGAGATAACGCCGTCCTTCAGCGGACGTACCGCGACGATATACTCGGGCGTTCTGCCTATCATCTTATACGCCTCGGCGCCGACCGCGACGACTGCCTTTTTCTTCTTATCGTAAGCCACAACAGAAGGCTCGCACAACACGATACCTCTGCCCGCAATTGTGATTATAATATTCGCTGTTCCAAGATCTATTCCGATATCTAATGCCATTTCTTACTCCTGTTAAAATTTCGGCGAATTACCGCTTTTTTCCTAAGAATTCCTAACTAACATATTATACCACAATTTGACCCAAAATTCAACAAGTAAAATTTCCCAAATTATTCATCATGGAAGCAGCGTTTTTTGTTACCGATAAGCTCCCTAATCATTTCGGACAGCACTATTTTGCGCACGGGCTCCATTCTTTCACGAAGCTCACGCGAGCCGGAGCGCGCGGATTTGTTGATCCTCGCAAACCTCGCGGGAACCTTCTCGGATATTCTCCGCGAAAACACCTCCACGCACTTGTGGCAGCTGCACGCGTTAAAACGGTCAAGTATTTCGGGAGCCTCATACCCGATCGCCGCCTCTGTCAAATTCACGACAACGGAGTCCTCCCTGTCGGAAAACTCCTCGCCCAACTCCGCTTTCATCAGCCGCGACAACGGTTCGCGTCCGCGCAGCTGCTTCGGAACGCGGCTCTTCCCCGCAAGAATGACGGGGTTCGCCGAGTTTTTATTCTGTTCCACCAGCCGCATTACCTGCGGGGTCTTGTTTCCGGAATTACCGACGGTCTCCCGCTCCGAATTCTGCGGCTTGGTCTCGGTACTGCGAGGTCTTCTGCTCATTCTTTAGCTCCGCTTTTCTTTGACTTTGATTTCTTGTTCGTCGTTCCGATAAGTTCCTTGATGAACGCCTTAAATTCCGTTGTTCCTCTGCTTTTCGGCGAGTACGTGATAATGCTCTCGCCGTGCGCGGGAGCTTCGGCAATGCTTACACAGGCGCTTATCTTCGTCTTGAATATGGTCGTGTCGAGCTGCTTGGCTATCATTTCGGCAAGCTCTTCGACCTCCTTGGTAAGTGTAAAGCGCGGATTATACTTGTTCAGCAATATTCCGCGAACGCACAGCGATTTATTGTAGTAACGCTTTACAGCGAAAATAGTCTGCTTTAACTGTGCAATACCCTGCAGCGACAAGATTTCACAGAGCATGGGTATTACAAGCTCGTCCGAAGCGGTGTAGGCGTTTATGGTCAGCACCGAAAGCGCGGGCGGCGTATCAAGAATGATATAGTCGTACTTTTTGGCAACGTCACCCAGCTGCTCGCGAAGAACATACTCGCGTCCGACGCCTGTCATCTCCAGTTCCAGACCCGACAGCAGTATATTTGACGGTACGACGTCGCAAGTCACGCCGCTGACTATCGCGTCGGCGATGTCGCAGTTGCCTTTCATTACGTCGTAGATCGTAAAATTATCCTCGACCTCCACACCAAGGCTGAAACTGAGATTTCCCTGCGGATCGAGATCCACCGCAAGCACCTTATTGCCCAGTTCGGCAAGACCGCCGCAAAGTGCGCTGCAAGTCGTCGTCTTTCCGACCCCGCCTTTTTGATTAGTTATCGCAATTACCTTTGCCAAAACTACTCCTCCAATTTTGTATCTTCCATTAACAAGGGCGCACAAATTATTATCCGTGCGCCCCAGCTGTTATTGATTTACCGTATAGCCGTAAGTGACGGAGCAAACCCGATCATTAGTAGCCCTCGGGATCGATGTACTCTCCGGACGCGCTGTCCTCCGGAACATAAACGTGGTAGTTGGTCTTTCCGTTCTTCTTTACGAAGTACATTGCGGTATCCGCAAAAGAAATCAGCTCGTTTACGTCCTCCGTATGGTCAGGACAGTAGGAGATACCGATAGACGCTCTTACGTTGATGAGCATTCCCTCAGCGGTCGTATAGCCGACATACAGCTCGTCGATAATGTCCATTGCAATCTGTTCGAGGTTTGCAATGTCGCCCTGATCGGTGTAGCAGAGCACGAACTCATCACCGCCGAAGCGTCCCGCGAGACCGCCCTTGTCATCAACCTTTTTACGTATCGTATCCGCTACAAAACGGATAACCTCGTCGCCGACGGTGTGTCCGTAGCGGTCGTTGATAAACTTGAAGTCATCGACGTCTATGAACATAACGCCGATCTTCTTGGGTCCTCTGCGGTCAAGCTCGGAGGACAGATGTCTGATAAACGTGCTTCTGTTGTAAAGCTGTGAAAGGAAGTCGTAGCTTGCACGCTCGGAAAGCTGAAGCTCCATTTTCTTCTCGTTGTCGATATCCGTCATAACACCGATAACGCGGAGCGGTTCGCCGAGACGGTCGGAAATACAGGTCGCGCGGAACGATACCCAGATAGTGGAACCGCTCTTTGCCTTGAGCTGATATTCCGCGCTGTATCCGGACTGTGTCTTAAGCAGATTGTTGATATCGCGCTTGTACTTCTCCGCGTCCTCTGCGGACATAAGGGAATCAAGAAATTTACCGTTGGAAAGCGTAGCGTCCTCGGTATTCAAATCAAATTTCTGGAGCGTATTGTCCGAAACGTACATGGTCTCCTTGTGGAAATCCCACTCGAACAGCATATTGTCGGACAATTCAGCAATGGTCTTGTAGCGCTCGCCGTTGATATAAACCTCGTCGAGGAAGTCGTTGAACGACGCCTGGATCATCTCCAACTCGCTCTTGCCTTTCTTTATGTTGAACCGCAGACCCGAGATGCCCTCATCTGTGTTGATATTGCCCATTGTTTTAAGCATATCGTGCATTCCGCCAATAAATCTGCTGATAACGATCATTGCTACTACCGACGCCAGAACCGCCATTATAACGATAGCTATCCAACTGATAATATTGGTCTTGAACGCGAATGTCGAGAACGTCGACGCGTCAACCAGACCTATCCATCTCCAAGTGGTGACATTGGGGATAATTCCGCAAACATAAGAATACTTGCCCGCCTTGCCCTGTGTGGGCGCGGAGGTCTCGCTGCCGCCCGCAACATTCGGGGTAGCGTCGAACATCTTCTGCGTTTCAGCGGCAAGTGCCGAATCTATTTCGCTGCTTTTTTTGGTCGAGCCGCCGTTATCGAAGTTCAGCATATTGCCCTCGCTGTCAATAAGAGCAAAGTAACCGTTTGATTCAAGGAAGCTGCCAGAAAGGGCTTTCATAAGTGTGCTGTCCGCCTCGGGAGAGATAACCAGACAAAGATATCCGAGCTTGCCGCCTGTCTTGTTGTCGGGATCCGCGTAAATCTCGCGGCATATGTACATAGCGTCAAATCCGTATTTCTCCCACGAAACCAATCCCGAAACCACGGGCATTCCGTCCGCGTTGAAATGCTCAAAGCTGCCCGTCTCCAGATTTTTGGACGAGATGAGCACGTTTCCGTTGGTATCCACAATAAGCGTATCATAGATATCCGCATTGTTTTCGGTAAAGGAGTTTATCGTATCCCAAGCCACGCCGTCGTTGTTCTGCGCGTTCTGGACAACGGTCGTCATTTTCGACAGCGCCGTCGCATCCGCTACATAGTCCGACATCAGCGTATTTACAGAGCCTGCCTTGGACTGTGAGACCGTGGAAAGCTCGTTCATTCTGACATCATTGCTGTACCCGATTACAGAAAATGTTCCTACCACTCCCAAAATAAGAACCGGAGCTATTGCGAAAATAAGCAGAATGCCTATCAATGCAAATTTAAGAGTTGATTTTCTCATCGTCTATCCCCCTGAAATTTTAAAATTTATATGGCGGCGCTGCCGCGAACTGCACGTCAACGTCAAAACATCTCTTCTCTCGCGGCTTCTCTCTGCCGCTCTTCCGACTGTACCTTATAGATGTACCTGCCGATATAGTCCTCCTGAGCCGCTGTCAGCCCCTGGAACTCGCAGCCGTATCCTTTAATGCTGCCGTCCGTATCACGCTGCACCCTAAGCACCCTTACCGCCGCGTTCAGCGGATATTCCTCAAACAGGCTTATCTCCACGCAGATCAGATCGTCAAGAGCAAACTCGACAATCTCCGTATCGCAGGTCAGGAACACGCCGCCGACGTTTATATCCAACACCCCTATCGCCACAGGCTCGTCGAAACGTATATTTTTCTCGTCACGCACATAGAAAAGCGCTTTGCCTGTCTCGCTGACCTTTATCTTAAAGAATCTTCTGCGCTCCTCAAGCACCTTGTTGTCATTTGAGTGCAGTATCTGAATGTTCAGCTGAACAGCCATTGAGACAGCCACCGCGCCGATGTACTTGATCCTGTCTCCGCTCTTTGTCGTCATAACAACAGATACTATCCTGTTATGATCCAGCTCCGGGAGACCTCTGCCCTTTATCATCACGATTCCGTTGTCATCTGACGACGAATTTTTCGGAACAACAAAATTTTTTTCGGACGCGAGCAGCAGCGCTCCTTTTTCATCCAGTACCTCTACTTTAATGACCTTGCTGCCAAAAATCAAACGCATCAAACCCTTTATTATCGTATTTTTGCAACCTCAACAATATTCTGCGAGTATTTTTACAAACAATAATCCCATTGTGCAGAATAATCCTTCTATCATTATACAATATTCACTTAAATAAATCAAGTATTATTTAAAAAAATCTAAAAATTTAACAGATTTTTTTGTTTTTTTTGGCTAACATAACAATTAAATTGCAGAAATCAAAACTTTATCAACTTGTTCATCTATAAAACGTTGCGCGAACAATCTAAACGAATACGCGTTATTATCCTTTTCAAATATAAACTCGCGCTGCTCGCAGACCGCTTCTCCGTCCGGCTCGGTGAACACTCTGATATCCGAGAGCCAACCACCCACGCCGTTCATATCCTCTTCCGAAAACGAACTTTCGGTATAGTACCCGTTCAACCGATGCTCAAAAACCGTGTTGTCGTGAACCGCCCGCGCAAGCGACTCAACGGTAAGCTCCTCGTTGACGCTGTCCTTCATCGGCTGCATTGAAAGCAGCGCCAGCGCGTCCTCGTCGGGTGATTCGGCGTAAACCAAATACTGCTCGCCGTTGCCCTCGATATCCTTTTTCAGCTCTTCCGCCGAACCGTAGCCCTCGGGGTTGCGGCTGTATGTAACTTCATATATCTCATCGCCTGTGAATATCCGCCAATCCTCCGCAAACTCCATCTTTACGCCCGCCGCGGGGATTTCCGCACCGCTGCCGTTCACCGTGACCGAACCTGCGGAACAGCCGCTGAACACCGCCGCTGCCGCAAGCGCCGTTACCGCGCATAATAAACGCTTTTTCATTTACTCTATCAGCCTCCTTATATCCTCGGGCAGAGGACTTTCCAGCTCAACACATTCACCCGTCACGGGCTGAACAAACGTCACCCTGCCGCAATGGAGCGCCTGTCTGTTTATCGCCGAACAATCGCCGCCGTATACCTCGTCGCCGCACAGCGGATAGCCTATATGCGAAAAATGCACCCGTATCTGGTGTGTGCGGCCCGTCAGAAGCGTAATTTCCAGCAGTGTTCTGCCGTTTTTATGCGCGGCGGCTTTGTAGCGCGTGACTGCGGACTGTCCGTCCTCCCGTACCATGCGCACGATTATGCTTTCGCCCGTCCGCGCTATCGGGAGGTTGATTTCTCCCGCACCCTCGATAACGCCGTCAACTACCGCGTAATAGACCTTGGAAACGCTTTTTATAAGCTGCGGCGCGGCAAATCTGTTTTTAGCGCAGACACACAATCCCGAGGTGTTGCGGTCAAGCCTGTTCACCGCGCGGAACGGCGTGTCGGGAAACTTCGCCGCGTACAAATTCGCGAGCGTATCCGTGCTGTGACGTATCGACGGGTGAACGGGGAGAAACGGCGGCTTGTCGAAGACAATCACATCATCGTCCTCGTATACCGCCGCCGCATTTATATCCGGGTTCGGCAGAATGCTTTTGTTGCCGCTGTCCGCCATAAGAACACGTATTTCTTCGCCCGCGTTCACCTTGTCGACTGTGCGGAGCAGCTCGCCGCCGCGCGTCAAGCCGCCCCCGTGCTTCAGCTTGGTGATGTTCCGCTGCGAGAAGCCGTGCTTTCTCAGGAACGCAAGCGCCGTCGCTCCCGCCTCCTCAGCGCCGACCGTAAACAGCAGCTCCCTCATCGTGTCAGCACCAGCTTGGCGATATTCTTATCCTCGGCAAAGCCTATAACATTAAACACGAAAAGCGCCTCGGTGTACTCGTCCATTTTTATAAAATTGTTAAGGCTCGTGTTGATATAGCGCATATCCACCATTGTTATCCTGCTGTAATGCTTTGACAGGAACGGCACAAGCGAGTGCGCGTAGCTGTCCTTTATCACAAGAAGATTTTTATCGTTGTCGACATCCGTCTCGATAGTCACCAGCGGAACGTTGCTGCCCGTGTACGACGAGTATTTGTCCTTGACCTCCAGGAACTCGCGGACGTAAAGGCTGTCGTAGGTCTTGATCTCGCGGTCGTCGCGGCAGGTCATCTTCACGGTAGGTTCACCGTCCGCGAGGAAATAATAGTCCATAATGTCGGGCTTTATGCTGTCGTCGAGCGTGCGCGAATAGAGCGTTCCGCGAAAGTCGCGGCTTGCGTTTTCTATGTTGAACGAATTAAGCCCGTAGGCGCTGTAATTCAGCGACTTCGCCGCCGCCTGATACGCGTAGAACGCGCCCAGACTGGTCCAGTGGTGGTCGGTACGGTAGAAGACGTACTCGTTGGAATGCCCCATAATGTTGCTCAACGCGTCGATAGTGCCGACGTTCTCCATTTTCGAGTAAACATTCTCGATAAACGTCTTTTCGCTCATCAGCCCCGTATACGACGGTATCCGTGAGGAAAACACCTCCTGCGAGGTCGGCGCGAGCATAAGATACATCGGAATATCGGAAAACCGCTCGGCAAACGTGTTCATCGCCTTTATCGAGGAGTCGACTGTATTTTCGTCATAGCCCTTGAAGGTCTGTACAAGCTGATCGTCAAGGATATACACATCGTTTATCTCGCGCTGCCCCGAAAGCCGCGTCAAGTTGTTGCAGAGCTTCACCCACGTTTCTCTGCCCGCCATGTGGTCGCAGAAAAACGTTTCAAAGTCGTCCTTAAACGCTTTGCCCTCGCGGTTGTTGATATACTTCCACTTTACCGCGCCAAGATAATCGCCCGCACTTTCCGCCTTATCCCACTTGTTTGCGTCGACAAGCGTGGGCATCTTTGCAAGGGAGCGGTTTTCGTTTTCGCTGCGCTCCTGTTTCGGGAGAGCGACGGTCACTATCGGAACAACAAGCAGTACAACCGCGAACAGCGCTATCATCAGCTTGTTTGGCGTCATTTTAAATTTCATATCGACCTCTAAATAAACATTCATCAGAAATTAAAGTACAGGAACGGGTGATAGCTCGACGTGGTGATAAACGCCACGCTCGCGAGCATAACGGCGGTCTGCGCTATCGGATAGCCGTACTGCACCCAGCCGGGCGCTTTTTCCTTGACCTTGCCGATAATGGTTTTCAGCGCGTCGCTGCTGCCGAATATCGCTATCGCGAACATCACGCCGTAGTTTACGAACGCGTTTGTCGCGAAGTTGTCCGCGAATACGCCGTTCGCTCCGAACATCGCCCCGATATAGGCGAACACCTGTCCGAACATATCTCCGAAATCCACCGTTCCCGGTGCTACTCCGTCGAACATTATCCACCCGAATACCACCAAAACGAACGTATACAGCCAGCTTAACACGGACGGTATCTTCTCCAGCCACTTGCCAAGGAACAGCTTCTCGAGCACTATCAGCACCCCGAAGTACGCGCCCCACAGCATAAAGTTCCACGATGCGCCGTGCCATACTCCCGTAATCGTCCAGACTATCAAAAGATTGATAACGGTGCGCGCCGTGCCCTTTCTGCTGCCGCCGAGCGGAAAGTAAACATAGCTTTTGAACCACCCGCCGAGCGTCATGTGCCAGCGCCGCCAGAACTCCGAAATGCTTTTGCTCATATACGGATAATCGAAGTTTTCGGGGAAGTTAAAGCCCATCATCTTACCCAGACCTATCGCCATATCCGAGTAGCCGCTGAAGTCGAAGTATATCTGGAACGTGAACGCGAGTATACCGAGCCACGCCGTCGCCGCCGAAAGCTGCGAATACTCCATGGTTTTTACAGTAGTCCAGAGCATACCGATATTATCGGCGATAAGCACCTTTTTCCCGAGACCCGTGATAAAGCGCGAAATTCCTCCCGCGAGCATAGGCTCGGTTATTTTGCGGTCGTCAATCTCGTTCTGAACGTCCTCATAACGCACAATAGGTCCCGCGACTATCTGCGGGAATAAGGTCACGAACGCCATGAAGCTAGCGGCGTTTTTCTGCACCTTTATCTTGCGGCGGTACAGGTCGATAGTGTACGACATCGACTGAAACGTGAAAAAGCTGATACCGATAGGCAGCGGCAAGCTTTTTATATTCCCGTTTATACCGCCGAACACATTGTTGAACAGCACGACAAACGGGTTTTGAATATCCAGTCCGAACCAGCTGTTAAACGAACCGATAAGAAAGTCCGAATACTTGAATATTCCCAACAGCCCCAGATTCATCACCAGCGATACGATAAGGCACACCAGACGCACCTTGGGTCTGTTGTCGTTTTTGTCGATAATTCGCCCCGCCGTGTAGTCGATGAACGTGCTGAGTATCATGGCTAGTACGTAAATAGGCTCGCCCCACGCGTAGAACAGCAGACCGCTCACCAGAATGACAACGTTCTTCAGCTTTTTCGGGACAGTATAATACAATAAGAGAGTTATCACCAGAAACCCGAACAAAAACGTTAAACTCGAAAAAACCATAAAATTCTCCTAAAATAAACCGAAATCCGGCAAGTAGATACTTTATACAAAAATTATAGCACATAAACCCGTACAATTCAACTGCAAAACGGTTACAATTTGGTTACAAAAAAAGTTACAATTTGTCGGCGGCAGCGAGAAATTCCCCGCGCGAATACATGACGTTCAATATCTCCAACAGCATATTCGCCGAAAGCCGCTCGGGAAGTCCGAGCCTGCGCTGCATTTCCGCGCGCTTGACAGCGGAATTTTCGCCGCCGACAAGTCCAAGCTCCATAAGGTCGGCTTTGGTTATCGGCTCTTTTTTGGCGGTTCGCTCCTCGGCGAACACACCCGCCTTGCGGAACGCCTCGAGAAGTATCTCGTCCGAAACGCCCTCAACGCCCAGCTTACCCTCCGCCGAGGGCTTTGCTTTGCGGCGCTCCTTGCCCGCGATATCGGGGATATAAACATTGATGACCTCGCAGCCGCGCGTAATGCTCCGCAGCCGCGAGCGTATCTGAAATCCTGCGCTGTCGCTGTCCGTCAGAATTATTATACCCGTTTTTTTCGCCAACATTTTAATGAGTACAGCTTTTTCTTTATCCTTATACAGCTCGAAGCCGTTGGTGGGTATTATTACCGCATCGACAAGGTTGGACAGACGTATCTTATCGTACTTGCCCTCTACTATTATCGCTTGTTTGATCTCCAGCATAACTTTATTTCGGTAAAGCAGCGATCTCGATTATCGCGCGCTCAATAAGCTGCCGCTTGTCCGCCTTGGACGAATTGAGCAGCTTGTTTGTCCTGTACAGCACCGCCACGCATTCTCCGAGATAACGCTCGGAGAGCCTGTTTACGCTGCGGTAAGCGCCGTCCATTACAAAGCTCCTGTTGGGCGGGTAGTTGAACGCCTTTGCCGCGTCGTAGGAGGACTTCTTCGCGAGCTGTCCTAGCTTCGCGCGGTACAGATCCTTAAAATGTCCCGACATCGCCGCGAGTATCATAAACGGCTCGGTTCGCTGTACGAACAGACCGTTCAGTATCTCCAGTGCGTTGCCCGTCCGCCCCGCGAAAAGCTCTTTCGCGAGGTTGTAGATATTCGAGTCCATCCGCTTGGGAACAAGCGCTTCGATATCGCCGAGCGTTATCTCGCCGCCGTTTTTGTAGGCGCACAGCTTGGAAAGCTCGTTGTCGAGCTCCGTAAGGCTGTTTGAGCACTCCTGAGCCAAATACGCGGCGTTCTGCGGCGATATGGAGCACCCCGCCTTAGCCGCCTCGCGCTGCGCCCTCTGTGCGACCTTCGCCGCCGACAGATACTTCATCTCGCACGAAACGCCGACCGCCTCAACCGCCGCCATAAACTTCTTGGTCTTGGCTTTGAGCTTCTTCAGATCGTACTCGATATTCTCCTGCGCGACAACAAGCACGCTCGTTTCGGGAATGCTCTCAACAAGCGCAAGATATGCCTTATGCTCGGCATTGTCCATGCTCTCGATATCCAGATCCTTTATCAGCACGCACTTGTACTCCGAGAAAAAAGGCATATTCTCCAGCTGATCCGACAACTCGTCCGCTTTTGGTTTCTCCGAGTACTTCACGAAATTCATGTCCCGCGCGTCCTCGGGCACGGCAAGCCCGACTATCTTCTCGGCGAAAAACCGCACAAGATAATCCTCCTTGCCGTACAGGAAATACACTCTCGCAAGCTGTCCCGCTTTTAAGTCCGCCTTTAAACGGTTTTCGTCGATCTTACCCATTATTATACCATACTTCCGTTAAGCTGCTTTCCTCCCAGAATATGGAAATGCAGATGCCGAACGCTCTGGCAGCCGTGCTCGCCGACGTTGGAAACCACGCGGTAACCGTCGATAAGACCCTCCTGTTTTGCTATTTCGGCAATCTTCGCGAAGATATGCGCAACGACTGCCGCGTTTTCCTCCGTCACCTCATCGACACCGCCGATATGCTCCTTCGGTATCACAAGTATATGCGAGGGCGTCTGCGGGTTTATATCCCGAAACGCCAATATTTTATCATCCTCATAAACTTTTGTCGAGGGAATTTCCCCCGCCGCGATCTTACAAAACAAACAATCCATTTTAACTCCTTATCTGCGGTCAAAGCCGTACTTAACTGCTCCCGTTCTCAATTCAGGAAACCAAACCGCCCCCGTCGTT
Organism: uncultured Clostridia bacterium; assembly: GCA_946567425.1. GTDB lineage: Bacteria > Bacillota > Clostridia > Oscillospirales > Ruminococcaceae > CAG-115. The sequence continues at coordinate 68,517 of CAMNXF010000010.1, read as the reverse complement.
GGAGCTTTCGGGCTGCGGTTCGCTGTCCGACGAGCTGTCCTCCCGAGAACCGCCGCTCTGCGTGCTGTCTGCGGACGTACTTGACACGGGTCTGCGCGGGTCGATGCTCACAAGCGGACTTTTCGGGTCGTCGATCTTCATTCTCACGCCGTCGAACTCCAGTTCAAACTGCCGATACCTCTTATCCAGCTTATAATGCTTTATCAGCAGAGTATCCTTTGTTCCCTCAACGTTGAGCAGAACGTCGTTCTCCATATAATCATACGCTTTAAGCTCGTCCGCCTTGATACCGTCGAACTTTATCACGTTGCTTCCGCTGCCGTCGATGATCATATCGCCGCCGCTGCCCTTGCCGAAAATGTAGATGTCATCGCCCGCGTTGCCCTGCAAGCAGTCACTGCCCGCGCCGCCGTTAAGAACGTCGTTTCCGTCGCCGCCGATAAGCAGATCGTTGCCCGAGCCTCCCGTTAGCGTATCGTCTCCCGACATTCCGTAAACGATCGTCGGGAAATCGTCGGCTTTAAGTTCGTCATTGCCGCCCGTTCCGACCAGAACGCCGAACGCGGACTCATCAACGGTATTCAGATACTCGGGAGCGTTCTCCTCGACATACACCCGAAACTCTGCGAACATTCGGTAATTGCCACCGCCGAGCATTCCGTAATACGACAGATAGCGGCAATTGTCAATAAATTCCTTTTCGGAAAGCGTACCGTTTTTTCTGCCGTTCACCATACGCTCATTGTAGAACTGCATATACGCGCTGGTCGTGCCGTTCGACATTGTGTCGATCCTTATCTCGGAGAACACGTCAAGCACCATACTGCCGATCATCGCAAACGCATACCGCTCCAGCAGATATCTGTACGCAGTATCGCAATACGCCGCTTGTGTGCCGTTTTTCGGCGCGGTGAGCGAGTCGTCTCCCCAGAATTGACGGAGAATATGCATTTTCTTCGCGTCGAATATATCGTCGGTTTCCGTTACCTCGTTCGCCTTGCAGAGAATACGAAGTATCTCGTCCGTGAGCGAATACCGCCTTTCGAGGTCGGTCTCCTCCACGAATTCCCCGAGCAGCCTTTTCAGGTCGCCCGAGCCGTCAGCGTTGACCGCGTCCGCAAGCGATGGAAACATCGTTCCGCCCTTAACGTTCGGCAGACCGCCGACCGATTCCGTTATCCCGGGGTCGTACCACCGAACTTTTTCGGCAACGTTCGCAAAGCCCGCATCGCCCTCGACCGCGGGAGCGTTTCCCGAAGAGCTTTCACCTGCAGAGCTGCCACCGGATACGCCGTCCGATACACCGCTGTCGGACGGTTCTCCGCCCAATGAGCACGCCGTTGACAGCAATAATACCGCAGCCGCCGACAGCGCCGAAAGAAACTTTTTCATCGCGTTTCCTTTCCAGAAAAAACTGTAATTCAGAGCGTTAACGTGAACACGCCCCCTAATGCTTACTTGATATATTTTGCCGCGATATCTGCCGCCGCATTCAGCGCGCTGCCGATTTTTGACGCGTCGGGAACTCCCGCCATTGCCTGATCGGGCTTTCCGCCGCCCTTGCCGCCCGCGACCGCAGCCACCTCGCGGACTATCGCGCCCGCGTTCGCGCCCTTTGCGACCGCGCTCTTTGAGCACTTGCAAAGGATATTCGACTTGCCCTCGTTAGTACCCGCAAGCACCGCGACAAAGCAGTCGTACTTGTCCGCCAGACTGTCGCCGATCTTGCGCAAACCGTCCGCGCCTGTGCCGTCAAGAGCAGCCGTGACGATCTTCACGCCGTTTACTTCCTTTTCGTCGAGATTTCCGAGCTGGGCATTAGCCGCCGCCTGCTGCATAGCCTCGATCTTCTTATCCTTTTCGCGCATCTCACTCATTACGCTTTCGCAGCGCGTTACTATCTCGTTTGCGTTCGGAACTTTAAGAGCTGCAGCAGCCCTGTCGAGCGTATCAAGCGAGCTGTTGAGCATTTCGAGAACGCCCTCGCCCGTGACCGCCTCGATACGGCGAACACCGCTCGCGACCGAGCTTTCGGAAACGATCTTGAACAATCCCGCCTGCGCCGAATTTTTAAGATGCGTACCGCCGCAGAACTCTGTAGAATATTCGCCAACCGAAACAACGCGTACAACGTCGCCGTACTTCTCGCCGAACAGTGCCATTGCGCCCTTTTTCTTTGCTTCCTCGATAGGCAGCTCCTCGGTAACGACTGGAACAGCCTCGAGAATTACCTTGTTTACATAATCCTCGACGCGCCTGATCTCGTCTGCTGTCATTGCGCTGAAATGACTGAAATCGAAACGGCAGCGGTGCGGATCTACGTACGAGCCGCTCTGGTGAACATGGTCGCCGAGAACGCTCCTGAGCGCGGCTTGCAGAATGTGGCAGCTCGTATGGTTGCGCTGGGTAGCCATGCGCGTTTTCCCGTCGACAGCCGCTGTCACATTATCGCCGACCGAGAAACCGCCCGCCTTGACAACGCAGCTGCAAACGAACTGTCCGCCGCCGAGTTTCTGCGTATCGAGGACTTCCATGACGCTGCTGCCATTCACGATAGTACCCTTATCGCCGACCTGACCGCCCATTTCCGCGTAGAACGGCGTGTCCTCAATAACGACAGTTACCTTGTCGCCCTCGCCGCACAACTCCGCCATTTCGCCGTCCTTGACGAGCGCGAGTATCTTCGTGTCGCTCGTCATCGTCGAGTAGCCGACAAAGTTGGTCTTGAACGCGTCCAGCGCGGAGTTTTTTGCGTTGTCCCAGCCTCCGCCGAGCTTTTTGTTCTCGCGCGCGGTCTGCTTCTGAATTTTCATACACTCCACGAAGCCATCCTCGTCCGCCTCAAAGCCGTTCTCGTGCAGTATTTCTTTCGTTAAGTCAAGAGGGAAACCGTAGGTGTCGTGCAGCTTGAAAACGTCCTCGCCCTTAAGCGTCTTTTCGCCGGACTGTTTCAGCTTTTCGATCATATCGGAAAGTATCTCCGTGCCCTTGTCGATAGTCTTGGCGAAGCTCTCCTCCTCGGTCTGAATGACCTTTTTGATGTAGGCGCGCTTTTCGCCCAACTCGGGATACGCCGAGATATTCTCGTCTATAACGGTATCGCACACCTCGTGCAAAAACGGCTTGTGATAACCGAGCAAACGTCCGTGACGAGCCGCGCGGCGAAGCAGTCTGCGCAGAACGTAGCCGCGCCCCTCGTTTGACGGCAGAATACCGTCGCCAACCATAAAGGTGGTAGAGCGTATATGGTCGGTGATAACGCGTATGGAAACGTCCTTTTTGTCATCGTCATGATAGTTCACGCCGATTATCGAGCATATTTTGCCCATTATATTCTTTACGGTGTCTACCTCAAACAGGTTGTCAACGTCCTGCATTACGCACGCAAGGCGCTCCAGCCCCATACCCGTGTCGATGTTCTTGGTCGCGAGTTGAGAATAGTTGCCCCTGCCGTCGTTGTCGAACTGCGTGAAAACGTTGTTCCATATCTCGATTATGCGGTCGCAGTCCTCTGCCTGCTCGAAACTCTCCAAAGGACCATACTTCTCGCCGCGGTCGAAGTGTATCTCCGAGCACGGACCGCACGGACCGCTGCCGTGCTCCCAGAAATTGTCAGCCTTGCCGAGTTTGATTATTCTGTCCTTGGGAACGCCGATCTCGTTCGCCCAGATCTCGCCCGCCTCGTCGTCCTCTTCGTAAATTGTCACCCACAGCCTGTCCTCGGGAATTTCGAGTGTCTTGGTGAGGTACTCCCACGCCCACGCGATAGCCTCGTGCTTGAAGTAATCGCCGAACGAAAAGTTGCCGAGCATCTCGAAATAAGTGCCGTGACGCGCGGTCTTGCCGACGTTCTCAATATCGGGCGTGCGTATGCACTTCTGGCAGGTCGTCACGCGGTGACGCGGAGGCTCCTCGATGCCTTGAAAATACTTCTTCAACGGCGTCATACCCGCGTTTATCAGCAATATCGAATTATCGTCCGCGGGCGGCACAAGCGGAAAGCTCTGCATACGCAGATGTCCCTTGCTCTCGAAAAATTTAAGATAACTCTCGCGCAGCTCGTTCAAACCCATCCATTTCATAGTTGTTTCCGTCCTTATTAATTTATAGAATTTACAGTTATTTCCATTTATCATGTACATTTTGAAATAACGCATACACTATTATTATAACTTATTTTCGGAAAAAGTCAAGAGGTAAGACGAAAGAAGTCGGAATAAATGCGCCGTACATGACAAAAAAGCTGCCGAAAAGGGGATCGACAGCTTTTTTTCGTTATGTAGCTTTGCGGTTACTTGATGATGCGGATACCGCCGATAATGGGCAGCGGCTTCATCTGACCCTGAGCGGCGTTAACAATGCCCATGATCATCAAAACCAAACTTCCAATTCCCACAACGGCACTGACCAGACCGCCTATGATCGCGCCGACAACCGGAACGAAAATGAGAATCGCCGATAAAACTCCGGCAACGATACCCAATACTATTTCCGCGATGAACAGCACCAGACCCTGATTTGCGTGGAACTTCGCGAACTCCGTCTTGCCTGCCAGAAGTCCTATCAGCCACAAGATGCCGAAATACGACAAAATGCCGTATACCTTGTCATTTGAATCTTCCATTTCAGAAAACCCTCCTAAAAAATATTCTTGCGGCGCCACTTCCGCATTACTTAATAATATACCAGATTACTGCGGCATTGTCAAGCCGTTTTGACACGAATGTTGTCCAAAACTATATACTTTTGTGAATTTAAACAAAATTGCGTTTGACGGAGAACATACAATCGTCAAATTGATATGACATAAATTTCCTTTACCGCAGATACGGATTGTGTCGTTTTTCCATTTCGAGATCAGTCGTTTCTCCGTGACCGCACAGCAGCAGAACGTTCCCGTCAAGTGATGCGATCTTCGCCAGGCTCTCCGCCATTTGCCTGTCGCTGCCCGAATAGCCGTCCGTTCTGCCGATGCTGTCACGGAATATAACGTCGCCCGTAAGCGCCGCGCCGTACTTTTCGCAGAACAGCAGACAGCTCCCCGCCGTGTGCCCCGGAGCCGCCATTACCTTAAACGTCACACCGCACGCCGAAAACTCCTCGCCGTCTTTGAACGTTTTGTCGGGAATTACGGGCGCGAACTCGACCCCGCGCATAAACCACGCCCAGCATTTATCCGCGTCAGAAAGCATTTCCGCGTCCGCCTCGGGAGCGTACACGGGCGCTCCCGTCCGCTCTTTGAGCGCAGCCGCTCCCGCGAAATGGTCGAAATGCCCGTGCGTGATAATTATCGCGCCAAGCTCCGCGCCGTTCTCCTCCAGAAACTCCGACACCTCTGCCGCCGACGCGGGATCAACGGCTATCACCTTATTGTCCCCACCGGGAATGAGATAGCAATTAGCTAGCAGCGCTCCCAGCGGCAGCCGCACTATTTTTTCCATTTTTTTGATTTAAAAGGCAAAGCACGCACGGGCTCACTTCGTTCGCCCAGCCAAACTGCATTGCCTCCGCTCCTCTCCGCCTCGCCTCGTTCCGCTGCGACAAAGCAGCTTTCTTGCGTACTTTGCCCCTGCGGTCCCGCCGCGTTGCTTTTTTAGTTATTTCTGTTTTTTCGCGCCGCCTTTAGTCTTATTATAAGACTTAGTAGCCGAAAACGCCTCGATAAGCGACGTTTCCATATCGTTGAGCCGTTTGACCTTGACGGGCACTATGCGCACGTATGCTTCCTTGCCGTACTTTATGTCCGCGTAAACGTCTCCCTTGCCTTTACCGTTAAAATGATTGTGAACTCGCTGGCAGACATTGATCGACTGTCCGATATAGATATTCTCCCAACCGTAAAACCGCCCGAACCGCACGGGTCTGTCAAAGATCATTATGACATAGCAGCCCGGAAAGTCGTTGTATTTAAAGCCCGTGCGTTCCTTTTCGCCGATTATCCAGTTCTCCTCGAAACTCGTCCAATGCGTAAACCCGCCGCGGCGAATTTTACGCCGCAGCCGCGCGTTTTTCGCCTTGGGAGTGCTCCGCGCCCTTATCCACAAGACTATCAGCACGAACAGAACGCCAAGCAGCAGTATCTGCCGCAGCTCCATAACCGTTACTGCTTGCCCGTTCTGTCCGCCGAAATGACCCCGGGTATCTTCTGCAGTCTCGACATTACGTTGGTAAGCTGCTCCACGCCCGCGATCTCGATCGTTATCAGCAGATTGGTGTTGCCGTTTTTCAGACGGTGCATATTCATCTCGTGCATGGGGATATGGTTCGCGGCGATTGCGGCGGTGATGTCGGCGATGACCGAGGACTTCTGCTCGGCGATAATGTCTATCGTCGCGCGGTATGTCGTATCGTCAACGCCCGCCCACGAAGCCTTTATCCACCTGTCCTTGTTCTCCGCGCTGTCCATATTGTTTATAACGTTTATGCAGTCCTGCTTGTGTATCGACACGCCGAAGCCGCGCGTTACAAAGCCGATTATCGGGTCACCCGGCAGCGGATTGCAGCACTGCGCGAACTTGACCATACAATTATCCACGCCCTCGATTATTATGCCCTTGCGGCGCGCGCGGCGGTTGGTCTCCTCGATATTCTCCTCGCCTGTCTGCAGCACGACGTTCTGCTCTTTCTGGGCGCGTATCTGGCTCTCCTTGATACGCTGAATGACCTTTGACATCGCAACGCCGCCGTAGCCTATGCTCGCGTACAGGTCGTCGACAGTCTCCACTCGCGCGCGCTGAGCCGCCTCCCTGAGAACTTCCTCGTCGAGCGGTATCCCGTTGCGCCTGAACTCGCGCTCCAGCTCCTCCTTGCCGCAGGCGATATTCTCCTCTCGGCGCTCCTTTTTGAACCACGATCGTATTTTCGCCTTTGCCTCGGTGGTCTTGGCGATCTCGAGCCAATTGCGGTTCGGTCCGTAGTTCGGAGAGTTGCTGGTAAATATCTCGATGATATCGCCCGTTTTCACCTGATAGTCGAACGTTACCATACGACCGCCGACCTTTGCACCCGTCATTTTATTGCCGACCTCGGTGTGAATGGCATACGCAAAGTCGATAACGTTTGCGCCAAGCGGCAGCACGAAAACGTCGCCCTTGGGCGAGAAAACATACACCTCGTCCTGTGCGAGATCGTTCTTTATAGCGTCGGTGATCTGCTCGACGTCGTCCGCCTCCTGCTGGCGTTCCAGAAGCTGGCGTATCCAGTCGAAGCGCTTTTCACCCGCAACGCTGCCCTTCAGCCCCGCCTTGTACTTCCAGTGCGCGGCGATACCGTACTGCGCGGTGTTGTGCATTTCCATGGTGCGTATCTGCACCTCGAACGGAATGCCCTCCTTGCCGATAACGGTGGTATGCAGCGACTGATAGCGGTTCGGCTTCGGGGTCGCGATATAATCCTTGAAGCGATACGGCATTGGGCTGAAAAGATCATGGATAACGCCGAGAACATTGTAGCACTCAATGACCGACTGCACAATAATTCTCACCGCATAAATATCATATATCTCGTCGAACGGCTTGTTCTTGACGTACATTTTCTTATAGATGCTGAATATCGACTTTACTCTGCCCTCGATTATAGGCTCGGGCTTGATATCGTTGATACGTCCGCGTATTCTGCCGATGATCGTATCTATAAAGCTGTCGCGTTCCTCCTTGTGAAGATCCAGCAGCTGCTCGATCTCCTTGCAGCCGTACGGATCGAGGTAACGAATAGCGATGACCTCCATTTCCTCCTTCACGTCGCTCATACCGAGACGGTGAGCGATAGGCGCGTAGAAGTTCATCGTTTCAAGCGAGGTCTTGCGCTGTTTCTCGGGAGGACGCGCATATAGTGTGCGCATATTGTGAAGTCTGTCGGCGAGCTTGATGATTATCACGCGGATATCCTTACTCATTGCCATGAGTATCTTGCGGATATTCTCCGCCTGCTGCTCCTCCTTGGTGTTCAGCGGAACCTGACCTATCTTTGTTACGCCGTCCACCATAAGCGCAACGTCCTCTCCAAATTTCTTTCTGATCTCGTCAAGAGTGGTCTCCGTATCCTCCACCACATCATGCAGCAGAGCCGCGCACAGTGTATCCGTGTCCATGCAGTAATCCAATAAAATGGACGCCACGGACAGCGGATGGGTTATATATTTTTCTCCCGAGGAGCGCATCTGCCCCTCGTGCGCCTCATCGGCAAGCCGATACGCGCGCATTATCTTCTCCGTATCGTACGGCTTATCGGTTGCCGCGATCTTATCCATTAACGTGTCTATGGTTATAGTGCCCATCTTATCTCCTATTCCGAAAGCAAACTGCGCTTTGCGCATAATGTTTACCCCTTGAATTGCTTATTCAGTTCAAACAGTAAGCCGCTCGCGAACAAATCGCGCTTTTCCGTGACAGGCAGTGTCCTCGGCGCACAGTCCCCGCCGAGCTCAACCATTTTCGCCTCGGCGAACGCGTCGAGCGTTATTCTCAGCATACAGTAATTCACGCTGCCTTCAAACATCGCAAGCTCCTCGGCTGTGCGCTTGCCGCCGCTCTTTTTCACCAGATCGTATATCCTCATAAGATCCTCGCGGCTTTGCGGGATAACTCTCGGCGCGAGACGCTTGTCGCAGCCCTCGCCGCGGCATATTTCCTCGTAAACGCGCTCCGCCGCGAAAAATCTGTCCTCGCGGAAACCCGACGGGCGATAGTCCACAAGCCTTAATTCCGCGCTTTCCTTGCCGTTGTATTCGTTGATCTCCGCCGTCGCGATCATATCTATTTTATCACCGACGTTCGGCAAAAACTTCTCAAACGGCACCTTGAAGGTTATCGTCCTCAGCGTAACGCCGCCCGACTCTGCATCGAAAGAGGTGTACAGCCCGTCCCTCATCGCCCGCTTGCCCTTGACAATGCAGTTCCGCAGCAAGAAGCGCGGCACGGGATTGCGTTCGCCGAGCGGTTCTATCTTTGAAAGCTGTTTTACATTTTCGGCAGTAAGGTCGGCGCAGGTCACTTCCATATCGGCGCAGATACAGGGCTGCGGCATTTTCGGGTAAAACTCCCGCGCGTACTTATGAATAAGCGCAGTAAACTCTCCTACCTTATCTGCGGGCAGCGAGAACCCTCCCGCGCCGGGGTGACCTCCGAACGCCGTCAGCGGCGCGGAGCACTCCATAAGCATTTTATGCACCGAAAAACCCTCGATGCTCCTCACCGAACCGCGTGCTTTACCATTCCCGACCGACATCATCACGACGGGCTTGTCGTACTTCTCAAGAACCTTCGCGCATACTATCCCGATAACGCCGTGGTGCCAGCCCTCTCCCGCTAGCACGATAACGCGCTCCTTAAGTATGCGCGGATTTTCGTCAAGCATCTTTTTAACGTCTGCCAGAATTTTGTTTTCCTCGGTCTTACGCTTGCCGTTCAGCAGTTCAAGCTCCTCGGCGAGATGTCTTGCCGTGTCCGCGTCGTCCTCGCAGAGCAGCAGCCGCGCCGCCTTTTCCGCGTGAACTATCCTGCCCGCCGCGTTTATTCTCGGGCAAACCGTAAACGCAATGTCGGTCGAGGTGATCTTTTCGACGGGTCTCCGCGCCGACTTTATCAGCGCCGTCAATCCCGCGTTCTGCTCGTTCCGTATATTCTCCAGACCGCGCTGAACTATGTAGCGGTTCTCGCCTTTCAGCGGCATTACGTCGCCGATAGTCGCCACAGCGGCAAGGTCGGCGTAGCTGTCCAGAACAAACTCCTCGTCCTCCTCCAGCGCCGCAAGCAGCTTCAGCACAACGCCCGCGCCGCATAAGTCCTTGAACGGCGACGGGTCGTCCGCACGGTTCGGGTCGACGCACGCCGCGCACTCGGGCAAGCTTGCGTTCGGTTGGTGGTGATCGGTTATCAGCAGCTCAACACCCTTACTTTTTAAGAATTCCGCCTCCTTGACCGCCGAGATACCGTTGTCCACCGTAATAATAAGCTCCGTGCCGTTCGCGGCGATCTTTTCAAGCGCCCCGACACTCATTCCGTAGCCCTCGCTGCGGTCGGGGATATAAAAGTCCACGTCCGCGCCCTGAGCCTCCAGATAGCTGTACAGCATTACCGTGGCGCAAACTCCGTCGCAGTCGTAATCGCCGAAAACCGTTATACGTTTATCCCCGTCCAGAGCCGCGCGCACGGTTTCCACAGCCTGTTTCATATCGCTCATAAGCAAGGGATCGGAAAGATGATCGCACCCGAAAAAAGCCCTCGCGCCGTCAAGCGTCACAATACCGCGCCTTATCAGTATGCCGCCGAGAAAATCCCCGAACTGTCCGATGATCTCATTATTCGCCGTTGTGACCGCAGTCGGCACGATCCATTGTTTCATAAACTCAAACGCTCCCTTATACGCTCAGCTCCGCCTTTTCGCCAAGCAACTCCTTATTCTTCTCCAACAGCGGTCTGATAAATTCCGCGAGGAACTCCTCCGTCTGCTCGGGCGCTCTGCCGACGTAATTCTCGGGGATAAGCAGCGCCTCGATCTCCTCTTTCGTTATCTTGAACGCGGGATCGTTCGCGATACGCTCGGGAAGATCGTTCTCGCCGCCCGCGCGCACCTGTGCCGCCGCAGCGTGGGAGTGCTGCCGCAGCTCCTCGTGGAGCTCCTGACGGTTGCCGCCGTTCTCGACCGCTCTCATCATTATATTCTCCGTCGCCATAAACGGCAGCTTTGCCATAAGGCGGCGTTTTACCATCTCGGGGAACACTACGATACCGTCCGTGACGTTCATCATTATATTGAGGATAGCGTCCACCGCGAGGAAACCCTCCGCGACGGAAACGCGCTTGTTGGCGCTGTCGTCAAGCGTTCTCTCGAACCACTGCGTCCCCGCTGTAAACGCAGGATTGAGCGCATCTATCATCACATAACGTGCAAGCGACGTAATGCGCTCGCTGCGCATGGGATTGCGCTTGTACGGCATTGCCGACGAGCCTATCTGGTTCTTCTCGAACGGCTCTGCCATTTCCTCGAAATTCTGGAGCAGACGCAGATCGTTGCTGAATTTCGAGCAGCTCTGCGCGATACCGGAGAGCGTTGCCAGCACCTGACTGTCGATCTTGCGCGAGTAGGTCTGTCCGCTTACGGGAACACACACCGAGAAGCCCATTTCCTCGGCTATCATCTTCTCCAGCTCCTTTATTTTGGTGCCCTCGCCCTTGAAAAGCTCTACGAACGAAGCCTGTGTGCCCGTCGTGCCCTTTTGTCCGAGCAGCTTGAGGTTGTCGATACGGTACTCGACCTCCTCCAAGTCCATAAGCAGCTCGTTCATCCAGAGCGTCGCACGCTTTCCTACGGTGGTGGGCTGAGCGGGCTGCAGGTGAGTGTACGCGAGACACGGCATCGCCTTGTATTCCTCAGCGAATTTCGCCAGATTTGCGATAACGTTCAGCAGCTTTTTCTTGACGAGCAGCAGCGCGTCGCGCATTATTATTATATCGGTATTGTCGCCGACGTAGCACGACGTAGCGCCGAGGTGGATTATCCCTGCCGCCTTGGGGCACTGCTGTCCGTAGGCGTAGACGTGGCTCATTACATCGTGACGAACCTCCTTTTCACGCTTTTCGGCAACATCGTAGTTGATATCGTCGATATGTGCCTCAAGCTCGCTCACCTGCTCCTGAGTAACGGGCAGACCGAGTTTCATTTCCGCTCTCGCGAGAGCCACCCAGAGCCGTCTCCACGTCGTGAATTTTTTGTCCGCCGAGAAGATAAACTGCATCTCGGGGCTTGCGTAGCGCGTGCAGAACGGACTTTCATACGAATTGTAATTTTTTGACATAAGAGATATTCTCCTTAAAATGATAATTATTCAATATACATTGTACCACATTTGCCCGATTTATACAAGTACTTGATTCAACAAAGATTGACAGAGAAACGGAAAAACTTTTGTATTTCAGCAATTTCAACAAAATTGCAGTTGAATATTTAGAAGCATTTACAAGCATAATTTCTTTTTGCTTCGCCTTAATAATAAATTACCGCTTGACTATTTCACAATAGTGTGCTATAATGTAAATGTGAAAATAGGCGGAAAAAACCGAAAAGGGGGGATACGCGTGAAAACTATCCGTAAAATACTTGCCGTGGTGCTTTGCTGTGCGGTTTTATTAGGCTGCGGCTGTTCCGGAGCTCCGTCCGCAGTCAACAGTTCGATTTACAAAACGACTGCCTACTCCGACGAAAGCTACGTTGCTTCTGCGTTTGAGATCCCCGACAACGTAAACAAATCTGCGTCTCCCCACCTTAGTTACCTCGGCTGCCGCGAGATTGAGGGGTCCCCCGCGCTCGAAATGTACGCGAAGTCCGTAAACGCCGACGCAGCTTCACTCATCACGATAGAACATATAAGCGATGACGCATACGAAGCCAGATTGTCGGAGCTTATAAGCTCCGATCTGTCGCCCGACCTTACCGACAAGCGCGAGAACTCATTCCCGCTGCTTATGTCACGAAATATGTACGAGGACCTTACGTCATATATGGATGTTTCCGCTCCGCAATGGGATTCGTTCAGAGAGTACGTCGACCATTACACCTTTAAAGGCAGCCGCTATTTTTATCCGACAAGCATCACGGTTTCGCCGCAGCTTCTGGTATACGATAAAATGACGTTCGTGCAGTACAATATCCCCGACCCCGAAAAACTCTGGAAAAATGGCGAATGGACGTGGGAAAGTCTGGACGAATGCACAGAGCTGTTCCGCGCGGCGTTCGATACCGTAAACGATATTTACGGCGAGGATATCGCCGACAACGTCTTTGCGACAATGGATAACTCGCCGGTAAGGCGCGACGAAACGGGCAAGCTCTCAAACAACTGCCTTAACGGCACATTGTTTGCCGAACTGGAAGACTTTTTCGCGCACTTTTCATGTAATCAGGAAAACCAAAACATTTCGGCGATCACGGATTTATCGGCGGTGTTTATGTCTGCAGACGAGAGCATTATCGGAAAACTCCGCCAAGCTGAAATAAACGTCGGCATAGTCCCCTACCCCGAATGCACCAAAATCGGAAAATATACGGTAAAAGCCGTCTCGGAAGGATTTCTTGTGCCAAAGGGAGCAAAAAATATTACGGGCGCTGCCAGCTTTATCAACTCCTCTCGCCTTGCCGACGCGGGTGAGGACGGGCGCAAATTCCGCGAAAAGCAGATGAGGAAGCTCGGGCTTTTGCGCTCCGATGCCGAATGGATCGAGCTTATCCGCGAAAGCGATAATATGGAGCCGCTGATAGTTGACGGGCAATGCCTTGACAGCGAGGCAAACGCCGCAATAAGCGAGCTGCTTACGGCGCTTGACAGTATGTACTACGGCGGCTACGCGCTGCAAAACGATCTGAGCGTTATAGACCGCGATCTGGAAAGGATAAACGCAGTTATATGAGCCTTGCCGCAGAGAGCCTCCGCAAAACCATGCTGAAATAATAAATCAAAACGCCGTGAACTCAACGGCGTTTTTCTTTGCCGCGCGATTTTTTCAGCCCACTCCGTCATTGCAAAAAATTAAAAACAGAAAAAAGTGTAGTGATCCCGAAAAAATTGCATCTTACATTATAGAAAACAAATTAGGGGGTAAGCTCTTGGAAGACGAACAGATCATTGAACTGCTTGAAAACCGCAGCGAATCGGCTGTAATTGAGCTGTCCAAAAAATACGGCAAGCTCTGCGGCGCGGTCGCGCAGAAGATTCTCGGAGATTTTACCGAGACGGAGCAGTGCCTCAACGACACGTATTTCCAAGTCTGGAACTCGATTCCGCCCGCAAATCCGTCGTCGCTGCCGACATTTACCGCGACTATAACGCGGAATATCGCGCTTATGCAGCTGCGTCTGCGGCGTGCCGAAAAACGCGGCGGCGCTGACCCGTTGTCGTTTGACGAACTTGACGAGTATGTTTCGGGCAATAACTCGATCGAAAGCGAAGCGGAACGCAAGGAACTTGTGAAAACGATCAACGAATTCCTGTACAAGCTGCCCGAGCTTAAACGGCAATTGTTTATCCGTCGCTATTGGCATTGCTGCGGAATACCGGAGCTTGCGGAGCGTTTCGGAATGTCGGAGAGCAACGTCACGGTAACGCTTACAAGAATACGAAAAAAACTGAAGGAATATCTGCACAAAAGGGGGTTTGAAATATGACAAAAAACGAATTTTTGGACATAATCGGCGAGATAGACGGCAAGCTTGTCGAAAGCACGCTCGATATCCCGCGTATGGAAACCGTAGAAATACCGTATACGCGTCCGCCCGTATTAAGGTACGTTCTCAGCGCTGCCGCGTGCGCGGCGGTGCTTGTGACGGTGCTCGCCGTGAGAAGCCATAACGGCATTCCGCAATATCCCGTGAATAATTCGGAGCCGAACTTCATCTCCGAAAGCGTCTCGGGTTCGGAAAACAGTTCGGATGTCTCCGAGAGCGTATTCAAGCCCGAGCCTGATTTTATCAGGGGCTGGAATCCCGAAGACTATCTGTCCGACGGGATATGCGGAAACGCGGGCATTGGCGAGAGCGCCGTCTTTTCCGCCGCCGAATTGGACGGTATTAAAGTCTCGCTTATACTGCACGATATCACAAAGCTCCCGGGAGAGGAATATTCCGAGAACGGTCATGACTATTTAAACTATTACGGAGCAAAGGATATTGTGCTGTATATTACCGACAATAAGGGCAGAAAACTCCTTGTGGAATACGTTACTCCGCACGGGAACGAAGAAATGAAGTTTATTCACAAAAACTGCTTTGTCGGCGAGGGAACACGGCTGTTCAGGTTTAAGCCGCATAGCGTCGGCGAGCAGCGTTATGTCCTTATGCAGATCGCCGACTACGACGAGGAAAACGACGCGCCGATAGCGACGTTTTACAATTGCCGTCTCGGAAGCACGTACAACAGTGGACGGTTTGATGAGAACGGCATTTCGGCGAACGGTATGCATTATGTAATATGGGGCTTCGGACGTATCGGCGGCTGGGGGCACGGATATCAAGTCTCGTCGGGATTTTATCAGAGCAGCGACATAACCTTTACTGATCCAAAATACGGCTATACGCTCGCTATAGACCCGAACGGCGATACGGCGTACATTCTCCCTTCGGACAGCGCGGCGCTCCAAGACGGAAACTTGAATTTTGACGATCTGAATATTACGGGTTGGGATCCCGAAGCGCTGCCGTATAACGATTATCCCGCCATAGGTGAAAGCGCAGTAGTATCCCGCGCCGAGCTTGACGGGATACGGGTGGAGCTTATTATGATAAACGTTATCAAGCGTCCCGGAGAAAGGCATTATATTTATTCGGATGATTATTATCTTGATATGTGGGCGGCGGACACGATATACCTGTATATCACGGACGATCGGGGACGGAGGGTTCTCGGTCATTTGAATACGCCGCTGACCACCGGTTACGCAAAGTTTATGCCCGAGGAATGTCTGTTTGACGGCAGCACGAAAATAATTGCCGTCGGCGATGGCGGCGAGCGCGAATATATCATAATGCAGTACTGCACGGTCGGCGATGACGGTTCAACGCTGGGCGCGTCATTTGTCAGCGGCGATATGGAGCTTTACGACTCGACCGCTCCAAAAGACGAAAACGGCATAACCATGGGCGGCGGTCTTCTGCCTGTAAACCCGAGCGGAGTAATATCCGCATCATCTGACGGACCTCTCGTTGTTCTTGAGAACGGAAATTTATACGACCGCGAAAACGACAAGATTATCAGCTTAAAAAATTAAGAATATTTTTTCGGGTGCGCATCATTGACAAAACGTAATTTATATTCTGCTTAACGGTAAAGCGATACTCTAAAAAGGCAGCGGCTTACAGTTCCAGCAGCAGCTTTGCCGCGAACGCAGCCATAACGTCGTATTCGTCGGCGTCCACATGAACGTCAACGGGCTGCTCCAGCGGCTCGCAGAGCTTTCCCGACAGCGTGCGTATGCCGCGGTTAAGGGAGAGCGTGAGCTTCTCCGCAGTGCGGGAGGTTATCGACACGGTGTTTTTCGGGGATATTCCGCAGGTGATAAGCTGTATGCCGCGCGGTATCTTTCCCGAGAACGTTTCATCAACAATAACTCCGAGCGCCGAGCTTATGTTAAGCACGGCGCCTTTCCCCGCTATCACCGCCGCGTAACCGCAGTTTACGTCCGCGGAGTGTTCCGCTTTAATGGTCGGCAGTCCTTCCGGAAATTCGTCGGAGCGGCATTCTCCGACTATCAGCAGCAATTTCGCTTTGCTTGATCTCTCCATTTTGTACACCTCTTTTTTGATATTTTGCGGAGTTTTCCACGAATTATTACCCGCATTTCGGGAAAGATAACAGAAAAAATAACTGTGTGGTGAAATTATGGACAGGTCAATATGGGCGGACGGACAAATGCCCGAATTTCCCGCCGCGCGCGGGAATTTAAAAGCCGACGTGCTTATCGTCGGCGGAGGTATCGCGGGGCTGCTGACGGCTTACGAGCTGCAAAAAAGCGGCGTTTCCTGCATAATTGCCGAACGCAAACGTATATGCGGCGGGATAACGGGACGTACTACCGCAAAAGTAACTTTTCAGCACGGGCTGATCTATCAAAAAATTCTACGCGAATACGGCACGGAAAAAGCGAAAATGTATCTCGAGGCAAACCAAAACGCGTTGAAAAAGATCGCTGCGCTCAGCAAAAAATTCGACTGCGAGCTCCAAAAGCTTGACAGCTATATCTATTCGCGCGGCAGCCGCGCCGCGCTTGAAAACGAGATAGGCGCTCTCGCGAGGATAGGCTTTGCGGCTGAGTTCTGTGAGAAAACAGAACTGCCGATAACGACGGTCGGCGCGGTGAGATTCAAAAATCAGGCGCAGTTTGAGCCGCTGAAATTTCTGCTCGGCGTTGTGAACGAGATGTCCGACAGCGTCCGCATTTTCGAGCATACCCACATAATTGAGATCAGCGGCAAGACCGCGCTTTCAAAACGCGCAAAGATCGCCGCCGATAAGATAGTGATAGCAACGCACTTCCCGTTTATCAACACGCACGGGAGCTATTTCCTGAAGCTGTATCAGAGCCGCTCCAACGTTATCGCGCTCGGAAACGCGCCCGACATTCACGGAATGTATATGGACGAAAACACAAACGGCTTGTCGTTCCGCAATTACGGCGGATACTTGCTGATAGGCGGCAAAGCGCATAAAACGGGCGAGCCGTGCCGAAGAAAAGAGCTTGAGCTTTTTGCGGAGAACGTCTACCCCGATCTGCCGATAGAGTACGCGTGGGGAGCGCAAGACTGCATTTCGCTGGACGGAATCCCCTATATAGGCAACTACTCCGCGCTCACGCCGGATATGTACGTCGCGACGGGCTTTAACAAGTGGGGAATGACAAACTCCATGGCCGCCGCCGAAATTCTCCGCGACAAGATACTCGGCAAACCGAACCCCTATGCGGCGGTTTTCGACCCGAGCCGCAGCATTCTCAAAAAACAGCTCTGGATAAACGGCTTCAACGCTGTGAAAACCCTGCTCACACCAACCGTTCCGCGCTGTCCGCACATGGGCTGCGCGCTGAAATGGAACGTCGAGGAGCGCTCGTGGGATTGTCCGTGTCACGGCTCACGGTTCACCAAGGACGGCAAGCTACTCGACAATCCGTCCAACGTCGATCTGGATAAGCCCTAAAGCAGCCTGGATCGGTCGTAAAACGTCGTCAAAACCTCTGCGAGTGTTTTCGGGTCGTCAAGGTTGACCTCGTGCCCCGAATCGGGTATAATATTCAAATCGCAGGCCAGCAGCTTTGACATTTCATTTGCCGCCCCGGCGTTGGGCTTGTCGCGTCCGCCAATCGAGACAAGAACGTTGGCAGTAACATTCTTAAGTTTATCGGTGAAGTCCAGCCCTGCCATTGAGCCGTTTAATTCTATAAAGTCGGACTTGCCGAAACCCGTTCCCTCAAAGGCTTTTTTCGGCATAAAGCGGAAAATAAGCCCCTGAAATTTCATAAGCGCTTTGGGAACTTTATACTGCCCCGCAATCAGAACCAACGACCTGACCCTGTCGGGGAAATCGGCTGCGTAATTAAGCGCCAAAACCGCGCCGAGCGACAAGCCGCACAAATCAAGCGGCTCGGGAAAGTCTCCACAGTATTCACAAAACGCAGAATACAAACTGTTATAACCGCCGCCTTTATACATTCCGGACAACTCGGGACAAACCGCCGAAATCCCTTCGGGGAACTCGCGCACGGTCATATCCCAAGCCGCCGCGCTCTGCCCCAGACCGTGAACTAAAATAAGGTTCATGACGCGCTCCTTTTGTAAATAGAAAATACGTGATTTTCTGTGCAAGCCGAGGCCTCGATTATCGCGTTGAAGTCTATTTCCAGAACCTTGCCAATCCCGTCGAACAGAAACGGCGTGTAGCACGGGTGTTCAGACATAATGAATATCGCCGTTTCCGAATTTATCCTTACCGCAAGGCACATATCGTCATAGAGCGGTCCGAGGTCGCTTGTGATGATGAGAAGCGCTTCAATTTCGGAAAGTCCGAAAAAATATTCCGTTCCGTCGGAAAACGCGCGTATTCTGTCATTTTCCAACGTCAGGCTGTCGGCGTCGGTCTGTATTTTTATTTTCATGATGTTCTCCTTTAACTCAGGTCAAAGGTTGTATAACCGAGATCCTGTATTTGTTTTTGCAGCCTGTGAAAATTATCAATGTTCTGCTTTTGGGTAAGACGTATATCTCCAAACAGTATCCTGTCGTGAACGTAAACGCTGTAAAGCTCGATGTAGGGCGGCTCGGAGGTGATGTCGCGGTCGCCGACGCATTTGTATTTGCTGCCGGGGTGAAGACGGTTAAAGTTGAAAACGCATTCGCGCCATGTGACCGAATGTCCGTCCTTAAAGCGGATAACGTCCTTGTCAATGCTGCGTATATCGTCAAAGCTGACCTCTCTTATTTCCGTGTGAAAATAATGGTGCTTTGATTTAAAATATTCCGTCGCCTCGTCAACGTGTCCGACAAAATACAAAGCCTGTTCTTCGGTTATTCTGCACGACCACGGGTAGTCGTTCGCCATACCCGATGCGGCGTATGCATATGCCTCAAAGCTGAATTCCGTTTTAACGCCGCCGCTTTCAAGCGGTACAGTCCATTTTACTATCAGATAATCGTTCTCCTCAAGCAGAATTTCCGCTCTGCCCGTGGACTGAACCTGAATTTTTACAATCTCCGTTTCCGTTGTCAATGCCGTAACCTCCGCCAAATATTTTATCTTATTATAGCACAGCACGGCGGCAAAGTCAATACCGCGCACAAGCCTTTTGTGCGCGGTATCGTTATATGTCAATTTTCAAAGTGCGAGGATATTCCCCTTTTCTGCCATTCTTCTCGAAGAAATTCAACAAGGTCGCCGAGCGCGATCTTCTGAATATAGGTCGCGGGATTTTGCGGAGTGCTGAACGTCGAGGTGATGTTTATCTCCTCAGCGTCAAACGGCAAATCGGCTATCGGACTGCGCGCCAAGCCTCTGCCCCTGAAATAGAGCATGGTTTCCTCGTCTTTTTCGGTGAACGCCTGCTGAGGAAGATCGTATCTCAGCGCGTAGTCGCATACCGTCATAACAAAATCATACCCCTCGCACGGCTTTGTCAGTACGGCTGCGAACCTCTCCCCGGGCGCGTAGGTCGGGTCGCCCTGCGTCTGAATGCACGCGCCCAGACCCGCAGGCAAACGCACGCATACGGAGCGGTCGAGCTTCTCGCCGCTTATAAGATCCTCCACCAGACGAACGTGATATACCGTGTCGTAATACCCGTCTCTCCAGCCCGCCATCTCCATATACTTTTCGTTCGGGAGCGCGCTTATTACCTCGACAATATAGAACGAGTCCACGTTATATTCCGGGTAGTCGGAACGGGGAGCGAGATTATTCATTATCTCCTCGCAGGTGGGTGGAGGACCGTATGCGGCAGGGTTTTCTTCGGCAAAGCCCTCGAATTGGTCGGTATACGCGGGATTGTCCGTTAAACCGGGATCAGACCCAACGGAAATGTCGCTCGTGGAAACGCTCGAACTGCTTGCCGAGTGTTCGCCGCCGCTCGGCTCGCTCGTCGAGTACCCCGGATCGCAATTGCTCGTGCCGCCCGAAAAGCTTGACGGGTGATAATCGCTCGTATTGTTCCCGTGAGCCGTGCCGTGCATAATATTGCCCGAAGAGTTCGACGGGTATTCGCTTGTGGTGCTGAATTGCGGGAAATCGCCGCTCGCGGTGCTTGTGCCCGGAATGCTGCTGTCCACGGGCACTTTCCCGAGACCGCGCGACCATACCGCGAACGCTCCCGCAACGACAACGACCGCTGCCGCCGCGCACGCCCAGGGCGCAAGGGATATTTTTTTAGGCTTGTAGTCTATCGCTTCGCAGACCAGATCGCCGTCGATAAAGCCCGCGCCGTAAATCAGCTTGTATTCGTTCATATTTCTATGCCCTCCTTTTCGAGATACTTTTTCAGCCGCTCGCGCGTTCTGAAAAGCAGCGACTTCACCTTGCTCTGACTGAACGCGTACCGTTTCGATATGTCCTCGACGGATTCCAGAAACCAGTACCGCCGCATAAACACATTTCGCGCGTCGGCGGACTGCGTGCGGAGAAAGTCGCTCATCGCCCTGCCCAGCTCCTCGCCGCCGTCGGAAAACTGCGTATGGTCGGCGAACGTTCCCTCAAGCTCCGAGAACGAAACAAGACTTTCGGGAGTGCGTTTTTTCGCGGCGTAATATTTTACCCTCGTAAGCGAAAGATTGCGCGTTATTCTGCAAATGAAAGCCCTGAAATTGTCGGGTCTCTTGGGCGGAACGGAGTTCCATACGTTTAAATATGTATCGTTGACGCATTCCTCGGCATCCTCGCGTATGCCGATAATGCGGTATGCAACACTTTCGCAGAGCCTGCCGTATTTCGCCGCCGTCTCGGAGATCGCCTGCTCACTGCGCTGAAAAAACAACTCTATAATGTTTGCGTCTTCCATTTTATCACCTCGCTGCCGTATTTAAGAAGCGCTTCACTTATGTAGTAGGAAAAAAATGCCGCAAGGTTGCGGTCGAAAAAAATTTTTTTCACTTGTAAAATTTCGGAAAATATGTTATAATAAAACAAATCGCCGCGCCAAAAGGAGTTCGCCATGAAAAAAATACCGTACATAACTATCCTTACCGCTTTTTCAATGCTGTTTTGGCTGGGAAGTTACACATATATGAACATTCTTTTTGTGCCGATCATCTGGGCAGTGACGCTTGCGATAGTGCTTGCAGGAGAACTTATCGGCACACGCGTCGGGAAAGGCGCGCGCTACGCCTCAAATATCGGAGCGGCGGTCTCTGCGGCGCTGATACTGGGAGTGTACGCACTGTTCTGCCTGTACACGAAAGAGCTGCGTCCCCAAGCGCCGACGATATTTTACGACGCGTTCGGCGTAGTCGCGGTGAGGTCGCTGCTTATAAATCTCGGCAGCGCCGCCGCGAAGCTCGTGCTTGTGTGGCGCGAGCACCACGGGGCGCTCCCGTCCGACGATCTTACGCTCAAAGCGTTTCTACCGCACCTTATCGCGAATGCGGCGTTGGGCGTGCTTGACGCGGCGGCGTATTTGCTTATGTTTTTATTCTTATATGAGTTCCTGCTAACATCGTTCGCGTCAATGATTTTTTCCGCGTTAAATATCGTTATTCTCGCGGAGACCGCAAATATGATCGGGATATTCGCCGACAGACTGTTGGAAAAGCGGTTCATAAACAATATACTTATCGGCGTTGTCGGAATTGTAAAGCTCACCATAAACATAAGGTCGGTCGCCGTAAAGCATAACTCATTGTTTTATTCCGATCTGTTGTTAAGCGAATGGTACTTCAATATTATCGCGTGGGCGGTGATCCTCGCCACCGATATCGTATGGGCGGCGGTCAAGTACAAAAAAGCGCGGAAATTAAAAAAGCTTGATATTGTTCCCCGAGCAAGTCTCGGGGAAATTTTTTTTAATTTTTTCTCAAAACCCCTTGACAAATTGTTTCAAACAGTATATACTGTATATATAACATATGAACACTATAAACAGGGAGGTGAACAGATGAAAATCTTGCAGAACAGCGACGTGCCTATTTATAAGCAGATAGCCGCGCAGTTCAAGGACGATATTATGAACGGCGTTATCGCCGAGGGCGAATATCTGCCGTCGATACGCGGATTGGCAAAGGACTTGAAGATCAGCGTTATCACGACGATGAAAGCCTACGAGCAGCTGTCCGAGGAGGGGCTGATATCTCCCGTGCAGGGCAAGGGGTACATTGTCAACCCGCAGGACAGGGAAATGGTGCGCGAACAGCATCTGCGGCTGCTCGAGCAGCATTTGCAGAACGCTATGGAAAGCGCAAAACTGGCGGGAGTTTCCCGCGAGGAGCTTATCAAAATGATAACGGTGCTATATGAGATTTAAGGACGTAAAAGCCGCCGGCCAATCGTCACGGCTGCGTGGGTGCAGCGGCAAAAGTCGCAAGCAACGGTGACGACGAAGAGAGCGAAGAGAGCGGAGGAGTTGCCGTTGGCTAGCGAACGAAGTGAGCGGTGCGAGCTTTTGCCTTTTAAATAAAGGCGAGCTTTTGCCTTTCAGATAAGGAGAATTAAGATGTTGATTTATTCACAGGACAGAAAGAGCGTCGTAGACGCAGCATTGTTTACGGTTGAGAGAAATCTGGGCGGAGGAAAGGACGCAAAATATGTGATACTCGCGAAACCCGACGGCTTTGGCGCTGTGATCATCGCCGCCGCATTTCCCGACGAAAAGACAGCGATGGACGCGCTTGAAAAGGTGTACGCGGCGTTTGCGGACAAAGCGGCGGCGTACAAATTCGAATGATGTAACGGGGTGAAGCGTATGGATACGATCTTAACGTCAAAGGGACTTACGAAAAAATACAGCAAATTCACGCTCGGGGCGCTCGATTTCGAGCTGCCAAAGGGATTCGCGACCGCGCTCATCGGCGCGAACGGCGCGGGCAAGACCACGCTTATCGACCTGTTGTGCGGCGTTATTCACGCGAACGCGGGCGATGTCACATATTTCGGCGAGTACAAGGACATAGACAGCGCGGCGCTCCGCGAACGGATAGGCTACTGCGCGGCGCAGGGATTCTTCCCCGCGGCTTGGAAAGCAAAGGATATAGCAGAGGCGATGTCGCTGGCATATGAGAAATTCGACCGCGAACGCTTCAACGCGCTTTGCCGCGAGCTCGAGGTCGACGACGAGCACACGCCGAAATCTCAGCCGATGTACAAGCAGTCGGACGGAAACCGCATGAGAACAGCGCTTGCGGCGGTGTTCGCGAGGGATACCGATTTGCTGATACTTGACGAGCCGGGCAGCTCGCTCGACCCGCTTATGCGCGACAGGCTCTGTGACAGAATGCGCGGCTATCTCGAGGACGGCGACGGCGAAAAGTCGATACTGTTCTCCACGCACAATATCGCCGATATGGAAAACGCCGCCGACTACGCGATATTTATGGATAAGGGCAGAATAATCGAACAGGGCTTCGTCGAGGATTTAAAGGACAAATATGTGATAGTGCGCGGAGACGCAGCCGATTACGACAATTCAAGAGCGCTTATGCTCTCGCATAATGTAAACAAGACGGTGTTCGAGGGCTTGGCGCTCGCCGCCCACAAAAACCGTTTCTTGGCGGAAGGCGCGGTCTGCGAACGACCCACGCTCCAGCAGCTCAGTATAGGA
Source organism: uncultured Clostridia bacterium (assembly GCA_946567425.1). GTDB lineage: Bacteria > Bacillota > Clostridia > Oscillospirales > Ruminococcaceae > CAG-115. The sequence continues at coordinate 44,746 of CAMNXF010000010.1, read as the reverse complement.
ATGTTGAAATACGCGGAGGAACAGCGATGAAATATTTCAATTCATACAAACTGTTTCACGGAATAAACCAGTTTAGAAACACCGTTATTCTGATACTGATAAACTTGGTGATCTTAGCGGGAACGGGCGTTGCAGTACGCGTTTCGGACAGCGAGGCGTTCTGCGGATTTATGACGGGATCAATGCCGCTGATCTGCGGCGCGCTTGTCGCGGCAGTGTGCTACGCCATGATATGCAACGTTTTTTCGGGAGTTATGCGCACAAATTCGGGGTACAGATTTTTCCGCTCCATAGCAGACGGCGCGGAGCATTTTCGGCGCGGAATTATCGCCGCGAATATGCTGTCGCTTATCCCGATAGTGCTCTACGCCGCGGTAGGGGGCGTTTTGTTTCAGCACTTCATCATTATCATAATGACGGTAACGCTGCTTTTTATGAACGGGCTGGTAAACCTCACGGGGCAAATAAAAGCGCCTTGGTTACGTATCGCCGTGTTTGCCGTGATCGGGTTCGCATACGGCTTTTACGCGGGCGCAAACGACAGCGAGGGCTTTGTTGAGCTGCCGTTCAACGTTACAGTGATAGTCTGCGCGGTAACGGCAGTGTTCTACATAATCTCGCTTATCGTTGTTGCGTTCAGGGCGGAAAAGCTCTGGAACAAGGAGGACTAACATGAAAGGGCTGAAATTTTTATTCGCGAGTTGGAGAAAAATGCCGGTTTTCTTCTGGTGCTCGATAGTTGTGTCGGCGGCGTCCGCGGTGCTGCCATTCGTGTTCCACGAGGTGATGGGCAGCGAGGACTACCTTTTCCCCAAGATATTCCTGTTTTTCCCGTCGGTGTTTATGTCGGAGCTGGGTATGATCTGCGGCTGCCGCGACGTTGCCGCGAATAAATTGGTGCGCTCGCTCCCGATAGCCAAGGAGCTGTACACGAGATCCGTGCCGACGTTTGTGCTTATTCTCTCGCTCGGCATTTCAATCGTAATGATGATCGTGTATTTTATCTTTCTGGGAATTATCGGCGCGGAGGCTTTTCAGGTCGCGGATGTGCTGATCGTCGGCGCGATAATCTGCTTTTTTCAGCTTTCGCTTTCCGCGTTTTTGACGACCATGCTCGGCGGCGGAGTTCTTGCGGTGTATGCCGTTATCGTGCCGATAGCAATAGTTTCGATAGCAGACGGCGGCATTTTTACACGTAGCGGTTTTGGCGTTCCCGTATGGGCGGCGGCGCTGATATTCACGGCGGCTGCGGCTGTCGGAACGGTAATACTGTACGCGGTATCGGCGCGGCGGTTCAGGACAATGAACGTTAAAATTGCAAATTCCGCGCTTCAATATGAAAACAAGTGAGGTGTGCAAATGAAAAAGGGTACCATATTATCGGTGGTCGCCTGTATAGCTCTCGGAGTGTTGGCGGTGCTGTGTCTGTTTGACGGGGAGCCCGACAGCGGAAGACATTCGTTATGCTCGGGCGCAGCTTCGTTAATGTGCGTTATTAACGCTCGCAGAATAGCCAAGCAGCGCGGGGAATAAATCGCGGAGGAGTAGAACATTATGAAAAACGAAAAAACGATCACTCTGATGTGGTCGATATGCCTGATGATAATGAGCGTTTGCGGCTTGACGGTCAGCATTTCGCGGATAGTCGGCGCATCTCTTCCCGATATTATGCTGCGCATTATCGGAGTTGTGTCGCTCGTGACGCTGGCGGCGTTCGGTTTTTTCTCCGCGCTGAGGTTCAAGAGAAAATAAGTGCAGTTGACAATCAGCGGAATATGTTGTATAATAGATAAGGACTATCAGACTGTTGAGGAGATAAAAATGAAACGTATTCTGCCTGTTTTTTTGGTGATATTCGTATTCCTGTTTTCGGGGTGCAGCAGTAAAAAGGAAAAACCCAACGTTGCCCCGCCGTTTTTCAAGGTCACGGACAGTGAGACGGGCGGTGTGGTGTATATGCTCGGGACGATACACGTCGGCAAAGATGCGACGATTTATCCCGAGGAGATATATGCGGCTCTTGACGAAAGCGACGTTCTTGCCGTGGAACTTGATCTGCAAAGACTTGACGAGAACCCGGACGAGATATCGGAGGCAATGAAGCTCTTTGAATACGGGGAGGGCGGCGCGCGGGACTGCATGGGCGAAGATTACAATATGATCAGAGAGGCGCTGGAGATACAATTTGCGTACAGCGAGAACCTTGAAACGTATATGCCGTATGTGTGGACTTCGATGTATCTCGGACAGGTGACCTCAGAATGCCGTCTGAACGCGGGCTTCGGAACAGACCGCGCAATGCTTGCATACGCCAAGGAGCATTCCAAGGAAATATATGAGATCGAGACCATTATGGAGCAGTATACGGTAAACGCGAACACGCCGATCGAGCTTCAGCTGTTTATGCTGAAAGATGCCGTAAGCGATTATAAAGGGCAGGTCGAGGAGCTTAACGCGTTGTACGATACTTGGAAATACGGCGACTTTGAGGGAATAGAAAAGCTGATCGACGACGGTGAGATCCCCGACGAGCTCAAGGACGATTACAAAAAGTATTACGATGAAATGTATACATTCCGTCAGGAGAAAATGGCGGATTATGTTATCGGCGCTCTGAAAAACGGCAAGAAAACGTTTGTGGCAGTCGGCGCGCTTCATTATTTCGCCGCACCCGACATTATCGACTGTCTGGAGCAGGCGGGATACGCCGTTGAGCGTATCGGCGGACCGCTCGAAAACACGGACAAATAATTATCGCGGCACTGCTCAGACAGTGCCGCGTTTTTTATGTATCGGACGTTAACGCTTTTTTCATTCTGCGCATACAAAACAGCCACGCGAAAAGCGGGTACTGCCAGCACAGCAGCAGATTTAAAAAGCTATACCCCGACGAACCCGCAAACAGCACGCAGCACAACGAGATGATCACCGAAAGCGCCGCAGCCGTCAACGCGGCGACCGCGAAAAATCTCCGCGTAAGACGTAGCTCTTTGCCGTCAACGTCAAATTCGCCGCGCAGACCGAGCAGCCTGTAAAATCCGAACAGCGCGAGGTTCAGCAGTGTCGTCACGGCAAAGAACACAATATACATAAGCACGGGCAGTATCTCATTTACAAATATGTCAAGAAAAAAACCGCCCGTTTTCATTATTGGTGTAAAGTCTGTGCCGTCTACGATCATTTCGTCAACGTTATTTGCGAAGTCCGATTTTACCGATGTAAGCCCGCAGAAGCTCAGCGAGAAAATAACCGTAAACGCGGTGGAAATAACGGTCAGTACGGCGAATATTACAAAACGTTTTTTCATAATGTTATATTCCCGAATGTTAATTTTTCAGGCTCTGGAGCGGCGCGGGTATTCGTCCTCCGCGCGAGATGAACTTTGAGGAACTGAAATGGCTTACAGGCATTACGGGGCCGCTGCCGAACAGTCCGCCGAATTCGAGCGTTTCTCCCTCTTTCATGCCGATAGCGGGTATAACGCGCACCGCCGTCGTCTTGGAGTTCACCATGCCGATAGCCGCTTCGTCCGCGATTATCGCCGAGAGCGTATCCGCCGAGGTGTCGCCCGGAACGACGATCATATCAAGCCCTACCGAGCATACAGCCGTCATGGCTTCGAGCTTCTCCAACGTGAGCGAGCCGCGGTTCGCCGCGTCTATCATTCCCGCGTCCTCGGAAACGGGAATAAACGCGCCCGAAAGTCCTCCGACGTGCGAGCTTGCCATTACGCCACCCTTTTTCACCGCGTCGTTTAACAGCGCCAGACACGCGGTCGTGCCGTGCGCGCCGCAGCTTTCCAGTCCTATTTCCTCGAGAATATGCGCCACGGAGTCGCCTACCGCGGGGGTGGGAGCCAACGACAGATCGACGATGCCGAACGGCACGCCGAGCCGCCGCGACGCTTCCGTACCGACGAGCTGCCCCATTCGGGTTATCTTGAACGCGGTTTTCTTGATAACGTCCGCGATCTCGCTTATATTCGCGTCGGGGTGCTTTTCGAGCGCCGCGCGGACTACTCCCGGTCCGGAAACGCCGACGTTTATCTCACAGTCGTATTCTCCTACTCCATGGAACGCGCCCGCCATAAAGGGGTTATCCTCGGGAGCGTTGCAGAATACGACTATCTTAGCCGCGCCGAAGCAGTGGTCGTCCTTGGTCTTTTCGGCGGCTTTGCGGATAATTTTACCCATCATCGCCACCGCGTCCATATTTATGCCCGCCTTTGTTGATCCGACATTGACGGAGGAGCAGACGTTTGTCGTCTCAGCAAGCGCCTCGGGAATGGACTCGATAAGCTCCTTATCGCCCGCGGAGAAACCCTTGTGGACGAGCGCGGAATAGCCGCCGATATAGTTCACGCCCGTGCCCTCGGCAACGCGCTGGAGCGTTTTTGCGTACTTTACGGGTTTGCCCGAAGCCGCCGAAACGATAGCTATCGGCGTAACGGAAATGCGCTTGTTGATTATCGGGATACCGTACTCCTTTTCGATGTCCTCGCCTGTCTTGACGAGATTTTCCGCCTTGCGCATCATCTTTTCGTAGATCTTATCGCAGGCGCGGTCGGCGTCGCTGTCGATACAGTCGAGGAGCGAAATACCCATTGTTGTAGTGCGGATATCGAGGTTCTCCTCCTGTATCATCTTTATGGTCTCTAAAATATCGCCCGTATTAAGCATTGTGTACAATTCTCCCTCTTAAATTTTGTGCATGCTGTTGAATATATCCTCATGCATAACGTGTATCTGCAAACCCATTTCCGTGCCCGCGGTTTTCAGCTTTTCGGCGAAATCGACATAGTCTATGGTGAGCTTGGATATCTCGATCATCATCGTCATTGCGAACAAGTCCTGCATAATAGTCTGTGTAACGTCCATAACGTTCGCCCTGTATTCGGCGCATATACCGCTCACCTTTGCGAGTATTCCCACCGTGTCCTTACCGATAACGGCAACTACTGCTCTCATAATTCCTCCTGTTCTGCGGTCAAAATGTCTAAAAATTTGCCCCGCAACCATTGTTTTTTTATATCTTCTTCTCTATTATACTAAAAAAATTCAAAAAAGTAAATCTATTCCTAGACAAATTTGAAATTTTGTGATAAAATAATAAAAGTAGAGATATGCCGATAATTATTTTGTATATTTTTTTGTAATCGGCAGCAGTTTAAAGTGTAGAACAAAGCAGGAAAGGGACAAACAGAAAAATGGAAAACGCAGAGTTGATAGATATCCATACGCACTCCAATCTGTCGCCCGACGCGGCAGACGAGCCTATGGATATGGCGGCGCGAGCCTGTGAGTTGGGTGTAAAGCATTTTGCGCTTACGGATCATATCGAGCTTGACGAGTTCAACGACGGTGAGTGGGATTATTGGGCGGCTATCGGGAAATCAAAGCCGACGCTAGAGAAGCTGCGGGCGGCGTATGACGGGAAGATGAACGTGTATTACGGCGCGGAGATCGGACAGGTGATGTACGATCTGCACACCGCCGAGAAAATTCTCGCGGAGCATGATTACGATTTCGTGCTCGGGTCGGTTCACAGGACCGTGCATTATGAGCACATGAGCAAGATACCCGACACGGAGTTCGACCGCAAGCGCGTGCTGACAGAGTATTTTGAGGAAATGCTCAACCTTGTCGAGTGGGGGAAGTTCTGCTCGCTGGCACATATTACGTTCCTGATGAGGTTCGTGAATATCGACACTCCGTCGGGGTTGGTGACGGATAAGTCCAAGCGCTGCGCCGCCGCCTTTGAGGTGTGCAAGCCGATAATCGACGAAATTTTGGGAATAATTGTAAAAAAGGATATTGCGTTGGAGGTCAATTCCTCAGGCTATCGGCGAAATCTCGGCGAGCCCATGGCGGGCGGCGAGTTTGTCAAACGCTATCGGGAGCTGGGCGGAAAGCTGATAACGGTAGGCTCTGACGCGCACATGACCGACGATATCGCGCGGGACATTCCCGAGTGCTATAAAATGCTTAGGGAGCTGGGTTTCGTCGAGGTCTGCGTTTTTGAAAAGAAAGAACCGAAATTCATCAAAATATAAGAGAGGGATAATACATGAATACAAACAAACTGCTTGATCTGCTGCGCCAGAACGCGCGGCTTTCAAACGCCGAGCTTGGCGTAATGCTCGGCGAAACGGAAAAATCCGTTGCTGACGAAATTTCGCATCTGGAGCGCGAGGGTATAATTATGGGCTACTCGGCGATAATCGACGAGGAGAAAGCCGACGAAAACGGCGTTACTGCGATAATTGAACTGAAGATAACGCCGATAAAGGACAGGGGCTTCGACGACCTGGCGCACACCATTATGGGTTACGAGGAGGTCGACAGCGTGTTCCTGCTTTCGGGCGCTTACGACCTTTCAGTGACTATCTCGGGTACGAGCCTGCGCAATGTCGCGCTGTTCGTTTCGGAGCGTCTGGCGGTGCTGGACGGCGTCCTGTCCACGACGACGCACTTCATTCTTCGCCGATACAAGGAGAAAAACCATGTTTTCAACGAGGACAACTTCGATGAAAGGAGCATGGTTTCCCCGTGATGGATTACGAAAAACTTATCCCGCAGAAAATACGGGAGATACAGCCGTCGGGAATACGCAAGTTCTTCGACATCGCGCAGCAAGTCGAGGGCGTTATCTCGCTGTCTATCGGCGAACCCGATTTCAAGACCCCTTGGGCGGCGCGCAAGGAGGCTATCAATATCCTTGAAAAGGGCAAGACCGCGTATACCGCCAACAGCGGGCTTATGGAGCTGCGTAAAACGGTCTGCAAATATCTGAAAAATTTCATACATACGGAATACGACCCCGAAAAGGAGGTCATCATTACCGTGGGCGGCTCGGAGGCTATCGACCTCGCGGTGCGCGCGATAATCGAGCCGGGCGACGAGGTGCTCGTTCCCGAGCCGAGCTTTGTGTGCTATTCTCCGATAGCGGCGATGATGGGCGGCACGGCGGTGCCTATCGTCACGAAAGCGGAGAATAAGTTCCGTTTGACGGCGGCGGCTTTAAAGGAGAAGATAACGCCGCGCACAAAGCTGCTCGTCCTCCCCTACCCCAACAACCCGACGGGTGCGGTCATGCGCCGCGAGGATCTGGAGGCGGTCGCGGAGGTGCTGCGCGGCACGAATATCGTCGTTGCGAGCGACGAAATTTACGCGGAAATGACCTACAACGGCGTTAAGCATGTGTCTATCGCCGAAATTGAGAGTATGCGCGAGCGGACGCTTGTCATAAGCGGCTTTTCCAAAGCATACGCTATGACGGGCTGGCGGCTCGGATATGTCGCAGGTCCTCAGCCGATAATAAAGCAGATGCTTAAGCTCCACCAGTATTGCATAATGTCAAGCCCGACGGTGAGCCAATACGCGGCTGTCGTCGCAATGGAAAAATGCTCCGCTGACGTTGAACACATGGTCGACGAATACGATATGCGGCGGCGGCTGGTCGTTAAAGGCTTCAACGATATGGGGCTGGAGTGCTTCGAGCCCGAGGGCGCGTTTTACGTGTTCCCGTGCATAAAATCGACGGGAATGACGAGCGCGGAGTTCTGCGAGCGGTTGGTGTACGAAAAGAAGGTCGCGGTCGTGCCAGGATCGGCGTTCGGCGAGAGCGGCGAGGGCTTTGTGCGCGTTTCCTACGCGTATTCGGTAGCGCACCTCACCACCGCTCTGTCGAGGATACGCGAGTTTCTGGAAGAGCTTAAAAAGGCTTAGGAGTGAGTTTTAGTGAAAGAGATTTCCCTGTGCGCATACGCAAAGCTGAATTTATATCTGGATATTACCGGAAAACGGCACGACGGTTATCATTTATTGGAAACGGTAATGCAGAGCATAGACCTGTGCGATATTGTAACAATAAGAATGAGCGATAAGGTCGGCGCTACTACGGTGGAATGCTCGAACAAGGCGATACCCTACGGAAAGAAAAATATCTGCTATAAGGCGGCAAACTACTTTTTCACGACCGCGCAGAGATATCCCGCGTGCGAGATATTCATTGAAAAGCGCATACCGTGCGCCGCGGGAATGGGCGGCGGCAGCGCGGACGCGGCGGCGGTAATAGTCGGTCTGAACAGGCTTATGGGCGAGCCGATAAGTCCGTCGCAGCTGTTCAGACCTGCAGTGAGAACTGGCGCGGACGTTCCGTTTTGTATGGTGGGCGGCTCGAAACTCTGTAGGGGTATCGGCGACGACATACGCGGCGACGCGGATATTCCCGAACGTGTGTATCTGGTGGTAATGCCCGATTTTCTCTGCGATACTCACGGCGCGTATTTCAATTACGATCAGGCGCCTATGCCGCAGCGCGGGGCGATAAAGCGTTTTTTAAAGTCGGGAGACGAGTTCCCGAAGCAGCTTTATAACGTGTTCATGGAAATTTACGAAAACGAAAAGATCAACGGAATTGCGGAAAAGCTTATAGAGCTCGGCGCGGAGGGCGCTTGCCTTACGGGAAGCGGCTCGGCGGTGTTCGGGGTGTTCGGCGGCGAACAGACGGCGGCAAAAGCCGCACAGGCGTTCCCGAGTTATTTTACGGCAGTGTGCAGACCGATAAAGTTCGGGACACAGGTTATCGGAGAAATACGGATGGTCGGCGAACAGCAATGATCGGCGGCAATTCGGAATAGGAGGAAGTATGGTCAGTTTACAAAATCATGTCGGCAAAATAACGATTTCGCCCGAGTATTTCTCGGAGCTTATCGGGAACACGGTGACGAAATGTTTCGGCGTAATATCAATGAACGTTTCGGGCGTCCGTGAAACGCTGGCGGCGGCGTTTCCGCTGAGGAAAAAAGACAAAAGCTCCGTCGAACGCGGCGTTCGGGTGAGGTTTGTCAAAGACAAGCTGCTTATCGATCTGCATATCTCGCTGATGTACGGCGTGAATATGAACGCGGTGGTAAGGTCGATAATAAACAAGGTGGGCTATACGGTGGAGCAGAGCACGGGTATCGGCGTGGAAAAGGTAAACGTGTACATTGATTCCATCAGAGTATAAATACAGGAAGGGAAATTCAAAGAAATGACGATTTCGGGAAAGCTCCTTCGTGACGCGGTGATTTCGGGAGCGAACAATATTTACAACCACAGACAGGAGGTCGACGAGCTGAACGTGTTCCCCGTGCCCGACGGCGATACGGGAACAAATATGTCGATGACGATCAAAAACGCGGTCGGGGAACTGAAAAACACCTCCGACGGCGCAACGGCGGGCGAGGTCGCGAAAAAGGCGGCTTCGGCGATGCTGCGCGGCGCAAGAGGAAACTCGGGCGTTATCCTGTCACTGATATTCAGAGGGTTGTCAAAGGGATTGTCTGGCAAGGAGACCGCCTCTTCGTCGGATTTGTCGGCGGCGCTGAAGATAGGCGTTGACGCGGCGTACAAGTCTGTCATGAAGCCGACCGAGGGCACGATACTCACGGTAGCGAGAGAGGGCTGCGAGAACACGGTTTCCGCCGCAGGCAAGGACGTTTCCGCCGCGGAGTTCCTCAAAAAATATATTGACGCCGCAAAGGTATCGCTCGAAAAGACACCCGAGCTTCTTCCCGCGCTGAAAAAAGCGGGCGTTGTGGACGCGGGCGGCATGGGCTTTATCGTGATACTCGAGGGTATGCTGGCGGTGATCTCGGACGGCGCGATGATTGAAAGTGTGGACGAGGTCAAGCCCTCGGCGCCCGCTGCCGTTGCTGCTGCCGAGGAGGAAGTGAGGTTCGCGTATGCAGTTGATTTTTCGCTCCGCAGAAGCACCACCAAGGACGTTTCGGCGCTGCGCGCGTATCTTGAGACTATCGGCGACTGCGTTGTCGTGGTGGATGACGAGGAGCTCATAAAGGCGAACGTTCACACCGACCACCCCGGAAAGGCTATTGAGGAGGGCTTGAAATTCGGCGAGTTGACCAAGGTCAAGATCGAGAATATGCGTGAACAGCACAACAATGTTATAAAAGCGGACAAAGCGGCGCAGAGCCACAAAAAAGCTCCCGTAGCGCCGACCAAGGACACAGGCTTTGTTGCAGTGGCGGCGGGAGCGGGTATTGAGGCGCTGTTCAAGGATCTCGGCGTGGATTACGTCGTTCGCGGCGGTCAGACCATGAACCCGTCCACCGAGGATATTCTCGAGGCGGTCGAGCAGACTCCCGCGCAGAATGTTTTCGTGCTGCCCAATAACAAAAACATCATAATGGCGGCTGAACAGGCGGTAAAGCTCGCGGACAGGAATGTCTGCGTTCTCCAGACGAGAACCATTCCGCAGGGCGTTTCGGCGATGATGAGCTACGACCCCGAGGGCGATTTCAAGACGAACAGGAGTGCCATGACGGAGGCTATCGACAATGTGGCAAGCGGACAGATAACGTTCGCGGTGCGCGACAGCGAGTACGACGGTCATAAGATAAAGCAGGGTGAAATTCTGGCGATGGACAACGGCAAGATAGTGTTCACCGAAAGGAACCTCACCAAGTCGCTGATAAAGCTTACCAAGCGGCTTGTAACGTCGGCTTCGAGCTACATTACCGTAATGTACGGCTCGGATGTTTCGGACGAGGACGCGAACGAGGCTTACGAAGCACTGCGCGCGAAAATAAGCGGCGATATCGACATTGTGCTGGTAAACGGCGGGCAGCCCGTGTATTACTACATAATCTCGGTTGAGTAACGCGGAATGGAAATAACGTATCTCAAGGGCGTGGGTCCGAAAAAGGCGGAGCTGTACAAAAAGCTCGGCATTAAGACCGTTGAGCGCCTTACGGAGCATTACCCGCGCGATTATGTGGATTTTACAAATACGAAGAGTATACGCGGGGCGGAGATCGGCGAGATCTGCGCCTTCCGCGCCGTTGTGGCGACAAAGCGCTATCCGTCGGGGTATTCGGGAAGAGTACAGGTGTACAGGGCGCTGCTCACCGACGGCGAGGGCGAGATAACGGCGGTGTTTTTTAACTCGCAGTATACTTTTGACAGACTGGTATTAAACAAAGAGTATATTTTCTACGGCAAAATCGACGGCAATCTTATGAATTTGCAGATCAGCTCGCCGCAGTTCGTGCTGCCGACCGAGGAGGGACTTATCCCGAAATATCCGCTTACGGCGGGGCTGACGAACAGCGCGGTTATCGCGAATATGAAAACCGCGCTATCGGTGGTGAAGCGCACGGAAACGCTCCCCGAAAGGCTGTTGGAAAAATTTTCGCTGCTCGACGCGGACGAGGCTATGCGGAAAATTCACTTCCCGAAAAGCCGGGAAGAGTATCAGACCGCACGGAAACGGCTAGTTTTCGAGGAGCTTCTCACGTTGAAGCTCGGGCTGTCGCAGCTGAAAAACCGAGGACGGACGCTCTCGGGCGCGGTAATGGCTGACATGGATATGAACCGCTTTTACGCGTCGCTGCCGTTCACACCGACCAACGCGCAGATGAATGCGGTCAACGACTGTATCGCCGATATGAAACGTCTGTTCCCGATGAACCGTCTGATACAAGGTGACGTGGGCTCGGGCAAGACTATGGTCGCGGCAGCGGCGGCATATTTCGCGAGGTGCAACGGGTTCACAACGCTTGTAATGGCGCCGACCGAGGTGCTCGCGCGGCAGCATTTCGACACGTTCAGGGGCTTTCTGGAGCCGCTCGGGGTGACTATCGGGCTGCTCTCGGGGAGTATGACCGCCGCCGAGAAAAAGAAAATGCGCACCGCCGCCGAAAAAGGCGAGATTGAAGTGCTTATCGGCACTCACGCGCTTATTCAGAAATCAGTGGAGATCAAGCGGCTCGGGCTGGTTATCGTGGACGAGCAGCACCGCTTCGGCGTGGGGCAGCGTTCGGCGCTCGCGGAAAAGGGCGCAAATCCGCATATAATGGCGATGTCGGCGACCCCTATACCGCGGACACTCGCGCTTATCGTTTACGGCGACCTTGACGTTTCGATACTCAATGAAATGCCGAAAGGGCGTATCCCTGTCAAGACATACGCGGTCGATTCGAGCTTTCACACGCGTGTGTACAACTTCATAAAGAAGCACATCGCGGCAGGACGACAGGCGTTTATAGTCTGCCCGAGAGTGGAGCAGAGCGAGTTCGATACAGGCGACAAAAAGAGCGCGATCGAGTACTACAACAAGCTTACGGCGGGCGAATTCGCAGGGATACCGACGGGTCTGCTCTACGGCAAGATGAAGCAAGCGGACAAAGACGCGGTGATGAATGATTTCCGCGACAATAAGCTTAAGCTGCTCATATCGACGACCGTCATCGAGGTCGGTATTGACGTGCCGAACGCGGTGGTTATGCTTATCGAGAACGCGGAACAGTTCGGGCTGTCGCAGCTTCATCAGCTCCGCGGACGCGTCGGGCGCGGCAGCGAACAGAGCTTCTGCATACTGATGAGCGACAGTAAGTCCGAGTACACGCGCGCGCGTACAAAGGCAATGGTCGACACGACAGACGGTTACAAAATAGCCGATATCGACCTCCAACTGCGCGGTCCCGGCAACTTTTTCGGTCGCGAGCAGAGCGGTCTGCCGCCAATGCGCGTCGCCGATCTCGCGGACGACGCGGAGCAGCTTGGCGGCATAGACAAGCTCGCCGAGGATATACTCCGCACCGACGCGCGCCTTGAAAAGCCCGAGCACGCGGGGCTTCGCGCGAACGTCGCCAAGCTGTTCGGCAATGTGGACGAGTACGGGTGGAATTAACGAAAAGGCTGCACGAAATAGGGGTAATGCCGCTTTATAAGCGAATATTCATCCACGCCGTGTCCGTTGTGGCGGTAATGAGGTCGGTGTGCGTCTTCTCTTGCAAACCCCGCCAATGCCCATTGTACCGCTCTTTCCGCCTGTATATCGACATTCGGCTTGCCTTTTTGAGTTGAGTTCTCTATTTTTGTAAAAAACTATTGTATCATAACAAGCAAAAGCCGCCGCATATTCACAAAACGCGGCGGCTCGGAGCATTAAAATATCCAGTCCTCAAACCACGAGAACTTCCAGCCGTTCTCGTAGACAAGTCTGCCCTTAGTCTCGAAAAGCCTCTCGTTATCTTCATAGATATAAGAGAAGATTATTTCGCTGTCGGAGCGGTTGATCACCTTAGCCGTAGACCAGTAGCCGTCAAAATTGCGCCCGAAGTATCGAAACAATTTGAAAACCGCTCCGTTATCCAGTTCAATTATTTTCGGTGCCTCGGTGAGGAATCCGTTTTCGCTGAAGCTTCCACCCTCCGTAATATTTATTGTCCAGTCCGGATCGTTGATGTTCCGGTCGACAATAACGCCCCCGCAAATGCTATTCGCAAATTTCTCGGAGGCGTCTGCGGAAAAAGAGTCGTAAAGCCTTTCGCGCAGATCCTTTGAATTCATAAAGCTGCAAGGGATATAATCGTACTTGTCGAATTGATAAGTTATCGGCTGGACCATTTGCGGGAAAAGGAAATATTGCTTATCACCGTCCCCCAGTATGTGCAGATCGGCGTAATACCCGAATGTCTCGCAAAGCTCCACCGCCTGTCCGCTTATATCTTCCAGTATATCCTGAAGCTCCATATCATCCTCGGAAAACTTATTCGGTATAACTATCTGACCGGGGAAATCGTCCGAGGTCGAAATATCCGTTATACTGCTGTCATTTGGCAGCGGAGAGATTTTCCCGAAATTCGAGCGGAACAATACAACGCCCGCCGCAACTGCAAGCGACGCGGCGATGGCCGCCGCTGCTGCGAATACGGAACCGCGTCTGTGGCGCTCGTCGTCCTCGAAAACCACCTCGTCCGATTGCTGCGGCAGATCGAGCGCTTCCTCAAGTAGTTTCTCGTCAACGTCACCCAGTATATCAATAATGTACTTACTCAATTTCAAAACCCCTTTTCTTCAGATATTTTACAAGCTGTGAGCGCGTTCTCGAGAGCGACGCGGAGATTGAGTTCTCGGTCGTCATAAAGTGTTGCGCAAGTTCGGGAATACTTTCGCACAGCCAGTACCGCCGCAGAAAAATTTTCCGTCCGCGCGAGCCGGTTTTGTGCAGGAACTTATTAACGGCGTCCAGCACCGCGCGCTGTTCAGCGAGATCTTCAACCGAGAACGGAGAAGCGAGTTGCTCTCCGAATTCCTCATAAAGCTGCATTACTGTGCCGCCGCCGCGTTTTTCCCGATGTTCGGCTCTGAATCTGTTCAGTGCCGTATTGCGGGCGATGGCTGCGAGATAAGCGGGCAGGCTTTTCGGCTCTACGGGCGGGATAGATTCCCACACCCTAAGGAATGTATCGTTCACACATTCCAAAGAATCCTCGTGATTCTGCAGAATATTATTCGAGACGGATATAAGCAGTGAACGGTATTTAAGCGAGACGGCATTCAACGCCCTTTCATCACGGGCATTAAACAGCTCGATGATTTTTTCGTCGTCCACACGATCACTCCCCCGTTCCTCTTTGCACGCGGGCGAAACGCGGGCGGCAAAGAGCTCCATTATTTTGATATTTCCCATAACAACCTTCGAAAAAGACGTCTTTGAAATTAAGACTCCGTTTTCGTATAAATCTTAACGGTTTTAATTTTTTTTTGCAATTTTATTATAACATACTGTTCATGTTTTTTTCAACACTATGTTGAATTATTTTGTGCAAAAGCACGGCACTTGACAAAAACGCAAAACGGGGGTATAATGGATATGTTGTATTATAATTTATTTGTGCGCTGCTGATTTCCTTTGTTCTCACTTGTGATTTTGTTTCTTTTCTCTTTATGCCGTCTTACCGGTGCGAGAGGACACCCTTCGGGGAGGGATCCGACAAAAATGCGGATTTCCTCCTCCCCTACGTGTTTCCTCTCGCGCTCTTCCAGGGTTGTCGCTTGCGTCAATTCGCCCTCTCCCCACCCCCCTTTCCGCATCTTTCGGTAGCTATGAATTTAAGGGTGTATTACGTTGCAATGCGTTTGAACCATGCCCCTCGCCCGCTTACTAATCGAAACGGTAGGGGTCTCTACGTCTTTGAACGTGTGCCACAGCGGAAAGGCGGTTTCAACGTTTTCCTTTGCAGACGCTCCCCTGTATGCACCTCAAAGACGGCGTGCCGTTCCGCCCCGCGCGGGCATACCCATTTTGCAGCCGCCAAGGGAGCCGAAAGCCGAACGGCGACATCGGCTGCAAAATGCTCACTTCGTTCGCAGCCGCTTCGCGGCTCGGGTATGCCCGCCTAAGACGCAGCGCAGCCGATAATATAATATGTTGATCTGATAAAGAAAGGACTGATCGAAATGCCAATAAAGATCCCCGACGGATTGCCCGCGCAAAGCGTTCTCGAAAACGAGCACATATTTGTGATAACGGAGAACCGCGCGCTTCATCAGGATATACGCCCGCTGAAAATAGGAATATTAAACCTCATGCCGACTAAAATAGTTACCGAAACGCAGATAATGCGCAGCCTGTCGAACACGCCGCTCCAGTTTGAGGTAGAGCTTATCCAGACCTCGACCTACCACGGAAAGAACACCCCGCAGGAGCACCTGTTGACATTCTACAAGACGTTCGATGAGATTAAGGACGCGAATTTCGACGGCTTTATCATCACAGGAGCCCCCGTCGAGCAAATGGAGTTCGAAGAGGTGGACTATTGGCAGGAGCTTTGCCAAATAATGGAATGGACAAAAACACACGTCCATTCCACGCTCCACATCTGTTGGGGAGCACAGGCGGCGCTGTATTATCATTACGGAATAAAAAAACACCCCCTTGCCAAGAAGATGTCGGGAGTTTTCACGCACAGACTGCTCACCCCGAAATCGCGGCTGTTCCACGGTTTTGACGGTGAATTTCTCGCGCCGCATTCCCGTCACACCGAGACCCGCGCCGAGGATATCAAGGCTTGCCCCGAGTTAAGGCTAATGGCGGTATCTGACGAAGCGGGAGTATATGCGGCAGGCAATCTCGACGGCAGTCAGTTCTTCATCACGGGGCATTCCGAGTACGATGCCGACACGCTCGACAAGGAATACCGCCGCGACCTGGACAAAGGTCTTGACCCGCAGATACCTTGCCACTACTACCCCGATGACGACCCGACCAAAACGCCGGTGCTCCGTTGGCGGGCACATTCAACACTTTTATACACCAATTGGCTGAATTACTTTGTCTACCAGACCACCCCGTTTGACATTTCAAAGAAAATCAAGTAAAAACTATCAAAAAAAGGCATCATATTTTGTGATATTTGTAAAAAATGACAAAAATTTGTTGCAATTTTTTTTACAATATGATATAATCTAATCAATATAAAGTGTTGTAAATAAAGAGTTAAAGGGGGCAGAATTATGGCTGATAGTGAAAATAAAATCGTTGTCCATTCGATAGTTGAGGTATCTGTAAATCCGAATCACACCACTGCGTTCGTGTCTTTTTCCAGACCCGAAAACGGAGGTGCAGATATATCTGTTGAAAAGGTACTGGCGGCTCTCGCGGAAAAAAACGTGTCCTACGGGATCCTTAACGATGATATAGAGCTTGCGGTCAAACAGAAGCGCTATGACGAAAACATCTGCGTTGCAAAATGGGATATGCCTACGGACGGCGTCGACGGCACGATAAAGTATTTTTATAATGTTGAAAGCCACGCTGCGCCCGTTGAAAACGAAAACGGCGTCGTCGATTATAAAAACCTCGGTCTCGTGAGAAACATCACTGCGGGTACGCCTATCGCGGCAATAACGTTGCCAACCGAGGGCGAACCGGGCAAGGACATCACGGGCAGAGTAGTCATGCAGAAAAAGGGCGTTGCCGCCAAGGTGAATGTCGGACAGGGAACGTCGCTTATCAACGACGGCAAGGAAATAATCGCGGCTATCGACGGAAACCTCGTTTATAAAAACGGCGCGTTCCATGTTGAGGAAACACTCGTAATAAACGGCGACGTTGACGTGTCGAGCGGAAACATCGACTTTATAGGCGCCGTTACGATAAGGGGCAGCGTGTTTGAGGGATTTCGCGTAACATCTAAACGCGACATCAACATAAACGGCTCGATAAACGGCGCTGAGTTGTCCGCAGACGGCAATATCAGCATTAAAATAGGCAGCATAAATTCGGAGATCGAGTGCAAAGGCGATGTTAAGCTCGGCTTCTGCGAGAACAGCAAAATACGCGCCGAGGGCAGCGTCGAGAGCGCGTCCTTTGTCGGCGGCGAGGTTTTTGCGGACAAAAAGATAATCGCTACGGGCAAGGGCGTTATCATGGGCGGAAAATACACTGCCTTAGACGGCATCGAAGCGTCGGTTATCGGATCGGAAAAGTACGCGAAAACGCTTATCACGTTGGGCAACAACGCGGTTTTGTCCGAGGAGCGCGACAAACTCGAAAAGCATATTGCAGAGCTTGAGGACAAAGCGGATCAGCTTGGCAAGATGCTCGTAACGCTCAACAATCTTGCCAAGAAGTCCAGACTGTCCCCCGAGCGCGAGCAGCTTAAGACCGAAGCGCTGCGCAACCGCCTTAAAATGCAGAGCGAGGTCAAAAAGTGCCGTATGCGCATACTCGAGATTGATGACGCTCTCCAGTTGACGCAGAACCTTTCAGTTGCGTGCAAGCGCGTTATCTACCCCGGCGTTACGATCAGAATAAACTCGTGTGTATTGCAAGTAAATGCGGCGACGAACCATGCGCGCGCGGCGGTTGAAAACGGCGAGATAGTATTTAAGCCGCTGTAAAATTTGTTGAAATTACAGGCTCGGATTTCCCGAGCCTGTTTTATGTTTAAAGGCAAACGTCCGCATTTGAAAAAAACGGGTATTGTTTTGTGCAAAACTCCCAAAAAATCACAACCTATTGACAAGGCGGTTGTAATAAGTTATAATAAAAATAGGAGTGTTTTAAGGAGGGCGATCGTAATGGATAAAAAATTGTTAAGCGAGATCGAACAGGCGCAGCAAGAGATAAGGCGGCTGAAGCTGTCACTGCGCGCCGAACAGCTTCGCACAAAAATATCCTCCGAGTATACGAATTTCGGATTGTGGGAATACGATATTGCGACCGACATCTGCTATCAATATAAGAAGCTGAGCGGAAAATATCAGAACAATCTTGAGCCGATCGTACATTTCCGCGATTCTATGATAAGCTGGGGTAGTGTGTGTACCGACGACTTGCCCGCGTTCAACCGTTTCTGCGATGCAATGGAGCGCGGCGACAAGGAGATAAGCTGCGATCTGCGCACCATAAGCGACGACTGCGAGATGATCTGGGTGCGCTACGAGGGCAAGACGATATGCGACGAGCAAGGCAAGCCGTCAAAGGTGGTAGGAAGGACTCTCGACGTTACCCGTGAAAAGGGCGGCGCGGGGACCATGCTCAGTGAGGGGCGCGACGCGCTCACAGGCGCGTACACGCCGGAAATGTTCCGCGATTGCGTTCTGGAACGGCGCTCGGGCGTAAACCGCTATAAAGACGCGGCGCTGCTATCCATAGGTATCGACGATCTTCGCGTCTTAATGGCGGAAAAGGGCGCGGAGTACGCGGACAGCGTTCAGAAAGCGACGGCAGAGTTGTTGAAGAACGTCAGCTCGGGCGAACACGACGGCATTCTGGCAAGGGTACGTGACGGCGAGTTCATTATGTATTTCAGCTTTACAAGTATGTCCTCGCTGAACGACACGGCGCGGCGCATCATAAAAACAGTCCACGAGCATTCCTTTGACGGCGTTTCCGTCGAAGTGAGCGCGGGAGTCTCGGTGTTCAAAAACGGGCGTAAGCTCGAGGATGTATACAAGGAATCGGCAACGGCTCTCGCGGAGGCGCAGAAGAGCGGCGGAAAATGTTTTATGCACTATACGCCTGCCATGTCCGCGAAAATGCGCTTTGATATGCAGCCGCTGTCTGCAGGCGTCGCCTGTCTTTCAAGCGGTGCGGTCAAGGTCTATGACCTGATGATACGCGCGTTCTGCAGCGAGAACGACCGTCCGGCAATGCTCAAGGAAGCGTTCCGTGCGGCGGGGCAGTACCTTGGCGCGTCGAACATCTATGTGTTCCACCACGACGGTGATGCCTACCGCCGCTATATGACATACAGCACTGCGGTAAATGTGTCGGACAAGTGTCCGTGCATTGCGCAGATTTGCCCGGACAGCGAGATAAAAGCGATCTTCGGCAGCAGCGGCAAGCTGCGAATTCACAGTGCAGGCGAAAAGGTCAACGGCTTGACGCTGGAAAACGGCGCGGTCTGTGCGGAATGCCGCGCGATACGCTGCAAGGGCGAGGTGGCAGAGTTTTTCGCGGTTATCTTTGACAGCAGATTTGAATTGTCGGAGCAGGATATACATATTATAGACGAGCTTGCGAACGCGTTGACGGAGATGTACCGTATGTACGTTGACGGCAAGGCGAACAGGGTAACCAAAAAGCTGAGAACCACCGCAATAAGCAACCACCGCATGGAGGGTTTTTCAATTGTTCCGGGAACGTTTGAGACGGAGGTCATAGGCGAAAACGCAAAGGAGCACTACGGAATGCGTCCGGGCGACATCTGCTACAAGAAAATGCGCGGATTTGATGAGCCGTGCACAGGCTGTCCCGCGCTTCGGCTCGACAATTCCGATAAGCTGTTCGCGTCGTCCGCTTATTATGACGAAAAGGACCGCCGCTGGCTGGATGTCACCGCCTCGGTCGAAGAAAACCAGGACGGCGAGCGCCGTTACATAATCAGCTCCACAGACATCACCGACTGTCTCGGCAAAATACAAATGGCGGATTCGCTCACGGGAGTTATGACCTTTGACGTGTTCTCTGCAGAGGCATTAAGAATGACCTCCAAGGAAAAGGACAGCACCACAGGCTGTTTCGTCGCGGTGATAAACGTCGCGGAATTTCGCAGAATAAACGAGGAAAAGGGATTCGAGCTCGGCAATTCCATTCTTGTCACGATCGCCGGGATAATGCAGCGCTGCATCGGAAACGGCGAGCTGCTTGGACGTTCGGAAGGCTCACGGTTTGCAGCGTTGTTCCGAAACAGCGACGCGGACGATCTTCTCACACGGTTGAACCTCATGCTCAACAGTATCCAGAGACAGGTCTACGAAAAATGCCACACACAGATCTACCTGCTTGTCGGAGTCTGCGATATGAACGATGATCCCGTAGGCTTTATGGGCGCGCTCGACAGAGCGATAACCGCCCAGAAAACCATACGCGACAGGGCGTATTACCATGAAAATCTTACGGTGTTCTACGACGGCGCGCTACGCGAGAAGATCAAAGAGCGCCGTTTCATTGAGGCGAATATGCTGCCCGCGCTCGAAAATGACGAATTTCATGTATTCTACCAGCCCAAGGTGAACATATCCACCGGCAGAGTAGTCGGCGCTGAAGCCTTGGTGCGCTGGATAAAACCCGACGGTACGGTAATCTCGCCGGGCAAGTTCATTCCGATCTTCGAGGAGAACGGATTCATAACCGAAATGGACTTCGCGATCTACCGCCGCGCCGTAAAAGACATCAGGCGCTGGCTGGACGAGGGCATAGGCGTTCCGCTTGTCTCGCTGAACGTATCGCGCCACCACCTTGCGGACGACGGCTTCTGCGAAAAGCTGAACGCGCTCGTCGACAGCGCAGGAGTGCCGCACGAGCTTATCGAACTCGAGATAACCGAAAGTCTGCTCACCGAAAACCTCGACAAACTCGTCGAAACGGTCACATGGTTCAAGGACAGGGGATTTCGTATTTCCATAGATGATTTCGGCTCGGGCTATTCCTCGCTCAATCTGATAACCATGCTGCCGTTCGACACTCTGAAGATCGACGGTGGTTTCTTCCTGCGCAATGATCTCACCGAAAAGAACAAAAAGGTCATCACCTCGGTGGTAACGCTCGCCAAGAGCCTTAATCTCGAAACGGTCTCCGAGGGCGTTGAAACACAGGTTCAGGTCGACTTCCTGCGCGACCTCGGCTGCGATATGATACAGGGCTTCTTCTACTACAAGCCCATGCCCGAAAATGAATTCCATGAGCTGCTGCAATCGCAGACGGCAAAGGCAAACGCATAAATTTCAGCCGCCGATGACAAGTCGGCGGCTTGCATTAAGAACCTGTACCAATAGCCACTCAACGCTTGTCTTGCGGCAAATTTTGCCGCTTTGTGCGTCAAAGTTTCTTGACGCACATACAGTGCGCCTGCGTCGCTTTTCCTTGAAAGCGACAAAATCATGCTCGCAATCAGCGTTTTGCGAAGCAAAATGCGTGCATCTCGGGCTATTGGTACAGGTTCTAAAAATGCCCTGACAACGATTTTAAGGAGACAATATTATGGACGGATTTCGGCTTGTCAAATTACTCGCGAAAACGGCGAAAATAGCGGTGGGTCTCGCGCGGAACGCTGCCCGCGAAAACGATCCCGACACCGTCAGCAACGGCACGCTCACGTTTACGCGCATAAACAACAGAACCGAATACTCGGTAAAAAGCTTTTTAAAGTTCTCCGATCCCTCGGTAACGAGCGTTATCATTCCCGCCGAATATAAGGGCGTTCCCGTAAAGGCGGTAGGCGCGAGCAGCTTTTTCGGCAGCGACTATCTGAAAACCGTCGTCATCGCGAATGGCGTTGAGGAGATACAGGTCGACGCGTTCGGTCTTTGTCCGTCGCTTGAGGAAGTACGGCTGCCGCAAAGCATTCGGCGCGTATATGAGAGCGCGTTCAGAGAATGTCCGC
The DNA here is from genome assembly GCA_946567425.1 of uncultured Clostridia bacterium. GTDB lineage: Bacteria > Bacillota > Clostridia > Oscillospirales > Ruminococcaceae > CAG-115. The sequence goes on along the minus strand of CAMNXF010000010.1, from coordinate 23,058 downwards.
TGCTCCCTGCCGAAACGGTCATGACCTGCCTTTGTCATTCCCCGGATATCACGCGGCCATTCCGCGAGCCCTTTTTCGGGTTCAACAAATTTGATTGGAACACGGCGCTGCGTGAGGACGTTTTCGTGCTCGCGCTGAAATATCACAGCTTTTCCGAGTTAGGCTCGAAAAGAACGGCGGAAGAGATACTCTGCCGCGACCCGATAAAATATCTAAGGCTTATGGAGCGCGCGGGCTTTTTTTCGGACGGGGAACGTCTCAACAGCTATATCGACGATTCTGTGCGAAACAACACTCCAGAGATCACCGCGTGGTTGCTCGAATACAAAAACCGCACATTCGGCTTTAACGGAGGAGGTAATTTTGAACTGTAAAAGGCTTTACGAATTTGAAGATCAAAATAGTGTCCTTATGCTGAAAAGATACCTCGCAGCGGACGAAAGCAATATTACCGAGGTGACGATACCGCCGCTGCACGAGGGCTTGCCCATTTTGGGAATAGGCTTTGAGGCGTTTGCGGGAGCGCGTTTTCTGCGTTCGGTCGTCATCCCCGAGAGCGTTTTGCGGCTGGGCGGCGGAACGTTCCGCGAGTGCGCCGCGCTGGAGAGCATCCGCGTTCCGGGGAGCGTCTTGTGGATACCCGCAGGAGCGTTTCTCGGCTGCGCGTCACTGAAACGTGCCGAGCTGTGCGAGGGCATACAGTCGATAGGCGCCAACGCTTTCAGGAACTGCGCGTCACTGGAAAGCGTCACGCTGCCTAAAAGTCTGCAGAACATTGAAAGCTGCGCGTTCCTTGGCGCGCCGAGACTGCCCGCCGAGACCGTCTTAATGGGGCTTGTCCGCTGCCACGACCTGTCTCGGCAGATGACCGTAATTCACAAGGTCGAATGGGAGATCGCGCTGCGCCCCGACGTTTTTGCGCTCGCGCTGAAGCACAACAGTTTCACCGACGCTCTGAAAGAGTGGGCACTTTTCCGCATAGCGGAGAGCGGTCCGTCGGATAACCTTGAGACCGCGGCGCGCGCGGGGCTGCTCGATGACGCGGAGCTTACCGAAAGGCTCCTCGAACGCGCGGCACGCACCAAAAACGCCGAGACCGCCGCATGGCTCCTCGAATACAAAAACAGCAAATTCGGCTCATTCGCGGAGGCAGACTATAAAATATGACGAGCATTTCGGATATTTCGAGGAAACGGATCGGTGCGTTCTCGTTGAATACCTTGAAAAGAACATACTCAAGGCAACGGAGGCGGTCATCCCCGAAACGTTCATGTATTTGCTGACGGACACTTGCGACACGGAAATACCGGACTTTTGCGGCGCGGCTGCCTGAATACAGAAACCGAAATTTCGGATTTGACCCGGAGGATATCTATGAACTTTAGGGGAGACGGCGAACATCTCTGGCGGCTTTTTGAGTTCGAGAAAAACGAAAGCGGCTATCAGCTTAAACGCTATCTGCGCAAAGACGACCCGAATATGACCGCGATCGAGATACCCCCGAAATTTCGGTCGCTTTCGGTGAGGGGGATCGGCTCAAACGCCTTTGAGGACGCAGTTTATCTGAAATCTGCCGCAATTCCCGAAACCGTTGTGACGGTCGGCTACAATGTTTTCAAGGGCTGCCGCGCGCTTTCCGACATATCGCTGCCGAACAGCTTAAAGATTGTCAACGGCAATATGTTCGACGGCTGCTGCTCGCTGGAGCGCCTGACCGTGCCCGAGGGGGTGGAGGTTATCCGTCCCGGCGCTTTTTCGGAATGTGAAATGCTGGAGGAGGTCGTGCTTCCCGAGAGCGGCTGCATACTCTATTCCGGCTCGTTTTTCGGCTGTCAGTGCCTGCGAAGCATCGTGTTCCCCGAAAAGGACAAGGTCACGCTGCTGGGCTCGGTGTTTGAAAATTGTCCGCTCCTCCCCGCCGAAACACGTATGTACGCGCTTATCGGCTTGAATGACCTAGACAAGCCGTTTATCTACAACTACGGTTTTGACTGGAGCACCGCGCTGCGCGAGGACGTTTTCGCGCTTGCGGTGCGGCACAACAGCTTTGCGAACATCGGAACTGACGCGCTGTTCAGGCGCATCATCGACGACGGTTTGACCTCGCTGCTTCCGTTAGCCGCAGGCATTCTCGACGTCGGGCTTGCCGAAGCGCTTGTCGACTACTCCTCGCAGCGGGGAAAAACCGAGATCACCGCGTGGCTGCTGAACTTCATAAATCCTCCCGACAGCTCACCGATAGAACGAATAATAAATGAGCGGTTCGACCTTTGAGACGCTCATCTTTTACCGTAAATATGAATTGCGGTTTTAAACGTTTTTAACAGGGTTTTCAACAGAACAAAAGGCATTACAGTGCAATATTGTTAAATTTTTCGCGAAAATCGTTGAAAACTCCTTCGGATCATTAGGTTTTCCACATTTTTAACCCGCCTTTCAACAGTTTTTACGGTTGAATGTGTGGAATATTTCGGGGGAGTTTTTACAGAAAGTAATAGCTTTCAACATTAAATTGTTTCAGCGCTTTAAATTGCGTCACCACCCAAAGAGCTGACGTTCGCAGCGCTCGAACGCGTATTCCATGGCGTCAAGGCTGTCGATATTTGACGTGCCGTTGTCCAGTCTTACGTCCTTATGCAGACAGCTCTCGTCCCAGAGGGCGCTTTGTATCGCCTCTATGACGTGCGGACAATCCTCCGACACAAAGAAACGCCCTGCCGCGATAAGGCGATTCAGCATATTTATACGCGTGTTGACAGGCTTTTTGAGCGCGTTGCGGACCTCTATCCTCGCCGACTGACGGAAGCTCTTCACAAGAAGCTGCTCCGCGCTGTCGCAATACACCGCCGACAATGATGGAAAGCGTTCGCGTTCGCGCTCCGCGTACTCGGCGAAGCTGCTTATCAGGCTCTCCGCGGAACGGTTGCGCTTATCATAAAATTCCGAAAGCACATAAACATTGCGAAATCCCTTGTCAAATCCGACGTGAACGAACGCCGACGCGCTGCCGTTGCCGCCGTAATCAACGCCTATCGCCGACGTTACGAGCGGCGCTTCATTCAGTTTTTCGGCTAACTCCGCCGTTGTCACCACGTTCGCCGAGGTGAAATCCTCGTAAATTCTTCCCTCCGCCGCGACCCATTCGCCGAGAATATAGCGCTCATAGAACGCCCCGTGGAACTCCTTTTTCAGCGCCGCCACATAATCGGCAGGCAGGAACGGGTTATCGTCAAGCGTGAATTTTAACGACAGCAAATCGAGGTTTTTATTGTCGAGATAGCTCCGCTTTACCCAATGTGCGGGCGCGTCGGGATTTGTCGTCCCGAAGAGCTTTGCGCCCTTTTCGGACAATCGCGACAGCAGCATCACGAAAAAATCTTCGTTGAACAGCGTAAGCTCGTCGCAATATGCCCCGGCAAGCGTCATTCCGCGTATTTTGCCCTCCGACTGCGAATTTGACGCGCCCTCAAGGTACACGCGCCGCCCGAAAAGCCGTCCCTCTTTTTTATACATATTATATGTGAAAGCGTCGCCGAGCAGCTCCCTCAGTGGTTCGAGCACGTTCCTTTTCAACGTCGTAAGCGTTTTCGCCGACATCAAATATGCCTTGTCCTCAGGCGAGACCGCTACCCACAGCGCCCACATTATCATCGAAATGTAGGTCTTGCCGCTCCGAACGCTCCCCTCGAATATGTTTATCCGCCGCAGTCCGCCGTTTTTCAGCAAACGCAGCGCTTGTTTTTGTTTTTCCGAAAATTCCATTTTGGTTCTCCTTGTTATTTTTTACAAACGGGCTTGGTCGCCGAGTGACAAAGGCGGGCGGGGCGCGGAGGGTTGCCTTAACGGTAAATTTCGCACTTCACTTTTCGTCTCTGCGCGGAGCGCGGCAACCCGGAGTGCCCCGCCCGCGGCTTCGGCAAGTGCGCCCGACGAACCGCCGCTGATGTTGCCGTGCGGTAACGGGCGCGTTTATCAGCGGCGGTGAGGAGGGGGCGCGAGCCGAAGCCCACGCCTCGATTACTTGTCCTCCGACAGACTGTTAAATGCCCCGATAAGCTCCGCCAGCTTGTCCGACGGGGCTTGCTCCGAATTTTCGGAAAAGACCTCGAAAACCAGCTTCCAGACCTTTGCCAGCTTCTCCAGATCCTTTTCGGCGTATGCCGCGATAAGCTCGTCGTTATTTAAAAACTTCATGAATTTATTCCCGAAGTTTATAAGGTTTTTCGTGTTTTTCGCGAAGTATTCCTTTGCGTTTTTATCTTTTTCGGACATAGTTTCACCTCCTTAGTCCGTAAATTCATTCTATCATCAGACAGACTGCAAATTACTGCATATTTTTCGCCTTGCAATTTCGCTGAAAAAATGCTACAATATAGAAAAGGGGGCGGCGTTGTATGGAATTGCCTTTTCAGATCGCCGAAATTCTTGAACGGCTGGAGGGAACGGGTTTTTCCGCTTTTGTGGTAGGCGGGTGCGTCCGCGACGCGCTTATGGGGAAAACTCCGCACGACTACGACGTTACCTCGTCTGCGTTGCCGAACGAGGTCGAGCGCATTTTTGGCGGATTTCGCGTTATAGAAACGGGTATAAAGCACGGCACGGTCACACTGCTGTACAAGGGAATAAGCACCGAGATCACCACGTTCCGCGTCGATGGGGAATACTCGGACGGCAGACACCCGAATTCCGTGACGTTCTCGCGCGATATCCGCGACGATCTTTCACGTCGCGACTTCACCATAAACGGTATCGCGTTCAACCCGAAAATGGGATTAGTCGACCCGTTCGGCGGTGAGGCGGATATACGTGCGCGCGTTATACGCTGTATCGGCAGCCCCGAGCTGCGGTTTTCCGAGGACGCGCTGAGAATACTGCGCGCGGTGAGATTTTCGTCGGCGCTCGGGTTTAAAGTCGAAGATGAGACTGCTCGGGCTATGCTTTCGCGCAAAAGCGATCTGCACAAGGTCTCGGCGGAGCGTATTTTCTCGGAGCTGAAACGTGCGCTTTGCGGAAAGGATATCGGGCGCGTTATGCTCGAATTTCCGAAAATTTTCGTGGAAATTCTGCCTCCGCTCGGCGAGCAGATGGGGTACGGTCAAGGCTCGAAATATCACGACAGCGTACTGTACGAGCATACCGCGCGCGCTGTTGCCGCCGCTCCCGCCGAACCCGCTCTGCGGCTGGCTATGCTGTTCCACGATATGGGGAAACCGCTTTGCCGCAGCGTCGGAGAGGACGGCGAATGTCACTACTACGGTCATGCGGAACGCAGCGCCGAGCTTGCCGACGGACTTCTGCGTATGCTGAAATGCGACAATGCTCTGCGCGGACGCGTCTGCAATATCGTCAAGTACCACGATATTCCCGTTGACACGTCGCGGCGGTATATACGTCGGCAGCTCTCGAAGCACGGTCTTGACGGTTTACGTGATATTATGAACGCGCATATCGCGGACGACTGCGCAAAGGCGGAATTTGTCCGTCCGCGAATTGAAAAGGCACGGCGAGCTATCGCGCTCGCGGAGGAGATCGCCGAGGCTCAGCCTTGCTTTACTCTGAAAGACCTGGCGGTCTCGGGGCGCGACCTTAAAGGTATCGTGCCGCCGTCGCCGCTTATGGGGGAGGTTCTGGCGGCACTGCTGGGAGAGGTCGTCGAGGAAAAGACCGCGAACGAAAAAAACGCGCTCCTTGACAGAGCGCGGGAAATTATTAACGAAAAAAACAAAACTGACAAATCGAACGCGGAAAGCCTTTAATCCCCCGTTGACTCCCTTAAAATAAGGCTGTGGGGGAGCATATATGTAGATTTGTCCGGCTCGTCCGTTTTCATGTTGGCGATGAGCTTTTCCACAACCGTTTTGCCCTGCAGGTAACACGGCTGCTCGACCGTCGACAGACGCGGGATAAACATATGGGAATAGGCGATATTGTCGAAGCCGAAGAACAGCAGGTCCTTGCCGACTGTTATTCCGTGCTGGACGGCGTAGTTCATTGCGCCTATCGAGATCGTGTCCGAGATCGAGAAGATAGCGTCGGGCTTATTCGCGAGGCTCATAAGCTCCTCGCAGCCGCGTGTTCCTGTGTCCGCGTCGTAATCACCATAGTACACAAGCTCGGGGTCGAACGGGATATTCGCCGCCTTGAGCGCGCGCATATAGCCGTTCTCGCGGTCGACCGAAGACTGACTGCGTATTTCGGTCGTAATAAGCCCTATGCGCCGTCTGCCTTTTCCGATAAGGTAGCTCGTCGCGTCAAAGCCCGCGCGTTCATTGTCGATAGTTACGCAGAGAATGTCATTGATGTCCAGACGTTCCAAGCAGATCGCTATACGGTAACGCTTTGACAGGTCGCTTATCGTCTTGCTGTCGAGCTTGGGCGCGAGCAGCACGACTCCGTCCACCGCGCGTGAAAACAACATTCCAAGCAGATGCATTTCGTGTTCGGGGTCGTTGCGGGTGGTGGCTATCAGAATATCATAGCCGTCAACGTATGCCGCGTCCTGCATTCCGCGCAGAACGTCGCTGTAAAAGCTCTGCTCGGTCGAGCCGATTATCGCCAGAATGCGCTTGGTCTCGCTTTTGCGCAGATCGCGCCCTAAAAAATTCGGGCTGTATCCCAACTCCTCGACCGCGCGGTTGACCGCCTGTACAGCCTCCTCGGATACGTTGTTCTTATTGTTCAGCACACGCGATACCGTCGCGACGGACACGTTTGCCGCCTTTGCAACGTCCTTTATCGTGATATTCATAAGTTTTACCTCCTTGATTTAAAACAACGGTACTCTGACCGTCTTTGTCGAAAAACGGCGGTTAAAAACTTTTGTTCTTAATATATATAATACTACAAAATTAAAACGTTTTCAATAGGCAAGTTGCACAAAGAATTGCCTGTAATTTTGAAATCGTGGATTTTTGTTATTTTTTTCGAAGAGTGCTTTTCCGCGTTCTGTTTTTGTGTTGACTTTTAAGCGGAATTGTGATATTATTACAGCAATGAAATTCTTTCGGGGGTTCTCTATGTTTGAAATCAAAGACAAATTTTATCTTGACGGCAAACCGTTTCAAATCATTTCGGGAGCGGTGCATTATTTCCGCATTGTTCACGAATATTGGCGCGACCGTCTGGAAAAGCTCGTCAATATGGGCTGCAATACCGTTGAGACCTATATCCCGTGGAACTTTCACGAGCCGAAGCGCGGGAAATTCCTTTGGGAGGGTATGCGCGACGTTTGCCGTTTCATTGAGACGGCAAAGGAGCTGGGGCTGTATATGATCGTCCGTCCGTCGCCGTATATCTGCGCGGAATGGGAATTCGGCGGGCTTCCTGCGTGGCTGCTCGCGGACAGGGGAATGCGGCTGCGCTGCTCCTACAAGCCGTATCTGGATGCGGTTTATGAGTACTACCGCGAACTTATGCCCCGACTTGCACCGTATCAGATCGACAGGGGCGGAAATATCATTTTAATGCAGATCGAAAACGAGTACGGGTACTACGGAAACGATACGGCGTACTTGGAGTTTCTGAGCGATACTATGCGCTCCTTCGGGATAACCGTGCCGTTCGCGACGTCGGACGGTCCTTGGAGCGAAACCGTTTTCAGGTCGGGAATGGTTGGGGGAGCGCTTGCCGCGGGAAATTTCGGCTCGGGCGCGGAATGGCAGTTCGCGCAGATGAAGAAAATTATCGGCGACGACAAGCCGCTTATGTGTATGGAATTCTGGGACGGGTGGTTTGACGCGTGGGGCGAGGAGCACCATATTACCGCTCCCGAGAAAGCGGCAGCGGAGCTTGACAAGCTGCTGAAACGCGGCAGCGTGAATTTTTATATGTTCGAGGGCGGTACAAACTTCGGGTTTATGAGCGGTCGGAACTGCGGAAACAGGACCGCCGACGTTACCTCCTACGACTACGACGCGCCGCTTACAGAGGACGGGAGGAGCACCGAAAAGTACGAGCGGTTCAGAAGCGTTATCTCGAAATACCGCAGCTTTGAGCAGATACCGCTTTCCACGGAAATTCGGCGCAAAGAATACGGAAAGACAGCTTGTTCGGGCAGCGTTGATCTGTTCTCAGTTATCGAGAAAATTTCCGCGCCTGTTCGTTCGCCGTATCCGCTTTCCATGGAGGAGATCGGACAGAACTACGGGTATATTCTCTATCGGCTTCACGTTAATGAGGAGATAAACGGAATTTGCATTGAGAACGCCGCCGACAGAGTGATATGCTTTGCCGACGGGGAGCGGCTTTTCGACGCTGAGGGCGACATGCTTTATCAGAAATACGAACCCGAAAAGACTGTTTCGTGCGGCACTGCGGATCTGCTTTGCGAGAATATCGGGCGTGAGAATTTCGGTACGAACCTTGAAAATCAGCGCAAGGGTATCTTGGGCGGCGTGAAGATCAACGACCGCCGCTGCTTCGGCTATGAGATATTTCCGCTGCCGTTGGACGAAACGCAGATCTCCGCGCTCAAATTCGACGGCGTGCACCGCGAGGGCGCTCCCGCGTTTTACCATTTTGAATTTGACGTTGACGACCTCGGCGATACGTTTCTTGATACGGAGGGCTTCGGACGCGGATGCGCGTTTGTCAACGGGTTCAATCTCGGGCGGTTCTGGGAGATCGGTCCGCAGCGGCGGCTGTATGTGCCAGCGCCGCTGCTTAAAAAGGGGAAAAATGTTATCGTCATTTTTGAAACCACGGGTAAGGCGGCGGAAAAAATAACGCTTTCCGATACTCCGCTTTTATAATTTGGCGAGCGTCGGGCTTTTTGTCCGGCGTTTTTTTGTTGAGTTGTTACGTCCAATTAAGGGCAACGCCCTCGTAAACGGCTGCTGCCGCGATAATTACCGTGTAACCCGTAAACGCGAGCGCGTAATTCCTTATCGGCGAGAAATCAAAATACACCGTGCCGCCCTTCGACAGCCGCAGAAGCGTCTGCGAAAACGCCGCCGAGGTCGCCGCCGCGAACGCTGCCGCGCACACTCCCGCCGCCGCGGACGGCAGCAGCACGCCGGTTCCCGAAACGGCGACCCTTAGCGCCGTGCCCATGGAATAGCACAGCGGCAGTATCCATACAAACCAATCGCCAAGCGCGAAAAATCCGAGTACAAACTCCGCTGCCAGAAACGCCGCGCCGATAATTACGCTGCGCAGAAAGATCTCGCCGAACTCCCCGACAAGCGATTTGGACAGCATTTCATAAGCCGCAGGGTCGACATTCCCCGAAAATGCCATGACCGCGCCCGAGACCGCTCCGCATACCGCCGTGAGCCCCATAAGGATACGCGTTCCGCTGCGGTGAAGCTCGGGCGATCGAACGTGCGTGTAGACAAGCGTTTCTTCCTGCTTGTCCGTTTCGGCGGCGGGCTCCGCGGGCGACTCGTATTCCTCGGAAACTCCATCCGTTATCTGCAATTCCTCGTAGTCCGAATTATCACGCGGAAGCGCTCCGTGGTTGCGGGATATGTTTACAATATTTTCCATCGTCTGCTCCTTTGCTTTTCACAAGTATTTTTGTTAAAATATATGAGACGTTCCGGAATAAAATAACTTTAAAATATTGACAAATTCCGAAATTTATGGTAAATTAGTATTATGGTGAATTATATACAAATGCGCAATAAAGGATGATTTTATGAATTATGATGTGATAATAATCGGCGCGGGTCCTGCGGGCATTTTTACCGCCGTGGAAATGCTGCGGCGAGGCTCAAAGAAAAAGATACTGATAATCGAAAAGGGTCAGCCCGTGGAAAAGCGGCACTGTCCGAAATCGCAGACGGGAAAATGCATGAACTGCAAACCTGACTGCCATATAACGACGGGATTTTCGGGCGCGGGGGCGTTCTCGGACGGCAAGCTCTCGCTGTCCTGTGAGGTCGGCGGCACGCTCCCCGAGCTTATCGGCGAACAGACGGCGCAGGAAACGATCGCCTACACCGACAATATCTATCTGGAATTTGGCGCGGACGAGCACGTGGAGGGAATTTCCAACCCCGACAAGATCCGCGAAATACGCAAAAAAGCGATAAACGCGAGCCTTAAGCTGGTGGACTGCCCTATCCGTCATCTGGGAACGGAAATGGCTCAACAGCTCTACGCGCGCATTGAAAAGCATCTGCTTGACAGCGGCGTGGAGATAATGTTCAACACGGCTTGCGACGATATTATCGTCGAGGACGGCGTCTGCAAGGGCGTTTTCTGTTCGGGGAACGCGATAAGCGGAAACGAGACGGTTATCGCAGCCGGAAGAAAAGGCGCGGACTGGCTGGAGAAGATCTGCGTAGCTCACGGTATCGGGCACCGTCCCGGAACGGTCGACATCGGCGTGCGCGTCGAGGTGCGCAACGAGGTCATGGAGGAAGTCAACGAGGTGCTGTACGAAAGCAAGCTCATCGGCTACCCCGCGCCGTTCCGCAACAAGGTGCGGACGTTCTGCCAGAACCCGGGCGGCTTTGTCGCACAGGAGAACTATGACGACGGGCTTGCGGTCGTAAACGGTCACTCCTATAAGAACATAAAGAGCGACAATACCAATCTTGCGATACTCTGCTCGCATAATTTCAGCGTGCCGTTCAATCAGCCGATTGAGTACGCGAAAAAGGTCGGCGAGCTTGCGAATATGCTGGGCAACGGACATATTCTCGTGCAGCGCTACGGCGATATTCTCGACGGCAAGCGCACATGGGAAAAGGAGCTGTCGTTCTCGAACGTCAAGCCCTCACTCCCCGACGCGGTTGCGGGCGACATTACGGCTGCGATACCTTACCGCACGATGACGAACATCATCAACTTCATCAAGGCGGTGGACGACGTCGTTCCGGGCTTCGCGAGCCGCGAGACGCTTCTGTACTCCCCCGAGCTGAAATTTTACAGCAACCGCATAAAAATGGACGAGCATTTTAACACAAACATTAAGGGACTGCATTGTCTCGGCGATTCGAGCGGCTGGACGAGAGGGCTGATGATGGCGTCCATAATGGGCGTGCTTATGGGAAGGGAGCTTTCAGAATGAACGTAACACCAACCGAAGCTCGGCGCGTTACTATCTCCAAAAGCGGCACAATGAACCTTATTGCCGACAAACCGTATTGGTGGGTCGCGCCCGCCGTGATCTTCCTTGTGCTTGCGGTCGTCGTTTTTATTCTGATCGTGAGCGTAAGCGACGGTTTTCGGCTGCTCGCGCTGCTTGCCGCCCTCCTTGCAGGACTTCCCGCGGAGTTTTTGTTCCTCGTGGGAAGAACAGGCAGAGCCTGCCGTTACGAAGCCGACGGCGAAAAGCTCACGGTTTACCGCAAAAAGGGCGCTGAATACTTTTATTACAGCGAAACAACAGGCGTTACCTTTGAGCCGTTTGTTATATGGATCGCGTTTTATCCGTTCAACTGCGGACACAAGGTGACGATACACACGAAATACAGGGATATAGTGCGCTACTACGCTTTCAGCGGAGCTTACGGCAAAAATCCCCCTCAGGACACGCCGTTCTGGATACTGGTGATGAATATGCCCGAGGAAAAGGAAAAAAATCAGGATATAATTTCGGGAGACGAATACTATGCGAATGAGACGAAAAAAGAACCTTGACGAGCGGCTTGCCGCGTGCAGCCCCGTCATGCTGTATATGCAGTGCCAGAACGAGCACGCGGACGATCCGCTCTCGGAGGAGCACTTCGTAAGCTCCGAGAAAACGTTCGGGAACGGCAAGCCGCTGTACCTTGAAATTGGCTGCGGAAAGGGCGGGTTCGCGGTGGAGTTTGCCAAGCGCAACCCCGACATAAACCTTATCGCTATCGAGAAAACGCCGAACGTGCTCGTTACGGGTGCGGAGGAGGAAATACGGCTGCAATTGCCCAATCTGCGCTTTTGTATGGGGCAGGCGGAATACCTGGACCACTTATTTCACGAACATACGGTCGATCGGCTGTTTTTGAATTTCAGTTGTCCGTTCCCGAAAAAGCAGTACGCGAACCACCGTCTGACCCACGCGCGGTTTCTGGAGATATACCGCCGCGTGCTCAAGGACGGCGCGGAAATTCACCAGAAAACCGATAATATACATTTCTTTGAATTTTCAATAGAGCAATTTTCGCAATGCGGATTTCCGATGAAAAATATCTCGCTCGATCTGCATAACAGCGGCTTTGAGGGGAATATAATTACCGAATACGAAAAGCGTTTCAGCGATATGGGGCAGCCTATTTATCGGCTGGAGGCGGTCAACGGAGGTTCTGAAAGTGGAAAGTGAGTTCCTTGTGTTTGATAATCTGACGTTCAAACTGACGGTCATCGAGGTGCTGATGTATCAGCTGAAGCTCCTCGGTGAGCCGTACAATGCCGCGGACGAGTTCTTCGAGCGGTACAGGTCGGACTTCGCGACCGTTTCCGAGGAGGAGTCGCTGAGACGTCTGGAGGAGTATATCGAGCGCGGCACAAAATTCTTTACGGAGCTGAAAATACCGCGTTCACTCGCCCCGAAAATACGCTATCTGTACACGGGCGAGGAAATGAACGTATACGGCAACATAAATCCGCAGTGGCTCGACTGGGAAAAATACGACGACGGCGCGATGTTCGCCGTTACCGATATAAGCGAGCGCGAGATCGGGCAATTCCCGAATTTAAAGGGCTTTACGTTTAATATGTACCTTGACCCGCCCGAGGAGCTTCTGCGCAAACTGGAGGGTTGGGGTATCGAAATAAATCCACAGGATTGATATTATGGTGAAATACAGAGAATTGAATGCGACGGAAATCGACAGAGAGTTATTTTCCGGCTTTATCCGCCGACAAGTCGTCAACGATTGCTGGCGGAAGATTGACGGCAAATGGGTTATCAAAAGCGATCCGTTTATTGACGACTGGAGCGAGGATGATTATGCGTTCGGAATAAAGTGCTTAAAAAACACCGTTTCAACAGGCGGCGTAGTGTACGGAGCATTCTCGGACAATGTGCTGAAAGGCTTTGCGTCTGTCGAGCCGCAATTATTCGGCGGCGTACAGAAGTACCTTGACTTGACAAGTATCCACGTATCTGCGGATATGCGCGGGAGCGGCATAGGACGCGAGCTGTTCACGAAAGCATGCGATTGGGCGCGTGAGCACGGCGCAGAGAAGCTGTACATTTCGGCGCATTCGGCGGTGGAAAGTCAAGCGTTCTACAAAGCAATGGGCTGCGTTGAGGCCGAGGTTTACAACGAGGAGCACGTTCGCGCCGAACCGTTTGACTGTCAGCTTGAGCGCAAGCTATAACGGCATAAATCTGCTGCAAAGGCAAATAATAACCTTTACTATTGGTTATTAAACTATAAAATTATACGATAAGGAGATTTTATATGAAAAAGATCACAGGAACATTTCCGAGCACGAGCGGACTTTGCGACGTGCATTTTTACATCTATACCCCCGAGAAGCCGAAAGCGGTGCTTATGCTGTCGCACGGCATGTGCGAGTATATCGAGCGTTATGAGGATTTTTCGAGGTTCCTCTGCGACAACGACATTGCGTTCGCGGGGAACGACCACATCGGTCACGGCAACTCGGTTCGCGGCGAGAATATGCTCGGCTATTTCGGCGCGGAGCGCGGTTATGTGAACATGGTGCGTGATCTGCACAGAATGAAAACCGTCCTCGAAAAGAAGTTCCCCGATATCCCGCACTTCCTTATGGGGCACAGCATGGGCAGCTTTATGGCGAGAATTTACCTCTCGAAATATTGCAGCGTTGCTGTTCCCGAGGACTGTGCAAACTGTGGCAATGCCGACGACGCGCTTTGCGGCGACTGCGGAGAATACAAAGTGCTTTCGGGCGGCGACCGCTGGAACGGCGCGATAATTATGGGAACGGCGGGCGGCATTACGGGCTCCGCGCCTTTGCGCCGCGCAATGGATCTGATAGCGCGCAATCACGGCGATCTGTACCGTCACGAGTTCGGCGCAAAGGTGGTTTTCGGAATGTTCAACCTCCGCACGGAAAACCGCCGCACGCCCAACGACTGGCTCTCGCGCGACGACGCGAATGTCGACAAGTACTGCGCCGACCCCAAGTGCAACTTCACGTTCACGATAGCGGGATTCCGCGATTTGTTGAACGCGCTGATGTGCGCGAACAGCAAGCCCGTTATCGAGAATACCCCGACCGACCTGCCCATGCTGTTCATGAGCGGCGGCATGGACCCTATCGGCGAATACGGAAACGGAGTACGCAGCGCCGTCGCGAAGTACCTCGAACACGGCTGCGACGTTAATCTGCGTATCTACCGCGAGGCTCGCCACGAGCTGATCTTCGAGCTTAACCGCGATGAGGTAATGAACGATATTCTGGAATTTCTTGTAAAGAGAATTTGAGCGAACAAATGATAACGCCCGCCGAATGATAAACGGCGGGCGTATTTTTGTTATGGGTGCTTAATATTTGTTGGAGTGCGCCTTAACGTACTCGACAACCTCCTCGGCGTAGCAGAACGCCATGGAAACGACGGTATCCGCGCAGCCGTAGTAGATTGCGATTCTGCCGGTATCCTTGTCGCAGAGAGCGGCGCAGGGGAATGTTACGTTCTGAACATCGCCAATGCACTCGTATGTCTCACGCGGGTTGATGAGATACTCCTTGCAACGGTACTTTACTTTCCAGGGCTGATCTCTGTCGAGGATGCACGCGCCAAAGCTGTAAACAAAGCCGTTGCAGCTCTCAAGAACGCCGTGATAGAACACCAGCCAGCCCTCGGAGGTCTCGATCGGGATAGGACCGGCGCCGATCTTTTTAGATTCCCAGCCCTTGTCGGGAGCCATTACGTGTCTGTGCTTGCCCCAATAGGTCATATCCTTGGAGTGCGACAGGTACATATCGCCGAACGGCGTGTGACCGCTGTCGGACGGACGCGAGAACAGAACGTACTCGCCGTTTATCTTTCTCGGGAACAAAACGCCGTTTCTGTTAAATGGCAGGAACGCGTTTTCGCACTGGTGGAACTCCTTGAAGTCCTTTGTCCAACCTACGCCGATGGTGGGTTTCCAACCGTATGCGTTGCACCATGTGATCCAAAAGCGATCCTCGATCCATACGCAGCGGGGGTCGTATCCGTACTGCCACGGATTTGCCTCTTTTGTTGCAGGATCGTCGTTGATCCACTCGACCTTTTCGGGGTTGATGTTCCAATGGATACCGTCGTCGGAGAAACCCGCGTGGATAGCCATATTTCTTTCCTTGTCGTCAACACGGAAAACGCCCGCGAACTTGCCCTCAAACGGAACTACTGCGGAATTGAAGATCGAGTTGCTGTTCGGCAGCAGATCGCGCGGAATGATCGGATTTGCGTTATAACGCCAGACAACGTCCTTACAGCCCTCGGGGCGATCCTGCCAAGGCATATTCGGTATGCTCTGACCAATAATTTCTAAGCTCATTTTAAGCACCTCTCAAGTTTTATTTTTTGCACCGGATAAATTTAAAATAAAATACCCTAACAACAGTATAACAAATTGTAATCGTTTTTTCAATTGGCTTTTTGGCTAAATATTTCCACTGGTTTTAGTATATATTGCATTAACATATACATTATATTGTTACTTAATTTATCTTTTTCGTTAGTTTGTTATTTGTTTTGATTAGAGTTTTGCCGTTGTTCCGTTTTTTTAATTTATGTGTTGCCGCACGGGGTGCGAGAGGGCATTCTAATTAAATAAAACGAAACCACAAGTGACATAAAGAAATCCACGGCAGAGCTTATTTGATCTTGTACCCGTTGCAAACAAAAATTTATCCTTTTTCCAAAAATTTTCCCCCAAAAAAGGCACCAGGCTCTTGTGATATACAATAAATTCAACACCAATATTTTATGCACATCTACAAAAATCAAAAAAATATTGAATAAAGTGTAACATTTTGCCTTTTTTAACGTTTTATAATATAGAGGGGTAAATATTTAAGAGGTAAAAATTCCTAAATCCCCCTAATGGCAAAAAATTACTTATTACGTTTTTTCCAAGGCGCGTAGGTGCGGGAGCGGATTTTTCACCTGCCAAAGTTGTTTCTCCCAATTCTTCCCCGTTCTCGGACTTCCGTGCCTTGATAAAATATACGGAGGACAGTAAGATGAAAAAAAGCCACATCGCAGTTATAGCACTTTCGGTCTCGATAGCCTTTCTGGCGCTCTTTGTCGGCAGCTCCGAACCCGATACGGTTTTGGACGGCGCGGAGGAGTATGTCATGGCGGTAGAGTAAAGCGTCCGTACAACGGCAGCATTTCCTTACCACAAATCAAAGAAGACTGTTCTCAAATAAGCAAGAGCGGAGGCGCACTGCCTCCGCTTTTGTTTTTTACTGTCCGCTGTACGTGCTGACAATCTTCAGCTTTAACTCCTTAAGCTCCAGACCGCTAGCGCCGAAGTACAATCGGCACACCAAGAACCGCGAGTACATATTCACCTCGCGATCTATTTCATGCCACTCGCCGCCCGTACCGTTGTAGGTGAACACCGCCGAAGGGAAACCCGTTGTAAACAGCGTTACGGGTGTCTGCGCTGTCGCACTGAGGTTCGATCTCGCCGAAAGCGTTACCGAATACCTGCCGGGAACGTCGATATCGAGCGCGAACACATAAGACGCTCCCTTTTCGGTATTTACGCCGTCGAGCGGCAGTGTAAGCTCGCCGTTCTTTGTAGGGTAGAAAATCACGTCCTCTGCGTCGTAGCTGTCGTCCTCGTAGGGGCGGTTTATTATCTCGATCTCGTCGGCAGTTCCGCGAAGCCGCGCCATTGCGCGCGTTCTCATTGCCATACGGCAGATATTGGCGGCGTTTCTCTGTAACTCGCCGCGCGTCAACTTGCCCGCTTCAAGTGATGACAGGGTGTTGTCGTCAATGAGATTCTTCGAGGAATCCGAGCAAACCATATAAACATCGTTCTGCGCTCTCGCCATTGCCGCGAAGTTATTCTTGGAGGGCGCTCCGCCCCTGTCGTTCATGTCGCTCCACCAGTCGGTCATCACAAAGCCCTCAAAGCCCCATTCGCCGCGAAGTACCGTGGTGCAGAGATCGTAATTTCCCGCCGTCCACAAACCGTTCAGCGAGCCGTAGGTAGTCATGACGGTCTTAGCGCCGCCCTCCCTGACGGCGATCTCAAAGCCTTTGAGATATATCTCGCGGAGCGCTCTCTCGGAGATGACGGAATCTATCGAGTGCCGCCCCGTCTCCTGATTGTTTCCGCAGAAATGCTTGATCGTTCCGGTAACGCCCGCGCGGTGCAGACCGCGCAGCTCTGCCGCCGCGAGCGTTCCCGTAAGGTACGGGTCCTCGCTGAAATACTCGAAATTACGTCCGTTCAGCGGGTGACGGTGAATATTCATGCCCGGACCGAGCAGACACTCGACGTTGTTCGCGGCGATCTCAACACCCGCTATCGCAAACAGCTCCTCCGTGAGCTCGGTATTGAACGTACACGCCATAAGCGTACCGTTCGGCAGACTAAACGCCTTTGTGCCGCAGTCCAGCCGCATTCCCGACGGACCGTCGTCGCAGCAGCCCGCGGGTATCCCAAAGCCCTTTAAATTGTCGGTAACTCCTCCGAAAGCCGCCGCCGTTCCGGGCGTGACCTTAGGACTGCCCATACCCTCGCCGCGTATGATGCAGGACAGATCGTAATCGGAAAGCTGCGCGATAAATTCGTCCATAGTGCGTTTTCCGTCGGCGACGTCCGCGAGTTTAACGCCTCTGTCGCCCGTCTGCGCGATCTCTTTCGGCAGATTTTCCGCGCGGCGTTTGTCCATATCCACGGTCGCTAAGGGAGCGTTCTCCATTGTGACCGTAAATTTGCCGTTCCCAAAAACGGGCTTTATTCTCTCGAACGGCAGAACGGGCGCGCAAACCTCGCTGAGCCGTTTAACGACGACAGTCTCCGCTTGCGTGAACGCGCAGATCTTTTCCGCACCGCGCACGTCCGTTCCCGCGTAAAGCGTGAACTCGCCCGCCTCGCGCACATAGCACGACTTGTTTCCCGTAACGCCGCTGTCGTCGTAGCTTGCAAGGTCTTCAAGCGCTATCTCAAACCGCAGCGTCTGAGTTTCTCCGGGCGAGAGCAGCTTGGTCTTTTTGAACGCGCAAAGCTGCCGCAGCGGATTTCCGAGCTTGCCTTGCGGCGCTTGGAAATATATCTGAACGACCTCTTTTCCGCTGCGTTCGCCGACATTTTTCACGGCGACTTCAAGCGTTATCGACTTGTCTTTCCGTTCTGCGGAGCTTTCAAGCTCAAAACGGGTATACGAAAGCCCGTATCCGAACGGATACAGCACCTTATCTTTCGCGAACGTCTCAAAATAACGGTAGCCGACGTACACGTCCTCGCAATAGAACTCGCGCTCGGTATTGCCGAACTGGTTCGCCGAGGGGTAATCGGCGACGCTTTCGGCGATAGTGTCGGACAATTTTCCGCTTGGGGAAACGCTGCCGGCAAGCACGTCCGCCGTTCCGAGACCGCCGACCATTCCGCCTTGCCAAGCGTACAGGACCGCGTCGGGTTTAACTTCCTTGACGAAGCTCATATCAATAATTCCGCCAACGTTCAGCAGAACGGTCATTTTCTTGAAATGCGCACGCACCTTTTTCAGCATATCAAGCTCCGCAGCCGTCAACCGAAACGAGCCCTCGCTGTCCGTGGAGTCCTGCTCCTCGCCCGCCGTTCTGCCGATAATGCACAGCGCCGCCGCGGACGTTTCGGCAGCCCTTGCGCAGACTGTGTCGTCAAGCGGCATTTCCTTCTGCGACCAAGGCTCGCCGCCCCAGCCCACTCCCGGGTCGTAAGGATTTGACTTTTCCCACTCGGCATACACCGCGCGAAGCCCCTCGTTGAGCGTTATTCCGCACTCGACAAGACCGTCGGTGATATTGTAGACGCGGTCGACGTTCACCATGCCGCCCGAACCTGTGCCGCTCTTGTAATAATGCTCCTGAATACGTCCGAAAACCGCAAGCTCCTCATTCTTTTTCAGCGGCAGCGCGCCGTTGTTCTCCAACAGCACGATACCCTCTGCGACAGCCGCGCGCGCCGCCGCAATATACTCGTTCCAATCAAGCGTTATCTTGCCCATAATATTTCCTCCGAAAAAAGTTTGTTGAAAACATTATAGCATACCCGAAAAGATAAATCAATCGCAATTTTAGCAAAAATTACATTTTTTTCATCTCTTCCGGAACGCAGCTTTACAATTCGCCGCCTATGAAGTCGCGTTCGTTAATTTTTGAGTATTTGTCAAGATCCTTTAAAATGTAATTCCCGTCCGAATACGTCACTATATTGTCCGAGCTTTTCAGTGGGTATGTTTTCCCATTTGATAGGTCGGCGCATATTTGCCTGAAATAACTGAACAGCTTTCCGTCGGCTATAAACAGGTTCCCTTCCGCCGGGAAATCGGGCAACAGCGTTTCCTCCGTGCTGTTTTCAGAGAGTACCGCCGCGCCGCCGTCCTTTTCGTAAACGTAATATCCGCTGCCGACGTAAAGCGGCTCAGGGAGCGTAAGCTCGGCGAGCCCGCCGCTTTCGGTGTCGTATGCTTTATAAATGTTGGTAAAATATTTGCCGATCTCGGAGGTGTCCATGGTAAACGGAACTTTCTCCTCGGAATACGCGTAACTGAAGATCACCTTATTCTCAAAAACGCCGAATATCCACGTACCCGAGCACCAGCCCTCGTGCAGGATTTCTATCCGTCTGAACGTTCCCGAAGAAAAATCGATGCTGCAGAACCACACCTCGTTATAGCCCGAGGACGCGGTCTGTTCCTCGTTCCAGCCCGCTTTATCCTTGGAGAATTACGCCGTGTCGCCGACTATCAGCATACGTGTATAGCGCAAAAGGCTCAGTCCTTCGATATCGCTTATCTTGACGCGGTTTGTGCCGTCGGGTTCGGCTTTGTAAACGGAGGTGGTATCGGTGACCTCATCGCCGTCAAAGCTCGTTTCCACGTCGAAAAAGTACAGCTTGCCGCCGTGAAGTATCGGGTGATTGTCCATTCCGAACGCGGAGCATTCGTTTTCATTCGTGTGAGTGCAGTTCGGCTTGGAGCAGAGCAGCGCGGTGTTCATCGTCTCAAAGTCAATAAAATTAAGGCGCTCTTGGTTGTCCGTATACAGCTCGCCGTGTTCGTCTGCGTTTCCGTAGGTCCAAACTATGCGCGCGTCGTTTTCGGGAGGAGCCGCGCTTTGTTCCGCGCAGCCCGAAAGCATTGCCGCCGCTAATATTGCCGAAAGAAGCTTAATTTTTTTAATTTTTATACACCTCGTATTGACGGTCACATTCGTCTATTATCGTTTGCAGACCCGCTGCGTATAATCTTTCGCGGTATTCGGAAAGCACATCGTCAAGGCTTCTTTCTGCGGAAAGCGAAAGCGCGTCCGCCGCCGCAAGCTCGTCGTTCAATTCGTTTGCTATATTACGGGGATCAAGCACAAAATCAACGTCCTCATAAACCCCCGCGTTCTCATATATCGCCGCGTACTGCTCGGGCGTAAACGGATTTCCCTCGGAGCGGTGAGAGATCGTCACGCTGCCAAATCTCCAGAAGTTCAGTCCGTTTAAAAGCACGCTCGCCGTGCCGTCCTCAAGAATATAGTCCTCGCCCTCAATCCCGTACACCAATAGATTATTGAGCGCGGGGTCGGTGTATACGCGCGCGAGCAACTCAAACGCGGCTTCCTTATACGAAGAACCGCTGTAAATTCCCGTTGCGGCGGGAGAATGCCGCACCATGGTTTTTTCGCCGAACACGGGAACGGCAGTCACGGTATTTTCGCCGTAATCAACATCAACGGTTTTCACGCCGCCATAGCCTATGCCTGCGCCCGCTATGTTTTCCTCCATTATAAAAAAGCTCTTTGACGATCCGAACGCAATATCCTTTAAAACGCTTTTGTTATTGACCGTCGTTTTTTTGATGTCGTCGTACAGCCGCAATTTTTCGAGATACGCGGGGTCGTCGAGCGCGCATTGAGCTGAATGAGTTTCGCTGTTCCAATAAACCGCAGTCGATATGTTTTTGACGTTCGAGTTGTAAAGGATATTGCACAAGCGCGTAAAGTACACGGCAAAAACGTCTACGTTCTTCTCGTTTTCCCTTACGCTTCTGAGGACGTCCAACTGTTCGTTTAACGGCTTTGTAACGTCAAAGTTGTATTTTTCAGCAAGCTCGGCGTTTACGAAATATCCCCAATCGGGGCTGAGCGTGAACTCTGCCGTTCCGTTCAATCCGTAGATGCCGCCGTTTATCCTCAGGCTCTCCCAGAGCTTTTCGGGGAACGCTTTGTAAAGTTTGCGCCCGATATCGGTTTCAAGATATTCATCGAGCGGCTCGTACAAGCCGTTTAAAGCGTATTCGTCATAGTTTCCGTTCGGCGAGATAAGGTCGATCTGCTCCACCGAATCGAGCTCCGCGTTTACCGCCGCAAGAGACGGGTTCGGGTAGTTATTTCCATCAAACTCAAAATCGAGTATCTTAAAGCACACCGCGTATTCGCAGCCCAGTTTGTCAAGATATTCGTTCACCTCGCGGGTGCGGAACGGAGCATAACGGTCAAATATGCCCCCGAAGAGCGCCCAGACAAGCACCGTTTTGTCGGGATATTTTTCTTGGACTTCGGCATACGACGGGAAGTTTTCCTCATGAAAATCGTGACTGCTGTGTGTTGTACCTATTATTGAACCATTCGATCCGATCGTTACCGTTACTTGGTCGCCGTCGTCGTATGTTATGCGAACCGTGCCGTCCCCGTCCGTGACTACTTCCGCGTCGGGGTGCTCGGACAATATCCGCGAAACTGTATCGTCCTCGGACGAGCTGCTGTCGGAAACACTTTCCGAGTAGGTCGTCGTCTGCCCAGACGAGGTTTCGCGCTCCCCCACACAGCCCGTAAGCAGAATAACCATTGCAGTAAACAACGTTAATATCTTTGTTTTTTTCATACGCCCTCCTTGTTAAAACGGCAAACCGCCGTCGTTTTTCGGTGTTTTTATATTAAGACGCTTTTTTCCGAAAAAACTTAACACTTTTGGTGGTGAATTTTTCTGTTGCCCGCTGTGGTTTTGTTAATTATTGTGTTGTCGCACGGGGTGAGGTACAATAAACGTTGCCCTTACGGGTTAAAATATCTCCTTTGTGGTGTGGGCTCTTGGCTTACGGCTTTTGTGTCCTCGACGGAGAATTAGACCTTCCAAACGTCCTTCGCCAACCTGAACACAACCCACGCTTTAGGCCAGCCCGCGTAAAATCCCGTGTGGGTGATTATTGCCGCTGCTTCCTCGCGTGTCACGCCGTGAGTCTTCGCGTTTTCGAGATGATAAATGAGGGATCTGTCGGTGATACCCGATGACATCAGCGCGACCATAGTGATAATACAGCGCATTTTAATGTCGATAGCACTGTTGTTCCAATTCTCGCCGAAGAGAATGTCATCGTTAAAGTGTGCAAACTCCGGCGCGAAATCGCCAAGTTCCCCCTTTCTCCGTTATTCGGCGTTGATACCCAGTCCAAGACCGTTTATCCAAGCCGCCATATAGCTGCGCAAAGAACTGCTGCTTAGTCTTGCTCCGTCAAGCCAATTTACAGAGTTCACACGATACTCATTGCCTTCTTACGCCTCGATTACATTACCCCATAAATCTTTACTGCCGTTCTTGCAAGCACCGACAAAACTGAACTTATGACCAATAACGCTGTCACTAATTAAGTTGAAAACAACTGTTTCACCTAAGATACCGGAATTTATTTCATCAGTTCAAGCAAAACACAAAATTCATAACATTATATATTCTGACACTTTAAAAAAATTTTTCATTTCTCTGAACCCGCAGAAAAAAGAAAGCAAGTATATTCTTGCTTTCCGCATTTCCTTTAGTGACAATAGGTGCTCGCCTAACAACTCAGAGTTCTAAATTTTCATATGATAAACATTACCTATTCTCATCAATTTCAAATTCCTGCGTACAAAAATTATCCCGCTCGGTATTCACCGCGACCGACATATCCAATCCTGACGGCTTGCGGTCGTTAATTAAAATTCGTTCCCCGTAG
>CAMNXF010000009.1 GCA_946567425.1 uncultured Clostridia bacterium | reverse complement strand
AAAATTAGATGAAATCTTCACAAAGCCCCTTGACTTTTATTTGCAGGTCTTTCTGTAATCGCCTTTGCTTTTACATCTAGCAACAGTACAATCTTGTTGGGGCTGAATTCTACGATCTCATTCAGATTGCAATTCAAAGCCTCACAGATCTTATCAAGCTGTTCGATGCTGACTCTGCCGGCAAGGTTGTGGTACAGATCGTTTATGGTGTTCGATCTGATACCGGTTGCTGCGGCGAGTTCCGATTGTGTTACCCGCAGCTTGCGGGATAATGTGATCTTGATCATTGCAGTACACTCCTTTCAATAATTTTATCACTTTCAAGGAGTTTTGTCTGCGTTTTGATAAAAATCAACGATATTTGATAAAAAACAACAAAAAAAGCACCTTAAAAGTGCTTTTTCATTATATCATAGATATCTGAATGCCTATATAAAATTGAGAGAAAAGAACGTATGTAAACAAATGTGATCTGATGAATCTTAGCTGAATGTAATACGAGATACACTTGACCTCACCCGTATTCGCCATACATGGCGGAAAGATTGCTCTTAATCATCAGATCAACACTCCTTTGTACAATACATTTTAGCATATCACGTTCATAAATATTGAAAATGCTATATTATATAGTATTTAGTTATGGAACCAATGAGTTATAGGGGCGACATAAAAACAGAAAAAACGGTATAGGTTCACACATATACCGTTTCCCGTTATTCAGTTTTTGAGTGAATACGAACCGACAGCAAGAATAAACCATCTACCATAGTAATGGAAACTCCTACAGGGTTCGTATAACTCCACTTTGGTTGGGGCGGAAGGATTTGAACCCTCGGAATGGTGGAGTCAGAGTCCACTGCCTTACCGCTTGGCGACGCCCCAATAATTAACTTTTGATATTATATCACAAACTTACCTATTTGTCAACCGCTTTTCCTTACAAATATTATCTTTACCGCATTTTTGTAAAATATGTATATATTCTCCGCATTTTATATATTTTTTTTGGCAATTATAAAGAATTTGAAAAATCCCTTGACTTTTGTTGTACAATGTGGTATAATAATTTAGTCACAAGGTTGTGATTATATGTGGCGGCATAGCTCAGTTGGCTAGAGCACTTGGTTCATACCCAGGGTGTCGTTGGTTCAAATCCGACTGCCGCTACCATTTTTGGCCCGTTGGTCAAGAGGTTAAGACATCGCCCTTTCACGGCGGAATCATGGGTTCAATTCCCGTACGGGTCACCATAACCATTTTTGTCAAACCGCATTGTAAAGCGGTTTGACAATTTTTACTTACGCTTAAAAAAGCCGTCTGGGACTTATATGGTACATATTCTAAGCTGCCATGACTTGCTGTAATCTTAGGCGTGGTTTTGTTTTGTAAATCTCAACGCGTTCGCAACGGCATCACAAGCTTTGATCTGGTTCTCGCGGAACATATGACTGTACAGATTCAAAATCGTTGTAACCTTGGAATGTCCTAACATCCCTGAAACCGTTGTGGGATCAATGCCGGAGCCGATTAACAAACCAGTATGTAAATGTTGAAATTGATAAATCCCATAAAATGGAAAATTATTCTTATCGCAAAACTCCTTTAGCCAACCATATGGAGTTTGCGGATTCATCGTTTGACCAAGAGCCTGTCCATATAGTGCCACTTGCTGCCCATTTTCTCACGCTCCGTATCTTGTTCAGCCTTGTATTGTCGTAAAACGTTAATGACTTTAGTCGGCACTTTTACATATCGCATCGAACTTTCTATCTTAGGGGTATTGGTGTAGATTCCTCGCGCTTTTGTGTAGTTAGAGGTGCGCTGAATGTGGATTACTCCCGACTGAAATTCAATATCTTTCCACTCCAACATTTCACCACGCCGCATACCAGTGTAAATGGCCAAAGTGAAAATGCCCGGTACTTTAATGGTGCGGTTTGCAACAGATTGATGAATTTCTCGGTTTGCTCAATAGTAGGGATTTTCCGTTATTTTTTGCCACCTTTGGGTATTGTTACACTGCGGCAAGGGTTATCGGTGAGCATATCCATTTTGATTGCATAATCAATCACTGTTGAAATAAACGAAAGGTAATGCACCATTGTTTTTCTGGAGAGCGCTTTTCCCGTGTTTTCATTCACTCCATCCTTTGCAAGGCTGTTGATAAGCTTTTGTATCTCGCGAGTGGTAAGCCTGTCCAAACGAATATGTCCGATTGCCACATAAACGCGCTTTGTAAGTTGCCGCTGTCTTGTGTATATTGTGCTTTTCAAATTCAACTTAGCGTAGTCCTCAAACCACTTCTCGTTGAATGCTTCAAATTTAACAGCCGAAGTTATCTGACCTCTCTTGCGGTCCATCCCAAAAGGTACAGCCTACCGCTGAAGTTCTTTCTCGATCTGCTTTTGGTTCATTCCCTCATCGGGAGTCCAAGTCATACGCTGGGTCACTTATGTTCTATCAGCCTTGTAGCCGCACGAAACCTTAATGCGCTAAGAGTTACCGCGCTTGACTGTATAGCCGAGGTGTTCAAATTCGGCAAGTAAGGAACTGAAAAAATAAAATAATTTTAGGCCGCGAGGTACTTAATCTCTCACAGCCTTGTGCAGAGATATCCAATAGCTTGGATCTTATTTGGGACGTATTGTTATAAAAAATAACGCTAAAATAGCAGAAGTTACAGCAGGCAGATTTTCTACAAGTTGTCTTGTGGAGCCGTTTTACGGATAATACAGCATTCTACAAAATACGAAAGGCTTGATTCAACTCCCGTACGGGTCACCATGAAACACTGAAAAAAGATATTATGCCAACAAAAGGCCCTGCAAAGCCATTTGTTGGCACAAATCTTGTAAAAAAGGAAATATCAGTCCGTAGATATTTTCGACAGTTGACTGCGCAAAACTCGAACACATTGCCCCCCCACCGTTAATAGCTTTTTCGACTGTTGACAAGGTAACTCAGCTTTGTTCACTACTATAATTTAGCACAAGCACCATTTTGTCATCATTGTATAAAATTAGGAACGTATCAACAAGCATAATGCGGTACGTTTCGTCGTCCGGGTCGCCTTTTCTGAACCGCTCCAAAAAGAAAACAATCTGATCCCGGTCAAGGGTGGAGTCGGCTATAAGTTCACGGGCGATCTTTTTATCAATATTGGCACGCTCTGCCTTAAGTTCTAAAAGTCGGGACTTTGTCGTCGGGGTTATTATTCCTGCCTCAATAGCTACAAGCATATTGGCGATTGCCTTTTCATTGTCCTTTTAACGAACCTCTAAAGCCTTTAAGGCTGAATGGTCGCACTCTCGTTTATGATATTCTATAACTTTGTCCGCAACCTAGTTTATAAAGTCGTCGGAATGCACCGACTTAACAATGGCATCCACCACAAGCCGCTCGGTCTTATCCTTTGCCGCCCTTTGCTTTTTGCAGGCATGCTTATATTTGCGGTTGTTGCAGGGGGAATAATATACTTTATAAAAGGCTTTTCCTCTTTAATATATAGATGTAACATTTTATAGGATATAAAAGGATATATAATTATACACGCATGCATGAGGCGATTTTGTAACATTGTTACGCCCACCCTTAAATTCCCAAAAGCTGCTTTTTCTTTGCCTCATATTCGTCCTGCGTAATTGCTCCGCTGTCTAAGGCAACACCGCACAAAGCCGTAAGGTGGTCTTTGTGCGGTGTTGTCATGATTGCTATAAATTTTCCTTTTCCCGACGACTCAACGGAAACATAGACATTACCTCAAAAAGCTGGATGCCTATGCCTTAGTAATCCAAACTCTGCCGCCGCTTGTTCCTTGTACTCCATGTCATACTGTTTAACCCGCCCCATTTTCTGACCTCCTAATTCATATTATGTTTCTTTGAGATCTTGGTGTTAGGTTTTATTTTACAACATCAAGCACGAGGTAGACCCATATCGGCATCAACTCCGCAACAGAAACAATCATTATCTGCATCAGTCACATTTTTTCCTACTGCCCGTAGCTTTGACCCATTTCAATGGCTTTGAGATTCGATTCTATAAGATTTGCTTTTTTGGGGGGAATAATTTTTTCCAGCGCTTGCCTGATAGCCTCTGCTGAAGCTATACCTGTTTCCTTTACCAGCTTTCCAACCAGAATGATATTTGCCATACCTGTTATGCCGTTCTCCACGGCCATCGGTGTTGCCGGTATATAGAAGCACTTTATATCATCGCGTTCACACCTGTCATCAATAAGGAAGCTGTCTATTATGGCTATGCCGCCTGGTTTTACCGTGTTGATAAACTTGTCGTATGAGGGCTTGTTCATAGCAATCAGTATATCCGGCTCGGTCACCAGCGGCGAGCATATCGTGCCGTCACTTATACATACGGAGCAGTTAGCTGTGCCGCCGCGCATTTCGGGTCCGTAGGATGGCAGCCAGGAAACCTCCCGTCCGTCCATAAGACCGAAATAAGCCAGCATTTTGCCTGCAAACAGTATTCCCTGTCCGCCGAAGCCTGCAAGAATAATTTCCTCAGTCATCGTATCGCGCCCTCCTTATAAACGCCGAGCGGATAATAGGGTATCATGTTTTCCTTAAGCCACCCCAACGACTCCACGGGGGATTTTCCCCAGTTTGTCGGACAGGTCGAAAGCACCTCGATAAGCGAGAAACCCTGCTTGTTCTTCTGAAACTCGAATCCCTTGCGTATCGCCGCCTTAGCCTTACGAACATTTGCGGGGTCGGTCACTGTTACCCTCTCCGCCAGCGCCACTCCGCTAACCTGCGACAAAATCTCGCAAACCCTTACGGGAAACCCTTCAACATCTGTGCTTCTTCCATAGGGGGTAGTCTGTGTGACCTGTCCGGGCAGTGTCGTGGGAGCCATCTGCCCGCCTGTCATGCCATAGGTGGTGTTATTGATAAATATCGCGGTTATGTTCTCGCCGCGTGTCGCCGCATGAACGGTCTCCGCCGTTCCTATCGCAGCGAGGTCGCCGTCGCCCTGGTAGGTAAATACGAACTTGTCCGGATTGGCTCTCTTAACGCCTGTCGCCACTGCGGGAGCGCGCCCATGAGCCGCCTCTATCATATCGCAGTTGAAATAATCATATGCCATAACGGAACAGCCTACGGGACATATACCTATTGTATCTCCCTCTATTCCCATTTCGTCGATGACCTCCGCTACCAGCCTGTGCACTATTCCGTGGGTGCAGCCCGGGCAGTAGTGCATGGGCACGTCAGTCAGCGCATGAGGTTTATTAAAATCGGGCATTTCACTCCGCTCCTTTCATCACCTTTACTTTAGCGAGTATCTCAGAGGGCTTGGGAACAACTCCGCCTGTTCTTCCGAAGAACTCCACGGGAAGCCGACATTCCAGTGCCAGCCTTACATCGTCGACCATTTGACCCATGGACATTTCCGTCACCAGTACCTTCTTTGCGGTTTTGCAAGCCGCTCTGAGCTCCCTTTCGGGGTAGGGGTACAGTGTTATCGGGCGTGCCAGTCCGGCCTTTATTCCCTCAGCGCGAGCCTGCTCAACAGCCGCCTTTGCGAGACGCGCCACAGAGCCGTAAGCCGCCACCACGATCTCCGCGTCCTCGCACAGATAGCTCTCAAGCTCGGGCAGCTCCTCTTTGACCTTCTCATAACGCTTAAAGCGCTCAACGTTGTACGTCTCCAGCTCGTCTGCCTGAAGGTACAGCGAATTTATAATATTATGCGGACGCCTGTTTCCGTGACCGCTGGCAGCCCAAGGCTTATCCGAAGCATCGGACATCTTTATTTCCTTATCCTCAAACACGACGGGCTCCATCATCTGCCCCAACAGACCGTCCGCCAATATCAGAGCGGGCATTCTGAACCTATCCGCCATATTGAACGCCTTACCCATATAGTCCGCCATCTCCTGCACGCTTGACGGCGCGTAAACGATTATCTGAAAATCACCGTGACCCATCGCCCTTGTCGCCTGCCAGTAGTCTGATTGACTCGGCTGAATGCCGCCCAGCCCCGGTCCGCCGCGCATTACGTTAACTATAACCGCAGGGAGATCCGAGCCCGCTATATAGCTCACGCCCTCACCTTTAAGGGATATTCCGGGAGACGAGGAGCTCGTCATGCAGCGTATCCCGGAGCTTGCGCAGCCATACACCATATTTATTGCCGCGACCTCGCTCTCCGCCTGCAGAAAAACTCCGCCCACCTTAGGCATACGTTTCGCCATATAAGCCGATATTTCTGTCTGAGGCGTTATCGGGTATCCGAAAAAGCACTTGCAGCCCGCTCTTATCGCCGCTTCCGCAAGAGCCTCGTTGCCCTTCATAAGCATTCGTTCCATTACTTTTTCCCTTCTCGTACAGTAATCGCGCAGTCAGGACACATAATCGCGCACATCGTGCAGGCAATGCAGGCGTTCTGATCAATGCACACAGCGGTGTAATATCCTTTCTTGTTCAGCTTATCCCGCCGAATCTCAACGATTTTTTTCGGACATGCGGTAACGCACAGTCCGCACCCTTTGCAAGTTTCGAAGTCAACTATCATCTTTCCCATAATAAGCTCCTTACTTCAAAAAAATTTGCACCTTGCTGAACAAATCGGCGCAGTCATAATTTAAAATTATCTGCCGTCAGCATTAAATTTACCCTCTGGGACAAACCATGCTATCGGTTATATCATACTATATGTGATGCTTTTTAACCCATCGCACCGCTCCTTGGTGAAGTCCTGCGAGAGCGTGCTTGCCGCTTCGGACATTGTTATAAGCGGAACAGAAAATCCGGCAGCTTTTCATAATTCCTGCCATAGTCCCGGTCGATCTCATATTTTTCCTTATCACTCTTGTCAATCAGTTTCCGCTGCATGAGAGAAAACCCGATGGTATCTCATTGTCCATAAAGGCAAAATGCTTGTACCGCTTGGCATTGCTCATTCACATACTCCGCTGCGCATCCACAGGCTCTCACGAAAAACTGAAAAACGATTCTGTTTTTATACTGCCCGGGTATACAAACAGAGCACTGCCTATGTCAATTTTCCTCCCAAAAGGGTCTTACATAAACGTCCACGGGATAGGATTCCTCTACCTTCAGACCGCGCTTTGCCGCAGTGAATACGACGGGGATACCCGCAGTCCGCGCACACTGCTCCGCAAAATCCCGTGAGCTTTCCACGTCCTCGGCTGTAGTGTCCTCCCCGAGATTGGAGCAATTGATAATGCCGCTTGCCATAAGTCCCGAAGCCTGCTCTATATCCCGCAGCAGCCCGACTGCCTCATCGGGATTGTGTGTAAGATAACGGTACTTGTTCACCACATAAAGCATATCATAACCCCTAATATTAAGCAGAGCGGCATACTGACCCAGTGCCAAAGCGCCTGAGTCGTCACCGCCCACGTCAAGAATTACCCTGTCATAATTATTTAGTAAAGCTTCCATATCAATGCAAAGCGATGGAATATCCAGGTTTGTATTAGCGAACTGCGGCGCTGCCAAACGGATATTGTAACGCTCGAAAAGTCTCCTGAAATCCGCCGTACGGAAATAGGGATTTACTATATCCATATCAACAACACAGACGCTCTCACCCAATCCCGCGCAATCCAACGCAAGATTGACCGCAATATTTGTCTTGCCCGAGCCGTAGTGACCCGTTATGACAATCGCTCTGCCAAAATCAAACATTTCTTATCTCCAAAATCAACGGTAATAACCGGAATCAATTATCTCACAATCCCATACAGCCCGCACAGGACGACATTATGATCATGTCTGCCGCGAATAAAATCACCATTGCCAATTGCACTTCCCTCGCATAAGTTCTTTTTGGACTGCGGAGTATCGCTGAACGCTCACACTAACAGGAAACCCAGCTCTATCATTTCATGGCTTGAAATGATTACCGTTCTTACCGGCTGCCCTGCCGTCATGTTCTTGGTACACTTAACATTCACGTTAGTGTTTTGGGGATAGTTCGGCATAAACATGTAATTGGCGTTATTATATGTATTCGTCTGTGAAAGACCCGCGGACTGATTATTTACCGAAGCTCCGCCCATAGGCTGTGACCGACCTGCGGCGGGCATAATATTCTCGCCATTAATTATGTTTCACCTAGTTTTCCATCTGCGCCCTTCAATGAAAACAGAAGCATCAGTTTATAAGGCTTCCTCACTTACTGCAAAATCTTTCCATATTATAACCCCGCAAAACAAAATTTATACTATGCCATTGGGGATATTCCCTTGAAGCATATAAATTTATCATAACACTTTTTTAGATTTTGTGAATATGCATAACAATTTTTATCACCTTTTATATTTAACGGCTAATATTTGAAAATCTTTATTGTCAGATAAACTCTAAATCGGCGCATATTACATGATGCGCCGATTTGTTGTCCTATCCGATTTTGTGATTTCTCCGTTAAAGATACCGCCCATTATACCCCGAACTATATTTTTAACCGAACAGCACGTCCATGAGCCACACGTGAGCAGTGTCCAGCGCCTCGTAAAAGCCTATATAATCGCCCTTACGAGCCTTTGCAACGTCCTTGGGATTTTTCGGGAGGAGCTGAACCATGATTTTATTGGGTACCTCCTCATCCGCAATCTTCTTTGTATCCTTGATAGTGAGCCTTGCCGCGAAAGCATCGCCCGCACTGCCGTAGAATATAGTGTTTCCACTGCGGATAAGAGGAAATCCTCTGTAAAATAAAAGCTTGTTATCTGCCATTGTATACCTCCGTTCAATAGCCTGTATCGGGGAATCGCGCCAAGCCACAGGCCGCTTAAGCGCATTTTTTCGGCTTACCAATCGTAATTGACCGTACCGCCGTTCAGCAGCGAATTAACGTTTTCGGTCAGCCTCGAAATGAAGATCTCGCGTATTTTGAATACGGTCATACCGTTAAGGTTGATAATATATTTCCTGCCGTCGTCGGGAATGAACTCCAGCACATCCTCTTTCGTTCCATAGGTATCGACGTATTGATCCATGTATCGGAACTTGACCGTCACCTCCGGCGCTTTGTCTGTCTGCTCGGTGTACATTTCCTCGCCAATGGAGCTTATAAGCTGCTGATATAGCTTCTTGAACTCCGAACCGTTCACCTCGTCTGAGCCGTGGTAGAACTTCTTGTTTTCGCCGTCAATGTCAAACTTGAACTCGCCGTCGGGAGTGGTTACCGTAATGCTCTCGACCGTGTAAATATACGGCGAGATCGGACGCTTGGATATAATGTCCGAAACATTGAACGTATACCACGGCGCGCTCTCTTTAGCAAGCGAATAAATACCCGGAACTCCCTCAAGAACCGCGTAATAACCCGTAACGTTGGCAAGCGTCGGAGCGCTTTCCGTGCCGCTCTCGCCCGTCTCCTCAACTATCTCATCGCCGAGCAGAAGTGTGTGCAGTTGTCCGTCATACTTGAACGTCATACGCAGGAACGGGTCGTCAAGGCCGCAGTCTTTCATATTTTCCTCGGTTTGCTCCAGATATTCGCACGCACTCATCGTCAAGCCGTACATCGCGTTGCAGACGCTCTTGCCGGTCGTCACGTCGATCTCGGCGGTCATGGGCTTTATAAAACGGTGTGTGTTGAACGTGGAGATAACGCTGTCCTCCTTCTCCGCGTCCTCGGCAACGTCAAACATAAAGCGAATTTCAACCTCTTCGTCCAGATCCTTGCGCTGTATTTTGAGATAATCAAGCTCGTTTGAGCCGTCGGTTCTGTAGCCGTCTGTCATTATAAGGTTCGCGTAACGGTTGACAGCGGTATACGCCCCCGAAACGCTGTAATAGTTTACAAGGTAAACCGTATTGCTCCCTTCAGTGCAGCAGTACGCCGTCGAGGTGTTTGCGGGGTTTTGTATGCCGAAGTTCAGTTTGATAACACTGCCATCCTCAAAACTCACCTCCGCGGTAGCCAAGGGACTTTCCAGACCATACTTGCCCATATCCTCGGCGTTTTCCTCGACAATGCTTCTTGCGGGGAGATTGGACAGGTTATTCATCAGATTGCGGACGTTAGTGTCGCTTTGCGGAACGTCCTTAAGATCGACGCTCGTCCAGTAGTATTCGTCCTTTGAGGTGACCTTGCCCTCACTGTCGGTCGACGAGACAACGCGCTTTTGCCGCTCAAACGTGAACGCGCCGTTTTCGTTGTTCACCGTCAATTTGAGAACGCTGTCGGTGTGCTGCCCCGTAATGTCGATAGTTTCCTCGGACGTTACCGAGGAATCGGACGGGGAGCTTCCCGCGTCGTCACCGGGAGCGGTGAGCATTAAGATCATCATCACAACACCGAGCACCAGAAGCACTCCCGCCGCAATAATAACGGATATTACCGATTTTGATAGCTTCATTATCTATGCCTCCTGCGCACCCAGATAACTATTCCGAGCACGATGACCAGCACGGGAATAACGATACAAAGCACTATCGCAAGTACGTTCGCGGTCGCAGCGTTCATCTCGAACGTCACGTTTGAAAACGTTTTTGCCTTGATTGTGATGCCGTCGTCCTTGCCGCTGATCGTATTGAAAATTCCGAGGAAAAACTCGGGATTATTCGCGTTGTTATAGGACAAAAAGCTCGCGCCTGAAAGCTGATCCGAGCCGACTACGCAAAGTCTGCTCCGCATTCCGTCCGTGTGGACGCGCGACGACATAACCACCTCGTTGTACGTTCCGCTCTCGGCAGTCTCCACGCTGAACTGCTCGTCCTCTCCCCTGTCAAGCGGATACAAAAACGCCTTGTCGTAGGTAGTCATAAGCACCTCGCGCTCGTTGGAGCTTCTGTCAAGAACGTATACGGGGCGCAGATCCGCGCCGAGCGTATAAAGTGTCGAATTGAGAACGCCCTTGGTGTAATCGGTATCGCTTATCTGCTGCAAATGCGCAAACAAGGTCATGCTGCTTATAAGGTAATTCGCGTTTGTCTGCCCGACCTCGTCATACCCTACCGAAACGCCCCAGTCGTTCAAAAAGCTATCGATATTGGGGGTCTCGGGCTGGGATATCGACGCAAAGTAGAATACGTTTTTGCCGAATGCGCCGCCATTGTCGAGATACTTGTCGAGCTTTGCAATCTGCGAAGCGTCGGGGTCGATAGAGGGTGCGTACATAATTACGAAGTCGATATCGGGGTCGATTGCGTCGGTGGTCGTTAGATTCAGCGTCTCGACATCGTAGCCGTTCTTGGAAAGCAGATTTTGCAGCGCGGTGCTGTCGCTCTCATTGTAACCCTCGGTGAACGCCACTCTCACAACGTCCTCGTTCGCGACCGCGAGCATTGCCGAAACCGCCTCCTGCTCGATGTTCGAGCTTTCAACAACGTACTGTCCGTAGGTCTGCAAATAACTCTGGTTGAAATTAAAATACTCATACGGCGACAAAACCTTGTGCCGTCCTGTCTTTTCGCACTCGACGACAATATAGTTCGCCGCGAGCGTCTCGCCCTTGAACTGAGAGGTATATGTCGGGTTCTGGTCGATGTCAAGATAGTTCACCTTGACATGACCGCCCGTCATTTCCATTCTCTTCAGTATCTCGTTGACCTGCTTGTACGGCGAGCTTTGCTCCTCGAACGCCTTTTCGGTGCGAAGAACAGTAAGCGTGATGTCGGTGTTCAGCGTATCTGAAAGATACCTCTCGGTCGTTTCGTCAAGCGTGTACAGCCCCGAACCCGTAAGGTCGGCGGCGGTGTCAAAGCGCTCCGCGACAAGCCCGACGATAACGTTTACCACAACAACCGCCGCTATAAACACAACGGTCAGCACAATGGAAAGCGAACCGTGCTTAAAACTGCGCACGTTGAATTTGTGTTTGCGCTTTTCGGGCTTGACCGTCTTGTTCCCGTCTTTTTTTTCGTCGGTTTCACCGGCTGCGGTTTCGGCGGCTTCCTTTACGGTCTCGATTATTTCCTCGGAAACGTCATTTTCGGGAGTTTTCTTCTTACTCAATCAAAGCACCCCCTCAGCTCCAACGGCGGCGCTCAATAAACCGCATTGTCAGAAAATTAAATATAACGATAAGGCTTACGAAAAACAAAACGTTCTTCAAGCTGAATATCCCGTAGGTGAACTCGCTGTACTTATAGAACACCGAGAGCGAATTTATCACGCCGCGCACGGTCTCATTGGGAATGTAATTCGAGATTATGTCGAAAAGGCACAGCACGATATTCGCGCCAATGCTGCCGATCGCGGCTATCATCTGGTTCTCGGTGAGGTTGGAGATGAATATGCCGACCGAAATGAACACTCCGCCCATAAGGATTATTCCCACGAAATTCCCCCAGAACGTCGCCCACGCGAACTCGCTGCCCGAATTTGCGACCGCCGCGGACATAAAGACCGCGTAGATCAGCAGTATCAGCACCGCGCAGAAGAACACAAAGAACGCCGCAAGAAACTTGCCCATTACCAGTCCGAACAGGCTTACGGGGCTTGTCAGCGTGAGCTGATCGGTTTTCTGCCGTTTATCGTCCGCCATTGTGCGCATAGTGAGCACGGGGATAAGTATCATCATTATAAAGAACATCAGCGTAAACACGCCCGATACCTCCGCCGAGCCGGTCGCCAGACAGTTGATCCACAAAAACAGCCCCGAAAAGCCGTAGAACACCGCCAGAAACACATATCCGAGCGGCGACGTAAAATACGACGAGATTTCGCGTTTCATTATTGCGGGCATTATTTCGCACCTCCCGTTCCGATATTTTCAACATTCCCGTAAAAGTCGCCTGTCGTGAGTTTGAGGAATATCTCCTCGAGCGTCAACTCGCTGCTCCTCATAAGCAGTATCGGGTAATTTCTCGCCGCCATGCGCTTAAACACCTCGCGGCGCACGTCCGCGCCCTCTTTTGCATTCAGCTCATACTCGAACACGTTTTTCTCGACCTCACGGTTCATGTGTACCTCGACCATATCGGGAATTTGCTTTAACAGCGCCTGAACTTCCTTGTTTGCGCCCTCGATCTGTACCGTCAACTTGTGGTCGGCGGAGAGATTGTGCGAGAGGTTCTCGGTCGTATCGTTCGCGACGAGCTTTCCCTTATCAATAACAATAATTCGATCGCACACCGCCTGTACCTCCGACAGAATATGCGACGACAGTATAACCGTGTGGTTCTTGCCGAGCTTCTTTATCAGCGTGCGTATCTCGATTATCTGCTTCGGGTCAAGTCCGACCGTCGGCTCATCAAGAATAAGCGTGCTCGGATTTCCGACCAGTGCCTGCGCCACGCCCACTCTCTGCCGATAGCCCTTTGACAGGTTGCGGATAACGCGCTTCTGCACGTCCGTTATCTTCACAAGCGAGCAAATTTCGTTCAGATGCGAACGCCGCGGCAGTCTGCACTTTTTCAGTTCATACACAAAATTCAGGTATTCGCTGACCGTCATATCCAGATACAGCGGCGGCTGCTCGGGAAGATACCCGATATTCTTTTTCGCGCCGACGGGATCCTCCAGCACGTCTATGCCGTTTATCAGCGCCTCTCCGCCCGACGACGACAGATACCCAGTCAGCATATTCATTGTCGTCGACTTTCCCGCGCCGTTCGGACCCAGAAAGCCCAGAATTTCGCTCTCGTTGGCGGTGAAACTGATATTATCTACGGCGAGTTTACTGCCGTAGCTTTTACTGAGATTTTTTACTTCAATCATACGTCCTCCAGAATATGGGAGATTTATTACATAGATATAATTATAAACCTCCGACGTGAAAGTTAAGTGAACTGCGTATGAAAATTATTGCGAGGACAAAAGCTCAATACCTTTCCTGATACGCGCGAGAGAATCCTCCTTGCCGAGAATAACGGCAAGCTCAATTCCTCCGCCGGGCGTAAACTGCTTGCCCGACAGCGCCACGCGCAGCGGGAACAGTATAATGCCGTTCTTTACGCCCTCCGCCTCAATCAGCTTGAACAGCGCATCGTGAACGCTCTCCTGTGTGAAATCCTCCACGCCCTCCAGCACGGGCAGTATCTTTTTCAGCGCGTCGAGCGAAGTCTCCGCGTTGGTTTTCATCTTCTTGTTGTTGTACAGCTCGAGCGAATATTCGGGCAGTTTATCAATAAAGTCCACCTGCTCGGGGATATCCGTAAACAGCTCCGCACGCGGCTGCAATACGCTGCAAAGCAGATCGAGGTCAACATCGCCGCGCTTGCAGGTCTGACGGATATACGGCTTTGAAATCTCCGCGAATTTCTCCGGCGGCAGAGCGCGTACATAATGCGCGTTTATCGCCTTAAGCTTCAGCGGGTCGAAGATTGCGGGCGACTTGGAAATACCCGAGATATCGAAATTCTCGATCATCTCGTCAAGCGAGAATATCTCGTTTTCGCCCTTGGGAGCCCACCCGAGCAGCAAAATGTAGTTCAGAACAGCCTCGGTCATATAGCCCTTTTCCATTAAGTCCTGAAATGAAGCGTCGCCGTCGCGCTTAGCGAGCTTGTGCTGCGCGTCCTTCATGATATGCTCGACGTGGATATACATCGGCGGCTCCCACCCGAACGCCTCATACAGCAGATTGTACTTAGGCGCGGAGGAAAGATACTCGTTTCCGCGCACGACGTGAGTTATCTTCATCGTATGGTCGTCCACCACATTCGCGAAGTTGTAGGTAGGCATACCGTCCGTTTTCAGCAAGATCTGATCGTCCAAAATGGAGTTTTCAACGGTAATATCGCCGTAAATTTCGTCGTGGAACGTCGTCGAGCCGTCCTCGGGAATAGCCTGACGGATAACGTAGGGCACGCCCTCCGCGAGGTTCTTGTCTATCTCCTCTTGTGAAAGGTGACGGCAGTGGCGGTCATACATCGGCATTATATTGCTCGCCTTTTGCACCGCCGCAAGCTCCTCAAGACGCTCCTTTGTGCAAAAGCAGTAGTAAGCCTTGCCCTTTTTCACCAACTCCTCGGCGTAGTCTTTGAACATACCCATACGCTCGCTCTGAACGTAAGGACCGTAGTCGCCGCCCACGTCGGGACCCTCGTCCCAGTTCAGCCCGCAGTCGCGCAGGGTCTTGTAGATAACGTCCACAGCGCCCTCAACATAACGCTCCCGGTCGGTGTCCTCGATACGCAGGATAAACTTTCCGCCGCTCTTCTTGGCGATAAGATACGTATACAGTGCCGTTCTGAGGTTGCCGATATGCATATAGCCCGTAGGACTGGGCGCAAATCGTGTTCTGACTTCCATTATTTTCCATTCCTCTCGATCTTATTTATTTCCGCGACGTCTCTTGCAATCTGTTCTTTCAGCTCGTCAAGACCCGCGAATTTGCGCTCGGGGCGCAGAAATTTCACCAGCGAAACGGCAATCTTTTCACCGTACAGTTCTCCGCTGAAATTCAAAATATGTGTTTCCATAACGGTTTCGCCGCCATTAACAACGGTCGGTCGGATACCGATATTCGTAATGCCGCGGTAGTTTCTGCCGCGTATGCTCACATAGCTTGCGTACACGCCGAAGCGCGGTATTACGTTGGTTTTGGGTATTATCTGGTTAATGGTCGGGAACGACAGCGTCCGCGCTATCCTGTTCCCCGAAACGACAGGCAGCCTGAATTGCAGCTCGTAGCCGAGCAGTCTGTTCGCCTGTTCGATAGCGCCGTTTCTGATAAGCTCTCGGATATGCGTGGAGCTTATCATCTCGCCGTCAAGGCACACGTCCTCGACTATCTGTACGGCAATACCATATTTCGCTCCGATCTCCTTCAACCGTTCGGGAGTGCCGTAGCCGCCCAGTCCGAAGCGGAAATTCCGTCCGCAGCACGCAAACCCCGCGTTGAGCCGTTTGTACAGCAGCTCGCGGACAAAATCCTCGTCGGTGAGCGTGCAGACCTCGGCGAAATCGGGCGCGCAGATGTACTCAACGCCCATTTTCTCCAGAAGCTCACACTTGTTCTCGAACGAGATGATGTCCTCGGGGCTGCGGAATTTCGGCAGCGTCGTATCGCAGTTGAACGTAAACACGGCGGGCTTCAGCTCGCGCTGCGCAAACGCCGCGCCGATAACGCCGATATGTCCCAAGTGCAGTCCGTCAAAATACCCCAGCGCAGCCGCCGTCCTCTCGGCAGGCGGCGCGCCGTATGTTATATCAATCAATGTTACTTACCACCGTCAAAATCGTTTCACCGATATAAGCTCATCGGCAGTTATTTTCGCTATCCCGAGGAACTCCCCCGCGTACACGCGGAAAAAATCCCCCTCGGGAACACCGCGCAGCCTGTTTGCGTCGAGCCGCACGCCGTTCAGATACAGCCGCTTCTGCTCCCCGTCAAGGTGAATTTCGGGATAATCCCCGAACACGCTCTCGGTCGGCAGCAGCAGCCTTTCCAGCCCGTCAGGCGGCTTTTCCTTAAGCTCCGCAAGCGGATATGCTTCGTCGATACTGTAGCCGCACGCGCGCGTCCGCACAAGGCTCGTCATGACCGCGCCCGTACCGAGCGCCGCGCCGATATCGTCCACCAGAGCGCGTATATACGTTCCGGATGAGCAGTCCACGTCAATAACGCCGTCCGCGCCATCAAAGCCGAGCAACTCCAGCCGCGAAATCGTGATTTTCCTCGGCTGCCGCTCCACCTCGATACCCTGCCGTGCAAGGTCACAGAGCTTCTGCCCGTTCACCTTGAGCGCGGAATACATAGGCGGCACTTGGTCTATCTCGCCGAGGAATCGCTCCAGAACATCCCGTAAAGCGCTCTCGGAAACGTTCACCGTCCGCTGCTCCGAGCATTTCCCCCAGATATCCAAAGTGTCCGAGGTAAGCCCCAGACGAAAACCCGCACGGTAGCTCTTGCCGCTGTCGGGCAGTATCGACACTGCCTTGGTCGCCGAACCGATAAACACGGGCAGCACGCCCGTCGCCATGGGGTCGAGCGTTCCACTGTGACCGACCTTTTTCGTCCGATAGCAGCCGCGCATAACGGCTACAACGTCGAACGAGGTGAAGTTCTGCGGCTTGTTCACGACAATAACGCCGTTCATATAATGCCCGCCCTTTTTACAGCGCGGCTCGCCGCCTCGGCTATCTTCTCCTCGGCTTCTTCGATAGTACCGCCATAGAACGAGCAGCCAGCGGCTCTTTCGTGACCGCCGCCGCCGAACTCCGCGCATATTTCCGCGACGTTTATGCGCTCGCTCGAACGCATACTCGCCTTGTACACGCCCTTTTTCTTCTCTTTCACGCAAATGCCGATATCCACGCCCTCGATCTGCCTGGGTATATTCGAGAGAGCTCCCACGTCATCGCTGTCGATGTCGGGAATACTCTCCACCAACGCCAGCGGCACGGAAACAAGCGCCACGTGCCCCTCGGCAAAGTAGCTGATATTCTTCAGCACCTCCTGCTCGAGCCGAATGCGCCCTTGCGTCTTGAGGTCGAAGTTCACATAGTTTATCATCGCGAACTCCGCGCCGCAGCCTATCATTTCAGCGGCGATAATATGCGTCTGCACGGTCGTATTCGAGTACTTAAAGCACCCCGTATCGGTCGCCGTTCCCGTGTAGATACAGTTTGCAAGCTCTCTGTCGAACGGCACACCCAGCGCCTTTATCACCTCGTACACCAGCTCGCAAGCCGCAGCATATTCGGGGCGGACGAGCGTCCGTTTCGCGTATTCGGTATTCGAAACGTGGTGGTCGATACACAACTCCGCCCTATCTCCGAGCTCTTTCATCTCGCCGAGCAGTTTCGTGTCCGCAACGTCAACGCAGACGATAGTCGTCGGCTCAAACTCCTGCTCCGCGACCGCCCTAAACAAGTAATCGAAACGGTGAGGTATCTCCTCGGGGCAGACCGCGCACGCGCGCTTTCCCATACGCTGTAACGCTCCGCAGAGCGCATGACCGCACCCGAGCGTATCGCCGTCGGGGCTTGCGTGCATGAGTATCAGAAAATCGTCGTTCTCCCTCAAAAAGCCCGCCGCCTGTTCAACGTCAATCCTCATCGGCATTCCCTCCGCTGTCCTCACTCTCCCCGTTATCCTCAACGGGCTTCGGCAAATGCGCGATTATATCCTCGATACGTTCGCTGTATTCAAGCGAATTGTCCGCCTGAAAAATCAGTTCGGGTATCTTGCGCATACGGATACGCGCGGCGATATGCTTCTTAAAATATCCCGCCGCAGCTTTCATACCCTCGACAGCCTTTGCGGTGCGCTCCTCGCCGCCCATACAAGCCACCCATACCTTGCAGTAGCTCATATCGTTCGTGACCTCGCAGCGTGTCACCGTCACAAAGCCCTCGGCAACGCGCGGGTCTTTTACGCCGCTCACCGCCGCCGAAAGCTCCCGACGGATATCCTCGCTGAGCCGTTTTATATTAAAATTAGCCATAAATCTCCTATCTTAAAGGCAAAAGCTCGCACCGTGCGGCTTTGCCGTGCTAGCCAACGGCAACTCCTCCGTTCGCTTCGCTCTCTCCGTCGTCAACGTTGCAAGTGCGATTTATCGCTTCGGCGGCTTTTGCGAAGCAAAGCTGAATTGCCTTTAGGGCAATTCGAGCAAAAACGCAGAGGGTTTCGGCGAAGCTGACACTTAAACGACTTTTGCCGCTTCAAATTTTGCATGCGCAATTTACCGTATTGGCAGCCTTACTCCTGATATTCTTCCATTACATATGTCTCGAAAATATCACCCTCCTTGATATCGGTGAACTTTTCAAGACTGATACCGCATTCGTAGCCCGCCGCGACTTCCTTAACGGAATCCTTAAAGCGCTGCAAGCCCGCGATATGGTCGTCGCCGACAATAATGCCGTCGCGAACGATACGCACCTGACCGCTTCTCGCGACCTTTCCGTCAAGCACATACGAGCCCGCAACCTTGCCGACACCCGTAATATTGTAAACTTGGCGAACCTCCACGCGTCCGAGCTGAACCTCGCGGAATTTCGGCGCAAGCATACCCTTCATCGCCGCAGTAATATCCTCTATCGCGTCATAGATAACGCGGTACAAACGCACCTCAACACCGTTTTCCTTGGCGCTCTCCTCCGCAGACGGGTGCGGTCTTACGTTAAAGCCGACGATGATAGCGCCCGAAGCCATTGCAAGCATAACGTCACTCTCGCTTACCGCGCCTACGCCGCCATGAATAACGCGCACGCGGACCTCGTCATTAGTGATCTTCTCAAGCGACTGCTTAACGGCCTCAACCGAGCCCTGAACGTCGCCCTTGACGATGATCGGCAGCTCCTTGACCTCGCCCTGCTCGATAGACGAGAACAGGTTGTCGAGCGTAACCTTCTGATAGGACTTAAACTGCTCCTCTTTTGCCTCGTGCTTGCGCTTTTCAACGAGTTCGCGGGCGAGCTTTTCGTCCTCGACAGCCGCGAAAGTATCGCCCGCAGACGGTACCTCCGAAAGACCCATGATCTCCACCGGAACGGACGGACCCGCCTCGGTGACGGTCCTGCCCTTGTCGTCGCGCATTACGCGCACGCGCCCCACGGAAGTACCCGCAATGAGGATATCGCCCGTATGCAGCGTACCGTTCTGCACGAGCAGCGTCGCGATAGGACCTCTGCTCTTGTCAAGGCGAGCCTCGATGACTGCGCCCTTTGCAAGGCGGTCGGGATTAGCCTTAAGTTCCATAACGTCAGCAGTAAGCCCCACCATTTCAAGCAGCGTATCCATACCCATACCCGTTTTTGCCGAAACGGGAACGCATATAATATTGCCGCCCCAGTCCTCGCAGACGAGGTCGTACTTGGTAAGCTCTTCCTTGACCTTTTCGGGGTTAGCGCCCTCTTTATCCATTTTGTTCATAGCGACGATTATCTGAATGCCCGCCGCCTTTGCGTGGTTGATAGCTTCGACGGTCTGCGGCATAATGCCGTCGTCCGCCGCTACGACCAGAATTGCTATATCGGTTATCATAGCGCCGCGCGCTCTCATAGATGTGAACGCCTCATGACCGGGCGTATCGAGGAACGTAATATCACGGTCGCCGATATTAACACGGTATGCGCCTATGTGCTGCGTAATGCCGCCCGCTTCTCCGGACTGAACGTTCGCGTGACGGATATAGTCGAGGATAGAGGTCTTGCCGTGGTCGACGTGACCCATTACGACAACGACGGGCGAACGCGGCTTCAGGCTCTCGGGAGCGTCCTCCGCGTCCTCGAACAGGCGCTCCTCGATCGTGATGATAACTTCCTTTTCGACCTTAGCGCCCAATTCCTCCGCAACGATAGACGCGGTATCAAAGTCGATCGTCTCGTTGATATTCGCCATAACGCCGAGGTTAAACAGCTTTTTAATGACCTCCGTCGCCGTTACCTTAAGGCGCGTTGCAAGCTCCCCGACAACGATCTCGTCGGGTATCTGCACCTTAAGTTG
Source organism: uncultured Clostridia bacterium (assembly GCA_946567425.1). GTDB lineage: Bacteria > Bacillota > Clostridia > Oscillospirales > Ruminococcaceae > CAG-115. Next base: position 96,771 of record CAMNXF010000009.1, on the reverse strand, counting down.
CTGTTTTCTCGCGCGCTCCAACTCGAGACGTTTGAGCTTCTGCGCCTCGGTCTCGCGCTGCTTGCCGTAGGGCTTGCCCTTCTGCTGCGACTTCTGGTTGATCTTTTGCTTTGAGCGGAAGTTGTCGTTGTTCATCTTTGACGCGGGTGCAATAGTCTCGTAGCGCTCGTTGTACTTGTCAAGCTCAACGTAGCTGCCGCGCGTATCGACGGTCTTTCTCACCTGTTCGCCGCGCTGAACAGCCTCGCCCTTGTGCTTCTGCATGGGCGGAGTGTTCACTTTTATCTTGCTCGAATCTATGACCGCCTTTGCTGCCGCGGGCTTCTGCTGAGGCTTTGGCGTATTCGCGTTGTTATTGCGTTCGCCGCGGTTGTTGTCACGCTGACGGTTATCGCGCGGTTTGCTGTCACGGTTGTCGCGATTTGAGCCGCCCTTGTTATCACGGTTATCCCTGTTATCACGATTATCGCGATTGGAACGGTTGTCCTTATTGTCTCTGTTATCCCGATTTTCGGAGCGGACATTCTGCTTGGGAGCGTTATTCTCCTGCAGTTTCTTCTGCTCGGGTACTGCGTCGGGCTTGACTTCGGGCTTCGCCTCAATCTTGACCGCCAGCTTGCTCTCCTGCTTAACTTCGGTCTTTACGGGTTCTGGCTTTACTTCTGCCTTAACCTCGGGCTTTATTGTCTTTGCAGCCTTAACGGGCTTTTCAGCGGTCTCGGAAACCGGCTTCTCTTCCTTAACGGGAGCAGCCTCGTCCTTTTTAGCTGCGGGCTTCTTCTTGGCGGACTTCTTCTCCGGCTCTGCGGGTTTCTCCGTCTTAATGTCCTTTGTGGTGGCGAACGCTTTCATAACGTCGTCTACCGCGTGCTTTGCGGTGTATTTTTCGAGAACGTAGCCTACCTCGTCCGAGGTGAGAGAGCTTTGTCCTTTCCTCTGCGTATCGCTCGGGAACGCCTTATCGAGCAGTTCGATAAGTTCAGATTTATCAACGCCCAGATCCTTGGCAACGTCCTGAAGTTTATATTTTATCTGTTTACTTGGCAATGTAAAATTCCTCCAAATCAAATCAATTATGTCAACTGTTTTTTGATTGAGCCGTACAGCCCCTCGTCGTTCACGAGCAGAACTCCGGCTCTTTTGCCGACCGCGTCCTTTACCTCGTCCATAACGAACGCGGCTTTGACGACCTCTTTGCCCTCCGCATCGGCGTGAAAGCGGACTTCCTTTTCCGTCTTCGCCGAAACGTCGGCGGCTAAAACAACTCCGCCGAAGCCCTTGGCTTTCAATTCACCGACAACGGCGTCGAACCCGATAACGAGTTTTCCCGCACGTCTGCAAAGGCAAATTGTGGATAACGCGTTATTATTGATCTTCGGTCAGCTCCTTTGCAATAATATCGTATATTTCAGCGGAGATTTGGCACTTGAACGAACGCTCGAGCTTTCTGCCTTTTTTCGCAAGCTCCAGACACTTCGTGTCTTTGCAGATGTACGCACCTCTCCCCGATTTTTTTCCCGTCGGGTCAACTGAGACGTTTCCGTCCTTGTCGCGAACCACACGGACCGCACCCTTTTTTCCGATCATTTCACCGCACCCCACGCATTTGCGCAGCGGTACACGTTTTTCGGGCTTATTCTGCATGGCGGCTCCTTACTCCGCAGCCGCGCTTTCCGACGCGGCCTCGTCTGCGGGCAGAGCTGTTTCGATTTCGGCGGTCTCCTCGGATTCCTCCGGCTCGGGACGTACCTCAAGCGGCACCACGACAAAATCCTCGGGAGTTACCGTACTCTCCGACTTAATGTCGATCTTATAGCCCGTGAGCTTAGCCGCGAGCCATGCGTTCTGCCCCTTGTTGCCAATCGCCAGCGAAAGCTGATTGTCGGGAACTACCACCTTGCAGGAACGCTTGTCGGGATTGGGGTTTGTAACGACGACCTTAAGCACGTCCGCGGGCTTAAGCGCCTGCTGAATGAACTCCTCGGGAACGTCGCTGTACAGCACCACGTCCACCTTTTCGCCCTTGATCTCCTTGGTGACCGCGTTAATACGGCTCTTCTGCGGACCTATGCACGCGCCCACCGCATCGACGTTCGGGTCGTTACTGATGACCGCGATCTTGCTGCGGCTTCCCGGAGCGCGGCTGACCGCCTTTATCTCGACCGTGCCGTCGTATATTTCGGGACATTCCAGCTCAAACAAGCGCTTTATCAACCACTTGTCGATACGCGAGACCTTGAGGTACTGGTTTTTGTCGCCCTCCTTGTACTCCTTGGAAACTCCCGAAATATAAACCTTTATCACCTGACCGACCTCGAGCGTCTCCCCGGGTATCTGCTCGCTTCTCGGGAGCATAACCTCGTTGCGGTTAATTTCAACGGTCGCATGACCCGTTTTCGGCTCTATTCTCGTGACAGTCGCAGAAACCGCCTCGTTCTCGTACTGACCCCATATCTCGCTAAGGTGCTGACGTTCCGCGTTGGAGAAGCCCTGTTTGATAAGATCCTTTGCGTTCTTGGCGGCAATACGCTTGAACGTTTTAGTATCTATCGGGCAGCGCACTCTGTCGCCGACCTGAAGTGACGGGTCAATCTTCCTCGCTTCATCAAGAACTATCTCCTTTTCAGGCTCGTAAAGCGTATCCACGACCTCGATGACCTCTTTCATTATCGAAACGTCGAACCTGCGGTTCACAATGTCGATATCGACCTGTACAAAATCCTCTTCCTCATCGTCAAAATGAAGATTGGACTTCAGACTTTTCTCTATCGCATACTTTATTTTCTCCGCCAGTATCTCGCCGTCTATCCCCTTTTCCTCGGCAAGCAGGGCGAGATTTTCGTAGAAATCGCCGTAATCTTCCCCTTTTGTTGTCTTTCTTTTAGCCATTTTCCTATCCCTCCATCAGTTTATCAAAGTCGTCAAAATCGTCGTAATTTATTGCAGAAACCTCGGAAACGGGAATTTCCGCCGTTCCAAAATCTCCTTTGATCGTTAATTTTTCGCCGTTAAAGCCATCGATAACGCAGCGCACGTTCTTTGCGCCCAAGCCCTCAACTTGCTTGTAGGTTTTCAACTTAACGCGCTTCCCCACCGACAACGGGAGCTGCTCAATGCGCCGCACAGCGCGCTCCAGTCCCGCCGAGCCTATCTCAAGGTAATCAATCCTGTCGACGAAATCCTGTTTGTCGATCTCGGCGTTTATCAGTCCGTCAATCGAGGTGCAGTCGTCTATCGAAATTCCCTCGGGCTTGTCAATAAGTATCCGCAGATACCAGCACGCGCCCTCCTTGATGAAAACCACGTCCCACAGCGAATATCCGTGCTCCTCGACTATAGGTCGAACTACCCTCTCGGCAGCCGCCTCTACCGCGCCAAAGCCTTTAGCCAGCGCCATTTTTTCACCTCATTCCATACGATTAAACCTAAAGACCGGAGAATTATCTCCGGTCTTTGTCAACTATCATAGTATATTATACCACAACTGCCGACAAAAATCAAGGGGTTTTTTAATATTTTTCCTTATCAGTGGGCAATTCGTCCCCGCGCGGAGGGCGAACGTGCTTTTTCATACTCTCCTCACACGCTCCGAATTTCCGATAATTCTCCCGCCCCTCGCGGAGCGTAAGCCCGTTATTAGCTCCCGACGGCACGTCAAGCAGCTCCTCGTCGGAAACCTCGCTATCAACGCGAACGCCCTTGATCTCGCCGCCGTTAATAACAAGATACGCGTCGTCCTCCCAAAAACAGACAGGACAAATATCGTAAGCGCAGCGCTCGTCCAAAGTCAGACAGCCGCAGCACGGACAGGCAAACCTTCCCATACGTTCCTCTCAAATCCAAAATCATACGAAAACCGCTCGAATTTCTCCGAGCGGCATAAAATATCGGTTAGCAAAGCGAATTAAACGCCGAATCTCAGCGTGTTTACCTTAACGCCGGGACCCATAGTGGAAGAAACGGTGCAGCTTTTTATATACTGACCCTTTGCAGCCGCGGGCTTAGCCTTAGCTACAGCTTCCATAAGCGCGTTGAAGTTCTCCTCAAGCTTGGCAGTGCCAAACGAAGCCTTGCCGATAGGACAGTGGATAATGTTCGACTTGTCAAGACGGTACTCGATCTTACCTGCTTTTGCCTCCTGAACAGCCTTGCCCACGTCGGGAGTTACAGTACCCGCCTTGGGGTTAGGCATAAGACCTCTCGGACCGAGAACCTTACCGAGACGTCCGACAACGCCCATCATATCGGGAGTAGCAATAACTACCTCGAAGTCCATCCAACCGCCCTGAATTTTAGCAACGGTCTCATTATCCGCGATATAGTCCGCTCCCGCAGCTTGCGCGTCAGCCTCTTTCTCGGGCTTGCAGAATACGAGCGTTCTTACGGTCTTGCCCGTGCCGTTGGGCAGAACTACCGCGCCGCGAACCTGCTGGTCTGCGTGACGCGAGTCAACGCCGAGACGAATGTGCAGCTCAACGGTCTCGTCGAACTTAGCCTTAGCGGTCTTGCAAACGAGATCCAACGCCTCGCCGGATTCGTATACCTTTGTGGAATCTACGAGCTTTGCGCTCTCAACATACTTCTTTCCGTGTTTCATTTAATATCCTCCTTGTGGTCAAGCGGAAATGATCCTCCCACTGTATTATCAATCAACAACTTCTACGCCCATCGAACGGCAGGTACCCGCGATCATCGAGATAGCGGTGTCAATGTTTGCCGCGTTCAAGTCGGGCATCTTGGTCTCGGCGATCTCCTGAAGCTGCGCTTTGGTGATCTTCGCTACCTTGGTCTTGTTCGGAACGCCCGAGCCGCTCTCGATCTTGCAAGCCTTCTTTATCAGCACGCTTGCGGGCGGCGTCTTGGTAATGAACGTAAAGCTTCTGTCTGCGTAAACCGTGATAACAACGGGGATAATAAGACCCGCCTTATCCTTGGTGCGCTCGTTGAATTCCTTTGTAAAGGACATAATATTAACGCCGTGCTGACCCAACGCGGGTCCTACAGGCGGCGCCGGCGTAGCTTTGCCGGCAGGTATCTGCAATTTGATAAATCCTACAACTTTCTGTGCCATGACAAAAAACCTCCATAAAAAACTTTTGAACGATAATCAACATTAAATCTTCTTCACCGACGACATATCGAGAGTTGTCGGTGTTATCTCTCCAAACATATTGTTCATCGCGACAACCAACGTCTTCTTTTCCTCGTCTATCGCAGTGATCTCGCCCTCGAAGCCCTCGAGCACACCCTGCTTGATAGCGACCCTGTCGCCTATCTCGAAAGCGGCCGCAGCTTCGGTTCTACCTTGCTCTAAAGCCCTCACTTCGTTTTCGCTCAGCGGGGTAGGCTTGCCCTCGGGACCTACAAATCCCGTAACGCCTCTGGTATTGCGGCAAATGTACCACGACTCGTTGGTCTCGACCATCTTCACAAACACATAACTCGGGTAGATCTTCTCCTCGACCTCCTTAGTCTCGCCGTTTTCCTTTTCGACGATCTTGGTCACGGTCGGGATTGTCACGTCCTCGATAAGGTGCTGCAGATTTCTGTTTTCAACGAGCTTGGTAATATCCGCTGCGACCTTATTCTCATAACCCGAATAAGTGTGCAGAATATACCATTTTGCTTCTGAGTCAGCCATATTTCACCCTCCAAAATCAGTGGAACAGCAGTCCGTTGAGCAATCCGAAAAGCGAATCCATCCCGAAAATGAACAGCGCCGCCACTGCGCACATTACAAGCACGACAACGGTGTTATGCGTGGTCTCTTTCGGGGTAGGCCAGACGACCTTCTTGAACTCGGCTTTTGCGTCCTTGAAATACTTCACAATACCCTTTTTCTTCTTTGCGGGCTTCTTCTTGTCGTCCTTGGATTTCGACTTTTTATCCGAAGACTTGTCCGAAACCTTCTCGAGAGAGTTCTTTTCAAGCTCTGAATCTTTAGCCATCTTGGATCCTCCCCGTTACTTGGTTTCTTTGTGAAGCGTGTGCTTTTTGCAGAATCTGCAGTACTTGTTCATTTCAATTCTGTCGGGATCGTTCTTCTTGTTCTTCATGGTGTTGTAGTTGCGCTGCTTACACTCTGAACACGCCAACGTAATTTTTACTCTCACTTTCGGCACCTCCTATTTTCTCGCCCTTTCCGGGCATTATTGCCTCCCTCGACGCGGAATTGCGATTTAATGCGGTCCGATTTTTCCCGTTAAAAACGCACAAAAAAAATAGACCCCATTCGAGGTAATATTATTATACCACACCAGTTTATTTTTGTCAAGTACTTTTTGTAATTTTTTCAAGGAGATCCCCCTCGCACACGCAAGGAGGATAACCGTTATTTTGTATTACTATGACGGAGGTAACTCTCGTTATTCTGTGCGTAGCGGCAGCAGCCGCAGTGCGCGCAGTCTCCGCCGCATGAGGATTTTTCCGAACGCTTATCCTTGACGGCGTTTATGATTATCAGCGCGACGACCGCCAGCACTCCCGCGCCGACAAGTATCGAGCCTAAGTATTGCTGTACAAATTCAACCATAGCCCACCTCGTCAAACCTTGATCTTCTTATTGAGCCTGCCGCTCTCCTTGTGGGGTCTTGCCAGCATAAAGATGATGAACGCCAGAACCGCCAGCGCGAATATAAGCCCGATAACGTTCACATTTCCCGTGAACAGGCTGCCGAACTGATAGATCATCAGCGACACCGAATACGCGAAACCGCACTGATACCCTATCGCGAACCACATCCACTTTGCGCTGTTCATTTCGCGGCGAATTGCTCCGATAGCCGCAAAACAGGGGGCGCACAACAGATTGAACACAAGGAACGAATACCCCGCAAGCGCGGTCATTGCCGCGAAATCAAGCACTCCGAATACGCCTACTATCTCTTCCTTTGCCACCAGACCCATGATCGCGGCGACTGCGGCGGTAGGCTCGCCGAAACCGAGCGGCGCGAATATCGGGCAAATCGCCGCGCCTATCTTTCCGAGGACTGTATCCGCAAGCTCAAATTCTGTGTCGAAGCCGAACGCTCCGTCCGCCCAGCCGAACGAGCTGCCCGCCCAAATGATTATCGAGAACAAAAGAATGATCGTACCCGCTTTCTTTATGAACGACAGACCGCGCTCCCACATCGAACGCATTACGTTGCCGAACGTCGGAAGACGATACGCGGGAAGCTCCATCACGAACGGCGCGGGGTCGCCCGCGAACATTTTCGTCTTTTTAAGCATTATTCCCGAAACAACGATCGCCGCTATGCCGATAAAGTATGCCGAGGGCGCTACCCACCACGCTCCGCCGAACAGAGCAGCCGTGATGAGCGCGATTATCGGCAGCTTTGCGCCGCACGGGATAAACGTCGTCGTCATAATCGTCATACGGCGGTCGCGCTCGTTCTCGATAGTACGCGACGCCATAATTCCCGGAACACCGCAGCCCGTGCCTATCAGCATGGGGATAAAGCTCTTTCCCGACAAACCGAAACGGCGGAATATCCTGTCCATAACAAACGCGATACGCGCCATATATCCGCAAGCCTCCAGAAAAGCCAGGAAAATGAACAACACCAGCATCTGCGGCACAAAGCCGAGAACCGCGCCCACGCCCGCGACGATACCGTCCAGGATAAGGCCCTTCAGCCATTCAACGCAATTTATGTTATCCAATCCCGTTTCTATGAGCACGGGTATCCCCGGAACCCAAACGCCGTAGTTCGCGGGGTCTATCTCTTCGCCAAGAGCCTCCATAGGCTCGTCAACCATTGCTGAGATGTCGAAGCCCTGTTCCGTCAGCTTCGCGCCGTATAAGCCGTATGACTCGTCGAAATCCCCGAAGCTGCCGTCTCCGATAGCGCCCATAACGTCCTCCGCGCCGGCAACTCCCGCGTCGACCGCTCTTTGAACCGTCGCGGCAACGTCCTCGGTGAAAATGTTTTCGGCAGCGAAATCATCCTGAGCCGCCTCGTAATTGCCCGTGCCGATTCCGAACAAATGCCAGCCGTCGCCGAACAGACCGTCGTTAGTCCAGTCGGTGAGCAGCGTTCCTACGGTAGTTACCGAAACATAGTAAACAATAACCATAACCAACGCGAAGATCGGCAGCGCCAGCCAGCGGTTTGTGACCACTCTGTCTATTTTATCGGAGACCGTCTCCGCGCCCTTGTTCTTTTTCTTATAGCACTCCTTGATGACTTCCGCTATGTAAATATAGCGCTCGTTTGTGATAATGCTCTCCGCGTCGTCGTCCATTTCAATCTCGCACGCCTTGATATCCTCCTCGATATGTCTTATCGTATTGGCGGGAATATCGAGCATTTCGAGAACCTTTCCGTCGCGTTCGAAAATTTTTATCGCGTACCAGCGCTGCTGCTCCGCAGGCTTGTCGTGCAGAAAAGCCTCCTCAATATGCGCCAGAGCGTGCTCCACGCTGCCGCGGAAGCTGTGCTGCGGAACGGACGGCTTCGCGGACTGCGCCGCCTCGACCGCCATTTTTGCCGCCTCGGGAATGCCCGTGCCTTTCAGCGCCGAGATCTCGCAGACCTTGCAGCCGAGCCGCGCCGACAATTGCTCAAGGTTGATTTTGTCGCCGTTCTTGTTGACAACGTCCATCATATTTATTGCCGCAACCATAGGTATACCCAACTCCGCGAGCTGCGTCGTAAGGTACAGATTGCGCTCGAGGTTCGTGCCGTCGATGATATTCAGTATCGCGTCGGGACGCTCGTTTATAAGGTAATTTCTCGCGACAACCTCCTCAAGCGTGTACGGCGAAAGCGAATAAATTCCCGGCAGGTCAGTAATTGTAACGTCCTTGTCGCCTTTAAGTCTGCCCTCTTTCTTTTCAACGGTAACTCCCGGCCAGTTCCCGACAAACTGATTTGACCCCGTAAGCGCGTTAAAAAGTGTTGTCTTGCCCGCGTTGGGATTACCCGCGAGCGCTATTCTGATCTCCATGTCATTGCCCCTCTCTGTGATATTTCATTATTTATGTACAGCTTTCATTAGTTCTAACTAACCGTATTAGTCATCTCTAATGTCCGTGCTTTTTTTGCGAAAATCTTAAATTTCCACCATTTCCGCGTCCTGTTTTCTGAGCGACAGCTCGTAGCCGCGCACCGTGACCTCGATCGGGTCTCCGAGCGGCGCGACCTTGCGGACGTACACCTCCGTGCCCTTTGTAATGCCCATATCCATAATTCTGCGCTTGACCGCGCCTTCACCTTTGAGCTTTTTTACGGTGACAGTCTCTCCGATCTTAGCACTGCGTAATGTTGCCATAGCCTTTCCTCCGTTCGTTTATACCATAATTCTCTGCGCCATTTCCTTTGACACGGCGACGCGTGTTTCCTTGACGTTCACAATCACGTTACCGCCAAGTTCGTTGACGATCCTCACCGAACCGCCGACAACAAACCCCAGATTTTCCAGAAACTTTTTGGCTTCGGGGCTGCCGCCGATCTTCTTTATCATACATTCCTCGCCCGTGTCCGCGTATGTAAGCGGCATCATAAAATCTCCCTCCGTTCGGGTTAGATAACTCTAACCCGCGTTTTTTAAAATGCGGTTAGGATTTTCTAACCAAGAATATAATAACCTTTTTTTCGTCCAAAGTCAAGAGGATTTGCGGATTTTTTTGGTTAGCCAAGACTATTTTGGCGATCATATAATTTTTCCGCCAAAATTCGCAGATATTTTTGTGCATTATTCACAATAAAACTCAATTGAATATTGTATCGGAAAGTGTTATAATTATATTTGTGATTGACGAAAACAATACCGGTTTAGAAATTTTCACGTTAAACAGGGAGAAATATATAAATTATGAGCAAACAATATCAAATGGATATGTGCAGCGGATCCGTACTTAAAAAGCTGCTGCTTTTTTCTCTGCCGCTTATGGCTTCAGGCGTTTTGCAGCTGCTTTTCAACGCCGCCGATGTTATCGTTGTCGGACAGTTCGCGGGGGATAACTCAATGGGAGCTGTCGGATCTACATCCTCGCTTATCAATCTCTTCACAAATCTGTTCGTGGGGCTGTCGGTTGGCGCGAACGTAGTCGCGGCGCGCGCTCACGGCGCGAACTCCGCCTCGGATATGCACGACACCGTTCACACGTCAATGCTGTTGTCGATGATATGCGGCACTGTTCTGGCGATAGCGGGCTTTATTCTCGCGCCCGAAATGCTTGTGCTTATGGACGCGACCGAAAATCTGCTGCCGCTCGCAACAACATACCTGCGCATCTACTTCCTAGGAATGCCCGCGACTATGGTGTATAACTTCGGCAGCGCCATTCTCCGCGCGGTCGGCGACACAAAACGGCCGCTCTACTTCCTTACGGCAGCGGGCGTTATCAACGTATTGTTAAATCTCCTGTTTGTTATCGTATTGAAAATGGACGTTGCGGGAGTTGCGCTGGCAACGGTAATTTCACAATGCATTTCCGCAGGTCTTACGGTAATGTGCCTTATCAAGGACAACACTGAAATTCATCTTGATATAAAGCAGCTGAAAATACGCAAACGCATTCTCTTTGCGGTGATGAGAGTAGGCTTACCGGCGGGGTTTCAAGGCACGATTTTTTCTCTGTCGAACGTCGTTATACAGTCATCAATAAACAGCTTCGGCAGCGATGCGGTGGTCTCGGGGAACTCCGCCGCGTCCTCGATAGAGGGTTTTATCTATATGGCAATGAACACGTTCTATCAGGCGGCGATATCGTTCACGGGACAGCACATGGGTGCGAAAAAGTACTCCCGTATACCGAAAATACTGGTAAGCTCGCTGCTGTGCGTTACGGCAACGGGGCTGATACTCGGTTGGGCGGCGTTCATGCTCGGACGTCCGCTGCTCGGCATCTACTCCAACAGTCCGATAGTCGTCGACGCGGGAATGGTGCGGCTGTCCGTTATCGCGACGACCTATGCGCTGTGCGGAATGATGGACGTTATGGTGGGAATGCTGCGTGGTCTCGGATACTCGATAATGCCTATGATAGTATCTCTGCTCGGCGCCTGCGGACTGCGCATCCTCTGGATAGCAACGGTGTTTCAGATACCCGAATACCACTCGCCGCGCACGGTGTACCTATCCTACCCGATGTCATGGGGAATTACGCTGCTCGTTCATATAATCTGCTACGTTATTATATGGCGGAGACTCAGACAGCGCGAGAGCAAATATTTTATCAGCGAAAAAACAGAAACGGCACAATAATCTGATATTATCAAATAATATCAAATTGGGCATTGCGATATCTCCAAAATCTGCTATAATACAATTATCAACAGAATATCACAGACAAAAAGGAGATAACACAAATGAACAAAGAAAAACAAACGTCTCATGAAAAACTGCTGCGGCTCTGCTTTGCGGCGATGTTCGCGGCGCTTATTTTCGCGGCGACAAAGCTGATACAGATACAGACTCCGACAGGCGGTTTTGTGCATTTCGGCGACTGCTTCATTCTGATCGCGGCTTGGACGCTGGGTCCCGTTTACGGGTTTGCGGCGGCAGGTATCGGCTCGGCGCTGGTCGATCTTATGGGCTACGCGCAGTATGTTCCCGGGACGTTCCTCATTAAGGGAATGATGGCGCTTGCGGCGGCTCTGATAGTTCGTGTGTTCATGAAGAAAAACAGCGGGCTTCGCTTTGCGGGATTTATCGTAAGCGGTCTGGCGGCGGAACTTATTATGATCGGCGGCTATTACCTTTATGAGGCTGCGCTTGTCGGCTACGGCTTTGTCGGTGCACTTAAGGGCATTCCCGGAAACTGCTTGCAGGGCGCGTTCGGAGCGGTATTCGGCGTAGTCCTGTTCAAATTGATCACAAAAACGGGTATTTTGAAAAAGATGAACCCTTATACCGTATAATTATCAAATCAAAAAACCGCGGTATTTTACTGCGGTTTCTTATTATTGTAAATAAAATTTACGCCCCCAAAATCTCCGATATTCTTTGCTCGACCGCGCCGCCGTAATTTACCACAAACAGCCCCTCAGCGCCCTTTTTATCGGAATAATATTGAGAGAGCGGAGTTATTTTAATGCCGCATTTTGTGCAGTCGGCGATCATCTGCGGAGCGCTCTCCACCGCTTCGACCGTAAAATGCAGCCCCGCGTTCTCCTCGGAGATTACCGACCCGGGATAACGCGAGATAAGCTGCAAAACCAACTCGCGAACGCGCCGAAAACGCTTTTTTGTGCGATTGATGTGCCGCTCGAAATAACCCTCCGAAATAAACCGCGCTAACGTGTACTGCTCAAAAGCGGGCACGGAGCACGCGTAAAAGCCCAGCTTTTCGCGCCAGAGCCCGTACAGCTCCTCGGAAAGGCACATATAGCTTATCCGCACCGACGGCGCTATCGTCTGTGAAAACGTGTTCATATAGATAACGCGCCCCGTTGCGTCCGAGCCGAACATTGTCGGAACGGGCTTTCCGCTCCAGCGCAGTTCGCTGTCGTAATCGTCCTCGATAACGTAACGCCCGCAGCCCTCTGCCCAGCGCATTATTTCGCGCCGACGCGAAATGGGCATTACGATTCCCGTCGGATAGTGGTGAGCGGGCGAGATATGCGCCGCGTCAACGCGCTTTTCATACAGCGCATCTGCGCTCATTCCCGAACCGTCAAGCGGAATATACTCAAATCTCACACCGTTCAGCTCGTAGATCTTCGGGAGCTTTTCATAGCCGGGGTCTTCAATTCCGTAGACCTTATCTCTGCCCAGCAGCTGTATCAGCAGATTGTACAGATATTCCGTTCCCGCGCCCGTGATAATGCGCTCGGGCGGCTGATAGAAACCTCTCGCGCGGTAGAGGTATCCCGAGATCGCGCGGCGCAGCTCTTCCGCACCGCCGCTGCGGACAGGCTGCAAAAGCGCCGTTCCCTTTTCGAGGATAACCGACCGCATAAGCCTTGTCCACACTGAAAAGGGGAAATCGCCCGCCGACGGCTCAAAAGCGCCCTCGCCGCTCGGCTCTTCCTTTTCGCTATTCGGAAATTCGCCGCGCGTTAATTCGGCATACTGCGTCTCGACCGCTCCGCCACTGTACTGAACGTAATATCCGCTCCGCTCGGCAGCGCGGACGTAGCCCTCGGCGATAAGCTGAGAATACGCGTTCTCGACTGTGACAACGCTGATTTGCTGCTGCTCCGCAAGCGCGCGTTTCGACGGGAGCTTTTCGCCCTCGCTCATCTTCCCCGACAGAATATCGTCCCTGATATTCTCGTAAAGCTGCTCATACAACGGCTTTGCGGAATTTTTATCCAATGCTCTCATTATCGAAAAGTCTCCCTTGATAGGTATCCGAGTCCGCCATTCGCTTGTCAAGTCCGCCCAGAACGGATATTTTGTCCACGCTCCAGAGCGGCGCGGCGAGCAAACTCTTGTCGCCGTCGCCCGTCACACGTTCAACGACCGTCTCGGGAGGCAGCAACTCGAGCTGCCGCACGGTGATGTCGATATACTCGTCCTTTTCTATCGGAGAATATTCCCCGCTACAATACATCGCGTACAGCGGCGTTCCGCGCAGAACATGCATCGAATGTATCTTAACGGCGTTCGGACGCAGTTTTCCGAGCGCCCTTGCCGTCTCAAGCATCATCTCGCGAGTTTCACCCGGCAATCCGTTGATAATGTGAACGCAGACGCGGATATTACGCTCCCTTAGCAGCTCATAGCCGCGCAGAAAATCCGCGAAACTGTGCCCTCTGTTGATCAATGCGGCAGTGCCGTCATGTATAGTTTGCAAGCCTAACTCAACCGTCAGCGGCAAAGGAAATTCACTTAAAATGCGAGCCTTTTTCTTGTCAAGACAATCGGCACGAGTGGCGACCGAGACCGCGAACACGCCGAGTTCTTCCGCTTCATCAAGCATCTCGCAAAGCCGTTCGGGAGCGCAATAAGTATTTGAATGCAGCCCGTAATACAGCATTATTTTCGCGTTCGGACATTTGGAGTGAATACGCGCTTTCTCGGCTGCAAACTGCTCCGCGACCGTGCGTCCGTCGCGCGGAGCCTGCGCGCAGAATATACAGCCGCCGCGCCCCTTGCACCCGTCAATATTCGGACAGCTTAGCCCCGCGTCGACGGTCGCCTTGTACACTCTGCCGCCGCAGGTCGTTTTATTGTGATAAGCAAGCGTATGATAGCGCTTGTTGTCGTCGGAATAAGCGAACGGCGATCTCATTTTTTCCTCCTGAAAAGCGGCATCAAACGCTCTGCGCCGTATAAAGTTTATAATAGTCGCCCTTTTTCGCCATAAGCTCATCGTGAGTTCCCGCCTCGGTAATACCCTTGTTGGAAACGTACATTATCTTGTCGCAGCTTCTGATAGTCGAAAGTCTGTGCGCGATTATAAAGCTGGTTCTGCCCTTTAACAGGTGATTAAGACCGTTCTGAAGATAGCGCTCGGTTTTCGCGTCAATGGAGCTTGTCGCCTCGTCAAGCACAAGAATTTTCGGATCGGAGACTATCGTCCTCGCGAACGCGATAAGCTGCTTCTGCCCCTGCGAAAGCCCGCCGCCGCGCTCGTTGACTACCGTATTGTAGCCGTCCTTCTGGCTCATTATGTAGTCGTCGATACCGACTATTTTACACGCCTCGCGGCACTCCTCCAGCGTCGCGTCAAGTCTGCCGTAGCGGATATTGTCAAGCAGCGTTCCGCTGAAAATAAAGCTGTCCTGCAGCATTATGCCCATCTGCGAACGCAGCGACTTCAACGTCATCTTCGAGATATCGCTCTCGTCAATGCGCACCGTGCCGCCGCTTAAATTATAAAAGCGCGATATTAAGTTTACGATTGTCGTCTTACCCGCACCCGTAGGTCCCACAAGCGCTATGCTTTGCCCCGCCTTAACGTCAAACGAGAGGTTCTCAAGTATGTTTATGCCCTCCTCGTAAGCAAACGTAACGTTCTCGAAATGCACGTCGCCGCGAATTTGCGGCATTTCCTCCGCTCCCTCGATGTCGTGAACGGAAACGGGTTCGTCCATAAGCTCGAAAATTCGCTCCAGATATGCGACCGCGTTGATGACCGTATTCATAAGGTTTGACAAATTCATTAGCGGCTGCCAGAAACGCGCCGTGTAATCGGTCATCGCAAGTATCGTGCCTAGCGAGAGCGTTCCGCGGAATGCCAGCAGTCCGACTGCATATATCGCCGCCTGAACCGTAATGCTTATCACGTCCGTGGACGGCCAGACGAGGTTCGAGTAGCTTACCGCGCGCATCCAGGCGTGACGGTAATCGGACGCGAGACGCTCGTGTATTTCCTCGTTCTCCTCCTCGCGGACGAACATCTGCGCTATCTTCGCGCCGACTATATTCTCGTGATGATATGCGGACAAATTCGAGCTTTTATTTGACGCCGCCTGCCACGCCTTACGCTGATGGTTCTTGATAAACAGCATTACCCCGAAATATACGGGAAGTCCGCAGAGCGTTACCAGAGCCAGCTGCCAGCACACGATAAACATAAACACCGTGATAAACAGCAGATTGAATATCTCCAGCACAAAGTTAATAAGTCCGTTCGTCATTAAGTCCGAGATCGAGTTTATGTAATTTATAATTCTCGTGAGAATTTTTCCGTGCGGACGGCTGTCGTAAAAGTCAAACGAAAGCATCTGCATGTGCTCGAACAGATCGCGCCGAATATCATACACGATATTCTGTCCGACCTCGGTCATAAGCTCCGCGCGCTTTTTCGTGAACAGCACGCTTACGATAATGCACATCAGCACTCCCGCGCCGCTCAGCAGCAGCATTGGTATATCCGCGCGGTTGTCCATGAAGTTATCCACGGCGTTCTTGACGATGATCGGAGACAACAGCCCGATTATCGCCGCTGCCGTGCTAAGCAGCATTGCCGCGATTATTTTGCCCTTGTATTTCGCCGCATATTTCAGCGACCGCTTTAAATGCCGCACGTCAAACGGCGTTTCAAGCGTTTCGTCTATGTCATATTTATTGCGTGCCATTTTATTATTTTAAAGGCAAAAGCTCGCACCGCGCGGCTTTGCCGCGCTAGCCGACGGCAACTCCTCCGTTCGCTTCGCTCTCTTCGTCGTCACCGTTGCTTGCGACTTTTGCCCCTGCATCTCCTTTTTGTAGATTTTAATTAGGCGTTGCGCCCTATTCATCAATCACGGAAAGCAAAGCTTACTTCTGCAGATCATAAACTTCCTTATAATACCCGTCGCGCTCAATAAGCTCCTTGTGGCTTCCCTGCTCGAGTATTCTGCCGTTTTTCAGCACTATTATCTTATCCGCGTACATTGCGGTGGAAATTCTCTGCGCCACAATGATTTTCGTACACTCAAATCCGGGGTCTTTCAGCGACTGCTGAATATGCTTTTCGGTCTCCAGATCGACCGCCGAGGTCGTATCGTCGAGAATAAGCACCGACGGCTTTACCGCAAAAGCTCTTGCCAGCGAAATACGCTGCTTCTGTCCGCCTGACAAACCCACACCGCGCTCTCCGACTATCGTGTCATAGCCGTCGGACAGTTTGCGGATAAACCCGTCCGCGTCGGCAAGCTCCGCCATTTTAACAACTTCCTCCTCGGGCATATCGGAATCACCGTAGCTGATATTTCCGTCGATAGTATCCGAGAACAAAAACACGTCCTGTGTCGCCACGCCGATGTTCCGCCGAAGCTGATCGAGCTTGAGCATTCTCACGTCAACTCCGTCAACGCGCACCGAACCTGCGCTCACGTCGTAAATACGCGGAATAAGTTCCGTCAGCAGCGTTTTTCCCGCGCCAGTCTCGCCCATAATGGCGACCGTTTCGCCCGGCTCGACCGTAAAGCTCACATCGTCGATTATCTTTTCATCGCCGAATTTCAGCGTTACATTGTCAAACTCGACCTTGCCCTTAAAGCGCCCGGGCTTGTCGACAGCGTCCTCGCGCGTTGCTATGCGCGGCTTGCCGTAATACACCTCGATTATCTTGTTCGCCGAGGCGGTAAATCTCTGCCAGTCGTTGACAATATTGCCGAGTTGTCTCATGGGATTGCTCATCGTCCACACCAGACCCGAGAACGCTATGTACTCGCCGAACGTCAGCCGTCCGAAGATAACGAACAATCCGCCGCAAACCAGCATTACCACCGACAGCGACGACGCGCACGCCTCCAGAAAGGGGAAGAATTTCAGCCATGTGAACGCCGCGTCCTTTGACGCGTCGCGAAATCCTCTGCTCAGCTCGTCAAAGCGCTCTATCTCGTGATCCTCACGCGCGAAAGCCTTGACAACACGGTTTCCCGAGATATTCTCCTCAGCCTGCGTGTTCAGGTTCGAGAGTTTTTCGCGCTGCACCTGATATTTCGGCGCGACCTTTTTGCGGAACGACGCCGTTATCAGCATAATGATCGGCGTTAATCCCGAAAGACACAGCGCCATAAGCCAGTCGATACTGAAAAAGAAGATTATTGACGACGTGAATAAAACCACGCACTCCAGCACCGCGCGGAGTATCCACGCGATCGAATGGCGCACCATATCCAGATCGCCCGAAATTCTTGTCATAATGTCGCCCGTGCGGTAGCTGTCGTAGAATTTCGCGTCCTGATCCTCGATATTCTTGAACACAACGTTTCTTATTTTGAATATCATCGACTGGGACGAGCGCTCATACATCATCGTACTGCCGTATTCCATTGCGCCGCGCAGCACCGTAAATCCCACCATAGCTGCCAACAGTCCGATAAGGTAGCCCGAACGCGTTTCCAGATTGGCGAGTGCGTTGTCATTTACAATAAACGTGTCTGTGATTTCGCTAGTAATACGCGGAGTTATCGTAAACATCGACTGCGAGATCACTGTGAATATCATTCCGCAGATATACAAGCCCCGCGAGCCCTCCATATTTTTCCAAAGCCATCTCAATAAAAACATAATTACCTCTTAAAGCAAGCCGCGCTGTCAACGCGTTTCGTTATGTCCCACACTTTAAAGCCGCGCTGTTTATTCGCCGCAGCTTTTATAAATTTTACACTCAAAAAATCTCTCTGTCTATCAAAATAATACTTTCTTCCGATACTATTCTACTTTTTCGACCTTGTAATAAAACTTGTACATTTTCTGCACGGAATTCTCCAGAAAATAATAGTGCTTGATATACGCCACGGTCATAATCAGAAACAGCACCGCAAGCAGCAATATCCCAATCTGCCGTGCCGAGAAATACATCATCAGCGACAGCAGAAAAAACACCGCGAACGACATTGTAACTATCAGGTGTATCAGCCGCTCATGCTGATAAAACTCAATGCGCTTGAGCATTTCCGCGCGCATTTTCAGCAGCTCCTCCTCAGTGTGCTCCACCGAAAAAAACTGCTCCAGCAGCGCCAGATACGCCCTTATCTCCTTTGTCATAGTTAAAAATCCTCCAAAGCCGCCGCGGACTGCTCCCAATCCTCCATTGCCGTCTCCTGTTCAACGCGCAGCCGTTCTATCTCCTCCGAAAGCTCCATTGCCTTCTGATAGTCGGTGAGCGCCGACAGTTCCTCGGCTTTCGCGTTTATCTCCGCGTCAAGTTCCTCAATACGTTTTTCGAGCCGCGATACCTTTCCCGCGAGCTTGCGCCGTTCGCTTTCGCGCTCCTTGCGCTGTTTGTAGTCGAGCGCCTGTTCGGACTTCTTCGGCTTTTCGTTGACGGTATTCGCGGCGGCGGTCTGCTGTCGTTCCAGATAGTAATCGTAATTGCCGAGATAACCCTCCGCTCCGTTCTCGGTTAGCCTGTAAACACGGTCGGCAAGCTTGTTTATCAGATAGCGGTCGTGCGAGATAACGAACAGCGTGCCGTCGTAATTCAGCAGCGCGTTCTCCAGAGCCTCGCAGGACGTGATGTCCAAGTGGTTTGTAGGCTCGTCGAGCAGCAGAAAGTTCGCGCCCGAGAGCATCAGCTTCAGCAGCGCGACCCTCGCGCGCTCGCCGCCCGACAGTTCCGAAATGAGCTTGTAGATGTCGTCTCCCTTGAACAAAAACGCCGCCAACGCCGTCCGCACCGCCGTTTCGGTCATTTTCGGGTAAGTATCCCAGACCTCGTCCAGTGCGGATTTACTTTCGGTAAGCCCGCGCTGTGCCTGATCAAAATACCCTACCTGAACGCGCGTTCCGTACCTGAACTCCCCGATGTCGGCGTTATACTGCCCCATAAGCACGCGGAATAGCGAGGTCTTTCCGCAGCCGTTCCCGCCTATGAGGAACACTCGCTCGCCCTTTTTTATGTCCAGATTTACGCCGCGAAAGAGCGTTTTTCCGTCAAACCCGAGCGCGAGATTATTCACTTGCAATACGTCGTTGCCGCAGCCGTCCGCAGCCTTAAAGCTGAACTTTATCGTCTCTGGAGCGTCCTCGGGCTTATCAAGCGTCTCCTCAAGGCGGTCGATAGACTTCTGCTTGCTCGCTATGGTAACGTAATTGTGCGCCTGATTCCAACGCTTCTGCTGCTCAATAATACCCTCAATTCGCTTGATCTCCTTGACCGTGGAATCGTAAACCTTTTGGCGGCGCTCGGTATCCTCGGCTTTAAGCTCCAGAAAGCGCGTGTAGTTGCCCTTGTAGTCGCGTATACGGCGGTTTTCAAGCTCGACGGTCCGCGTCGTTACCTTATCCAGAAAATAGCGGTCGTGCGAGATTACGATATACGCGCCGCGGTAATCCCCGAGGAATTTCTCCAGCCACTCCACCGACTGTATGTCCAAGTGGTTTGTCGGCTCGTCGAGCAGCAGCAGATCCGCGTCCGAGAGCAACAGCTTCGCCAATTGCAGCTTGCTGCGCTGCCCTCCCGACAGCACCTGAGTGTTCAGCTTCAGATCGTCCTCCGAGAACCCCAATCCGCCCAACGCAGCGGCAGTGCGGCTCTTGTAGGTCATTCCGCCGTCGCGCTCGAACCTTTCCCGCAGCGCGGTCATTTTCTCAATAGTCTCCGCAGAGGTATCGCCGAAGTCAACCTTATCGTGCAGCTCGGCTAATTGCAGCTCTGTTTCCTCAAGCTCTGCGAATATCGTCAAAGCCTCGTCGTAGAGCGTTTTTGTGCTGTCCTTGCACGCGAACTGCTCCATAAAGCCGATCTTGCAGCCCCCCGCGATATGCACGTTGCCCGCGTCGGGGGTATGCTCCCCTTTTAACAAGCGGAACAGAGTTGTCTTGCCGCTGCCGTTCACCCCGACAAATCCTATTTTTTCGCCCTCGTAAACGTTCAGCGTAACGCCTGAAAACAACGTTCGGTCCGCGAACGACATGGCGATATCGTTTAAACCCAAAAGTAACATTTTTCCACTCCCATACATAGCAAACTGCCGAAAACACCCAAAAGCCCGACCGCGCAGAACACGATCGGACAAATGATTTTCGGCAGTTAAAGTATACACGTTTTTCGATTACTTCTTGTTCAGCTTTTCCGGAGCATATTTGCTGTTCACAAGATATTCGTCAAGATCAACCTCGTAATTCTGATATGTGATCTCCATCATCGAATCGTAATCGTCGCCCTTGATCGACTTCAACAGACCGGTGCGGTTTTCTTTTACCCATGTTTCCTTTGTTGTCGCGTCCTCGCGAACGATAACATACGCCGCGTTTTCGCCCTCAAAAACGGTCGCCTTACCGTCGGCAGCCGCATTCCAGACGTACTCCGTTACCTTTTCGTCCAGCGAAGAGTTTTCCTTGGAAACGAAAACGTCAAGATCGTCAAGCGACTCCGCCTTTTCGGCAGTTGCCGCGTCCACTGCTTTTTTAACGTACTCCTCCTCGGTGAGCTTGTCCTCGTTATCCTCCTTGTAGGAGCTTTCGGCGGATGCCTTTGCGGAATCCTGCGCCGCCGCAAGGTCGAAATCGTACTTCACGTCGATAAAGCTCTCGCCTCCGTTCAGACGATCGGCGTAAGCCTTTGCCTTGTCCCTGATCTCCTGCTTTTCCTCGTCCTTTTCAAGAGCCTCGCCCTTGTAGTTTTTGTAGTTGAGCGTAAGCATTTTTACTGCGGCATAGTTCTCCGTAATGTACTTGTTAAGCTCCTCATCAGTAACGGGGAGCGTTCCGTCCGTATCATAATAATGCAAAAACAGCTTATCGGAGAGCTTGTTCACCTTGCCTATCTCCTTGAGCGACTCAATGCCGATACCCATGGACTCGTAGTATTCGCTCATGGTATTCACACCATAAAGGTACTGAACGTATATATTGCTCTCGTCCCACGCCGACTGGACTTCCTTGTTTACATCGGCGATCTCCTCGTCGGTGAGGCTTATCTCATAGCGCTTGCAAAGCTGCTGTATTGCCACGAAACGGCGCACCTGTCTCAGCGTATCCTCTTTTATCCACTCGGGAACGGTCTTACCCTCAACGGTCTGCTCGAAAATATCCACGCTCTCGGCGCTGCTTGTGCTGTCCGTGCTGCTGTCAGAGCTGCTGTTCTCCTCGTTGTATTTGGAATTCGCGTTGCTGAGAGCATTCTGCTGGAACGACAGATAAACGCCGTTTCTGATACTGATGCCGTCCACGGTCATAATATATCCGTTGTCTCCGCAGCCGCAAAGCGACATTGTAAGTACGACAGCAAGCGCTCCCGCCGCGATTTTCTTAAAATTGAACTTCATAGTTGACCTCCTGTATTACAATCTTTCGCTGCTGATCATTCTCACGGTCATAAGCGTATTTTTCTTATCCCATCGGTTAATGGTGTATTCCATTACCTTGTCCGCCTTAACCTCGGTGTTGTCGGAAATTATCGCCATTGAGGGCGGAACGTACTCCACCGTAAGCACATAAGTGCCGTTGTTCTCTTTCATTTCGGCGATTCTCGGCGCATAGCTCAGAAAACGAGTGTTTATCGGGCACAAGTAAACGTGGTTTGCTTCGTCATAAACAAATCTGGTATCCGACGCGCCGACCGACTGATGAGTGAGCGACGAACTGCTCCCGAAAATTTCCTTGCAGGATACGCTGACATTGTATTCGGGAATACTGTAAATACCGCGCTCGACGCTTCTGTACTCCGAAATATCCTTGTTTACCAGAATATTCCAGATAGCACAACTCACCTTTGCGGAATTTGATATCTCGCTCTCATTTTCAAACGGCGCAACGTCGTTAGCGACAACGGGAAGAAGAAACCGCGCAAACTCGTTTTTCAGCGAGGTGTTGTCCATAATATTATGCACTCCGTCCGAAACGAACTGCACCGTCGAAACTACGCCTATGCACGCCATTATCACCACGAATATCGCCAGTCCGAAGAAGAATTTACTGTGCTTCTGCGGGCTTGGCGCGATAGTAACGTCGTCCTCCGGCTCGGTTCCCAGATCGGTTATGTCCGTCTCAATATCCGGCTCCGCCTCCGACGACCCGAAAAGCTCGTTGATGATATCCTCGTTATGCTTTTCGCGCGCAGATATCTCCTTATTTTTTTTAGCCATACCTGTTTTTATCCCCTTATCTGACCGTTACCGTCAATCAAATATTTATAAGATGTAAGCGCTTTCAATCCCATAGGACCTCTCGCGTGGAGTTTCTGCGTGGAAATGCCGATCTCCGCGCCCAGCCCGAACTCAAACCCGTCCGTGAACCTCGTCGACGCGTTGACGTACACCGCTGCCGCGTCAATTCTCCGCTGGAACTTCCGTGCGTTCTCAAGCGATCCCGTTACAATGCACTCGCTGTGCCCCGTTCCGAATTTGTTGATATGTTCTATCGCCTCGTCAAGCGACTTGACAACCTTTGACGACAGCTTGTAATCGAGAAACTCCGTCGCGTAATCAGTATCGTCCGCGATCTTTTCCACCTTGATATTTTCGGCGGTTTTTTCGTCGCCGACGACCGCAACCTTGCCCTGCCATAGCTCGTCCAGTTTTTTAAAGAACTCCGCCGAAACGCTCTCATGAACCAGAATACTCTCGATAGCGTTGCAGACCGACGGACGCTGAGTTTTCGCGTTGTTGACGATATTCACCGCCATATCGAGGTCGGCGCTCTCGTCGACGTAAACGTGGCAGTTTCCCTCGCCCGTCTGTATAACGGGAACCGTCGCGTTCTCGATGACCGTGCGGATAAGCTGTCCGCCGCCTCTCGGTATGAGCAGGTCGATATATTTGTTGAGCTTCATCATCGCCGCAGCGGTCTCGCGGCTCGTCTCCTCGACAAGCTGGATACAGTCCGCGGGAATTCCGAGATCGGCGATAGTTCTGCGCATAAGGTCGACCAGAAATTTGTTCGAGTTTACCGCGTTGGAGCCGCCGCGGAGAATTACCGCGCTGCCCGCCTTAAAGCAGAGCGCTGCCGCGTCCACTGTGACGTTCGGGCGGTTCTCGTAGATCATACCGATAACGCCCATAGGCACGCGCGTCTGAACCACGCGAAGCCCGTTCGGGAGCTCGCTGCCGCCTATCACCTCGCCGATGGGGTCGGGCAGCGCGATTACCTGATCCAGCCCGTCGACCATACCCGAAATGCGCTTTTCGTCCAACACGAGGCGATCTATCAAAGCCTCGCTCATGCCTTTTTTCCGCGCGTTTTCAATGTCGAGCTTATTTGCAGCGATTATTGCGTCTGCATTTTGATTGAGCCGCCGCGCTATCTCGGAGAGAGCGCGGTTCTTGGTCAGCGTGCCGCAGTCCGCAAGTATCGGAGCAGCCGCTTTTGCAGCCGCGCCGAGTTTTTCTATATATTCCATAATTTACCTCTTAATCCTTTATCGCCTTAAACCATGTACAAACAGCGTCGTCGCTCTCAAACAGCTTGTAGAGCAGCTTCGGGTCTTTATTTCCGATAATTACCGTGTCAATGCCCGCCTCTGTCGCTATCTTCGCCGCCTCTATCTTAGTGAGCATTCCTCCCGTGCCGACCGACGAACCCGCGCCTTGCGCCATTGTGATTATCTCCGTGTTGATCTTGTCAACCTCGCTGATAAACTTTGTACCCTCCTCGGAAGGATCGCCGTCATACAGCCCGTCAACGTCCGTGAGCATAACGAGCAAGTCGGCTCCGCAAAGCGTCGCGACAGTCGCGGAGAGCGTGTCGTTCTCGTCAAAATCGAGATGCTTTATCGACACTACGTCGTTCGCGTTGATGATTGGTATAACACCCAGCTCGAACAGCTTGTTGAACGTATTTATAACGTTGGTGCGGCGCGTTTCGTTGCTGATAACATCGCGCGTCAGCAGCAGCTGAGCCACTTTATGGTTGTAGCTGTCGAACGTATCCGAGTAGAACTTCATAAGCTCTGTCTGCCCGATAGCCGCGCACGCCTGCTTTCCCGGCACGTCCTTGGGCTTTTCGAGAAATCCGCCCTTTGCCGCTCCGACACACTGCGCGCCGCTCGACACAAAAACTATCTCCTTGCCCGAATTTTTGAGATCGGCAAGCACCTCGACCAATGCGCGGCTCTTGCGGATATTCATACTGCCGGTCTCGGGATAAGCCAGAGTGCTGCTCCCGACCTTTATTACAACGCGTTTTTTATCCTTGAAACAAGGCAATTTAATCAGTTCCTTCATCATAAAATTTCACACCGGTTATTAAAATGTGAATTTAATGTGTAATTTATCTTGATCCACATACAATATATTATAACAAATACAAAAAAAAATTTCAACACATTAAGGAAAAATATCACCAAATTTTTATTTAGCGTATATTTTTTTAAAATGTTCCTCAATAAATTTATGAAAAATACATAAAAAACCACTTGATTTTTGTAAAATATTATGTTATACTAAATCGTATAAAAAAGTTTCTAGAGGTGGAAGAATTTGGATAATATCTGCGAACAGCTTGTCACAAAAAACCGCACGGGCGCTGACATAGCCAAGATAATCGCCATTATGATAGGGGCGGTGCTGCTGGCGTCGGTGTTTATGTTTTTTGCGATTGCGCTGGGATTTACGTTTCTCATAATATTTGCCGTCGGAATACTCGCGCTCGGCATCTGGCTGCTCAGCGGCGTTAATGTCGAGTACGAATATATCATCACCAACAACGAAATGGACATTGACAAAATAATCGGCAGACGCAAACGCAAGCGCATGATAACCGTCGACATCTCCAAGGCAACGGATTTCGGAGCATTTCCGAGCACTGAAGATATCGATGCGGACGCGACCGTTCACGCAACGACGGGAACTGAAAAAGACGCACATTATCTGATGGTCGAGCACAGCGGATACGGCACGGTAAAGGTAATTTTTAATCCTAATGAACGAACGAGGGAGGCAATCGTGCAGGAGCTTCCAAACGCTCTTCGCGCGAGAATAAAACACAATGTCAAGTAATATGTTTATTCGCACGGGAACGGCGATCATCGAACTTTCCCGAATTCGCAAAAGCTGTAAAAACAAGCGCTTTCTGTCGAACTATTTTTCTGCGGACGAAATCAGATTTTTCGTTTCGCGCAAGCTTTCGACTGCTCTTATCGCGGAAAATTACTGCGTTAAGATCGCCGTTGCAAAGGCGATCGGCACGGGTATGCGCGTTATCCGCGCACAGGATATCACGGTGCTGCGCGACCGTTTGGGAAGCCCGTTCATCATAACCGAGGGCTACGCCAAAATGCTTGAGCAGCGCGAGGGGTATGTGTTCAACGTATCGGTCGACCATTGTCACAAATACGCGACAGCAAGTGTTATTATCAACAAATAAGGAGTGACTGCGATGGACATGCAGGTAAACAGTGTTTCTTCCGGCGCTTTAGCACAGAAAATCACACAAGCAGAAAAAATCACCGAGACCCTTTCTGCTGCGGAGAATGCCGCTTCAGAAGCCGCGTCTAAAGCCGAAAATATTGACAGAGTGGACTTCAGCGACGACGCGCGACGCTATCTTGATGAGGAAAACAGCAACAACTCTGACAATAACGTCGAGTACTACACAAGCTATATAAAGCCTGATACGGATGACTTGTCGCGATACACGGCAAACGAACTTTCAAAGCTGCTCGCGGACGGTGAGATAACGCGCACCGAATACAACGAGGAGCTTGTGCGCAGAAACGGTTAAAACCGGCTGAAAATGTAAAGTGCTATGTCACTTTTCGGTGACATAGCTTTATTTTTGGGGGTGATCTTTTGAAACGTCTGGTTGTCTGCATGGCGGCGCACGTCGACGCGGGAAAGACTACGCTGTCGGAGGCGCTGTTGTTCCGTGCGGGCAGAATACGCAAGCTTGGGCGCGTGGATAACGGCGATGCTTTTCTCGATAACGATCCTATGGAACGTTCGCGCGGGATCACTATTTTCTCAAAGCAGGCAATTTTGAGGATTAACGATACCGAGATTACGCTGCTTGACACCCCCGGTCATGTCGATTTTTCGGCAGAGGCGGAACGCGCGTTCACCGTACCAGACTGCGCTATTCTCGTAATCAGCGGCACGGACGGTGTTCAAAGCCACACCCATACTCTCTGGGAGCTGCTCGGGCGGTTTGGGATACCGACGTTTGTTTTCGTGAACAAAATGGACATTTCGCACAAATCCAAGGCGGAAATTTTAGACGATCTGCACAAGCTGGACAAGCGTTTCGCCGATTTTTCGGAGAACGTCGAGGAACAGTGTGCAGAGTTCGACGAGGACTGTATGAACGCGCTTCTGGAGCGGGGCGACGTACCAATGGAGCTTATCGCGGCGGCTGTCTCGCGGAGGAATGTTTTCCCCGTGTGTTTCGGCGCGGCGTTAAGGTCGGAGGGCGCGGACAAGCTGCTGGAGCTGCTTGAACGTTACGCCGAGCCGCGGGAGCGTTACGGCGATTTCGCCGCGTTGGTATACAAAATCACCTCGGACGAAAACGGCGTTCGGCTCACGCATATAAAGATCAACGGGGGTGAACTGAAAAATCGTGCCATTATCGCAACCTCCGGGGAATCAGCAGGCGAAAAGGTCACGCAGATACGTCTGTATAACGGCGCAAAATTTACCACCGTTGACAGTGCCGTGGCAGGGCAACTGGTCGCCGTCGCGGGGCTTTCGGGGACGTATGCGGGACAGGCGCTCGGCGTTCAGAAAAACACCGCCGCGCCCGTCATAGAGCCTGTTCTCAACTACAAGGTCGAGTTGCCGTCGGGGGCTGACGTTCAACAGGTGCTACCGAAGCTGAAAAAAATCGAGGAAGAGGATCCGCAATTGCGGTTTTCATGGTCGGAGCAGCTGCGTGAAATTCATGTTTCGGTAATGGGCGAGGTTCAGCTTGAAATACTTCAGAAGATGATAGCGGAGCGGTTCGGACTGTCCGTGTCGTTCGGCGAGGGGAGCATCGCGTACCGCGAAACAATCGCCGAAAAGGTGGAGGGCGTGGGGCATTATGAGCCGCTGCGGCATTACGCGGAGGTTCATGTGCTTATCGAGCCGCTTCCGCGCGGCAGCGGCGTGGTTTTCGCGCGCGACTGCCGAAATCTCGACGAAAACTGGCAGCGGTTGGCGCTGTCAAATCTGCGTGATCGGCGGCATTTGGGGGTACTGACGGGTTCGCCGATTACGGACGTGAAGATCACGCTTGCAGCAGGGCGCGCTCACCTGAAACACACCGAGGGCGGCGATTTCCGTCAAGCCGCGTGGCGTGCGGTTCGGCAGGGTCTGGCGAGCGCAAGTTCGGTGCTGCTTGAGCCGTTCTGTCGGTTTCGACTGGAGATACCGCTTGCGAACGTCGGGCGCGCGATGAGCGACTTGCAGCAAATGGGCGCGGAGTTCGCTCAACCAAGCGGCTCGGGAGAATTTTCGGTAATCGAGGGCAAATGTCCGATCTCGGAAATGCGAAGCTATCAGAAGGATGTAATCGGTTACACGCGCGGCACGGGGCGGCTTTCCGTGATTTTTGACGGATACTGTCCATGTCACAATGCTCAAGAAGTCATCGAGAAAACCGGTTATAATTTTGAGAACGATGTTGAAAATACGGCGGACAGCGTGTTCTGTTCACATGGCGCGGGGTATATTGTCAAATGGAACGAGGTTCCGTCAAAAATGCACATTCCAAGCGTATTGTGCGAACGAACTCACGAATCGGTAACGCAAGCCGAAATCAGCTCATACAAGCAGCGGATCGCTACAGACAAGGAGCTAATGGAGATTTTCGAACGCACATACGGCAAAATAAAACGCGGAGAACGCACCGCAATGCGCCGCGACAAGACTATTGAAAAAACGCCGAAGCTGCCGCCGCCCAAGCGCGGACCGGAGTTTCTGCTCGTCGACGGTTACAATATTATTTTCTCATGGGAGGAACTGGCAAAAATTGCCAAGGACAACCTTGACCTTGCACGCTCACAGCTTATCAACATTATGTGCAACTATCAGGGGTTCAAAAAGTGCAATCTGATACTGGTTTTCGACGCGTACAAGGTGCGGAGCGACCGTGAGGTGGAGCAGTATGGAAACGTTTCGGTCGTGTACACCCGCGAGGCAGAGACAGCGGATATGTATATTGAAAAAACCGCACACAAGCTGTCCGCCGAAAACCGCGTCCGTGTAGCGACCTCGGACGGAACGGAGCAGCTGATCATTCTCGGGGCGGGAGCGGTTCGCGTTTCGGCGAGGGAGTTCAAAATGGAGGTAGACGAGGTGGAAAGGGCAATCCGCGAAATACTGAACAGTATGCACTAGAGTTCCCCGACAATGAAAACTGCATTCAGAGGTGGTTATATGGAAATAGAACCTATCGCGTTCATCATAAACGACTACGAGGAAAAATTCGGCATTCCCCGACAGAGCGGACTTGTCAGTCTGCCGTCGAAGATCGTACTTGAGCCGCAATTCCGCGACGAAAACGCGCTGCGCGGACTGGAGGATTTTTCACATATATGGCTTATCTGGGGTTTTTCCAAGGCTAAGGTGAACGGATTTTCTTCGACCGTGCGTCCTCCGAGGCTCGGCGGGAACGTCCGAAAGGGCGTATTCGCAACACGTTCGCCGTTCCGTCCGAACTCGCTTGGACTTAGCGTGGTAAAGCTCGAAAGTGCTGACGGTTTCACCATAAATGTAACGGGTGCGGACATCATGAACGGCACGCCGATCTACGATATCAAACCCTATCTTCCCTACGCCGACAGCGTTCCCGACGCATCGAACGGTTGGGCGCTGTCGGAACACGGCGGGCTGTTAACTGTAAATTTTCCCGAAAATCTGTTGGAAATTTTTCCCGAGAGCAAGCGGCAAGGGCTGCTCGAAACCCTTGCCCAAGACCCCCGACCGCAATACCAGAACTCCCCCGAGCGCGTTTACACAATGGCTTTCGGCAAACGGCAAGTAAGTTTCCGCGTTGACGGAGGCGAACTTACAGTTATGGGAGTTACCGAAAACGAAAAACCGTAGTACAAAAATGTACTACGGTCATTTTATTGCACAAATTAAGCGTTCGCGTGGATTTTGTCGTAGTTCACCAGCTCGTTCAAAAGCTCGGGAACCTTTGTAGGCGCGTCCTCATCGGTGAATTGACAAGTACCTACCGCCATGTGTCCGCCGCCGCCGTACTTCAGCATAGTAGAGCCGACGTTGACATGAGACGTGCGGTTGAGTATCGAATAGCCGACCGCGCAGGAACAGCCCTTGCCGCCCTTGCCGTCAACTATCCAGCAAGAGATATTCTGCTCGGGATAAAGCGAATAGATGAGGAAACGATTGCCTGTGTAAATGGGATTTACGCCGCGCAGATCGGTAATGATAACGTCACCCTCAACGCGCGTGTGTGCGTGAACCATATCCTTGAAGAGCTCGGTCTGCTCGTTGTAAAGCTTGATACGCTCCTTAATATCGGGCATTGCGAGTATCTCGTCGGTGCTCATATACGCGCAGCAGCGGAGTAACTTTTCCATTAACTGGTAATTGCTTATCGTAAAATTGCGGAAACGACCCAGACCGGTACGCGGATCCATTAAAAAGCCCACCAGTATCCAGCCCTCGGGGTTGAGAATTTCATCGCGCGTTAAATTTCCGCTGTCAACCTTGTCGACAGCGACCATAAGGTCATCGAAGTTAGGGAAACGTTCCTTGCCGCCGTAATATTCATAAATAATTCGCGCGCAACTTGGCGTAATACGGCTTTCGCCCTTGTACTTGCCCTTGTAGCGGTTGCGTTCCTCCTCGCTGGAGTGATGGTCGAACCACAGTCCGCAGCCCTCAACAAACGGAACGTTAGCCAGACAGTCATTTTCCGTAACCGGAACCAAGCCGTCCTGCAAATCCTTGGGGTGCGCAAACGTCCAATTGTCAACGACACCCGCGCAGAGCAACAGCGCTCCGCATGCCAATCCGTCAAAATCCGAACGCGTGATCAATCGCATAGCCATAAGAATTCCTCTCCCTATGATAATGTATTTATTTAATTATAACATTTTTTCCGCCGAAAATCAACACCTTTTTGAAATTTTTGTTAAATATTCCGCGAAAATGTTTTTCATGGAAAACAAAACCGTTTATTGCGGTTTAACGCGCTTGCTCAGCACGATAAAGCGAAGCCGTGTTTTTCCGATGGGACCGAGCTTTTTGTTAACGGCATAGAACACGTTTTCCAGAAGTCTGCCGAGGCTCGCTTTTTCGGTGTCGGTGAGCTCGCGTTTGCCAAACGCCACAAGCTCCAGAAGCTCCCCGCGCTTGGCGATGTTACAGCCGACCGCCTTGCCCGAACGCTTGAAAAATTCCGCGGTGAGCTCGCCGCCGCTCGGAGTGAGCTTGCAGAGCTTCAGCATTGCCAGCAGCCTTTCGTACACGTTTTGTGAATTTTCCTCGCCGTAATAGCATTTGAGCGCCTTTTTCGCGTCGCGGTCAAATTTCCTTATTCTGTAAATTATAAACACGATAAGCGCAATCGCTGCCAGAATTACAAAAACTCCCAGTATATACGGCAGAATGTTGAGCTTTTCGCCCTCGGCAAGCCCGCCGCTGCTCGTGTCGCGCAAACCCTCCCCCGATTCGTCGGAGGAAACGGTCGAGGAAGATATCTCGCGGCTCGAATCCGAGGAATCGGACGCGCCCGAGGACATCGACGACGAGGACTCGGTACGCAGCGGAGTGCCGTTGATAGCCGCCTCAACGCTTACGGAGCTTGTCGGATCGAACGTTACCCAGCCTATGTTATCGAGATACACCTCGCACCACGCATGAAGATTTTTGGAGCGCAGCACCTGCGGAGCGCCGCCGTTCGGACGCGCCGCAAATCCCGTACAGTACCGCGCGGGGATACCGCAGCAACGCATTATCATAGTCATAGCGCTCGCGTACAGCGCGCAGTGACCGCTCTTTGTGTCGTTGAGGAAGCTAATAATAGGGTTGCTTTCATCAACAGGCGCGTTCAGCGAGTATTCATAATTATCGCGGAGATAGTCCGCGACCTGAACCGCTTTTTCGTATACTTCTGCGGTGTAATGTTGAAAATTAGTCTGCTCATCAAAATCACTTCCGAACACCCTGTCAATATATTCATGTATCAAAGTGCTAAGTTCCCCTGGAACGCTTTGATATGTATCATATACGTATTTACGGTAATTCTTGTAATAACTGTCAGAGCCGAACGCAGATACCAGCTTTGAATAATGGTAATAAGATTCCGTGTAAGCTTGTTGAAAAGCGGTCTGTGCCGTGGACGTGGACGCGTTGCCGTCAACTCCCTCAAACAAATATGTATAAGCGGACATCACCATATTTCCGGGCCTGTCCTGACCCTCCGCGGTGCGTATCGCATAATCGCCGTGAACCGTATAGCTCTCGGCAAACTCTTTACTTGCGCTTTCCTCAGCGATAAAGCTGTCGTAAATGTCGTTATACGCAGGAATAAACACAACGGGCGTATTGCAAAGGTAATCAACGGATATCGAAGCCCGATCAATGATATTGCCGTTGTCGCGCATCGTCAACGCCTCCGCAGGACGAAATCCGCCGCGCAGACTGTTCCAGTCCTCCGGCTCGTCGGTGACGGGCGACGTCCACCTATCGCCGTTGAAGTCGATCCCGATATCGCCGCGCAGATATATCGGAACTGCGCCGTCGTGCTTGACGCGGAGCACCTCCTGTTCTCCCGTGCCCGGCGAGGTTATCGACAGACCCGCTCCCTGCGTGAAGGTCTTGCGGTTCGGCGTCGTGAAATACTGCGACATCGGACCGTTGCTGAACGGCGAGGAGAACGGAGAATTGCTGCCAACGTTCTTGATGAACTCGTAAAAGTCCGTGTAATTTATCCCGCGCACGTCGCCCAACAGCGCGTTCACCGTAAGCCCCGACGCGAGGAACAGCGCCATACAGCACACTGCCAGCGAAAAGTACTTGGAGCTGTAGGCGTTGCGCAGACCGACACGCTTGACGAACGCGGCGTTTGAGACGCGCACGTCAAAGACGTGTTCGTTTTTGTTGACGACCTTATGATACGAATGCGTAAATCCGTGCCGTATCGCCAGACCGTCCCTGTGCGACATGGTAAGCGCCGCCGCTCCCACATACAGAGCCGCCGCGAGGATAAACCAGCCGTTGAACAGCATACGCTCGGCGATCATTCTCGGCGCCCACATCGCCAGAAACACAATAAGCAGCGGCAGAATATGCGGTCTTCTGAACATAGTCGCCGCCGCCAGCAGCGAAAACAGGGCGCAAAGAATTATCACGCCGAACATTATCTCGCCGCCGTAATTCGGGTTTATGAGGTACTCGCCGTTGTCGGTCAGCAGATTTTTATGCGAGATAAGCTCCCGCGTTTGCAGCAGTCTGCCGTCGACCTGCAATATCATCGCGTCGATAAAATACGACAGCTTCAGTTGGAACGCGTCGAAATTCTGCCATA
Source organism: uncultured Clostridia bacterium (assembly GCA_946567425.1). GTDB lineage: Bacteria > Bacillota > Clostridia > Oscillospirales > Ruminococcaceae > CAG-115. Next base: position 64,017 of record CAMNXF010000009.1, on the reverse strand, counting down.
TAATAAGACCCGCCGCCAATGCCATTATCGGTATGGCGACGAGCTTCCTCACAAATAAAAACAGCACTGAAAACGCCGCTGTAAATCCGAAGCACGCCCACCCCGCCGCCGCGAGGTCGATCGGCATATCAAAGTTGTTCAGCACGAACATCATCGAGCAGACGCTCAGCGCGCAGCAGAACAGCACCCTTGCCGCAAGCAGCAGAGCCGTTCGCGGAGCTTTCTCGTAGTAGCGGTCGAAAACCAGCGCGACCTCACGTTTCTTTTTGCCGCGCCCTTGCCGCGTGACAACGGCGGTGTCTCCGCTGTCAAAATCAAGCTCGGAGGTCTCCTCGTTTTCGCCGCCGATAACGATCTTCTGTTCATTTACAAGGTTCTGTCCCGAAATGTAAGTATTTGTTGTCTCGTTTCTTTTTTCTTTTTTCATATTTTCTCAAGCTCATTCCGAAGTTCTAAAAAATGTGTATTCCGTGCTTTTTCAGCGAATCGTTTACATACGCGTAGCGCATATTTTCCCATTTGTTGTAGTCCTTAAAGTCATTCAGCTGAACGTTGCCCTTTATCCGGACGACGCTCACGGCGCACTTTGCGGCGGAATCGTTCCACAGATTGTTTAAACCCTTGTGAACGGCGCGTATCGGCGCCATTTCACCCGCGGGCGCGTCCTTGGGGCAGATAATTCTGGTAAGCGGCGGTTCGTCGGACGCGGGAGTTTTCACCTCTGCGGTCTTCAGGCATCCCTCAAGCGCAGCTGCCTCGGAGGTGTCCGTCTCGAAAAGTCTGCAAAATTCCTCGAAGCTGCTGCCGAAAAACGCCGAAAAACAGCTCTCGGTAATGCCCACCAGCTCGCGCGGAAAATGCAGCGGATCGTCGCTGACATTCATCAGTCCCGAACGCTTGAACGCCATCAGCCGCGTGCTCTCGGGCAATTCGTCGACCATTTTATCGAGCTTTGTTCGGATCGTCGGGTCGGTTATATCGAACGCTTCGGTCACACCAAAACCCTCGTACTCGGTTTCCCCGAAAAGAATATTCTCGCGGTTGACGGAGATCTGCTCAAACATTTCCGCTTTTTTCAGCAAAACCTCCTTGCAGTATTTGTCTAAAGCGCCGTAAATTTCCTCGTAGAACTCCCGCAGCATACTCACGGTAAGCTCGGTTTTCTTGTACCCGCCGTACTCCTCCAGCCACGAAATATAATCCCCCGTCGACCTTGCCGCCAGAAATCCCGGAGAATTTTTCACTTTTTTATAGGTCGTGTTGACCATTCTGATCTCGCGCGCCATAGTTTCCCCGATGTCACTCTCCTCGTCCCTTACCTTTGCGATAGCCACGCGCAGCTCGGACAAGCACTTTTTCATCACATCAACGGCGTAAAACGGACCCTTGTCGTAATCGTTCATAGCCTCGCCGCATACGGAAGTTACAGCGTTGATGATTTCGGGTTTCATTATCTCAATGCCGTTTTGGCACAGCTCCGCAAAGCGTTCCGCCTTTTCGTCGACGTAGCGCTTTGACGCTTCACCGCCGTTTTTGAGCGACTTTACGCTGAACAGCGGATTGCGCCGTTCGTCAAACTCATACTGCGGTATCTCACCCGCCTTTTCGGCGAGGAACTCTGCGTTCGGGGCAAGCCGTGCGATAATCTTGCCCATTTCCATAGGCTCGATGCTGTTCTTACGGAGCGATCTGCTGAACGACATAAACAGTCTCACCGTAAGGTACGACATAATTTTGCCGAGCGGTATCTCGTTCACCGCCGCGTCATAGGCAAGATAGCGAAACGCATGAGAGCCGTCCTTACCCAGCATATTGTAGGACATTATTTTATCCGCGTCGTCGTCGCGCACGTAGAGTATCTCGCACTCAGTCATTATTTTCAGCGCGGCGTTTTCGAGAGTCGCCTCATAGGTTTTTTCGGTGGAGACAATGTAGCACGCCGAATAAGGCGTTTTCTCGGAATTTATCGCGAAAGAATCGGTATATTTCTGGGAAAATTTAGTTTTCCGACACTGGAAGTTGTCAAGCTCACCCTTGGTAACAAGCGTGTTCGCGTAGCTGTTGGCAAGATCGCGGCCGTCCATTTTGCTTTGCTGAGCGGTGTCTCCCGCAAACATATATGTTATCACTTTAACGGGGTACTTCGCCGTCTCGAAAAGCGCGGTCAGAATATACCCCAGATCGATCATCATACCGCCGAAAAAAGCGTCGCCCATATTCCCGACGACCACCACGTCCAGCGGTGCGGTACTGCCGGAGAACGCGGAGATAGCGTCGCCGAAAATTTTCAGCAAATCGTTGAAATAATGAAACAGCGCAACTCTCCCGCACTGCCGTTTCTGCAAGCCGTAGACGGGCTTTGCGGGCGTGTAATTTTTCAGACCCGTATCAAACCACGAAAGCGCCGTTTCAGGCAGACGCTCGGGAGCGTTAAGGTATTTGTATATCGCGTCGTCGGGAGCTATCGCCAGACGCTCGTCCGCGCCGAGCGTGCTTCCGCAGAACTCCGCTTCGTCAAGCAGTTTATCCTCCCCTACCGCCAGAAAGCGCAGCTTGCTCTTATCCATGCTGTATCGGTTTTCAGCGAGATGCTTACAGCGCATAAGGCAATCCACACCGTTTTTTCCAACTCCTACGGCATACAGTCTTTTTGTGCCGAACGCGGTCTTTTTACCTCCGTAAAGCTTCATTATACGATCGGGTCTCAACATATCAATTTGCTTTTCCGTTTTCACACAACCACTCCCCCCGCAGTCGGTTTCAAGTATTTTGCTGCATAGTTTTTTTATGCTGCCGATAAAAACACATTATAGTAATATTATACAATAAAATCATTAAAAAGTCAACACGATTTGCTTTTTTTATGAGGATATTTTTTGGTAATTTTTTGGAAACTTTAATATGAGGAATTTTAACATAATGTTTTGACGCACATGGTGCAAGGGGGCTAAGCGGAGCGCAAGTGTCCTCTCGCAACAGTGCGGCAGCACAAAAATACAAAGAAACGAAGCCACAGGTGGCAACAAAATAAATCAGCGGCGCGACTCTTCCCTCCCCGTGCGGCGGCACTTTAACTGAAATTAACAAACCAGCAACAAAAAGATTGCACAAAGTTACAAAAAAAGTTTTTTCTTTTATCATTTAATTATCACAATACCGCTGTATAATACAAACAACGACAGCGAAAGGATGAGAAAAACTTGGCATACGCGAACACGTTCAAGCGGCGCGAAATGAAATTTCTGCTTGACGAGGAGCAGTACGGTACTCTGCGTGAACGCATCTCGGAATTTATGACCGAGGACAACTTCGGAAAACATACGATACTCAACATCTATCTCGACAATCGCAATAACGACTTGATACGCACCTCCCTCGGAAAGCCCGCGTACCGCGAGAAGTTAAGGCTCCGCAGCTACGGGCAGAAAGCGGAGGACGGCTCGGCGGCGTTTCTGGAGATCAAGAAAAAATTCCGCGGAATAACCTACAAGCGCAGGCTTGAGCTTAGCTACAAGGAGCTTCATGACTACATAACCGACGGCATACCGCCAAGCGGACGAGGACAGGTTTTCGAGGAGATCGACTATATGATCCGCCGAATGAGCCTTAAACCGAAAATAGTCATCTGTTACGACCGCGAGGCATACTACGGCAATGACGACAAGGAATTCCGTCTGACATTCGACGGGAATATACGGTTCCGGCGCAGCGATCTCGATCTGCGTTCGGGTGCTTACGGCGAATATCTGAGCGCGCAGCCGTTCACGGTCATGGAAGTGAAATCGGCGGGCGCTATCCCGCTATGGTTGGTGAATATACTTTCAGAGCAGAAAATTTACTGCGGCTCGTTCTCAAAATACGGAACGATATTCGCGGCGGAGGTTCGACGGAAATTCCTCGCACCTCAACGGGAAACGGCAAAAAATCAAGACGGAAATTTAATTCCGCAAGAAATACAGACATAAAAACGGGAGTAAAAAAATGTTTTCAACAATAATTGACACTTCGGTCGGACTTACCGCACAGAGCGCGCTTTTTTGTACGCTGACCTCGGCGGCGCTGGGACTGCTTGCAGCTTTCCTTTACAGGCTGAACAATCCGCGCGCGTCCAAAAATTTAATGGTGACGCTGGTGGTGCTGCCCGTTCTGGTGCAGGCGGTCATAATGCTGGTGAACGGTTCTATCGGCGCGGGTATCGCGGTAATGGGCGCGTTCAATCTGGTGAGATTCCGTTCCGCACCCGGAACGTCGAGAGAGCTTTGTTACGTATTTCTGGCAATGGGTATCGGCTTGGCGACGGGCATGGGCTATCTCGGATTTGCGGCGATCATTGCCGTTTCGGTCGGGGTTATTCTGGCGGCGCTCGGCTTTATCCCCGCGTTCGGCATCGTTAAAACCGCAAAGCTTTTAAGGATACTCATTCCCGAGGACGCGGACTATATGACCTGTTTCAAGGATATTTTCGCCGAATACACATCAAGCGCGCGGCTGATAATGTCAAAGACGGTCAGCATGGGAACGCTGTATGAACTGCGTTACGAGATAATTCTCAAGGACGCGGAAAAGGAAAAGGAATTTCTCGACAAAATACGCGTGAGAAACGGAAATCTTACGGTTGCGTGCAGCGTGTTGACGGATAATCACGAGGAGATGTAACGAGGTATCATTATGAATATGAATTTTAAGACCCTTGCGGCGTTCTGCGCACTGTCTGTCGCAATGACGGGCTGCACCAAAACGGACGCGGAAAGCAATTCGGGAGCAACGTCCACCCCGCTGATGAACAGCAGCGTCTCGCAGACCGAGTCCGTAAACGGACACAACGACAATGTGAGCGTTTCCGTGCCGAGTTCCGCAAATTGCACGATAACGTTCGCGGAGGATAAGATCGAGGTGAACGGCAACGGCGCTGCGGTAAAGGACAATACGGTCACGATAAGCAAGGCTGGCGCTTACAGGCTGACGGGAAGCTCCGCCAACGCGAAGATAATTATAGAAGCAGGCAAAAGCGACGAGATAACACTCATGCTCGACGGCGTTTCACTGACAAGCGCGAACGGCAGCGTTATCGACTGCGAGAGCGGAAAAACCCTTGCGCTGTATCTTGCCGACAACACCGAAAATTCACTTGCCGACAGCGCGGACTACACGTTCGCAAACGGCGGGACCGAACCCGACGGCACGGTGTTTTCAAGAGCGGACTTGGTTATAATGGGCGGCGGAAGTCTCTCCGTTACGGCAAATTACAAGGACGCTTTAAAGTGCAAGGACGGACTTGCCGTGAACTCGGGAACGCTTGATATTACCGCTGCGGACGACGGTATAGTCGGCAAGGATTATGTGTGCGTAAACGGCGGAAAGATTACGGTAAACGCGAAGAGCGACGGCATCAAATCAACAAACGATACCGATGACGGGCGCGGATATATCACGATCTCGGGCGGCGAGCTTGAAATCACCGCCGAACGCGACGGCATTCAGGCTGAAAAGGAGCTTACCATTGAGGGCGGAAAGCTCACGATATTCGCGGGCGGCGAGGACGCAAACGCGGAAATAACGGTCTCCGACGACCCGTTCGATTGGGATCGCAGAGGAAATATAACGGAGACCTCGGAAAACTCCGAGAGCAAAAAGGGCTTGAAAGCGGGCGGCGATCTTACAATTCTCGGCGGCGAAATAAACGTTATCTCCGCAGACGACAGCGTTCACTCCAACGCTGACGCGAATGTTTCGGGCGGTATTCTTACCTTGTCAACCTGCGACGACGGCATTCACGCCGACGGATCGCTCTCTGTCAAGAACGGTAAGATCACCGTAACCAAAAGCTACGAGGGGCTTGAGGGCAAAAATATCGATATAAGCGGCGGCGAAATTCATATCAAGGCTGCCGACGACGGACTTAACGCGGCGGGCGGCGACAACGGAAGCTTCTGGGGCTTTAACGGCAGCGGCGGGGACTACTATATCAGCATATCGGGCGGAAATATTACCATTGACGCCGACGGCGACGGCATTGACAGCAACGGCACGATCGCGCAGAGCGGCGGGAATATCGTGGTTTACGGTCCAACGAACTCGGGCAACGGCGCTATCGACTATGAACAGTCTTACGCCGTGAGCGGCGGCACGCTTATCGCGCTCGGCGCGTCGGGAATGGCGCAGGCTCCCAGTACGCTTTCGCAGCCTTGTCTTTCAATTAACTCGAACGTAAGCGCGGGCAGTACAATTGAAGTACGTTCTTCCAACGGCACAGCGGTTCTTTCAACCGAAACACCCAAGCAATGCCAATCGTTGATATTCACAAGCGACAAGCTGATTATCGGTGAGGAATACGGTATTTACTCAAACGGAGAGCTTCTGTCAACGCTCACTGCCGCCGAGGGAGTTGTCGGCAACGGCGCTGACGGAAACGGCTTCGGCGGAGGATTTGGCGGTCACGGCGGCTTCGGCGGAGGAATGGGCAGACCAAACGGCAACGGCGGACAGCGCCCGGGCGGTGATCTCGGCGGGAACCCTCCCGACAACGGCGGAACTCCTCCGGATAATAACGGAACTCCGCCCGAAATTCCCAACGGAAATATGTAACCAAAAGCCCCTGTGGACAGTTAAATTCCGCAGGGGCATTTTTTAGAACCTGTCTTCACAAGATTTGTGCGTGGATTTTCGAGCAAATTTTGTCGAGGACAAGGCGGAAGCCCGCAGGAATACTTGACGTATTTCAAGGGCTTCCAACGCTGTCATCGGCAAAATTTGCCGAAAAGACGCGTGCAATATCTTGTGAAGACAGGTTCTTAAAGTTTTGCTACCTCAAATCTATTCTGCACGATCAGCCAATTCGGAACGTAGCAGCGGTTTATCGTCCACCACGACGCTCCCGCAAGGTCGAATTCGTCTATAAGTCCCAGTTTCGCGTCAATGCTGCGCGGATCGTCAAACCAGACGACGTGACGCGTTCCGTTTTCGGTGTAGTTGAAATACGGGGTCTGCGTCTGCTCGTCATAGCGTATTTCGGAGTTATACTTGACCGCCAGGTCGGTCGCCGCGATAAAGCCTATGCTCTGCGCCGCCGTGCCGCGCGTGTACGGAAGCGTCCAATCGTATCCGTAATTCGGCATGCCCATAAGTATCTTTTCGGATGGTATCTCCGAGACAGCATAGGTCAACACCTTGCGGACTTCCTCTATCGGCTGAACGGACATCGGGGCGCTGTACGTATACCCCCATTCGTATGTCATGATCACGACATAATCCGCTGCCTCACCCTGAACGCGGTAGTCGTGCGATTCGTAGAGAATACCCTGCTGGTCGGCACGGTACTTCGGCGCAACAGCGGTAACAAGAATATATCCCGCCTCATGCAGCCGCTCCGATATTTCCATAAGGAACGCGTTGTAGGTTTCGCGGTCGTCGGGCGAGATGTATTCCATATCGAGGTTCAAGCCGTAGTAACCCTTGTCATCAAGCTCGTAGAATATAGAGGAAATAAGCCGCTCGCGCGCCTCGCTGTCGGCGAGTATCTGCGAGAGCACCTCGGTCGAAAAGCTGCCGTCGTAGATGTTCGTGACAACCATAAGCGGCATTACGGCGCTGCGCGTCGCGCGGTAGATGAGATCATCCGCGTCGGGCGCTATCAGCTCTCCTTGCGTAGTTATCGAGTAGCTGAACGGGCTTAAGAACGTCATAAACGGCAGCGCACAGTTGAGTGCGTATTCGGTGATATTCGGGTAAGCGAAACCGTTGATTATCGCGGGACGGCGGCTGATATCGCTCTCCATGGGGATATTGATGACCTCGCCCGGCTGAAGCGAGATCGGGTTGACATTCGGATTTGCTTCGAGCAGCGTTTCAAGCGGCACTCCGAACTCCTGTGCCACGGAATACAGCGTCTGCCCCTCTTGGAGCGTGTAGCGCATTGAATTTGACATAATGACAAGGCTCTGCCCGACGACAAGATTGTTCGGGTAGCGCAGAGCGTTATCCGCGGCGATACGGTTCGCGGGAATGCCGAAGCGGCGTGAAAGCAGATTGAGGTTATCACCCGATTGAACGGTATAAATAAACATAGCAGCCTCCTTTAAGAATTAAGAACGATCTCTTTTCGCGCGCCGATAATGTGTATGCCGAACGTATCTGCGAAATTATACGTTGACAGTCTGCGGTTGCGCGCGTCTACAGAATGTGCGCACACGAAAATGTTTTGCGGCGTTGCAGGGCTGAACACCGCCGAAACGAAAACGGTATGATAAAACCGCCCCGAACGGTTGATAAGCTGAATAATATCGCCGTGCCGAAGCTCGGAAAGCGGCGCTTCCTCGCCGTAAACGCCCGCTCCCCTGTTCGTCAGCAGAAACTCGCGCAGAAAGTTCACGCCTGTCCACGAGGGCGCGCGGTTATCGGAATTTATGTAATACCAGCCGTTCTCCTGCGAGTAGTTCATCACGCCGCACCCCGCGTACATACACTGCGAAACGAAATTCGTGCAGTCGCCGCCTATGTCCTCGAAATCGTAAAAGCGCGGATTTCTCGCGAACGCCCAGTTCAGCGCGTAGGCGACCGCCGCCCGCCTGTCGTATTCGGTCTCGATAAGCATAATATCAACTCCTTTATTCATATTATGCGGCGCGGCGGTTTTGGTTACGGTATTGACAGAAGGACGGATATGTGATAAAATAATCTTAAGGAAGAATTTGGGAAAAGGAGCCGAATTATGGAAAAGAGATCAAACCGCAGAGTATATTTAATTATTTGGATTGTTACGACTGCCGCTGCGCTTGTCATAGCCCTTACGTGTATTCCCTATTTCGGTAACGATTGGGGAGATACGTATTTTGTATGGATAAGAACCGGTGTTTTGCTTGTAAGTTGGCTGTTTCATTCGCTTTTTATATCCTTTCATTATCATCTGTATACCAGACCGAAAAAACTGTGGATAATCATCTCGATAAGCGTTCACATCGCATTGACCGTTCTAAGTTTTCCGTTTGCAATATTTTGCTGGACGTGTATTTAGTATAACACATTGCTGGGGTGTAATGCTTGCGCCCTCACTTTAACACCTAAAAGCACTAAAAATATTTTTGCTTACCCCCTTGAAAAAAACTGTCGAATGTGATAGAATATAAGAGTATGAATAAAATCAAAGGAGACGCTATACCATGTCAATGACATTTAACAGAAAATTGCCTATCCCGAAAGAGGTTAAGGAAATGCACCCAATTTCCGAGGAAATAAAGCAGGTAAAGGCTGCCCGCGACAAGCAGATCGCGGACGTGTTCACAGGCAAGAGCGACAAGTTTTTGCTGATAATCGGACCGTGCTCTGCGGACAACGAGGATTCCGTGATGGATTACACCAACCGCCTTGCAAAGGTTCAGGAACAGGTAAAGGACAAAATACTTATCGTACCGCGCATTTACACAGGAAAACCCCGCACGAACGGCACGGGCTACAAGGGGCTTATCCACCAGCCCGACCCCACTAAAAGCGAGGATATGCTCGAGGGTATCATACAGGTGAGAAAGCTGCACGCGCGCGCTATAGCCGAAACGCACCTTACTTGCGCGGACGAAATGCTCTACCCCGAGAATTACCGTTATCTGAGCGATCTGCTTTCGTATGTCGCGGTGGGAGCGCGCTCGGTCGAGGATCAGCACCACCGTCTCGTGGCGAGCGGCATGGAGTGCCCCGTCGGCATGAAAAACCCCACCTCGGGAACGCTGTCGGTCATGTTCAACTCCATTCAGGCGGCACAGGCTAAGCACACGTTCATTTACCGCGGCTGGGAGGTAGTGTCGGACGGCAATCCGTTTGCGCACGCTATTCTGCGCGGCGCTCAGAATAAGCACGACCAGACTATCCCGAATTATCATTACGAGGATCTGAAGCTCTGCTGCGATATGTATATGGAAAAGGGTTTGGATAATCCCGCGATAATCGTCGACACCAACCACTCCAACAGCGGCAAGCAGTACCTTGAACAGGTGCGCATTTCCAACGAGATACTCCACTCTATGCGTCACTCCAAGGAGATACGCAATATTGTCAAGGGCTTGATGATTGAAAGCTACATCGAGGACGGCTCACAGAAGATCGAAGAGGGCACATACGGCAAGTCGATAACCGACCCGTGCCTCGGCTGGGAGAAGTCCGAAAAGCTCATTCTCGGAATTGCGGATCAATTGTAAGCTGACCCCTTGACAAATCCGCGCAAATATGATATAATGCTGAAAGTGAATATTTTAAAGCGTTGACGGGAATACAGTAGCGAACGCATAACCTTTTCAGAGAGCCGCCGGTTGGTGCGAGACGGCAGGGCGCGTTTTGTAAATTACCTCCCCGAGCGGTCTTGCGAACGGTTTCCTATTAGCGGACACGGGTAAGCCCGTTACTGCTGTTCAAAGGCGGTTTGTCGCAGGATATTCCGCAGACTGAGGTGGTACCGCGCTATTTAAATTTCAGCGCCCTCTCTGAGCTTTGCTCGGCGAGGGCTTTTTTATTGAAAGAGGGTGTTATCCGTGAGATGTGAACATCTCATCGGCTATGTAAAATTCTCACTTTAAAATTAAGGAGGATTTTATGATAAGATTTGCAGATATTAACGACCATATGGAGCTTACGGAGCTGTTTATCGAGCTTCACCGCCGCCATGTCGGGATAAAGCCCGAGACGTTCAGAATGCCCGAACGCGAATGGTTTTTGCGGCGCATCGTCGAGATACTGAGCGACGAAAGGCAGAGCGTTCTTGTACACGACAGCGGCGGTAAACTCGACGGCTACGCGGTCGTGAAAATAATTGACGTGAACACCGAGGAAAAACACCCGCGCAAGGTGTGCTATATCGACTGCTTCGCGGTCGCGGAGAGCTGCCGCCGACACGGTATAGGCACAGAGCTTTTCGGCGCGGTAAAAGCATTCGGGCGCGAAAACGGCTGCACGGACGTGCAGCTCGGGGTAACTGCCCGAAACACGGAAGCGGTCGCATTTTATGAGAAAATGGGGCTTGTTCCCCGAACTATAATAATGGAGGAGAAATTATAACAATGGAATTATACGACGAACTTATTGCGCGCGGACTTATCGCGCAGGTCACCAACGAGGACGAGATACGCAAGATGATAAACGCGGGCAAGGCGACGTTTTACATCGGCTTCGACCCGACTGCGGACAGTCTGCACGTCGGGCATTTTATGGCGCTGTGCCTTATGAAGCGTCTGCAAATGGCGGGCAACAAGCCCATAGCGCTGCTCGGCGGAGGCACCGGAATGATCGGCGACCCGTCGGGAAAATCCGATATGCGCAAAATGCTCACGAAAGAGGATATCGACCATAACATCGCGTGCTTCAAGAAGCAGATGAGCCGCTTTATCGACTTTTCGGACGACAAGGCTATAATGGTAAACAACGCGGACTGGCTGCTCGATTTGAACTACGTTGACGTGCTGCGCGAGGTCGGCGCTTGCTTCTCTGTCAACAAAATGCTGACGTTCGAGTGCTACAAGCAGCGTATGGAGCGCGGACTGACGTTCCTCGAGTTTAACTATATGATAATGCAGAGCTACGACTTTTATATGCTGTTTCAAAAATACGGCTGCAATATGCAGTTCGGCGGCGACGACCAATGGGCGAATATGCTCGGCGGCACGGAGCTTATCCGCAAAAAGCTCGGCAAGGACGCTCACGCAATGACCATTACGCTGCTGCTAAACTCCGAGGGCAAAAAAATGGGCAAGACCGAAAAGGGCGCGGTGTGGCTCGACCCCGAAAAGACTTCGCCGTTCGACTTCTTCCAGTACTGGAGAAACGTCGACGACGCTGACGTTATCAAGTGCCTGAAAATGCTCACGTTCCTGCCGATCGAGGAAATACTCGAAATGGAGAAATGGGAGGGCGCGCAGCTCAACAAGGCTAAGGAGATACTCGCGTTCGAGCTGACGAAGCTCGTTCACGGAGAAGCGGAAGCGCAAAAGGCGCTCGACGGCGCGAAGTCGCTGTTCGGCGGAATTGGCAATACCGACAATATGCCGACGGCGGAGGTCGAGGCTGCCGACGGGAAAATCGGCATTCTCGACCTGCTTGTGAATACGAAATTAGCTCCGTCCAAGCGCGAGGCAAGAAACCTCATCTCGGGCAAGGGTATCGCGGTCGACGAAGTGATAATCGACGATCCCAACGCGCAGATAGACCTCACGAACGAGGTTATTGTCCGCAAGGGCAAAAAGGTGTTCTTAAAGGTCTCAAAGGCATAAGATACGGCGTCGGGCATATCGCTCGACGCCGTTTTTTATTCGGTCGTAACCGACTTCGCAAGGTTGCGGGGCTTATCGGGGTCTATTCCGCGCAGAACCGAGGTGTAGTAGGCAATCAATTGCAGCGCGCACACTGTCGGGAGCGGCAGGAGCATATCGTCAAGCTCGTCGCCGATATTCAGTTCGAGTTTTATGTCGACCGTTCCCTCCGCAAATTCCGTACCCTTTCGGCAGACTGCGATTATCGTCGCGCCGCGTGCCTTGACCTCCTCCATATTGCTGACGGTCTTGGCGAGAACATTCCGCTGTGTCGCCACCGTTATCACGGGGATATTCCGCTCTATCAGCGAAATCGTACCGTGCTTTAATTCCCCCGCCGCGTATGCCTCGGAGTGAATGTAGGTGATTTCTTTCAGCTTCAGCGAACCCTCCAGCGAAAGCGCGTAATCAAACCCGCGCCCGATAAAGAACAGCGTTTCGACGTTGACAAGCTGCGACGCTATAAACTGGCATTCGTCCTTATTTTCGATAACGTCGCGGATCGCTTCGGGCGCTTTGTACAATTGTGCCGTGAGCCGCCGCATTTCGTTTTCGAGGATTATTCCGCGCGCGTAGGCGAACCTGAACGCGATAAGATACAGCACCGCGATCTGTACGGAATACGCCTTTGTACTCGCGACCGCAATTTCGGGTCCCGCGAGGGTGTGTATGTATATATCGGAATTACGCGCTATCGCCGAATACTTTACATTGACGACAGCAAGCGTTTTCGCGCCGCGCGATTTCGCCAATTCAAGGCTCGCTATCGTATCTGCGGTCTCGCCCGACTGCGACACCAGAATTACCAGATCATCCTCGCCGACGATAGGATCCATATAGCGGAACTCGCTGGCGATCTCGACTGTTACGGGAACTCTCGCCATTTTCTCGACGGCGTACCGCCCGACGATACCCGCGTACATAGCCGTACCGCAGGCGACCACAAAAACGCGCTTTACACCGCGCAGGAACTCATCGGTAAGCCCGATATCCGTGAAATCCGGAACACCGTCCGTAACTATGCTGTCCAAGGTTTTTTTAACTACCTCGGGCTGCTCGTGAATTTCTTTCAGCATATAATGCGGAAAGCCGCATTTCTGTGCCTGTTCGATATCCCAATCCGCAGTCTGCGTCTGTTTTTTCACCGCGATGCCGTGAACGTCGAAGAACTTCACGCCGCAGTTGTCGATAGCAACGATCTCGTCATCGTCAAGCAGAACGTAGTCTTTGGTATATTTCAGAAACGCGGGAATATCGCTGGCGATAAAGTACTCGCTCCCGCCGATACCGACGATCAGCGGACTGCCCTTTCGCGTAGCGTAAACACGGTCGGGAAAGTCCTTGAAAAGGATACCGAGCGCATAGCTCCCGCGAAGCTCCTTGACCGTTTCCATTATCGCGCGCAGCGGATCGCGTTCGGCATAGTAATAATCGAGCAGACAAGCTACGATCTCGCTGTCGGTCTGGCTTACGAACGAATATCCCTTTTCGGTCAGAAATTCCTTAAGCTCTGCGTAGTTTTCGATAATTCCGTTATGCACGATAGTAACGCGCCCGTTGGAATGCGGGTGCGAATTTATATCGGACGGCTCGCCGTGCGTTGCCCAACGCGTATGCCCTATCCCGCAAAAGCCCTCGGGTTTTCCCTCGTCCACGAGCTTTTCCGCCATACATTTAAGCTTGCCGCGCGTTTTTACGGTGCGTATCGCGCCCTTCTCAAACACCGCGATACCCGCGCTGTCATACCCGCGGTATTCCAGCTTTTCAAGTCCGTCCATAAGAACGTCCGCGCAGTCGCGCATTCCGACATATCCTACAATACCACACATACCGTTTCCCCCATCACAAACTCACCGGAACGCTGAAATTCCGATGGTCAGCATTATTTTATTCTGTATGTTTTAATTATATCACCTTTTTACAGCGTTGTCAATCAAAACTTTTATTTTGTTTATTTTAGCTGTCTTACACTTGCGGGAGGATATCCGCGCTCCCATACCCGCTTTCCGCATTTTTCGGCAGCATAAATTTTAGAGCCTGTTTAGTATCTCGAAGTGCGCGGATTTTCGAAGCAAATTTTGACGATGACAAGGCAAAAATCCGCAGGAATACTGTATGTATTTCAAGGATTTTTAACGCAGTCAGCGACAAAATTTGCCGAAAGGACGCGTGCTGAGAGATACTAAACAGGCTCTTAGGCGACACCGCACAATTATTGTCGAGCGGTTGCGCTGTCGGATTTTCCGTCAGATTGTACAATGGGACAACGCAATGCTGTATGCCTTGCCGGAACGAATTGTGCACGAATTGACCAAAGGTCAACTCTATGACGGAAACAGCGTTTTGCGCTAAGCGCATAATGCGTGCAAGCAAGCGGACGGCAGCACGATGCTGACACAAGAGCGCCAAAAGACGGCAAGGAAACCGCGGACATTTCGCAGTATCTTTGTAAAGAGCCGCAATATTGACAACGGCATTTGAGTATGTTATAATATAGTAAACAGAGAATAGGAGCATTAACTATGGAAGATTTTGTAAAGCGGCTGAAAAAACAAATGCTTGACGAGTTCGGACGGCAAGACAGGCGCGGTGTGTACGGCTTTACACAGAAAATAATGGCATACAACTCCAACAAAATCGAAGGAAGTACGCTCACAAGTGAGCAGACCGCTTCATTGTTTGACACGGGAACGATAGTTACGGACGGCGAATTCGTTTACAGGACGAAAGACGTTGAAGAAATGACGGGGCATTTCAAGATGTTCAATGAAGTCCTGAAATACTTTGACAAGCCGCTGACCGCCGAGACGATAAAGTCGTTTCACTTTCAACTGAAAACAGGAGTGTTCGAGGACTACGCTAACGGATACCCTGTAGGTGAATTTAAAAACAGAGCAAACGCAGTGGGCAATTTCATAACCGAATTGCCGCAAAACGTTCCGAACCGCATAGACGAGCTGATTAACGAGTATAACGCAGGAGAAAAAGAGCTGGGCGATATAGCGCGTTTTCATCTTGAATACGAGCGTATTCACCCGTTTCAGGACGAGCGATTATCCTCAAGCAGTGCCTTGACAGCGGGATAGTTCCCGCGATAATCCGCGATGAGGACAAAGCGCGGTATTTTCACGCGCTCCAAACCGCGAACCAAGAAAGCCTTACGGATTTTTTTAAGGAGGAGCAGAATAAGTATTACGAGCAGATAAAAGCGTTTGTTGAGCCGATTTAAGACAATTCTGAACAAGTATATTGAGCCTGTTAGTTCACGGACAGGCTCTTATTTTTATAACACATCTCTAACGATTTTAAAATCTGTCCACATAGACAAAAATCTACGTAAAAGAGTAGCAAAGTTAGAAATAATACACATAGTTTCAGCATAACAGGATTTGATATCGAAATCCTTTGAAAGACGGCGAGACCATGTCATCCAATGCTGAGGGGCAGCCCGACGCAGACTGTGAGATTATACGGTAAAGAGCAGCGACCGATAGGTCGCTGCCCTTTTCTTAACCGGTAATCTCCGAGCGGAAAACCTCAGGGACGCGGGGACGGAGTGCCCGCAAATTATGACAAGAATATATCTTCAAAGAAGATCGTAAACTGCGGATAGGGACGCTCCGTAAAATTTTGTATAAAAGGCAGATCCGATCGGCAAGGACGCCGCCGACAAAGCTCGGTGAGGTTGTCATGGCAAACTATGAAAAAATCCTCAACCGCCGCGCCCGATATCACCCGGTAATAACGCCGTACTGCCGCAGCCACGCTTCCGTCTGAAGGAAGTACGCATATATCTGCGGCACGGTCATAAGCTGCCCATACCAGTTTTTGGTGAAGCTCGCGCCGTCCGTGTCGAGCATTCTGCGGAGCTCGTCGGCGTTGACTATTTCCGTCAGGCGACAGTCGGGGCTTTCGAGCAGCGCACGGAGTTTTCCGCTGAGCAGCGCCATATAATTGGGATTGTGCGTCTTGGGATACGGGCTTTTCTTTCGCCAGAGAACGTCCTCGGGGAGAACCCCCTCCATCGCGTACCGCACAAGCCCTTTTTCACGTCCGCGGTAATTCTTAAACGCGGCGGGGATATTATACGCGTACTCCACCAGCCGATAATCGCAGAACGGCACGCGCACTTCAAGTCCGTGCGCCATGCTCATGCGGTCCTTGCGGTCGAGCAGCGTCGCCATAAAGTACTCAAGGTTGAGCACAAACATCTCGCGCATACGGGTATCGTCCGCGCCCTCGCCGTCGAGATAGTCCACGTCCGCCAGACAGCGGTCGTATGCCCTGCGGACAAACGCCTCCGCCTCCCTGCCCGACATCGGCTTTTTCATCAGCGCGCCGCGCTCGGGAACGCTCGTCGCCCACGGGAAGCCGTTGTAGTGCAGCACCTCGGGCTTGTGATACCACGGATAGCCGCCGAAGATCTCATCGGCGCATTCACCCGACAAGGCGACGGAGAACCCCGCGCGCTTTATTTCGCGGCAGAAGAGCCAGAGCGAGCTGTCGACGTCCGCCATACCGGGGAGGTCTCGGGCGAGTGTGGAGCTTTCGAGCGCATCGGCGAGGGCGGGAGTATCAAGGACGACGTTGGTGTGCTCCGAGCCGATGAACCTTGCCATTTTCTCGACATAGGGCGCGTCCTCGTCGGGCTGGAACGCGCTCGCGCGGAAATTCTCGCGGTTGTGAGCGTAATCGATTGAGAACGTATGCAGCTTTTCGCCTCGCTTGGCAAATTCCGTTGCGGCGATCGCCGAAATGACCGAGCTGTCAAGACCGCCCGACAGGAACGTGCAGAGCGGCACGTCGCTCACGAGCTGCCGCTTGACCGCGTCGAAGATGAGCTCGCGGACATGGTTCGCGGTCTCGGTGAACGTCTCGTTGTGCGGCGCGGCTGTGAGCTTCCAGTAGCGCCGAACGTTCAGCCCCTTGCGCGAGAACGTTGCGCAGTGCGCGGCGGGAATATCGCGTATATCGCGGAAAACGCCGTCGCCTACTATCCTAGCGGGGCCCACCAGCATTATCTGCGCCGCGCCCTCCTCGGTGATAACGGGCTTGACCTCGGGGTGCTTGAGCAGCGCCTTTATTTCGCTCGCGAACGTTATCCCGCCGTTCGTTAACGAATAAAACAAAGGCTTGACGCCAATACGGTCTCGCGCCATAAAAAGCGTCTGCTCGGCGCTGTTCCACACCGCAAACGCGAAGATGCCGTTGAACATCTCGACGCACTTCTCCCCGAACTCGGCGTATGCCTTGAGGACAACCTCGGTGTCCGAGTGTCCGAGGAAACGGCAGCCGCGCTTGTCGAGTTGCGCGCGTATCTCCTCGGTGTTGTAAAGCTCGCCGTTGTAGACCAGCGTGTAATCGCCAAACGTCATGGGCTGCGCGCCGTTTTCGGGGTCGATGACGATAAGCCGCCTGTGCGCCAGACAGACGTGCTCATGCTCGAACAGACCGTCCGCGTCGGGTCCGCGCGGCGTGAGTGCGCGGCTCATTTCGCGCAGCACCTCGGCGTTTATCCGCTCCTTAAAATTTACCTCTCCTGCAATTCCGCACATAAAAAATCGCTCCTTTCGTAGTCCAGTATATGCACATACGTTTATTCCGGTGAATTTATTATGCCGCAAATTCAACTGCAAATAACTGCTAATCCGACTTGTAGCGTCCGATTATTTTCCTCATGACATCGTCCATGGCAAACGAGCTGTGCGGCTTTGCAATGCCGTCCTCGGCAAGCCATTTCGCGATGACCCCGTACATATTCGAAAAGTCGGTGATACTCTTTTTAGCCGCCCAACTGTCGTATTTGCTCTCGTAAAGCAGAACGTTCTCCTCTCCGTATTTGTCGGCGAGTTCGGCTCTCGTAACAGCTGAATTAAAGGATTTAGATGAATTAACGGAAGAGGGAGAAGACGGCGCAGCCGCTTCTTCCCTTTCTTGTTTTTCTTTTTCTTCTTTCCTTTCTTCTACTGTTGTTAATACGTTGTTGACGACTTGTTGTTCCGCTGTTGAAACATTGTTATTAACTTGTTGTTTCGTTGTTGGAACGTTGTTGTTTTCCGTGCTGACGTTCTCGGGGAAATCGTAATTATTCAGCGTGACCAAGCTGAATTTTGCCGCTTTTGATATTGTTATTTCATTTGTTGACGCCAAGTGTGAAAGTGCCGTGCGCACCTGTTGTACCGTAAGCCTGCACTTTTGGCTGAGGCTGTTCACACTCGTGATAAGCTGTCCGCGTTTCAGCTTAATGCCGTGCCACTCCGCGTCCTTCCAGTTTGCGGAGAGCAGCAGCACCAGATACACCTTGACCGTGTTTCCGTCGTCGAGCCACCCCCATTCCAGCATAGTCCTCGGCAGCTTTACAAAGCCCTCTGTTGTCATTGTGATACTCCTTTCGTGTCTCGGTGAACTTCACCTTTCTGCACCTATAAGAGTATCATGTGAACAACTGCAAAAAACCGCACACTTTCCCAAAAAGAAATTCCCCGAAAAAAGCGGAGACCGCAAAGTCTCCGCCAAAACTGTTCACTTTAAATTAAACTATATCGTTCGCGTCGAACGGGTCTCCGCATTCGGGACAGAACTTCGGAGGCTTGGCGGGGTCGTCGGGTTCCCAGCCGCACTTGTCGCACCTGTAAAGTGGCATTCCCGCGGGCTTGGGCTTTCCGCACTCCATGCAGAACTTCCCCTTGTTGAGCGCGCCGCACGAGCATGTCCAGCCATCGGAGTTCTCGGGCTTTTTCGCGCCGCACGACGTGCAGAATTTCCCCGTGTTCGTCTGTCCGCACGAGCAAGTCCACCCCGCCGACTGAACCGCCGCCGTCTGCGGAGCGGAAGCAGCCGCTGTCCGTGCGTTCTGCTGCGCCGCCATATTATACAGATTTCCCGCGTTGATACCGCCCTGCTGCTGCGCCATATTCATTCCCATAAAGCCGACCATTGCGCCGCCCGAATTGCCCGCGGCAGTCTTCATAGCCTCGCCCTGCGCCTGTGTGAGGTGCGCCGCCGCCATTCCCGGGTCGCGCATTACGGCGGTCTTCTGCAAGTCCTTGATAAGCGCCTCGTCCTCTGCCGAGAGCGACGGCGGGTTCATATTGAATGAGCTTACCGCCATACCGCGCAGCTCGCCCCACTTCTTGGAAAGTATCTCGTTGAGCGCGTCGCATATCTCCATAGTATGCGACGGCAGCATACTCGGGCGAACGCCAGTATCCGAGATTTTCCCGAGCGCGGGCTGGAGCGCCGTAACTATCTCCGTCTTGAGCATACTGTCCATAGTGCGCTTAGGGTATGTATCGCCGAAATTTCCGCAGACGTTGCTGAAAAACAGTACGGGGTTGGTTATCCTGTACGAATACTCGCCGTTGCAGCGCAGCGAAACGTCCACGTCAAGCCCGATATTCCTGTCGACCACGCGGAACGGGATAGGCGTCGCCGTGCCGAAACGGTTGCCCATTATCTCCTTGGTGTTGATAAAATAAACGCGCTGGTCCTTGGGAGCTTCGCCGCCGAACGCGAACCGCTTCCCTATCGAATTAAACGTCGCCTTAATGCTCTCCCCGAGGTCACCGTAGAATATACTCGGCTCGGAAGACGTATCGTATACGAACTCGCCCGGCTCGGCGCACACCTCCGCGACCTTACCGCCGTCGATTATCAACACGCACTGTCCCTCGTTCACGTTGATTATCGACCCGTTCGATATTACGTTATCGCTCCCCTTTGTGTTCGACGATTTGCCGCCGACGCGCTTCCACCCGCGCGCCGCAAGTATCTCCGAGCTTAACGCGTCACAATAAAAATAATCTCTCCAAGAATCCGCCAATGCGCCCGATACGGCGCCAATACCGGCTTTAAGTAATCCCATAGCACTTTATCTCCTTATTTAAAATGCAAAAGCTCGCACCGGCCGCGCTTCGCGCGACCTAGCCGAGCAGCATTGCCTCCGCTCCGCTCGCATTGCCTCCGCTCCGCTCGCTTTGCTCGCTCCTCTGCGGCAATACTGCTCGCTTGCGACTTTTGCCGTTGCGGCGACTGTTGGTCGCTTTTTCGCTTTACGGCTATGCCGCGTGACGGCTCGGTCGCTTTTCGGCTTAACAAGCAGTGCCGCAAGGCTGCTTTCCAAAGTTATTACTTACATTATACAACATTTCCGCGCCGTTGTCAAGAGGAAAAAATAAGAGCGGAAAGCCGTGCTCTCCGCTCCGTAATTATTTAATTAAGACGGATATCACCCGTTTGCGTTCAGTCCTCGTTAAGCTCCTCCACGGTATCGCGGAGATCCTCGAGCGTGCTCTGAACGTCCTCGAGCAGCGACTCCACCTGATCCGTCATAGTGGAGATATTATCGTTTATCGCGTCGCTTATCCTGTCGCTGAACTCCTCGCACACCGTTTCCGCAAGCTCGTCGGGATTGTTCGCGCCTACCTGGACCGCCGATGTGGTTATCCTTTGCCGAAGCATATCGCAGGCGCTTTTTATGCTGCTTTCGACCATCTGCGAAACGCCCGAAAGTGTTCCGTTCACCGCGTCCATAGCTCCCGCCAGTCCGTTGAACGCGCTCGTCATTCCCGTCATTGTGCCGCTGAGGTCGCGTTTGTCGATCTGAACCCCGCCGCCGTTCTGAGTGTCCTCGCGTTCGCGCTTTTCCTTTGCCGCGCGGAGATTTTTCGTGCTGTACCAATTATTGGTCGGCCAGCCGTCCTGGAACACAACATTATGCCGCTGCGGTCTCTCGTCCGCGAACTCGTCCACGGTATCGGGAATATCCGCGTACTCGAACTTATCCTTAGCCGTCATGACCGTCATATACGCGTACTGCGCCACGAAACGCAGCTCGGTGTACTCGTTATCGCCCGTGGTGAACGGTATCTCGTACAGCTCCCAGCCGTTAAGCCGTTTTACGGGCTGTATGAAATTGCGGTTCAGATTGTAGGTATAGCGGTTCTCATGGTCGTTGTTGAACACGACCTCAAAGCGGCAGACCTCGTTGTTGCGGTCGTTTTCGCCGCCGTTCAGCCAGAACGTGAACAAATGCGGAGTATTCTTCGCGAGCGTAAGCTGCTTCGTGCATATCTCCGTCCAGTTCCACGTCCAATTCCCTATCGTGAACGCCTCCGTGAGCACCCCGTCGGGACCCGTCATAAACGAGCGCGAGCCCGTGTTGTCCTTGCAGTCCTTGTTGAAGTGCCACTCGCGCGCGTTAAAGTACAGCATAGTATACGGGCTTGCTCCGCCGCCCTGGCTTGCTCCGCCGCCCTGGCTTGCTCCGCCGCCCTGGCTTGCTGCGCCGCCCTGACTTGTTCTGTCGCTGTTCTGGGTGATTATATTGTTATTATCCATCTTGATTTCCTCCGTAAATTTCGTTACGTCGGACGCGTTAAGATGAATTTCTCGATCGTTCACATAACGTGCCCGACCTTTTTTTACCAGTCCCGCCGCCCGTTTCGGGTACGTGAGACCGACTTCGTTTCCGTCCGCGTCAAACACGTGGACAGTCTGTTTTGCGTAATCGCCGTTTTTTGTCATGGGTGTCCTCCCCTATATAAAAGCGCTCCGTCGTCACCGTTGCTTGCGCTCCGCTTTGCTGCGACAACTAAATGTTGCGCGTATTTCCGTTTTTTGTTATGAGCGGTGCTCCACTTTTATTATAACATACATTTTAATCCTTGTCAAGAATTTTTTCGCGGGTATTGACAAATTTACAAGTTTGTGATATAATAACAACATAAATATTTCAAAGCTATGACAAGAAATAGTACGCAAACGGAAATGTCCAGAGAGACGGCGCTTGCTGAAAGCCGTTCCTTTCCCATGCCGAACCCGTCTTGGAGCGCGCCGCGAAAACACGACTAAGCGGCGACGGTCTCTCCCGTTACGAGATTTAAGAGCGGAAACTCTCCGAATTCGGGTGGTAACGCGGGTTAATTACTCGTCCCTTGACTGTATGTTAAGGGGCGTTTTTGTTTTGGTGTTTCGGATATTGAGCAAAACCTGTTATTCATAGCGGGCAATTCGGGTTCACGGAGGTACAGGACAAATGGAAGATTACAGCATACAGAATAAAAAAGCATGGGAATATAATGCCTATGAGTTTTGGGTGAATACCTGCGGAACACCGTCCGAAAGAGCAAAACAAAATATCGGCGATCCGATCGGAATGCTGAGGAGATATTCGAAATACTTTGATACGTATGACAGAATCAAAGTGGCTAATATATGCGGCTCTTGCGGTAAAAAAGCAATACCTCTGGCTCTGTTGGGAGCACAGGTAACTGTATTTGATATTTCTGAGGACAATAAAAGATACGCTCTTGAAACAGCCGAAGCCGCGAACGTTGACATTGATTTTGAAGTGTGTGATATATTGGAGATCGACACATCAAAATACGGCGGCTTTTTTGATGTGGTGTTTATGGAGGGCGGTATTTTACATTATTTTCATGACATCGATGAATTTATGCGTATAATGTTTTCTTTGCTGAAAACAGGCGGAAAATTGATATGCAGCGATTTTCATCCGTTTACAAAGATATCGGATATACTGAATTTTGAGCAGCCCGCCATGAGTTATTTCTCAGCGGATATTTTTGAAGGTGAAATGGCTCATGCCCGTTTCTTTGAAGATGATATCCGCAGGGAAATGCCAAAATGCAGTTATCGAAAATACACGATCAGCGAGATAATAAATTCTGTTATAAACAGCGGCTTTTGTTTAGAAAAATTTGACGAACACCCCGCATGGACAAATGACAGATTACCGGGAGAGTTTACAGCGGTAGCGGTCAAAAAATAACAGCTTTTCCGAGTACCGCAAATTACGGATTACCGCTCATTCATTATACAGACTTTCACCGTGCAGCAACGGTAGAAAATAAAGGAGGACTAAAAATGAAATTAGACAAGTTGGTCGGCGACCGCTTTAAGGAGCGCCCCTCGGACTGCGCTATCGACAGCCACGCGCTTATGGTGCGCGGCGGCTACATCAAATATGTGGCGAACGGCATATTCTCGAACTACCCGCCGCTGAAAAGGGTAACGCGTAAGATCGAGCAGATAATCCGCGAGGAAATGGACGCTATTGACGGACAGGAGGTAATGTTCCCCGTCGTTATGCCCGCGAGCCTTTGGGAGGAAAGCGGACGCTACACCTCTATCGGCAGCGAAATGGTACGCTTCACCGACCGCGGCAAACAGCCGCTCGTGCTCGGTATGACGCACGAGGAGGCGGCGGTGCAGCTCGTCCGCGAGTACGCAAACTCGTACACGAAATACCCGTTCATGATCTATCAGATACAGACGAAATTCCGTGACGAGGCTCGTCCGCGCGGCGGTCTGATACGCGTGCGCGAGTTCACGATGAAGGACGCGTATTCGTTCCACACAAGCCAGGAGGACCTGGAGGAGTACTACAAACGCGCTCATAAGGCTTACGAGAATGTCTACCGCCGCTGCGGCGCACCGAACGTCATCTCGGTAAAGTCCGACAACGGTATTTTCGGAGGCAGCGTTTCGCATGAGTTTATGCTGCTCACGCCTATCGGCGAGGACAGCATCGCGATTTGTAAGCACTGCGGCTACACCGCGAATGTCGAAGCCGCGCCGTCCATAATTACGAACGTCCGCGACGACGCTTCCGAGCCGCTCACCGAGGTGAACACTCCCGGCTGCCACACTATCGAGGAGGTCTGTGAGTTCCTCAAAGCGCCCGTGGAGAAGTCGCTCAAGGCGGTAATTTACCAGAAAAACACCGACGACAGCTTTGTGGTGGTATTCCTGCGCGGCGATCTGGACGTGAACGAAACCAAGCTCACGAACTACCTCGGCTGCGATATCCGCCCCGCCGTTATTGATGAGGAATGCGGTCTGCAAGCGGGCTTTATCGGTCCCGTGAACCTCGTCGTCAACGGCGAACATACCGTGCTGTTCGACAGCTCGCTCAAGGGCGCGAACAATCTCGTCTGCGGCGCGAATAAGGTCGATTTCCACATGACGGGTCTTGATATGGAGCGCGACTGCGCGGACGTTGAGTTCCGCGACCTCGCCAAGATAATCGACGGCGGCGTTTGCCCCGAATGCGGCGAAAAAACGGTCGGCATTTCGCGCGGTATCGAGGTCGGCAATATCTTCCAGCTCGGCACGAAGTACTCCAAGTCAATGGGCATGACGTTCCTCGACAAGGACGGCAAGGAGCAGACCCCGATAATGGGCTGCTACGGTATCGGCGTGGGCAGACTTGCCGCGTCCGTCTGCGAGGCTTCGCACGACGACTACGGTCCGATATGGCCTATGGCGATAGCGCCGTGGCAGGTGCACCTGTGCGCCGTCCGTGCCGACGACGAACGCGTCAAGGCGGCTGCGGACAAGCTCTACGGGGACTTGCAGTCGGCGGGCGTTGAGGTCATCTACGACGACAGGAACGTCCGCGCGGGTGTGATGTTCTCCGACGCGGACTTGCTCGGAGTTCCGCTGCGCGTGGTCGTAAGCCCGAGAAACCTCGACGAAGGCGTGTTCGAGCTGTCGAGCCGCGACAAGTCGCTCTCCGAGAAGCTCACCCCCGACGGCGCGGTGCAAAGGCTCAGGGAACTTATCGCCGAGATGATGAACAAGTAAAATAAACGGGAGCGCTGCGCTCCCGTTTTTATTACTCCGTCTCAAATAATTTCGGATAGTCGGTTCTGCCGTCAAGAACACGGTAGACTATCACCGTTTTGCTTTTTTCCAATACCTTATAAAACATAAAATATTTTTCAATAACAACCATGCGGTATCCGTTTTTTGCCATTTCGCCGTCGGGAACGACAGCACCCGAATACGGCATAAATTGAATTTGTTCGCCCGCCTTTACGATTTTCTTTCTGATATGCTGTGCGCCGTTGGTGCTGCCAAGCATAACAAAATTTGAAATAATGCCGGCAATGTCGCTTCGTGCCGCCGACAAATAGTCAATGGAGTACTCAATCTTTTCCATTTATGATTTCCTCCATCATTGTGTCAATTTCATCAAGAGTATACGTCGGCGCGCCCGCCTGGTATTCCCGCTCCGCCTCGTCGAGAGCGGCTTTCAGGCGCACAAGCTCCTCGCGGCGCTCAAAAGCCTCGATACTCATCACCACCAGATCACCCTCGCCGTTTTTGGTGATGTAGATAGGCTCCTGCTTTTCGTGAGCGAGCTTGGATATCGACGGGTAGTCGTTCCTCAATGTTGTTGAAGATTTGATTATCATAAAAACACCTCCTGCGATTATTCTGTTATTATTATGGCATAATTCTCCCGGAATTTCAATACGTAAAAATATTTTATTTTCCTCTTGACAAAATACGGCATTTGTGCTATAATTTCATCAAGATATCAAAATGATATCAAACAGAGTAATTGAAAGGGTGTGTTTTTATGGAGAAGAACGCTGAAAAAACTTATACCTACGAGGAAAAGGAGCTTCACCCCGCGAACGGTTGGGCAGTGCTGTTTGTTACGCTTTTACTTATGATCGGAGCAGTCATGCTGATGATATGGGGAGCAACCACATCCACGGACGACGCTCCCGCGGCAGCGCTTATTATCGGTATCGTATGGCTGGCTATCGGTTGGTTTCCGCTTATCGGGCTGAAGATCATGCGCCCGAACGAAGCGCTTGTGCTTACGCTGTTCGGCAAGTACGTCGGCACGCTGAAAAAAGAGGGATTCTTCTTCGTGAACCCGTTCAGCACGCCCGTCGGCGGCGGCAAGCTCTCGCTGAAAACCATGACCCACAACAACGAGAAGCAGAAGATAAACGACCTCTCGGGCAACCCGATAGAGGTGGGGATAGTGGTGACATGGCGCGTTGTGAACACGGCAAAGGCGGTGTTCAACGTGCAGAACTACGGCGCGTTTCTGTCGATACAGGCTGACACCACGCTGCGTGACGTCGCGAGATGCTACCCCTACGACAGCACCGACAGCGACGAAAAAACACTGCGCGGCTCGTCTGTCGAGGTCTCGGAACGGCTTAAGGATCTGCTGCAGGAGCGCGTACAGATCGCGGGTCTTGAGATAATCGAGGCACGTATCGCGCACCTCGCCTACGCTCAGGAGATAGCTGCCGCAATGCTGCAAAGACAACAGGCGACCGCAGTCATCGAGGCAAGACAGAAGATAGTCGACGGCGCGGTGGGAATGGTGGAAATGGCGCTGAAAAAGCTCGAGGAAAGCGGCGTATGCGAGCTTGACGACGAGCGCAAGGCGCAGATGGTGAGCAATCTGCTGGTAGTCCTCTGCGGAAACAAGGACGCTCAGCCGATAGTCAACAGCGGCTCGATTTATTAAGGAGAACGTTATGTTTACGACGGAAACTATTGCGGCAATGGCGGTCGGCGGTCTGCTCGCGTTGATAATACCGATCGGGGCGGCGGTCATATTTAAGCTGAAGAACCGCGAGACTTGGCTGCCGAGCGTGTTTATCGGCGCGGGAACGTTCTTCGTGTTCGCGATGATACTCGAGCAGCTGCTGCACGCGGTAATGCTCCCGATAGTGCAGGGGAGCAAAGTGCTGTACTGTGTTTACGGCGCGTTCGCGGCGGGAGTTTTCGAGGAGACGGGGCGCTTTATCGCGTACAAGACGCTTATGAGAAAGCATTACTCAACAAAAAACGCCGTGTACACGGGAATAGGTCACGGCGGCTGCGAGGCGATACTGCTGCTTGGAATGACAATGCTGTCGAATATCTCCGTTGCCGCGTCGGTGAACACTCTGGGTATTGACGAGTTCGTCAAAATAAGCAGCGCGGGAAATCCCGAGCTTGCCGAAACGGTACGTTCGCAGGTGGAAGCGATAAGCGCGATTGACTTTGCGGTCATGGGGCAGAGTATTTATGAACGCGTTTTGGCTATGGTGTTCCATGTGTGTATGTCGGTGATCGTGTACAAGGCTGCGTCGCAGAGGGGCAAGGTGTGGCTGTATCCGTGCGCGGTGGTTCTGCACGCGCTGCTGGACGTTCCCGCCGTGCTGTATCAGACGGGTGTGCTTACAGGTATTCCCGCGGTGCACGGGATTATGACGGCGTTCACGGCGGTCGTGGTTGTCGGTACAGCGGTTCTCGCGAAAAAGCTGCCGGATAAGAACGGCCAACAAAACGCGCGGCTCTAAACTGCCGCCGAGAGCGACAAACAAAACACGCAGCATTAAACTGTAGCCGAGAGCGACAAACAAAATACGTAGCGAAGCGGAGCGCAAGCGAGTTGCCTTGTGCAGCGGAGAGAGCGCAGCGAACGTAGCGGAGCAAGGCAACTCGGCTAGGCGAACGGAGTGAGCCGGTGCGCGGAGCGCTTTGAAATAAACAGCCAATCGTCAACATACAGGGGAGAAATTCAACGGCAAAGAGCAACAAGCAAAACACGCAACGGCAACTCGGCTAGCGAACGAAGTGAGCGGTGCGAGCTTTTGCCTTTAAAAAAACCCGCTTTCGTCGACATTCAGGGGGAGAACCAAAAGCCTTTGTCGACTTCAGGGGAGAAATTCAACAGCCAATCGTGAACATTCGGGGAAAAAACATAAGGGGTGATCAGTTGAGCGACGAGGAAAAGAAGAACGCGAAAAAGCAAATACCGCTGCGGCTTTCCGCGTCGCTGTACGCGGAGCTTATGCGGTGGGCGGAGGATGACTTCCGCTCGGTGAACGGGCAGATAGAGTATCTGCTGACGGAGTGCGTTAAGTATCGGAAGAAGCACGGCAACGGCGGTAAGGACGGTGAGAACGGTGAGTGATAGCGTAATAGTCGCCGCTGCGGATATGCTGCTGCCGCTGTTAATGCTGGGGTTGGGGCTGACGATTTGGCTGAAAAGGCCCTGCTACGGCGAGGTTTTAAGCTATCGGACAAAAACATCGCTGAAAAGCAAGGAAACGTGGGAGCGCGCCCAGGAGGTGTTCGGGAGATTGTGTACGATAACGTTTGCGGCACTGTCGTTCCTTTCGCTGATAGCGGGGATATTTCCGATAGCTGTAAGCGTTGACGACGACGTATGCGGAATAATTTGTTTGATAGTGACGTCCGTGCAAGGGCTTGCGGTGTTGGCGGTTATAGCTGTTACCGAGGGCGTTGTTCGGCGCGAGTTCGATAAGGACGGAACCCGAAAGGTCGGTGGCGGCAATGGGTGAAGCAGTTATCATAGTCGTGTGCAGTATGCTGCTGCCGCTGACTATACTCGGGCTGGGGCTGATGATTTGGCTGACAAAGCCGGGATACGGCGACGCTTTCGGCTATCGGACAACGTGGTCACTTAAAAACAAGGAGACGTGGGAGCGCGCTCAGGGACTGTTCGGGCGGATTTGTACGGCGGTTTATGCGGTGCTGTCGTTTTTGACGCTTATAAGCGGTCTGATACCCGTTATCGTCCGCGCGGACAAATATGTCTTGGGGATAGTTACGGGCGTGGTGAATTTCGTGGATTTTATCGCGCTGTTTGTCGTTATCGGCGTGACCGACAGCATTGTCAAGCGCGAGTTCAACAAGGACGGTGAGCCGAATGGGTGATTTTCTGATTTTCACGGGCGGCGTTGCAGTGCCGTTGGCATCGCTTATCGCCGGGATAATTTTGTGGCGTAATCCTCCGATGCGAAACGCCTTTTTCGGCTTTCGCACCAAGCTGTCAATGAGCTGCGACGTGTTGTGGCATACTGCGCAAAGGTATTGCGGACGGCTGATGACAGCGGTTTTTGCGCCGCTGACTGTTGCGGCCGCGACGGTGAGCGCGGTATTACTTAAAAACGGCTTGGACAGTAACGGAAAATTTATTCTTATGTGCATATCGGTCGGCGTTGAAATTGCGGCTCTCGCAACGGTGAATATCGCGGCGGAGCGTCTGTTGAAAAAGGCGGGTGAGCGCAATGAATGAGAACGCAGTCAACATATTATTTCTTATCGGAGAACTCCCCACGCCGCTCATCATTATGGCAATTTCGTGGTCTATGTGGAGATCTCCGCCGAGATTCGGCGAGAACGGCTACAATACCAAGCGCTCCCGAAAAAGCACCGAAGCGTGGGATTTCGCTCAGACCGCCTACGGACATTACGCGACGATAACTTTCGCGGCGGTGTCGGCAGTCACGCTTGCGGTCGGCTTGTCGGCGCTGTTTTTGAAATTCGGCGAGACAGCGGGCTTTGTTACGTTTCTGGCGGTCACAGGCGGGCAGGTTGCCGCGCTGTTCGTCATTATAGCTGTTATCGAGCGGCAGCTTAAAGAGAAATTCGACGAGGACGGAAAGCCTAGGTAGGTTATGGACGAGTTATTTGAAATCATTTTCGAGATGATCCTTGAGGGTACAGTCGGGCTTGCAAAAAGCAGACGTGTTCCGCTGCCGCTGAGAATACTCGCGGCGGTGCTGATTACCGCGCTGTACGGCGGCGTGGTGTTCCTTATCGTATTTGCGGGGTTGGCGTGCTTTAACAGCGGCGGAAGAGTGCGCGGAGTGCTGCTGTTTATCACTGCCGCCGTTATTACAGGCGCACTGATTTGGCAGTTGATAAAGGCTGTCCGCCGACATAACAACGGCGGCTGAAAGGACGGGTGAACAATGGCGGCGCTGAATAAAATATGTCCGTACTGCGGCGTTGACTTAACGCTTGAACCTCCCGACAAAGAACGTCTGCCGAATTCTGTGGGGGTATCGGCTAACGGGGTGAACTTTTGCGTTGTCAATTGCCGCCGCGTATTCAGCTACATGCGCCGCCCCAACGGACGGATGAGCAGCGCTGCGGCGGTATTGGACGAATACGGACGCGTTAAACTTGACAGATATAACGTACAAATCGGCAAAGCTGATAAATGGCATATTCCCGTGCGCCCCATACCGTTTATTCAAAAGAAGATAGATCAAGGAGGGCACAGCCTTTACGAGCCGAATATCTGTTTTCTCTGCGCAAACTGCGGTCAAAAAACGGCGATAGACAAAAATCCTTACCGATTTTCGGGAATTATAAAAAGTTGTCTGGTGATCTTGTCTTTTGTCGTAATAATGCTTATTATCGGCTCGGTTATTCAATTGTTATCTACGTTGGTGTTTATAACGGTTTCGGTGGTCGGGGCGGTTTTCGCGGGCGCGTATCGGGCGTTTTCACGTTTATATTTACGATTTATTGAAGCGCACCGCAATAATTTTGTTCCGGTAAACGAATATGACGATCTGATACTATTTAAGACTGATCTGGTTTTAAGCCGTATTTCGCACTCTCCGTTTTTGTGTGAGGGAAATATACTCAAAACGGAGCTTTGTGGCGAAAGCTTTTACATTTATGTGGTCGACAAAAAGCAGAACATACGTTCCCATATATGCGGAATGAACGGCGAACCCGAGCGTTTGCTCGCACTTATCCGCGAAAAACGGGAACACGGAGAAAAGGTAATTCTGCAGCTTACGTTCGAGGGGAAATTCGCAGGGAACACGGAGGTATTGGATGCATAAAATATTCTCTTGAAGGGACGGGTGAACAATGGACGATATTATCGAGATGTTGATAGAGGAAATAGTCGAGGGCGCTGTTGAGGGCATTGACAGCGCGTCGACGAGCAACAGACTGCCCGTCGGGGTGAGAATACTCTTTGCGGTGCTGCTGTTCGTTATACTCGGGGGAGCGCTCGGCTTGGAAATTTTCACGGGAGTTATGGTGATAAAGGAAAACGGCCCGGTGCTCCTTGGTGTGATAATGTTCGCGATAGCCGCGCTTACAATGGGCTATCTGATTTGGAAATTCAGGAAGATAATGAACCGCCGCAATTGAGGAGGACGTATGGATTTGCTGTATTTTGCCGTTCCCACGATTTTGATAATAACGGGAATAATTATGCTGATGATACCGACGAGCACGGTGTTCGCGTTCAAGACGAAAACCGCGTCCAAAAACGAGCGGACGCAGGAATACTGCAACGTGCTTTCCGCGAGGATAATGATAGCGCTCGGGATAATTGCGGCGGTTGCCCTCGTTCTCACGCGTAACGCCGAAACGGGGCTGTTCGGGTTCTCGGATATGGGCGATTCGGTCATGCCTATCATGCTGACAGCTCTCGTCGTTTCGCTGCCCGTGGTGAATTTCCGCTGTCGGAGGAAATTCCGCGAGTTGTTCGATAAGGAAAAAAACGGTGAAAACGATTTAAAATAATTCCAAAAATCTCCAAGAATACACAGCCGAAACAAAACCATAATAATTACACAGCATAAAGCTGTACAATCACATTTCTTTCACGAAAGGAAGTATTATTATGGGAACCGAATACGCAAACAAGCACATCGGCTGCACTATCCACAACTGCGAACACCACTGCTGCTGCGAGGATTTCTGCTCGCTCGACAAGATCGAGGTGGGCACTCACGAGGCAAACCCCACTGTCGTACAGTGCACGGACTGCCTGAGCTTCAAGGCTAAGCCCGGTGTTTCCAATAGCTGAAATTAAAAGACGGCTGATATTTTGAATAAAGGCGGGATTTTTTCCCGCCTTTAGTTACGTTTTAAGGGCTATCTTCCGATTTTTCCTTTCGGCAGATCTTCCGCTTGAATATTCCCGAACCTCCGCGAAAACCTTTTTGCGCAGACACAGCACGGCGATAAGGTTGGGTATCGCCATAAGCCCGTTGAGCATATCGGAAATTCCCCACGCGACGCTCATATTCACGGTCGCGCCGATCACCGAAAACGCGATGAACACGGCGCAGAACGGCTTTTTCGCGCGGTCGCCGAACAGGAACGATGCCGCCTCGCCGCCGAAATAGCACCAACCGATAACCGTCGAGAACGCGAACATCACCACCAGCACCGACAAAACCGCTCCCGCCGCCCTCCCGAACTTCGCCGAAAACGCGTAAGTCGCCAAGCCAACACCGTTCAGCGGCTCTATCCTCGCGGAGATGATATGTCCGCTTTCGTCCGCGATACCCGTTACCGCGACGACGTTCGAGTGGGTCATACCGCCGCCCGTTTCCACCTCGATGAACTCCCCTTGAACGGTGTGCAGACGTATCGCCTCGGGCAGCTTAGCGCCGTCCGTTATCAGTCTCCCGCTCTCCGTTAAGCGGCAGTACTGCGTTTTTTCGCTCACGTCGGTCACGGCTATCCTTTCGGAATGACAGCTCCCCGTCAACAGTACAAGCGCGGTGAGCGAACACATGATTATCGTGTCGAAGAAGATCTCAAAAACGCTCCACATTCCGCATACCACGGGGCTTTTCACGCCGCTTGAGATATGCGCGAACACCGACGTTCCAAGCCCCGCCTCGTTCGAGAAAACGCCGCGCTTGAAGCCCATTGAGACCGCCGTTTTCACGGCAGCGCCCGCGATGCCGCCGCCCACCTGCGCAAATCCGAACGCGGACTTCACAATATCCGCGAGTACGGACGGCAGCTCGCTACCGTTCGCGATTATGATGTACAGGCAGCCGATTATGTAGAACGCGCTCATAAACGGCACAAGCCGCGCCGTAAACGCGGAGATCCGCTTCACGCCGCCGAAAACGATGACCGCCGCCAGAACCGCGAGCACTATCCCAGTAACGAGCGGCGGTACGCCGAAGCCCGTGCGGAGCGCCTCGGACGCGGAGTTCATCTGCGCGGCGTTGCCCATTCCGAAGCCCGCGAGCACGCACAGCACCGCGAATATCACCGACAGCGGACGCGCGAGGGGACGCGTTTTCGGGCTTTCGGACAGTCCGTCGCGGATATAAAGCATTGCGCCGCCCTTGTACACGCCGTTTTCCTTGCGGCGGTAGAGCATTCCGAGGACGTTCTCGGCGAACCCCGTCATCATGCCGAAAAGCGCCGATATCCACATCCAGAACACCGCGCCTGCGCCGCCGATAGCGACCGCCGTGGAAACTCCCGCGATATTGCCCGTTCCCAAGGTCGCCGCGAGCGCCTGACACATAGCCGCAAACGGCGAGACGCTGTCCTTGTCACGCTCGTCCGATTTCGCGAAAACAGTGGATCTCAGTATCGCGGGGAATTTCCGAAGCTGAAAAAAGCCCGTCCTCACCGTAAACATCACGCCCGTAAACAGCATAAGGCAGAGCATGGGCGCGCCCCAGACGATATTGTCGTTGATAAAAGTTATCGTGTTCATTGAACCTCCGTATTTACAAAAAGCCTTTTATTTTATTACCTCAAGCTCCGCGCCCGGGTAGAACGTGCCGAGAATTTCGCGCGCGGATTTACCGCCGCGCGCGAGAAAATCGGCAGCGTTGACGCTCATTCCCTTATTTTCACCGAGACCCAGACAGGTGAAGTAAAACTTATCCTCGGCGTATTCGACGCTGATCGCGGTGCTGCGCAGACCGAGCGCCTTTTTCAGCGCGCCGCCCGTTATTTTTTCCCCGTTAAACGAAATATACAGCAGCGTGCCGTTATCCGCGCAGACCGCGCCGCTGAACCATTTGCGGCAGTCGCCCGTTAATTCGCCCTTTTTGTAAAGCGCCGCGCGGACCTCCTCGGGAGTATACGCAGTGCGGCTCTCGAAGCCGTTCACGCCGATATCGCACGGCAGCGACATCGACGGCGAGATCGGCGGCTGATCGTCGGTCCTGCCCGCCGAGATCATACACATCTGCGCGTTTATCGGTTCGCCGTCATAGGTGAGCAGCAGCTTTTGACCCTCGCGGACGGCGGCGGAGATACTCTCGTCCGCGTTCTCCGCGGGAACATACGGAAAGTCTGCGCCGACCGTGAAGTCCGCGCCGAAATTCGCAAATCCGCTTTTTGTCGAGATCGCGTACATTGCCCGTGAATTTACGGCGGCAGTCACGGCGGTCATGGTTTCCTCCGCAAAGCCGCCCTCCGTGAGCGTTCCGCGCAGACAGCCCTCCAGAAATTCCCCGTAATCCATTGTCAATATTTCGCTGTTCCCGGGGAAATATACGCTCACCCGACGCGGCAATTTATAACGCTCCCGCCCGCTCACAGCCGCCAATACGGCGATGACCGCCGCAAGCAATATCAGCGCCGCAGCAGAAACAATCGTTACTTTTTTAGGCATACGGTATTTCCTTTCATTACAAATTATTACGCCCGGCACAGCGTCGCCAACAATAATTCTCACCTGCGCATTATGCAATATTTTAATGCAGATTATTCACAACAACACTTGACTTTATTATCCAAATGTAGTATAATAAAAATAAGAATTGCTAAACAAAATAAAAATGCATTAAACAGAGATACCAAATTGTAATGGAGTGTGTGAAAATGGACAAAATGGAACAACTGAGATCCACCGACAGACTAAAACAAATGTGCGAGGATTTCGTCGACAACAGCACGATAGACACGTCGCTGTACAGCAAGTTCGGCGTGAAGCGCGGACTGCGCAACTCGGACGGGTCGGGCGTTGTCGCGGGAATTACGAACGTCTGCTGTGTTCACGGTTACGTCATAAGCGAAGGCGATAAGCAGCCTATCGACGGCGAACTTATCTACCGCGGCTATAACGTCCGCGATCTGGTGAACGGCGCTATCAGCGGCAAACGCTACGGCTATGAGGAGGTCGCGTATCTGCTGCTTTTCGGCGTGCTCCCCGACGAACGCGAGCTTACGAGTTTTTCGCGGCTCATCGCCGAATACCGCGAGCTGCCGCGCTATTTCAGCGAGGACGTTATAATGCGCAATCCCTCGCCGAATATCATGAATAAAATGCAGCAGGCAGTACTTACGCTGTACAGCTATGACAGCGATCCCGAGAACAAGTCCGTCGAGAGCGAAATGCTTAAGGCGATCTCCGTTATTTCGAAGCTCCCCGCGATAATGGTCGCGGCATATCAAACAATGCGCCGCTTCTACTACAACGACACCATGGTAATGCACCAGATAAATAAAGAGGAAAGCCTCGCCGAGAGTATCCTCTCGACACTCCGCGACGACCGCGCGTATACCCCCGAGGAAGCTATGCTGCTCGATCTGTGCCTTATGCTCCACGCGGAACACGGCGGCGGAAATAACTCCACGTTCACTTGCCGCACTGTTTCTTCGTCGGGAACGGACGCGTATTCGGCGTATTCGGCGGCAATCGGTTCGTTGAAAGGTCCTCGTCACGGCGGCGCGAACATTAAGGTAATGGATATGCTCGAGCACGTCAAAACGGGCGTTAAAAACTGGGAGGACGACGACGAGGTCCGCGCGTTTCTGCATAAGCTGCTCCGCAAGGAGGCGGGCGACAAGTCGGGGCTTATCTACGGAATGGGTCACGCCGTGTACACACTCTCCGACCCGCGCGCCGTGATTTTGAAATCCAACGCGATGAAACTTGCAAAGGGAACGGAGTTCGAGGCGGAGTTCAAGCTGCTCGACAGCATAGAACGCCTTACGCCCGCGGTTTTTGCCGAAGAACGCGGGAACATTAAAAATATATGTGCAAACGTGGATATGTATTCCGGGCTTGTCTATAAAATGCTGAAAATTCCCGTAGAGATGTACACGGCGTTGTTCGCGTGCGCGAGAATGGCGGGCTGGTGCGCTCACCGAATGGAAGAGATGATAAACGGCAAGCGCATTATTCGCCCCGCTTACAAGGCAATCAATATCAATAAGGAGTACGTGCCTCTCGAAGAGCGTTAAGCACTTGACAAGCCGCGCAGAATGTAGTATAATAGGTATAGTCGCGTTGTAATTATTACGGCGCGGCTTTAAACTGCAACCGAAAGCGACAAACAAAAACGCAGCAAAGCGGTGCTTAAGCAATTGATGTTGCAGCCTTGCAGCGGAGTGAAACGAAGTGAAGCGGAAAGGCTGCAATATCAATCGGCTGGGGCGGCTATGCCGCCTGGTGCGCGGAGCGCTTTAAAATAAGGAGATAAGATGAAGAAGAATAGTAAGACAACGCTGATAGTAACAGCAGTTGGAACTGTGCTGTGCACGGCGGCGCGGCTGTACTCGATAGTCGCGTGTACGGATATGACCACGGGCTTTTATTATTATGAGAACGAATTATTGTGCAATATAATTTATTTCGGACTGATAGCGCTTACGTTTGTCGGGGCGCTTATCACCGCACGGTTCGACAAGAAGAACGCGTTCGGCGACCTGAAAGCGTCGGATATCACGAACGGAAAAGCCGCTGTTATAGGCTTTGGAACTCTTATTCTCGCGCTATGCGCGGTGTATGAGGGCATGGGCGAGACAAAGCAACTCACGCCGTCGTCAATGCTGATGATAGTGGACTATGTTTTCGCGGTAATTTTCGCGGTACAGGCGTTCGTGGTGCTGTACAAAAAGGAATTCAGACCGGGGCTCGGCTTCTGTTACTCGGCGGGCGGAGCGTATTTCATTATGCGCGGAATCTACTGCTTCAACAACCGTATGGTGATTGCGTCCGTGCCCGAATATCTTATCGAGGTGCTGTGCCTTGTCGGCGGCGCGGTGTCTATTATGATGATCGCAAGGTTTCTTTCGGGGAACGACGAAAAGTTCACGAAAAACGCGCTCTGCGGTTGGGGAGCGTCGACCGTCGCGCTTACGCTCTCGAGCGGTCTGGCGGTGATACTCGCAGATCTGTTCGCTCCTGAGGAAATATCGAGCCGCATTACGCCGTCGGTCTACGAGGCGGAGCTTTACCGCCAGACGCACTTCGGCATCGACGGCTACATGATGGTCTATCTGCCTTATGTTGATATCGCGATGGGGCTGTTCGTCGCTGCGGTAATGATAGTGCTGTTCTTTGCCAAGCCGAAGAATGAACCCGAGATCGCCGAGATTGCCGAAACCCCCGATACCGGGGAAAATTGACGAAACAGAAGAGCCGCTGCCCAAACGGACAGCGGCTTTTTTTATTAAACAATCAGCTTATTTCAACGTTCTCGGCGAACCACGAGAACAGGTCGACGATAAATTTCGGCGTGTCGGGCAGACGGCTCTCGACCGCCGCTCTGAACTCCTCGGCGGTTATCGGCAAATGCATCTCGATCTCGCCGAGCGTTTCCTTGCCCAATACCACTATGCCCTCGGCGGTGCTTCCTATCGCGATTTGCCCTTTCGCAACCGCTCCGAATACGTATGTGCCGCTGCTTATTGCGCCCCAACTCAGCCACCCGCAGGATATCGCTCCAAACGAGAACACTCCCAAAGAGACCGCTCCAAACGCGAACACACCCGCGGACGCCAACGCGCTTACTGCAACGCCGACGGCGGCTATCGCTCCGAGCACAACCACGCCGACCGACAGCAGTCCCAGCGAAAAAACTCCCATTGACAGCAGTCCGAGCGCGAAAAATCCCTTTGCCATAAGCCCTACCGCGAAAAAGCCGTTCGCCTTTCCTTTCAGGTTAATATGGACGAGAGGTTTGCCGAGCAGCTTTTTCTCGCTCTTGTACTCGCCGTTAACGAACCCCGACTTTTTCACGACGATCACCTTTTGCTCGGGAACGTCTCCGCTCACGCGGTAACTCTCCCCGCCGCGCACAAGCTCGTCAAGCGTTATCCCGAAAAGCTCGCCCATTGCCGCGAGTTTTTCCATTTCGGGGGTCGTCGAGCCGAGCTCCCATTTCGAGACGGTCTGGCGCGTTACGCCAAGCCGCTCGCCAAGCTCCTCCTGCGACCAGCCTCGTCCTTTTCTTAATTCTATCAGTTTCTCCGCAAATGTCATTTCATTCTCCTATCTTAACTAAGCCGACTCTGCACCTCGACGGTCTGTCCGTATCGTACTCCACCGTGACCTCCGCGCCCTTTGACGGCGGCAGTATCCGCCACGGAACATACACCTTTGTGACGTACTCCTTTCCGCCGACGGTATACCTCACCTTAACGCTGTGCGGAAACGCGACCCCGTCAAGCGGGTGCAGCCTTACCGCTTTCAGCTTGACCTTTATCCACCATATCTTCTTCACCTCGATGACCGTGCCCGTAGTTCTGCCATTTTTCTCCATAAACTCCCCCCTGTTTGCTTTTGCGCCGCTGTCATCTTGGTTTAATTATACACGATATGCTGAAAAATGTCTACCAACTTCCACTTGAACTTTGTCAACCAAACTTAACATCGGCTTAACAAAGCCGTTTGCGAAGCAAAAAAGCGCCCGAACAAACGGACGCTTTTGCAGTTTAATTTGTTATCGTGTCGTCCTCACCGCTCTCCTCCATGAGGTACGAAAGCGTCATAAGACTGTCTGTAAGGTGAACATTCTCGACCGCAGCGTTCGGATATTCGGCGTGGATATCGTAGTGTGAGAAGTTCCAGAAAGCCGTAACTCCGCACTCGATAAGCGTTTTCACAACGTCCTCCGCGCCGTCGCGCGGAATACACAAAATCGCCATATTCGGACGGCGATCCTCGCAGAAGCCGCGCAGCTCGTCCGTTGAACGTATCCGCACACCCGCAATACTCTCGCCCGTAAGCGTTTCGTCTCTGTCGAACACGCCTGTAAGCTCGTATCCGTACCGCGTGAAATCAATATGTAACGCCACTGCGCGTCCGAGATTTCCCGCGCCGATAAGTATTACCGTGCGCTTGTCGTCAAGGTGGAGTATCGCGCCGATCTGTCCGCGCAGCTCAGCGACGTTGTAGCCGTAGCCTTGCTGCCCGAAACCGCCGAAGCAGTTCAGGTCCTGCCGTATCTGCGAAGCCGTTAATCTCATTCGCTCCGACAGCTCGCGCGACGAAATCTTCTCCACGCCCTCGTTCAGCAGTTCCCCGAGAAAACGGTAATAGCGAGGCAAACGCCGTATCACCGATTTCGATATATTTTTATTTTCCTGCATAATTTTCAACCCCTGTATAGGATAATTTATGCCATTAACTTTTCAAGTCGGTTGTTGATTTCCACAAGGAACGTCTCGGTGTCGACGACGCGCTTGTTTTCGAGCTTGCTCATCGCCGCGAGGTTCTTGTCCATAACGCCCTCCTCCATGGTCTGCACGGACGCTTTTTCGAGCTTGTCTGCGTAGTCGCAGAGCGCCTGTATGCCGTCGAGCTCACCGCGTTTGCGGAGTGCGCCGCTCCACGCGAAAATGGTCGCAATCGGGTTCGTGGAGGTCTTTTCACCCTTGAGGAAATTGTAGTAGTGGCGCGTTACTGTGCCGTGAGCCGCCTCGTACTCGTAGTTCCCGTCGGGCGACACGAGAACGCTCGTCATCAAGCCCAGCGAGCCGTAAGCCGTCGCAAGCATATCGGACATAACGTCGCCGTCGTAGTTCTTGCACGCCCAGATAAAGCCGCCCTCGGAGCGTATTACGCGCGCCACAACGTCGTCTATCAGCGTGTAGAAGTACTCAATGCCCGCCTTTTCAAAGCGCGCCTTGTACTCCGCTTCGTAGATCTCCGCGAAGATGTCCTTGAAGCGGTGGTCGTAGGTCTTGGAGATCGTGTCCTTGGACGCGAACCACAAGTCCTCCTTTGCGTCGAGAGCGTAGTTGAAGCACGCTCTCGCGAAGCTGCCTATCGAGCTGTCGAGGTTGTGAACGCCCTGAACGATACCATCCGAGCCCTTGAATTCGTGGATAAGCGCGCGGGTCTCCTTGCCGTCCTTGTCAGTGATGACAAGCTCTGCCTTGCTGCCCTGCGGCGCTTTCAGCTCGGTGTTCTTATAGATGTCGCCGTATGCGTGACGGGCGATCGTTATCGGTTTTGTCCATGTGGGAATGTAGGGCGTTATTCCGTTCACCAGAATGGGCTTGCGGAACACCGTGCCGTCCAGAATGGCTCTGATAGTGCCGTTCGGCGACTTCCACATCTCTTTCAGCTTGTACTCCTCGACGCGCTGAGCGTTCGGAGTGATCGTCGCGCACTTCACCGCAACGCCGTATTTCTTGGTCGCGTTCGCGGAATCAACGGTAACCTGGTCGTCCGTCTCGTTGCGGTGAACCAGACCGAGATCGTAGTAATCCGTTTTCAGGTCTATATACGGATTGATAAGGATATCCTTTATCATCTTCCATATAATGCGGGTCATTTCGTCGCCGTCCATTTCAACAAGCGGCGTTGTCATCTGTATCTTTGCCATAATTTCCTCCTTAATTGCGTTCATCAATATCCCGAAGCAGCTCACCCAGATTTTCGGGCGCAAGCTCGTCTCCATAACGTTCAAGCGTAATATCCGCGCCCAACCCGAGAAGACCGTTCACTAGTTTCAGAAATTTTTCGCGGACGTCAACGCCGTTCATTTCATCGAGCAAGTCTCCGCTATACGGGTCAAAACAGACAACGGTGCTTCCGTTTTGAATGCTGTTCTTTATTTCGCCGAGCGAAAATGAAGCGTCATACTCGCGCACGAGCTTTATAATGTCAAGCTGACGCGGGCTTGTTTTGGCGATCTTCAGCGAAATTTCGTCCATTTTATTCACCTTTGCCGCCGTGCATATCAAGGAAATCCTCCGTCGTCGAACGGAACAGATCCTCGTTGAAGTTCAGCCGCATGAGCTTGTCGCCCTGCGCCGCGAAATACGCGACAGTCATGTCCGTTTCGAGCTTGAACAGCGCCTCAATGCCATGCCCCTCGATCTCGAACAGGTACCCGAATTCGCACTTGGTGTTGGCAAGCTCCGTGAAATCCTCGCCCTTGACGAGCAAGCCGAGCGCCGTGTCCGCGAGATTTATTTTCAGCTTGCTGTCATCGATAGCGTTGCGCTCCGACGGCTGCTTTTTCTCTTTCCCGAATAATCCCATAAATCCTCCTACATTACCACCACAAACGGCAGCGGTATCTTTTCAAATATTTCGTGTGTCATTAACGCCAGCGGATAATTTTCGCCCTCTATATGGATATAGCATAGGTAAGCCTTGCCGTCGAGCGCGCCGTTTATCGCCTTTCCCCACGTCTCGACGTTTCCGTCCTCGTCGAGCTCAAGACCGCCGACAGCGTCCTTGATAAGGTCGTACGTCTTTAACCGGCTCAATCTCCACAAGAAATCCTCTCGTTCACAATCGGCATTAAACTCGAACACATAGTCAAAGACCTCAAGCTCGTCAAGCATTACGAACATCAGCAGCTTGTCCGCGCCAAGCCCGTCGGGGATATCGTCAAGCCTTATGCCGCGCTCCTCAAAGCGCTTTGCGTTCTGCTTTATGTATTTTTTCGGGTCGTCGAGAGCTGCGTCGACAGCCGCCACAACTCTGCGGTTGCCGCCTGAAATTGCCCGCGCGGTTTCAAGGATATCCTCAAAATTGCTGCGGTCGTAGTCCTTGAAAATTTCCTTAAGCGGATCCTTTCTTGCTAAACTCATAGTAGCCTCTTTCATATTGCCGTAATAAACGGAATTTCAAGTTTGCCGATAGTATCATAGTCCGAAATAGCTATCGGATAGCTGTCCGATTCAATATAGATATAACACAGACAAGCCTTTTCACCGAGCGCGAGATTTATTTCCTTAGCCCACGCTTCAACGTCACCCGATTTATCCTGCTTTACGGACTTTACAGCGTCCGCAATAAGCTCATAGTTATTTATTTGCTCTAATCCCCAAAGAAAGTCCTTAAGTTCGCAGCTATAGTCAAACTCGAACGCGTAACCGTGAGTTTCAAGCTCGTCCACCATCGAGAGGAACAGCAGTTCGTCCGCGTCCTGCTCCTCAAGCGATTCCTCATCATCAAGCTCTATCCCGCGTTCGGAAAGCCGCTCCGCGTTCGCCTTAAGATACTTTATCGGATCGTCAAGCGCGGAGTTCATATTATTCATAACATCCGCATCATTGCGTGACAGCAGCATTGCCGCTTGAAGAATGTCATCGTGATCTTCACGCTCGTCGTCCTTGAAAATCGCTTTCAGCGGATCCTTTTTGAAAATATCCAAAAAGCTCATATCAATTATCCTTCGTGTAATTGAGCAGACCGCCCGCGAGAATCATGCCCTTGCCGCGCTCGGAAAGCTCGCACTTCACCTCGAACGAAAAGCCCTTGGTCTTGTTTTCAACTATGATCTTGCCGCCGTTCTCGATGATGCTGCGGATATTCGCTATTACAAGGCTGTCGCCCTGTTCTATCTTATCGTAGTCGGCTTCGTTGACAAATTCAAGCGGGAGAATGCCGTTGTTGATGAGGTTCTGGCGGTGTATTCTCGCGAACGACTTGCAGATTATCGCCTTA
Organism: uncultured Clostridia bacterium; assembly: GCA_946567425.1. Lineage (GTDB taxonomy): Bacteria > Bacillota > Clostridia > Oscillospirales > Ruminococcaceae > CAG-115. Next base: position 21,717 of record CAMNXF010000009.1, on the reverse strand, counting down.
ACGCCGAGGTACAGCGGAGCAAGCGCCGCGTGCTCGCGCGACGAGCCCTGACCGTAGTTCACGCCGCCGACGATAATGCTTGTGCCTGCCTCTTTCGCACGCTTGGGGAACGTCTCGTCGCATACCGCAAAGCAGTGCTCGGAGATTGCGGGGATATTCGAACGGAGCGGCAGTATCTTCGCGCCCGCGGGCATAATGTGGTCGGTAGTGATGTTGTCGCCGACCTTCAGCGTAACGCCGCTCTCGATAGTCTCCGCGAGGGGCTTGTTTACGGGGAACGGCTTGATGTTCGGTCCGCGCAGAATTTCAACGTTCGGAGCCTCCTCGACGGTCGCGGGGGGAGTTACCATATTATCGTTGATGAGGAACTTCTCGGGCATTACGTAGGGCGGCATTTCACCGACGGTTCTCGGGTCGGTAAACACGCCCGTTATCGCGCTTATCGCTGCGGTCTCGGGGGAAACGAGGTATATCTGACCGTCCTTTGTGCCGCTTCTGCCCTCGAAATTACGGTTGAACGTTCTAAGGGAAATGCCCTTGCTGTTCGGGGATTGACCCATGCCGATACACGGGCCGCACGCGCTCTCAAGTATTCTCGCGCCCGCGTCAATGAGAATAGACAGCTCACCGCCGTCCGCGAGCATATTGAACACCTGTTTCGAGCCGCACGCAATAGCGAGCGAAACATCGGGGTGAACAGTCTTGCCCTTGAGGATATGCGCGACCTTGCGCAAGTCCTGAAGCGACGAGTTCGTGCACGAGCCTATGCAGACTTGGTCTATCTTTATCGCGCCGATCTCCTCGACCGTTTTCACGTTATCGGGAGAATGCGGACAAGCCGCCAGCGGAACAAGCTCGGAGAGGTCGATCTCGACCTCCTCGTCGTAGACCGCGTCGGGGTCTGCCGCAAGCTCGACATAGTCCTCTTCCCTGCCCTGTGCCTTGAGGAATTTAAGCGTCGTCTCGTCGGACGGGAAAATCGACGTGGTTGCTCCCAGCTCCGCGCCCATATTCGTGATAGTGGCGCGCTCGGGAACACTCAGCGACTTTACGCCCTCGCCCGTGTACTCCATTACCTTGCCCACGCCGCCCTTAACGGTCAGGCGGTGGAGGACTTCAAGAATAACATCCTTTGCCGAGACCCAGTCGTTCAGCCTGCCCGTGAGGTTGATTTTTACAACCTTTGGCATGGTTATGTAATACGCGCCGCCGCCCATTGCCACGGCTACGTCAAGTCCGCCCGCGCCCATTGCGAGCATACCGATACCGCCGCCCGTCGGGGTGTGCGAATCCGAACCGATAAGCGTCTTGCCGGGCTTGCCGAAGCGTTCAAGATGAACCTGATGACAAATGCCGTTGCCGGGGCGCGAGAACCATATCCCGTGCTTTTTTGCGACCGAGCCGATGAAGCGGTGGTCGTCGGCGTTCTCAAAGCCGCTCTGGAGCGTGTTGTGGTCAATGTACGCCACCGAACGCTCCGTCTTTACGCGGTCAACGCCCATAGCCTCAAACTGTAAATACGCCATTGTTCCCGTAGCGTCCTGCGTGAGCGTCTGGTCGATCTTCAAGCCGATCTCCGCGCCCTTGGTCATTTCTCCGTCAACAATGTGCGATTTGATTATCTTTTCGGTTAATGTAAGTCCCATAACAGTTTCTCCTTTTTTAAAAGTCTACTTCCTTATTCTATATTATACTACATATTGATGCGGTTGTCAAGAATTTCACAAAAAAATAATAAACAACACTCCTTTGCTATTCAGCCGACTTGCCCCGACCGCAAACAAAAAGGTATCACCCGTAAAGATGATACCTTTTTGTTTTTCCTCGGACGTTCAGAAGAAGCTCATCGGGTCAACGTAATCGCCGTTGACGCGCGTCTCAAAATGCAGATGATACCACGTCGACCAGCCCGTAGAGCCGACCTCGCCGATAACGTCGCCCTTTTCAACGCGCTGTCCCTCGTACACGTAAAGCTCTTGACAGTGCGCATAGAGCGTCGCGAGACTGCCGCCGTGGTCGATAAGAATGTAGTTTCCGTAGCTGTAGCAGCAGTTATACTCCTTGCCGTAGTTGTGCGGACAGGTCTTAGACGCGGTAATGACCGTTCCCGACTGCGCGGCGTAGATAGGCGCGCCCGGAATGCTGCCGTCGCTGATGTCCACCGCCTTGTGGAACCGCCAGTCCGACTGCCCGAACGGGTCGGAGATCGTTGTGTGCTGAGGGTCGAGCGGCCAACGCAAGCCGTCGCCGCTGTAGTCGGGCATTTCGGGATCGCGCTCCTCCTGCGCTTGACGTATCTTTTCGCGTATCTGCGCGTCTATCTCCTCCGCGAGCCTGTCCGCCTCGGCTATGTCGTTCTTCAGCCCCGAAATGCGGCTGCGCAGATCGTCGTTCGCCTCGGTAAGCCTGAAAAGCTCCGAATGCTTCTCCGCGACGCTCTGCTCCAGCTCCGACTTCTCGCGTTCAAGCTCCTCCGCCTGACGCTCGAACTCCGCCTTTTCCGCTTCGAGCGCGGTCTTGTCCTCCTCAAGCGACGCGATGTCAGCGTTCAGCCCGCCGATAAGTTCCTCCTGTTTGTCTATCGACTCCAGCAGCCGCTTCATAAAATCCAGATTTTGCCTGCCGATATTTTTTACAACGTCGGGATATGTAAAATAATCGTACCAATTGTCAGAGCCGCGCATTAACGGCAGCTGCGACGACACGTCGTTCATGTACAGACACCGCGCAAGTTTGGCAAACTTTTCCAGATTTTCCTTGTTCTCTGCTTCAAGCGACCGAATTTCGAGCTTTTTGTCCTCGATGGCAAGCTCCTTGTCGGCGATGCTCCGCTCTACGCACTCTATCTCGTCTTTCTTCCGCGAAATGCTTTCCTGCTTCGCCTCGACGAGCCTGCGGTATGCCGCGATCTCGTCAAGATAACCGTCTATCTGCGCGTTGATAAGCTCTATCGCGTATTCGTTGTCGGCGATATCGCCGCCCAGATCATCTATCTCGCGCTGCCGCTCCTCGTTCTCCCCGCGAATCTCCTCGGCGCTCCAGCTCCAAAATGCTGTCCTTAGCGTTCGCCGAGAGCGCACAGCCGCGCAAATCGCGCGTATGCCCTGTCTGATCTTACTCAAAACCGATCTTCGCCTTTTTCAGGATTTGTCGCTTCGTAAAAAAAGTCATAAAATCCGACATTTTTTCTCCTTATTTACTTAATTATAGCATATCCGCACGGAAAAGTCAAGTACGCGTTTTGCCAAGAAATTCCGCATAAGGGTAGATGTTTTTGAGCCTTTTTTGCAGTAAGAAAAAAGCAGCGTATTTCGCGGAGAATTTACCGTTGTTTCGGCGTCGTTTTTACCACTTTTTTTGGAGCGTTTCCGCAATTTTCAATTCCCGGAAAACATTATTGTTAAGTAGATTTTTAACGACAAACAATATTTTTCGTGCCGATTTTTGTGACGTTTTTTCAAGCTGCATTTTTGCTCCAAAAATCGGCGAAAATTCATCAAAAAAAGGACGGTCTGCGACAATAAAAATGCGCTCCCCCGAACAGAGAGCGCACTACGGTTTTTATCAGTGGTGGAACAGCCGTATACCCGTGAACGCCATTGCGATGTTGTACTTGTCGCAGGTCTCGATGACGTTGTCGTCGCGGATAGAGCCGCCCGGCTGCGCGATGAACTCAACGCCGCTCTTATGAGCGCGCTCGATGTTGTCGCCGAACGGGAAGAACGCGTCCGAGCCGAGCGCCACGCCTTTCATGGTGTCGAGCCATTCGCGTTTCTGCTCACGTGTGAACACCTCGGGCTTCACCTTGAAAATGCGCTGCCACTCGCCCTCCGCGAGCACGTCCATATAGTCCTCGCCGATGTACAGGTCGATCGCGTTATCGCGGTCGGCGCGGCGGATATCGTCCACAAACTGCAAGTTCATAACGGTCGGCGACTGCCGCAAATACCAGTTATCCGCCTTTGTTCCCGCGAGACGAGTGCAATGAATGCGGCTCTGCTGCCCCGCTCCGATACCGATAGCCTGTCCGCCGCACGCATAGGCAACCGAGTTGGATTGCGTGTATTTCAGCGTTATCATCGCGATCGCGAGGTCGTGTATCGCGCTCGTCGGTATCTCCTTGTTCTTGGTGGGGCGGTTCGCGAACAGCTCGTCATTGATAACGAGTTCGTTTCTCCCCTGCTCGAACGTTATACCGTACACCTGCTTGCGCTCTATCAGGTCGGGTGTGTAGCTCTCGTCAATCTTGATGATGTTGTACGTTCCCTTGCGCTTGGATTTGAGTATCTCCAGCGCCTCCGGCTCGTAGCCGGGAGCGATCACGCCGTCCGAGACCTCGCGTTGGATTATCCTGGCTGTGGGCACGTCGCAGACGTCCGACAGCGCGATAAAATCGCCATAGCTCGACATTCTGTCCGCGCCGCGTGCTCTCGCGTATGCGCACGCCAAGGGGCTTAATTCGCCGAGGTCGTCCACCCAGTAAATTTTCGCGAGCGTTTCCGTGAGCGGCAAGCCGATAGCCGCGCCTGCGGGAGAAACGTGCTTGAAAGAAGTCGCGGCAGGATAACCCGTTGCGGCTTTCAGCTCCTTGACTAACTGCCAGCCGTTGAAAGCGTCCATAAAGTTGATGTAGCCGGGCTTGCCGTTCAGTACCTCGATAGGCAAGTCCCTGCCGTTCTCCATAAAAATTCTTGACGGCTTTTGGTTGGGGTTGCAGCCGTACTTCAGTTCCAGTTCGTTCATAAAAATCCTCCTGTTTATTTTTTTGAAAACTTAGAGATAACGTTCAAAGCAATTTATCACGTTGTATTTGCCGCGAAGCTCGTTTTGCAGCTTCTTTCCCGCGATTGCCGCTTTGCGGTTGAAATCGTCCTCTTGTTCTTTCGTCCAATCGACAGACGCTCCGGGATCGTCCCAATTGATACGATCGGCGTCTTCTTTGATTAGACCGTTCAACTCTTTCTTAAGATTATCTGATATGGGCAATTCATCAAGCTCTGTGCCGCAGCCGTTGACCCACGTGCAACAGAAATAGTCAAAACAAAATCTCAATTCAGGTAATTCCACAGCCGCACCTCCGCAATCAAATATGCCCTCTGTGCCACACACCCTCTTTCTCGGTGCCGTAGCTGAACGCGTCCACGAGCCATGCGCCGCCGCTCGGCACGAGCGTGAACCTGTGCATAAAGTTCACCGACGAGTGATTGGTGAAGCGGAACTCCACGACCGCCTTTTTCGCTGTCTCCATAGCGAACGTTCCACGACAGTCGTCCTCGTCCTCGATATAGCCGTACATCGGCGTTGTGGAGAACGACCTCGCGTAACCCTTTTTCAGGAGCTTTTCCGTGCAGCGCAGCTCGACGATTTTGCGGCATTCCTCACGAAAATAGCTCCACATTTCTTTCATCGCCATATCTATCTCGGGAGCGGAAAGCTCCTTTTTCAGAATACGCGCGTTTATCTCGTTACTGCGCGCAAGAACCGACCGTTCGAGCGTGTTTATCCGCGCGAGAAGCTCCAGAAGAGCGCCGCATACCTCCTCCTGCCTGTCCTTGAATTTATCAGCGGCTTCATTTATTATTTCCATAAACGTTCCCCCTAATTTATCTCCATAAAGCAGTCATATTCATCATAATACCTTATCGCTTTCAGCAGCTTTTTGTCCGAAATATCCTCGTCCTCGTCAACTGCCGCTGCAATAACATCTTGCAGCATTTCATCCCGATAAACAAATTCAAGACCGTTCCGCATGGCAAATTCAGGCAATTTCTCATTGTCGTCATCGTCGATATCGGGGTATGGAAGAACATAACATTCAGATTTCAAATCGAGCTTGTCGCTTTTCGCATATACGCACCAACCGCCGTCCTTATAAAAAGACGCGTCACCGTCTTGAAGATACGCTTCCTTTATTTCGGTGATAAGTTCTTTAAACAAGTACTTTTGCTTTTTCACAGGGAACCTCCATACCTCAATCAAAGTCAATGTAAACAAAATGTTTTCCACAGTGCAGACATCTGAACAGATAGCAGTCGTTAGCCTTGATATGCTCCCGCGCGTCCTCGAAGTCTATGCCGCAGACGTCCTCGCGGTAGGTCTCCTCTATCTCCTTGTCGATTCCCATTTCCACAAGGTCGTCCCACGCGGGATAGCCCAGAAACGCGCAGTAATCGTCGCAGTGCGCGAGCCAGTACTCCTGCTGCCAACCGCAGTAGCCCGGCGTGCGGAGAGTAAGCTCGTCCAGCTTATCGTGACCGCTCACCTCGTCGACGCTCTCGCTGTCTTGAAACGAGCCGTCGAACTTCTCGGCAGCCGCTCCGCTTGCGATACATTCGGGGCAGAGGAACTCAACGTTCTCCACCGAATAGAACGGACCGCCGTAATAGACATCCGTATCCTTGCCGCAGCAATCGCATTTTACGGTATTGTCATTTTTGAACGCACCCGTTTTCAGCGGGTCGGGGTGATATTTGAAATTGTATTCGCTCATAACTTCCTCCTAAATCTCAATATAAAACCATTTCCGCTCACCCTCAAAACCGCTGTAAACCTCGTCCACAAGCCACTTTCCGTCAACTTGCTTTAACACAAATTTATGTTTTTCATTGAAGGCGTCTTTCCGAAAATGCGTTATCACGATCGCCGTGTCGGCTTTTCTCATGATGAAGTCAACGGTGTATAAGCCCTTGATATAGGCGTATGCTGCGGTTTCTCCGATACAGGACGGGTGCTTAAACGCCATTTCCTTTTCCGTGCACCTGCCCTTTATCACTTCGGCGTACTCCTCCGTACACTTTTCGAATATCTCCGTATGCCTTTCGCTTTTTTCCTTGAGTGTGAGCTGCTTCTGCTCCAGCCTTTGAAAACGCAGCGCGGCTCTCTCCTGAACAAGCAGCAGCTCCTCCAGAAACTCAAAAAGCTCCGAAACTATCTCGTCAGCCTTATCCTCGTATTTTTTCGGCGTATTAACGAAATTTATTTCCATGATCACTTGTTCTTGTTGACGATACGGCTCTCGAACCTGCCCGTTTCAACGTCGATATAGCGCGTGAACAGCGAGACCTTGTTGTCCGCGTTGAGGTTCGTCCAGACGAAATTCGTGAACTCGTCAAGGCTCATATCGGGAATAACAACGTCCTTGGGCTCGCCGACAAAGCTCGGCAGCGGGTCGCCCGCGGCGGCATAGGTGTGGATAAAGCTGCCCTGTCCGCTTATCGGGTCTGAGTACGCGAACGTATAGCGGCGCGTCGACGCGGGGGCGCCGTTCGCGGATTTCAATATTGACATCGCGTAATTCATACCGCCGTTTTCAAGGTGAATGATACCCGAAATACGCGGCGTGAAGTTGGGCGCGTCGTCCTCGAACGTGCGCGTGCGCAGGCTCTCCTCGAACGTCATCTGCTTGTCCATAAGCTCGTAGATCGTGTCGGTCTGGTCGCCGTTGGTGACGATCGTCTTGTTCCCGAGAACGCGCACGGGAGCGTATATTATCAGGTGCGGGTCGATCATTTTGCTCTCGTCGAACGCCTGAGTGCGTATGCCGTCGCCGTCCTCGACAAAAACACGGTTGCGGCTGTTCTCGCTGCGCCCCATAATGAAGTACGCGATGACCGCCTTTTTGCCGTCCGCGCTCTTTCCTATGACGATACCTCTGCCGTGGTACGCCAGCGAATTAAGTTCCTTGTCAAGTGTTATCATTTTCCTGTCCTCCTGTTTTAAAAGCTGCCTAAATAGCAGACAGTGTTTGTTTTTACAGCCGCTCTGCCGCCGCTCTCATATTCCGAGAACAGGTTGTTCAGCTCGTTTACAAACGGCTCGTAGTGCTGCTGACCCTTGCGCGGTGCGTGTGAGCGCGAAAGTGTTTCGCCGATAAAGCTCTCCCTGTCGAAAACACGTTCGCCCGTATATTCCGCTACCTCGACCGATTTAAAATATTTGCCGCGCAGAAGCTCGTCGCTTTCGCGCTTATAGCGGTCGTCGCCCGCCGCTTTTTTTATTTGCAGCTCTATACTGTATTTTTCGCAAAGCTCGCTCTGCCGCGCCGCGAGACCTTCCTTGACAAAATCATTCCACACAACGGCGAGTTTTCCGCCGTCGCAGAGTATTCGTTTACATTCAGCACTGAATTTCTCGCGGTCAAACCAATGGAACGCCTGCGCCGCTGTCACCAGCCCGACCGAATTATCGGCGAGCCCCGTGTCCTCGGCGGGAGCGTCCACGACCGTTATGCCCCCGATCTCGGCGAGCTTTCCGCGCATGTCGGCGTTTGGCTCGACGGCGGTCACTTGCCACGGCTTTTTCAGCAGACAGCGTGTGAATTTTCCCGTGCCCGCGCCGATATCCGCGACCGCTTCACAACGCGCGTTTTCGTACAAAAAATCTATCAGCTCATCGGGGTAGGACGGACGGAATTTTTCGTACAGCTCCGCCTTTCCCGTGAATTTCTGTTCGTTCATATTATCTCCTGAAATCTTCCCAGATAGCACGCAGCCGTGTATTTTATCGTCACCCTGCCGCCCTTTTCGTGTCTTGCGAATGCGTTCCTAAGCTCGCCTATAAAACGGTCATAATTTTCGTTGTCCTCGCCTATCGCATAGGAGCGCGACAGTGTATCGCCGATAAACGTCCGTTCGTCCGTCTCAACGTTGTTTTCGACGTCGAAATATTTAACTTCGGAGAAATACACGTTTTTCAGAAACGCACTGCCCTCTTCCGTCGTCCGCTTGCCGACGTGACCTGAGTGAAACGCGCCGCAGTACCGCATACATATTTCGTTGCGCTCTACGGATATCTCGTCCTCCGGATCGCGCTCATTAAAAATTATCGCGAGCTGCCCGTTCGGCGTGAGAATGCGTTTGCACTCGGTCTTGAAGCGTTCCTCGTCAAACCAGTGGAACGCTTGTGCCGCCGTAACCAGTCCGACCGAATTGTCGGCAAGCCCCGTGTCCTCGGCGGGAGCGTTCACGACCGCTATGCCCTCAATCTCGGCAAGCTTTCCGCGCATGTCGGCGTTAGGCTCGACGGCGGTCACTTGCCACTGTTTTTTCAGCAAACAGCGCGTGAATTTTCCCGTGCCCGCGCCGATATCCGCGACAGCTTCACAGCACGCGTTCTCATACAAAAAATCTATCAGCTCATCGGGGTAGGACGGACGGAACTTTTCGTACAAATCCGCCTTTCCCGTGAATTTCTGTTCGTTCATTTCAGCCGCTCCTTTAACTCATCAAGCCACCTCGGACGGCACTTTCCCGTCTGGGTAAGTTCTCCGTTACGGTAATCGGCGGCGTGAATAAATCCGTTTTCATTATCGAAAAACACGGCCTCGTCAACCAGCGTAAGAACGCGCTCCAGATCGTCAAAACGCTTTGCGAAACGCCGCCGCACGGTTTCCTCGGGAATATCGTGACCGCCCTTGCGCACGCGGTTCGCGATACGCGAAAGGCTCTCCTCTGCGGAGCTTACGGCAACATAGTACAGCCGCACGAAATAGCCGTTTTCGCGCGCCGCGGCGATAGTCCGCGCCGTCTTGCCGCCCGAAAGCGTGGTCTCCTGAGTGAGATCGACGCCGCTCTGTATGAGTTCGTCAAGCAGCTTGACCGCCTGTTTACCGCCCTCAAGCTTATCCCCGCCGCACTGCGCGGTCAGCTTGTCCGCGTCCACAAGCGTCCCGAAATTATCTGTCACGCACGCCAACACGCCCGCGAGCGTGCTCTTTCCTACGCCGTTCACGCCGCCCAATATCGTAAAATGCTTCATATATTCCTCGCGTAATTCCACTTCTTTTTGCGGAGCTTATCGTTCCACGGACTTACCCCTTGAAATTCTCCCGCGTAGACGGCAACGTCACCATGCACGGCGATCTCCATAAGTTCATCGGGAACGGGCACAAAGCTCAATTTAAGGCTGAACGCGGGCGGACATTCCTCCTCGGACAGGTAGGAAAACCTCTCGAACGTAAGTCCGACGGGTACCAGCGCTTTGAGCAGATCCGTTATCGGTGAGTCCTCGTCATACGCGAAATCACCCAGCTCAAATTCCTCTCCGCGCTCGTCCAACAAGTCTATAACGTACTCGCCAAGCGCCCCGAAAAGCGCCTCTATCACGGGATATTCCCCAAGATTATCCGCGGTTATCCCCTCGAAATACTCCGCGCAGCGGCGCGCGTAAAGCTCCTCGCTTCCTTTTGCCAGAAAAGCGATCTCGCGTCCGAAAAGCGGAGACCGAAGCCGTCCGTCCAGACAACCAAAATACGCCTTGCTTTCGCACAGTGAATAGTTATCGTTCATGATTACTCCTCAACATCATTAACAAAATTCCACTCGTCATCGGGGTCGAACTCTTCCCACGCGTCGCGGCTCTCAAACGCACCGAGGTACACGAGTTTTCCGTCCAGAACGGTAATTTCAAGACCGTGCTCGGGCTCCCACGAGCAATTGCATTCAAGATGAAAACCTATTCGCTCATCTTCGGGTTTATTAACGATAAAAACGCTTGGGAAAATTTCCGATTTTATCTCCTCGGCGGGCGTATCCTCGGTGACTTTTATGCCCATTTCCTCAAAATCATCACCGTCTGTTCCCACGAGATCCATAAAAAACAGACAATATTTTTTCGCCGCTTTCCAGATGTCGTTTACCGTTTCCCCGGAGAGATTATTTAGTGCTTCGGCGCAATTCTCGGCGTAGGCAATGTCAACATCCTCGTCCATTGCGAACAAAATTTCCTTGTCAAAAAGCTCCCAGTAAACGTTTCCCTCTATGCCGTAATCCGTTTTATGAACATTTGTTATCATCATTTGTCTCCAAATCAACGTAAGCCTTGCCGTCCTTTATCATTATCCTGTCCTCGCAGAACAGCGAAACGGCTTTCGGCAGCAGCTTCCACTCGACGTTCTCCATTATTCTGCGCTGTAAGCTCTCGGGAGTGTCGCCGTTGGCAACATCGACCGTTCCCTGTAAAATTATTGCGCCCGCGTCGGCTTTTTCGTTCACGAAATGGATTGTCGCGCCCGACACCTTAACGCCGTACTCCAGCGCCGCCTCGTGAACGCGCAGTCCGTAGTACCCCTCGCCGCAGAAGCTCGGAATAAGCGCAGGGTGAACGTTTATTATCCTGTACGGATACGCCTTTGTAACGCACTCGTCAAGTATCGTCATAAATCCCGCCAGTACTATAAGGTCGGCATTCTGCCTTTGCAGCTCGGCGAGAACCGCTTCGCTGTACATTTTGGCGCTGTAATAATCCTTGCGCGGGATAACGATCGTATTGATACCGACCGTTCTCGCCCTTTCCAAAGCGAACGCTTCCGCCTTTGACGAGATAACGCACGTTATCCTCCCGCCCTTTATCTCACCGCGCTTTTCCGCGTCGATAAGCGCCTGCAAATTCGTTCCGCCGCCCGATACCAGCACTACTATGTTTTTCATAAAGCCTCCCTTAACGCCTCGCAGAATTTATCTATTTTCACATCGTTTTCGGGAGTCCGTTTTTTCATCGGCTCAACCAGATTAAGCGTTGCAGCGCTTTCGCGTTTTGCGTCACGTTTCATTTCTGCAAAACACTTATCGGGTTTGCCTCCCGCACAGCAGGTAAAAAATCCGAGTTTTTTTCCCGAGATATCGTTTTCCGCAAAAAATGTTTTCAGCGGCGGCGCATATTTTGACGCCCACACAGGCGAGCCGATTATCACGACATCGTAATCGTCCGCGTTAAAATTGTACGGCATAAGCTCAGGTTTTTCTCCGAATGTAACGCTTTTACCACCCCAGAGGAACTTGCTGACCTTACCTGTCGGGTACGCCTTTACGCATTTCAGTTCGATCAGGTCGGCACTAAGCCTCTCGGCAATTTTCTCTGCTGCAAATTTCGTGTTGCCCTCCAGCGAATAGTATACAACCGCAGTTTTCATATTAACAGTCCTTTCTAAGATCGGTGTCTGTAAGCGCCTGTAAATTCATTCCGCCGCCCGATACCGGAACAATGATATTCTTCATAACACAAACCTTTCCTTAATAATACACCCGAACGGAAACCACGTTAAGCTCTTTGTCTATACATACGCTGATACTCATCTCAATAAAATCCTCATCGAACTTTACGACCAGAACGCTGTCGTAATCTCCGGATAAATCATAAAACTCCACCGACAAATTATTCGCATAAAGTCCGTTAATAAAGCGCTGTTCATCACGAAGATATCCGAGTATTTTTTTGTCGTCCTTAAATTCCTCTTTTACTTTCTCACAGATCATACGCTTTATTTCGATCTCGTTGCCTCTCACGTACTCCAACAAGGGCGTTAACACGCAAATTCCGTTATCAATCTTAAAACCTTCGGAATTATCGGGCAGGAATATACTTATACCCGCCATATCCCCCCAAATATCCTCTGCGGTATCATATGTTCCGATTCCGGCATCAAAACCAAAATCCATAGCGTCCACTATAATCGTCACTCCTTATAATATATGTCAAAACCGCGCATGAACAAAGCGCTCATGCACAGCGGCACATCACTTAAGCTGAATTTCAAGACCCGTAAAGTCTTTCTCCGTGCGCGTTGAATCGTCCTGGTCGAAATCCGTGTACTCTGCCGTGAGCAGATACTCCCCGAAATACAGCTCGCGCATTACGTCGCAGTCCTTGCCCTGCATTACCACGGGAAACCACGGCTGTCCGCCTATAAGCACCTTTCCGCCGTATAACCCCTTGGGCGTTGACGGCGATTTGCTGTCCGAGGGCTGCGTGCATATCCCGAACGTATTGACTACCTTTCCGTTGTACGTATAGCACATAAGCCCCAACTCGTCCCACGCGTAGTTCACCCTGTCCGTAACGGGCTCGTTATGCAGTTTTTCCAGAAACTCCCTGTCCTCGGGCTTTGTCTTGAAACTCACCTTGCGCGGCTCGCCGAGCACCGCCGTAAGCGCGTCTATGTGCATCGGCACTTCAAGGCGGCTGCCGTTTATGATAAAGCAGTCGCCTTGGACATCAATTACAAAATCCGCGGTCTTTTCCGACGTTACGGGCTTTTTGTTCCCGAACAATTTGTCAAACAGTCCCATAGTTCCTCCGTTAAAAATACGGCGCGGCAGCAATGCGCCGCACCGTTCAAACTCCTTAAGCGAAAACGACCCCGTCGTCGCCCAAAACGGTCTCGCCGATAACGAACGCCTGTTCGCCGTTCGCCTTCAGTATCTCAACTGCCTTGTCCGCGTCCGCCTTATCGACAACGACAGCCATTCCCACGCCCATATTGAACGTGTTGAACATATCGTGCTCGCTAATGTTGCCCTCTTTTTGCAGCAGCGCGAATATCGGCGGTATCGTCCAGCTTCCCTTGGTTATCTTCGCGGAAATGCCGTCGGGGAGCATTCTCGGGATATTCTCGTAGAAGCCGCCGCCCGTAATGTGCGAAATTCCCTTTACCGGGAGTTTCGCGATAAGCTCCAGCACGGGCTTAACGTAAATTCTCGTAGGCGTGAGCAGCGCCTCGCCGAGCGACTGTCCCAGCTCGGGCACAAAACTCTTGAGGTTCTGTTCGTTGATGTTGAACACCTTGCGCACGAGCGAAAATCCGTTCGAGTGCACGCCGCTCGAGGCGATACCGATAACAGCGTCGCCCGCCTTTATCTTCGTGTTATCAATTATCTTGGACTTATCCACGATACCCGTCGAATACCCCGCGATATCGTATTCGTCCTCGGGCATCATACCCGGGTGCTCGGCGGTCTCACCGCCGACGAGCGCGCAACCCGCCGCAACGCAGCCGTCGGCAACGCCCTTGACGATCTCCGCTACCTTTTCGGGAATGTTCTTCCCTATCGCGATATAATCCAGAAAATACAGCGGCTTAGCTCCGCAGCAGATGATATCATTCACGCACATCGCCACGCAGTCGATACCGATTGTATCATTCTTATTCATCAGCATGGCGATCTTCAGCTTCGTGCCCACGCCGTCCGTGCCGCTCACGAGAACAGGCTCGGTCATTCCGCTCACATCGAGCTGAAACAGCCCTCCGAAGCCGCCTATCCCCGAAATGCAGCCGGGTATCTTCGTCCTGTCAACGTCCTTTTTCATCAGCTTAACGGACTCGTAACCTGCGGTAACGTCAACGCCCGCCGCCTTATAACTCTCACTATAACTCTTCATCTTAACTCCTTATTTGAAAACGCTCCGCGCAACGGGCGGCTTTGCCGCCCCGGCCGAGCAGCATTGCCTACGCTCCGCTTGGCTGCACCAACTTTATGTTGTGCTTTATTCCTCAAACTTAGTCTCAAACTTATCCTTGGGAAACTCGTCGGGAACGTCCACGGGGTACTTGCCCGTGAAGCAGCCTCGGCAAAAGCCGCAGCCCGCACCCTCGGCGATCTTTATTACCGCGTCGGTACTCAAAAATCCCAGACTGTCCACGCCGATTATCTCCGCGATCTCCTCGACCGTGTGTTTGTTCGCGATGAGGTTCTCCTTGCTGTCGATATCCGTTCCAAAATAACACTCCGAGATGAACGGCGGCGCGGAAATCCGCATGTGTATCTCCTTTGCGCCCGCGTTGCGCAGCAGCTTTACCACCTTCGCAGACGTCGTACCGCGCACTATGCTGTCGTCCACGAGCACAACGCGCTTGCCCTCGACTGTCTCGCGTATCGCATTCAGCTTTATTCGCACCGAATTTTCGCGCATTCCCTGCGTCGGCTGTATGAACGTTCTGCCGATATAGCGGTTCTTGATGAACCCCACGCCGTACGGTATTCCCGAAGCCTGTGAAAAACCGAGTGCCGCGTCAAGTCCGCTGTCAGGGCAGCCGATAACCACGTCCGCGTCGCACGGGTGCTCCTCCGCGAGGAAATGCCCCGCGCGAAGTCTCGCCTTATGCACGGACGCTCCTTCAATAACCGAATCGGGTCTCGCGAAATAAATAAACTCAAACACACACATTGACGACTGCTGTCCGCAGTGGGTCTTTATGCTGTCAACGCCGTTCTCGTCGATAACCACTATCTCGCCCGGCTCAATATCGCGGACGAAATGCGCTCCGATACTGTCGAACGCGCACGTCTCGCTTGCCACGACATAGCCCTCGTCGTTCGGCAGTCTTCCGAGACACAGCGGTCTGAAGCCGTGCGGGTCGCGCGCCGCGATGAGCTTTTTCGGCGACATAAGGCACAGCGAATACGCTCCCTTAATGCTGTACATGGCACGCTCCACAGCCTCCTGAATCGAGCCGCACTCCAGACGCTCCTTTGTTATCGCGTAGGAGATAACCTCCGTGTCGCTCGTCGAATGGAAGATCGCGCCGTTCATCTCGAACTCCTTGCGCAAATCGAGCGCGTTTATCAGATTTCCGTTATGCGCGATAGCAAGCGCGCCCTTGATGTGCCGCACCGTCATGGGCTGGCAGTTGGCGGCGTTGACGTTGCCCGTTGTCGAATAGCGCACATGACCGACAGCGATACGACCGTCCTCAAATTCGTCCAGAACGCGCTTCGTAAACACCTCGTTCACCAGACCCAAGCCCTTGTGTGTCTTGAAAACGCCGCGCTCGTTGACCACGATACCGCAACTCTCCTGTCCGCGGTGCTGGAGCGCGTACAGCGCGAAATATGCGGAATTCGCCACGTTTGTGGGATTGTTCGTGTAAATGCCGAAAACTCCGCATTCCTCGTGAATACTATTGAACATCTCGCTCTCCCTTTGACAATTACTTTTTACCGAAGATACGGTTCATCATCTCGTTGTAAGCGTCCTCAACGCCGCCCATATCGCGGCGGAAACGATCCTTGTCAAGCTTCTCGTGAGTGGTCGAATCCCAGAAACGACAGGTATCGGGCGAGATCTCGTCCGCAAGCAGAATTTCACCGTGGAAACGTCCGAACTCGATCTTGAAGTCGATAAGGTCGACGTTTATCTCCTTAAAGAATTTCAGCATAAACTCGTTCACTTTAAACGCGTACTTCGCGATAGTGTCGATCTCCTCCTTGGTCGCGAGGTCGAGCGCGAGCGCGTAGTAATCGTTGATAAACGGGTCGCCGAGGTCGTCGTTCTTGTAGCTGAACTCCAGTGTCGGGCACGAGAGCTTTCTACCCTCCTCAATGCCGAGCTTCTTAGAGAAGCTGCCCGCCGCGACGTTCCTTACGATAACCTCCAGCGGCACGATATCCACCTTTTTCACCAGCGTTTCGCGGTCGGAAAGCTCCTCCACCAGATGAGTGGGAACGCCCTCCTTTTCGAGCAAGCCGAACATATAGTTCGTCATCTTGTTGTTGATAACGCCCTTACCGACGATAGTGCCTTTCTTCTCGCCGTTGAACGCCGTAGCGTCGTCCTTGTAGTCCACGATCACCAAATCGGGATCGCTCGTCTCGAATACTTTCTTTGCCTTACCCTCGTAGAGCTGTGCGCCCTTTGTTACGTTTGCCATTTTAATTACCTCCGTAAAAATTATATAATCTAATTCGTTCCGCAGATATGTGATCCGCGTCCGCTTGTTCAAGCCCGATACAACCAACGTACAGTACGCTTATCGGAGAGATGCCTGCCTTTATGTCATTTGCACATTTCGGTCATGGTATTGTGTAAATTCCGCTGCACGCGGCTTACCACCTTGACATATTTATTTCATGCTTTTTCAGATAAATCTCTTTCAGTTCCTCCGGAGAGACCGAATAACACAGCATTATGTCGTTGAAATACATCATAACGTCGCAAAGCTCCTCGATAAAATGGTCTCTGACTTCCTTGTCGCCAAGTATCGCCTCGCTGCCGTTTTTCTTGATAATATCCCCGACCTCGCCAAGCTCGCCGTAAAGCCACAAAAGCATTGGAATTCCCTTTTCGGGGGAAAGTCCGCCCCATTTGTCCTTATATTTTTCTTGAAGCTCTTTCTGCATCTCCTGCATTTCATTGAAGCAGAAATTATTCATAGAAACGTTCTCCTTCCCTCTTAGCCTTACCCTCGCAGAGCAGTGCGCCCTTAGTTACGTTTGCCGTTTTTGTCCTCCGTTATTTTATTTCATTTGCCCGTCATTTCCTTAATATAGCGTGCCGACCGCCGAACGCCCTCGGGCGTTTTGGTTTCGAGCAGCACGCGGCAGTTATGTTTGTCAGCAAGCTTAAGATACTGTCCGATATCCAGTGTTCCCTCGCCGAGCGGCAGATGATCGCCGCGTTCAGTGCTGAAGTCGTGCAGATGCATATGCCGCAGCCGCGCGATATTCCGCTCAATAAGCGGGAATTGCTTAAAGCCGCGTGCCGCGTCGTGTCCTGTGTCAAACGTCAGCCCGAAAACGGGACTTTCCAGCAGAAGCTCAACTCCCTCCGCGACAAAATCCCTCATAAACGAACGCGTATTCTCGACGGTTATCGTTATTCCCGAATCCCCGACCGCCTCCGTGCAAATGTCGCGGAACGCGGTGAGCTTAGCCTTGAATTCGTCGGGGTACATTTCGTACAGGCAGACCTTTCTGTCCGGCAGCGTGATGTAGTCGCCCTCGTGAAAGTGCATATTCAGCACGGGTATTGCCAGCCTCTTGGCGATCTTTACAGTTTCCAGAACCGTTTCGGTATACGCCTTTGCGGCTCTGTCGTTTATCTCCCACGGGTTGAGCGCACCCTCGAGGTGCACAGTATAATAGATACCGTATTTTTCCGCTATCCGCGAAAGCCCTTCGACATCTATGCGTTCGGGCTGGTACTCGGGAAAGTCCATACTCAGCTCCGCGAAACGCAGTCCAAGCTCACAGCACAGTTGTGCGCATTCCTCAAGATCGTGTCCGAGAAACGTTGGCAGTCCGAAGTCCATTGCTACACCTGTCCTTCCTTCACGGCTATAAGTGTATCCATACAATGCTTGTGCGGCACTCCGCTGCTGTTGCAGCCGAAGATGACCTCCTCGCACCGCTCAAACCGCCAGTCGTGATAATGCCCGAAAAGCTCTCCCGACCGCCAGTTCTGCCGAAGTCCGTTATCGTGATCGGGCGGCTTCGGGATAAACGGCTTCTCCACGAACACGTTCAGCGCGTTCACGCCGCCCGCCGCCGTGTGCCGTTTCCAGTCGCCGAGGACTTCCCCGCGCAATTCCTCAGGAACGTAATGAAGTGCTCCCGAACAGAAGATCACGTCAAAGTCCTTTTCGAGCCGATAATCGAGGATATCCGCGCGAAAGAAGTCGATCTCCACGCCGTGTCTCTCCGCGAGCCGCCTTGCCTTGTCAATGCCCGACTGCGTGATGTCAAACGCGCTCACCATGTAGCCGTTCTTCGCTAAGAACACCGCATCCTTGCCCTCGCCGCAGCCCGCGTCAAGAACTCTCAGCGGTCTGTCGGGCGGCAGTATACGCAGCACCTCAAAGCACATGAACGACGGCTTTACGCCCCAATAGTACTCCGTGCCCTTGTACTGCTCCTCGTACCACGCGGAGGTCTTTTTCTCTGCCGCGTAGCCCAGCAGCGCGTCAATGCTCGTTCCGAGCACCGCCGCCAATTCGGGCAGCAACGAGATGTCAGGAGCGGTCGCGCCGTTCTCCCATTTACTCACTGCCTGATAGGTCACACCGAGCCGACCCGCAAGCTCCTCCTGCGTAAAACCGTTCTGCTTTCTCAACGTTTGGATATTTTTGCCGATAGTGTTCATTTAACCACTTCCTTTCGGCTTTATTCTACCACGAAAGCCGTGTGAAAGCAATAACCCGTTTTTACAGTCGGAGCGCTTTTTCAACCTGCGGTTGAATTACAGGCTCAGTTTGCCGCTTCAGCTTTCTCCCGTAATTATGTTCGTGATTTCCTCGGCTGATGAAACGAGATAAGTCGCTCCCGCGATTTCCTGTTCCTCACGGCTCCCATAGCCGTAAAGTACTCCAACGCTGTCCAAACCGACGGCTCTCGCGCCGTCGATGTCATAAAACCTGTCACCGACCATAACGGCTTGTCCTAAATCCGTTTCCCGACACCTTTCCAATGCTTTGCGGATTATCAACGCCTTGTCCCCGTTTGAACCGTCGGGTTCAGAGCCGCAAATTGCCGTGAAAAAACGGCTTATTCCGAAATGCTCCGCAATTCTAACCGCCATATTTTCGGGCTTTGTGGTTGCGACAGCAAGTGTTACCCCTGATTTGTTCAGCGTCTCCAACATCTCTGAAACGCCCTCGAATAAAGCATTCTCAATAACGCAGAAATCCCTATAGCGGCTTCGGTAGATCTCCGAAGCGTATATTGCGTCCTCCTCGGAAAATTCGCAGAACTCCGTAAACGAGTATACAAGCGGCGGACCAAGAAATTTCCGCAGCGTTTCCTTGGACGGAATTTCACGCCCAAGCCTGTTCAGTGCGTACTTTATCGAGTTAATTATCCCCGGATTTGAATCGGTAAGCGTGCCGTCCAAGTCAAAGAGAGCCGTTCTGTATCGCATTTTCATACAGATTACAGCGTTTCAAGCTCTGTTTGAAGTTTTCTGTCCTTTTCGGCGATCTGGTCGATCATCTGCCTCTTGGCAACGGAAAGCTGCGCCGCGAGCGCCTCGTTGGACAGCGCAAGCATCTGCACCGCGAGGATAGCCGCGTTCTTCGCGCCGTCCACCGCGACCGTCGCCACGGGAATGCCCGACGGCATCTGAACTGTCGCGAGCAGCGCGTCCAGACCGTCAAGGTTGCTCGAGCTGCAAGGAATGCCGATAACGGGCAGCGTAGTATGACCCGCGACCACTCCCGCGAGGTGCGCCGCCATACCCGCCGCGCAGATTATCACGCCGAATCCCGCAGACTTCGCGTTCTCCGCGAAATCGCACACCAACCGCGGAGTTCTGTGCGCCGACATAATGTGGCACTCATACTCCACCCCGTATCCCTTTAGCTCGACAACAGCTTTCTTCACAACAGCCCAGTCGCTGTCGCTGCCCATAATAATCGCAACTTTTTTTGCCGACATAACTATCCCCTCTCTAAAATAAAAAAGCTGTATATGTTTATACAGCTAAAGTTTAAAATCGGATTTTGTATGCACTTATTCCGTAAACATCAGCCAAATCTCTGAACGATAAACACAAAATCTTCATTGCCCTTATCTCCTGTCAAATTATGGAAATCAGTACGGCTTGTAAGCACCATCTATATTGTACACTATATTTTGCGGAATTGCAAGAGGTTTTTTATTTTTGTGCACTTTTCACATATCGCCAGCAAAAAACACTGTTGAAAGCCGCCAAAACACCCAATCCGCAAATAAATTACAATATCCGCGAATTGTTGATGACCAGTCCGAAATTCACGCCTAGGGAGCTTGCGGCGGTTTTGCACAAGCTCATGCGCGACAGGAATATCTCAAAATACTCCATAACGGAGCTTATCTGCAAATCAATCTTAAGCGTGAGGATAAGCTCCTTTTTGTCGTCGGAAAACGACAGCACCGAGCTTTCGACCGCATAATTAACGCGGTCGTGTATATCGGCGGGCGGCGCGTTGGTCGTGACGGCCTGTTCGCGCTCGGCGCGGCGGACGCGGCTCCTGCGGACGTCCGATTTGTCGGCGATTATGAGCGCTGCGGCGATAGGAGTTACGGGCGAGGCTGTGCCCTCGTCGTGGTTGCCGATAGCCGAGATTATCCGCGCGATCTCGTCCGCAGGCATTCCCATGCGGTCGAGCAGCCGAAACGCCATTACCGCTCCAGTCTGCGCGTGATCAGCTCTGTTCACGACGTTGCCTATGTCGTGCATATATGCCGCAATCTGTGCCAGCTCACACGTCCGCTCGTCATACCCGAGCGTATCCAATATCATGAATGCCGTCGCCGCCGCGCGCTCTACATGGGCGTTGGAGTGCTCCGTGTAGCCGATAGACGACAGCGCAGCGTCCGCGTAATTGATGTACGTCTGCACGTCCTTGTTGGTTTTTATATACTGATAGGTAACATTACTCATAACAACCCTCCGTAAACTTAATTACTATATTATATCAAAAACCCGAAAAAAAATCAACCCGAATTTTGCCAAAGATGCATATGAGCTTATATAACAGCGCTTTCCATATATCTGATGATATGATAATGCTGTGAAACAGGCTGGGCGAAAAAATACAAGCTCTTATCAAAGTATGATGCGCGCGATCAAAAGTATGAAACTCAACATAGCGCCTTTGGTACGCAAATAAGGAAGCCGAAACAATATGGAAAAAGTTCAGGCAGATGTAAAATTTGTGCCTGAATACTGCGTCACAGGCGGCAAGAAGTACTATCAGTATACGGTGGTTGACGAGTGTACACGTTTTGTTATCGCGAAACGTATGATGAGCACCCCACATACAGTTCAAAAGACTTTCTGATAAAGCTGATAAAGCACAAAAAAATCCAACACCATATCCAAAAGCTGTTTAGGTTTCAGGAGTCCAAAGGCAGTTCTTGAAGATTATCTCGCGGTGCTCTGATTACGTAATCTAACCACACTCATCATATTTTTGAGGGAATCTTTGTAACATATCATTGACAAATAAACAAAAGCCGACCCGTTTTTTGCAAAAAGCTCTTGACAAATACGATTTTTTAGTGTATAATACTATCTTACAGGGAATATCTTCCGGCAGAATAAACGGAGAAGTATCGAAGTGGTCATAACGAGGCGGTCTTGAAAACCGTTTGAGGGCAACCTCACAAGGGTTCGAATCCCTTCTTCTCCGCCATGAAACACTGACAAAAAAGATATTATGCCCACAAACGGCTGTACACGCATTAT
>CAMNXF010000008.1 GCA_946567425.1 uncultured Clostridia bacterium | reverse complement strand
GATATAACCACAACAACGGCAATCAGACTTTTGCTCGACAAAGCGGCGAATGTTGTTGAAGCGGTCAATTTGTTAAGCGGATATGATATGCACGCCTCAATGGGATATATGATGCATATTGCCGTAGCCGACGCAAACGGCAAAAGCATCGTTATTGAATATGTGAACAACAAAATGACAGTTACCGAAACACCCGTTGTCACAAATTTTTATTTTGCCGAGGGAGAAAAGAACGGTATCGGCACGGCGCAGTCACATGAGCGGTACAATACTTTAATGAAAGCACTGTCGAATAACGAAAATATGAGTATGGAAAACGTTCGTGACGCGTTGAACAGCGTAAGCAAGCATAATTTTAATGAATTTGAGTCCACCGAATGGAGCGCGGTTTTCAATCAAAGCACGGGCGAGGTACATTACTATCATAGAGAGAACTACGATACACGATATACTTTTTCGGTAAAGCAGGAGGGCAGCGAATGAATTACTTGAAGCTGTTATGGGCTCTATACAGGCTGAAAAGCAACACTAAAAAATCTCCCGCGCAGATAAAAAAGCTACAGGAGAGAAAATTGCGAAAAATGCTTGTATATGCCTATTATCATTCGGACTATTATAATCAAGCCTTTAAACAGGCGGGCATTACCGAAAGCAATATCGGAAGTGCGCCCCTATCGGATTTTCCCAAAATAGATAAACAGCAGCTTTTAAAACACTTTGACAGGCTTGTGACCGTCAAGGGTCTGAAACAAGACGAGCTGCGCCGATACGATGAGAGCACCAAAACCAACCGCACCCCGTTCAAAGGGAAATATCATCTTGTGCATTCTTCGGGAAGTACGGGAAAGCCCGGATATTTTGTATACGACAACAACGCATGGAACAGTATGCTTTTGGGAATAATCAGAGCCGCCCTTTGGGATATGTCTATGATACAGATATTGCGGCTTCTGAAACAAACTCCCCACATTTTATATATTGCCGCCACCGACGGACGCTACGGCGGCGCAATGGCTGTCGGCGACGGAATTGACGGCGTTCGTGCCAAGCAGTTATATCTGGATATTAAAACGCCGCTTGCCGAATGGGTAAATAAAATACGAAAGTTCAAGCCGAATATGATAATAGGTTATCCATCCGCCGTTAAAATTCTCGGAGAATTAGCGGAAAAGGGCGAAATCAAGGTAAATGTTTTCCGTATCATCTCATGCGGAGAACCTCTCGGGGCAAGTCTGCGGTATTATTTGGAGGAAACCTTTAAAGCAGAGGTCGTAAACTTCTATGGCGCAAGCGAATCCCTCTCCCTCGGAGTGGAAACCGATCCGAATGAGGGCATGATACTGTTTGACGATATGAATGTAATTGAGGTGGAGGACGGAAATATGTATCTTACTTCCCTTTACAATTTCGCACAGCCTTTGATACGCTATCGTCTTTCGGACAGCCTGACGCTCGAACAGCCGACTGACGGCTGCCGTTATCCGTTCACAAGAGCGACGGGGCTTTTGGGAAGAAACGATGATATTTTATGGTTTGAGGACGGAAAAGGGAACCGTGAATTTCTCCACCCTCTTGCGGTTGAGGGTATCTGTATAGAGGGGCTTCGCGATTATCAGTTCCGCCAGACCTCAAAAAGCTCCTTTGAAATGCTGGCGGAAATTTCTCGCTCCGCTTCGGAATCGGAAATACGCTCCAAAATCACAAAACAGGTGAATGCAATACTGTCCGAGAATGGGCTTTCCTATGTTCAATGCCACGTGACTTTTGTTGACGAAATACTCCCCGACCGCAACACAGGGAAAAAGCAATTGATCGTAAAAGACAAAGAAAGATTAGAGGCTGCCGTATGAAAAACATTTTACTCAGCGGAAAAAACGTCTGCAAATACTTTTCACAAAACGGAACGGAAGTGCAGATATTAAAATCCGTAACTACGGATATTTACGAGGGCGATTTTACCGTAATAATGGGCGCATCGGGCGCGGGGAAATCCACCTTGCTGTATGCTCTCGGCGGAATGGACAGCTTTACAGGCGGCGAGGTCATATTCAAAGGGCAGAGCATCGGAAAACTCTCCGAAAACAAAATGGCGAAGCTGCGGTCAAGTGAATTCGGCTTTGTCTTTCAGCAGACGCATCTTGTAAGCAATCTGACGCTGTTTGAAAATGTTGCCGTGGCGGGATATGCGGGTAAAACGGGAGATATAAAGGAAATTCATGAAAAAGCCGGGCGTTTGCTTTCCCAAATGCATGCCGACAATGCCAAAGACCGTTTGCCCGTTCAGGTGTCCGGCGGAGAGGCGCAGAGAGCCGCAATCGCAAGAGCAATGATAAACTCCCCCTCGCTTATCTTTGCGGACGAACCCACGGGCGCGCTCAACAGGAAAAACAGCGACGACGTGCTGAAGCTGCTGACGGAGCTTAACAGTAACGGACAAAGCCTTTTAATGGTAACCCACGACGTAAGGGCGGCGGTTCACGGTAACCGCATTTTATATCTGGAGGACGGACAAATTCTTGATGAGTTGACTTTATCGGCATATAACGCAAACGAAGAAAAAGAAAGAGCGGAAAAGGTAAACACATGGCTTTCCTCGTTGAGGTGGTGACGCATGGAATACAGAACTCTTATAAAAGCAAATCTGAAAAAGCACAAGGGTACGCTTGCGGGAATATTTATTCTTACGCTGTTTGTCGCAGCCGCTCTCGGAACGGTATTGTCCGTTTGGACAAATTCGGGAGCGTATATTGAAAGCGAAATGCGGAGGGCGGGTTTCGGAGAACTTACCGCTTGGGTTTCGGGGATTGACGATATTACAGTACTTTCCGACAGCATTGAAAGCCTGCCCGAAGTCGACCGCACCGAAACGCAAAACATTGTTTTTTCAAATTACACGGCAAACGGGCAGGAATCCGACAGCGAAGGGCAGCTTATAGCATACTCCCCGAGCGAAAACAGATACAGATTTTTTACAGACAGTTTAACGGGATATGTGGAACAGCCCGACAAAATTTCAAGCGGCGAGATTTACGTTTCAGCCTCAATGGTTTCTATGTTCGGTATAAAAATCGGCGACGAAATAACATTTCCTATTGCAAGAGCGGGAAAAAACGCCGTCTTTACGGTAAAGGGCTTTTACGAGGACCCTTTTATGGGCAGCTCAATGATAGGCATGAAAGGCTTCCTTATCGGTGAAACCGACAGAGCCCAAATACTTTCGGTTATCCGAAATTCGGGCATTGACGCACTTGCGCGGGGCGGGTATATGGTTCATATTTTTTCCTCCGCAAATCTGAACGAAGCGGAGTTTAGCAGGGTTATAAACGAAAACACGGAGCTTACCCGCTATGCCGAATTTGTACACAGCAAGACAGCAATTTCGGGCTTTATGCTGATTTTGCACAATGCGTTCTGCGGACTTCTTCTGGCTTTCGTTGCGGTTCTGTTAGCGGTAGTTTTGGTCGTACTGGGTCACAGCATCAGCAGCGCCATTGAAACCGATACCGTAAATATGGGAATTTTGAAAACCGTCGGGTTTACCTCCGCCAAGCTGCGGGTAATTCAGCTTATGCAATACCTTATCGGGATAGCGGGCGGAATGGTTTTGGGGCTGATTCTTTCCGTCCCGCTCAGCTATCTTGTAAACAGCATGACCTTGACTACGGTGGGTATTCGGATACCGTCTGCAATGCCGATTGGTTGGATCGCACTGTCCTTTGTGATTATTCTGCTGTTGCTTACGGGATTTATCGTGTTCAGAACAAGAAAAATCGGCAAGATCACACCAATGGCGGCTATTCGTCGTGAAACGGAAACGCTGCGGCTTAACCCTCAAAAATCCGTTTCCGCTTTCGGAAAAGCTGTTCATTTCAGGCTTGCCGTTCGGCAGCTGCTGACGGGAAAGCGGCGGTATATAGGCGCATTGATAACAGCTATGCTGTTGGTGTTTTTCGCTTCTCTTACGGGCAGAATGAATTCGTGGCTGGGTGTGGACGGAAAGGGTATGATGGACGCTTTTAATCCTGCCGACCACGACATCGGCGTACAGGTGTTCGGAAACCTTACGGCTGAAGCGGCGGAGGAAACCGTAAGGAATTATTCCGAAATAACCGACACCTATTTGCTGGCAATGCCGAGCGTTACGGTAAACGGCGTTGACTATACCGCAAACGTTATTTCCGAGCCGGAACGCTTTCATATTCTTACGGGCGAAACCTGCGCAAACGATAATGAGATAGTGCTTACGGAATTTGTAGCCGCACATTTCGGGGTTTCCGTCGGCGATAACGTTACTGTCCGCGGCGATAAAGTAAGCGGAGAGTATACCGTATCGGGAATTTACTCCTGTGCCAACGATATGGGAGATAACGTGGGCATGAGCCGTGAGGGATACCTTAAAATCGGCAGTGATAACCCTCATATATGGTGTTGGCACTATTTCCTTGAAGATCCCTCGCAGAAATCGGCGATAACCGAAGCGTTGGAAACAGCTTACGGCGGCGACGTCCATGTTCACGAAAACACCTGGCCCGGATTATTCGGTATTATTTCCGCAATGCACGCCCTTATCGCAGCTATGTACGCAATGGTTTTCGTTTTTATACTTATCGTAACAGTGATGACAAGCGGAAAACTCCTATCGGCTGAACAAAGTGACTTGGGCATTTACAAGGCTGTCGGATTCAGAACAAGCACCCTGCGGCTGACCTTTGCCGTCCGCTTCGGCATTGTGGCACTTATCGGCTCGGCGGCGGGAACGGTACTTGCGGCATTGCTCACAGACCCGTTGGTATCGGCGGTTATGAAAATGGCGGGAATAAGCAGCTTTGCGTCCTCACCGTCGCTTGGCAGCGTAATATTGCCATCGGGAATTGTAATGGCATTGTTCTTCTGTTTCGCTTATTTTGCGGCAGGACAAATAAAAAAGACATCATTGACCGTGCTTATTGCAGAATAAAACGCAAATATGCCTGCTTGCTATACCAAAATATTTAATATAAGTATTTGCTATATTGATGCCGATGTGCTATAATATAGTCAAGGGTCAGGAAAACATTTCTGAAATATGATATGCGTTATCCAATTGGCGCAGGAAAGGAAACTATATGAAAAAGAAAACTTTATTTATATCCGTACTTGTTGCGGCAATGCTGTTGGCAGGGTGCAGCGGAACAAGCGATAATAAGATCGAAAGCAATCGGAGTGAAAGTCATTCAGTCATAACAGGAAATCAGGACAACAGCTATTCAAGCAGCGTCGATAATGGCAGCAGCGAAACGAGTACCGATTCAAACAGTGATACAAATAACATTTCCGAAACAAACAGCGCTTCAACTCCTGCCGTATCGGCGACCGAATTGGAGGTGTGCTTCGGAGATAGGGGTTCATCGTTTATACTGCACCTTTACGATAACGACACGGCGGCGGCTATCGCAAGGCACGTTGGAACAGCAGAATGGCGGCTGCCTATCTACCACTATGACGATTACGAAAATTGGGTGGTTATGCAGTATTACGATATCCCGTCAAGATATGAAATTCCCTCAAATCCCGAAAGTATTACTTCCGAGAAAGCGGGCGAGGTTTATTATTCCGAACCGAATCGGATCGTGCTTTTTTACGGTGACGCAGAAGTAAGCAGCGAATACACGAAGGTAGGTTATTTTGACTTCACCGACGAATTCAAGCAAGCCGTTGAAAACAATCCCGTACTGGATGGTTGGGGCAACAAAATAGTTTTGATAAACAGCATAAGCTGAGCGGGAAAGGCGAAAAAATATGAACGGCGAATACGGAGAAGAATCCATAGTCCGGAATTTAAGAGATTCGGGGTGCGGCGAAGATATTATTGAAGCGTTTATTGACGATCTGCATAAGGAAAAATATTCCGAGGGATTAAAACTGCTGAGGTTGCACAGACAAACTCTTCTGGACGAATTGCACAAGGAACAAAAGCGGATCGACTGCTTGGACTATCTTGTATACAAAATGAAAAAGGAGAAGATGATATGACTACGATCACAAACCGAACCTTTGACGAAGAAAGAGCGTTATACGGCGAACGTGATATTACGGTTCAAAACTGCAAATTCGACGGTCCTGCCGACGGTGAGAGCGCATTTAAGGAGTGCGGAAACATTGCCGCAAAGGATTGCTTTTTCAATCTGCGCTACCCTTTCTGGCATGACGACAAGCTGAAAGTTGCGGATTCCGAAATGACAGAGCTTTGCCGTGCGGCACTGTGGTATTCAAACGATATTGAAATTACAAATACAAAACTTTACGGTATCAAGGCTCTGAGGGAGTGCTCAAATGTCAAAATGAGCGGCTGCGATATTATCTCGCCCGAATTCGGGTGGTCTGTTCGAGGTGTTGAAATGACCGACTGCACTGCACAAAGCGAGTATTTTATGATGCGCTCCGAGCATTTGAAGTTTTCAAGGGTACATCTTAAAGGCAAGTATTCTTTTCAGTACATTGAAAACTCCGTTTTCGAGGACTGCGTTTTTGATACAAAGGACGCATTCTGGCATGCAAAAAACGTAACGATCAGAAACAGCGTTGTCAAAGGAGAATATCTTGCTTGGTACTGCGAGAATGTAACCTTTGAGAATTGCAGGATAATCGGCACGCAGCCGCTTTGCTACTGCAAGGGACTGAAACTCGTCAACTGCGAAATGATCGATACCGACCTTTGCTTTGAGAAATCCGAGGTAGAGGCAACTATCACCACATCGGTATTGAGCATAAAAAATCCGCTGTCGGGTCATATATATGTGCCTTGCGTACAAAAGATTATCCGCGACGATGAGGCTTCGCACGGTGAGATCATTACGAAAGAATGCTGTTGCTGCGCATAACGGTGACACAATGGGCAGTTGCTTGATAAAAGGTGTTCTGATCGGTCTCCTGTTCGGTATGCCGATAGGCGCGGTCGGAACGCTGACAGTTCAGCGGACGCTGAATTACGGCGTTAAAGCGGGATTGATAACGGGTTCGGGCTCGTCTGCCGCCGATTGCATTTATGCGTGTATCGGCGCTTTCGGATTGACACTGATTTCGGATTTTCTGCTGAAATATCAGATGATAATTAACATAGTCGGAGGTTTATTCGTGGCGGCTATGGGTGTTTCTCAAATTCTGAAAAAGCCCGAAGAACGCCAATTTGAAGCTGAAAAAATAAGCTATGCGAAAATGTTTTTATCTTCGTTTGCGGTTGGGATAACAAATCCCACGGCGATACTTACATTTATATTCGCTTTTTCGTATTTCGGATTATCCGCACAGGACGGTGTTCTTGCTTCCGTAATGATAGTTCTCGGCGTTTTGATAGGCACGTATTTTTGGTGGATCGCAGTTTCGCTGCTCACAAGCTTTATTAAAAAGAAGAACGCAGGCCGTGAGTTCAGGGCTGTAAATAAGGTTTTCGGCAGTGTCCTGCTGCTGTTTGCAGCAGTAATTTTTCTAAAGACATTCGGAGGTTGATTATGAAGAATATTTTGGTCATTTCGACAAGTTTAAGGGCAAAAAGCAACTCGGACGCACTTGCGGATGAATTTGTGCGAGGTGCAGTCGAAGCGGGTAATCCCGTAGAAAAAATTGAGCTGCGCGGAAAGAAGATAGCGTTCTGCACAGGCTGCCTTTCCTGTCAGAAAACACAGAATTGCGTGATAAACGACGACGCACGGGAAATTGCGGAGAAGATGATGAACGCCGATGTAATCGTATTCGCAACGCCCGTTTACTACTACGGAATGAGAGGTCAGATGAAAACATTGCTTGACCGTGCAAACCCGCTCTACACAACTGATTACAAATTCCGAGAAATATATCTTATAGCGACAGCCGCCGAAGATGAGGAAAGCACTCCGAGCGGAACGGTTACGGGTTTGCAGGGGTGGATCGATTGCTATGAAAAGGCAAAGCTCAGCGGGGTGATTTTTGCGGGAGGCGTAAACGGTGCGGGAGAGATAAACGGTCATAAAGCGCTTGAAGAGGCTTATAAAGCGGGGTCGAATGTATGAAAAAAATAATTTCAATAATAATTGAAGTTCTTGCGGCGGTCTGCCTTACCGCTTGCAATGAAAACAGCGAGGAGCTCGGCGGTAATTCTTCGGATTTATCAAGCAACGTCAATTTTTCAAATACAAGCAAAACGATTTCTTTCGAAATCTCTGACAGTTTAACGACATCAAGCACAAGCGGCTCGGATTCGGAAACACAGGATTCGTCAAGCAGCTCAAGCAGCGAAGTTTCCGTTGAAAGTTCGAGTGATTTCACAACATCAAATCCAAGCAGCGTAAATTCCGAGCCGCAAAGCTCAATAAACAGCAAAGTATCCTATGAAACGCCGGGCAATTTGAGTTCGGAGAACCTATCGAATGTCACTTCAAGCGAAAATTCAACAGAAAGTCCTGTAATAAAGGAGGATGCGAATATGATAAACATTTCGGTAAACGGCAATACATTCTCAGCGAAATTAGAGGACAATTCCTCTGCCGAAGCGCTGAAAGAGCTGCTTAGAAACGGCGATTTAACCATTGAAATGCATGATTACGGCAGCTTTGAAAAGGTCGGCGAAATCGGAACTGACTTGCCCCGCAACGACACACAGATAACGACAGAGCCGGGCGATATAATTTTATATCTCGGCAATCAGATCACAATTTATTATGATACAAATTCGTGGAATTTCACACGGCTCGGCAAGATACAAAACGTTACTCAAAACGAATTGAAAACCGCGCTGGGCAGCGGAAACGCAACCGTTACATTTTCGCTTGCGTAAAAGAAACGGAGGATTTATTATGAAATCAAGATATGACGGTTACAGCTTTAAACTGAACGAGAATGTAATCCGCACAAAGGTCAACTTTGTAAACCGTTACGGCGTGGAGCTGTGCGGCGATTTGTACACGCCGAAAAATTATGAGGGAATGCTTTCGGCAATTGCCGTAGCAGGACCGTTCGGTGCGGTTAAAGAACAGGCGGCGGGCTTGTACGCGGATGAATTAGCCGCACGCGGATTTGCCGCTTTGGCATTTGATCCGTCGTTTATCGGTGAAAGCGGCGGCACGGTACGCAACACGGCTTCTCCCGATATCAACACAGAGGACTTCTGCGCAGCGGTAGATTTTTTTTCCGTGCAGGACAATATCGATCCCGAAAAAATCGGAATATTGGGAATTTGCGGTTTTGGAGGAATGGCGCTGAATGCGGCTTGTATGGATACTCGGATTAAAGCAACAGTTTCCTCAACAATGTACGATATGACACGTATCGGCGCAAAGGGCTATTTTGACGCAGATGATGATCCCGAAAAACGTTATCTGGCGAAAACGGAAATGTGTAAACAGCGCACGGCGGACTTCAAGAATAAAAGTCATATCAGAGCAGGAGGAGTTGCCGATGAAATTCCCGACGACGCTCCGTTTTTTGTCAAGGATTATTATGACTATTACAAGACGGAACGCGGCTATACGGAGCGTTCTTTGAACTCAAACGAGGGCTGGAATGTTACGGGAACTTTCACCTTTGCGGGTATGCCGATTTTAAGTTACTCCAACGAGATCCGTTCGGCAGTGCTGATTGTGCACGGCGAAAAGGCGCACTCCTGCTATATGAGTCGTGACGCTTTTGCGGATATTATCAAGGATAATCCGTATTCGGACAACAAGAAGCTGCTTATTATACCTAATGCTGTTCATACGGATTTGTATGATAAAAAGGATAAAATTCCGTTTGATAAAATACAGGAATTCTACCAAAGGCATTTGAAATAAAGACTATAAATGTAACACTGTAGATTTCGGTTTTTTATGAGCATTTATTCACGCATTCGAAATTGCTGTAAAAAACTCGAGGATTATGAAGTGAGAAACAATATTAGGTGAAATTTCTGAAATGCTCAGATAAAGCATATTGCATTTCCTGTATTTCTTGGATATTAAATCGGCATATATGCGATTTTTTTGTTTCAAAAATTGAACCGCATAAAACAAAGAATAAGCGTGACAAATAGCTGAAGTGGTTAAACACCACCTCAGCTATTTTCACCTGCGAATATCCGCATAATATTGCTCATAAAGGATCTCCCCAGCAAGCGCCCTATCACGAATTTCGGATGCGAATTTTGACCATTTCTCAAACTCGGCAACAGTCATTTTCTTTTTCATATAGCGCGCATAATGTGCCTTATAAGCCCGATTATAGGTCTGCCAAATCGGATTGGTTTTACATCTGTCATCATATCTGCGTTTGGAACCAACATCGCGGCAGGTCTTGTTCGGCTCGTTTTTAAGTTTTCTGTCACAATAGGTATAATACCAACTGCCCTTGATCAAAAAGAATTTACCACAGTTTTTGCAGAGGTTTGGCACATAGTTTTGCTTGATACCGTTGAAAAAATCGTAATATAGAAATGAACTCAAATCGTTAAATCCAATCTCTTCACATAAAATCAGATTACCGGCTTTTCCCCTCAACGCCTTATATCCAAAGGATTCCATTTTGCATTTTATTTTAATGAAATTTTTGGTTTTGCTTGTATTGAAGTCGTTAAAATATTCAGCGGTTTCACTTCCTGTTGGAAAAGTCTCCTTCTGATGAAAATACTCTGTCAGAAACGGCTTGTAAATTTCATGCACCTGAAAATATGCTGTAACAAACTTGATGTACATATCAAAAAATCCGGATATTGTCTGATTTAATTCATGAAGAGAGTGACGAATATCATCGTTTTCCACTTCAATATATTTGGGTTCGCAAAGCTGAAATTTGTATAAGTGCATAGAATAATTCCCCATTTCATTCTTTTCCCCAACACCGTATTCATTCACTGTATCCTCGTCGAATTGACCGTAGGCATAATCTTCATAATCTAATCCGTCTTCAAAAAAGTAACCGTAGCTGTTTAAAATATCATCAAGCTTTACAATTTGATTGCCGAGAATTTTATTGTATGGCGGCAGTTTTTTCATTATTTTATTAAGACTTTCCGTAAGCGACATTGCTTTGTAAACAGTGCTATTATAATTTTTATAGTCTTGATAATCCATATCTTGTGAAACAGTCAAGTGCCTTTTAAAATATTTCAACTGATAAATATAGTCCTGTTGCGAAAGTGAATCGTAGTGTTTATCATTCAGATACGCAGTCAGTATTTCGCAGGAATCATACCTGTATTTTTCGTTTATGTAGACATCGTTGCCCCAGAAGTAAGCCTTAAAACCAAACATCTTGACCTCCGAAAAAATATTTTAAAAAATAGATAATGAGAAATCAAAAGTAGAGAACTGTATATAATTATAACATATCTATTGAAATTTTGCAAGAGGTGTGCTAAAATAAATCAGACAGTCAAAAGCGGTTAAACAATTCCAATCCTCTCTTGACCGTCATTAAAATTTTATCGGAGGTCAGAAATTTGAAAGAAGCAACACACACAAATTTTGAGGAGCTGCCACTGTTTTTAAATGCGGAAACGCTTGCAAAACTGCTCGGCGTTTTGATATCAAGCTGCTATGAGCTAATGCACGAAAAGGATTTTCCCGCAATTCGTATTGGCTCAAGGCTTGTTGTTCCAAAGGAAAAATAACAGCTTTGGATAGATGCGAAAACAGAAAAGTGAGATGCAGATGTGAAACAGTAGATACCCGAAACGCGACCCAATCAAGGGCTACTTTCCTCTGCCTAACGAGATATTCTGTCTTGGACTTTCTTATGGAGAGATAGCGGTATATTCGTACTTGCTCTATCGGGAAAACCGAAAAAATTATCAGTGCTACCCAAGTTATAAAACCATAGGTAAGGCACTGAAAATGTCAAAGAATACGGTCTGCAAATATGTTCGGCAGCTTGAGGAAAAGGAGCTTATAGCAGCAGAACCGGCCAGTGTTTTCACCAAAGAGGGTAAGAAACTTAATGGAAATCTGCTCTATACGATACTGCCTATTGAGCAAGCAAAACAGTATTTTTATAAACGTCAACTTGAAAATGTAGACCGATTGATTGCGGAGGAAAAGCGGAAAAAGCGAATAGAAAAACTTGGTATCAAGCCTGATAAACAAGCCATTTAAGAGTGTGGAGGAGGAAAAAGGCAAATATTATTTGAATGCAGGACAAAGCGAGGGGTCGGCAAGCCGCCACCTCACGGATCACATCGGACGGCAGAGCCGACCGTTGGGGGAAATAATCGAAAAAAGAACCTGTGAAAAAAGGCGGTCTCTTAAAGGAACATAATGAGCGACAAAATGGAGAAAACAGCGGTACGCTTTGAACCCGAACTCAAAGCGGAGATACAGAATATGATGAGCGAAGCCAATGCTACATCAATGGCAGACTTCGTGCGGCAAGCGACAGAATTTTATATTGCTTTCTTGCGACAAAAGAAAAGCATAGACTTTCTCGCGCCGTTACTTGCACAGACGATAAAGAATGAGATTGAAAGTGTTGAGAAAAATATTTCAGGCATGATATACAAGCTTGCTGTTGAGCAAGCAATCAGCAGCAATATAATCGCTTGCTAT
Source organism: uncultured Clostridia bacterium (assembly GCA_946567425.1). Taxonomy (GTDB): domain Bacteria; phylum Bacillota; class Clostridia; order Oscillospirales; family Ruminococcaceae; genus CAG-115. The sequence continues at coordinate 111,417 of CAMNXF010000008.1, read as the reverse complement.
AACGGAATAGCTGACGAAACCGTCAGGGAGCTGCGTGAGATGTGTTCAACAGAAGTCGCGGAGAACAACGGCATCATAACATTTGAAGAAGCCATGCACTTCCAGAACTCGGAGGACAACTAATGCCGAAACTTATTTGTACAAGCCGTTTTATTAAAAATCCCAAGGCAAGCGGTGCGGGAGATTATATAAAATATATGGGAACGCGCGAGGGCGTAGAAAAGTTGTCTGACGGTTACAACAACAAACCTGCCACCCAAAAACAACACTCCCTTATCTGCGAACTCCTCAAAGTATATCCTCCGGCATGGGAGTATCCCGAAATGCAAAAATATATTTCCGAGCATTCAAAAGGCGCGGCAGCGGATTGTATAAACGCGTTCATAGAGCGCAACGCCGACCAAATCCAAGACGTGAAAAAGTTGGTTTCGTATATGGCAGAGCGTCCGGGTGTCGAGAAACTCGGAAAACATGGATTATTTTCGCAAACCGATGATAAAATTGATTTGGACAAAGTAAGCGATGAGGTCGCAAATCACAAAGGGGTAATCTGGACGCACGTCGTCAGCTTGACCCGAGAGGACGCGGAACGACTTGGCTACAACAAGGCGGCAGCGTGGAGGGAACTCGTCCGCAGAAACGCTATGCAGATAGCCGAAGCACACAAAATTCCAATATCGGAAATGAAATGGTATGCGGCGTTTCATAATACGGGTCACCACCCGCATATTCATCTCGTGGTTTACTCTGAAAACATAAAGCATGGGTACTTGACGAAAAAAGGAATTGATTCTCTCCACAGCATATTTGCAAACGATATTTTCCGCAATGAAATGTATCATCTTTTCACGCTCCAAACTCAAATGAGAAGTGAGGTCAAACAAGAGGCACAGAAGAAAATAGATGAACTCATAAAGCGATCTTCCGAAAACACTCCTTGCAGCGAGAATTTCAATAGTCTCATTTTGCAGCTTGCGACACAACTGAAAAAACACAAAGGTAAAAAGCTGTATGGATATTTGCAGAAAGATGCCAAGAACACGGTTGACGCTATCGTGAGGGAACTTGCAAAGGACAGCCGAATCGCGGATTTTTATTCCGAGTGGAATAATATAAATCGGCAAAAGCTATCCATTTACCACGACAAACCCGATCTGGATATTCCTCTTGAGGATAACAAAGAGTTCCGCAGCATAAAGAATGCAATTATAAAAGCGGTGAGCGAATTGGATAATAGCACCGATATTACAATTTCAATTCCAAGGGTAACCAATATGGTCACCTTATGGGTAAAGTTGCTCGGCGATATGATAAACGATTCGTATCAGAAAAGGCAGTCAAAGCTGAATAATCAGATCGACTCAAAGCTGAAAGCGAAAATAGAACAGAAGAAACGCGCCCTCGGAATCAAAACCGATCATACTGTCACGGATGTCAAAAATGACGAGCAAAATTTTACGTTTTGATACTGGATTTGTTCGGAAAAATGTGGTATGATGTGTGGTTACAAAGGAGGTGCTGTTATGGCAAAACGCAGACCGTCAGGCGACGGAATGGTTCGCAAGCGTGATGACGGGCGTTGGGAAGGACGAATAGTGGTAGGGCATAAAAATAATGGAGAGCCTATATACCGCTATGTATTAGCAAAAACGCAGGCGGAACTCGTTCAGAAACTGCACGACAAAATTGAAATGTACCGTGACGCTGATTTAAGCGAGGATTGCAATATGACGCTTGGCAAGTGGCTTGACAAATGGCTTTACGGATATGCCAGCCTTACAATCAGGCCAAGCACGTTATCCGGTTACGAGATGATAGTGAAAAATCAAATCAAACCGTATCTTGGAGAGCGACCGTTGTCAGCACTTACAACGAATGAAATCCAGAAGTTTTACAACGCGATCAAAAAGCAGGGCAGAGTGCATCCGGACAAAACACACGGCACAGAGCTTGCGGACAGCATGGTAAGAAAAATTCATATGCTGCTGCACGAATCACTTGATATGGCAGTGCAACAACGACTGCTCATAACCAACCCTACCAATGGTACGACAATCCCGAAAAATAATTATCCCGTAAAGCAAATCCTAAACGATAAGCAGCTTGACGGGTTCATGGAAGTTATAAAGTCCGATGAAAAGTGGTACGACTTCTTCTACACGGAAATTACAACAGGACTTCGCAAAGGTGAAATATGCGGCTTGCGCTGGGAAGATTTCGATGAGCAATCAGGCAGATTGAAGATAAGGCGCAGCGTAGGAAGGCTCAAAGATGGGGTTCTCCCTATTGGTGAAACGAAAACCGAAACGGGAATGAGGGAAATTCTCTTGCCGCCGAGTACAGTAGAAGTTCTCAAAAACAGAAAAGAAAACGCAGTCGGCGATTGGATATTCCCGAACTTCTACAAACCCGAAGAACCAATAAATCCGCAGAGCGCATATACTCACCTAAAGGTGCTGCTAAAACGTGCCGGGCTACCACTGATACGTTTCCACGACCTACGACACACATTCTCAACCCATGCGATCGCAGACGGTGTGGATGCAAAAACACTGTCGGGAATTCTTGGTCATACAAACGCCAGCTTTACGCTGGATACTTACACTCATATGACAACCGATATGCAAAAGAACGCAGCAAAAATCGTAAGCAACTTTATGGACGATATAATAGGGGGGATGAAACTTGGCTAAACGCAGAAAACAGGGCGAGGGAACGCTCCGTCTTCGTAAAGACGGGCGCTGGGAAGGTCGCATAGTTATCGGATATAACGAAAAGGGCTTACCCATAACCAAAAACGTTACCGCCAAAACGAAAACAGAATGCGCCGAAAAACTTGAAGCTCTCAAAGAGAAACACGGTAAGCCGACCGAGAAAATAAACTCGGAAATGCCGTTTGGCGATTGGATTGACTTCTGGTATCAGACATACTGTAAGCACACCATACGCTAAAAACACAGCTTGAATATGAGAGCAGAATTTACAAGCACATCATTCCCGAAATTGGTTCAATACCGCTTAACAAGCTAACTCAAGCGGACTTGCAGCAGTTTTACGCAAGGACCAAATCAAATGGCAGAAAAATAAAAGTTGAGGCATACGGCACGGGGCTATCCGACAGAGTAGTTCGGGCAGTACACGCGAATTGCAGATCAGCTCTCGAAAAAGCGGTTCAAGAGGGACTGATAAGAACAAATCCTGCGATAGGCTGCAAACTGCCGCCCAAGAAATCCCGTGAAATGAAGGTTCTTACGGCGAACGAGGTTATCCGATTCCTAACCCGAGCAAAAGAAGAAGGCTATTACGAATTATTCTTACTCGAACTTGGAACGGGAATGCGCCGTGGAGAGATACTCGCCTTAAAATGGAGCGACCTAAACTTCACGACAGGAGAACTGCGAATAGAGCGGCAAGTGAATGTGTTCAATAAGGAACAGGTTATCTCTACTCCAAAAACAAAATCATCAATCAGAACAATAATACTTCCGCCCTCGCTTCTGCAAATTCTATCGGATTACAAGAAAAATGTAGATTCTGAGTGGATATTCCCATCACCGCTCGACAACACAAAGACGCGTCACCCTTCGGCGGTCAGAAAGAGAATGCAGATAATTCTTGAACGCGCAGGCTGCAAAAAGGTACGCTTTCATGATCTTCGGCACACATTTTCGACGATGGCACTTGAAAGTGGAATGGATATAAAGTCGCTTTCGAGTATGCTGGGTCATGTTTCATCGGCGACCACGATTGATATCTACAGTCATATAACCAACACGATGCAGCGGCAGGCAGCAGCAAAGATAGACCGCCAAATAGGCGGCACAGAAGCCCCAATTCCGCGGGCAGACGAACGGGTAAGGATAGATACCGACCAACCCAAATTCGAGCCGTACAAGCTAAAGGTGCGCAAATCAGGCACAGGCTGTGTGACGATGATAAACGACCACCTCTTCGAGGGGAGATACACGCCGACAAATGCCTACGGCAAACGAGAGTCTCATAACATCTACGCCAAGACAAGAGAGGAATGCGAGGAAAAGCTGGCAGAACTTATCGCAAAAGTAAAGGCAGACATTAAAGCTGAGAAAGAACGGCTGAAAACGGTGAACGAATCGTTCTCCCTTGAACTTCAATAACGAAACGTTATCGAGTTCAAAAATTGAGCCGCAGTAAACAAAGAATACGATGAACCCCTACTCCGTGAAACGAGGAGTAGGGGTAAAATCCAAAATTGCCATTTTGACAGAATCGGATACTCAACTCGGGGTAAATACGACCCCAAGTTGGAGAGGTCGGATTATGCTACCTTTTCAAAGGGTACTCTGTGTTTCGGGGAGTACCGGATATATGGGGATACAAATGCGTACCTCATCTCGAAAAATAACTCAATCCCAACATAGGACTCAGTCGGTAAGGTTTCAAAAATTGAGCCGCAGTAAACAAAGAATACGGCAGAACAAAACACCCGCCCTAAAACGGGGCACCCTTTCGAATTAGCACATACCTCTCGAGTACCGAATCGGTAGTCAAGGACGTAACAAAACGTTACTGCCTTAAAAATTAAAACCGCATTACAAAGCCAATAAATGGCTTTGTAATGCGGTTTGTGGTCGAGACGACGTGATTTGAACACGCGACCTCTGCGTCCCGAACGCAGCGCTCTACCAAACTGAGCCACGTCTCGATTTATAAATTTTTTCACCCAATTTTGGTGCAAGTGGTCAAATAAAATTTTGACCAAAATCTCCACTAGACGAAACCGCCGTAGCACCGCACTTTCCCATTACTTATTTATTATATCACAAGTTCACGAAAAAATCAAGTACTTTTTAAAAAAAATCAGCACTTGACTAAAAGCCCAAAAAATTGTATAATAAATGAGTACAAGGCTGTTTTCCTAGCTATAAGAGCGAGGAGCTGCAGGCTGCGTGCCAATAGGTGAGCGCATTGCCGATTGTACCAACAGGTCTCGGACTTCCGAGATCACCACGGAATACAGATGAGGGTCGCCTCATCATGTATTGGGTTCGATTCCCAACTGCCTCAGAAGCAGACATTGGTAAAAAATGAACTGTTAATTCATTTTCTCTCAGAAAGCTCCGTTCCGCGCATGGCAATTATTACGCACTTGCGAATGATCTGTCGTACAATATCCCGGCTGCCATGCCGTCGGGAGGATACCGCACGGGAGCGTATTCAAGTCGGTCTCGGGCAGACAGCCGCCGACCCGCAGAATACCCTGCCGCGCTCAATTCCGATGCCGCATACTCGATATGGAACGGAGTACGAATATTTCCAACGGCATATGCCGTTTTTTAAAATCACCCGAATATTTTCCCGCTTGTGACAGTAAAATATAAGGCAGAACACTTTTTATTCAGGAGGATTGACCATGTGTACGGCTGTCGGCTTTGCGAAAAAGGACTATTATTTCGGGCGAACGCTGGATTACGATTTTTCATACGGAGACAAAATTGTGATAACGCCGCGCTGCTATTGCTTTGACTTCGGCGACGCTGGCAGCAGCCCGGAGCATTACGCAATGATTGGAATGGCACATGTAGCAGCCAACTACCCGTTGTACTATGACTGCGTAAACGAAAAGGGGCTCGGAATGGCGGGGCTTAATTTCGTCGGGAACGCGTGTTATGGCGAACCTGTCGACGGTGCATACAATTTGCCGCCTCACGAGTTTATACCGTTCGTGGTTGGACAATGCCGCGATCTTGATGAGGCGCGTGAGCTGCTTAAAGAGATCAACCTCATCGACAGCGCGTTTTCCGATAAATATCCCATCGCGGAGCTGCATTGGATTATTTCGGATAAAAGCGGCTCGATAGTTGTTGAATCAACGGCAAGCGGTATGCACGTTTACGATAATCCTGCGGACGTTCTCACAAACAATCCCGAATTTCCACAGCAATTGCTTCAACTAAACAATTATATGGGGCTCTCGTGCAAAGAGCCGACAAATAACTTCTGCGGAAGTCTGCCACTGAAGCCCTACAGCCGCGGGATGGGCGCGATAGGACTTCCGGGCGACTTGTCATCTGAGTCGAGATTTGTGCGCGCGGCGTTTACCAAAAGCAATTCCAAGTGCGGCGATTCGGAGAACGAGTGCGTTTCGCAGTTTTTTCACATACTCGGCTCCGTCGAGAACCAGCGCGGCTGCTGCGAGCTTGCCGACGGAAAATATCAAGTGACGCGCTACACATGCTGCTGCAATTGCGACAAGGGAATTTATTACTACACAACCTACGAAAATCATCGGATAATTGCTGTAGATATGCACCGCGAGAATTTGAACACAAGCAGACTGATATGCTATACGCCTATCGACACGGAGCAGATAATGCGACAGAATTAACGCAAAGCGGAGAGCACATGTTCTCCGCTTTTGCTTTATGACATAAAAATTGCGGCAACAAACGCTGCCGCAATTTTTGGTTTACTTAAAATTCGAGGTATCAATTCGGTTGAGGGCACGCTTGAGCTTCGCATCGGCAAGCAGAAGATCCTTGTCGCTCTTTGCCGCCTTTATGCGTTCCTCCGCAGCCGCCTTTGCGGCGCTCGCGCGCTCCACGTCGATCTCGTCCGACCATTCGCAGGTCTGCACTAAAATCGTCGTCATTTCCTTTGACACCTTTATAATGCCGCCCGACGTCGCCGCCCGACGGAACTCGCCGTCCTTCATGATCCGCATCTGACCTATCCCGAGCGCCGCGCAGTACGGCTCATGCCCTTTCAAAATTCCGACGTCGCCGACTGTTGTGCGGACAATGACTTGCTCGGTCTCGCCGTCAAAAACGGTCTTTTCCGGCGTGATAATTTGTAATCTGAACGGTGTCATCTGAATATCCTTTCAACAGGCGCTTTATCAGCCGCCCTTTTTAGCCTTCTCGACAGCCTCGTCGATTGTGCCGACAAAGAGGAATGCCGACTCGGGCAGGTCGTCGTGCTTGCCCTCGATGATCTCCTTAAAGCCGCGGATAGTCTCTTTCAGAGGAACGTATTTGCCCTCAAAGCCCGTAAACTGCTCCGCAACGGAGAACGGCTGCGACAGGAAACGCTGAATTTTTCTCGCGCGGGAAACCGTCAACTTATCCTCGTCGGACAACTCGTCCATACCAAGGATCGCGATAATGTCCTGAAGTTCGTTATAACGCTGCAAGATCGCCTGAACCGCGCGCGCAACCTCGTAGTGCTCCTGTCCGACAATGTCGGGCGCGAGTATTCTCGAGGTGGACTCCAACGGGTCGACCGCAGGATAGATACCCATTGAGGCGATGTCACGCGACAATACCGTCGTAGCGTCCAAGTGCGCGAACGTCGTCGCGGGCGCGGGGTCGGTAAGGTCGTCGGCAGGTACGTATACCGCCTGAACGGACGTGATAGAGCCCTTCTTCGTGGACGTGATACGCTCCTGAAGAGCGCCCATCTCCGTTGCTAGCGTCGGCTGATAACCAACGGCGGACGGCATACGTCCGAGCAGCGCGGAAACCTCCGAGCCTGCCTGCGTAAAACGGAAAATGTTGTCGATAAACAACAGTACGTCCTGTCCCATCTTATCGCGGAAGTACTCTGCCATTGTCAGACCCGAGAGCGCAACTCTCATTCTCGCTCCGGGCGGCTCGTTCATCTGTCCGTATACGAGAGCCGTCTTGTTGATAACTCCCGACTCCGACATTTCGCGGTAGAGGTCGTTACCCTCACGGGTACGCTCTCCTACGCCCGTAAATACGGAAATACCGCCGTGCTGCTTTGCGACGTTGTTGATAAGCTCCTGAATAAGTACCGTCTTGCCAACGCCCGCGCCGCCAAACAAACCGATCTTACCGCCCTTAAGGTAGGGGCAGATAAGGTCTACGACCTTGATTCCCGTCTCAAGGACTTCGTTTGAAGCGTCCTGTTCCTCAAACGTGGGAGCGGGACGATGAATTTCCCACTTTTCCTCCGTTTCGGGCTGCGGCTTATTGTCGACCGCTTCGCCCAGGAGGTTGAAAATACGTCCAAGCGTCTGTTCGCCGACGGGAACCTTGATTGACGCTCCCGTGTCGACTGCCTCCATACCGCGGACAAGTCCGTCCGTGCTGCCCATTGCGATGCAGCGGACAAGATCGTCGCCGATATGCTGCGCTACCTCGACAACGAGCTTTGTACCGTTGTTGTCGATCTCGATAGCATTAAGCAGATCGGGCAGATTTTCGGGCGCGAACCGGATATCCAAAACCGCGCCGATAACCTGGACTATCGTGCCTTTGTTCTGATTTGTCATTTTATAACTTTTCCTTTCTTAATAGGAATTGCTAAATAACTGTTTGTCATACCGGCGTTATTCCTGAGCCGAAGCGCCCGAAACAATGTCGATAATTTCCGTTGTAATGCTTGCCTGACGCGCCCTGTTGTACAGCAGTGACAGATTTTCCGTCATCGCGTCGGCGTTGTCGGTAGCGTTCTCCATTGCTGTGCGGCGCGCGCCCTGCTCGGAGGCATACGACTCGACTACCGCGCACTGGATAAGGCTCGCGGTGAAACGCGGCACAATACGATTGAAAACCGCCTCAGGCGAGGGGTCGTACTCCATTGTGCCGTAGTCCTCAAGCTGCACGGTATCCATAGGGAGCACGCGCATACTTTCGGGCTGCTGTGACATCGACGAAACGAACATCGTGTAGAACACATAAACCTCGTCGACCTCGCCGTTCGCGAACATATTTATCGCGATATCTGCGATATCCTGTGCGGTGTTGGGCTTGATATCCTCCGCGATATTCGCGTAGGACGCCACAACGTCGTAGTCGCGCTTTGCGAAATACTCACCCGCCTTTTTTCCGATTGCAATTATTTTCGGCTTTTCCGCGTCGTCCTTATGCGCCGCCGCAGCCATTTTGAGAATGTTGGAGTTGTACCCTCCCGCAAGTCCTCTGTCGCCCGCGACAACGATAAACAGCTTATGCTTTACCTCGCGCTTTATTGTATAAATAGTGGAGAAATCGGTGTTCGCCGACGCTATCTCGCACATAGTCTTATAAAGCTCGTTAAAATAGGGACGCGCCTGCTCCGCGCGGCTTTTCGCTTTGCGAAGCTTACTCGACGCCACAAGCTCCATAGCCTTGGTTATCTGTCGGGTCGAGCCGACGGAACGGATACGGCGCTTTATGGCTTTCATATTACCACTGGCTATAATATCACCCCCAAAAAGTATTTCACGTCATCAGACGTTGTCGTCCGTGGTGATATATTTAACTTTCTTTTCAATGTACAGCCAAGCCACCGCCAACGCCGCAAAAACGGCGATAGTCGTAGCTACTATGCTCAATACAAAGGAAGCCTGTTTCATAATTAAACTCCTTTCGGAAAACCTTACGGAAATCAGCCCGTATAGGTAGCCGCGAAGCTCTCGAGAGCTGCTTTGAGCGACTCCTCGTTCTCAGGGGAGATCACCTTGTCGTTTCTGATGCCCTCGAGGATACTCGGATTGTTCGTCTTCAGTTCCTCGATAAGATCCTTCTGGTACTGCTTGATCTTCTCAACGGGAATGGACGCGAGATAATTGTTGATTACCGCGTAAATGATAACGACCTGCTCCTCGACCTCAAGCGGAGAATTCTGATCTTGCTTGAGCACCTCAACTATACGCTCGCCCTTTGCAAGTCTGTCCTTGGTGTCCTTATCCAGATCGGAGCCGAACTGCGAGAATGACTGCAGCTCACGGTACTGCGAATAGTCGAGCTTCAAAGTACCTGAAACCTTCTTCATTGCCTTGATCTGCGCGTTACCGCCGACACGGGATACCGAGATACCGGGGTTTACCGCGGGACGAACGCCCGAGTTGAACAGCTCTGTTTCAAGGAATATCTGACCGTCGGTGATCGAGATAACGTTGGTCGGGATATACGCCGAAACGTCGCCAGCCTGCGTCTCGATGATCGGCAGCGCGGTAAGCGAGCCTCCGCCGTAGTCCTTGTTAAGACGCGCGGCACGCTCTAGCAGTCTCGAATGCAGATAGAATACATCGCCCGGGTACGCCTCACGTCCCGGCGGGCGCTTAAGCAGCAAGGACAGCGCACGGTAAGCAACCGCGTGCTTTGACAGATCATCGTAAACTATAAGCACGTCCTTGCCCTTTTCCATAAAGTACTCGCCCATTGTGCAGCCCGAATAAGGCGCGATATACTGCAAGGGTGCAAGCTCCGAAGCGGTGGAGGAAACTACTATCGAGTAGTCCATAGCGCCGTTCTTGGTGAGCGTTTCAACTACGTTCGCAACGGTGGAGTTCTTCTGACCGATAGCGACGTAAATGCAGATAACATCCTTGCCCTTTTGGTTGATGATAGTATCAATGGCGATAGCGGTCTTACCCGTCTGTCTGTCGCCGATAATAAGCTCACGCTGACCTCTGCCTATCGGGATCATAGAGTCGATAGCCTTGATACCGGTTTGCAGCGGAACGTTTACAGGCTCTCTCGTGATAATACCCGAGGCGATCTTCTCAATCGGGCGGGTCTCCTTGGAGAGGATATTGCCCTTGCCGTCAAGCGGCTGTCCGAGGGAATTTACAACGCGTCCGAGAAGCTCTTCTCCGACGGGAACGGACACAATGTTTCCCGTGCGTTTTACGCTGTCGCCCTCTTTAATGCCCGCGTCCGAGCCCAACATAACCGCGCCAACGAAATCCTGCTCGAGGTTGAGCGCCATGCAGCGCACGCCGTTCTCGAACTCCAGCAGCTCGTTAAGCATACACTTTTCCAAGCCGTGGATACGGACGATACCGTCGCCGACGGTAACAACCGTGCCAACGTCACCGAGCTGGATCTTTGCGTTGTAGTTCTTAATGCGGTCCTTTATCAGACCCGTTATTTCATCGGGGCGTAAATCCATTACATACATCCCTTTCTTAGCGAATTTTGCAGGCGTTCAAACTCAGGCTATCACCGAGCCGAGCTCGTCCCTGAGTGCGCCAAGCCTTGCTCTGACGCTTCCGTCATAGCGCTTGCTGCCGTAGTCTATAATTATGCCTCCGATAATGCCCTGCTCGACCTTTTCGTTGATCGTAACGGTTTTTCCGATTATCTTCGACATTTTTTCCGCGATCTGCTCCTTGACCTTGTCGGACAGCGGTGCGGAGGTCGTGACGGTTATCTCCGCCAGCTTGAACTTTTCGTTGTAACGCTCCTTAAAGACCCTTACGATCCCCGAAAAGCAGTTTATACGTCCTCTTTCCGCCAGAACGCACAGCAGATTTCCGACAAGCTCGGAAACGCCGCCCGTCTTGATTATGTCCTTGCACAACGAGAGCTTTTCCTCAGCGGATATCGTCGGCGTACCCATAAGCTTTACAAACTCGGGCGCGCCCTCAAACACTCCCGCAAGCTCCTCCAGCTCGCCCAGAATGCCCTTCAGTCCGCTTTCGTTCTGCTCCTCGCACAGCTCAAAGAACGCCTCGCCGTATACCTTTTCAGCCTTGTCGTTCATAAAAAATTTCCTCCTACGTTTATGGGGCGGGCGGTCATTCTGCCGCGCTGACCTCGCTCAGGAACTTGGAAATGATATCCTCGTTGTCCTTTGCGGAAATTTCTTTCTCAACGACCTTGCTTGCCGCCATAACGACAATCTCGGATATCTCATCCTTGATCTCGTTTTTGGCGCGCTGTTTGTCACGCTCTATGTTCTCCTCCGCCTTTGCGCGGATCTCCGCAGCCTTCTGGTTGGCCTCGGTAACAATCTCCTCTTCGCGCTTCTGCGCCCTCAAGGTCGCCTGTTTTACGATGTCGGCAGCCTCGTTCTTGGCGTCGGCAAGACGCGCGGTATATTCCTGCTCCGCCTTTTCGGCAGCCTCTTTCGCCTTTTGCGCGTCGGCGATCTCGGCGGCTGCCATCTCCCTGCGTTTTTCAAGGATATTGCATACCGGTTTGTACAGGAAAATTCTGAAGATCAGGAAAATTATGAGCGTATTTATCAGCGTAAACACTATTGTGCCGGGGTCAATGGAAACGAGATCCAAGAACGTATTACCTGCCGCAGCTTCGACCGATTCCGTTGACGACTCCGCCATTACGCCGAGTATATTCAGCATATTCGCTCCTCTCCTCTCAAACTAAACTCGTCGTATCGGCTGTTACATAAGCTTACCGAGCAGCGGGTTAGCATACATGAGAAGCAGAGCGATAACCAGCGCGTACAGACCTGTGGTCTCGGCAAGCGCGTCCCCTATGATCATAGTTCTTGTGATTGCTCCGGACGCCTCGGGCTGTCTGCCGATAGCCTCAACTGCCTTGCCGCCGCAGAAACCCTCGCCTATACCCGGGCCGAGACCCGCGATCATCGCGGTGCCAGCGCCGAGCGCCGAAGCTCCGAGAACGATAGCGTTCGCCAAAATCTTCATAGTTTCCGGTGTCATTCCATCCATCTTTAGTTTCCTCCGTAAAATAAAAATGTAATATTGTGAGCGTAAGTGTCGCTCAATATCCCACGCGGGATATATGACCTTTTTTCACGGGAACCTGTCCCGTACGGCTGTTATCCCTCACAGTCCGCGGAAGAGATGTACGACATACTCAGCATAATGAAGATGTACGCCTGCATTACGGCTGAGAAAATGTCGAAGTACAAGGACGCGATCGCCGGTATAAGGATCGCCAGCTTGCCGAGCGCGAAATAAATCAGCGCGTTAATGACCGTGCCCGCGATCATGTTGCCGAACAGACGCAGCGCCAGAGCAAGCGGGTTCGCGAATTCACCGATTATGTTAAACGGAAGCATAAACGGCAGCGGTTCGATAAAACTCTTCATAAAGCCCTTGAACTTTCCGGTCTTGCCCTTGTTGTACTGCACCATACAGAACGTGATCACCGCTAGCGTACCCGTGACCGAAACGTCGGCGGTAGGATTTCGCAGTCCCAACAGTCCCATAAGATTCTGAATCATAATGAAACAGAACAGTGCCATTATGTAGCAACGGTACTTATTGTACTTTTTGCCCATAGTGGTATCGACCGTGTCGACGAAAAAGCTCACTATCCATTCCGCCGCCATCTGCTTTTTGGTCTCGGGGATCACTTTAAGGTTTCGTGTAATTACAAGCACGACAACAAACAATATCGCAATGACTACCCATTGGACGATAATACTTTCTGTCAGCTTGAAACCCGGGATACCGAAAAGATTATCCGCGACTACCAGAGGTCCGTTAACGGTGATGCCGCCCTCCGATGCAAGCATCAATGCAGTCGGCATATATCATTCCTCCTTTGCTTTTAGTGCTCTTACCGTTATGGCGATTCTCGGGAAAAACAGTGGTATCACCGCAGCGATAAGGCTTATAAACGGCGCAAGCGCGCCGAGTGTGAGCAGTAAAAACAACCCCAGATACCGCAAGCAGTACATAAGGTTCATATATGTCTGCGCGGACTTGGCGCTTTTCCGAAGCGCAGTCTGCGCGGTCTTGCCGAGCAAGAAAAAATTCAAAACGGCTATTATGATGCCGTATATGCCCCCGAAAAGGAGCGTGTAATCGCACTCCAACGCGAAGAAAAGCACTGCCATAATAGCCATATATATTCCGCCGATCGTCAGAAAATACGGCGCCAATGAGCGCATTTCTTCATATACAGGCTGATTTCGTCCAGTCATAATATTATTTCCGCAAGTCCTTATACTCATCGTAATAATCGTTGTCTCGAAGCGAACTTGTAAAAGCCTTCGGCGCGGGCTGATCCGGCTTTTCGTAGATCTTTATCAGCTGATAAACGTATGAGACTGCGCCGCCAATCATAAAGATAAGCGCCAGCGCCACGCAGATACCCATTACCCAATCGGGCAGACCGAAGTGTGCGACCGCCCAGCTGCCGCCGCCGAGAAAGAGCAACAGCGGCGCAATTATCACAAACGCAAGCTGGCTCACCTTGGCATAGACCGAAAAAGGGTTCTCGTTTTTTTTCATCAGTATACGAGCTTTGTAAGCTTCCAGCCGTCCGCGTCCTTGACCATTGTGGTTTCGAGGATCTTATCCGACGATACGCCCGAAAGATCGGTGTTCCCGTCAGCGCCCGGGTAAACCGAAAGCTTGCATTCCGTCTCGCTTATGGGTACAAACACGATACGGCTGCTTTCCGGAACGGCAGCTCCCGACGCGGGCTTAAAGTCCGCGATAACGCCCAACGCGCCGCCGTAGCCCTCGCGCTCTTTGTAAACCGTGAGACCGTTTCCGTCAATGTTGGTGAGTATTCTCGCCGCCTCGTCCGCCGTAAAGACAGACTTTACAAACTTTTCCAGATCCGCATAATTCGGATACTTGCTCGAGCTTGCGGTATAATAGCCGTCCTCGGGCTTGTTGCCATAGGGTTCGTCCTCGTGAGGAAGCGGTTCGATCAGGAACATACGTACTATATCGTAATTGTTCGCCACCAGATCGTGCGCGTTATTGTTGCATTCATCGATAAGCTCCTGCGTTGGCCGGAACTGAACCGACGCATCGGAGCTCACGGGATTTTGATCCGAAACCGTACCGTTGCTGGGTGCGGGAACGGGCTTATTGTTGTTCATAACCACCAGTATAACTACCGCCGCGATCGCCGCGATCAATACGATGACGGTTGCCACAAGCGGCGCAATGCTCTTATTGTTATTATCGCTCATTGTATCTGCCTTTCAAATAAAATTTTGTATCTGTTGATCATGCCTTCGGAGCGGTGTTGGGAGTACCCTTGCCGTCCTTGGTGTCGAGAGAAATCGCCTCGGGGAATACGTTTCTGCTGTCCTCCTTGGACAGGAACGTCGTGTTTACATAGCCTTGAATTATCGCGCCGTCCGTGACCGCGATAGTCGAAGCGTTTATGTCGCCAAATACGATCGCGTCGCGTTTCAGTTCCGCCTTGCCCACTATGTCCAGCTTACCCCTTATTCTGCCGTTGATGTCGGCGTACTGCGAGGAAAGGTCGCCGATAAGTATTGTGTCGCGATCCATTCTCATTCTGCCCTTAAGCGAGATGTTTCCTTGCATTGCCGCAGAATTCATACCCGCGTTATTGCAGGTAATGTCGCCTACAATCTTGCCGCTCATGTCAATATTGCGCGTAGTCTCAACGTTACCCTTTATGTCACCGTCGATCTGCATATTTGCAAGTGAGCGTATATTGCCGTCAATAATGGTATTTTTGGAGATGATTGTGGTCTCATCGGTCTCGTTCGCCGCCTGCGGCGAAACACCGCCGCCCGCCGTCGGAGGAACATATCCGCCTCCGCTGTAACCGCCCGGAGTGTTGGATGCGTAACCTCCCTGATTAGGAGCATATCCGCCTTGATTAGCATAACCGCCCTGATCGGGAGCGTATCCGCTTTGATTAGCGTAACCGTCTTGATCGGGGACACCCGTCTGCATATTCTGATTTTGAGAAGCGTTCTGCGGCTGCTGATTTTGCGCCGTCCGGTCAGTCTGCGCATTGTCCGCGTCAGAAGCCGACTGCGCGTTCTGCCCGAAATTACGGCGGATATTCTGCACATTCAGATTAACGCCCGAATCTTCGTCCGGAATGGTGTTCTGCAAAGGAATATTTTGTTGAGACCTCGCTGTCTGATAAGTTTGATCATTCAGATTATTTTGTGTGTTATTAACGTCTTGTGCGTCCTCACCCGTTGTCGGACTGCGGTAGTACGGCGTTTCCAACGGAACATTCTCGTTCCGTAAGTCGGCGGACTGTTCGGAAGCGGAGGTTCGCTCCGTGCCCTGTCTGAGATAACTGTCAAGCTCGGTGGGCTGACCGTCTTTTTTTTCGGGAGTCTGCTCCTGTCCGTCCTTCTTCCACAGTTCTTTTACTGCCTGCGAAAAATTATCCTTAATTCCCATAACGTGATCCTTTCAATTATTTATGAAAACGGTCCGACAAACTGCACGGGTTTCGTGTCGTCGTTTATCTTATCAAATTTATATCCCTCGCCCTTAAGCACCTTAAGCACATCCTCCAGTACCAGCACCGTGTTCGGCGTATTTGAGGAATCGTGCATAAGCACGAACGAACGGACATTCCCTTTAATGTCTTTCGGTATCGAATTGTACATCTGCGTCCAGCTTGCGCCGTTCACGTCGCCGCTGTCCACGTTCCAGTCGAAGAAGCGGAAACCGCGCCGCGTCATTTCCGCGATTATAGCGTCACGGGTCTCCATGTTGTAATCGTTAAGGCTGCCGCCGGGGAAACGGAATATCGGAACAGCTTTCCCCGTCGCCTCGCGAACTATATCCCAAGCCTCGTAAAAATCGTCCAGGAACGCCTCAACGGACACATATATCTTGTTATACTCGTGGCTCGCGCTGTGTATGCCGATTGCGTGTCCGTCGTTGGCTATCGCCCTGAGCGCCGCCGCGCATTCCTCCGAGCGATCCGGCACGACAAAGAATGTCGCCTTGACGTCGAAATCCTTCAGGTATTTCAAAATCGAGTAGGTATTCCGTGAAGGACCGTCGTCAAACGTCAGATAGACCGTATTCTCTTCACGGACGTATTCTAACGGCTGAGAAACGTACATCTCCTCGTACATCGCGGCATACGGACTTTGCGGTTCGGCTGTTGACGAATTGTCGGAACTGCTTGAACTGTTCGGCTCGTCCGAGCTTGTACTGCTCGACGACGAACCCGTACTTTCTGAGGAGCTTTCTCCCGATGTGCTTGAACCGGACGCGGGAGGGTTCTTTTTGTTGATGAACGCCACAATATCCGCGTCGGTAAGCCCGCATTCTTTCAATATCTCATAATACTCTTCGATAGTGCCGCCGTTCTTTTTAGCTATGACGGTTATCAAGTCCTTGTCGGATATACCGTTTTTGGACATTATCTCGTAAAAGCCTTCTCCGCTGACGGTCTTTTTTGCCGCCGCTATCGAAATTATCTCCTTATCCGAAATGCCCGTTTCCGAAAGCAGTTCGTACAGCTTTTCCGCGTCAATACCGTCCTGGCTGTTGATATGCGCGATAAACTCCTCGTAGGTCAAGCCGCTTCTTTTTAATATTTCCGCCAATCCCTCCGCAGTGCCCGCCCTTTCGGTCGCGAGCATTCCAACCGCCACCGAGAGCCTGTTATTTTCGTCCTCGAATTGTTCCGCCTTTGACGACATTTCGGACAGCTCCGCGCCGTTCTTAAAAAAGAGCACACCGAAAACTACGGCAGCCGCCAGCGGAACGAAAAATAATATAGCAAGTACTGTCTTTATCAGCACCTTGAAAAATTCAACGCTGCCAAAACGCATTTTTTAACCTCTTTTGTTTTAAGTGATGGTTCCCCTATTATTTAATAATACTATAAAAAATAAAATTTGTCAATAGCAACAATATACAAATCCGAGTAATTACAAGAATTTGCTCCTTTTTATTACAAATTTTTTCAGTAAATTTTATGCAAATTATACAAAAAATCAAACCGACGCATTTTTAAAACGTCGGTTTCCGAATTATTCCACAATATAAACGCGTTTCATGCGTACTTCTTTAAGGGGGCGGTCGCCGAAATCCGTCTCCACAGCTGCTATCTCGTCCACCGTGTCCATACCGTCCACCACGCGCCCGAAAGCCGCGTAGCTGCCGTCGAGATGCGGCGCGTCACGATGCACAATAAAAAACTGACTCGAAGCCGAATCGTTGGCTCTGCTGCGCGCCATTGAGATAACGCCGCGCTCGTGCTTCAGATCGTTCGCCACGCCGTTCGCCAAAAACTCGCCCTTGATCTTATCTTTAGCACCGCCCGTCCCCGTACCGGTGGGGTCGCCGCCCTGTATCATAAATCCCTCTATCACACGGTGAAAAATCAGTCCGTCATAAAACCCCTCTTTCGCCAGTTTCAGGAAATTCTCCACCGTAATCGGCGCTTTTTCGGGATAAAGCTCCAGCTTGATCTCCTTGCCGTTCTCCATTTCAATTACTACCATATTAACTCCTGTCTCTAATTATATGCCGCATTGCGGCGCTCTTTGCCGAATACTATTTCCCGCCAAGCTCATAGGCGCGCCTGGTGCAAGCCTCGCAAGCATTGGTAGCTGTGTGGACTATTCCGGAACGCTCGAGAACCTCCAGTCCCGCAAGCGTGGTGCCGCCAGGCGAGGACACCTGCTTTATCAGCTCGTCCACCGTCATTCCGCTTTCCGTCATCATTTTCGCCGAACCGATGAGCGACTGCGCAAACAATCTCAGCGCCGCATCTGGGTCGATGCCGACGCTTTGTGCATATTGCACAAAACCCTTGGCGTAAACATAAATAAACGCAGGGGAACTGCCGTTTATCGCAATGACCTCTTTCATCTTATCTGCGGGAATGACCTCAGTGATGCCGCACGAGCCGATTATCTTGCGCGCGAACGTGAATTCCGCGTCGCTCACCTTTTCGTCGCAGCTCATCGCCGACGCGCCGAAACCGAGCATCATCGGAGTGTTCGGCATGACCAGCACGACCTTAGCGTTTGCAAAAGTACGCTCGCGTATGTATTCAGCAGAAATTCCCGCGCAAATGGAAATGATAACCAAACCCTCGTTTCCCGCGCTTTTGACCTCAGCAAGTACGCCGTCGAGCTGCTGCGGCTTCACCGCAAGCAGAATGTAGTCGCACTTCCTTGCCAGTTCAAACGCGCTCGAAGCCGCCGTTGCTCCGACGAAACGCAGATCCTTAATTTTTTCGGGATCCTGATCGTAGGCGAAAACAGCCGTGTTCCCGAGCTTTCCGTTAATTCCCTTGATGATAGCGCCGCCCATATTCCCGACGCCGATAAATCCCAGTTTTGTCATAATTTTCCTCTCAAAAGCAGATGTAGTATGTTTTATAAGACGGTCTTCCTCCGCCGTCCGAACACGGAATTGTACGCCGCCATTATCGGGAACAGCGCCACAAGCAGTATCGCAATATGCAGGGGTATTTCAACCAGATTCTTCAGAACACGTTTCGTGAGTCTCGTCCAGAAGCCCACCCAGAACACCTCCGCACTGTATGCTCCCGCCTCCATGGTCTTCTGTATCGTAAGAAACAGCGGCGTCATAAGCAGATTGCACACAACGGCGACCGTAACCTTTGCCGCAGCTATGCGCACTACTCCGACGGTATTTCCGAGCAGCGACTTTCCGAACGCCTTACCGTCGGAGAAGTCAAGCTTTACGGGGCTGAAGTTATACAAAAAACAGCCGTAGATAACGCCGCCCGCGACTTCCACCAGCGTAAACAGCGGCGAGAAACCGCCGACAGGCTTGATAAGGTACCCGATCACGTCCGTCACTACGCACGCCAGACCCGCGACTGTCGGACCGTACAGCATTCCAATAGAAGCGACCGCGACAAATGCAAAGCTGATCTTCAAGTCCTCCGTCACCTGAACGTTAAGGAACGTTTTCAGCACCAGATCGAGCGCTATTAAAATCGCCGTAACACACAGACAGCGCAGATTTTTCAGCTCCAGCGCGGATTTTTTAAAGTTAGCAAAAAAAGCCATTCGATTTTCCTCCCCAATACGACTTTTCCGCTATATATAAAAGAATAATCAAATGGCTGTTATTCAATTTATGTACAGCGAGATGCAAACGCCGCACCGCAAGCTAACGCTTTTCGTCCGCCCGACAACTCTCCGTTCGGTCGGCACTTAACGCGCGGCGTTCTACTCTGTGTAATATTCTCCCGAATTATGTCAAATTAAATCAGAAGTTGATCTCGTTCAAAATCTTGTACAGACGCTCGTCAAAGGGCTTCTGCATAGCGAGCGCCTCCTGAATGTCAACGTCGTAGACCTTGCCGTCCTTGCGGCCGACAACGCGGTTGCCTATACCCTGTTCGAGCAGCTCAACGGCATAATAGCCCATTTCGGACGCGAGCACTCTGTCACGCAAGGTAGGCGAGCCGCCGCGCTGAACGTGACCGAGAATGGTCGCTCTGGACTCGATACCGGTCTCTTTCTCTATCTGCTCCGCGATCTGCTCGGTACCGCCAATTCCCTCCGCAACAATGATAATGATGTGCTTCTTGCCGTCCGCGCGGACTTCCTTGATACGCTGAATCACCTTGTTGAGATCGTATTCCACTTCGGGAACAAGAACAGCGGTCGCTCCACAGGCGATACCCGCGTTCAGCGCAATGTGACCCGCGTGTCTGCCCATTACCTCGACAACGGAGCAGCGCTCGTGAGAGTGGCTCGTGTCGCGCAGCTTGTCAACAAGGTCAACAACGGTATTGAGCGCGGTATCGTAGCCGATTGTGTACTCGGTGCACTGGATATCGTTGTCGATAGTTCCGGGAATGCCGACGCAAGGGATACCCGCCTTAGACAAGTCAGCCGCGCCTCTGAAAGAGCCATCACCGCCGATAACGACAATGCCGCACATACCCTTATCCTCGCAAATTACCTTTGCCTTTTCAATATTCTCCCACTCCTTGAATTCGGGGCAGCGCGCCGTGTAGATCATTGTACCGCCGCGCTGGATAATATCGGATACCGCGCGGACGTCGAGCTGAACGAATTCACGGTTGAGCAAGCCGTTGTAGCCGCGCTGGATACCGATAACCTCAAAGCCCTTGTAGAGCGCCGTTCTGGTCACGGCACGAACTGCCGCGTTCATGCCGGGAGCGTCGCCGCCGCTTGTTAATACGCCTATTCTCTTTTTCATAGTTATCTCTCCTTACCAAATTCCGGCAATGCCGGTATATATTTCTCCGAACGTTATGTCCGGTATCATTCCAAATTCTATTTTACTACAAGCGAACGATTTCGTCAAGCGGTTTTTTTTGTTTGTAACGTTACCGAAAAAGAATAAGTGCTTTTTAACAAATTTCGGTATATTTTGAGTTATTTTCTGTTCAAAAATCCCACTTTGACATTCTCCTCGCCGCAGAGCTTTTTCAGCTTGTTCACAAGCGGCATACAAAGCCGCACTCCGCGAATGCCCGCAGCGGGTTTGGCCGTGCGCGTGTCGGCAAAGCATATTCTTGCCGCCGACGTTCCCTTATACGCCGAAAGCTCGCGCTTCACACCATCGAGTCTCGAATCGCTTTCGGTCGGAAGATTGACGTATAGTATCATCCGCTCCTTCGGCGGCAGTGACGTGACAGGCTTTGCGGAGTCGATGAAGAAATCGGTTTTGTCGTCCTTAGCGGAGATCTTACCGCACACAAGGTATACTCTGCCCTCAGTAAAGCGCTCCAACTTGCCGAACGTCTTGGGGAACACTATGCCCTTTACACAGCCCGAGCTGTCCTCGAATGCCGCGTAGGACATCAGTCCGCCGCTTTTCGCGGTGTGGAGCGTTTCCGAAAGGCATAGCGCGATTATCGAAAGCTCCGTGCCGTTGCGGCATTCCAGCGCGTCCGCAATGAACATACAATTTTCGGGAGCGCGCCCCAGAAACTCGTCCGCAGGGTGTCCCGACACGTACCGCCCCAGAAACTCCTTTTCTTTCATCAGCCGCTGCATTAACGGAAAATTGTCCGTCTGCGGCAACGCAAATTCCTCGTGAGTATCGTCCAGCTCAAACAGGTCGATCTGACCGCTTTCGACGCGGCTGCGTTCACGTGCGGCATAGTCAAGCAGACTGCCCATACCCTGTATCAGGCTGCGGCGGTTGGGTTCGAGAGAGTCGAACGCGCCGCAGTAAATCAACGCCTCCATATAACGGCGGTCGTTGTCCTTGTCGGCCATGCGCAGCGCGAAATCCGTCACGGAGGTGAACTCTCCGTTTTCGCGTTCGCGAACTAAAGCGTTGATAAAGCCGCGCCCAACGTTCTTCAGCATACCGAGCCCGAAGCGTACCGCTTCTCCCTCAGCGGCAAACCCCAAGAAGCTCTTATTTATGTCCGGCCGGAGCAGTCTCGTGCCGCTGTTCGTGAGGTCGGAGATGTATTCGTTTGCCTTGTCCGTCCAGTCCTGAACGCTGGCTATCAGCTCCGACATATACTCTCTGTAATAATGCCGCCGAAGATAAGCCGTCCGATAAGCTACTGTCGCGTATGCCGCAGCGTGGGATTTGTTGAACGCATACGACGCAAAGCCCGCCATTTCGTCAAATATCGCGTTTGCAGTGTCCTCGGGAACACCGTTGGCTATAGCGCCGCAGTTGCTCTCCGTTCCGTAAACGAACGCGCTGCGCTCCTTTTCCATAACGGAATGCTTCTTTTTGGACATGGCGCGCCGAACCAAGTCCGCTCTGCCGTAGGAATACCCTCCCACGACGCGGCATATCTGCATTACCTGTTCCTGATAGACCATACAGCCGTATGTTACAGAGAGTATATTTTTTAATAACGGGTGCTTGTATTCGATCTCTTCGGGATTTTTATGACGGTTTTCGATATAGGTCGGTATCGACGACATCGGACCGGGGCGGTAAAGCGACAGCGCCGCCGTCAAGTCCTCGATCGACTTCGGCTGAAGCCGCGACAGCACCGAGGTCATTCCCGCCGACTCAAACTGAAACACGCCCACCGTACCGCCGTTTCCGAGCATACGGTAAACCTCGGGGTCGTTCTCGTCGATATCGCGTATATCAAAGTCTGGTTCCGTTCTGCGGATAAGGTCGCAGGTTTTCTTGATGACGGTGAGGTTGCGCAGTCCCAGAAAGTCCATTTTCAGCAAGCCGAGACGCTCCAGCGCCGTCATGGTGTACTGCGCGGTGAGACCGCCCTCCTCGTCCTGCAGCGGAACGTATTCGGCAACGGGATCGCGCGTTATCACGACACCTGCCGCGTGAATAGTCGTGTGGCGCGGCAACCCCTCGATACGCCTTGCCACGTCGACAAGCTGCTTCACTTCGGGAACAGCAGCGTACAGCGATTTCAGCTCGCCGTGCTCCAGTTCCTCGGCAAGCGTCGAAAACGGTGAGGTCACCGCCTTTGCCGCGGCGTTCACCGAGGACTGCGGTATGCCCATGACCCTGCCCGCGTCGCGTATCGCAGCCTTGGCTTTCAGCGTATCGAACGCGGTTATCTGAGCGACGTGATCCGCACCGTATCGCCGTCTGACGTACTCTATTACCTCGTCGCGGCGCTCATAGCAGAAGTCGATATCAAAATCAGGCATGGAAACGCGTTCGGGATTAAGAAAACGCTCAAACAGCAGATCGTAGCGCAGCGGATCAATGTCGGTAATTCCCATGCAGTAGGCGCACAGGCTGCCCGCGCCGCTCCCTCTCCCGGGTCCGACGGGAATATCCTGCGACTTTGCGTAACGCACGAAATCCCAAACGATGAGAAAATAATCCACAAAGCCCATTTTTCGGATAACGTCCAGTTCGTAGTCCAAGCGGTTCTGCACCTCGGGAGTTACTGTGCCGTAGCGTTTCTCCGCGCCTTTATTGCACAGTTTGACGAAATACCGAGTATTATCCTCGACGCCGTCTTTCTTGAACAAGGGGAGCTTTGTCACCCCGAACTCGAATTGTACATTGCACTGTTCCGCTATTTCCGCTGTCTGCGCAAGCTCCTCCTCGGTAAAGAAACGACGCATTTCGTCACGGCTTTTCAAGTAATACTCCTCGGTCGGCAGCGCTTGGGGATCAAGCTCGGAAAGCCGCTTATTCCGCCCGATGCACTGCAATACACGCTGAACGTAGCTTCCGCTTTTCTCGACGTAATGAACGTTATTTGTCGGAACGGTGGGTATCCCCGTTTGCCGCGATAACCCGCGGAGCAGTGCGCAGAGCCGCGCCTCAGTTTCGGTATCGTGGTTTGAAAGCTCAAGATAAAAGCCGTCGAATACCCCGCGGTACCGCTCGGCGACTTTCAGTGCGTCGTCGGTGCGCTCGGCGGAAAGCAGTGCGGCTATCTCGCCGTTTTCAGCGCCTGAAAGCGCTATAAGCCCCTTGCCGTAACGTTCAAGGCTCTCGCGGTCGGTGACGTAGCCGCCGTCAGCGCCGTTCGCTGTCTGCTCTGTGATAAGGCGGCAGAGGTTTCTATAGCCTGCGTTGTTCCTGCAAAGCAGAGTAAGCCTGTACGATTCATAGTCAACGCGTTGACGCGCAAGACGGTTTTCCTCGGCGATTCGTACCTCACACCCGATAATCGGCTTTATGCCGGCCGCCGAGCACGCGTCGTAAAAGTCAATCGCCCCGTACAACGCGCAGTTGTCGGTTATGGCGAGCGCGGTCTGCCCGAGCGCCTTGGCTCTTTCGACAAGCTCACCAATACTGCAAGCGCCGTTCAGCAGACTATATGCTGTATGCACGTTAAGATGAACAAAATCGGACATCTCCGCCCCCCTAACTGACCGATATGAAAAAAGCAGGCTTGACCGTTGCAGCCAAGCCTGTCCTCGTAAACATACGTTTGGTATTACGCGAATAACCCGCCGGAAACTTTTAGTCGGCTTCCTTGACGATAACGACCTTATCCTTGTAATAACCGCAATTTCCGCAAACTCTGTGAGCAAGCTTCAACTCACCACAATTTTTGCAGCGTGAGAAAGCGGGAGCGGATAACTTCCACACCGCAGAACGTCTTTTATCACGTCTTGCACGAGATACCTTCCTCTTCGGAACTGCCATTATTGCACACCCCCCTCTTGTCGGTTGACAAATTAAAGCCCACAGTAAGCGGTGAAAACAAACACCGCCGACTGATTTACTATCGAACATCTACCATTATATCACACGGCGGGGGATTTGTCAAGCGGTTTTTAAAATTTTTTCCGCGATATTACGCGATGAACTTCTTGACGTTCTCAGGAAGCTCGGAATTGTCGGCGGATACCGTGAGGGTAACGACCGTGTTTGCCGTGATCTTCTCCAGCTTTTCGAACATCTCGCCGAGCTTGTCGTAATCTCTGCCCGTGATCTTCAGCGTAGCGTCAACGAAAATATCCGTGCAGTCGTGGTCGGAAGCGAGGATACCCGCGATAAAGCCGTAGAACGCGTCCATGCCCTCGACCGCGTAGTCCTCGATATTTACCAGGCGTACCTTGTAGGTGATGTCCGTGTTCAGCGAAGAACCCTTCTGAATAGCCACAACGTTTCCGTTGGACTTCTTCTCGGCAGCGTGGATAGCGTCAATGAGCACCTTCGTCTTGCCCGAACCTCTTTTACCTGTGATAATTTTAACCATAATAGTGACCTCCGTCTTTATAATTGACGGCGGGCGATCGACAGATCCGATTGCCCGCCGCGCGTTTTTACCTGATTTATAAACCGAGCTTCTTCTCGAGAGCCGCCTTTTGATTCTCGTAGCCGGGCTTACCGAGCAACGCGAACATATTCTTCTTGTAGCTCTCGACGCCGGGCTGGTCGAACGGATTTACGCCGAGCAGATAGCCGCTTATAGCGCAAGCTTTCTCAAAGAAGTAGATCATAAAGCCGAGCTCGAACTCGTTCAGCTCGGGAATCTCGAGCACGATATTCGGCACACCGCCCTCGGTATGCGCAATGACCGTACCCTCGAACGCCTTGCGGTTTACGATCGACATATTCTGATTGGACAGGAAGTTAAGCCCGTCAACGTTGGTCGGCTCATCCTTGAGGAACAGCTCCTTCTGCGGCTTCGCGAACTGGATAACGGTCTCGAACATAACACGCGAGCCGTCCTGAACGAACTGCCCAAGCGAGTGCAGATCGGTCGAGAACACCGCCGACGACGGGTACAGACCCTTGTTATCCTTGCCCTCGCTTTCGCCGTAGAGCTGCTTAAACCACTCCGCCATCATCTGGAAGCTGTTCTCGTAGCTGATAAGCATCTCAACGCTCTTGCCCTTTTTGTAAAGTATATTGCGCAGAGCCGCGTACTTGTAGCAGGCGTTCTTCTCGATGTCGAAGTCCATATACTCCTCGCGTGCCGCCGCCGCGCCTTTCATAAGCGCATCAATATCGCAGCCTGCGCACGCGATAGGCAGCAAGCCCACCGCCGTAAGCACGGAAAATCTTCCGCCCACGTCGTCGGGAATAACGAATGTCTCGTAGCCCATTTTATCGGACAGCTCTTTCAGCGTTCCGCGCGCCTTGTCGGTCGTCGCGTAAATTCTCCCCTTAGCGCCCTCCTCGCCGTAGCGCTCCACAAGCAAGTCTCTGAACACTCTGAACGCCAACGCGGGTTCGGTCGTCGTTCCCGACTTCGAGATGATGTTTACCGAGAAATCGCGTCCCTCAACCAGCGAAATTACCTCGCTCAGATAGGTCGGCGAAAGGCTGCACCCAACGAAGTAGATCTCGGGCGTGTCTTTTTTCAGCGAATTATACAGCGACGAACGCAGAGCCTCGATAGCCGCGCGCGCGCCGAGATACGAGCCGCCGATGCCGATAACGATCAGCACCTCGCTGTCGCTCTTTATCTTCGCCGCCGCCTTCTTGATACGCTCGAACTCGTCCTTGTCGTAGTCCACGGGCAAGTCTATCCAGCCCAGAAAATCGTTGCCGGGACCTTGCCTGCCCGCCAGCGTCTCATGAGCCGCCTTTACCATAGGCGCGTACGCAGCCAGCTCGTGATCTCTCACAAATCCCTTTAAGTACTTGTCGTCAAGCCTGATTCCCATAGAATAATTACTCCTTTCCAGATCGCCGTATTTTTTTCGGCGTTATGCTCTACTCTTATTATATATTACTTTTCAATATTTTGCAAGATTTTTTGTGTGTGATAATCTAATTTGGAGAATTTTTAATATTTAACAGTAATTTTTTGGCAATTTTGCACAAACAACCTTTAATTACTAATTTATTATTCCGTTCCCCGAGAATACCACCGCCGTATCGGGGGGAGGCTGTTCGGAAATGCCGTCGGGTGTCTCGGCATACTCGCGGAACGCCAGCCACTCCCTCATTCTGTCGAGAGTTTCGGGGGTTGCCGCCGTGCGCTCCTCACCCTTATGAGTTATTTTCACCGTTCCTCCGCGAATTATCAGCCTGCTCGCCAGAGCGAACGCTTTATCGCAGCAAATCGGCATACCGTTTCCCGAAATGTAGAGATTTGTCGTCGCATAGCCGTTGCTCTCGTCAAGGCGCACCATAAGGCGCTGCCGTTTAGCTGACAGCTTGTAATTCACGCGACGCGGCGAGTCTCCCGGAACGTACTCGCGGTGCTCATATCCGGGCATTCCGCCGTTCATTACGGTAACGCCCTCTTCTGCTTCTTCCGCCTCGGATGGCAGCATATTCGGCTTTACCTCGGGTCCATCGTACTCGATCAGACGCGGAAGCACGGCGACCTGTGTGGTCTGCTCCACGGGTATTTTGAATTGCAGCAGTCCGAGAAAATCGCGGATAACAACTTTATCCAGCGTGACCTTGTTAAGCCCGCTGTGCTCCGCTTTAAATCTGCCGTTCACCGAAACCTTTTTGCGGAATATCAGAGAGGTGCGTATGTTGACCGCTCCGCTTGCGATAACGCAAAGCTCGACAAACGGAATTACGCAAAAACCGTTCTTTTTGAGAATTATCTCAAATTCGATGCTCCGTCCGCACTCGCACACGCCCGAAAGCTCACGCAGCTCAACGGTAAAGCGCTTGCGCGAGATCAGAAACGTAGTCACAGAGACGACTATCGCTGCGCCGATAATGTAGATCAGCGCCCAGCCTATTTCGGCGTTGATGAACACCAGAAACAGCGCCGAAAAAAGCAGCGCCTGGAAATAGCTTATAATATGTGTCATCTCCGTCTGCTCCTCTTCACCTTGCGGATCGTCTTATAGTCGTTATAAAGCCGTTTCGTATCGGCGTTCGGTTTCCCGCCGCCGTAGAACAGCTCGTTCGCCGCGTTCGTTATTTCGTCAGCCTCTTTATCCAGCGAAAGCGTGCGGGAAATTATGTCACGTACCTCTTCGGCAGTCGTGCTCTGCGGCTCACGTTCGGCGATATTGCACGCAAGTCCGCGCGTTCTGAGATACACCGCGCGTACCTTTCCGTTTTCACTCCTGAAACGGTAGACGACCGCGAAAACCGTTTCGGAGATCTGTCTGCGGAAAATTATCCCTAAAATCAACAGAACAGCCGCCGCAACGACAATAACCGTCATTATTACCGTCAGTTCCTCCGTGCCGTCGCTGACCTCTGCATAGCGCGTGCCGTCGATCTCCAGCCAGCCGTAGCCCTCGATATACGCGGTCGAATAAGCGTGAGCGTTCGCCGCCGTCACGGAAAAGCGCCCGTAAGCGTCAACGGAGTCCTCCTTGAGCACAAAGCCCTCGGTGTACCGCGCGGGAATACCCGCCGCCCTGAGCAGCAGCGTCGATGCTGTCGCGAAATCGGTGCAGATACCGCGCTTGCTGTCGAACATAAAGTACTCCGCTTCGGCGCTGTCGGGCACGAAATCCATATCGTACACAAACTCTGCCTCGCCGAACCAGCGTTCTATCGCCAGCGCCTTTTCGTAATCGTTGTCAAGCCCCGACGTTATCTCGTCGGCGACCGCCTGTATGCACTCCGTGACCGTTCCGTCAAGTCCCGCCATATAGTACAGCTCCGCCATATCGCTCTCCATTGCGAACTCATCGCGGACGCTCTCGGAAATAACGCCCTCGCGCGCCGCATCGCTTAACAGATCGCGGAAATCGACGCGCGTCAGCATATCGAGGAACTGTTCGTTTGGCTGATCGGTGTAATATTCGAGCATATATGTTGGATTTCTGCCGAACGCGTTTTTGGTGAAGATTTCGTCCTTGAAGTTGCGGTATGTGCGCGCAGTCTCGCCCGATGGCGCGGTAACGTTCGCGCCGAAGGTCTGCGAGGGGTGCATTACGACCGCTGTTGAACTGTTGTCCACCACCCGTATCGTCATACGCGCCGAGTGTTCAAAACGCGGCTGTACGCTCACCGCGTCAAGCTCGTTCTTATATTCGGCGAGTTTTCCCTCGGAAACCCCATTTTTCAGGGAATAGATAAGCGAATCGGGGCTGAGCTGTCGTCTGCCGTCCTCCCAGTTTTGCGCTCCCGTTGAAAATTCGCCGTTGAACGTCCAGCCCTCGTTGCCCTTGTAAATGTCGAACGACCAGCGGCTTACGTTTACAGGGTGCGTCGTCTGCGCGTAGAACAGTATATCCGTCGAGGGGTTGTTGTTGCCTCGGTTGGGCTGCGAGGTCTCTATAAAATTGGAGAGCGCTCTCGTGCCGAAAAACGCGTTTTTCTGCGACATCAGAACCGAATCTATGTATTGCAGCATGGGCGTGTTGTCGTTTTTCGGAACAACAAAAAGCAGCGCCGCCGCGATAACTCCCGCCGCGCCCATGACGATAAGCCGCTCCCGCCGCGCACGCTTGTCGTCGACGTAGGTGTTCTCCGCCGAGAACTCGGGGCGTGCTATTCCCGCCGCCGCAAGCATAAACCCGACCGCCATAAACACCATATACCCCGCGGGCATACCGCCCATGGTTCTCGCCGCGAGTATCAGCGGAACGAACGCGGGCAGCAGCAGAAAGCAGGGTCTGGGCAGATACGCAGAGAAATAACAGGTCGGAAACGCGATTATAAACGAGAACATCACTATCGCCGCAGCAGCGTAAACGGGGCTGAAAAAATCCGACGAGCGGAAAATAAACTCCATAAACGACGGCGAAACATAAGGGCTTCCGACTATCCCGACGACGGAATACACCACGAAAAAAAGCACGATAAAAGCAAGCAGAGAAAAAAACTTCCTCCGTCTGAGCGCGTAGAATATCATATACATTCCGCAGCTTACCGCCGTCATTATCACGGTGCAGACGGCAGCGTGGCTGCGGCACAGCACGTACATAAGAGCCGCGCTTATCGAGCACAGATACAGCAGCGACGCGGCGATCTCCGTGCCGTAAAACCCGGGTTTGTTTCTTTTTTTCATGAATGATCGTTCACCTGAAATATGAATATAATCTGCACATCATCATACCGTTGTATAGCTTTCGGTTCTTGTCGGCTTTCGCGCCGAAAATGCTCTCGAACTCCTCATCGGGCGTTATTGCGTAAAGCTCGTTTCCGTTGAGCGGGAGAAATTTTTCGCCCATTATCCCGTATATCTCCCGGGCCTCGGATATTTCCAGCATACGTTCTCCGTAGGGAGGGTTCGTCAATATTTTGACTTTTCCGTCTGGGTACGCGAAATTGCGGATGTCGCGGCGCCCGACCGTTACATATTCGCCGACGCCCGCTATTTTTGCGTTTGCCGCCGTCAATTCGGCGCATTCCTTGTCTATGTCGAAACCGACGGCGCGAAAATCGCCGTCCTTTTTAATAAGAGAACGCGCCTCTTCGCGCGCGGAAGCCCAGACCCTGCCCGGCAGAAACCTCAGATGCTCGCCTGCAAACCGCCTGTTAAGCCCCGGCGCGATATCCAGCGCTTTCATCGCCGACTCGATAAGCAGCGTTCCCGAGCCGCAGAACGGATCGCAGACGACGTCTCCCGCGCGAACTCTCGCGATGTCGACGATACCCGCCGCAAGCGTCTCGCGAATGGGCGCGGCATTGCTGTCGCGGCGGTAACCACGCTTGTGAAGCCCCTGTCCGCTCGTGTCGAGCATAAGCGTAAACTCGTCCTTCATCAGCGAAAAACGTATGCGACACTCCGCGCCGTTCTCGGGGAGGACGCTCATTCCGTAAGCCTTGCCGAGGTTCACCGCCATTGCCTTTTTGACAATCTTCTGTATCGCGGGAACGCTTGACAGCTTGGAATTAAGCGAGTGTCCGTTATTCGGGAAGCTGTCCGTTCTGCCTATGAACTCCGACAGCGGCAGCCGACGGATACCCTCGAACAGCTCGTCGAACGTTACCGCCCGAAACCGCCCGAGGACAACGTAGACGCGCTCCGCCGTCCGCAGAAACACGTTTGCTTTGGCGCAGACCTCCGAGCTACCCGAAAAGAATACTCTGCCGTTTTCGGTGACGACGTTTTCGCCGCCGATCTTCTTTATCTCGAATGTGAGTGTTTTCTCCAAGCCGAAATGGCACGGAGCAACATAATTGTAAATCATAATTATAACGCTTTCTTGCCGATATCCTTGCGGTAATGCGCTTTCTCGAACGATATGCCGCCGACCGCCTTATACGCCGCGTCAAGCGCTGACCTCAGATCATCACCCGTCACCGTAACGCCCAGAACGCGTCCGCCCGCCGTAAGATACTTCCCGTCCGCGAGCTTGGTGCCCGCGTGGTAAACGTAAGCGTCTGCGCACTGACCCCTTTCGTCCAGACCGCTTATCGACTTGCCCGTCTCGTACTTTTCGGGATAGCCGCCGCTCGCCATAACTACGCACGCGCACGACTTATTGCTCCACTTTATGTCGAGCTCGCCGAGACGCTCCTCGGTTATCGCCTCCATAATATCCGCGAGATCCGTTTCCAGCAGCGGCAGAACTACTTGAGTTTCGGGATCGCCGAAGCGGCAGTTGTACTCGACCACCTTTGCGCCCTTTGACGTGAGCATCAGCCCGAAGTACAGACAGCCCTTGAACGGTCTGCCCTCGGCGCTCATCGCCTTTACAGTCGGGATGAATATTTTCTCCATGCACTCCTCGGCTATTTCGGGTGTGTACAGCGGATTAGGCGCGATCGTGCCCATTCCGCCCGTATTCAATCCCTCGTCGTTGTCGTATGCGCGTTTGTGATCCATTGACGACACCATGGGCTTTACGCTCTTGCCGTCCGTGAACGCAAGCACCGTTACCTCCGTGCCGTCCATAAACTCCTCAATAACTATATCCGAGCCGCTCTTGCCGAACTTTCCATCGACCAGCATCGAATGCACGGCAGCCTTTGCCTCTTCAAAATCCTTGGCGATGATAACGCCCTTGCCGAGCGCCAGACCATCCGCCTTGATGACCGCGGGATAGCTGTTTTGCTCCTTTATGTATGCGACTGCCTTTTCCTCGTCTGTAAACGTCTCATACGCTGCCGTCGGTATGCCGTACTTCTTCATTATTCCCTTTGAAAACGCCTTGCTGCCCTCAAGAATAGCCGCGTTCGCGCGCGGTCCGAACGTCTTGAAGCCCTCCGCCTCGAGCTTGTCGACCATACCCATTACCAACGGGTCGTCGGGCGCTACGAAAACGTAATCGGGCTTGAGCCTTTTTGCCAATGTGACCGCGCCGTCAATGTCCGTCGCCTTTACCTCGGGAAAGCACTCCGCGAGTGCCGCGATGCCGCCGTTTCCGGGAGCGCAATACAGCCTGCCCGTCTTGGGAGACTTTGCCAGTGCCGCCGCTATTGCGTGTTCACGACCGCCGCCGCCGATAATTAAAATATCCATATATCCTCCTTATTTTTAACGTCAAACTAGTTTCTTTTTGATTACTCCATACCGCAACAATTGCGAGCGCTCTGCCGCCTGTCAATTGCGGACGATCGGCGACAGACCGTCAAGCTCCCGCCAATCGCTCACCGTGATATCGGCGAATTTGCGCACGTCGCCCTCCGTGCTTGTCACCTCGTCGATAATTCCGACAACGCAGAAGCCCGCGCGCTTTGCCGTCCTAGCGCTGTACTCCGCGTCCTCAAACACCGCGCAATCCGAAATATCCGCGCCCAGCCGCTCCGCTGCGCATAGGTAAATGTCGGGGTTCTCCTTGAACCGCCCGACCTCGTGGCAGTCGATGAAAAACTCCATAAACTCCATTATTCCCGTGCGCTCCAAGAACGGCTCGGCAGTGTCGCGGCGCGTTCCCGTGGCTATGCACATCTTTATGCCCTCGGCGCGCGCTTTTTCAAGGTACTCTTTCACGCCGGGCTTCAGACGGACTTCGCTGCGGTAATGCCCGCGCATTTTGGCGTAGGCAGGCTCCATAAGCTCGGGATCGCGGAAGTCATCAATGTGAGCTGTTTCTGACCTCCACAAGCCCATACTGTCGCAGAGAGTTCCGTCCAAGTCAAATATGTAATACTTTTTCTTCAAAAAAATCACCCGCAGCAAGCTGCTTATCCTTATTATATAATATGTTCAAGCGTTTCCGAAAACGCTTATTTATATTATACCACAAAACGCGCATAATGTAAAGAGCTAAAAAAATGAAAAAATTTTTTAAAAACCTATTGACAAACGTATATAGTTGTGCTATATTGTATATATGATACATATACAATATCAACAGCCGTGCAGCGGCGCGGTCTTTTGCCTTTTAAAAAGGGAGGAACAATGGTCACAATAAGGAATTTAAAGAAAAGC
This sequence comes from uncultured Clostridia bacterium, assembly GCA_946567425.1. GTDB lineage: Bacteria > Bacillota > Clostridia > Oscillospirales > Ruminococcaceae > CAG-115. The sequence continues at coordinate 78,367 of CAMNXF010000008.1, read as the reverse complement.
TATAAAGCCTTTCCTGTGCTTCGGGGGCTGAATATGGATATCAACGACGGCGACGTTTACGGATTTCTGGGGAGGAACGGCTGCGGAAAGACCACAACGATGAACATCATTGCGAATGTTATCCCCAAGGACGAAGGTGAGGTCACGCTTGGAAACGGAGAGCGGAAGATACGGATAGGCTATCTCCCCGAAAGCCCGACTATTTTCGGATATATGACGGCGCGCGAGTATCTGGAGTACATCGCGGCGTGCGTGAACTACGAGGGCGACATCGCCAAGCGCACCGAGGAGGTGCTTGATATCGTGGGGCTGCGCGACGCGGCGGACAGACGCTCAAAGGGCTTCTCGCGCGGAATGACCCAGCGTCTCGGAATGGGCGCGGCGATATACCGCAATCCCGATCTTCTGATTTTCGACGAGCCGACGTCGGCGCTCGACCCGCAGGGGCGCGTCGAGGTTATTTCGATAATCAACAGGCTTAAGGCTATGGGCTGTACTATCGTTCTGTCAACGCACATTCTTTCGGACGTTGAACGCGTGGCTAACCGTATCGGCATAATGAACGGCGGAGTTCTCGCCGAGGAGGGCGAAATAAACGCGGTAATGCGCAAGTACGGCGGCGACATAGTCAACATAAGGCTGCGCAGTTTAACGCAGGAAAACAAGATAGCGCTGCTTAAGGTCGATTTCGCGAGGGCGGAATTCAACAACGAAACGGGCTGGTTCCGTTTCGGCACGGAGAACGCCGAGGACACGGCACGGCGGCTGATGAAGCTGCTTGCTGAAAACGATATGGTCGCCGAGAATTTCAATATCGGCACGGCGACGCTTGAAGAGGTATTCAGAAAGGTGGTGGGCTGAAATGCAGCTTAAATACAGCTTTAAAAAGGAATGGTCGCATTTCACCCGCACTGGCAGACTGTTCGGGATAATCGCGGCGATATTCTCGTTTGCGCTGTCGCAGCCGCTTATGTTCAGAATGATGGGCGCGATAATGGAAATGGTCGACCTGAATACGAGCGGTGCGGACAGCTCGGTGTTCGCGGCGGTCGCGGGCGGTATGGCGGCTTCGGCGGGAACAGACCCGTTTGGCGGTATGGATATCGGCATGGAGGAAATAATGTCAGTGTACTCCGACGCGGGAATGATTTTCTCGTCATGTATTTCGACATTCAGCGGGCTTTCGCTGCTTATCGTTATGCTTATCCTTATGGCTGCCTCGGGCGGCGAGCAGAAGAAACGCGCGACGATAGTGCCGATGTGCAGCGGTCTGGAGTACAAAAACTACCTTTTGCCCAAGTTCGTCATCTACCCGCTGTTTACGTTCGCGCTGACGTTTATAAGCGTTATCGTAACGGGACTTCTCTGCAACGCGCTCTTCCCGAACAACCACATCACGGACGCGGCAATGTTCCTTTCGGCGGCTATGTACTCGGTGTATATGCTGTTCGCGGTCTGCGTTTATATGTCGATAGGGCTTTGCACCTCGCGCCCCGGCGTTGCGGCAGTGCTGGTGTTTATCGGGCAGTCGTTGGTGCAGTCTCTGTTTGTGGGAATGGGACTTACCGATTACAATCCGTTCACGCTCATCACGCTTCCCACATATATGGCAATGGAGGGCTTTGATTTCGCCGCGTCAATGCCGAGCATTCTCGTCGGGATGGGAATATCCGTCGTTGTAGCGGTGTTGATGTTCTTCCTCGCGCTCGGGGTACTCGGCGCAAAGAAGATCGACAACACCGAAGAAGAAAGACCCGAATTTTGACGGCTGCTCTAAAATCAATAAGTAAACGGCTTGATCTCTGTCGCCCGTAGAGATCAAGCCGTTCTTAATATTTTGCAAATTCTTTCGGTTAAAAATCAAACACTTTCGTTTACCTTTTGAGTTCCGCGCGTTGAGCCTATCAAGCGCAGCATCGCGGGCCTTTTTTCAAATATCAGCTTAAAAACAGCAACTCCGAGTATTCCCACTACCACAAACTCGCCGAATGCTACGGTCAGCATATTGATCCAAAGAGGAGTGCCGAATGCTATGGTAAGTTCTATGCCTACGATTATCCCGTTGCTGACTATCGGCAGCAGCGCAGCGAGATATATGTTTTTTACATGGTACATGGGAATTACCGCGATCGCTGTTGCAAGCGTTCCGAAAACAATGTCCATAAGTCCCATTTCACTGAACATATTGGCAATAAGACAGCCGACGATAAGTGCGGGCGCGTAGTCCTTGCGGTAGAAACACAACAGAACCAGCACTTCCGCGATACGGTACTGAACGCCGCCATAAGACATAAACCAAAGCGCTATCGTAAGCGCCGTATACATTGCCGCGACCAAAGCCAGCCGAGTCAGGTTTTTGACGTTAAAAATCTCTTTTTTCCACATAAAAAAACTCCTTGTTTTTTAACGGTGGTTAGGCAAAGAAAACACCGTATTTAATTCAACGGCGCGAAACCGCTCACAAATGATATTTTATCACTTTTCCCCGAAAATGTCAAGCGGTTTTCCGAAAAAACTTGAAATTCATACTATTACAATGTATAATAGGGAGAGGGGATAAATTATTACGGATCGGAGAGAGCTTCTATGAAAATAAGAAATTACACGGAAAACGACTTGCCGGAAATGATTGTGGTGTGGAACGAGGTAGTCCGCGAGGGTAACGCGTTTCCGCAGGAGGACGAGCTTGATGCGCGGTCGGGCGCTGAATTTTTCGCGGCGCAGAGCCGGTGCGGCATTGCCGAGGAGGACGGACGCATCGTCGGATTGTATATACTCCACCCGAACAATGTCGGGCGGTGCGGACATATTTGCAACGCAAGCTATGCCGTAGCCGATGACTGCCGCGGACGGCATATCGGCGAAGCACTCGTAACGGACTGCATGGAACAGGGCAGAGCGCTTGGCTTTCGGGTGCTGCAATTTAACGCGGTAGTTGCGTCCAACATTCATGCGCGGCATTTGTATGAGCGGCTTGGGTTTGTGCGGCTCGGCGTTATCCCCGGGGGATTTAGGCTAGCCGACGGGAGTTATGAGGATATATGCCCCTATTATAAAGTTCTGTAAAAGTACAGCTCGACAAATAACAAATTAACGGCTTGACCCCGCTGTCGGATCAAGCCGTTTGCTCGATATTTTACTTATTCTCGACAGTGTACATCGGTTGGACTTGTCTGCCGTCCAGCGCCTCAAGGATTGTCTGTGGTATTTTTTTGAAGTCCGCTATCATTGAAAACGGCTTGCCGTAACAATCGTCCTGGAACATCGGAACGAAGTAGAAGTTCTTGTAGTTCCGAAGCGTCCCTATGTTCTTTGCCGAGGCGGAAAGCGCGTCGTTTGTCGAGACCGCTATCACTACGGGACGCTGGTTGCGGAGGTGGCTTTTTACCGCCATGCAGACTGGCGTATCGGTTATCCCCAGCGCGAGCTTAGCCAGCGTATTGCCCGTACAGGGCGCGACCACCAGCACATCAAACATTTTTTTAGGTCCTATGGGCTCTGTCGCGGTGATCTCATGGAGAACCGTTCTGCCCGTAATCTCGTACAGCCGCGCGGCGTGCTGTTGCGCGGTTCCGAACCGCGTATCGAACTCATACGCGTTCTTGGACATTATCGGGGTGACCTCGCAGCCGAGGGCTACAAGCTCCTCCAGCTCGTCGAAAACCTTGGCGAACGTACAGAACGAACCGCAGACCGCGAATCCTACACGCAGCCCCGAAAGTTTCTCTATATCGCTCATGATCTATCCTTTCACATTGTGTAATTGTTATTGGGCGCGCAAACGCGCGGTATTTCCGTTATCTTGAAAGGATATCCGCTATAGTGTCCGCAATTGCTTCTCCCGCCGCTTTCGGAGAATATTTTCCGGGCAAGCCCGGAGCATATATATATTTAATTCCCGCATTTTCGGCAAACGGCTTCGAGGGCTGCTCGGACAGGCTTGCCAGTTCGATGAACACCGCGCCGCGTTTTGCCTTTTTAAAGTCGGCGGCGGTGAAAAGCGCGTGCGGCACGGTGTTTGCGATAAAGTCGAACTGCTCCGCTATCGCGCCGATTTGCTCAGTGTGGATCGCCGCAAAGCCGTCCAGCTCCGCGAGAGCGCGCTGCTCCGCACGTCTTGCGGCAATGGTAACGGACGAGCCGTTCGCCGCAAGACGGCGGGCGAGAAGTCGGCTTATTCGTCCGCAACCGGTTATCAGCGTCCGAGAACCGAGCAGTGCGCCGTCTGTGCTTTGCGAAATCAGCGCGCAGGCAGCCTCGGCGGTAAGCGCGGCATTCTTCAGGGTAAGCGTTTCCTCGGCGAAATAATTGACGAATGCACAGCCGTTTTCGCCGCACAGCCGAGTGAGCGCGGAGCATTCCCCGCCCGCTAAAACAACGGTGCTTTTATCGGCAAATTCCGTTATAACGTCAAACTGGATCGGCTTTTCCGAAAACGGCGCGGAAACGTCGCAGCCGTTTTTCGTGAGCGGCAGCGGCAGCACGATAGCCTTGAACTTACCGCTCGGCTTCGGAAAATCTCCAAGACCCGTACGCTCAACGGTATGCCTTACGGACAGACTGTCAGCCGCATAATTCATTCTTTTGTCTCCGCCGATAAACAGTATTCTCATAACAACGCCTCCGATGATATTGCTCTCAGCACATTATATGCGGCTCAGCGGTTTGGGTGAATGCAGACAAAAATATCCCGCAGCGGACAGCCGCTGCGGGCGAATCATTTACCTTAATTACATCAGTTTCTTGTAAAGCTCGGTGATCTCCTCAACAGAGGTGTCTCTCGGATTTCCGGGGCGGCACGCGTCATCAAACGCGGACTGCGCAAGGAACGGAATATCCTCGGGCTTTACGATATCCTTGAGGTTGTCGGGAATGCCGACGTCCTTTGAAAGCTGCTTTACAGCCTCAACGGCAGCCTTTCTGTATTCCTCCTGCGACATATTCTCTGTGCCCTTAACACCCATTGCCTTTGCTATATCGCGGTATTTCTCGCCAGTTTCGGGAGCGTTGTACTCCATAACGGTCGGCAGAATTATCGCGTTGGCAATGCCATGCGGCGTATCGTAGAGCGCTCCGAGCGGGTGCGCCATAGAGTGTACAATGCCCAGACCGACGTTAGAGAAGCCCATTCCCGCAACATACTGACCGAGCGCCATTCCCTCTCGCCCCTCGGGCTCGTTGTTTACTGCGCCGCGCAGCGAGTTCGCGATTATCTCTATCGCCTTGAGGTGGAACATATCCGAAAGTGTCCAAGCACCCTTTGTGATATAGCCCTCGATAGCATGAGTAAGCGCGTCCATACCCGTTGCCGCCGTAAGACCCTTGGGCATCGTGCTCATCATGTCGGGGTCGACTACCGCGATTATCGGAATATCGTGCGGGTCGACGCATACCATTTTGCGGTTCTTTTCGGTGTCGGTGATAACGTAGTTGATCGTTACCTCGGCAGCCGTACCTGCAGTTGTCGGAACAGCGATAATCGGCACGCTCGCCTTTTTGGTGGGAGCGACACCCTCAAGACTTCTTACGTCCGCGAACTCGGGATTGTTGATTATAATGCCGACAGCCTTTGCCGTGTCGATTGACGAGCCGCCGCCTATCGCGATGATATAGTCCGCGCCGCTCTCCTTAAACGCCGCGACACCCGCCTGAACGTCCTGAATTGTGGGGTTCGGCTTTATCTGCGAAAATACGGAATAAGACAGCCCCTCTTTGTCGAGGATATCCGTAACCTTTGCCGAAACGCCGAACTTGATAAGATCGGGGTCAGCGCACACCATAGCCTTCTTAAAGCCCCTGCCCTTTACCTCATCTGGAATAGCGGCGAGAGCGCCCTTTCCGTGATACGAGGTCTCATTGAGAATAAAACGATTCATTGCACAACATTCCTTTCAATATATAATTATCCGCAGAATTGCGGCATATTCGCGTTTACTTGATCTTGGAGATCAGCACGTTCACGTCCGCGAGCATCGAGCGCAGCTTTTCAATAACGGACTCGTTCTGCTCTATCGCGGAATGTACGCCGTTTATCTGCTCGTTAATATCCTTCATCGCTTTCTTGATGCCGTTGAGCGTTTTCTCAATCTCTCCCGTCTGCTTGGTGTTTTTGTCGGAGAGCGTGCGCACCTCCTGCGCGATAACGTTGAAACCCTGACCGGCCGCGCCTGCGCGTTTCGCCTCAATCGAAGCGTTGAAGCCGATAAGTGTGAGCTGCGTGGAAGCGTTCTCGATCGTCTTGATTATATTGTCTGTGCTCTCTACCGCCTTTGCGGAAGCAGCCGCCGCGTCCTTGATCGTTTTAAAGCTGTCCGCAAGCGTTTTGATAGCTGCCACAGACTCGTCGGTCTGCGCGTTGATGTCCGTAAATCTTTCGTTGATCTCTGCGACAATAGATTCGTCACGTTGGGACTGCTCCTGCGCCATAGCCCGCTGATACCCGACGTCGGACAGAGCGTTCGCCATCTGATAAAGCAGGTTCGCCGCCGCGTCTATTTGCTTTTTCGGAACGATAGGAACTTTATGTACCGCGCTTATATAACGGTCGGGGTCAACGCCTATCTCAGCGGCAATCTTGCGAAACTTGTCGTCGTCCGGTTCTTCTGTCAGCACCTGTCCGCCGATAAGCGAGCCGATATGCCGTCCGTTTACGATTATGGGCGCGGCGAAATCAACCAGTCCTCCATGGCAGAAATACACGGACGGTCTGCCCGTGCGCGACGCTTCTGAGCCGCCCTGCAAATCGCACTTATTGCAGCGCTCGCAGCCTATCGACGATTTGCGCGTAAGGTTCATGCAGAACTCGGTAGGATTGCTCAGGCGTGTTACAGAGCCGTTGGAATCCGTAGCCAGCGCTGCCATTCCGGTAGCGTTTGCAAACGCGTCCTGAAGCGACTGAAGGGTTCCGAGGTCTATGACATCAAGCAGTGAAAGGTTATTGGTATCCATAAAACATACTCCTTGCATTTATGCTAAAAACTTTTTTATATCCTTATTATACAATATTTTTTGAAAGAAATCAAGTGAATTTTATGTTGAACCAGACATCACAAGTACAAATAATCAATTAAAAATTGGTAATTATGCACAAAGCCGAGCGACGTTTTTTGCTTTGAACACTTTAAGCAACACTATACTCCGTATTTTGCCGCCTGTATGATCGCAGATTTTTCGTCATCTTGCACAAAGGTATTTTACGGCGGCGGTCGGATATCAGAGAAAGCGGTGCGAGCGTATTTCCAACGCCCGTATAATGCCCAATCTGACGTTAAGCGGCATACAAACCGTATCCCATATATCACTTATCGTCATTTTCTTCAGCACTTTCCTTTTCGCGTTTTTTGTATTTGCTCACACTCAGCGCCATAACGATGCCCGAAATAAGAAAAAGCGTACAGCTTAGCGTCATTGCGAAATACTGTGATACCATATTACCGCGGATAAAGAAGTTCTCGATAAAATCGTCGTTATCCTTATCCAGCATTATCATCACTGGTATCATTACGGAGTCGCCGAAAAGAAAGCCTATCTGCGACGTTACCGTCATAGTTCCGTTTATGCCGAACAGCGTGGCGCGCCGTGCGTTCGCGCAAACCCAGTACAGATACGCCGCCGCGCCGAATATCACAGTTGAGAGAAACCAACTCTCGCACCACTGCGGACCGCACTCCATGACAAGCAGATTTATCCCCGAGGCAATAACATACGCCCACAGTGTCCTTGTTGTAATCTGCGCGCGAACTATCGCCTGGCGCTCGTCGAAGATCGCCTTTGGCTGTTCAATTGGGTCGTTGTTGACTATTTTTGCGCAGAAATCGTCAAAAGATTTTAAGCTCATTTTGATACCTCGCTTTCGTTTTTCTTCTCCTCATGCCGCATAACGCACAGGATAAATACTCCGCAGCCGATCAGCAGCACAAAGCACAACGCGAACACAAAGTCCTCCGACAGCATGCCGTTTTTTACGAAATAATCCTCATCGCCTATATCGAACACATACCGCACAAGATTTGTTGCGCCTACCAGAATGCTCATTCCCGCAGAGATTTTTTGCGCGTTTCTGCCGCTTACGGGAGCCAGACAGCCCTTGACCGCGCACCGCACCGACCACCACAGCATACTCAGCGCCATAAACAGCAAGGCGACCGTTGCCCAACTCTCCGCCCATTGATAAAACAGATCCATTACCATGCTGTTGACGATCGTAAGTCCGGCATAGATCAGCAGCGCTTCTATCGCCAGCCGCATACGCATAACGTTCTGCCGCTCATCGTATACCACCTTTTGGCTGCCGGGCTCGGCAAGTATCATTTTCTCGCAAAATTCATCAAAGGATCTTAAGCTCATGATCATTCCTCCTCACGTTTGCGCCGTTTTTGCGCTATCTTAATAAGTATAAAGCTTAAAATTCCGTAGACTACGAACATTATCCACGTAATCAGCTTTAGGAACACGGCGGTTGCTTTTCCGTCCGTGATAAAAATAAATTCCTCGTTCTCGCCCGGGAGAATGGTAAGCAACATCATAATCCCCAAAAAAATCGCGTAGCCCGCCGCGAATTTTGCCGAATATGCGCCGTTTATCCCAATAAGGCAATCCTTCGCGAAGCACCTTACGGTATAATACATAAGGCAAACGGTCATAAGCGGCGCGATAGGCATAAAGAAATCATACGCCCACTTATAAACATTCTCCATTATAAAGTTGTTCACCATAAGCAGCGCCGCAAACGCGCCGAGCGTTTCGGCGATTATACGCGTGCGTATAATTTTCTGGCGTTCGTCGAGAATTTCCTTTTGGCTCGCGGGTTCGCCGAGGATCAGCTTCTCACAGAATTTGTCAAATGACTTCATACTCATATCATTTTCCTCCCTCATCGTTCCAGAACAACTCGTCAAGTGTTTTGCCAAGCGCTCTGCATATATCAATGCAAAGGTTTATCGTCGGGTTGTAGTCGCCGTTTTCCACGGCGCTTATCGTCTGCCGCGTAACCTTGACCTTTTTCGCCAGTTCGTCCTGCGACAGGTCGAGAGCGGCGCGCGCGGCTTTCATTCTCAGGTTTTTTGCCATATCATCACCTCTTGACCGTATTATAACATATCTTTTACAAAATGTCAAGTATATTTGACAAAAAATCAAAAATATTTTTCAAAATGTCGGGTGATGGTGCTTCGTTCGCGCAAAAATACTTTTTGAAACGCGGGAAGTTGCACCGCCCGTAATAAACCGCGCTCCGCCGCGCAAAATATATCTTGACAAAAAAAAGGCAATGTGCTACAATATAATAGGTTATATAGGAAAAAGGAGGCAATATTTTGCTTGAAATAAAGGACTTACATTGGAGCTTGCCGAGCGGCGAGCCTATTATCAACGGTATATCCTGCAAAACGGACGGCAGGCTCACCGTTATCACCGGACCGAACGGCGGCGGCAAGACCACTCTCGCAAAGCTGATCGCGGGCGTTGAGAAACCGACCTCGGGGCAGATACTGCTCGACGGCGAAGACATCACCACGCTCGACATCACCGAACGCGCCAAAAAGGGCGTCGCATACGCGTTTCAACAGCCCGTGAGATTTAAGGGGCTTACCGTGCGCGATCTTCTGGAGCTTGCGGCTGGCGGCGAACTCGACCACGGCACATTGTGCGGACTGCTCGGCAAGGTGGGCTTGTGCGCGGAGGAATACATCGACCGCGAAATGAGCAGCGCGCTTTCGGGCGGCGAGGCGAAGCGCATAGAGATAGCAACGGTGCTCGCAAGACATGCAAAGCTTTCCGTGTTCGACGAGCCGGAGGCGGGTATCGACCTGTGGAGTTTTTCGCGGCTTGTGGAGACGTTCGAGGAAATACGCGGCAGCGAGAGCGGCGAGCTTGTGGTGATCTCGCATCAAGAGCGCATTTTGCAGATAGCCGACGACATAATCGTGGTCGCGGACGGTAAGATACGCATTGCGGGAAAGCGCGAGGAGATACTTCCCGCGCTGCTTCAGGGCGAGTACACCTGCGCTTGTCCCAAGAGAATGAGGTGATGATATGAGCGATCTTTTGAACTTGAATTTTAACGATATAACGGGCGAAATGCTCAAGGTCATTTCCGATTACGACACGGAAAAGGGCTTTGCGGGCGCGTACAATATCCGCGAGGATTCGCAGTGCGCGGGTCGGCAAAACTCGGCGAACATCACGATAACCTCCAAAACGGATAAGCCCGGCATCGACATAACAGTAAAGCCGTTCACAAAGGGCGAAACGGTGTTTATACCTGCGTGCGTTACGCATACGGCGGTGGACGATCTGGTGTACAACGATTTCTACATCGGCGAGGGCGCTGACGTCGTTATCGTCGCGGGCTGCGGAGTTCACAACGAGGGCGAGGAGGAGGCGCGCCACAACGGTATCCACCGCTTTTTCCTCGAACCGAATTCCTCCGTGCTGTACAAGGAAAAACACATCGGCACGGGAGACGGCGCGGGACTGAAGAAGATAGACCCCGTGACCGAGTGCTTTCTCAAGGAAAATTCGCGTCTGGAAATGGATACCATACAGCTCGGCGGAGTTGACCGCTCGACGCGCACGACCAACGCGGAGCTCGGCAAAAACGCGAAAATAATTGTCCGCGAGCGCATTATGACCGACAACGAGGAGGACGCTGTTACAAATTTCCACGTTAAGCTCGAGGGCGAGGACAGCGGCGCGGACTTAGTCTCGCGTTCAGTCGCGAGGGGAAATTCTCATCAGGCGTTTTACAGCGTAGTCGAGGGGGACAACCGCTGCACGGGGCATTCCGCGTGCGACGCGATAATCGCCGAGAACGGCAAGGTCGACGCGCAACCCGCCCTCAACGCCGCTAACGTAGACGCGGAGCTTATCCACGAAGCCGCTATCGGAAAGATCGCGGGCGAGCAGATAATGAAGCTCTGCTCCCTCGGACTTACCAAAGAGCAGGCGGAGGAAAAGATAATCGAGGGATTTTTAAAGTAAATTTCAACTTAACAAACAAAAAGCGAGCCTAAAAATCAAGGCTCGCTTTCTTTATTTTGATTTACTTAACTACGATATTGACCAGCTTACCCGGCACGGCGATCTGCTTTACTATCGTCTTGCCGTCTGTGAGTGCCTTTATCTCGGGAAGCGCGAGCGCCATTGCAATAAGCTCGTCCCTGCCGCTGTCAACGGGAGCGTTGAAGCGCGCCTTTACCTTGCCGTTCACCTGTACGGCAAGCTCTACGGTGCTGTCAACGGTGAGCTTTTCGTCGTACTCCGCCCACTTCTGCTCATTAAGAATGCCGAAACCTAGCCGCTCAAACAGTTCCTCTGCAATATGCGGCGCGAACGGATCGAGCAGTATAAGCAGCGTTCTGAACTCCTCGCGGTTGAAGCCGCCCGCTTCGTCCGCCTCGTTCAGCAAGCCCATCATCGCTGCGATTGCCGTGTTGAATTTCAGCGTTTCAATGTCCTCGGAGACCTTCTTGACCGTCTTGTGCATTGACGAACAGAGCTTTTCGGAATACTCGTCACCGTCTTTGAGGTTCTCCGCCATATTCCAGATACGCTCCAGAAAACGCTTGCAGCCCTTGATACCGTTCTCCTGCCACGGCGCGGCTTTCTCGAAATCGCCAACGAACATCTCATACAGGCGCATCGTGTCCGCGCCGTACTCCGCGATAACCTCATCCGGATTAACAACATTATGCAGCGACTTGGACATCTTGCAGAATTTCCCGGGGTGTTCGGGGTCTATGCCGAGTATCATACCGTGCGAGGTGCGCTTTGCATACGGTTCTTCGGTGGGAACTACGCCCTGATCGTACAGGAACTTATGCCAGAAACGGCTGTACAGCAAATGCAGCGTAGTGTGCTCCATACCGCCGTTGTACCAGTCGACGGGCAGCCAGTATTTGAGTGCCTCCTTGCTCGCGAGCTCTTTGTCGTTGGTCGGGTCGGTGTAGCGCAGGAAGTACCAAGACGAACCGGCCCACTGCGGCATTGTGTCGGTTTCGCGCTTTGCGGGACCCCCGCAGCACGGACAGGTGGTATTGATAAAGCTCTCGAGCGTTGAGAGCGGACTTTCGCCGTTGTCAGTGGGCATATAGCTCTCCACGTCGGGGAGCGTCAGCGGCAGCTCATCCTCGGGGATAGCTTGCCAGCCGCATTTTTCACAATAAACAACGGGAATAGGCTCACCCCAGTATCTTTGACGTGAGAATACCCAGTCGCGGAGCTTGAAGTTGACCTTTTCCTGTCCGACGCCCTTTTCCGTGAGCCACTCCTTGATCTTGACCTTGGCGTCCTCGACGGACAAACCGTTCAGGAACTCGGAGTTTGTCAGTACGCCCGTTGCGCAGTCGGTGAACGGTTCTTTCTGAACGTCCTCGCCGCCTTTGACAACCTCTACTATCGGCAAGCTGAACTTTTTCGCGAACTCCCAGTCGCGCGTGTCGTGCGCGGGAACCGCCATAATAGCGCCCGTGCCGTAGCTCATCAGCACATAATCGGAAATGAAGATCGGTATTTCCGTGCCGTTCACGGGATTTATTGCGCGGACGCCATCGAGCTTAACGCCCGTTTTGTCCTTGTTCATCTCGGTGCGGTCGAAATCGGACTTGCGCGCCGCAGCCGCCTGATATTCACGGACAGCGTCCATATTTGAGATCTTATCCGTCCATTTTTCAATGAGCGGGTGCTCGGGTGAAATTACCATATAAGTCGCGCCAAACAGCGTGTCAGGACGCGTCGTGTAGATGAGCAGATCGTCGCCCGCAGTCGTCTTGAACGTTACCTCCGCGCCCGTCGAACGTCCTATCCAGTTGACCTGCGCGGTCTTTATCTTCTCGAAATAATCGACGGAATCCAGATCGTCAAGCAGCCGCTGCGCATACTCGGTTATTTTCAGCATCCACTGGTTCTTCACCTTGTGAATGACCTCGCCGTGGCAGCGCTCGCAAACGCCGTTGACGACCTCCTCATTCGCGAGTACGACCTTACACGAGGTGCACCAGTTGACGTTCATCTCCTTTTTATACGCCAACCCCGCCTTGAACAACTTAAGGAATATCCACTGTGTCCACTTGAAGTAATTCGGGTCGGTCGTGTTGACCTCGCGTTCCCAGTCGAACGACAAGCCGAGCATTTTCAGCTGTCCGCGGAAACGGTCAATATTGTTTTTCGTGACTATCGCGGGGTGTATCTTGTTTTTGATCGCGTAATTCTCGGTTGGCAGACCGAACGCGTCCCACCCCATCGGGAACAGCACGTTGTACCCTTGCATACGGCGCTTTCTAGCGACGATATCCATCGCGGTGTACGGACGCGGGTGTCCGACGTGCAGTCCGTCGCCCGACGGATACGGGAACTCCACCAGCGCGTAATATTTCGGCTTGGAGTAATCATTCTCCGCATGAAACGTGCGGTGCTCCTCCCAGTACTTCTGCCATTTACTTTCAATGGCGGCAAAATCGTATTTCATATTTCCTCCTTATTTGAAAGGCAAAAGCTCGCCTTTATTTTAATGGCAAAAGCTCGCACCGCTCACTTCGTTCGTTAGCCAACGGTAACTCCTCCGCTCCACTTCGTTTCGCTCTGTCGTCGCCGTTGCTTGCGCCTTTTACCGCTGCGTTATTATTGCCTTGCTTTTTTGCTTGCGTTGCTTTGTTGCGTGTTTTGCTTGTTGCTCTTGGCTGCGAATTTCTCCCTTGTTTGTTGATTTTAATTACGCGCCGCGTTAAACAGAAAAACTCCACCCCCATATCAAGAGGTGAAGTCAAGCTCCACTGTACCACTCTCGTTGACGGAAAACCGCCCGCTCGATCTCTCTGTAACGGGAGAACCCGAAACCGACTACTTGAATGTTCACCGATCCTGCTCGGGGAGGAGCTATTATCCGCGCCGACCTGCCGTTTCGCACCAAACAACGGCTCTCTGAAAGGCGAATGCGGTTTTTTCTCCCGTCAAAGCATTTCCAAAATATCACTAATATTTTATCACACTTTTCCGCTTTTGTCAAGAGGAATTTCGTGATTTTTCGCGAAACACTCCCCGAGAAAATTTGCCCAGCGCTCCGTGTAGAAACGATAATATGATACCGCGTTCTTTTCGCGATATTTGCGGAAAACGAGCAGCCCCGCCCAAAGCAGCGACGGCAGTCCGACAACGGGCAGAAAAAGCGGTCCGAGTATTATCGACTGAAGCGTATGCCCGTATTCGTGCTTTAAAGTGAACTCGCGGCGTTCGTCCGTCATTGCGTCCTTGGTGATGAAAATGAATGTCCCGAGACCCAGACTGCCGCGCCGAGATTTCCAGACCGTAACGACCGCGTCCCCGTACCGAAAATGCCTCCGACCAATATTCGCCAAGAAAATACAAAAGCCGACAACATTTTGTATAATTTCCCAGGTGAATTGCAAAATGTAATACACTAAATGTTCCGTTCCATTTCGTCGGTAGGCTCATAGTCGATTTTCCAGTCCAACGGCGAGCCGAGTGCCTTGCACTTTGTACAGCGAACGCCGATATACACCCATTTCACGCTGCCGTTCCTGCGCCGCCGAAAGCCTACGCGTGTGTTATAGACGCGGTTTTGGCACAGCGGACACTCAAAGTTCTCGGGGTCTGCGTCGTCCCAATATTTGGCGCTGTCGGCGAGCAGCTTTTCCGCACCGCAGCTTTCGCACTTTACCCCGACAACGCTCTCGTCCTGATCGCACCTTATTGTAAACGTATCCCCGCCGCAACTGCACACCACGGGCTTTACGTCGAGCGCGGAGTTGTCGGAATACGCCTTGAGATACTCGTCGATATCGTCGGCGGTAGCACTTGCCCAGAATTCGTCTGTCTTGTCGATCATGTCGTTTTCTCCTTTATACTGTGTTGTTTAATAAAACGCGTTGGAATATAAGCCGCAATAAGAACCAGCACTCCCACCAGCTCCAGCCAGAATATCGCGGGCATTTTGTCAAGGAACGGGTACACCTCGTACAGCTGTGACGGCAGCTCCCCGATCATAACGTAGTTGGTGTGGAAGAAGTGATTAAACAGCGCCATTAAGCCGATATATGCATTGCCGATAAGGAACGTGAGCGCCACGCCCTTTAACGAGGTATTGTATTCGAGAACGAACAGGCAATACAGGCTGAACAACAGCATTATATGGTGGCTTATAATGAACTGGTAAAAAATGTATCCGCCCCATGTACGGTGAAGGTCGGGCCATATGATCGCGGGCAGCGGACCTATCAGCGTGAAAAAATAAATCACGCGGTAAAGATTATGCTTATTGTCGGTCGAGAGAATGTACATCATAAAGAAGTTCGCGATAAAGCATAGGTGGAACGGAAGATCCTCTTCCAACCGCCACTCACCGATTGCGATGCGCCCTGTGTAATGCACGACCATATTCGCGAAGAGCAGCGCCGCCATTCCGCGTCTGATAACAGTAAAATGTCCGAACTCCCTCAGCCGCTTTCGGCAAATGAACAGAAGTATATATAAAATAAGGAAGAACGCGGATAGCCCGATATGAAGCCCGCCAAACAGCTTTAATCCGGGATCGCCCTCCAACTCTCTTCTGAAAAAATCAACCATAAATACATCTCCGAAACCGTAAAAACAAAACTTTTTGTATATTATAGCATATTTTTTACTAAATTGCAATACCCGGGGAAAAAATAACAGAAATATCGGTAGACAAAACGCAAATTTTGTGATATAATAAATATGTGTATGTCAATACACGTTAGTAAAGAAAGGAAGTATTATTATGAAAGTAACTGTTGATACCATTATCGGTGATATTCTCGATTTTAACGGCGAGGCTGCCGCTCCCATCTTTCTCGCAATGGGAATGCACTGTCTCGGCTGTCCGTCCGCGCGCGGTGAGTCCGTCGGACAGGCTTGCTCCGTTCACGGCGTTGACGCGAACGATATTGTCAACAAGCTGAACGCAGCAATAGGCGAGTGATTTGCTCACTCTTGACAACAGGCTGAAAACAGCGGCGGAGCTGTGCAGAAACGGCAAAACAGCCGCAGACATCGGCTGCGACCACGCACAGCTCGCTTGCCGCTTAGCTATGGACAAATCTGCGTTCGTTATTGCCTCGGACGTTCGCGACGGACCGCTTGAGGCGGCACGCAGAACAGTCTCGGAAACGGGAGTTAACAATATCCGCATAGTAAAATCGGACGGCCTGGCGGAGATCGATTTTGCCGACGACGTTATCATATGCGGAATGGGCGGCGAGCTTATTGCGCGGATAATCGGCGGCTGCCGCTTTCTTAACGCCGATACGCGGTTTATTCTTCAGCCTATGACGCGTGCGGAATTTCTGCGCAAATGGCTGTACAGAAACGGCTTCAATATTCTGGAGGAGCGCGTTGCCTACGACGGCGGGCGCGGCTACACGATAATGCTGGCTGCGTATACGGGCGTTCAGCGCGAGATTAGTACTGTTGAATCGCTTACAGGGAGAATTACCGATCATATTTTTTTGCGGAAAATCGCCGAAAAGTTGAGAAAAAATGCCGACGGAATGGAGAAATCTCACAACAGCGCAGAACAAGCGAGGGTTCTTCGGAATATGGCGAATGAAATTCTCGACAGGGCGAATAACCTTGAAAGCGGTTTGTAATAATGGTTGCAGATGCTAATTCACAAATATGCACTTTTTGTGAATTATCGGTACAAACCAAAATAAACCACACACTTTTGAAAAAGGTGAGATATTTCTCTTTTTTATGAAATACACAAAAGAAATTGTGAGCAAATTGTTTTCAATTTGACATATTTAAACATTTAATGACAAAATGTATTATAGCAATAATATACTTGTCGTAATTTGTCGAATTTGTATTACAGAACGTCGACGAGGTGAAACAATGACGGTTGGAGATATTTTAAACTATCTGGATACGCTCGCTCCGCTGAAAAGCGCCGAGAGTTTTGACAACGTGGGCTTGCTTGTCGGAGACAGCACTGCGGAGGTCACGGGAGTGTGCTGCTGCCTTGACATAACGCTCGACGTTATCAAGGAGGCTGCCGAAAAGGGCGCGAACCTCATCGTTTCGCACCACCCTGTGATTTTTGATGCACTGAAGTGCATTCCCGCGCGGAGCGTTGCCGCAGAACTTATCCGCCGCGATATTGCCGCGATAGCCATGCACACCAACCTCGATATCGCTGAGGGCGGCGTAAACGATACGTTGGTGGAGCTGCTGGAATGGACGAGCGAGGGTGTTCTCGAGGTAACGCAGCCCAACGGAAAGGGTTTCGGCGCGGTTTGCGAGATACCGCTCGAGTTCACGCCGCAGATGCTCGCCGAGTACTGCAAGGAAAGGCTCGACCTTGGCGGCGTTCGTTACAGTCGAACGAACCGCCCGATAAAGCGGATTGCGGTATGCTGCGGCGGCGGTGTCGACCGAAACGTAATGCGGCTTGCCCGCGAACGCGGCTGCGACGCGATAATCTCGGGCGACATCAAGCACAATTTCTGGATCGAGGCAGAAAACTGCGGAATAACGCTTGTCGACGCGGGGCATTTCGGCACGGAAAAGGCAGCGGCACACAGGCTTGCGAAACTCATCACGGCGGAGTTTTCGTCCGTTCCCGTGTTCAGCGCGGAGTGCGAACAAGACCCTTGCGCTTATGTGTGAATTTTCATATTGTGGGAAGTGATTTTGTGAAATGCCCGTATTGCGGCTCGGCAATGAAAGACGGAGTTATTTCGGGTGACGCCAGGAGTAAGGTTTGCTAGAAAGAGGGCAATGAACCCTCAACATATACAGAGCGTGTACACGGCAATGGGAAATTGGAAAACGTATATTATAATGTCAGATTTCCCGCGAGATTTCAAATCGGCGCTGTTTACTGCGAAAGCTGCAAATTGATGATGTTTAAAACCGATATTTCGGACTGATCATAAGCCGATATTGTGAAAGGGGGCGGCGGTATGTCGCTTGACGGAGCGCTTTTACACTGCGTAAAGGAAGAACTGAAAAATTTGATAGGCGCGAGAGTTGACAAAATCTACCAGCCCTCGCGCGAGGAAATAGTGCTCTCTCTGCGGCTGCTCGGCGGCGCGGACAAGAGCCGCAAATCGCTGATATTCTCGGCGAACGGCGGCTCGGCGCGCGTAAACCTCACAAGTGCGGAGTTCGAAAACCCGCAGTCGCCGCCGATGTTCTGTATGCTGCTGCGCAAGCACTTGGGCGGCGGTCGGCTCGTCAATATACGTCAGGACGGTCTCGAGCGAATTTTGTACTTCGATTTCGAGTGCACCAACGAGATCGGCGATATCGTCGTGAACACGGTCGTTTCGGAAATCATGGGGCGGCACAGCAACATTATCGTGGTGCGTGACGGTCGGGTCGTTGACAGCATAAAGCGCGTGACCGACGAGGTCTCGAGCGTTCGGCGCGTGCTGCCGAATATCGTTTACGAAACTCCTCCGCGCGCGCGGCGTCTGAATTTGCTCGAAGTGAACTCCGACGAGGTATTGAGCGTGCTCGACGGCAGAACAGACAGGCTTGCAAAAGCGCTGCCCGACGTTCTGGAGGGAGTATCGCCGATTTTCGCCCGCGAGTGCGCGTACTGCGCGGCGGGCGACGTTGACGTGCCGTGCGGCGGACTTACGGAGGAACAGCGCGGACACGTCGTCGCGTTCCTCAACAAAGCGAAATCGGCGCTGAACGGCGCGGCAGAGTTCACCATGCTCACGGACGAAACGGGAAAGAAAAAGGACTTTTGTTTCGTTGATATCGGACAGTACGGCTCGGCGATGACCGTGACAAGATTTGACACGGCGAACGCTTTGCTCGACGATTTCTTTTCGTCGGCGGGGAGAGCCGAGCGCACCAGACAGCGCGCTCACGACCTTTTAAAGACCGTAAATAACGCATACGAGCGCGTTTCACGAAAACTGGAATTACAGAAAAAGGAACTCGCCGAGTGCGGAGAACGCGAGGTTTTCCGAGTCTGCGGCGACCTTATAAACGCCAATATCTACCAACTCGAAAAAGGAATGACCTCGTGTACGCTGGACGATTTCTACACAGGAGAGCGCCGTGAGATAAAGCTTGACGCGCGACTTACTCCGTCGCAGAACGCACAGAGGTATTACGCGGAATACCGCAAGCTGGACACCGCTGAGAAGATGCTCACGGAGCTTATCAAAAAGGGCGCGGACGATCTGGTTTATCTGGACAGCGTTCTGGACTGCATTTCCCGAAACGATAACGAACAGGAACTGAATGAGATACGCCGTGAGCTCCGCGAACAGGGGTTCATCAGGGGCGGTAGGGATAAGCCCGACGATAAACGGAAAAAGCTCTCTGAGCCTATGAAATTCCGCTCGACGGACGGCTTCGAGATACTTGTCGGCAAAAACAACCGACAAAACGATACGCTCACACTGAAAACCGCAAAGGCGACGGACATCTGGCTTCACGCCAAGGATATCGCGGGTTCGCACGTCATCATAAAAACGGACGGCAAAGCGCCCTCCGAGCAGACGATATTCGAGGCGGCGCAGCTTGCGGCGTTCCATTCCAAGGGGCGAAGCGGTTCGGGCGTTCCCGTCGATTACACGGCGGTAAAGTTCGTCAAAAAGCCAGCGGGAGCAAAGCCCGGAATGGTGATATTTACCAACAACAAAACGCTTTATGTTACACCTGACGAGAGCGTCACCGAGAAGCTGCGCGCGAAAGGTTAAAGGAGCATACAAATGGGAATTTACAGAATACCGTTGGAATTTAAAGCCGGCGAGTTCAAATTCGACAGGTTACCCGACTATAAGAACTGCGAATGTCTGGAGCTCGATTACAATAACGAATATCAGATAATGACATACGAGGTGCCGCTTTACGAAAACGAAGCCCGCATTTATACCGTTCCTAGGGAGCTTATTCCCTTCGGATTGACCGCCGCATACGGTGAGGACGGTGTGTTGGATAAGGTTGAGTTATCCGAAAACGGGAAAACGCGGCTGATCTACATTCGGTTTAAGAATATCAAGGCGTCCGAAAGAGCGGTCTTGAAGTTCGTCAAGGAACAGGCGAATAATATTTCCGATGTGATAATCAAACGCAAGCAGACGCTGGCAAGGCTTTTCGTTGAGAAATTTTACGACGGAGAGGCGGTCGATATCGCCGCCAAGACAGCCACTGCCGAGGAAATGCAGGCGGTAATTGACGAATATGACGGAGATGCCACGACTGCCGACAACAGCGGAAATTATCCCGTTGAAAACAGGGCCGAACTTGATCGTGATACGCTTGGCATTATGATGATGTGCACCAACAGCTATTTTACAAATATTCTGTATAATAAAGCATCGGAAACTTTCGCGGAACGTCTGGAAAGCCGCGTTCTCAAAAAGACGAAGACAACCGAGGATTTCAGATTTATATGCGAGGAATACGATTAAGATATGGCAAGAAAGGACATATAACAATGAGAAAAGAACTGGAGAAAACATACTCCCCGAAAGATTTCGAGGACAGACTTTACAAATACTGGGAGGACGGCGGCTTTTTTAAGGCGGAGCGCGACATGAAGAAAACTCCCTACACGATAGTAATGCCGCCGCCTAACATCACGGGACAGCTCCACATGGGGCACGCGCTCGACTGTACGTTACAGGATATACTTATCCGCTTTAAGAGAATGCAGGGCTATTCCGCGCTCTGGCTGCCCGGAACCGATCACGCGGCTCTGGCGACCGAGGCAAAGATAGTCGCGGCGATGAAAGAGGAGGGCGTTACCAAGCATCAGCTCGGACGCGATGGCTTTATGGAGCGCGCGTGGGCTTGGAACGACAAATACGGCAGCAGAATAAAGGAGCAGCAGCGCAAAATGGGTACGTCCTGCGACTGGAGCCGATCACGCTTCACAATGGACGAGGGCTGCTCGAAAGCCGTTCAGAAGGTCTTTATGGATCTGCACGGCAAGGGGCTTATTTACCGCGGCGAGAGGATCATCAACTGGTGTCCGAACTGCAGGACATCCATTTCCGACATCGAAACCGAATACGAGGAACAGGACGGGTTTTTCTGGCATATAAATTATCCGATAGCAGACGGCTCGGGTTTCGTTGAGATCGCGACCACGCGCCCCGAGACGCTGCTCGGCGATAGCGCTGTTGCCGTTAATCCCAAGGACGAGCGCTATACTCACCTTGTAGGGAAAATGCTGAAGCTGCCGCTCACCGACCGCGAGATACCCGTTGTCGCAGACGAATACGTTGATATGGAATTCGGAACGGGCTGCGTTAAGATAACTCCCGCGCATGACCCCAACGACTTTGAGGTCGGTCAGCGCCACGGTCTGCCCGTTATCCACATGATGAACGACGATGCGACTATCATGGACGGCGTAGGCGGCAAATACGCGGGCATGGACCGCTACGAGGCGCGCAATGCTATGGTCGCGGATCTCGAAGCTCAGGGCTTGCTCGTTAAGGTCGAGCCGCACAAGCACAACGTCGGCACTTGCCAGCGCTGCGGAACTACCGTTGAGCCCACCGCGTCGCTGCAATGGTTCGTTAAGATGAAAGATCTTGCGAAACCCGCTATTGACATTGTTAAGAGCGGGGAGCTGCGTTACGTTCCAAAGCGCTTTGAGAACAGCTATCTGTTCTGGATGGAAAATATACGCGACTGGTGCATTTCCCGTCAGATATGGTGGGGACACCGCATTCCTGCGTTCTACTGCCAGAACCCCGACTGCAAGCACACCGAGATAACGCTCGACAACATCACGAAATGCCCGAAGTGCGGCGCTCCAGTAAGGCAGGACGAGGACACGCTCGACACGTGGTTCAGTTCGGCGCTCTGGCCTTTCAGCACACTCGGCTGGCCCGAGAAAACTCCCGATTACGAGTACTTCTACCCCACGCAGACTTTGGTCACGGGGTACGATATAATCACGTTCTGGGTATCAAGAATGATCTTCTCGGGGCTTGAACACACGGGAGAAAAGCCGTTCAAGGACGTGCTTATTCACGGCCTTGTCCGCGACGAGCTGGGGCGCAAGATGTCCAAGTCGCTCGGCAACGGCGTCGATCCTCTTGAAATTATCGACAAGTACGGCGCGGACGCGCTGCGCTTAACGCTGGTAACGGGCAACGCTCCCGGAAACGATATGCGCTGGACGGAAACCAAGGTCACCAACTCGCGCAACTTCGCGAATAAACTCTGGAACGCCTCGCGCTACATTCTCATGAACCTCCCCGAGGACTTTGAGAGCGCAAAGCTCTCAGAAAATATGCCCGTCGAGGACAAGTGGGTGCTGTCGCTCTACAACGATCTTGTAAAGAACGTTACTACTAACCTTGAAGCCTACGAGCTGGGCATTGCAGTGCAGAACCTCTACGACTTTATCTGGGATATTTACTGCGACTGGTATATTGAGCTTACAAAACCGCGTATTGCGGCAGGAGGAGAGACCGCGCTTGCCGCGCAGAATGTTCTCGTATTCATCATTACGGGGATATTAAAGCTGCTCCACCCGTTTATGCCGTTTATCACCGAGGAGATATGGCAGTCCATGCCGCAGACCGAGAGCGAATCCATTATGGTCTCCAAGTGGTGTGAATATGACGAGACGCTCAATTTCGCAAAGGAGAAAGAGGAGTTCTCGCGCGTTATCGAGACTATCCGTGCTATACGCGTTCAGCGCAACGAAATGAATGTTCCGCCGTCAAAGAAAGTCACCGAGATCGTAGAGACTAAGTTCGTTAATATTTTCAAGAACGCGCAGCCGTTTTTTGAGAAGCTCGCGGGCGCGGGAGAGTTCTCCGTTGTTGAGAAAACCGAGAACACCGACGGAATGATAACGGTCGTTACCGACAGTGCACGCGTATTTATCCCCATGGGAGAGCTTGTCGACAAGGATAAGGAGCTTGCGCGTCTTGAAAAGGAAAAGAAAGCCGTGCAAAAGGACATCGACTTCCTCTCGGGCAAGCTGAACAATCAGGGCTTCCTCGCGAAAGCCCCCGCGCAGCAGATTGAAAACGAGCGCGCAAAGCTCGCGAAAGCAGAGGAAAAAATGCGCAAAATACTGGAGTCTTTAGAGGGTTTGAAATAATGGGCTTATTCAAGAAAAGGGAAAACGATCTCAACAAGCGTTGGCAAGAGGCATATCAGGCAAATCCGAGAGTATATCAGAACGACGAGGGGGCGATCATTGTGGCGTGCGCACTCACCGAGGACACCGATTCGCTTTTCCCGATCGTTCCCGAAGAACAGTGGGCGATAAAGGGCGCGGTCATTGATAAGTGGATAATCTCGATAGTCAGCATTACCAAGGAAACCGTTATCGGGCAGATTGAATACCATGAGGCTATGAAACGCTTGAAGCCGTATTTTCTCGCGGTACAGGACGGCTGGACGCTTATCGGCGCAATGACCTTGGAGCAGCTCGACGGCTTGTTTGAGGGCTTGCCAAGAAAGATATTGTAATGAAAATACGCAAAATGACCGAGAACGATCTCCGCGAGGTCGGCGCATTGTATACTGCCGCGTGGAAAAAGGGCTACAAGGGGATTCTGCCGCAGGATTTTCTGGACGGGATAGAACCCGAAAGATGGTCTGGAAGAATTGATTTTTTGGACGAGGGCAGCTTTGTAATTATTGACGGAGAGCAAATCGCCGCGCACGTTCACGCGCGTCCCGCCGCCGAGGAAAATATGAGCGGCTGGGGAGAAATTCACACAATGTACGCTTTACCCCAATTTTGGGGTACGGGCTGTGCGGGGGAACTGTTCGACTATGCGGTCGATTGGCTTAACAAGCAAGGATTTGAACGCATATACCTCTACGTGTTGAACGGCAACGAACGCGCGGCAAGGTTTTACCGAAAACACGGCTTTGCGCCGACCGAGGATACTCTCGACTGTGAAGTCGGCGGCATGACGGTCACGGATACACGATATATAAAATAAAAATTCAGGAGGATAAAATGTCTGATTTAACTTTGGTAGTACTCGCGGCGGGAATGGGGAGCCGTTTCGGTGACAGGATAAAGCAACTTGAACCGCTTGGTCCGAACGGGGAGCTGCTGATAGACTATTCAGTGCACGACGCGCTTAAAAACGGTTTCGACCGCGTGGTGTTCATTATTCGCCGCGATATTGAGGAGCTGTTCAAAAGCACTATCGGCGCACGCGTTGAAAAGCTCGTCAAGGTAGATTACGTCTACCAGTCGCCCGATCAACTCCCCAAGCGCGAAAAAGACTTTCCCTCGCGCACCAAGCCGTGGGGTACGGCTCAGGCGCTGTACTGCTGCAAGGACGTATTGGACGGCAGCTTCGCTGTTATCAACGCCGACGACTTTTATGGAGCGGACGCGTTTAAATTGCTGGGCGATTTCCTTAAGAACCCGACCGCGGACGGCTGCTCGGTCGACTTTCTGCTGAAGAACACACTCTCCAAAAACGGCACGGTAAACCGCGGTATCTGCCGCACCGACGAAAATCATCTGCTCACACTCGTTGAGGAAACAAAGCAGATAAAGCGCGGTGAAGACGGCGTTATCCGAGGAAAGTACGACGGCTATGAGCGCGTTCTGAACGACAACGATACTACCTCTATGAGTATGTGGGGCTTTACTATCGGATTTATGCCTGTGCTTGCTCATCAGCTTCGGAAGTTCCTCGACAATCTCCAGCCCGACGAGCTGAAAGCCGAGCTTACCATTGCGGAAGCAGTAGGACATGAGATAACCTCGCGCGGTTATCGTATGCTCGATATTCCCACCGACAGCAAGTGGTTCGGTATAACCTACGAAAGCGAAGTCGCTGACGCGCGCGAAACTCTTAAGGATCATGTGCGGAAAGGAATTTACACCTCTCCGTTATAATAAAAGGAGATAATTTTATGCTTATCGTTCCGGTTGACAAGCTCCGCGAGGGAATGCAGCTCGCGGAAAACGTTGATTCCACCACTGCGCGGGAATATCAGACTTTACTCTACAAGGGAACTTTCTTATCCTCCAATATGATCGAAATGCTCGCGGAAAAGGGCATTAAGACAGTGCGTATCGTCGGCGGCGGAATAGAGGAAGCCGCGCGTCCCGCCACAAAGGCAGAGGTTGAACGCGAACGCAATATCCGTATTGGCAGAGCGCTTGCGGATCTTGACGAGATCTTTGACTGCAACGAGGAGATAAAGGAGCTTTCGCAGAGCGCCGTGAAAAAGGTCGACGAGATAGCCGACGATATTATCAACGACATCGCAAACGACTCTTCGTTTCTCGGTAATCAGATGATCGCGCTACAAAACTACGACGACTACACCTATAAGCATTGTCTGCGTGTCTCCATGCTTTCGGCGAGCGTCTGCACGGAACTCGGAATGACGCCCGACGAAACTAAGGAGGTCGTGCTTTCGGGGCTGCTGCACGATATCGGCAAGTCGAACATCGACCACGACATCATAATCAAGCCGGGCAAGCTCACCGACGCGGAGTTCGAGGAGATAAAGCGTCACCCGCTTATCGGCTACAATATTCTGAAAAACGGCGACAATTTCAGCCCGAACGTGCTTTCGGGCGTGCTTTTTCATCAAGAAAAATTTGATGGATCGGGATATCCGACTGGATTGGCGGGCGAAAAAATACCGCTTATCGCGCGTATTCTCACGGTCTGCGACGTGTTTGACGCGCTCACCTCAAATCGTCCTTACCGCATTCCGTGGTCGGTTGCGGAGACGGAGGAGTACATACTCGGCGGCAGCGGCACGCACTTCGATCTTGGTGTCATACAGGCGTTTCTGAGGGCGTTCAATCCGTACCCAATCGGAACGATGGTGCAGCTTTCGGACGGCAGACATGGCGTCGTTATCGCGCACAACGCGAACATACTGCGCCCGACGGTGCGGATAATGGGTGATCACCCGGGCGAGGAGCTGGATTTGATGAACGACTTCCGTTTCCTCACGATCTCCGTCACCGGAATTTACAACGGCGAGTATCAGAATTCCGATTCGGCATAAAACGCAAAAACACGTTCAGAGCGAACGTGTTTTTCATTTTATTCCATATTCCGCAGATCGTCCGTGTCAAGGTAATCCTCCACATACTGCTTTGTAAGCAATTGACGCGGGATATAGTCGTTGAACTTGCCCGTGATCTCACAGTTTTCGGGAATGTGAAACGTATACTTGTCCGCGCCGTTTTCGCGGATATTGTTCAGCGCGGCGGTAAGGGTCTCCTTGCCGCGGTCGGTCGTCACTTCGATACACACGGGAATGTAGCGCTGTAACCATAGGTTAGCCTGAAATCCGCGCTCACGCAAGGCGTACAGCAGCGCCATAACTCCGCGCGTTCCCAGAAACGGGAAAACCGCATACACCGTTTCGGAGAGCGGAACAACAATTCGTTCTCCCCGCCCGTCCAAGATCGTTCCGCCCGTAAGCTCGCGTCCGCTTGTCACCTCGCCGCTCATCGTCGCGTTTCGGCACAGACGGCGAATATCGTCTAACCGTTTGCGCGCGCTTTCGTCAAGGAACGCGTACTGCTCGTCGCTGCGCAGCACCTCCAGCATCATCTTCATCACCCTTGTGTGTACGTACTCGTTGCCGATGTCCGTCCACACGTTCGCGGAAATGCCCTCGATCTTTTTAACGTAAATCATCGTCTGCTTTTTGTCAAGTTCCGTGACCTCCCACGCCTGACCCGCCAGCGCGAACTGTGACTTCGGCGGAAACGGGTTCTGCACCGTGCCGATAATCTCCGCCGAAACACCGCCGCCCGCACTGCTCCGCACGGTATACTCCACGGGAACGGAAAACACCGCCAGAAAATCGTAGCTGTTCACGGCTGCCTCGCCCTTTTCGCCAATAAGCAAACCGCCGTCTTCGCCGCGTTCAAGCTGACCGTTCTCAAGCATATTACGGAGCATCAGCAAGTAGTCATCCTTGGAAACGTGAGAGAACACCGACAGCGTGAGCACTTGCCGCGCAAGCTCCTTTGGCTGCACCGAGCCGCTCGCCGCGAGTATCGACATAGTCTGATGATAGAGCAGACTGTACGGCAGCTTGGGCAGATACATAGGCTCGACCCACTTTTCGCGTGTGTAGAGCAAGATCATAGCCGAGCACATAACGAGATCCCAGTTTATTTCCTTGTAGAACGTATTCGGCGGCAGGCTCATATCCCAGCGGAACGCGAAACGCATTTCGCCTATATCGCCGCCGCGCCGCCCCGTCCGTCCGAGCCGCTGAACAAGTCCCGAGACCGTAAGCGGACAGCCTGTCTGCACTATTCGCTCCAGATGTCCGAGATCGATGCCCAGCTCCAGCGTGACAGTCGCGCCCGTGCAGACAGGCAGCTCGCCCGATTTCATGCGCTTTTCGGCGAACTCTCGCAGCGCGGGGGAAATATTCGCGTGATGAACGAGATAGCAGTCGTTCCCGCGGTTTTTCTCGGAGAGCCTTTTCATGTGCGCGATATTCTCCTCAACCTCGCCCTTGCTGTTTGAGAACATTATGCAGCGCTTGCCGTGCGTGCTTTCATAGAGGTATTCGTAATATTTTTCGAGCAGCGTCTTGCTGTCGGAGTGCGGTATTTTTTCGGCGACGGGGAAGAACCTCACCGACAGACGTACCTTGCGGTTTTTCTCGCGGACCTTGGGTGTTATACACGGCGCGTTAGTTCCCATACAGAGCCACTTTTCGGCGTTAGCACAGTCGCCAAGAGTAGCCGAAAGCCCGATACGGCGCGGCACGAAACCGATGATCCGCTGCAAACGCTCCAACACCGACAGCAGCTGCAAGCCGCGGTCGTTATCCATAAAATAATGAACCTCGTCGATGATGACGAAACGCAGGTCTGAGAACAAACGATAGGCGTTCGCGCTGTTGCGCATAAGCAGGCTCTCAAGGCTCTCGGGAGTGGTCTGCATAATGCCGCGCGGATTTTTAACGAGCTTCTTTTTCGCGGAGGGCGAAGCGTCGCCGTGCCATTTCGTGACAGGCATGTCCGCTTCCTCGAGCAGCTCCTCCAGCCGCTCGAACTGGTCGTTTATCAGCGCCTTTAGCGGCGAGACGTACAGCGCTCCCACGCTGCCCGAGGGGTTCTCCCAGAGCTGCGTTATCACGGGGAGGAACGCAGCTTCGGTCTTTCCGCTCGCTGTGCCCGAGGTCAGCAGCAGATTATCCTCGCTATTGAAGATGATCTCCGCAGCCGCGACCTGAATATCGCGCAGCTCCTCCCACTTGTTACGGTAGATATAGTCCTGAATAAACGGCGCAAGTCTGTAGAAAATATCGTTTTTGCTCATTTTTTTACCTCGTTTAATATTATAAGCGGCTGCCCTGCGTTTCGGCGGAGCAGCCGCGATCATTTAATTAACGTCCGCAATCGCATGGCGGAGGCGGCGGTCTGCGCCCGGGTCTGCTGTGAGGCGGCGGTCTGTGTCCGGGTCTGCCGGGCTGTACAGGCGGTCTGCGGTCGGGTCTGCGGTTCGGTCGTCTGCCGAAAATGCCAAACATACAATTCAGCTCCTTTGCTTTAAAGTCGGGAATGCTCCCGTGCCGTATTATATGCGCTTGACTTATATTTTGCTATCGCTGCCGATTTTTAAAATTTAGAGTTTCACAATTGCCATAACAAAATTCCTTACAAATCAAAATCCTCAAAACCGTCCGCACCCTCGGAATTGTCACCCTCGCCCTCCGCAAACTTGAACTCGTCCTCGCCCATAAGCTCGGGGAGCGTTTTTTCGGGGTGCTGATAAGCGATATTCAGCAGCTCGATAAAGTCACGGATCATCTCGCGCGGCGTAACGTTCGTCTGCGCTCCCACGCGCTCAAACTCCGCTTTAACAAAGTAAATTCTGTCCTCAAGAGTTATCTTCGGCTCATAGCCGTACAGCAGCGCGTGTATCTCCGAAAGTTTCTCGGTAAGCACGGTAAGCTCCTCGTAGGTGAGCGTATTCAAGCGGATTATCGGCGCTAACATATCGTGCGTTTCGTCCGTCGCGAACCGTCCGCGCTCCAGCCGCGAACGCAGCGCCTCGTAGCTGAACACGCCGCGCCGCGTATCCTCGACGCACTGCGGAGTGCCGCCCATGATTATCCCGAGGTGCGATGCCTTGCCCTGCATTACGTCGTTGTACATCATCAGTATTTTCTCGTAGTTGTTCTGGCGCGTTACCGAGTTGGAGATCTTCATTATGTTGACAAGCTCGTCTATCATAATGACCAAGCCCTTATAGCCTGCGTTCACAAGAAACGCCGTCATAAGCTTGATATAATCGTACCAGTTTTCGTCCGAGATGATAACGTTCACGCCCAAGTCCTGTTTTGCCTCGGTCTTGGTGGAATACTCCCCGCGCAGCCAGCGGACGGCTTTGCTCTGCCGCTCGTCGTCGCCGTCGCGGAACGCCTTGTAGTAGGTGATTATCACCGCCGCGAAATCGAACCCGTGAACCATATCCTCCAGTCCGTTTATTTTCGCGTAAACGCGTTTCTCGACCTCGGTATCGAAGAACGTGTTGTCCGGCGGCATTCCGTCCGCGACCACCTCGGAGCGCACGCCGTTTATCCACTTTTCGAGGATAAGCGGCAGCGCGCCGCCGTCGGGTTTAGCCTTGACGGACAGCGAACGCATAAGCTCACGGTAGGTCGCCAACCCTTGCCCCTTTGTGCCCATAAGCCGCCGTTCGGGCGACAGGTCCGCGTCCGCCGAGGCGAACCCCCTGTCCATAACGTGCTGGCGCATAGTTTGGATAAGGAAGCTCTTGCCGCTGCCGAATTTCCCGACGATAAAGCGGAAGAACGCGCCGCCGTCCTCGGCAATGGCAACGTCGTGCAGCAGTGCGTTTATCTCATTCGTGCGCCCGACCGCGATATAACCAAGCCCCACGCGCGGCACAACTCCGCCTTTAAGCGCGTTGATAAGCCCCGCGGCTATTCGTTTAGGTATCTGCATAGTAATTATCAACCTTTCAGAAAATTAAGCAAATTATTGCTTAACGCTGTATGCATCGAGTGTGGATCACGCCGAAGGATGATGTCCCTATATAATCCCGGCTTTCAAGTCATAACATTGCTAAATTGCGATTTACCCCTCCTGCCGCGAGCGGATAAGCTCCGCGTAAAAGCCGTCGTTCGCCATAAGCTCCGAATGCGTACCCTGTTCCACGATATGCCCCGACTTCATTACGAGAATGCAGTCCGCCTCGCGTATCGTCGAAAGTCTGTGTGCGACCACAAAGCTGGTACGCCCTTGCATCAGCTTGTCAAACGCGTTCTGTATCTTCATTTCGGTGCGGGTATCTATCGAGGACGTAGCCTCGTCGAGTATCAGCATGGGCGGCAGCGAGAGCATTATTCTCGCGATCGACAAAAGCTGCCGCTGCCCCTGCGACAATTCCGCGTCGTTGGTTATTACCGTATCGTAGCCTTGCGGCAGACGCTTTATGAAACTGTGCGCATGAGCGGCTTTCGCGGCGGCGGTTATCTCCTCAAGCGTCGCGTCGGGCTTGCCGTAGGCAATGTTGTCGCGCACCGTTCCTCGGAACACCCATGTTTCCTGCAAAACTATGCCGAAATTGCTACGCAGACTGTTTCGCGTTATTTCCTTGACGGGCAGTCCGCTCACGTCTATTTCGCCGCTTACAACGTCGTAGAAGCGCATTAACAGGTTTATAAGCGTTGTCTTGCCGCAGCCTGTAGGTCCCACTATCGCAATGTGCTGTCCGCTCTTAACGTCAAGGTTCAGATTTTCGATGAGCGGCTTCTCGGGAACGTAGGAGAACGACACGTCCTTTATCTGCACGCGTCCGTCGCATTTTTCGAGCACCTTTTTGTCCTCGTCGGAGCTTTCGGGCTTCTCGTCGATGAGCGCGAAAATTCTCGCTGCCGAAGCAAGCGCGTTCTGGAGCTCGGTGACAACGCCCGAGATCTCGTTGAACGGCTTGGTGTACTGGTTAGCGTATTGCAGAAAGCAGCTCAGGTCGCCGACCGTGAAGCCGCCCGAAACCGCCTTTACCGCGTTCAGCGCGCCGAACACGCCCACTCCCGCGTAAACAAGGGAGTTCACGAAACGCGTACAGGGGTTTGTCAATGCCGAGTAAAACTGCGCTCGCCGTCCACAGACGTTCAGCCGCTCGTTTATCTTTCCGAACTCGGCTTCGGCGGCTTTCTCAAAGCCGAAGGCCTTGACGAGACGCTGTCCGCCGATATGCTCGTCGATGTAGCCCGTAAGCTCGCCCTTTATCGACGACTGCTCCTTAAATTTGTTGAAGCAGAGCTTGGAGATTATCGCCGCAACCGCGAACGACAGCGGCGTGATGCATACGACCACAAGCGTTATCTGCCAGTTGAGCGTAACCATAAATACCAGTGTGCCGATTATCGTGACAACGCCCGTAAAAAGCTGCTGAAATCCTTGCAGCAAGCCTTCGCTCACCGCGTCCACGTCGTTCACCACGCGGCTTATAATGTCGCCGTGGGAGTTAGCGTCGATATAGGCGAGCGGCAGATGCTGCAAATGCGCGAAGATGTCCGCGCGGAGCTGCTTTACGGTCTTGTGAGTTATCTTGTTGGTCGAAAAATACATCAGCCATTGCAGCAGCGCAACTGCGGGTATGATAACCGCAATGGTTATCAGAACGGGTATCATACGCTCAAAGTCAACGCCGTTTTCGCTTATGCAGTCGACCGCTCTGCCTATCAGCACGGTGGTGTAAAGCGACAGCAAAACGCTGCCCGCCGCGCAGATTATCGCCAGCACGACAAGCGGTATCTGACCTTTCATATAACGCAGGATACGCCCCAGAGCGCCCTTTTTCGTCAATTTTTTATTATCCATTATAAAGCGCCCCCTTCCTCTTTCTCCTGTTCAAGAAGCTCCTCCTCGGTGTACTGTGTAAGGCATATCTCGCGGTATACCTCGCAGCTTTTCAGCAATTGCGCGTGAGTGCCTATACCCGCAGCCTCACCGTCGTCAAGCACGATTATCTTGTCTGCGTGCCGAATGGAATTCGCTCGCTGCGATACGATAACGCACGTCACCGGCAGCGTTTTCAGAGCCTTGCGGAGATTAGCGTCCGTAGCGTAATCCAACGCACTGGAGCTGTCGTCGAGTATCAGTATCTCGGGGTTTTGCGCGACTGCTCTCGCGATAGTCAAACGCTGTTTCTGTCCGCCTGAGAGGTTCTTGCCGCCCTGTAAGATACGCGCGTCAAGCCCGCCGTCAAGGTTGTCGGTGAAGTCCTTTGCCTGCGCTATCTCAAGCGCCTTTTGTATCTGTTCGTCGGATATATCCGTTCTGCCGAGCTTCATATTCTCGCGGAGCGTGCCGCTGAGCAGCTCCGTTTTCTGCGGAACTATCCCGATAAGCCGCCGCAGCTCCTCTGTCGGGTAATCGCGCACGTCCGCGCCGTTCACCCTGACCGTGCCGCTGCCCGTGTCGTAAAAGCGGCACAGCAGATTTACAAGCGTGGATTTGCCAGAACCCGTACCGCCGATAATTCCGAGTGTCTCTCCCTTGTTGAGCGAAAACGAGATTTTTTCAAGCGAATTTTCTCCGCCGACGTAGGAAAAGCTTACGTTGTCAAATTCGACGGCGGGCGCATTTTCGTCTTGTTTCGGCGAAGCTTCCGCACCAACGATCGAGGGCTGCATATCGAAAATTTCATTGATACGCGCAGACGAAGCCGCCGCTTTCGTGAAGATAGTCACCAGATTTGCCACTACGACAAGCGCGAGCGATATCTGCGTCATATAGTTGACAAGCGCAATGACCTTGCCCTGTGTAAGTCCGTCGATGCCGCCGTCCACAAAGCCGCCGCCTATCCAGACTATAAGCAGATACGCGACGTTCACCGCGACGAATATCGCGGGGTTGAGCAGCGCGTTTATTCTGCCCGCCCTGACCGCGAATTTGCGGTACTCCTCGGCGGTCTCCTCAAAGCGCTCCATTTCGTAGTCCTGCCGCGAGAACGCTCTCACGACGCGCACTCCCGACAAATTCTCCCTTGTTATGCGCGAAATGCCGTCCAACGACTTCTGCTGCTTTTTGAACAGCTTTACGGTAATGCGCATTATCGGGTACATAACACCGACTATCGCCGCCATTGCTCCCAAGAAGATCAGCGACAGCCGCGCCGAGATAGTGAACGCCATAATGGTCGCGCCAATAACCAGAAACGGCGCTCTCACCACCAGACGTATCAGCATAGCGACGGCGGTCTGCACTTGGTTTACGTCGTTGGAAATGCGCGTAACGAGCGCCGCGGTGCCGAGCTTGTCAAGTTCCCTGTAGGACAGCGTGTTTATGTGCGCGTACAGATCGTCGCGCAGACGCGTTCCCACGCCCTGCGAAGCCGCGCTCGCCATATACTGGCACACCAACGCGAACGTAAGTCCGCACACCGCCAGAATAATCAGCGTTACCCCGTGCCGCCAAATATAGTCCGTGTCGACGTTTGCGATGCCCACGTCGATTATCTCCGCCATTACGAGCGGCACGATAAGTTCGAATATCGCCTCGGTCAGCTTGCAAGCCGGACCAACGGTCACGTTCAGCATAAATTCTTTCAAATACCGCGCAAGTCTGAGCATTTGTCTGAAATCCTCCCATGCATCTTAATAAAACTCTATCTTATTATTATAATATATTTTTTTAATTTTGTAAAGATATTTCTTGACATTTTGTCCAAAAAGAGGTAAAATATAAACGGTACATTCTTTTTCTTTGAAAGGGGAATTTTTTATGGCGAAATTTCAGACAGCACCGATCTTTACCAACGGCATGGTATTGCAGCGCGGCAAAAACATCTGCGTGTTCGGCACGGGCGAGGAGGGCACGATTATTCACGGCGAGCTCTGCGGATTTCACTCCTCATGCGCCGTCAAGGACGGAAAATGGAAAATCGTTTTCCCGCCTATGGGAGCGTGCCGCTTTGTCATTTTAAAGCTCTACGACGACGACAACAATCAGGTCGAGCGTATTGAAAATGTCGCAATAGGCGAGGTATGGCTTGCGGGCGGTCAGTCGAACATGGAGCTTGAGCTCTGCAACTGCAAGGGCGGCAAGGAGTGTCTTGAAAACGACGATACCCGCGACGTGCGTTATTATTATGTTCCCAAAAAGACGATCTACGACGACGACTACGAAGAAAGTATGCAGAACGCTTGCTGGACGGATTTCGCTGACAAGGAAAGCGCGGCGCACTGGAGCGCGGTCGGCTACTTCTTCGCCAAGGAGATGTCACGGCTGCTGGATGTTACGGTCGGCGTTATCGGCTGCAACTGGGGCGGCACTTCCGCGTCCTGCTGGATAAAGCGCGAGTACGCCGCGGGCGACGCAAAGGTCTACTTTGACGATTACGACGCAGCTGTCGAGGGCAAGGACGTCAGCAAGATGATCGCCGATTACCGCGAATATATGGTCTATCAGCAGGAATGGTGGGCAAAAAGTGCCGAATACTACGCGTCTGAGGGCGAGCACACCTGGGAGGGCTGTCTGGAATACTGCGGTGAGGATCGTTATCCGGGACCCATCGCGCCCTGCAACCCGACTTCGCCGGGCATACTCCACGAGAGCATGGTGTCGCGCGTATTCCCGTATACGCTGGGCGGCGTGCTCTGGTATCAGGGCGAGACCGACGAAAGCCACCCCGACGCGTATTACACGCTGCTCACTCAGCTTATCCGCAACTGGCGTGACGATTGGGAGGACGACGGGCTGCCGTTCATTATCGCGCAGCTGCCGATGTACGCGGGCGGCAACCCCGACGGCGACAGTTGGAGCAGAATACGCGAGGCACAGATGCGCGTTTACAATACAATAAAGAATACGGGCATAATAGTAACGCTGGACTGCGGCGAGCGCGATAATATCCACCCCGTCGACAAGGAGCCCGTAGGTCACAGATTTGCCATGCAGGCAATGGAGATGGTATATGGCGGCTGCGACGGCGCGTTCGCTCCGACGTTCAAAAACGTTATCTGGCGCGGCGATATGGTGGAACTGCAATTCGCAAACGCGCGCGGCGGGTTTAAGGTAAAGGGAGAGCCGGACGGGTTCGAGATTTGTGGCGAGGACGGAGTGTACTATCCCGTCTGGGCTGACGTATCGGGAGAGCGTATTTTCCTTTCGTGCGACGAGGTTCCCAATCCCTGCGGGGTGCGTTATCTCTGGAAAAATTACGCCGAGATACACATTTTCAGCGGTTTCGGATTGCCGTTGGCTCCATTCAGGATCAAAAAGTAATTTGTCGGCAAAATAATGCTTCAGGCAAGCTGTGCAAGCGAGCTGATTTATGTACTTGCAGCGCAGTGAGCAAAGCGAACGGAGCGGAAAGTACGCAAATCAGTTCGGCTAGGCGAACGAAGTGAGCCGGTGCACAGCTTGCTTTCAGATAAATCCGCTTTTGTCGACATTGTTTGAACGAAGCAGAGAGTACGCAAATCGGCTTGGCTTTCGTCAACATTTTCCATCACCCCGAATAAAAAGAATAGAGGTATGATATGATAGCTTTGGTAACGGGCGCAAGCTCCGGAATTGGGCGCGATATCGCGCGTTCACTGGCAAGACACGGAATAAACGTAATATTGACGGCACGCCGCCGCGACAGGCTCATCGAGCTGAAGAACGAGCTTGTCGACAAATACGGCGTAAAGGCAATGTGCATAACGGCGGATCTTTCAAAGGAAAATCAGGTGTTCGCGCTTTATGAAAAGGTGCGTAAGTATAATATCGATATTCTGATAAATAACGCGGGCTACGGCGTTTTCGGCGATTTCGCGGAAACAGATCTCGAACGCGAGCTGGATATGCTCGACGTGAACGTAAAGGCGTTCCACATACTGTTTAAGCTGTTCCTCCGCGATTTCAGGCGGCGCGACTGCGGGTATATACTGAATACCGCGAGCATGGCGGGATTTATTCCCGGACCGTGGTTCTCGTCGTATTACGCGAGCAAGAGCTATATCGTGCGTATGACAGAGGCAGTCGCGGAGGAGCTGAGGTCGAAGAAAAGCCACGTTCATGTGTCAATGCTCTGCCCGGGACCCGTTGCCACGGAGTTCAGCGAGACCGCGCGCGTTAAATTCCTGACCGCCGCATATCCGAGTGAAAAGCTTGCCGAGCACGCAGTGAGAGAAATGTTCGGCGGCACGCTGCTGATAACGGAAAATAGGGCGACAAAGGCGCTTCTGCTGGCGGCTAAGTTCGTTCCTGACAGAGTGCAGGCGTTTGTGGCGGGGTTGTTCCAGTCTAAACGCAAAAAGTTTTAACGGAGGCGGCAATGGCGAATATAACCGAGGTCACGGTTCGTTACGCGGAAACGGACTGCATGGGAGTGGTACACCACGCGGTTTATCCCGTGTGGTTCGAGATCGCGCGGACGGATTATATCAAGGCGGCGGGCATGAGCTACGCGGATATGGAAAAATCGGGCGTTATGCTGCCCGTAACGGGAATTTCCTGCCGTTACAGACTTCCCGCGAAATATGACGACACTCTGCTTATCGAGGCGAGAATATCGCGGCTTACTCCGGCAAGAATAGAGTTTGAGTATACGGTTACGCGCAAGGGAGAAACGGACATTCTCACGGTGGGTACGAGTTCGCACGGGTTTGTGGATTCGCGGACGTTCAAACCGCTGAATTTCAAAAAAGCAATGCCCGATTTTTACGAGGTAATGGAAAAACACGCGCAGCAAGATATACGGGTGACGCCATGATGGAGCGTTGGAGATACCCGAGATTTTTCACGGAGAACATATCCGAAAGCTCGGCGGTGATAACCGGCGAGGACGTAAAGCATATTGTGTCCGTGCTCAGAATGCGGCGGGGCGATCTCGCGGTGTTGTGCGACGGCAAACTCGCTGATCATCTCGCGGAGTTTGAGGGCGCAGACGGCGACTGCTGCACGTTCAGGATAATCGAAAAAAGCGTCAACCAAGCCGAACCGAACATTTATCTGCGGCTTTTTCAGGCAATGCCGAAAGGCGACAAAATGGAGTTTATCGTTCAGAAGGCGGTAGAGTGCGGAGCGGCTGAGATAATTCCAATATTTACCAAGCGTTGCGTATCGCGTCCCGATGAAAAGCAAATGCGCAAAAAACTGCCAAGATACCAAAAAATCGCATTGGAGGCGGCAAAGCAGTGTGGACGCGGAATAGTACCGACGGTCGGAGCAGCGGTGGAATTTACCGAATTAAAACGGTTCATTTCCGAGGAGAATACGGGAATAATGTTTTATGAGTGCTCTGACATTCCGCTGAAAAGCGCGGTGAGCGAATTTAAACGGAACGTGGATATCGTTATCGGCAGCGAGGGCGGATTTGAGGTCGCCGAGGCTGAGGAGCTGCAAAAACTGGGATTTGCGTCGGTGTCGCTCGGGAAACGTATACTTCGGTGCGAGACCGCGCCGATAGCGGCAATATCAATTTTGATGAATATGACAGGAAATATGTAGCCGCTTTGGTGAAAGTTACCAAATTTTTTGCCGACGCTTGCATTTTTTTTGAAATGGGTATATAATAGATGTACAGTATTCAACGCGGCAGTTTTGCCGAAATTTAAGGAGGAAACGGCTATGAAGGCTTTAGGAATTTTTATGGTGGGCGCATTGGCTGTCGCGGGCGGTATCGCGGCGGCGACTTATATCACTAAAAAGAAACTCGAAAAGGAAAACGAGGAAAACTATTACGACGATTGGGACAGCGACGATATCGACGATGATTGGGACTTCGATTTTGACGAGGATATGGATGTCGAGGACGAGCCGTCGCTCGCAAAGGCTGTCGCAGACGCGGTTCCCGAAAGCAGCGCGGTCGAGGCTGCGGCAGTAACGGAGACTCCGTTCTCGAACAGCGATATTTTCGGCAGCACAGAGGAATCCGACGAGGAGCTTTGATTTCCGAAAAAAATTAAAATCACACAAGGCGCTGCCCGTTTTGGACGTGGCAGCGCCTTTTTGCGTTTTATCGGCTATATTGCCCGAAAGGGCGGCATTTCTGCGGCGTTCGACGGGTGATTTCACGAAAAAACAAAAATATACAAAAATATTTTGAATTAGCCCTTGACAAATTGTTCCGAATGTGGTAAAATATTAAAATGTATCATAATGGAGTTATAGGCTATTTGCGCCTGAAATTCCGCGTTATTTAATTAAGGAGTGATTAAAGCCGATGGTGAATACAAAGCCTGTGCAGTCGGGAAAAACCACAAGACAGAGCTTCTCGAAGATCAATGAGGTCATCAATATGCCGAACCTCATCGGTATTCAGAAGGATAACTATGAGTGGTTTCTTAACGAAGGAATCAAAGAGGTTTTTAAAGACGTATCCCCGATCGTCGACTCGAACGGCAAGTTTGAGTTGTCCTTTGTGAATTACCGACTGGAGGAAAACACAAAGTATTCGATTGAGGAGTGCAAGGAGCGCGACGCTACCTACGCCGCACCGTTAAAGGTCACAGCAAGCCTGCTCAACAAGGAAACGGGCGAGATCATCGACAACGAGATCTATATGGGCGATATGCCGCTTATGACCGAAAGCGGAACGTTTGTCATCAACGGCTCGGAGCGTGTCGTCGTTTCTCAGCTGGTGCGTTCTCCGGGCGTTTACTACGGCTTTGATTATGATAAAACAGGCAAAAAGCTCTTTAAGGCGACCGTTATCCCGAACAGGGGCGCTTGGCTCGAGCTTGAAATGGACGGCTCGGACGTGTTTTACGTGCGTATCGACAAGAACAGAAAGTTCCCCTGCACGACATTTCTGCGCGCTATCGGACTTTCGAGCGACGCGGATCTCATAAACAAGTTCGGCGAGGATCCGAGAATTACCGTTACTATAGAAAACGGTAAGGATAACACAAAGAACGAGGAGGAGGCTCTGCTCGAGGTTTACAGAAAGCTCCGCCCCGGAGAGCCCGCAACCGTCGATTCGGCAAGGACTACGCTCGACAACCTGTTCTTTGACGCTAAAAGATACGATCTGTCGCGTTTCGGACGCTATAAATACAATAAGAAGCTCGGCATAGCTCAGCGGCTTGTGGGAAAGAAAGCCGCCGAGAACGTTGTTGCGCCCCTTTCGGGCGAGCTGCTTGCCGAGGAGGGCGGTATCATCACTGCCGATATGGCAATGGAAATTCAGAACTCGGGCGTAATGGAGGTATCCGTCTACAAGCCCGAGGGCGAGGGCGTGATGAAGATCGTCGGCAACGGTATGGTCGACATTCATCTGTATACGGGCGATCTGGACGTTGAGGCGCTGGGCATCAACGAGCAGGTCAAGTTCGGCGTACTCGCGGATATTCTCGAGGAAGCGGGCGACGATAAGGAAACGCTCGCGGAGCTTATCGCAAAGCGCTCCGACGAGCTTATCCCCAAGCACATCACGCTGGAGGACATTTTCGCGGCAGTCGGCTACTTTATCAACCTCAACGAGGGTGTGGGAGACATCGATGACATCGACCACCTTGGAAACAGACGTATCCGCTGCGTGGGCGAGCTGCTCCAGAACCAGTTCAGAATAGGCTTTACCAGAATGGAACGCACTATCCGCGAGAGAATGGGACTCCAGGCGAACGATACCGAAAAGGTAACGCCGTCGTCGCTCATCAACGCGCGTCAGGTTATCGCGGCTATGAAGGAGTTTTTCGGCTCTTCGCCGCTGTCGCAGTTCA
The DNA here is from genome assembly GCA_946567425.1 of uncultured Clostridia bacterium. GTDB lineage: Bacteria > Bacillota > Clostridia > Oscillospirales > Ruminococcaceae > CAG-115. The sequence continues at coordinate 38,731 of CAMNXF010000008.1, read as the reverse complement.
TGGATCAGAACAACCCGCTTGCGGAGCTTACGCATAAGCGCCGTCTGTCGTCGCTCGGTCCGGGCGGACTTTCGCGCGACCGTGCAGGATTTGAGGTACGTGACGTTCACTATTCGCACTACGGACGTATGTGTCCCATTGAGACCCCCGAAGGTCCCAACATCGGACTTATCTCTTACCTCGCGACGTTTGCACGCATCAACGTTTACGGCTTTATCGAAGCTCCCTACCGTAAGGTCGACAAGACTACGGGCAAGGTGCTGGACGAGGTCGTTTATATGACCGCCGACGTTGAGGATAATTATGTCGTTGCGCAGGCAAACGAGCCGCTTGACGAGGACGGACACTTCGCGAGACCCCGCGTGAACGCGCGATGCCGCGATTCTATCCTCGAGATTGAGCGTGAAAAGGTTGACTATATGGACGTTTCACCGAAAATGGTGGTGTCCGTGGCTACGGCTATGATCCCGTTCCTCGAGAACGACGACGCGAACCGTGCCCTTATGGGTGCGAACATGCAGCGCCAGGCAGTGCCGCTTATGGTCACCGATAATCCTATTGTCGGCACGGGAATGGAGTACAAGGCTGCCGTTGACTCGGGCGTTGTCGTATGCGCAAAGGAGGACGGAGTTGTTTCCGAGGTCTCCGCCGACCGCATTATCATCAGAACGGACGAGGGCAGGGAGCACATGTACAAGCTTATCAAGTTCAAGCGCTCCAACCAAGGCAACTGCGTAAATCAGCGTCCTATCGTCAACAAGGGCGAGCGCGTGGCAAAGGGCGACGTTATCGCGGACGGTCCCGCTACAAAAATGGGCGAGATCGCGCTCGGAAAGAACGCTCTCATCGGTTTTATGACGTGGGAGGGCTACAACTACGAGGACGCGGTGCTCATCAACGAGAAGCTGGTCTACAACGACGTGTACACGTCAATTCATATAGAGGAATATGAGCTTGAATGCCGTGAGACAAAGCTCGGTCCGGAGGAGATCACACGCGATATCCCGAACCTTTCCGATGAGGTGCTGAAGGATCTCGACGACCGCGGCATAATCAGAATAGGCGCGGAGGTACATTCGGGCGATATTCTGGTCGGCAAGGTTTCGCCCAAGGGCGAGACGGAGCTTACGGCAGAGGAAAAGCTGCTCCGCGCGATCTTCGGCGAAAAGGCGCGCGAGGTGCGCGACAACTCGCTGCGCGTTGCGCACGGCGAGAGCGGTATCGTCGTGGACGTTAAGGTGTTCAACCGCGAGAACTGTGACGATCTGTCGCCGGGTGTAAACGAAAAGGTACGCGTTTATATCGCGCAGAAGCGCAAGATATCCGTCGGCGATAAAATGGCGGGTCGTCACGGAAACAAGGGCGTCGTTTCGCGTATTCTCAAACAAGAGGATATGCCGTTCCTGCCTGACGGAACTCCGCTCGATATCGTACTGAACCCCTTGGGCGTTCCGTCACGTATGAACATCGGACAGGTGCTTGAGGTTCACCTCGGTTACGTTGCAAAAGCGCTCGGCTGGAAAATCGCGACGCCTGTATTCGACGGCGCTCACGAACAGGATATACGCGCGCTCTACGACGAGGCGAGAGGCAAGCGCAAGGAGCTTCTCGGCGAGGGCGGCGCGGGCATCGACTTCACAAAGTTGGCATGGACGAGCGACTGCAAAACGCAGCTCGTAGACGGCAGAACGGGCGAGAAATTTGACTCCCCCGTAACCGTCGGTTATATGTACTATCTTAAACTGCATCACCTGGTCGACGATAAGATACACGCGCGTTCCACGGGTCCGTACTCGCTCGTTACGCAGCAGCCGTTGGGCGGTAAGGCTCAGTTCGGCGGTCAGCGTTTCGGTGAAATGGAGGTTTGGGCACTGGAGGCTTACGGCGCGGCGTATACGCTTCAGGAGATACTGACCGTAAAGTCGGACGACCTTATGGGTCGCCAGAAAACCTACGAAGCTATTGTAAAGGGCGATTCCGTGCCGAAACCCGGCGTTCCCGAGTCGTTCAAGGTAATGGTGAGCGAGCTGCAGGGTCTGGGTCTGGATATCCGTATACTTGACGACGCGGGCAAGGAGATCGACCTCAAGGACGACGGCGAAGAGGAAGAGAACACGAGCTACGGCAAGCAGGGCTTCAACGAGGATTACCGCTCCGACGACGCGTCTCTCAATGCCGCGGGCTATGACATTATCGGCGAGGATTCGGGCGAGGGCGGCATTACAAGCGACGATCCCGATGATATGTTCGCCGACGATGAGGAATACGACGACGAGGACGCGGATTTTGACGACGGTCTGGACGACGAGGAGGAATTCGGCGAGCCGTCCGATCCGGTCAGCGACGATTTTGACGAAGAATAACGGTTCCGCGCCGTATGGGCGTTTAACAAAAGAAAACGAGGTAATATAATGAGCTTTAGTGTTTTCGAGTCTATGAAGATCGGACTGGCTTCCCCCGAGCAGATAAGAGCGTGGTCGCACGGCGAGGTACAGCGCGCGGAGACCATTAACTACCGCAGCCAGAAGCCGGAGAAATTCGGTCTGTTCTGTGAGCGTATCTTCGGGCCGCAGAAAGACTGGGAGTGCAACTGCGGAAAGTACAAACGTATCCGCTTCAAGGGCAAGATCTGCGAAAAGTGCGGCGTTGAGGTAACGCGCAGCAAGGTTCGACGCGAGCGTATGGGGCATATCGAGCTTGCCGCTCCCGTATCGCATATATGGTACTACAAGGGAACTCCGAGCCGTATCGGGCAGGTTCTCGACCTTACCCCTAAGAAACTGGAAGAGGTACTTTATTTCACTAAATATATCGTTATCGACCCGGGTGAAAAAACGGGCCTGGTAAAGAAGCAGCTGCTCACCGAGGAGGAATACAGCCAGTATTTGTCTAAGTACGCAGGCATCGACACTTTCCGCGCGGGTATGGGCGCGGAGGCTATTAAGGAACTGCTTACGGAGATAGACCTGGACGCGCTCGAAGAGGAGCTGAAAGCCGAGCTGGAGACAACGTCGGCGGGTCAGAAGCAGGTAAAGCTGCTGCGCAGACTGGATGTAATCGAGGCTTTCAAGAACAGCGGCAACCGCCCCGAATGGATGATCTTGGATGTAATACCCGTAATTCCGCCCGATATCCGTCCTATGGTACAGCTGGACGGCGGACGCTACGCCACCTCAGACCTTAACGAGCTTTACCGCAAGGTCGTAATGAGAAACAACCGTCTGAAAGACCTGCTCTCCAAGAAAGCGCCAGACCTTATCGTGCGCAACGAGAAGCGTATGCTGCAAGAAGCTGTTGACGCTCTGATAGACAACGGCAGGCACGGCAGAGCCTACACAGGCTCGAACAACCGTCCGCTGAAGTCGCTGTCCGATATGCTTAAGGGCAAACAGGGGCGTTTCCGTCAGAACCTGCTCGGTAAGCGCGTCGACTATTCGGGACGTTCGGTTATCGTCGTAGGTCCGGAGCTTAAAATGGATCAGTGCGGTCTGCCCAAGGAAATGGCGCTCGAGCTGTTCAAGCCGTTTGTGTTGAACGATTTGGTGCTTCGCGAGGTCTCGCCTAACATCAAACAGGCGAAGAAGCTCGTCGAACGCGCGGACGACAAGGTTTGGGATTCGCTCGAAAACGTTATCAAGGATCACCCTGTGCTGCTCAACCGTGCGCCTACGCTGCACAGACTCGGTATTCAGGCGTTCTCGCCCGTGCTGGTAGAGGGACGCGCTATCAAGCTGCACCCGCTCTGCTGTACGGCGTTCAACGCGGACTTCGACGGCGACCAGATGGCAGTCCACCTCCCGCTTTCCAACGAGGCGCAGGAGGAGGCGAGAACCCTTATGCTCGCCGCGAAGAATTTGCTCAAGCCCTCCGACGGAAAGCCCGTTACCGTTCCCACGCAGGATATGGTACTCGGCTCGTACTACCTGACCATTGACAAGGCGGGCGAAAAGGGCGAGGGCAAGGTGTTCCGTGACGCGAATGAGGCTATTATGGCCTATCAGGACGGTATCATCACCATTCACGCGGCTATCAAGGTGCGCGTTACAAAGGATCTCGGCGAGACCGTCATCACGAGGATAGTGCCGACTACGGCAGGGCGCATAATCTTCAACGAGCACATTCCGCAGGATTTGGGATATGTTGACAGAACCGACCCCGATCATCAGCTCGACTACGAGATAGGCTTCAAGGTAACGAAGAAGGAGCTCGGACAGATAATCGACCGCTGTCTGAAAATTCACGGAACGGCGACCACCGCGCAGGTTCTGGACAAGATCAAGGCAATGGGTTACAAATACTCCACGCGCTCGGGAATTACCGTTGCGGTCTGCGATGCGGAAATCCCGCCCCAGAAAGCGGAGATACTCGCGGGTGCGGACGCCGCTATTGAGAAGATAAACAAGCAGTTCAGCCGCGGTTTTATTTCCAATGGCGAGCGCAAGGAAACGTTCATCAAGATATGGAACAAGGCGACCGACGACGTGTCGACGGCGCTTACGAAAAACCTCGGACAGTACAACAACATCTTTATGATGGCTGATTCGGGAGCGCGTGGCTCTACGGCTCAGATCAGGCAGCTCGCGGGAATGCGCGGACTTATCGCGAATACCTCGGGCGCTACTATCGAGATGCCTATCAAGGCTAATTACCGTGAGGGTCTGAACGTCCTCGAGTACTTCATCTCCTCGCGAGGCGCGCGTAAGGGCTTGGCGGATACGGCGCTCCGTACCGCAGACTCGGGTTATCTGACCCGCCGTCTGGTCGACGTTTCGCAGGAGGTAATTATCCGCGGCGACGACTGCGGTACGACGAACGGCATCGAGGTCTACGAGATACGCGAGGGCAACGAGCTTGTTGAAAAGCTCGCCGAAAGACTTGTCGGGCGTTTCCTCGCGGAGGATTTCACCGCGCCGAACGGCTCGTTCACCATTTCCAAGGACAAAATGCTCACCGATGCAGACGCGTCGAAGATCGTCAAGTCCGGCGCGGAGCGCGTTAAGGTGCGTTCGGTGCTCACCTGTGAACTGAGAAACGGCGTTTGTGCGAAGTGCTACGGCGCGTCGCTGGCGAACGGTCAGCTTATAAACAAGGGCGAGGCTGTCGGAGTTATCGCGGCGCAGTCTATCGGTGAGCCCGGTACACAGCTTACGATGCGTAACTTCCACACCGGCGGTATCGCGAACGCGGAGGATATCACGCAAGGTCTGCCGCGTGTCGAGGAGCTGTTCGAGAGCCGCCACCCGAAGAACGCGGCGATCATTACACGAGTTTCGGGTACGGTGAAGTTTGAGGAAATCAAGAAAACGCGTCATGCGGTTATCACGACGGACGACGGCCTTGAGGAGGCGTATGCCGTTCCGTTCGGCTACCGTCCCAAGGTTCAGGACGGTGACCGCGTTGAGGCGGGCGATCCGCTGACCGAGGGTTCTATCAACCCGCCGGACGTACTTGCTGTAAAGGGCGAAAAGGAAGTTCAGAACTATATCATCAGCGAGGTACAGAAGGTTTACCGTCTGCAGGGTGTTGATATCAACGACAAGCATATCGAGGTAATTGTCCGCCAGATGATGAGAAAAATCCGCGTGCTCGAACCCGGCAGCAGCACACTGCTCGCGGGTTCGGTTATCGGCAAGAACGAATACGCAGCTGTGTATGACGAGCTTAAGGAACGCGAGGCAAACGGCGAGGCGGTCGAGCTGCCTACCTGCGAGCCCGTTCTGCTCGGTATCACCAAGGCGTCTCTGGCGACCGACAGCTTTATGTCGGCGGCATCATTCCAGGAGACCACGAGAGTGCTTACCGAGGCTGCCATTCGCGGTAAGGTCGACCCGCTCACGGGCTTAAAAGAGAACATCATAATCGGCAAGCTCATTCCCGCGGGTACGGGTCTTCGCGCTCAGGAGGAGGCCGCTGCGGCTGCCGCCGAGGCTGAAGCTAAGGCAGCGGAAGAAGCTCCCATGACCGAGCCGGAGAACGTTGCCGCGGACGAAGTCAGCGTCAGCGTCGAAGCTGTTCCCGAGCCGAGTGTCGGCACAGAGGTTCCCAATAGTGAAAAAGCTTGAAAAGACGTTGGTCAAAGTGCACAAAAAGCAATTGAATAGGTAATTTTTTTGGCGGCGGTTGTCACAAAGTTTTGAAAAAGACCTTGACAAACGCCGCTTTTTACTGTATAATTTATGAATGTGTGTTAGTATATTTTTCTATTCGGGGAAATAATAAACACACGGCAATAAATCTCGGAATACGCAGCGCGTATACCGCAAATCAAGAAAGAGGTGAAAAATAGTGCCTACGTTTAACCAGCTTGTCCGCAAGGGCCGTCAGGTTTCTACCAAGAAATCCAAGGCGCCGGCGCTCCAGAAGGGTATGAACACTCTCCACAAGGAGCAGATCGACCAGCACTCTCCCCAGAAGCGCGGAGTGTGCACCGCCGTAAGAACTCAGACTCCCAAAAAGCCTAACTCCGCAATGAGAAAGGTTGCCAGAGTAAAGATCTCCAACGGCTACGAGGTAACGGCGTATATCCCCGGTATCGGACACAAACTGCAGGAGCACTCCGTCGTTCTTATCAGAGGCGGACGTGTTAAGGATCTCCCCGGTGTGCGTTACCACATCGTAAGAGGAACTCTCGACGCACAGGGCGTTGACAAGAGAATGCAGGGGCGCTCCAAGTACGGAGCAAAGAGACCCAAGGCAGGAAAGAAGGCTTAATTTTCCTGTAAGCTGACATAGGCATTATTTTGAAATAAAATCATTGCCGATTGTTTGCATTTGCGGAAGATGAAGTGCTTTCGAGTACCTGTGATTTCAAATTTTTGAAGGAGGGAAGTTAAAGTGCCAAGAAGAGGTAATGTCCCCAAGCGTGAGGTGCTGCCGGATCCGCTTTATGGTTCGGAGCTGGTAACAAGACTTATCAACAACATCATGCTTGACGGAAAGAAGGGCGTAGCCCAGAAGATCGTTTACGGCGCGTTCGAGATCGTTGCCGAGAAAACCGGCAAGGACGCTCTCGAGGCTTTTGAGGAGGCAATGGAGAACATTATGCCCCAGCTCGAGGTAAAGGCAAGACGTGTCGGCGGTGCGACCTACCAGGTTCCTATGGAGGTTCGTCCCGAAAGACGCCGCACTCTCGGCTTGCGTTGGATAACCAAGTACAGCCGCGACCGCAGCGAAAAGACGATGAAAGAAAGACTTGCAAACGAGATTTGCGACGCGCTGAACAATCAGGGCGGAGCTTGCAAGAAGCGTGATGATACACATAAGATGGCTGAAGCCAACAAGGCTTTCGCGCATTTCAAATGGTAAAATTAAACGCTGTTCGGCTCGAACGAATAGAGGCGGATTTTCGTGCGGAGCGTTTGCTGTACGTATGGAGTTCTGCGGCGTTTAATTTTGAGCTGGGCTATTACGGAGGATTTTATGAAAAGAGACGTTTCTCTTGAAATGACACGTAATATTGGTATCATGGCTCATATCGACGCGGGTAAGACCACCACCACCGAGCGTATCCTGTTTTATACGGGCGTCAACTACAAAATGGGTGAGACGCACGAGGGCGCTTCCACGATGGACTGGATGGATCAGGAAAAGGAGAGAGGTATCACAATTACCTCTGCCGCTACCACCGCGTTCTGGAAAGAACACCGTATCAATATTATCGATACTCCGGGACACGTTGACTTCACGGTTGAGGTTCAGCGTTCTCTGAGAGTGCTTGACGGCTCTGTTACCGTATTTTGCGCAAAGGGCGGCGTTGAACCGCAGTCCGAAACAGTTTGGCGTCAGGCGGACAATTATCACGTTCCCAGAATGGCTTATGTAAATAAGATGGACATTATGGGCGCGAACTTTTATAACGTAGTGGATATGATGCACGACAGACTGAAGTGCAACGCTGTCCCGATTCAGCTCCCTATCGGCGCTGAGCAGGACTTCAAGGGCATCATCGACCTTATTGAGATGAATGCCGATATCTACTATGACGACCTCGGCAAGGATATGCGCGTCGAGGAAATTCCCGCGGATATGAAGGATAAGGCGGAAGAGTACAGAGCAAATCTGCTTGAAAAGGTTGCTGAGCTCGACGACGACCTTATGGAGCGTTACCTCGAGAACGAGGGCGCGGACTTCACTCCCGAGGAGATCAAAAAGGCTATCCGCAAGGGCACGATCGATAACAAGTTCGTTCCTGTTTGTTGCGGAACGTCTTACAGAAACAAGGGCGTTCAGAAGCTGCTCGACGCTATTGTCGACTTTATGCCGTCGCCGCTTGATATCCCGTCCATTAAGGGTACGAATCCCGATACGGGCGAGGAGGAGGAGCGTCACGCGGGCGATAAGGAGCCGTTCTCCGCGCTTGCGTTCAAGATCGCTACCGACCCGTTCGTTGGTAAGCTTTGCTTCTTCAGAGTTTACTCGGGCGTTGTTGAGGCGGGTACTACCGTTCTCAACTCCACCAAGGACAAGAACGAGCGCATGGGTCGTATTCTGCAGATGCACTCCAACCACAGACAGGACATCGAGGCTTGTCCGTGCGGAGATATTGCGGCGGTCGTAGGTACTAAATACACCACGACGGGCGATACGTTCTGCGATCCCCAGCACCCGATAATTCTCGAGTCCATGGACTTCCCCGAGCCTGTTATTGATCTGGCTATCGAGCCCAAGACCAAGGCGGGTCAGGAGAAAATGGCTATCGGTCTCGCGAAGCTCGCCGAGGAAGATCCGACGTTCAAGACTTGGACGAACCAAGAAACGGGTCAGACTATTATTGCGGGTATGGGAGAGTTGCACCTTGAGATCATCGTCGACAGACTTCTGCGTGAATTCAAGGTTGAAGCTAACGTCGGTGCTCCCCAGGTTGCCTACAAGGAGACCATTACGGGCGACGCGGACGTTGATATGAAGTACAAGCGTCAGTCGGGTGGTTCGGGTCAGTACGGTCACGTTAAGATACGCGTTACCCCGAACGAGAGCGGCAAGGGCTACGAGTTCAGCAACGATGTTGTCGGCGGCTCTATCCCGAAGGAATTCATACCCGCTGTTGATGCGGGTATCCAGGGTGCGCTCAATGCGGGCGTTCTAGCGGGCTACCCCGTTGTAGACCTTAAGGTTTCGCTGTACGACGGTTCTTACCACGAGGTCGACTCGTCCGAAATGGCGTTTAAGATCGCGGGTTCAATGGCGATCAAGGAAGCGCTCAAAAAGGCGCACTCGATCATTCTTGAGCCGATCATGAAGGTTGTTGTCGTTTCTCCGTCCGATTATACTGGTACGGTCATCGGCGATTTGACTTCACGGCGCGGACAGATACAGGGTCAGGAATCACGCAACGGCACGGAGCAGGTAACTGCGCTCGTTCCGCTTTCCGAGATGTTCGGTTACTCCAACGATCTCCGTTCCAAGACACAGGGACGCGGTCAGTATGTTATGGAGCCGCACAGCTATATCGAGGTTCCGAAGAACATTGCCGAGGGCATTATGTCCAAACGCAAACAGAACGATTGACTTTCACGGTCGTTATAAATATTTACCGAAAGTACTTGATTTTTTTACGTATTTATGGTAAAATATTACTGTAAACATTTGAAATTGGGGCGCTTCGCCCAAATTGCCTACTAAAGGAGGAAATACCAATGGCTAAGGAAAAATATAATTCCAGCAAACCCCACGTTAACATCGGTACCATCGGTCACGTTGACCATGGTAAGACCACTTTGACCGCAGCTATCACCAAGTGGCTCGCACTCAAGGGTCAGGCTAAGTTCGAGGCTTATGATATGATCGATAAGGCTCCCGAAGAGAGAGAGCGCGGTATCACTATCAATACCGCACACGTTGAGTATGAGACCGACGCTCGTCACTATGCTCACGTTGACTGCCCCGGACACGCGGACTATATCAAGAACATGATTACTGGTGCGGCTCAGATGGACGGCGCGATCCTCGTCGTTGCCGGAACTGACGGCGCAATGGCGCAGACCAAGGAGCATATTCTTCTTGCACGCCAGGTAGGTGTTCCCGCAATGGTTGTTTTCATTAACAAGTGCGACGACGTTGACGGCGTTGAGTTTGATACGGCAACCGGCGAATACAAGGACAATGACGGTATGCTTGAGCTTGTTGAAATGGACATCACCGAAATTCTTGAGAAGAACGGTTTTACCGATGTTCCCGTTGTATGCGGCTCTGCTTTCAAAGCGCTTGACAGCGACAGCAAGGATCCTAACGATCCCATTTACGCTTGCATCAAAAAGCTTATGGACGCTGTTGACGAGCACATTCCCGCTCCCGAGAGAGATGAGGATAAGCCTTTCCTTATGCCTGTCGAGGACACTATGACCATTTCCGGCCGTGGTACTGTTGCTACAGGTCGTGTAGAGCGCGGCGTTGCTAAGGTTGGCGATACCGTTGAAATTGCGGGTTTGGTTGACGAGCCCAAGAGCACCGTTATCACAGGTCTTGAAATGTTCCACAAGACCCTTGACGAGGCTGTTGCGGGCTACAACATCGGTGCACTGCTCCGTGGCGTTACCCGTGACGAGATCGAGCGTGGACAGGTTCTCTGCAAGCCCGGTTCTATCCACCCGCACACCAAGTTCAGCGGTCAGGTTTACGTTCTTAAGAAGGAAGAGGGCGGTCGTCACACTCCGTTCGTTTCCAACTACCGTCCGCAGTTCTTCTTCAGAACTACAGACGTTACGGGTGTTATTACACTGCCCGGCGGTCCCGACGCTATGTGTATGCCCGGCGATAACGTTGTAATGGACGTTGAGCTGATTACTCCTATCGCGATTGAAGAGGGTCTCCGTTTCGCTATCCGCGAGGGTGGTCACACTGTTGGTTCCGGCGTTGTTACTAAGATCAACGACTAATCAACCGAATAAAGCTTGCCGCTGTTCGTATGAGCAGCGGCAATTTTTTATTTAATTAGGTATGCCTTTGCGCCATGAGAATTGAGTTTAACGGCGAGCGTGTCAGTGAGACTTTCGGTGTCGTCCGACCATAACTCCAAAGCGGTTTTCGGCTCGAATATCTCCAAATCGGCGAGCGGAATTTCAACCGTTCCGATGCTCTCCCCAGCGTTGAATACGGCTATGTACTGCCCTCCGTCAGCGCAGTAAGCTGTCCAAAGAACGTACTCGTTTCCGTTGACAGTGCGCCGCCATACCTGATGCGAATGCCGTGCATTCTTGTGCATTGCGAGAATGCGTTCATTAGTGAGCAGCTTCATTGTAAACTCGTCAAAGCCCGTCATTTCGCCGCCTATCATCAGCGGCGAACGGATAATGCTCCAGAGCGTCAGCATGGTAAGCTGTTCGTCGTCAGTGAATTTCGTGCGGTTCGACTTGTCGTAGTCCTGAAGTATCGGTCCTATCGGCAACATATCCGCGTCGGGAAAATGCCCCGCACCCGCGTGCACCGACCACTTCTCGGCGCGCTCAAACATCGCATAAAGCAGCTCCCACTTATCCCAGAAATCGTCAGTAATGCGCCACATATTCGCAATCTGCTTGTACAGCTCTGCTTTTTCGAGCAGCGCGGGTCCGGGCGACAAGCTCAGCACCATATCACGGCTACAGCCGCGCAGCGATCTGCTCAGCATCACAAGCTCCGCTTCCTCGTGAGGAAGCTCGCGGCAGATATCGTCGACCTTGATAAAGTCAACTCCCCACGAAGCGTACAGCTCGAACAGGCTGTCGTAATACTCGCGCGCACCGTCCTTTGTCGGGTCGACGCCGTACATATCGGTGTTCCACGCGCATATACTTGCGGTTTTGGCGATTTCGCGGGCGTTTTTTTCCGTACCCTTTATCTTGCAGTTGCGGTGAACTGCCTGACGAGGTATTCCGCGCATTATGTGTATGCCGAATTTCAAGCCGAGCGAATGGACGTACTCTGCGAGCGGCGCAAAGCCCTTTCCGTTCGCAGCGGACGGAAAGCGGTTCTCGGCAGGCAGCAAGCGCCCGAATTCGTCCATGCACAGATCGGCGAACGGACAGTACTCATGCGACTTGGCATTCGGCTCAGACCACTGGATATCCACGACGATGTACTCCCAACCGAATTGCTTCAGGTGCTCTGCCATAAACTCGGCGTTCCGACGGACGATCTCCTCGGTGACGGACGCGCCGTAGCAATCCCAACTGTTCCACCCCATAGGCGGCGTTTTTGCGACCATTTTCTACCTCCCGTAGTTTACATTATTTAAGGATCATGCGGACAAGAGCCGCACCCTCGGACAATACGCGGTTTATTTCAACGATCTCGCTTGCGTTCCATTCGGGAATATAATGCGGGTGTTTCATCGCGGGAAGATTGCAGCCGAAAAACAGCTTATTGTAAATGTTGTTGTAACTCTTATCCTCGCCTGAAAACTCCAAACCCGACGACAGTGCAAAATCGGAAATAATGTTCCACTTATTGATGACCTCGCCGCAGTCAAGCGTTTCGGCGGTAACCGCAGTATCGTCGAGATCGTAAGCGGTAATTTCATCCGAATGCTTAATACCGTTTTTTTCGACGAACGCGTTCAGCTCCGCCAAGCTGCCGAAAAACACCGCTCTGCCGTTTTCGTCTGTAAGAAATACTGGCTCGCGTTCGCAATCCCACAACAGGAAAAAGTCCTTACGGCGAACAGTAATTTTTATAATGTAGTATTCGCCCATAACTCTCCCTCAGATATTCGCCCTTGCCTCGTTAAGTATGCGCGCGTATTTCTCCATTTGAACGCGCGAGACCACCACATCGCGATCGTATCTCTCCAGAAAATGAAGCAGTTCCTTGCTGCCGAGACACACATAATCGTTCTCGCGGAGATTGAGCTTGAGCTTTGCGTTGCTGCTTGAAAAATACAGAACCGTATCTATCCACACGTCCTCGCCCGCCGCGTTAAGTATACTCTTGACGATGTCGCGCTGACGGCGCATCTGCTTTATCGGATTGTCCATTTGCTGCGAGGTGTTCTTGCCGCCGCGATAGTATTTGCGCTGCTCCCACTTGTCGGCTTTCCAGCTCCCCTGAATAGTTCCCGAGTGGTTTTTCACCTCGACAATGATAAGCCCCTTATGACTGATGATGAGCATATCCAGTTCTGAGCGCCCGCGCTTGTACCGCACAGGAAGATTACAGAAAATTATGTTGTTGCCGCTCAGATGACGCACCGTCTTGTAGAGCAGCTTTTCGCCGCGTCTGCCGCTGTTCAGAACGTTGTACCTCCGCGCGAGCAGCATATACCCGACGTTGCATAGAAAGATCAACGCAATGGCAACAAGCGCGATTATCTTGTTCTCGTACATCTGCAGCAGCACGAATGCCGCCAGCAGTACAACGGGCATTACTCCGCATATAACCTGCGAGATCAGCAGTCCGATTATTTTTTTATTGTTGGTGTTTTTGCACCGAATAACTTTGTTCATTTGATCTCCTCGTCAATTGCGTATAAAGCCGCCCTTTCCGCATGAATAAGCGCGGTATCGAATACGGGCAGCGGCGAACAGCCGCCATCTATCAGAAGCCCAATCTCCGTGCAGCCGAGAATTACGGCTTCCGCGCCGCCGCGCTTTAAGCTATCGATTATCCGCGCGTATTTCTCCCGCGAGGACGGCGAGATAACTCCTCGGCAAAGCTCCTCGTAAATAACGCGGTTTACCGTTTCAATATCGTTATCATTCGGGATAAGTACGCGTATTCCGTTAGCGGTCAATCGTTCCTTATAAAAATCCTGTTTCATTGTGTATTTCGTTCCGAGGAGCGCGGCAGTACTGATACCCGCGCCGATAAGCGCGTTTGCGGTCGCGTCGGCGATGTGCATTATCGGCACGTCTGCCATTTCGGATATTTCGGGAACGACCTTGTGCATGGTGTTGGTGCAGATAACTATAAAATCTGCGCCCGCTTTTTGCAGAGCAAGCGCCGCCGAGCCGAGAATTTCCGCGCTTTTCGCCCAATCGCCATTCGTCTGGCATTCCTCGATCTCCGCGAAATCCACGCTGTACATCAATATTTTTGCCGAATGTAAACCGCCGAGCCGCCGACTTACGGTCTCGTTGATAACTTTGTAGTACGTGACGGTACTTTCCCAGCTCATACCGCCTATCAAGCCTATCGTCTTCATTACACGTTAAATTTGAACAGCGTAACGTCGCCGTCCTGCATCACATACTCCTTGCCCTCCTGACGGACAAGTCCTTTTTCCTTCGCCGCCGACATAGAACCGCAGTTCATAAGATCGTCGAACGCGACTATCTCCGCGCGGATAAAGCCGCGCTCAAAGTCGGTGTGTATTTTTCCCGCCGCCTGCGGAGCCTTTGTGCCCTTGGTTATTGTCCACGCGCGAACCTCGGGAGTTCCCGCCGTAAGGAAAGAGATAAGCCCCAACAGCCGATAGCCTGTTTTGATGATACGCGCCAGACCCGAGCTTTCAAGATGCATATCCGCAAGGAACAGCTCCTTGTCCTCAGCGGGCATATCGGAAATCTCCGCTTCGATCTGCGCGCAAATCGGGAGCACCTCGGCGTTTTCCTCCTCGGCGACAGCGCACACCGCTTTGTACTCGGCGTTCGCGTTGAGGTCACCCGTGAAATCCGCTTCGGACAGATTAGCCGCGTAGATCACGGGCTTGTTTGAAAGCAGCGGAGTATCGCGGAGCATAGCGCGCTCCTCGTCGGAGTAGTCATAGCTGCGCGCGGACTTGCCATTCTCGAGATGAGCCTTCAGCGCCTCAAAAAAGTCTACCTCCGCCTGTGCGGACTTGTCGCCCTTAAGCGCCTTTTTCGCGCGGTCGATACGGCGCTCGAGTATCTCCAGATCGGAGAAAATAAGCTCCAGATTTATCGTTTCGATATCGCGGGCAGCGCCTATCGAGCCGTCGACATGGATAATGTTGTCGTCGTTAAAGCAGCGTACAACGTGCACGATAGCATCCACCTCGCGTATATTCGAGAGGAACTTGTTGCCCAGACCCTCGCCCTTGGACGCTCCCTTTACAAGACCCGCAATGTCAACAAATTCCAGCGTCGCAGGAGTGAATTTCTCGGGGTGATACATCTCCGCCAGCTTGTCGAGACGCTCGTCCGGCACGGAAACTATGCCGACGTTCGGCTCTATCGTACAGAACGGGTAATTCGCGGACTCCGCGCCCGCGTTTGTAAGTGCGTTAAAAAGGGTGCTTTTACCGACGTTCGGCAGCCCCACCATTCCCAGTTTCATAGTTTGTCCTTTCTTTATATCCGCAGAACTCTGCATTTTTTGCAATATATATTTATTATATCATACTTTGCACAAAATTTCAAGATGTGTTTAATATTAAAGATTTATCAAAAAAATTCCCGCTGAAAAACAGAAACAACAAACCGACTCCGCTAAAAACGAAGTCGGTTTGCTGCGTGTTTTTTCAACAGGAAAATTTATTATGAAGTGTGCGTATTTTGTAATCGCCATTAAACCGACCGGGCAGTTTTGCTGCCGTAAGTCGGTTATTATGGGGGGGAGGAATTATCTTATGAGTTCAGCTTTGCGTTTGCTGTATCAAGCTCCGCCTGAACCATAGCTCTGTACGATTCGCGGGTCTGTATCCAGCTTACGCCCGCGTTATAGCCCTCTTTCATCGGGTTGTTTATGCAGTCGGCAATGGTCGGAGTGACCGCGTTATACATCTCGATAGCGGGGTGCTCGGTTGTCATTTTGTTGACCTTTTCAAGCATATCCCACTGCTCCTGTGTCCAGCCGTATTCGTCAAATGCCTGACGCTTGCCTATCTCCTTGGCGATTTCGCTGTCGCGCGAAGCCATTGCGCAGTTCAGATAACCCGCAACGCCCTCGGGATTTTTCGCGCCCTTTATCAGCGAAAAGCCGTTAATTCTCGCGGGCAGATAATACGCATCCGCCTCGGGGCATTTGGGCATGGGAACGAACATAACGTCCTCCATATTGCCGAAATTCTGAATAATGTTGTTGTATGGATAAAGCGCGTAAACGCCCACGGGATAGAACAACGTTTTTCCGTCGCGGATATTGGTCGGGTGAACCTCCCAGCCGTATTCGCTCTTCGGGAACGGCAGATCGTTTTCTTTCATCTTAAGCATATAACTCTGTACGCTCTCAATCATGGGATGGTCAAGATTGTGAACGATCTTTCCGTTATCCATACCGATATAAGGCTTGCCCGTCGTGAGCGATATAGCGCCCTCAAACCACCAGCCGTCGGTAGCGAATTTGCTTTGACTGCGGTCGCAGAACTGCGTCATCATGTTCCAAAGCGCGTCCCAATCCCACTTGCCCTGCTCCAGCAGCTCAACGGGATCGTCAAGGCCGTTGTCGATAATTGTCTTCTTGTTGTAGAACATTACGCAGTCGCTCTCAACGTCTATAGCGCCGACGTAGTGTTTTCCGTTTGCAGAAAACTGATCGTTTATGGTGCTCATAGGCTTCCAGAGATCGCTGTTAAAATCTATATACGGGTCGAGCGGCTGAAAATATCCGCTGAGAACGCCCTTCGGGAAAACGTCCATATCGCCCGCACTGAACATATCGGGAGATTCGTCGGAGGAAACCATGGTGGAGAGCTTGGTGTAGCGTTCCTCAAAAGAGGTGTGTATCAGTTCTATACGTCCGCCGTACTGCGTCTGGAACATCTCAAGCGCGACGGAGATTGGCTGACCCTCGGCGGGGTTCAGATCCCATTCACTGAGGAACTTGACTGTGGGATTTGCGAGCTTCTCCGCGCCGATATCTATTTTAGCGACCTCTGACGCGTCCGATTCGTTCATAGTAGCAGTGGAACTCGATGTGGAAGCCTGGGGCGGAGTGTTTGTGTCTGCGGGAGTTCCGCCGCCCGATGAAACGGAACCGTTCTCCTCGTCGCACGCGGTGACTGTCAGCATACAGCCGAGAGCCAGCGCGGCAGCCATAATACTTTTCATTTTTTTCATGATTAGCCTCCTTTCGGGGATTTACTTAGTTCTCTTGCGCGCAACTATCATTGTGCCGAGAGCCAGAGCGGCAGCGCCGACAACCGCGGCAACGCCCTCAACGCCCGAGCTGGGGTTCTCCGTCGAAGTGCTTTCCGATGCTGACGGAGCAGTGGACTCGGCGGGAACAGAGGGCTCTGCGGGAGCGTCGTTTGAAATGGTCATATCAATAAGATTTATGCCATGTCCCATAAGCGCCATACCCGCGATCTGAATGTGCTCAAGCTCCTCAGCGGGGATTTTAAAGCTGATAGATGAACTCTCAACGTCGAGAGAATAGCTGTCCTTGCTTTCCGAAAGCTCCGGACCTACAAGGTTGCTGACAAACGGCCAACCTTCGTCGTTTATCATGGTCTTTATGCACCAGTACTCCTGACCGGGCATATCCGCAAGAGCCTTGTTTGTCTCGTAGTTAATCGTAATGGTCGTGTCGGTCGTTACGTCCGCGAACTCTTCAGCGGGGATAGTGGTGTTTGCCGACCAGCCGAAGCCGAGATCTACATTGATGGTATACGCCGAAGCGGATACGGAAACTGCCGCAAATGCGGCCGCAGCGGTAATAACGGAAATCATCTTTTTCATAACGGTATATCCTTTCGTTTGCGGGGAAAGCCCCGTATTTATCGGCGAGAGCCTATCTCTCCGCCCTTTATGTTTTAATTATAGCATTTACCTAAAGAAGTTTATATCAGATTTTTAGCATTTTTATTTTCAGTTTAACTAAATATCTTGACTTTTGGTGAATTTTTTTGTATAATATTTTTAATAAGTATTTAACAGGGGGTGTGCGGTATGCGTTTATCTGATAAAATTTTTTCACAAATAGAGTTTGAGATGCGTGAAAACGAGCTCAGACATACTCCTGTCGAAAACGAAATGCGCTTTTACGAGTGCGTAAAGCGCGGCGATCTCGACGGCGTGCGCGCGCTTGCCACGCCGCTCGGAGGCGAGGGGTTCGGAGTGCTTTCCACGGATAGTCTGAGAAATCTCAAGTATCACCTGGTGATAACGGTATCGTTCATCACGCGTTTCTGCGTTGAAGGCGGAATGGAGCGCGAGACAGCCTACAACCTCTCCGACCTTTATATAAGGCTGACCGATAACGCAAGAACCGCCGACGAAATAAACGAGATACATTCCGAGTGTATCACGGATTTCACGGAGCGAATGGCTAAAATAAACAAAAGCTCCAGCTACTGCTATCAGGTGACGAAATGCATCGAATATATCAACACGCATCTTCACGAGCGGCTTGTCATCGGCGATATCGCGAACGAGCTCGGCTTGTCGGTGCAGTATCTATCAAAGCTGTTCCACGCGGAAACGGGAATGACGCTGAACCGCTATATACTGAAAAAGCGCATTGACGCGGCGTGCCAGATGCTGAAATATTCCGACTACGAGGCGGTGGATATCGGCAGCTTTTTGTCGTTCAGCTCGCACAGCCATTTTATACAGAAATTCAAACAGGAAACGGGTCTTACGCCAAAGCAATACCGCGCGAAATATTACAATTCCGCGTCGGGAATAAAGGGCGGCGTGAAATTTAATTCTGATTAAAAACGCGATATTTTTTGCCGCTTTTTTGTATATCATTTTCGGGGAAACAGGTATAATAAGATCACAGAAGTAAATTGCCGAAAGGAACGTGATCTTATGAATAAATTCTTGAAAAACGGCGCGCTTATATTAGCGCTTTGCGCGGCATTGTGCGGCTGTGCAAACGACCGGGGTAATTCCTCCACCGACAGTACAAGCAGCGTACAGACCCCCTCCGACAGCTCGACGAGTACGGGTGAAAGCTCGTCTGAAGAAAGCAGCACTTCCGAGAGCAGCTCCACCGAGGACAGCAACCCCGCGCCCTCGACAAGCGGCGTACTCGCCGATCTGACGGGTACTCTCGCGGACGTGAGCAGCGTGTTCGAGTGCTCCGACGGGTGGACTAACGGCTCGATGTTCAACTGCACTTGGCGCAAAGCAAACGTCAATTTCTCCGACGGCTCAATGAAGCTGAAGATAGACCTCGACGGCACGGGCGAGGGTCTTATCCCCTATTCGGGCGCGGAGTTCAGGAGCAAGGATTTTTACGGCTACGGAATGTATGAGGTCGTTATGAAGCCGATCAAGAACGACGGCGTTGTTTCCTCGTTCTTTACCTACACGGGTCCGACCGACCAGAACCCGTGGGACGAGATCGACATTGAGTTTCTCGGCAAGGATACGACGACTGTTCAGTTCAACTATTACACCGACGGAGTAGGCAAACACGAGTATATCTACGATCTTGGATTTGACGCTTCCGAGGATTTCCACACCTACGGCTTTAATTGGCAGGAGGATAAGATAACGTGGTATGTCGACGGCGAGGAGGTTTATTCCGCCGACAAAAATATCCCGACTACTCCCGGCAAAATTATGATGAACGTATGGCCCGGCAAGGGCGTGGACGGCTGGCTGAAAGCCTACGACGGAACAACGCCTCTTATCGCCGAGTACAAGTCGGTAGACTACAAGGGTTAAGGAGAAGTGACATGAAAGAATTTGCAGGCTACAAGCACGGTGTAAATCTCGGCGGCTGGCTGTCGCAGTCGGGTTATGAAAAAGAGCACCTTGAAAATTTCATTACCGAAGACGATATTAAAAGGATAGCGGGTTGGGGCTGCGACCATGTGCGTCTTCCGTTTGACTTTAACATTATTCTCAACGATAACAACGCCATAAGCGCGGACGCGTTCAAGTACCTTGACCGTTGCGTTTCGTGGTGCGAAAAATACGGTCTGAATATAATTCTCGATCTGCACAAAACGCTCGGCTTTTCTTTCGACAAGGGCGAAAATGAGAGCGGCTTTTTTGAAGACGAGAAATATCAGGATGTCTTTGTCACAATATGGCGTGAAACGGCAAGGCACTATGCCGAAAAGGCGGATCGTGTCGCGTTCGAGCTGCTGAACGAGATCACCGAGAAAAAATACGCGATAATCTGGAACAACATAGCCGCGCGGACTATCCGCGAGATACGCGCCGCCGCTCCCGATAATTTCATACTTATCGGAGGAATATATCAGAACAGTATTTTCGGGTTGACATTGCTCGACAAGCCGTGCACAAACAATATCGTGTTTAATTTCCATTATTACGATCCGCTTGTTTTCACGCATCAGAAAGCGCCGTGGGTGGATATGATGAGCCCAGACTGCGAGATAGATTATCCTGATACTAAGGAAGCGTACAGACAAAAATCGCTTGAAAACGTCGGTGCCGACATTGCGCAGAAATTTGACAATTTTGGCGGAGAGATGATCGACGCGTCGTTTATGGAGTGGGAGATGTCGGTTGCGGTCGAGGTTGCCGAAAAGCTTGATGTGCCGATCTACTGCGGGGAATACGGAGTTATCGACCGCGTTTCGGACGATCAGCTTATGAACTGGTACACCGATATTTCCTCAGTTTTCAACAAACTCGGTATCGGCAGAGCCGCGTGGACGTACCGCGAAAAGGACTTCGGCATCGTCGACCCGTGCCGCAGCAAGATTGTCGACAAGCTCGTTAAGCTGCTTTAATTTGAAGAACCGGAGGAGCGTAAAAGCTCCTCCTTTTTTTACGCCGCCATTCACTGAAAATCATTTTAAAATGATGTAACATTTTCGCGAAAACCGTGTCTATAGTAATGAGAGGACAACAATTCTTTCAAGTATGTACATATTTCAGAGAAGTAAAATGAACGAGGAAAAACTGCTTCGGGCACTTGCGGACGGCGATACAAAGGCGCTTGAAAAGATAATGCGGAAATACTCGGGATATGTCTGCACCGTAGCGCGAAATTTCTCGCACGGAGCGCTTTCTGAGAAGGATATTGACGAAATTTCCATTGAGATTTTCTGCGGTATTTGGATACGCCCTTTCGGCTGTTTCTCTGCTTACCGTCGTTAACGCGGCTACGCACGGTTCATTAGTTAAATTTATTATGAGCGACAAAGAAATTGAGGGCGAGTATTACGACTATGTGGACGGTGACGGTTTCCGACACGTTTCATTCGGCGCGGTTCTTCCCATTGACGAGGAAAACTTTGCGGTTATCTACAATGTCGACGCGCCGCAGGGAAAAAACGTGCGCGTTATCACCGAGGAAACGGACGCCGATTTTATAAATAGACTTCGCTTGTACAGAGAAGCAGATCGAGCAGCTTGCTATAAGACCGAACAAACGGAACTATCTGAGGACTTTACATTTACCGTTTCAGAGTGTTCCGCATATCCCGAACCGGAGGATTTCGGACTTGTTTTTAAGGACAGCGAACTCTGCTTATATAAGTGTGACTTTGTTACGAAGGAAGATTTCAGCGGCGGCGGAGAGGACACTCTCGGCAGAAAATTCATGTACATAGGTGCTGCCGAGGGTAAGCCGTCCGGCTCGGGCAGCGATGACGCCCCCAGCAAATACACATACGATTGGGAGAATGAGATCAAAGTCTTTAAGCATTCTTTTTATTACTATGTAGGCAAAGAATGACCGAAAATGGCGCTTTTAGCCGAAACAGAAAACGGCTTAAAAACCGAGAACCGCACTGTGCCGATATCGGCTTGCAGCGCGGTTTTTGTTACGCGAAAAAGTATTATTGTATTATCAAATAGTGTTATTCTGCTTGAAATCTGCGCTATTTTGCAGTATTATATCATATAGAAGCATTCATTTATCCGTGACCGACATTATTTGAAAGGGGTTTTGTTATGAGCAAAACAAATCAGCCTGCATGGCTTGACAACGCGGTTTTTTACGAGATATACCCTCAGTCGTTCTGCGACAGCAACGGCGACGGTATAGGGGATTTTAACGGAATTATCGGCAAGCTCGACTACATAAAGGAGCTCGGCTGCAACGCAATATGGATGAACCCGTGCTTTAAATCGCCGTTCGGCGACGCGGGGTATGACGTTTCCGACTATTACCAAGCTGCTCCGCGCTACGGCACGAATGAGGATCTGAAGCGGCTTTTCCGCGAGGTTCACAAACGCGGAATGCACATACTTCTCGATCTTGTCCCGGGGCATACCTCCGTTGAGCACAAGTGGTTCAGGGAGTCGATGAAAGCGGAAAGAAACGAGTTTACCGACCGCTATGTCTGGACGGACAGTATATGGGAGTCTCCCGAGGGAATGGGCTGCATTCGTGGAATTTCCGACAGAGACGGTTCGTGTGCGGTGAATTTCTTCTCCCACCAACCCGCACTGAACTACGGATTTTACAAGCCCGATCCCGATAAAAAGTGGCAGCAGCCCATGGACAGCCGGGGCGCGCAGGCTACTTTGGGGGAGCTTAAAAATATTATGCGGTTCTGGCTCGGAATGGGCTGCGACGGTTTCCGCGTCGATATGGCGGGTTCGTTGGTAAAGCACGACGAGGACGGCAAGGGCACGATAAAATTATGGCAGAACGTCCGCGAATTTCTCGACAATGAGTTTCCCGAGGCGGCAATGGTCTCTGAGTGGGGCGAGCCCGATAAATCCCTGTTGGGCGGCTTTCACATGGATTTTCTGCTGCACTTCGGACCGTCGCATTACAACGACCTGTTCCGCTGTACTGAGCCGTTTTTCTCAAAACGCGGCAAGGGCGACGTTTCCGAGTTCGTGAAAAAGTATATCGAGAATTACGAAAAGTCCGACAAAAAGGGGCTTATCTGCATACCGTCGGGAAATCACGATATGGACAGACTTGCCCGCGGCTGTTACGAAAACGACCTTAAAACCGCGTTCGTGTTTTTGCTGTCAATGCCGGGTGCGCCGTTTATCTATTATGGCGATGAGATCGGTATGCGTTATGTGGAAAATCTCGCGTCGGTCGAGGGCGGCTACGGAAGAACGGGTTCGCGTTCGCCCATGCAGTGGGATAACTCCACGAACGCGGGATTCAGCTCCGCGCCGTCAGATAAGCTCTACATAAAACAGGACGACAGCCCCGACCGCCCGACGGTGAAGTCGCAGATGTCTGACGAAAATTCGCTCTACAGCGAGATAAAGTCCCTTATAGCCGTTCGGCAGTCGCACCCCGCCTTGCAGAGCTGCGGAGAGATCGAGTTCCTGTACGCCGAAAAGAACACCTATCCGCTGGCATATCTCAGAAGTGCGGAAAACGAAAGGATACTCGTGATAATAAACCCCTCAGACAGAGCGGCGGCGTTTGACTGCGAATACTCCTTAAAGGAGAAAATTTATTCGGTAGGCAGCGGACTGTCTGTCGACAACGGGAAAATCACCGTTCCGCCTTGCTTTGCGGGATATTTCGAGGTATAACATACAAAAACAGGCTCGGACGCGTTATCCGAGCCTGTTTGCTTATTATATCTTAATCGTCAACAGTCGAGAACGTGTAAGAGGTGGTGAAGCAGTACTCCTCACCTGCCTTGAGCACGCAGCTCCCGAACTGCGGCTTGTTGGGGGAATCGGGACAGTACTGGCTTTCGAGACACAGTCCCGCGTACTTATCGTATCTGTGATTGCCCTTGCCCGTTTCGCCTTTCAGACCGATACCGATGTACAATTGGATAGCGGGCTTGTCGGTGCGGACGGTCATAACACGTCCGCTCACGGACTCGGTCACTACCGCCGCCGTGCGCATCTGCTTGCCCTCGCCAAGCACGAAATTATGGTCATAGCCGTCGGGAAGTCTGCCGTTGTCCATATCCGTGCGGACGGGCTTGGGCGTCTGAAAATCAAATGCCGTTCCCGTAACGTAAGCCATAACGCCCGTTGGGATAAGCTCGCCGTCAACCGGCGTGTATTTCACGGCGTTGATTTTCACAATATGATCCTTGATGTCTCCCTCACCTTCGCCCTTTAAGTTGAAGTAGGAGTGGTTGGTGAGATTGAAGATCGTGTCCTTGTCGGAAACGGCGTTGTACCTGATGTGCAGTCCGTTATCCAAAAGCGTGAAAGTGACCTTGATCTTTACCGTTCCCGGGAAATGCTCCTCGCCGTCGGGGCTTGTAAGACCAAAAGTCACTGCGGGCTCGTCACCGTCGCTGAGCTTCTCGATAGTCCAGAGCCGCTTGTTGTATCCGAATTCGCCGCCGTGCAGACTGTTTCCGTTGTCGTTTTCGGTGAGCTTGTATTCCTTGCCGTTCAGCGTGAATTTCGCGCCGCCTATTCTGTTCGCGTAACGTCCGATAGTCGCGCCGTGGCAAGAATCGCCCTTAACGTACCCGTCAAGGGTATCGTAGCCCAAAACTACGTCCGAAAGCTTTCCGTCCTTGTCGGGAACGCACAGCGACTGCACTGCCGCGCCGAAATCGGTAAACGCCGCAGACAGACCGCTTTTGTTCTTCAGTGTTACCAGATGGCAGCGGTATCCTTGCCAGTAGCCAAATTCCTTACATTCAATGCTCATAAAAGTTCCTCCTGAATAAAATTCTTTACAAGTATCCCGCTGCCGTCGCCGACAGCGGGATCAATTTTAATACTTATCGGGATCCATACGCACGGTGCGTTTTACGGGCTGCATGGTAGCCTTGGAAACGACCTTGCCTGCCGTCGGAGCAGCCGTAACAGTCGCCTCGTCGTCAGGCAGCATAATCACGGGCTTTGAAGATGCCGCGGGTTTGGGCGCTTCCGATTTAGCGGCGGGCTTGGGCGCCGTCGGTTTTGGTGCCGCCGGCTTTGCTGCGGGAGCAGGGCTCTCCTTGATTGTGGGCGGCTCGTCATCGGGCAGACTGATAGTCTTTTTAGGAGCTGTCTGCGCGGGCTTTGCAGTCGGCTTGGGAGCGCTCTGAGCAGGCTTCGGTGCTGCCTTAACAGGCTCATCGTCGGGCAGACTGATAGTCTTTTTGGGAACTGTCTGCGTAGGTTTAACAGTCGGCTTGGGAGCGCTCTGTACGGGCGCGGGCTTTGAAGCGGCTGCCGTTCTCGGCTTGCTGCCGTTGATAACGAACTTTTCAACGGTCTCATGCAACATAGAGGACTGCGTCGCGAGCAACTCGGAGGAATCCGCGCACTCTCTTGCGGAAACGCTTATCTGATTTACCGCAGTGGAAATGCTGTTCATACCCTCGAGGACTTGCTTTACCGATTCCGCCTGTTTTGTGGACGCGTCGGCGATCTCCTCTACGACCTTTGCGGACTCGCCCGCCTTGCCGACGATCATACCGAGCATTTCCGCAGTCTCGTTCGCGATGACCGTACCATTCTCAACAGCCTTGAGTGAGGTCTCGATAAGACCTGTGGTGGACTTTGCCGCCTGTGCGGTCTTGTTCGCGAGGCGGCCTACCTCGCCCGCGACTACCGCGAAGCCTTTTCCCGCCGCGCCAGCTCTAGCCGCCTCAATGGACGCGTTGAGCGAGAGTATGTTCGTCTGGGAAGAGATGTCCTGAATGGTCTTGATTATATTCGCGATCTGCGAGGAAGTAGTGTTGATCTCATTCATTGCGGCAAGCATTCTCGACATCTTCTCGCTGCCCTCGTTCATAGAGGTAACGGTCTCCTCGGTCATTGTGCGCGCCTGTACCGCCTTTTCCGCGCTTTCGTTTATCTGATCGTGAACACTGTGCAGACTGTTATTGAGCTGCGAAACGGTATCCGCCTCTTCCGCCGCCGCCTGAGAAAGCACAGAGGAGTTTCCGGACATCTGAGCGGAGCTGACGCTTACCTCGCGCCCCGCGTTCTCGATGTTCGCAACGACCTCGCTCAGCGACTCGACAATGCGCTCAAGTGAATGCTTGACGGGCAGATAATCGCCCACATACTGCGCTCTCGGCTTTACGCTAAGGTTCTGTCTGGCGATCTCCTCCGCGTAGTAGGAGATATCGCCGATTATGTTACGATTGAAGTCCGCCATTGTGTTGACCGCGTGAGAAAGCTCTCCCATTTCGTCATTGGAGCGAATATTTATTTGTTCTCCCGAGAGATCTCCCGCAGCCATTTCGGTGATCTTTGCGCGAACGGTGTCCAAGGGCTTGATAATGCTTCTGGAAATAAAGATATTTACAAGCAGAATCAGCACTATCATAAATATGATAACGACTACATTTACTGCGAACGCAGTCACTATGCCGTTGTAGTATTCACCCGACTTTGCGCTGATAAGTACCGTCCAGCCGTCTGTTCCGTCGATAGACTCCGCCGCAAAGCAACCGAGACTCCCCCACTCGCCCTGCGGAGTAACGTCGATCATACGAGAGCCGGACTTTTGAACATATTTGGAATAGTTTGTAATCGGAGTGTTGTTTTTGATCTCAGACGCAATAACGCTGCCGTCGCTTGCAAGAATAAACGTATCGCAAGCGCTTCCGGCAAGAATTGTCGCCAGCTTGGACGCTTTCATCTCCGAGCAGAGAATACCTCCGTCCGACCTTTTCACGCCGAGGTAAAAATTGGAATTTGCGTCCGCAGGGGTCGTCATTGCCACCGAAGCGGAATTAAGCGCCGAGATCACGTTCTGCGGTATCTCGCCGTTATGAAATGTGCCGTCGCTGTCCATAAATATCAGATTATTCACGTTGTCGTCATAAGCTGCAATCATCTGCGCGTGAGCCGCCTTTTCTTCGGCACTCCCGTTCCAGAATTCGTAGTCGTTAGCGTGATCCATTACCAGAATGGTAATATTTTCAAGTCCGCTTGCAACAAGCGTTGAAGCGCTGTCCAGATTTTCGCCGAGCATAGATTCAACGTTCTTCTCGGTCTGGACATACTGTACGATAATGCCCACAGTCACATTAAGAATAAGCCCCAGCATAAGAAGCAGGCTCACAAGCAAGATTTTTCCTTTAAGAGAATGTTTTGCTTTTTCCACTTTAGTCAACCTCTTTCACCGATAAAAATAGGCGGCTTTCCACAATATCTTTAATATCGTTTAAATAAAACCGCTACTTATAGCATAACACAAATTGACCCAAATGTCAATATTTTTTTGGAAAAATTTAAACGCGAAACAACACAAGATCGGCGCCGTTTTCCGACGCCGATAAATATGTGAAAAAACAATCAGACCGTTATTTGGTAGCCGCAGCCGCCATTTCATATCTCGAGAACTCCGCCGAAAACTCGCCCAGACCCTGTGTTATCTGGCGCAGTACGAGCGCAAAGTCAAGCATCTCAGCTTCGGGAGCCTCCGCGATGAGTTCTGTCATACCGTCGCCCATGCTGTTCATGCCGAGAACTGAGCCGCGGCGCTTAGACAGCACGCTCATAACGTCGCCCTGCTTATCGTCGGGAACGAGCACTTTCAAGCTCTGTATCGGCTCGAGCAGATACGGCTCGGCAATCTTCATACAATCCTTGAACGCCATGGACGCGGCAGTCTTGAACGCCATTTCCGAGCTGTCTACGGGGTGATAGCTTCCGTCGAGCAGCGTCGCTTTCAGGCGCACAACGGGATAGCCGCCGATAGAACCTTTCTCCGCAGCCTCCTGTAAGCCCTTTTCGATAGCGGGGAAGAAATTCTTGGGAACGGAGCCGCCGAATATCTTCTCCTCGAACACCAGATCATCGCCGTCATACGGCTCAAACTCGATCTTAACGTGTCCGTACTGACCGTGACCGCCCGACTGCTTCTTGTATTTGCTCTCGATAGTGACCTTTTTGCGGATTGCCTCGCGGTACGCAACCTGCGGAGCAACCATTTCCACATCGAGACCGAACTTCGCCTTGAGCTTCGCCGCCGTAACGTCCAGGTGCTGTTCGCCAAGACCGCCGATAAGGCGCTCGTGTGTTTCGTGATTGTGAACGTATTCGAGTGTGCGGTCCTCTTCGAGCAGACGCTTTATCGCGGTGGAGAGCTTACCCTCGTCGCCGCCGCGTATCAGCTTTAGCGTTCTGAAATAGCACGCTTTCGGGAACTCCATACCCGCCAACGACTTTGTATCAGCTGGGTCACAGATAGTGTCGCCGGTGTTCGCTTCCATTTTCGTAACTGCGCACAGGTCGCCCGCCCATACCTCGGCAGCCTCGTCCTGTTTCTTGCCGCAGACGGTGACGAGCTTGCCGAAACGCAGCTCCGAGCCTGCCGTCGAAACGGGAACGGTCTTTGCCGTCAATTTACCCTGAACCACCTTTACATAGCTTATCTTGCCGACAAACGGGTCGGCAACGGTCTTGAACACAACGCCCTTAAACGGCTTGTTCTCGTCGTAATCGGCGGGAGCGCCATCAATAGTCTCGAGCTTTCTTTCGTTGGGAGACGGCAGCATTTTCGTTACCGCGTCAAGCAGCATATCAACGCCCGAAAGCGTGTCGTTCGCGCAGCATACCACGGGAGTTATCGTTCCGCTTGCAACACCGTCGTGGATACCCTTTACAAGCTCGTCCTGGGTGAACTCCTCCTCGTTAAAGAATTTGTCCATAAACTCCTCGTTGGTCTCCGCGACCGCCTCCGCCATTGCCGCGCGCAGACCCGCGATACGGTTCTCGGACGCGGGCATCTCCACCTCTGTGGGAACGCCCTTCTTGTCGTATTTGTACGCTTTCATGGTCAAAAGGTTTATGTAAGCCTCAACGGGACCGTTTTTGTCATATGGAACGACTATCGGGCAGACGGACGGTCCGAAAACGGTCTTCATCTGCGTGAATACGCGGTAGAAGTCGCTGTTCTCGACCTCCATACAGGTGACAGCCATCATACAAGCCTTGTTATTTTTTACCGCGAGCTGATAGGATTTTATCGTGCCCGGGCATACGCCGTCCTTGCCGTTAACGGTGATGATGACGCTTTCGGCGGCGCGGATACCCTCATGAAGTCCTCCTACAAAATCAAACTGACCGGGAGCGTCGATAACGTTTATCTTGGTGTTGTTCCAGGTCATATTGGCAATAGACGCATTTATCGAAATTTTGCGCTTTATCTCCTCCGCGTCAAAATCGCATACTGTATTGCCCTCGGCGGTGTTTCCCATTCTGTCGGTTAATCCGCACTTGAAGAGCATAGCTTCCGCGAGAGCGGTCTTACCGCTGCCGCCGTGACCCGCTAAGACAACGTTGCGTATGTTGTCGGCTTTGAATGTGTTCATCTGAAAAGTACCTCCGGATTTTGATTTTGAAATGCAGACATAATACACCTATTTATGGTTTCTGCAAACTCATTATACATATTATATAACATATTAAACAAAAATGCAAGTATTTTTATAAAAATTTTTTGCAGTTTTCACCAATTAGTCATTTTATACAAAATTATGTTATAAAATTCTCTTGAATTGCGGAGAGAAATGGTGTATAATTATTATGAGATAATATGTTGAAATTGCATGAATATTACGCCAAGTTTGCTTTTGGATAGGTGGGGATTACAGATGATCATTTTGCCGGCGCCTGTTATCGAGGCTCTGGAGCGCCTTGAGAGCGCGGGATTTGAGGCTTATGTTGTCGGGGCTTGCGTGCGCGAGCTTATTCTGGGCAACTCGCCGCAGGATTTTGATATTGTGACCAACGCGGAGATAAACGACATAATGTTCACGTTCCGCGAATACCGTATCTCCGACGAGGGAATGTCACGCGGGGAGATACTTGTTACTGTCGTGGGAATGGTGATACAGATATCGCCGTACCGCCGCGAGGTGGTTGGCAACAGGGTCATGTACGCGGAGGATCTCGAAACTGATCTGGCGCGGCGCGGTTTCACAATGAACGCCATGGCGTACTCTCCCAAGGCGGGGCTTATCGACCCGTATGACGGGCGCGGCGCGCTTACGGGCGAGATAAAACAGGTCGTGGCTATCGGCGAGAACGTGACGGTCAATGTAAAGGTGGGCGGAAAGCCGACCGCGGAGACTATCTACGATATGTCGAAGAGCTTCACGATACAGCCGTCGCGGCTTTTACAGGCTATCCGCTATTGCTCGGAGGACGAGTACGAGATTGACGAGCAGACGAGAAACTGCATGAAAGCGAATGTCGCGTGCTTCGAATACGCGGACGCGGGTTCGATACGCGAGGAATTGCAGCGCATTGTAATGGGAAAATTCGCGGCAAGGGCGCTGGAGCAAAACTCGGACATATTAAAATATGTGCTGCCCGAGATCGAGCCTTGTATCGGTTTTGAACAGCAGACGCGTCATCACGAATTTGACGTGTGGACGCATATATGCAAGGCGGTGGGCTACGCGCTGCCCGAGCCTGAGATACGTTTCGCCATGCTGTTTCACGATCTGGGAAAGCCCGATTGTATGTTCGTTGACGGCAGAGGAAACGGGCACTTCAAAGGTCACGCCGAGCGAGGACGGCTGCTCGCCGAGGGTATAATGCGGCGGCTGGAGTTCCCGAAAAATATGATAGACGAAATAAGTTGGCTTATCTACCACCACGACGTGCCCATACCCGAGGACAGGAAAGATCTGAAGGGACTTATCCGCGAGCTGGGCGCGCCCGATCTGCGCGATCTTCTGCAATGCGAGATAGCCGACAGCCGCGCCCGCAAGTCGGACAACGAGCCGGAGCAGACGCAGAGGCTCCGCGCGAGCCTTGCGGCGCTTAACGAAATCGTGGAAACCGATGAATGCTGCGATATAAGTCAGCTAGCCATAACCAAGCGCGAGCTTATCGAAAGGCGGCTGGTAAGCAGCGACGCAGAGGCGGAGCAGCTTATAAACGCGCTGTTCGATATCGTTCTGGATAAACCGTCGTTCAACAACCGCCTTATGCTGCTCGATATCGCCGAAAAAAGTAAGTCAAAGTTGGAGCAGATAGAGGCGGAGCGTCTGCGCGCCGCACAGGAAAAAGCGGAACAGGAGCGCGCCAAGCGGGAAAAAGGCAGACGCGCCGAGCCGGTATTCAAAAGGAAGAAATGAGTTTTTTATTTAACTTTTTGTACTACAGACGAAGGATAATCGCCGTGATCCTGTTGGTCGCGGCGGTTTTCGTGCTGTTTATGGCGCTGTACGGAGTGCCGCTTGCGGCATACGTTTACGCGGGAACTATCTGCGCGGTGATAACGGCTGCCGCCGCCGCGGGAGATTTTCGGCGGTATTACGCCAAGCACAAGCTGCTGCGCGAGTTACAGTACGAGATACTTCTCACGCTCGAACATCTGCCCGAGTGCGAGAACGAGGTCGAGCAGCGGTATCAGCAACTTCTGGAAACGCTGTTCACCGAAAAAACGGTACTGGAATCCGCCGCCGACAAGCGCTACGACGACACGGTCATGTATTTTACGATGTGGGCGCACCAGATAAAAACGCCTATCTCGGCAATGAGCTTGGCGCTTCAGGAGACGGATACCGAGGAGAGCCGCGAGCTTTCGGAGAATTTGCAGAGGATAGAGCAATACGTCGAAATGGCGCTCTGCTACGTTCGGCTCGACAGCGAATCGAGCGATTTCGTGATACGCGGATATTCGCTCGACAAGATAATCAGACAGGCGGTGCGCAAATTTTCGGGGCAGTTTATCCGCAAAAAAATAACGCTGGTTTACGAGCCGCTCGGGATCGATGTGCTTACAGACGAAAAGTGGCTGCTGTTCGTGGTCGAGCAGCTTATCTCGAACGCCCTCAAGTACACAAAAAGCGGAAGCGTGGAAATTTCTCTGAGACCCGAGAAAACGCTCTCGATACGCGACACGGGTATCGGGATAGCCCCCGAGGACTTGCCGAGAGTGTTTGAGCGCGGCTATACGGGCAACAACGGACGCGCCGACAAAAAGGCTACGGGTATAGGGCTGTATCTGTGCAAGCGCATATGCAAAGCTCTCGGACACGGTATTGAAATACGTTCCGGCAAGGACGGCACGGAGGTGCTTATAGACCTGCGTGAAAAAGAGATAGATACAAGAGAATGACAAGACCTTATTCCCCGGGACTTACGTTTCGGGGAATTTTGCAACATTTATCTTACAAAAATGTAAGATAAATGTAAGACAAATAAATAGCGAAATTTTTTCGGGTATGTTATAATAAATACAGAGAACAAAGCGGAGGGTTCATAAATACCGAAGCCGCATACACAAAAAGTACGTTCCCAAAAATCCCTCCGCTTTGCTCTTATCTCAATTAAGGAGACTTTTATATGGCACTGCTTGAAGTAAACAACATTAAAAAAACATACGTTCAAAGGTTTGGCGGAAATAAGGTCGAGGCTCTGAAAAACGTTTCGTTCTCGGCAGAGGAGGGAGAGTTCATCGCGATAATGGGCGAAAGCGGCTCGGGTAAGACCACGTTGCTGAATATTCTTGCCGCACTCGACCGACCGACCGCGGGAAGCGTTATCCTCGACGGGCGCGACCTCACGAAGATAAAGGAGAGTGAAATGTCGTCCTTTCGCCGTGATAATCTGGGATTTGTGTTCCAGGATTTTAATCTGCTGGATACGTTCTCGCTGAAGGACAACATACTGCTGCCGCTTGTTCTGCGCGGAATGAAGTACCGCGATATGGAGGGCAAGCTGCTGCCCGTCGCAAAATCTCTAGGTATCGCGGAGCTGCTTACGAAATTTCCGTATGAGATATCGGGCGGACAGAAACAGCGCACGGCGGTCGCGCGTGCTGTCATCACCGACCCGAAGATACTGCTCGCCGACGAGCCTACCGGCGCGCTCGACTCGAAAGCAAGCGACGAGCTGCTGAGACTGTTCGGCGGCATAAATTCGCGCGGGCAGACTATACTTATGGTAACGCACTCGGTAAAGGCGGCTTCTCACGCTCGGAGAGTGCTGTTTATCCGCGACGGAATGGTGTTCCACCAGATATACAGAGGGAACGGCACCGCCGATCAGATGTACCGCAAAATATCCGACGCGCTCACCGTTATGGCAAGCGGAGGTGAGGCGTAATGGCGGGTCTGTATTCAAAGCTCGCGGCTACGGGAATACGCAAAAACGGGCGTTCGTATATCCCGTATATCCTGACCTCATCGCTTATGGTCATGGTATTTTACATTGTCACTTTCCTCAGCGACAGCAGTATGCTTCAGGGTATGGTGGGCGGCGGAATGATGTCGATCGTGCTTGGTATGGGAAGTATCGTTATGGGGATATTTTCCGCGATATTTCTGTTCTACACCAATTCGTTCCTCATCAAAAGACGGAAAAAGGAATTCGGACTGTACAATATCCTCGGACTTGGCAAGGGGCAGATAGCGAAAATTCTCGTACAGGAAACCGTTCTTATCTATCTCATATCCGAGGTGCTCGGGCTCGGCATGGGAATACTGTTTTCAAAGCTGGCAGAAATGCTGGCGGTGAAAATGCTGCGCGGCGGCATTACGTATACGTTCACGGTCGACATTATTTCGGTCATAGCGTCGCTGATACTGTTCGCGGTGATCTTTGTGTTTATTCTGCTGAACTCTCTGCGGCAGCTGTTCTTCTCGAGACCCGTCGAGCTGCTCCGCTCCGAGAATACGGGAGAGCGCCCTCCGCGCACGAATATCCCCATGACGGTATTCGGTATACTGCTGCTCGGAACGGCGTACTTTATCGCAGTCACGGTCAAAGACCCCGTCGCGGCTATTCCGCTGTTCTGGCTGGCGGTCATTCTGGTAATTCTCGCGACCTATCTGCTGTTTATCGTGGGCAGCGTCGTTCTTTGCAGAATTTTGCAAAAGAAAAAGGACTGGTATTATAAGACGAAAAATTTCGTTTCATTATCGCAGATGGCGTTCCGTATGCGCAGAAACGGCGCAGGGCTTGCCTCTATATGCATACTCTCAACTATGGTTCTGGTAACGCTCTCGAGTACTGTGTCGCTGTACGCGGCTATTCCCGATATGGTCGGAACACAATATCCGAACGATATTACCATGGTCTTTCGGGACGACGAGCGCTATGTTTCGGATAAGTTCATCGAGAAAACAAACGAACACGTCACGGCGCTGGGCTATGAGCTGAAAAACGGTTCCGTTGCGCGTTATGTTTCTTTTGATGAGGACACCTTTAAATATGTTATGGGAATAGACACGTCTCTGCCCGACAGCGAATTCAGCATACCCGCAGAGGGCAGGATAATCCCGCTCGACGACGCGGACGAGAACATCAAGGCGCTGAATTTGCAGCTCGGTGAAAACGACGCCGCGATATACGAGCCGAACGAAAAGCGTATAACCACAAATCCGACGCTGAAATACGGCGGTATGGAGTTTAATATTATCACGCTCGATACCGTGCCTGAGAGCGTTAAGGATAAAAACGTGTACCGCACCAACGAGGACTTTGCGTTTATCTACGTCCGCGACAAGGACGTGCTTGCGAAGATGTACAAGGAGCAGTACGACGTGCTCACTCCCATAAACGAGGAAATGGAAAAAGAATATAAAAAGGAGCACGACATACCCGAGGACGAGTACATCGGCTACACCGGCGTGTTTATAAGCGACATTTATGTGACCTACGGCTTTGACGTTTCGGAGGATATAAACGAGGTCAACAGGGTATACGACCAGCTTTCAAATCCGTGGGGCGTGTTCGGTGAGGACTTTATGGAGGAGGCGAACATCAGCCTCAATATCGATACAAAGGCGACGCTGGTGGAGAATTATTACGGGCTGTACGGCGGTCTGCTGTTCCTCGGCATTCTGCTGGGAAGTGTATTCGCGCTGTCGGCGGCGCTGATAATGTACTACAAGCAGATAAGCGAGGGCTTTGAGGACGCGGCGCGGTTCGAGATACTCCGCAAGGTCGGAATGACGCAGCGCGAGATAAAATCTGCTATAAACTCGCAGGTTCTGAAAGTGTTCTTTCTGCCGCTTGCCGCTGCGGGAGTGCACATGATGTTCGCGTTCCCGATGATTGCAAAAATGCTCAATCTGTTCGATATGTACAATGTTACGCTGCTTGCGCTTGTCACACTGCTGTGCTACGCGGTATTCGCGGTGATGTACGTGCTGTTCTACAAGGCGACCTCGCGGAGCTATCTGGGCATAGTCAGCGGAAACGGTAAGTAGGCTAAACATAATTTTTTGAAATTTCGGGGAGGTATATACGTTGAAACAAAAACTTGAAAAAGCCACACACAAAACAGTCGGCATAATGATTGCGCTTGCCGCTGTTCCGATAATTATCGTGCTGGTAATAGTATGGATAGTTACGGGAATGGGCGGCAAGGCGGCAGATCTGATTGCAAGGGGGAACCATGAAAAAGAAGAAAATTATAAAAGTGATTTTTAGCGTTATCGGGGGAATTGCGACGCTTTGCATTGCCGTTGTCGGATTTTTCGCGATAAAGGGCGCGGTTATGTGGAACAACGCCAAAGCCGCAAAGCCGCTTGATATGGCGGTTGCGGAGCTGCAAGCTGCAGACGGCTTCGCGAGGGTCTCAGAGCTGCCGCAGTTCTACATAAACGCCGTAATATCCGTCGAGGATAGGAAGTTCCGTACGCATAACGGCATCAACCTCAAGTCGATAGCGCGGGCGCTGCTGTATGACATCAAAACGCTCTCATTTGAACAAGGCGGCTCGACGATAACGCAGCAGCTTGCCAAGAACCTTTGGTTCACGCAGGAAAAACAGATCGAACGGAAGTTCGCCGAGGTGTACGCAGCGTTCGATCTGGAAAAGGCACTCTCAAAGGACGAGATCTTCGAGCTGTATGTGAACACGATCTACTTCGGCAGCGGCTACTACGGAATTACTGATGCGGCAAAAGGGTATTTCGGGAAAGCGCCCTTAGAGCTTTCGGAGTACGAATGCGCAATGCTCGCGGGGCTTCCGAACGCGCCCTCGGCTTATTCTCCCGACGAATCGCCCGAGCTTGCCGAACAGCGCCTGAAGCTGGTTCTGGGCAGCATGGAGGACTGCGGAGTTATCACCGAAAAAAAGGCGGAGGAAGTCATGGCTGCGGCATAAGATAAACTTTAGGTAACACCGCATAATTATTGTCGAGCGGTTGCGCAGACAGATTTTTCGTCAGATTGTACAATGAGGACGACGCAAGGCTGTATGCCTTGCTAGGACAAATTGTGCACGAATTGACCAAAGGTCAACCCTATGACGGAAATAGCGTTTTGCGCGAAGCACATACCGCGTGCAAGCAAACGCCGACAACATGACGTTGTCGCAGGATTGCCAAGAGGCGGCAAGGACGCCGCCAACAAAGCAATTTGGGCAACAAAGCGTGAAGCGCGGTAATTGTGCGGTGTTGCCTTTACTAAATATTCAACAACACGGAGGAATTATGAAGAAGATAATCATTGCAATACTTGCTACAACAGCGCTTATTCTTACGGCGGCATTTCTGTTCGGCTCGTTTGCTTTCGGAAATGTCGTTTACTATTACACTCGGATAGACAACACGAAATACACAAATTTTCAAAACGGCGGCGAGATGTACTATTCGTACACGCTCCTTTCGCACTGCCCCGACGACGGCGAATCCGAGCTTAACTTTAATACGGTGAGGGAGCTGCGCGACGGCGCGTTCCTGAAACTCAAGGTTTCGCGCGTCATGGGAGTTCTGGACTGGGAGGAGATCAAGTGGAGTGACATACCCGAAACGGTCAGAAACTTTTTCCCACAGATCAATAACGCCCGATAGCCTTAGATCCTTTTTTGTATCCTCAATACGCCGCCTGCACCCGCGTTTTGGCGCATAACTTCGTTGTTTTTTCTTGAAGCGTTTTCCGCGAAGCGGATAATGCGTATATACAGTATATCGGCAAAAAATTGCTTCGTTCTGCACCAAAACGTGGGCACATTCGGCGCATTTTGAGATACTAAACAGGCTCTTAGGTTTGCCGATATGCAGCAAATCTCCTTGACACGAAAGAGCAAATATGATATAATGTCATTAAACGGCGGCGGATACGGCTTTCAATAAGGAGATAAAATGATACGACATATTGTAATGTGGAAGTTTAAAGAGGGTGAATACGAAAATATGCTGCTTTTCAGGGAGCGTCTGTTGGCGCTTAAGGGGCAGATACCCGAGATACGCGCAATGGAGGTCGGCGTGAACGTCAACCCGTCCGAGCGCAGCTTTGACGCAGTACTGGTCTCGGATTTCGACAGCCTTGACGCATTGAGAGCGTACAGTACAAATCCCTTACACGTCGCGGCGTCGGATTTCTGCAAGTCGATACGCACGCAGTCGGTGAGCGTGGATTATGAGTTCTGAACGCGTAACGCATGAGTTTCCGCCCGTGTTTGACGAACGGTCGCGCGTTCTCATTCTTGGAACGATACCGTCGCCGAAGTCGCGCGAGCTGGGGTTTTATTATATGCACCCGCAGAACCGTTTTTGGAAAATGCTTTGTGCTGTACTAAACGAAAAACTCCCCTCCGATATTGAGGGGAGAAAGGCGCTTTGCTTAAAGCACGGCGTTGCGCTCTGGGACGTTCTGGAAAGCTGCGAGATAAGCGGTGCGGAGGACAGTTCGATAAAGAACGCCGTGCCGAACGATCTGCGGAGGATAATCGACGGCTGCGATATACGCGCGGTGTTCACAACAGGAAAAAAGGCGCACGCGCTTTACGGAAAGTATTTCCCGGACTTGCCGCCCGACATTTGTCTGCCCTCGACCAGCCCCGCGAACCGCACTATATCCGAAACAGAAATGTTGGAGCGTTACAGCGGGATCGGGAGATTTCTGCGTTAAGAAAAGGACAAAACCATGAATATTTACGGAATGTCTCCGCGCAAGCTGAGAGATTATTTTAATTATATAGGCGAGAACTCCGCCAAAGCCGCGATCATCTATGACGGTATTTACCGCCGCGGAGTGATCGATTTCGCGGAGTTCGGCTTTGCGGAACGTATTATTGAGCGACTTAGGGCGGACTTTGATTTCGCGCTGCCGAAGATTGTCGAAAAGCGCGAGTGCGAGGATGCTGCGAAGCTCTTGCTGGAACTGTCCGACGGCGAATTTGTCGAGACCGTGCTTATGCGTCAGGCGTTCGGGAACTGTATCTGCGTTTCAACTCAGGTCGGCTGCAATATGGGCTGCAAATTCTGCCAAAGCGGAATGCTGAAAAAGCGCCGCGACCTCACTGCTGCCGAGATAACGGGGCAAGCGCTTGCAATTGCTAAAGCGTTTAATTGCAAGATAGACGGCGTGTCGGTAATGGGCATTGGTGAGCCGCTGGACAATCTCGAGGCCGTTGCCGACTTCTGCGAACTCGTTACCGAGGACAAGGGCTTGGCCGTGGGGCGGCGGCATGTGACCGTATCGACTTGCGGACTTGCGCCTAAGATACGCGAGTTCGCCGAGCTACCGCGTCCGTGCAATCTCGCGATAAGTCTGCACGCGCCCGACGACGGGCTCCGGAGCGCGTTAATGCCGATAAACAAGGCGTACCCGATCGCCGATGTAATGAGCGCGGCAGAGTACTTCTCTGAGAAAACGCACAGGCGCGTTACCTTGGAATACATAATGCTCGATGGCGTCAACGACACGCCCGACCACGCGCGGAGGCTCGCGGAGCTTATCGGCAAACGCGACTTTTACGTCAACCTTATTCCCTACAACTCTACTGACAGCAGCTATAAAAAATCGTCGCCCGAGACCGTCTCGGCGTTCTGCGGTGTGTTAAAGGACAACGGCGTTATCGCGACAAAGCGCCGCGAGTTCGGCGCCGACCTTAACGCCGCTTGTGGGCAGCTCCGCGCAGATCGGTTGCGATGAAATTTTTTGATAAATGTACTTGACAAATCGGCGGCGCTGTGGTATAATATTATAGTGCAATATGCCGGTGTGTTGGAATTGGCAGACGAGACGGACTCAAAATCCGTTGGGAGCAATCCCGTGTGGGTTCAAGTCCCACCACCGGCACCATGAAACACTGACAAAAAAGATATTATGCCCGCAAACGGCTGTACACGCATTATGCGCTTCGCGCAAAACGCTGCCGTTTGTGGGCA